>NZ_JACIEU010000102.1 GCF_014197035.1 Sphingobium scionense | reverse complement strand
GCCGCGATGTCGGCGCCGGCCGCCGCCAGCGACAGCGCGATCGCCTGGCCGATGCCGGTATTGGCGCCGGTGACGATGGCACGCCTGCCGCCAAGATCGAAGATAGTGCTCATGTCAGGACTCCCTGGCCCCTCCCGCTCGCGCGGAAGGGGCGAAAAACCGTCAGGCCAGCTGGCAGATGTCCAGCACGTTCATGTCGGTATAGTCCTGGTTCTCGCCGGCCATCGCCCAGATGAAGGCATAGGCCTTGGTGCCCGAGCCCATATGGATCGACCAGGGCGGCGAGATCACCGCTTCCTCGTTGGCCATGACGATGTGACGCATCGCGTCGCCCTCGCCCATATAGTGGAAGACGCGGTCGGCATCGCCATCCAGCTCGAAATAGAAATAAATCTCGCTGCGGCGCTCATGGATGTGCGGGGGCATGGTGTTCCACACCGAACCGGGCTTGAGCACGGTCAGGCCCATGACCAGCTGCGCGCTGTCGCAGATGCCGGGGATGACGAGCTGGAAGATGGTGCGCTCGTTGGATTCCTCCAGGCTGCCGCGCTCCAGCGCATTGGCGTCGGCGATGCCGAGCTTGCGGGTGGTGAACGCCTTGTGCGCCGGGCAGGAGGCGAGATAGAAACGCGCGCCGGCGCCGGCGAACTCTACATCCTTGGCGCCCATCGTCACATAGAGGCAATCCTTGTTGCCGAGCGTGAAGACTTCGCCGTCGACGGTCACGGTGCCTTCGACGCCCGAGACATTGACGATCGCCAGTTCGCGCCGCTCCAGGAACGGGTGGCCCGCCGCCGAGGCCGGCTCGGTCTGTGCCGGCAGCTTCACCGGCGCATCGGCCACCGCCACGCCGCCGATCACGAAACGCTCGGCATGGGTATAGTTCAGCACGCATTCGCCGTCACGGAACAGCCCGCCGATCAGATAGCGATCCCGCAGCTCCTCGTTCGACACGCACTCCATCATGTCCGGGTGCGTCGCATAATAGGTCTTGTCGAACAT
>NZ_JACIEU010000101.1 GCF_014197035.1 Sphingobium scionense | reverse complement strand
CGACCGAGGCTGTGTAAAAACGCCTTTGTATGATAGGGTTTTCTGGCGTCTCGGGAGACTTGGTCATGGGCCGTTTCGTCGAAGGGGAAGATCGCCGGCAAGCCAGTTTTCTGCCTGCATCGCTGGATGATTATATTGCCGAGGATAACCCGGTTCGGGTGGTTGAGGCCTTCATAGATGAGCTGGATTTAGCGGTTCTCAGCTTTGCCGGTATGGAGCCAGCATCGACGGGGCGACCTGCCTATCACCCAGCGACAATGCTGAAGATCTATCTGTATGGCTATCTCAACAGCATCCAGTCGAGCCGCCGTCTCGAAAGGGAAGCTGGTCGTAATATCGAACTTATGTGGCTGACTGGCCGGCTGGCGCCTGACTTCAAGACCATCGCCAACTTCCGTCGCGACAATGGCGCTGCGATCCGAGCGGTGTGTGGACAGTTCGTGATGCTATGCCGCGGCATGGGCCTGTTCATCGGCGCCATGGTGGCGGTGGATGGCAGCAAGTTCAAAGCGGTAAATAACCGGGATCGCAACTTCACGGCACATAAGGCGGCCAAGCGGATCGAGCAGGTCGAGGCAAGCATCGACCGCTATCTGGTCACCCTGGACCGCGCCGATCGCGAAGACAGCGATGTGCCTGAGGTGCGGACCGACAAAATCCGGGAAAAGATCGCCGGACTGCAGCGTCAGATGCAGTATCTGAAGGATATGGCTGCCCAGGTCGAGGAGGCGCCAGATAACCAGATATCCCTCACCGATCCCGATGCACGGTCCATGGCGACCTCAGGCCGTGGCACCGGCATGGTGGGTTATAATGTCCAGACCGCGGTCGATACCGAGCATCACCTGATCGTCGCGCACGAGGTGCTGAACGATGGCCATGACCGCACACAGTTGGCCCCGATGGGACGGGCGGCGCTGGACGCCATAGGTTCAGATGAACTGACGGTGCTGGCTGATCGCGGCTACTATAACGGCGCTCAGATATTGGAATGCGAAGGCACCGGCGTGCTGCCGTGCGTTCCCAAGGTCGACACCACCGGCCGGGCAAAACACGGCCACTTCACGAAGCCGGACTTCATCTACGATGCGGCCCATGATCACTA
>NZ_JACIEU010000100.1 GCF_014197035.1 Sphingobium scionense | reverse complement strand
CCCTTCGCTTAATCTCCTTGTTCACCCTTTCCAGCGGGTTGGTGGACGCGATCTGCGCCCAGTGATCCTTCGGGAACGCCATGTAGGCAAGCACATCCTCGCGCGATGCGTCCATCATGTCGGCCAGCTTCGGGAACTTCTCGCGCAGGGCATCGGCGACCTGCTCCCACTGCTGGTGCGCCGCTTCGGTCGTCTCCTGCGCGAAGATCGTCTTGATCATGGCAATCACGGCGGGCCGCTGTTTGGGCGCGGCATGGGCCAGCGCGTTGCGCATCCAGTGCACCCGGCAGCGTTGCTGGCTCGCGGCAAACACCTTGCTGGCGGCAGCGCGCAGTCCCTTGTGATCATCGGCGATGACCAGCTTCACCCCGCGCAGTCCGCGATCCGCCAGCGAACGCAGGAAGGCTTTCCAGAAGGGCTCCGCCTCCGAAGGGCCGGTGGCGACGCCCAGAACTTCACGGCGGCCATCGGTGTTGACGCCAACGGCGATTATCGTCGCCGTCGAGACGATCCGTCCGCCCTCACGCACCTTGAGGTAGGTGGCGTCGATCCACAAATAGGGCCACTCGCCCTCGATCGGGCGGGTGAGGAAGGCGTTCACCCGCTCGTCAATCTCGGCAACCAGGCGGCTGACCTGGCTCTTCGATACGCCGCTGGCGCCCATCGCCTTAACCAGATCGTCGACCGAACGGGTCGAGACGCCGTGCACATAGGCCTCCTGGATCACCGCTGCCAAGGCCTTCTCGGCGGTGCGGCGCGGCTCCAGGAAGCTCGGAAAGTAGCTGCCTTTGCGCAGCTTCGGGATCGCCAGATCGATCCGACCGGCACGGGTGTCCCATCCCCGTTCGCGGTAGCCGTTGCGGTGGTTCAGTCGCGACTGGCTGCGACTGCCGGCGGGCGCACCGGTTCTGGCCTCAATCTCCAGATCCATCATGCGCTCAGCGGCAAAAGCCAGCATCTCGCGCACCAAATCGCTGTCAGCCCCTTGCTCGATCAGCTCAACAAGGGCCATTCTGTCATCGGTCATCGTCTTCTTCTCCAGGTTCGAGTTCGCATCCGAACCCTACCAGAAGATCGACGGTGGCCACCCTCTCAGGGAAACCTTCCTACACCA
>NZ_JACIEU010000099.1 GCF_014197035.1 Sphingobium scionense | reverse complement strand
CCTCGTCATCCATCCACACGATGGTCGCCTCGAACTGGCTGGAGACCTCGGGCGGATTGTCGGCCACGGCAATGACGTCGCCGCGCGAACAGTCGATCTCGTCGGCGAAGCAGAGCGTGACCGACTGGCCGGCGATCGCTTCGTCGAGATCTCCATCGAGCGTAACAATGCGCGAGATGGTGCTGGTCTTGCCCGAAGGCAGCACCCGCACGGCGTCACCCGGCTTGACCGAACCACTGGCGATCAGGCCGGCAAAGCCGCGAAAGTCGAGGTTCGGGCGATTGACCCACTGGACCGGCATGCGGAAGGGCTTGGCCGCCGCGGTGGTGGCATCGACCTCGACGCTTTCGAGATGGGCCATCAGGGTCGGCCCCCGATACCAGGGCGTATTCTCGGAATGGGCGGTGATATTGTCGCCCTTGAAGCCGGAAATGGGGATGGGGGTGAAGGCGCTGATGCCGATGCTCTGCGCGAACTCGGCATAATCCTTGACGATGCCGTCGAACACGGCCTGGTCATAGCCGACCAGATCCATCTTGTTGACGGCCAGCACGATGTTGCGGATGCCGATCAGGTGGGCGAGGTAGCTGTGGCGCCGCGTCTGGGTGAGAATCCCCTTGCGCGCGTCGATCAGGATGACGGCAAGGTCGGCGGTGGACGCGCCGGTGACCATGTTGCGGGTATATTGTTCATGGCCGGGGGTATCGGCGACGATGAACTTGCGCTTTTCGGTGGCGAAGAAGCGATAGGCGACGTCGATGGTGATGCCCTGTTCGCGCTCGGCGGCGAGGCCATCGACCAGCAGGGCGAAGTCGATCTCGCCCCCTTGCGTGCCGACGCGCTTGGAGTCGGCCTGCAGCGCCTCGAGCTGGTCCTCGAAGATCATCTTCGAATCATAGAGCAGCCGCCCGATCAGGGTGGACTTGCCGTCATCGACCGAGCCGCAGGTGATGAAGCGCAGCATGGTCTTGTGCTGATGGACGTCGAGATAGGCGTCGATGTCCTGCGCGATCAGCGCATCGGTCTGGTAGATCGGGGCCTGGGTGTCGGGCTGAGTGAGCGTGTCGGTCATTGGCTTTGTCCCGTCATCCCAGCGAAAGCTGGGATCTGGTTGATCTTGGAGAG
>NZ_JACIEU010000098.1 GCF_014197035.1 Sphingobium scionense | reverse complement strand
CTAGTGGATGGAATCTAACGCTTGGTGCCCGCGCTTGACGGCGGCGATGATTTTGTCGGGATCGGCGGCCCAGGTGAAGGGCTTGGGCTGCTGGTTGTGCTCGGCGAGGAAGCGGTTGATGGCGGCCTGGAGGTCGATGACGGAGTGGAAGACGCCGCGTTTCAGGCGCCGTTTCGACAGCTTGGCGAAGAAGCCCTCCACCGCGTTGAGCCATGAGCATGAGGTCGGGGTGAAGTGGAAGGTGAAGCGGCTGTGCCGGTCGAGCCAACGGCGCACCTTGGGGTGCTTATGGGGAGCATAGTTGTCGAGGATGACGTGCACGGCCTTGTTGGCGGGAACCTCGGCGTTGATGGCATTGAGAAAGCGGATGAACTCCTGATGGCGATGGCGCTGCATGTTCCTGCCGATGACGGTGCCGTCGAGCACGTTGAGGGCGGCAAACAGCGTGGTCGTGCCGTTGCGCTTGTAGTCATGCGTCATGGTGCCGAGTCTGCCCTTCTTCATCGGCAGGCCGGGCTGGGTGCGGTCGAGCGCCTGGATCTGGCTCTTCTCGTCGACCGACAGCACGATGGCGTGGGCCGGCGGATCGACATAGAGGCCGACGACGTCGCGCAGCTTGTCGACGAATTTCGGATCGTTGGAGAGCTTGAACTGCCGCCAGCGGTGGGGCGCGAGGCCATGTGCCTTCCAGATGCGCCGGACCGCGCTGGCGCTGATGCCGGCCGCCTTCGCCATCATGTCGGCCGTCCAGTGCGTCGTTTCGCCCGGCGGATCGGCAAGCGTCATTGCCACCACGTGCGCGGCGACATCGGGTCCGAGCGGCGGAATGCGCGACGGCCGCGTCTTGTCGCGCAGCAGCCCGTCGCAGCCTTCCGCGGCAAAGCGCTCCTGCCAGCGCCACACGCAGGTCTTCGACTTGCCGGTCCGGCGCATGATCTCGACGGTGCCGACGCCGTCGGCGGACAGAAGCACGATCTCGGCGCGCCAGACATGCTTCTGTGGGGCATTGCGGTCCCTAATCAGCGCCGTCAGACGGGCACGATCGGTCGGCGAAACGGTGAACGATATTCCTGTGCGCATGCGCCAGACTCGCATGCGAACGCAACAAAGGGAATCCCGAACCGGACTCTTATGTCAGGCGGAAACCACTAG
>NZ_JACIEU010000097.1 GCF_014197035.1 Sphingobium scionense | reverse complement strand
CTAGTGGATTGATCGGAACGAATGAGTCCGCTTGAGGGATTCCCATTCTTTCGGTGCCGTGCGACGATGCGGCATGCGAACGGGTATCGAGATCGAGGTCACTGCACCGGACACGAAGCGGCTTGAGGCGATTGTTGCGGCGCGGGGTTCGCCGCAGAAGCATGTTTGGCGGGCGCGGATCATTCTCCTGACGGCTCGGGGCCTGGGCACCCAGGCGATCATGATGGCGACGGGCAAATCCAAGACGTGCGTATGGCGCTGGCAGGAAAGGTTCATGGCCGAAGGCGTGGATGGGTTACTGCGCGACAAGACCCGCCCACCGGGGATTGCGCCTCTCCAGGCTGCTTTGGTTGACAAGGTCGTGAAGCTGACGCTGGAGACGCCCAGCCACGAGGCTACCCATTGGACGGTGCGCGCGATGGCTAAAGCCGTTGGTATCGCGGCGTCATCGGTCGTGAAAATCTGGCACGACCACGGTCTGGCGCCCCATCGTTGGCGCAGCTTCAAGCTGTCCAACGACAAGGCTTTTGCCGAGAAGCTTCACGATGTCGTCGGGCTTTACGTCTCACCGCCTGCGCACGCGATCGTGCTGTCAGTCGACGAAAAGAGCCAGATCCAGGCGCTCGACCGGACCCAACCGGGCTTGCCGCTGAAGCGCGGTCGCGGCGCGACCATGACGCATGACTACAAGCGCAACGGGACCACGACCCTGTTCGCCGCGCTCAATGTCCTAGATGGTTCCGTGATCGGCCGCAACATGCAACGGCACCGGCATCAGGAGTTCATCCGGTTCCTGAACACGATCGAAGCCCAGATGCCCGCTGACAAGGCCATCCACGTCATCCTCGACAATTATGCGACCCACAAGCAGCCCAAGGTCCGCGCCTGGTTGGCCAGGCATCCGCGTTGGACCTTCCACTTCATCCCGACGTCGTGCTCATGGCTCAATGCCGTCGAGGGCTTTTTTGCCAAGCTCACACGGCGGCGGCTGAAAAACGGCGTCTTTCATTCGGTCGTAGATCTGCAGGCAGCCATCAACCGCTTTATCAAGGAGCATAACGAGGACCCCCGACCTTTCATCTGGAAGGCCGATCCGGACGAAATTATAGCCGCTGTACGGCGCGGGCACCAAGTGTTGGAATCAATCCACTAG
>NZ_JACIEU010000096.1 GCF_014197035.1 Sphingobium scionense | reverse complement strand
TGGACTTGTAACGGATTTGCGCCGGTCACCTGAGCGATTAGAGCTCGCAACAGGAGACCGACGAGATGATCAAGCATACAGAAGAGTTCAAGCATGAGGCGGTGCGCATCGCGCTGACCAGCGGGTTGCCCCGCGACCGGGTTGCATCGGATTTGGGGATAGGGAAGTCGACGCTGGGCAAGTGGGTGTCACAGTATCGGCCATCTGACCTGGTGGCAGCGCCGCAGGCAGATTTGGCGCGTGAGAATGAACGCCTTCGCCTTGAGAACCGCGTGCTGCGGGAGGAGAGGGAAGTGCTAAAAAAGGCCACGCAGTTCTTCGCGAGCCAAAGGCCGTGAAGTTCGCTTTTGTGCATAGCTGGCGGCATCGTTGGCCCGTTGAGCTGCTCTGCCGTGTCATGCTTGTCAGTGAGCGTGGCTATCGATCCTGGCGCTCGCGACCGATCAGTCTTCGGGAGCGGACGGATATGAAAGTGCTGGCCCATATTCGGGAACAGTACAGCCTGAGCCTTGGCAGCTATGGTCGTCCGAGGATGACCATGGAGTTGAAAGAGGCTGGGCTCGATGTTGGCGAGCGCCGTGTTGGACGACTGATGCGGATCAACGGGATCAGGCCGGTCCGCACGCGCAAGCATAAGGTTACGACGGATAGCCACCATCGCCTGGGTGTCGCAGCGAACTGGCTGGACGGCGACTTCGCCGCCAATGCGCCCAACCAAAAGTGGGCGGGCGACATCACTTATATCTGGACGTCAGAAGGATGGCTCTACCTTGCCGTCATTCTGGACCTGCATAGCCGGCGTGTCGTTGGTTGGGCTGTCAGCGACAGGATGAAGAAGGACCTGGCGATAAGGGCGCTGGATATGGCGGTGCGCCTGCGCCAGCCTTCGGAGGGCTGCCTTTTCCATTCGGATCGCGGCAGCCAATATTGTTCTTACGATTATCAGAAGAAGCTGCAGGCCTATGGCCTGCGCCCATCAATGAGCGGCAAGGGAAATTGTTACGACAATGCCTCTGTCGAGACCTTCTTCAAATCCCTGAAGGCAGAACTCATCTGGCGGCAGAGCTGGCCGACGCGGCGTCAGGCAGAAGCTGCCATCTTTCAGTACATCAATGGGTTCTACAACACCCGCCGCCGACATTCATATCTGGGCGGCATCAGCCCGCTCGCCTTCGAAGCCAAGGTGGCATAATGAGAGAGGTGACCGGCACAAATCCGTTACAAGTCCA
>NZ_JACIEU010000095.1 GCF_014197035.1 Sphingobium scionense | reverse complement strand
ACCTGCCATACCGAATGAGCTTCTCGATCAGCTTTTGGCGGGCGGCGCTGCCAGTGCCGCCTTCGAGCAGGGCGGTCTGCTCGATTCGCTGAAGAAGGCGCTGACAGAGCGTGCCCTGAATGCGGAGATGGATCACCACCTCGCTGGCGAAGACGGCGCCGGCAACATGCGCAACGGCTACGGTCGGAAGACGGTAATGACCGACACCGGCAAGTTGGCGATCGACGTGCCGCGCGATCGCCAGTCGAGCTTCGACCCGCAGTTGATCGCCAAGTATCAACGCCGCTTTCCCGGCTTCGACGACAAGATCGTGTCGATGTACGCGCGCGGCATGAGCACCCGCGAGATCACCAGGCACCTGCACGATCTATACGGCATCGACGTCTCACCCGATTTGATTAGCACGGTGACCGACGCCGTGCTCGATGAGGTCGCCACTTGGCAGCAGCGGCCGCTCGATCCGGTTTACCCGCTGGTCTTCTTCGACGCGATCCGGGTCAAGATCCGCGACGAGGGCATGGTGCGCAACAAGGCGATCCACATTGCGCTGGGCGTCCGCGCCGACGGCGCAAAGGAGGTGCTCGGCTTGTGGCTCGAGCAGAATGAGGGTGCCAAGTTCTGGCTTCGGGTGATGAACGAGCTTCGCAACCGTGGCGTTGAAGACATCCTGCTGGCCGTCGTTGACGGCCTGAAGGGCTTTCCCGATGCGATCACCGCAGTGTTCCCCGATGCGATCGTCCAGACCTGCATCGTTCACCTGCTGCGCAACTCGATGGACTTCGTCTCCTGGAAGGACCGAAAGAACCTCGCCAGCGCGCTCAAGGAGATTTACCGTGCCACCGACGCAGATGCCGCCGAAAAGGCGCTGACAGCATTTGAGGCTGGCCCTTGGGGGCAGCGCTATCCCGCCATCGGCCAGAGCTGGCGGCGCGCCTGGGGCGAGGTGATCCCGTTTTTTGCGTTCCCCGACGAGGTCCGCCGGATCATCTACACTACGAACGCCATCGAAGCTTTGAACTCGAAGCTCAGGCGGGCTGTCAGGGCCAGGGGACACTTCCCCAGCGACGAGGCCGCCACCAAGCTGCTCTACCTGATCTTGAATCGGTCGGAGAAAGAGTGGAAGATGCCACCACGTGAGTGGACCATGGCGAAGGCGCAATTTGCCGTGATCTTCGGCGAACGTTTCATCAGAGCCATGGCGGCCTGATGATCAACCGCCCGGCCGCACACGGAAATCCTGACAGTCCC
>NZ_JACIEU010000094.1 GCF_014197035.1 Sphingobium scionense | reverse complement strand
CAGACCCTGAACGCCGCTCAGCGAACCGCCCGATACCGCAACAATCGCCACCATCACGACATCACGGATCACCGGAAAGCCACCGCCGCGCAAAACCCCAATCTCCAGGTCCAAGCCTGCCTCCGCGACCAGGCCCGGATCGGACTGCGATTGCCTTTCCACGTCGCCCACGTCGAACCGGTCTCCCGCCATTGCGAACACCACATGCAGAGCGCTGCGGGCCGCAGCAATGGTCAGCCTGTCGTGCAATAGCTCAGCGTCGACCGCTCGCCTGTGCACCTTGGCAAACAGGCTCGCGACCGGCAAGCCGCTTGTCTCCGCACCGTTTCCGCCTTCACCAACGAGGAAGAGGAGATGGCCGGCCTGACGCAGCAGGTGCCCTTCCTGCTCGAAACCCGGATCCGCGATCTTGACGCGCGGTATGACAGCGGCGCGGCCTTCCAGCCCTTCGCGCGCCGCGATGGCAAGCTGGTGACCGGACAGAACCCGCAATAGTCCGAAGAGGTCGCGCTCCTCGTCCTCGCAGCCGTGCGCGGCTGATACCTTCTTTTCCTGCCAAGGAGCTTCCATGTCTGCATTGTTCGAGCCGTTCAAACTGAAGGGCATCGCCCTGCGCAATCGCATCGCAGTGCCGCCGATGTGCCAGTACAGCGCTATCGATGGTGTCACCAACCGCTGGCACTGGATCCACTATCCCTCGATCGCACGCGGCGGCGTAGGGCTGGTGATCGTCGAGGCGACCGGCGTGTCGGCCGATGGCCGGATCACGCTGGGCTGCACCGGCCTGTGGCATGACGGCCAGATCGAGGGCATGGCCCGCATCGCTGCGGAGATCAAGGCGGAAGGCGCCGTACCCGGCATCCAGATCGGCCATGCCGGCCGCAAGGCGAGCGCAAACCTGCCTTGGGAAGGTGACGATCATATCTCCGCCGGCGATCCGCGCGGCTGGGAGACGATCTCGCCGTCCGCGATTCCGTTCGGCGGCGGCCTGCCCCGCATGCCGCGCGAAATGACGA
Organism: Sphingobium scionense; assembly: GCF_014197035.1. Lineage (GTDB taxonomy): Bacteria > Pseudomonadota > Alphaproteobacteria > Sphingomonadales > Sphingomonadaceae > Sphingobium > Sphingobium scionense. The sequence continues at coordinate 294 of NZ_JACIEU010000094.1, read as the reverse complement.
TCGCCGATATCGAGCGGGTGAAGGCCGATTTCGTCGCCGCTGCAAAGCGCGCGCTGGCCGCCGGTTTCAAGTGGCTCGAACTGCATTTCGCGCACGGCTATCTCGCGCAGAGCTTCTTCTCGGTCCATGCCAACCATCGCACCGATCAATATGGCGGCGACTGGCGCGGGCGTGGCCGCTTCCTCAGCGAAACGCTGGATGTCAATCGGCGTGCAAACGGGACCCCTTATCGGCGCGCAAAAGGGACCCCCTGTCAGGATGGCGGAACGTTGATGTGACGGGCTTCCTTGCGCT
>NZ_JACIEU010000093.1 GCF_014197035.1 Sphingobium scionense | reverse complement strand
GGGACTGTCAGGAATTTCGTGTACGGCGAGGCGGTTGATCATCAGGCCGTCATGGCCCTGATGAAACGTTCGCCGAAGAGCACGGCAAATTGCGCCTTTGCCATGTTCCACTCACGCGGCGGCATTTTCCACTCTTTCTCCGATCGGTTCAAGATCAGATAGAGCAGCTTTGTCGCCGCCTCATCGTTGGGGAAATGCCCCCGCGCGCGAACAGCGCGGCGGAGCTTGGAATTTAGGGCTTCTATGGCATTCGTTGTGTAGACGATCCGCCTGACTTCGTCGGGAAAGGCGAAAAACGGAATGACTTCGGACCATGCCCGGCGCCAGCTCTGGCCGATGGCGGGGTAGCGCTGCCCCCAGAAGCTCGCTTCGAAGGCCGTCAGTGCTTCCTCGGCGGCCGCAGCATCGACGGCGCGATAGATGGCCTTCAGCGCCGTTCCGAGCGCCTTGCGATCTTTCCACGCCACAAAATCCATCGAGTTGCGCAGCAGATGGACAATACATGTTTGAACCATGGCTTCGGGAAAGACGGCCGTGATGGCGTCGGGGAAGCCCTTGAGGCCATCGACGACGGCCAGCATGATATCCTCGACGCCGCGGTTGCGCAGTTCGTTCATGACGCGCAGCCAGAACTTGGCGCCTTCATTCTGCTCCAGCCATAGCCCCAGGACCACCTTGGTGCCGTCGGCCATGACGCCCAGGGCAATATGGATCGCCTTGTTGCGGACCATGCCCTCATCGCGGATCTTGACCCGGATCGCATCGAAGAAAACCAGCGGATAGGCTGGGTCTAGCGGCCGTTGCTGCCAGGCTGCGACTTCCTCCAACACCGCGTCGGTGATCGTGCTGATCAGGTCAGGCGAAGCGTCGATCCCATACAGCTCGCGCAGATGCCCGGTGATCTCTCGCGTGCTCATGCCGCGCGCATACATCGAGATGATCTTGTCATCGAAGCCGGGGAAGCGTCGCTGGTATTTGGCAATCAGCTGCGGGTCGAAACTCCCCGCCCGATCGCGCGGTACCTCAATCTCGATCCGTCCGCCGTCGGTCGTCACCGTCTTGCGGCCATAGCCGTTCCGGCTGTTGTTCCCTTGCTCCTCCTGGCCAAGATGGTGATCCATCTCCGCATTGAGCGCTCGTTCGGCAAAAGCCTTCTTCAGGGTATCGAGCAAGCCCCCTTGGCTGAGCGCCGCCGCCGCGTCAGTGCCGGCCAGCAATTGGTCGAGGATGTCGTTCGGTATCGAGGGTTCTTTCCGTCGTGACATACTGGGTCTCCTTGTTGCCCATTATGCCTCGCCGCACACGAAATTCCTGACAGTCCCG
>NZ_JACIEU010000092.1 GCF_014197035.1 Sphingobium scionense | reverse complement strand
CGGGTCATGTATGGATGCCCCCGGTCGCACAAGAGGTTTTGAAGCGGCGCCGGCGTGTGATCGGATGCGGTCATGTATCAGGCCTGTTGTGCGGACCGATATCCGCTGGCCGGTATGGAGATGCGCGGATCTGATGCAAAACACTTCTGCGGGCTCGTAGCCCTATGACTCGGAATGCATTTTCAGAACCGGATCTGTCCGATCATTTGCCCTTACTACTCCTCGATCTTCTCACACGCCCGACGCACCGGGAGCTGACCGCGCGATCATTTGATCACGCCGCGACAGCCACCGGATTCCTGTAATCCTCATCCTTGGTCAACATCGCCCAGACAGAGCGGGCCATCTTGTTGGCCAAAGCAATGGCAACAAGCATTCGGGGCTTGCGCTCCAGCATGCGGGATAGCCATGACCCTTCCGGTGGCGCTTTACGGCTTGCCCAACGCACGATCGTCATGGCGCCCGTGATCAGCAATCGCCGGATATCGCGCTGACCCATTTTAGAGGTTCTGCCGAGGACCTGTTTACCGCCGGTCGATCGCTGGATGGGCACAAGTCCGAGCCAGGCGGCAAAATCCCTTCCGCGCCGGAAAGTCTCCATTGGAGGTGCGAAGGCCTCGATAGCCATAGCGGTGACATGGCCGATCCCCGGTACGGTCAACAGCCGGGCCGTCGTAGCCGCCTTGCCCGCTTCTTGCTGCAGAACTTTCTCAAGCGTAACGATCTGCTCACTTAGCGAGGCGATCTGCGTGAGGTAAAGCCGTGCCGTCTCGATGATCAGCAGATCGAGAGATGTTTCGGCTTCCTCAATTGCGGCCTCCAGTATCCGGACATTCGTCACTCCTTGGGGAGCAACGACACCATGTTTCAATTGCGTGCGTTGCCGAACCAATAGGTCGCGAGTCCTGAACACCATCGCACCGGCCTGCTGCCTCTGAGATTTGACCTCAACGAAACGCATATTCGGCCGCACAGCCGCTTCAGCAATCGCCTCCGCGTCCGCAGCGTCGTTCTTCTGCCGCTTCACAAATGGCTTTACGTAAATGGGCGGGATCAAGCGAACCTCGTGCCCCAAGTCTCTGATGGCCCGACCCCAAAAATGTGCGCTAGCGCAAGCTTCCATCGCAACAATGCAGCGTGGTTGCCGAGCCAGAAATGCCACAAGCTGAGATCGGCTCAGCTTTTTGCGAAATATCACGTGCCCGTTCGAGCATGCTCCATGTGCTTGGAAAACCCTCTTTGCCAGGTCCAGGCCAACAATGCTAACACCGTCCATGGATGCCTTCTCCTCTGCTGTGACGTTCGGAAACATCACAATGGCACATTTGATGCCGTCGGGAGGGGGCATCCACTCCATCACTTCTCAGTGGAAATCAACAA
>NZ_JACIEU010000091.1 GCF_014197035.1 Sphingobium scionense | reverse complement strand
CGTTAGCGTCCGCGCTCGTGGTGTAATTTCCGGTGTAGATTGAGGCGATCGCATGGGTGGGGCATGCCCCACCCATGCGAATTCGATCTCGGTGGCCACCGGGCTCATCGGTAAGGTGGAGTTACCACACTTCACACGCCCACCGAGGAGTTGATCCCGATGACCGACGATAGATTACCGCTTGCCGAGCTGATGGCGAAGACCGGAGATGGAGATTTCCTGCGCACGATCGCCGAGAACGTATTACAGATCATCATGGAGGCCGACGTCGATGGCTTGGTCGGCGCCGGCCGGCACGAGCGTTCCGGCGATCGCACGACCTGGCGCAATGGCTACCGCGACCGCAGTCTCGACACCCGGCTCGGCACGCTCAATCTCAAGATCCCCAAACTGCGGACCGGCGCCTACTTTCCCGGCTTTCTGGAGCCAAGGAAGACCGTCGAGAAGGCGCTGGTCGCGGTGATCCAGGAAGCATGGATCGCCGGCGTCAGCACCCGGCGCGTCGATGAACTGGTGCAGGCGATGGGCATGACTGGCATCTCCAAGTCCTCGGTATCCAAGCTGTGCAAGGACATCGACGAGCGGGTCCACGCCTTCCTCAAGCGGCCGCTCGCCGGCGACTGGCCCTACCTCTGGCTCGATGCTACCTATCTCAAGGTGCGCGAGGGCGGGCGGATCGTCAGTGTCGCCGCGATAATCGCTGTGGCCGTCAACACCGAGGGCAAGCGCGAGATCGTCGGCCTGCACATCGGTCCTTCCGAAGCCGAGCCGTTCTGGTCGAGCTTCCTCAAGGACCTCGTCCGGCGCGGCCTGACCGGCGTGAAGCTGGTCATCTCCGATGCCCACGAGGGGCTCAAGGCGGCGATTACCCGCGTCATGGGCGCGACCTGGCAGCGCTGCCGCGTCCACTTCATGCGCAACGCCCTGGCCTATGTGCCCAAGGGCCAGAATACCGTCGTTGCCGCTGCAATCCGTCAGGTCTTCCTTCAGCCCGACCATGCCGCTGCGACGCAGGTCTGGCGGCAGGTCGCTGATCAGTTGCGCGCCCGCTGGCCAAAGCTCGGCGCTTGCATGGACGATGCCGAGCACGACGTGCTCGCCTACATGACCTTCCCCGAGCAGCACCGGGTCAAGCTCCACAGCACCAATCCGCTGGAACGCCTGAACAAGGAAGTGAAGCGCCGCGCCGATGTGGTCGGCATCTTCCCGAACGAGGACAGCATCATCCGCCTCGTCGGCGCCGTCCTGCTCGAGCAGAATGACGAATACCAGCTCCAGCACCGCTACATGCAGATCGAGGGCATGGCCGCCCTTGCCACACCAATGATCGAGGAGGCACAGCCGCTACAGATTACACCCAAGGCCGCCTGAAAATGCAGCCCAGTGGCCACACCCGATTTTACACCACATTGACGGACGCGACC
>NZ_JACIEU010000090.1 GCF_014197035.1 Sphingobium scionense | reverse complement strand
CGATCTCGATACCCGTTCGCATGCCGCATCGTCGCACGGCACCGAAAGAATGGGAATCCCTCAAGCGGACTCATTCGTTCCGATCAATCCACTAGGTGGCGTGTATGTCTTGTCTGCCTGCAGCTTGGACTGTGCAGACTTCGCGTGGAGAAGTACAGGGAACCAATAGCTGAGCGTGGGCGTCCGGAGGCACTCGGCAATGAGTTTTCCGGCTAATGGGTCGGCGTTCTGCTGCAGATCGCGAATGGCACGCTCGACGCTGTCGCTGCCGCGCTTGGGCCGCATCGCTCTTCGCCGTGCAAGATCTGTAGCCTCCGGCATGGATGTCGGCCCCAAAGCGCGAACCATCGCCGCCGCACGAGATGCCCGTTCCGCGTCGCTTTCAGACGGGAGCGCATCAAGGGGGTTCTGTGCCCATGTAGCCTCCAGCAGGTCCTTCAGATCGGCCTCACTATGACCTTCAAGTGACGATCGTGCCGCTTCGCCTTTGAGACCGAAGTGAAGGAGGCTCCACAGCGCCCGCACGCGTGAAGGGAGGTCGTTGCGCCGAAGTGCGGCGTCGGTAAGGTGCTCCAGAGATGGGCGGGGTATACGAAGCATGGCCTCGCTGATGATCATTCTCAGTGGATCGACTGCCATGCCTGGTCGGAGCGAGAGGATTTCCTCGATGGCTAGACCGATGGCAACACTCGAATGCCCTTGGCCTACCACCCAAATAGCCGTCGCGTTTGTTACTCCAGCATCGAGTGCACCTTCCCACATTTCTCGAACGGCCGCGCTGCCGATCGACGGGTTTCTGTCGAGTTCGCCGACGGCCCAGCGCTCGATGCGCATGCGGGTGTCCGAATCCTGGATGTTGTCAGATTGCCGGAGGATCAGAAGCGCATGCGTAGGGGAGACGGTAATCATTCCTCGGGCTTTCCCATCCGTCGCATGACTGCTGCAAGTATTGGCAGCTCCTCGTGCAGCCTGTGCCCCTTCGCCTCGCGGGCACCAAGTTCGCGCGGGGAGACAGGAACCTCTGTACGGAGGATCGCGTCGAAGCCCGCGAGGGCAGCTGCGGCGATATCCGGATTAGTCTCGCTTACCAGAGCGACCAGACCGTCTACTTCAGAATCGTGTCGGCCGACCTGCAGGAAGATGCGCGAGAGGTCATCGAGAATTGGAACCGCTGTTCCTGAACTTACACCCTCAAAGTTCCTGTTTACCTCGTTCACGAACTCCTGCTGCGCATCGGAGCGTCGGCGCTCGCGCTTAAGCAGTGATCGCTGCTGCCGGCGACGGTCCTCGTCCAGCGGATTGGTTGTGAGCATTTCAATGAGGGTATGGTCGCCCGATGGACTTGTAACGGATTTGCGCCGGTCACCTGAGCGATTAGAGCTCGCAACAGGAGACCGACGAGATGATCAAGCATACAGAAGAGTTCAAGCA
>NZ_JACIEU010000089.1 GCF_014197035.1 Sphingobium scionense | reverse complement strand
AACCAGGGCGCTACCTTGCGCGCGCTGGGCGGCAATGCGTCGAGCCGGACCCTGGTGCTGCTCGACGGCGTGCCGGTGGCCGATCCCTTCTTCGGCTATATCCCCTTCTCCGCGCTGGTGCCCGACCGGCTGGCGCTGGTGCGGGTGACGCGCGGCGGGGGCAGCGGCGCGTTCGGCGCGGGCGCGGTCGCCGGCACGATCGAACTGGCCAGCGCCACCCGCGACCAGATGCCGGTGTTCGGCGCCAGTGCCTTCTATGGCAGCAGGGACGCGACCGAACTGTCCGCCAGCATCGCGCCCGATCTGGGCAGCGGTTATGTGTCGCTGTCGGGCCGCTGGGACCGGGGCGACGGCTTCCAGACCACGCCCAGGGACCAGCGCGTCGCCGCCACCGTGCCCGCCGCCTATGATAGCTGGTCGACCAATCTGCGCGCCGTCGCGCCGATCGATGCGACCTCGGAAATCCAGTTTCGCGGCACCCTGTTCCAGGATAATCGCACCCTGCGCTTTGCCGGCGCCGACAGCATGAGCCAGGGCCAGGATGCCAGCATCCGCTATATCAGCCGCGGCCGCTGGCAGGTCGATGCGCTGGCCTATCTCCAGGCGCGCAACTTCTCCAATATCGTCATCTCTTCCACCAGCTTCCGCAAGTCGCTCGACCAGCGCAATACCCCCTCGACCGGGATCGGCGGCAAGATCGAGCTGCGCCCGCCGGTGGGCGAGGATCATGTGCTGCGCATCGGCGTGGACACCCGCTTTGCCACCGGCGACATGTATGAGGATGCCTATAATGCGGGCCTCGCCAGCAACCCGCTGACATCGCGCCGCCATGCCGGTGGCGACCAGATCACGTCCGGTATCTTTGCCGAGGATGACTGGACGATCGGGCAGCTTGTCCTGACCGGCGGGGTGCGGGCCGATCGCTGGTCGATCCGCAACGGCTTCTACAAGGCGGTCAGTGCGGCCGGCGTGGTGACGCAGGACAGCGCCTACGCCAACCGCTCCGACTGGGCCTTCTCCGGCCGGGCCGGCGCGCTCTACCATCTCAGCGATGCGGTGGCGCTGCGCGGCGCGGCCTATAGCGGCTTCCGTCTGCCGACCCTCAACGAACTCTATCGTCCCTTCGTCGTCTTCCCGATCACCACCCAGGCCAATGCTGCCTTGAAGCCGGAAAAGCTCAAGGGTTTGGAGGGTGGCATCGACCTGACCCCGGCATCGGGTGTGCGGCTCTCCGCCACGCTCTTCTACAACCGGCTCGACGATGCGATCGCGAACGTCACCATCGACAGTGTCACCCGCAAGCGCCAGAATGTGAAGGCGATCGTGGCGAAGGGCGTGGAGTTGACCGCCAGCGCGCAACTGCCGGCCGATTTCTCGCTGCTCGCCTCCTATGCCTATAGCCGCTCCAAGGTGGATGCGCCGGGCATGGCGTTCGACGGCTTCGCTCCGGCGCAGGTGCCGCGCCACTCGGCCAGCGCGACGCTGGCCTGGGCGCCAAAGGCCGGGCCGGAACTGTCGGCGACGCTGCGCTACACGGCCAGGCAATATGAGGATGATCTGCAGAGCGATGTGTTGCCCGATGCGCTGACCTTGGACGCCCTCGCCCGGCTGCCGAT
>NZ_JACIEU010000088.1 GCF_014197035.1 Sphingobium scionense | reverse complement strand
CCAAAGCACGAACCCGCTCCGCGGGAGGGTCGCTTGGGGTGACGTAGCGTAGTATTTGTGAGGCTTTCGGCGGGGCGGCGTCGCCCGCCGACGGTGGAGTTCCTTCAACGGAGAGGAACTTACCATGGATACTATCACGACCGCTGCCCCGACCCATTCGCTGCGTGAGCGTATGTTGCAGGACATGACGATGCGTGGCTTCGGGGCGCACACGCAGAAGGACTATATCCGGCATGTCCGAAGCTTCGCCGCGTTCCTGGGCCGTCCGCCGGATACGGCCACAATGGAAGACCTGCGGCGTTATCAGGTCGACCAGCACGAGCGCGCCGTGGGGCTGGCCACGATCAATGGAGCCGTGTCGGCACTGCGGTTCCTGTTCGGGATCACCCTGAAGCGCCCGGAGATGGCGCTGGGGCTCGTCGTTGTTCGCTACATGCCCAAGCTGCGTGTGATCTTGAGCATCGAGGAGACAGCGCGGCTGCTCGAGGCTGCGCCAGGCATCAAGTACAAGGCGGCCCTCAGTGTGGCATATGGCGCCGGCCTGCGGGTTTCGGAGGTTGCCCACCTCAAGGTCGATGACATCGACAGCACCCGGATGATGATCCGCGTCGAGCAGGGCAAGGGACGCAAGGACCGCAACGCCATGCTCTCACCGCACCTGCTGGACTTGCTCCGTCAATGGTGGCGCGAAGGCAAGCGGCGCGGAGTGATGCTACCTCATGGCTGGTTGTTCCCCGGCCGCAGCGGCACGGATCCGGTCTCGGCTCGCCAGTTGCACCGCGTCGTGCAGGAAGCGGCCGAGCGCGCCGAGATCCACAAGCGGGTAAGCCCGCATACACTGCGCCACTCGTTTGCCACTCACCTGCTCGAGCAAGGCGTCGATATCCGGGTCATCCAGGTGCTGCTGGGACACGTGAACATCAACACGACCGGCATCTATACCCAGGTCTCGAGCAAGACGATGCGGGCGGTGGCCAGCCCGCTCGACCAGATCATGGCCGTGATGGAAGGCAGGGCACCTCCCGGTTGAGCCGGTGCGCACCTCACTCGAGGTCGCCGATATCTTCCGGAGCAGCGGGCCGGCCTATCGCGCGGCCCATGCCGGGCATCTCAGCCTCGGCCAGCTCAAGGTCATGGCGGCCATCGAGAACTGCCGCACCGCCGCGCTGGGCGGTCACGTCGAGGCCTGCGAAGACTGCGGGCACTGGCGGGTCGCCTACAACTCGTGTCGCAACCGACACTGCCCCAAGTGCCAAGGCGCCGCCGCGCGCACCTGGCTGGCCGCGCGCGAGGCCGACCTGTTGCCGGTTGGCTACTTCCACGTCGTGTTCACCCTGCCTAACGAGGTCGCAGACATCGCCTTCCAGAACAAGGCGGTGGTCTATGACCTGCTGTTCCGCACAACCGCGGACACGATGCTGATCATCGCCGCCGATCCCAAGCACCTTGGCGCGCGGATCGGCATCACCGCCGTGCTGCACACATGGGGATCGGCACTGACCCACCATCCGCACGTGCACATGATCGTGCCTGGCGGTGGCATCGCGCTCGACGGCACGCGCTGGATGTCGTCGCGCCCCGCATTCCTGCTGCCGGTGCGCGTGCTGGGCGCCTTGTTCCGCCGTCTGTTCCTCACTCGCCTGTTG
>NZ_JACIEU010000087.1 GCF_014197035.1 Sphingobium scionense | reverse complement strand
CTGGGTCACAAGGCGATTTCGTATCGGGTGGGCGCCGCGCCCTCGACGGTGCGCGAGACGCTGAGGCGGGCAGCGGTCGCGGGTCTGGCTTGGCCGCTGGGCGCGGATGTCAGCGATGCCGTTCTGGAGGCGGCGCTTTACCGCGCGGCTGGCACCAAGACCGGCCATCGCCGCTGCCCTGAACCGGACTGGGCAGCGATCCATCGCGAGTTGAAGCGCAAGCATGTGACGCTGCAGATCGTGTGGGACGAATATATCGCTCAGCATCCGGAAGGTTATCGCTACAGCCGGTTCTGCGATCTCTATCGTGGCTGGGCGGCGAAGCTGCCGGTCACGATGCGGCAGACCCACGCCGCCGGCGAGAAGCTGTTCGTCGACTATGCGGGCGACAAGGTGGCTGTCGTGGTCGACCGGCTGACCGGCGAAATCCGCGACGCGCACATCTTCGTGGCGGTGTTGGGTGCATCGAGCCTGTCCTATGCCGAGGCGAGCTGGACCGAGACGCTGCCCGACTGGATCGCGGCGCACGTGCGGGCGCTGGAAGCCTTCGGCGGCGCGCCTGCCCTGTTCGTGCCGGACAATGCCAAGGTCGCGGTGATCAAGGCCTGCCTTTACGATCCACAGGTCAACCGCAGCTATGCCGAGATGGCGGCACATTACGACAGCGCGGTGCTGCCGACCCGTCCGCGCCGCCCACGCGACAAGGCCAAGGTGGAGGCCTGCGTGCTGATCGTCGAGCGCTGGCTGTTCGGGCGCCTTCGGCATCGGATCTTCTATAGCCTGGCCGAACTCAACGCCGCGATCGGCGACCTGCTCGCCGACCTCAATGACCGCCGTATCATGCGCCGCGTGGGCCAGACCCGGCGCCAGCTGTTCGAGGCCATCGACAGGCCTGCGCTGAAAGCTCTGCCGCTGGAACCCTATGTCTTCGCCGAATGGCGGCGGCGGCGCGCTGGTCTCGATTATCATGTCGAGATCGAGCGCCATTATTACTCGGTCCCGTATCGCTTCGCGCGCGAGCCGGTCGAGGCGCGGATCACCGCGCGTACGATCGAACTGTTCCACAAGGGTGAACGGATCGCCGCCCATATGCGCGGCTCCGGCAATGGCCGGCACACGACGATATCCGAGCATATGCCGTCATCGCACCGGCGCTTCGCCGACTGGACGATCGAACGCATCGCCACCGAGGCGGCCGCGATCGGCCCCTGTGCCGCCCTGCTGTGCGAGAAAATCCTGACCGATCGCCCGCATCCCGAGCAGGGCTTCCGGGCCTGCCTGGGCATCGTGCGCCTGGTGAAGGGCTTCGGCCGCGAACGGGTCGAAGCGGCGTGCAGCCGGGCGCTCGATATCGGCGCACGCACCTATGGATCGGTCCGATCGATCCTCGACAACCGGCTCGATCAGGCGCCCGCGCCCCGGCAGGCGCGCGACGATCGGACGATCACCCACCCGAATATCCGGGGTTCCCGCTACTATCACTGAAGGAGATCATGATGCTTCAACATCCCACTCTCGACCGGCTGAACGCAATGGGGCTGGCTGGCATGGCCAGGGCGTTCGACGAACTGGCCGCCAATGCCGAAGCCGAGCGGCTCACCCATCCCGAATGGCTGGCGCTGCTGCTCGACCGCGAATGGAGCTTCCGCCACGACCGCAAGCTGGCCGCCCGGCTGCGGTTCGCCAAGCTGCGCCATCAGGCA
>NZ_JACIEU010000086.1 GCF_014197035.1 Sphingobium scionense | reverse complement strand
TGCGCCTCGGGATTATGATGGACCAGCAGCTCCATGCCCGCGTCGCGCGCAGCCTTGTCGCGCAGGTCGTACATCGCCTTGAACTTCCAGGTGGTATCGACATGCAGCAGCGGGAAGGGCGGGGGCGAGGGATAGAAGGCTTTCTTCGCCAGATGCAGCATCACCGCCGAATCCTTGCCCACCGAGTACAGCATCACAGGCCGCTCCGCCTCCGACACCACCTCCCGCAATATATGTATGCTCTCCGCCTCCAGGCGCTCCAAATGGGTAAGGTTCCGGGTCATGGGCTCGCTCGCGCCGCAGGGCGGCATAAATGTCTACAGAATGACGCGGAGATGATCCCGCTGCGCCCGCCGGGCAAGATTGGCTTTGTTAGGGCGGGTAAACCCCATCTTCTTTCGTCTTGCCGGATGAGGCATGACCGAGGGCATGACAGAGCGGAGATGCGGACCTATCTCTTGTGCGATGCACGGCCCCAACCGACAGGATGCTTCCCACTCCATGACGACTGCTCTTCCTACCCGCCGCCTGGGCGCGCTCACCGTTTCCGCCATCGGCCTTGGCTGCATGAACCTGTCCCATGCCTATCTGCCGCGCCCGTCGGCGGACGAGGCCGAACGGCTGCTGCGCCATGCGCTCGACGCCGGCGTGAGCTTCTTCGATACCGCCGCTCTCTATGGCTTCGGCGCCAATGAGGAATTGCTCGGCCGCACCATCATGGACCGCCGGGCCGATTTCACCCTCGCCAGCAAATGCGTCCTGGCGGAGATTGACGGCAAGCGCGGTCTCGACGGCTCGCCCCGAGCGATCACCCGCGTGCTGGAGGATTCGCTGCACCGGCTCAGGACCGACCATATCGATCTCTATTATCTTCATCGCCTCGACCCGAAGGTGCCGATCGAGGAGTCGGTGGGCGCGCTGGTGCGTGGCGTGGAGGATGGCAAGATCGGCGCGATCGGCCTGTCGGAAATGTCGGCCGCAACGATTCGCCGCGCCCATGGGGTTCATCCGATCACCGCGGTGCAGACCGAATATTCGACCTGGAGCCGTAATCCGGAAGTCGCCGTGCTCGACGCCTGCGCGGAACTTGGCATCGGCTTCGTCGCCTTTTCGCCGGTCGGCCGCGGGCTGCTCGCCGGCGGGGTCGGGCCGCAGGGCGTACCCGAGGGCGATATTCGCGGCGCCATGCCGCGCTTCCAGCCGCCGCACCTGGCCCGTAATCTGGAGCTGGCAACGAAGCTCAAGCGGCTCGCCGACGAAGCGGGCTGCACCATGGCGCAGCTTTGCCTGGCCTGGCTGCTGTCCCGCCGCGACTTCATCGTGCCGATTCCCGGCACGACCAATATGGCCCATCTCGACGAGAATCTGGCGGCGGTCAGGCTCGACCTGCCTTGCCCGTTGCTCGACCGGGTCGACCGCCTGTTCGATTTCAAGGCGGTGTCGGGTCCACGTTACCCGCGCGATGCACAGGCGCAGATCGACACCGAATTGTGGGAAGGCGAGCCGCTGGCCTGATTCTCATACCGATTCTCCCCTGATTCCCGATTCTTGCCACGACAGGATCGGGTTTGGGGGGGGAGAAGGGCAGGGCACTGCGCCCAATCACCGCCCAGGAACGCATTTTTATTACAAGCGCGTGAAATCTCCGAAATGCCCGAAAGACGGCGCTTTTCATGCAATCGGTAGGGAACGAATTCTCAACTTTCGGAGGGGAATTTCAAAAATGGCGGAATTTCGCGGTTGACGGTTTTGGCGGCCGCATCTAGAGGGCTTTTCACCGGACGGAGCGGCGCTGCTGAGGCGCTTAACTGACCTGGTCGCCCACATAGACGGAC
>NZ_JACIEU010000085.1 GCF_014197035.1 Sphingobium scionense | reverse complement strand
GGGTACCCTCGAACCGGAAGGCATCGATGTCCTTTACGACTGGCAGCTTGGCAGCGGCCATCCGGTATCGGATCGACGCGGCATGACGATGCGTCGCCTCCGCTCGCAGGAGGTCGGTCAGTATCTCCATGGTGGTGCGCTGGCGCTGAAGGCCGGTGGTGACGGCATCGTCGAACGCGCCCGCCATGCCTTTGAGACCAAGGCCGCGCATGGCCTCGATCATATCATGCCGCTGCATCGAAGGTCCTCAGCTGGTCGTAACGGGCACAGTCGGCGATCGGGGGATGGCGCAAGGCGCTATCCTCGGAGGTGATGATCGTCAGCGGACGCGGAGGCTCCCGGCGTCGTGCCAGGATGTTGAGGATCAGGTCGTCGCTTGCCGTTCCCGTCGCCAGTGCCTCACGCACAGCGGCTTCGACAGGCTCCAGGCCATCGGTCAGTACGGCCGACAACACACGGACGAACCGGCGATCAGCATCGTCGCCATTACCCAGCTTGCGGCGCAAACGGGCCAGCGCCGGTGGTAGATCCCAGTCCTGGAAGGGGGCACCGTTCCGCAGCGCGCCAGGCTTGCGGGCCAGCACTGGCAGATAATGCCAGGGGTCATAGATCGTGCGGTTGCGCCCGAAGTAGCGCGGATGTTCAGCGACAACCTCTTCGCCGCAGCGAACGACAATACGATCGGCATAGGCCCGGACCTGCACGGTGCGTCGCGACACCGTCGAGAGGACTGAGTAGCGGTTGCGGTCGAAGCTGATCAGGCAGGTGCCGGTCACGGCATGCTCGCTCTCATTGAAGCCGTCGAACGGTCCCAGCATCGGCTGCAGCGCAGATCGTTCGATCTCCAGCATCTGCGCCACGGTCAGATCTCCCTGTTCGGGATGGGGCTGCCGTTCCGCCCAGCGCCGACACTCGGCCTCCAGCCAGCCATTGAGCTCTTCGAGACTGGCGAACCGCAACCGGGGCTGGAAGAAGCGACCCCGGATCGTCTGCACCTGGTTCTCGACCTGACCCTTCTCCCATCCCGCCGCAGGCGAGCAGGCCGTGGGCTCGACCATATAATGGTCGGTCATGATCAGGAACCGCCGGTTGAAGACGCGTTCCTTGCCGGTGAACACGCTCGTCACAGCCGTCTTCATATTATCGTAGATGCCGCGCCCTGGCACGCCGCCGAAGAAGGCAAAGCCGCGCGCATGCGCGTCGAACAGCATCTCCTGGCTCTCGCGAGGATAGGCCCGGACATAGACCCCACGTGACGCGCACAGGCGCATATGCGCGACCTTCACCCGCATCGGCGCTCCTGCGATCTCGACATCCTCATGGCTCCAGTCGAACTGGTAGGCCTCGCCTGGCCTGAACATCAGCGGGATGAAGGCGGTGACGCCATCGCCAGCATCCTTGCGCCGCTCGATCTTCCAGCGCGTCGCATAGCGCCGCACCGCATCGTAAGAACCCTCAAAGCCTTCTCGCACCAGCAGGTCATGGATCCGCGTCATCCGCAGCCGGTCACGCCTGCCGCGCAGCTCGTTCTCTTCCAGCAGCGTGTTCAGGCGCTCCTGGAACGGACCGATCCTGGGCAGCGGCTGAACCTTGCGCTGATAATCAAAGGCGCCCTCCGGCGCTCGGACCGCTTTGCGGATGACCTTCCGCGACACATGCAGATCCCGTGCGATCGCCTTGATCGCCTTGCCTCCGGCATACTCGCGCCGGATCCGTAAAACTGTCTCCAAAACCAACATCCCGATCTCGCCGCCTGAAAATCCAGCCGGCTGCTTAAACCATCGAAATGAGGGGTCCCTTTTAGACGCCGATCACCCCGCTAACGGGGTTCTTTTTGCACGCCGATCCACA
>NZ_JACIEU010000084.1 GCF_014197035.1 Sphingobium scionense | reverse complement strand
CGGTAGAGTCAGGAAGTGGCGCGGTGTCGTGCGGCGCGCCTGTGGGGCTTGCCAGACGGTCCGTTTCCACTCCCTGCTCATCGAACCGGACATGCAGATCTCCCGCATCCGGCTCTCGGACAAGACATCACGCCTTCACACATGGCGGGCTGCGGCCACGTTAGCCAGACGCACGAGGCCGAAGCGCTCGTATAGCTCGGGGTCGTGATAGGCTCCCTCTCGCCGTCGCCTGGTCTTGTATTTGGCGCGCAGCCACCGACGCAACCGCACCGCTGTGTAGCTGTCGATGGCCCGGTATGCTCTGCTCGTAGTGCCGACCGAGAAGTAGTTGGCCCATCCGCGCAGCACCCGGTTCATCTTGGCCACCAGATATGTGGTATCCTGCCATGTACGCGCTCGGTCTGTCAGTTCGTGGATCGTTGCGATCACGCGCTGAATGCTTTTCTTTGATGGCCGGTGGCCCATGTAGGCTTTGCCGGTTTTCGCGGAGTACATCCGACCGAACGTGTATCCCAGAAAATCGAACATCTCGTCCGGCACCTTGCAGATGCGTGTCTTATCCTCATTCACCGTCAGCTTCAGCTTCTCCATGAGCCCGCGCATATGATCGAGCGCGGCTTCCGCGTTGCCCTTTTCACACAGGATCACGAGGTCATCGGCATAGGTGATGAGCCGCGAGCCGAGGCGTTTCCCAAGGCCGAGCTTCCGCCATCCCAGCACAAACCGGCGCATGTAAATGTTGGCCAGCAGCGGTGAGATGGGTGATCCTTGCGGGATGCCGCGCCGCTGGTCACGGGCCTGCGTCCTTCGTTTCTTCCGACCCTTGTCGTCCGTTTCCTCGACAGCGCATTCCAGCCAGGATTTGATCAGATGCAGCACGCGCGGATCGACGATCCGACGCGACACTGATTTCATCAGTTCCAGGTGAGGGATGGTGCCAAAGTAGTCGGCAAGGTCGGCGTCCACGACATCCGGTCGGCCACGGAACAGTTGCTCCTCCACCTCGATCACGGCCTGCTGGGCGTTGCGCCCGGCGCGATAGGCATAGATTTCCGGTGGAAGGTCGGCTTCAAAGATCGGCTCAAGCACCAGCATCGCTGCTGTCATGCAGACCCGGTCCCGCACGGTGGAAATGCCCAGCGGCCTGAGTTTGCCGTTGGCTTTTGGTATGCAGACACGTCTGATCGGTTCCGGCCGGTACGTCTCCTCCCTGAGCGCAAGCGCCAGTTCCGCCAGCCACCGCTCGGCGCCATATTCCTCGATGTCCGCAAAGTCCTGTCCATCCACACCCGGCGCGCCCTTGTTAGAGCGACACTGGGCATAGGCATGGGCCAGAATGTCATCGCGGCTGATCTTGTCGTATAGTGCGTAGAAACGATAACCGACTTCTGCCTTCGCTTTCGCGTGCAACGCCTTCTGCAGCTTCTGGACGCTTATCGGAGTTGATAGGTTTCCCAATCTCCTGCCCCTCACCACTTGCTTGCGTTCGTCTTGAACTGAGGCTCCTTCCCTCCACCGGCATTACCCGGCTTCCTCGGTACTACGGGCCTCTCCGCCACCCCACCGCGCCCGTCCCATCCCTCGCGGGCGTCCGGTTGCCGATCCCTCGGCACGCCATGGGGCTTCCCGTGTTGCGTGCACTTTCCTTGCGTACATGCTGTCGCCACTACCCCGGTGCAGCAGACGGGCTCGAACGTCGCTCAAACTCGCCCGTCCATATCAACCTTCCCCGTAAGGGTTAACGGGTCGGCCTGCACATCGTCCTTTTCGAGGATTGCTCAGCGTTCACTCACGTTACGGCCTGTACGCTCGCACGGTCACCTACGTGACCGTTATCCGGGGGCTTCAGACATTTCGTCACCTCCATGCCTGCCCCGGTTGCTTCCGGCTGGAGCATCGCCGGGTGGGCCTTTCACCCACTAGAAAGTGCCGCCTTTGCACGGCGCACACCCTT
>NZ_JACIEU010000083.1 GCF_014197035.1 Sphingobium scionense | reverse complement strand
GGCGACATCATCTCGGAATCAGGGGGCGAGTAATTCTCGGAACAGGGGGGCGGCATCATTTCGGAATGAGGGGGCGGCTTCCCTCGGAATCAGCATCGGTGGCTATCCCGATCGTACGCTGCCCTTGCTTGAAGGCGCTGATCAATCCCAACAGCGCCGCGCTGCTAGCGCAAAGCGAGCCAACCGCGATCAGCAGACCCCATTGCGCTGTCGATGTCGCCTGCTCAGTAGCAACTGCTGAACGCAGAGCGATACAATCCGCCATCGGTGCTTTCTTTGGCAAATTTCGACAGATCTCCGACATATCGTCAGAAGCCGACGGGATATAATAACCCGCCAGAAAACCAATCCCGATGGCAAGCGTTAGCGCGAATGTCATAACCAGGATTGAAACAATCCATTCGCGTTGAAACGACTTAGTCTGTCTCATTCGGCATAATTTCCCTAGCGATGAGCGTGCGCAATAAGAGAGATATGGACATGCCATCCGCTGAAATCGATCTCTAAAAGGTGCCGCCGATGGTCGCAGGGCTCCAACGGTTCAATTCCGGGCTTGATCAGAAGATTCGACTTCCTGCTGGATATCGTTGCCGTCGGATCTTCATGACGACAGAAATATGGGCGCGGCCAATCGACCGCGCCCATCACTTCTCACTTCAGCTTATAGTTCGCCGAAACGAAGGTGCCGTCCGGCTTCAACGCAACGTACAACAGCTTGCGAGCTTCCGGTTCAGCGTCGTTGCGGAAGATCACCACATCCTGACGGGCGCCCTGAACGGTACGCGACTTCGTTTCTACGAACTTCGCCTTTGACCAGCTCGCCGGCAATGTACCCTTGGTGATGAGCTTGATGACATTGTCCTTCGCCACCTGCTGAACAGGACGATCCTGCTCTTCTTCGTCATGATTGCCATGCGCCATCAACGGGGACACGGGGGCGAGAACAACGGCAGCTGCGATAATGAATTTACGCATCAGATTTTCCTTCTCTCATTATGAATTTGGGTCAGGGCTTGGCTGCGAAGGCGGAAAAGCCACCGGTCGCAGATGCAGTGATGGTGACAGGCTCGCTGGTCTTGTTCTTCCAGTACCAGCCATGCGTACCGTCGAAGGGGGCTGTGAAAGATCCGCTTTCACCGGCCGACGTGCCCTTCTCGTAGCTGGTGTATTCACCTTCAGGCGCGTTGAATTCCTCGCCATGCAATTCGTAGCGGATCTTCGCGCCATCGGTTTTCCAAGCGTAGCGCATCGCGCTGCCGGCGGTCATTACTGCCTTGATCTCGCGCCCTTCGTTGGGCTTGAGCGTAATGACGACCTGGACCGGTTCACCCGGGGCAGCCACGGCCGGCTTGGACGCCGTTGGCGTAGCCTGTGCGGACGACGCCACTGGCGCAGCATCATGTTCAGCCTGCTTCATCTCGCCCATCGGGGTGAGGCCGAGGGCGCCACCGACGCCGGTCGGATCGACGCCATATTCCGCTGGCAGCACGGTCGTCACCAAGATGACCGCAGCGGCGCCGAAAGCGATGAGTGTAGCCCGATTTAGTTGGCCAAGGGTGGGCAGTTCGCCCGGCATGGGCGAGTGGGGTCGGGTCATGAGGGGTCTCCCAAGAACAGGGCGGCAAGCTGATAGCCGGTGAGAACGAAGCCGGCAGTCATCAGCACGACGTTCGCGGTGAAGGCATGTTGGGCGAAGCTGCGAGTACGCCGCCAATAACCCATGATGATGAGGATGGCCGACAGTGCCAGGATCTGACCCATCTCGACACCGACGTTGAAAGCGATGAGATTGGTGATCAGGCCATCAGACGATAGCGCGAAATCCTGCAGCTTCGTCGCCAGGCCGAAGCCATGGAAGAAGCCAAAGATCAGCACGGCCGCCTTCGTATTCGGCTGGAACCCGAACCAGCGCTGAAACGCCCCAAGATTGTCGAGCGCCTTGTAAACGACCTGTCCGCCGTCAGCACCAATGGCACAGATTTGAGGTTGTGATTTAAGGAGGATCTGGGCTTCGTCGTAGTGACGAAGGAACGAAGATGAAGCC
>NZ_JACIEU010000082.1 GCF_014197035.1 Sphingobium scionense | reverse complement strand
CCAATGATGCGCCCTTTTAGCTATCGCAAGGAATCATCGCGTTTTATCAATGCATTATTATTAATGATACACTTGCTCACGGGACAGAACAGCGCGTTGTTCTCGAAATTGAGATCGAGACTGCGCCGATCCATGTTAGCGGAGCCAACCAGCCCAAGCGAACCGTCAACCACAAGCGTCTTGGCATGCAGCAGGCCGCCTCGAAACTCGAAGATGCGCACGCCCGCCGCCGCAAGCGTGGGGTAATAGGCACGGCCGATCGCGCCGACAATCCGGCTGTCATTGCGCCGGGGAAAGACGATGCGGATCTCGACACCCCGGCGGGCCGCAGCGACAATCGCAGCTAGTAATGGCGGGTCAGGCGCGAAGTATGGGGTCGTGATCGTCACGCTTTCCTGCGCTGATGCGAGGACCGCCACGAAGATATCGGTCATCGTTCCACGAGGCGACAAGGGCCCCGTGCCCACCGCGAGGGCCGGAAAGCCCCCCTCTCGCGGCTGCGGCGCCCCCATGCTCAACGCCTCGCGAAGATCCTCGCCCGTTTCTGTTGTCCAGGCAGCGGCAAAGATCAGTTCGGCCTGACGCGCTACCGGCCCTTCATAGCGGATCAGGATATCGACCCAGGGGGCGAACTTGCGCTTGGGAAGAAAGGCCGGGTCGGCGCAGTTCTGGCTGCCGCACCATGTGATCCAGCCATCGACCACCACGATCTTCCGGTGATTGCGCAGATCGACACGGTGCCCGACCAGGAAGCCGAGGCCCAGCGGGGCTTTCAGCGAGACGCAAAGTTTTGCACCGGCTTCGCGCATCCGCATCCAGTCGTGTGATCTGACCATCGCGCGCGAGCCGACGGCATCGGCAACGATGCGGCATTTCACGCCGCGGCGGGCGGCCCGGCAGATCGCCTCGACCACCTTTGTGCCGTTGTGATCATTCAGCCAGATGTAGAAGGACAGATGCACTGTCTGGCGGGCGGCATCGATATCAGCAACGATCGTCTCGATTGCGCCGTCCGAGTCCGTCGCGACCGAAGCGGTGTTTCCTGTGGCTAGCAGCCAATGGCTTGCCGCCTCGCAGGTCCGAAAGGCGTTGGCGGCGGCGGTTGGGTCATTCGGCGCGCCGGCGTGATCCGGAGCAAAAGGCAGCAGTTCCTTGTAGGCTCGCCGCGCGCGCTCGCGAAAAGCGGTAGAGATCCACGGTTCGCCGAAGAAGAGGTACAGGATCGTTCCGATTCCCGGTAGGCCGATCAACAGAAGCAGCCAGGCCGTTCGTGCCAGCGGTTCGCGTCCCTCGAGCAGGATTGCTCGAACAATGACCGCGACATGGATTGCCGCTAGCAGGATGGCAAATGCGATCATGGCGCTACGCTAGGATGCCTCCGGCTTCAGCCACGATGCCTGCCGCGCGCTTTGCCCCTCCCTCATTCCGTCGCGCCCTTCAACTCAATTTCGTTCTCCAGTGGCGTTTGCGAACTGGTCGCGGATGGTCTGGTCCTATTCGCGCTCGCCGAGGCCGCTTTTCTCTTCGAGGGCTTGGCAATTGGAGCTGCGGCGACTCCCTTTCCAGAGGGTGCCTTCCTACGCTTTTTCCATTCTGCTTCGCTTTCTCCGCCTCCTGGGCGCGACACGTCGAGAACGACGACATCGGTGAATTCCCGAAGATGTCGAGGCAGGGCTTCGACGAGTTGCTGGCCAAGTTCTGTCGCGTCAGCCGGGTCCGGCAGCCCCGGTCTCGAGGTTGTCTTCGTCCAATCAGCGCCGAACCAGAAGACGAGCAATATCCCGACACCGGTCGCGCCTTCGCTCGTGGTGTAGCCCTGCAGTTGGCCCTCGCCGGCAGTCCATAGGTCCTTGTGGTAGTGGCGTTTCGCCTCGATGGGCAGGTTACTTCCGTTGTGGGTCGCAAAGTAGAGATCGACCCGCGTGGAATCCTTGCGTTGAACCTCGGGCAGCGTCACCGCGATCTGGTATTTCTCTAGTGCGCCCCGCAGTTTCGTCAGTGTGGTATTACGTGCCACGTTCTCGATTTTCGGGTTCGCCGGCTTTCCATCACTGTCGGTATTCCAGTAGTCGAGCCAAGGGCTCTCCGATTGCTCCCGCAGGTTGCGTCCCAACCGAGATAACTCGTCGACGACGATAGCACGAAGGTCTTGCGCATTGATTGGCGGGCCACCAGCGAGCAGAGCGACTACGTCGCTCAACCTAGTGGATTGATTCCAACACTTGGTGCCCGCGCCGTACAGCGGCTATAATTTCGTCCGGATCGGCCTTCCAGATGAAAGGTCGGGGGTCCTC
>NZ_JACIEU010000081.1 GCF_014197035.1 Sphingobium scionense | reverse complement strand
GGTAGGGCGTAAATTTCCGCTGAGAATTGACCCATGTTGAACTCGTCCCTGGCTTTGACAAGCGAGGGTATATGGAGTGTTGGACATGGCGTTATTGAGCGTTATCCGGCGCTGGCATTTTCGCGATCATCTACCGATCCGGGAGATAGCGCGGCGCACCGGACTATCACGCAACACGATCCGCAAATATTTGCGGTCCGAGACGATCGATCCGCGGTTCAAGGTGCCTGATCGACCAAGCAAACTGGACCCATTTGCTGAGCATCTGGCGGCCTGGCTGCGGCGCGATATGGGCCGATCGCGCAAGCAGAAGCGCACGATCAAGCAGTTTCACGCCGATTTGGTGAGCCTGGGTTATGAAGGATCCTACAACCGGGTTGCCGCTTTTGCTCGGGACTGGCGCGAAGATTATCGGCGCCAGCAACAGATTGGCGGGCGTGGGACATTCGTGCCCCTGTCGTTTGCGCCGGGGGAAGCTTTCCAGTTTGATTGGAGTGAGGACTGGGCAATCATCGCCGGGGTTCGGACCAAGCTGCAGGTCGCGCATTTCAAGCTCAGTTACAGCCGGGCATTCATCGTGCGCGCCTACCTGCTGCAAACCCATGAGATGCTGTTCGACGCCCATAATCACGCCTTCCGCGTGCTGGGCGGCGTGCCGCGCCGGGGTATCTATGACAATATGCGCACGGCCGTCGACAAGGTCGGGCGTGGCAAGGAACGCACCGTCAACGCACGCTTCCTGACGATGGTCAGCCATTATCTGTTTGAAGCCGAGTTCTGTAACCCGGCTGCGGGATGGGAAAAGGGGCAGGTCGAGAAGAATGTCCAGGATGCGCGGCACCGTCTGTGGCAACCCACGCCGCAGGTCGAAAGCCTTGATGCGCTGAACCTGTGGCTGGAGGAGCGCTGCAAGGCGTTATGGGAGGACATCCCTCACGGGATCGAACCCGGATCGGTTGCCAATGCCTGGGCCGATGAATCTGAGTGTCTGATGGTTGCGGGCAGGCCCTTCGATGGTTTTGTGGAATATCGCAAACGGGTATCGCCGACGTGCCTCATCCACTTTGAGCGCAATCGCTACAGCGTACCGGCCTCTTTCGCCAATCGCACTGTCAGCCTGCGCGTCTATCCTGATCGCTTCCAGGTCGTCGCCGAGGGGCAGCCAATCTGCGCACATCAGCGCATCATCAACCGCTCTCACGACGGTCCAGGTCATACGGTTTATGACTGGCGCCATTATCTGGCGGTCGTGCAGCGCAAGCCCGGCGCCCTGCGCAACGGTGCGCCCTTCCTTGAGCTACCCGATGCGTTCCAGCGTCTGCAGCGACATCTGTTGCGCAATCCCGGCGGCGACAGGGAAATGGTCGAAATACTGGCGCTGGTTCTTCATCATGATGAGCAACTGGTGCTGACGGCGGTCACCATGGCGCTGGAGGCTGGCGTTCCGACCAAGACCCATATCCTCAATCTGCTCTATAGGCTGGTCGACGGAAAACCGATCTCCACGCCGCCGGTGACGGCGCCCCAGGCGCTCAAACTGGTCAGCGAGCCGGTGGCCAATGTCGAACGCTATGATGATCTGCGCAAGGAGAAGCGTCATGCGTCATGACCCTGCCAGCGGCGCCATCGTCGTCATGCTCCGCAGCCTCAAGATGCATGGCATGGCGCAGGCCGTCACCGATCTCATGGAACAGGGATCTCCAGCGTTCGAAGCCGCCATCCCGATCCTCTCCCAGTTGCTCAAAGCCGAGACAGCAGAACGGGAGGTTCGGTCTGTGGCCTATCAGCTCAAGATCGCGCGCTTCCCTGTCTATCGCGATCTGGCCGGCTTCGACTTTACCAGTAGCGAGGTCAATGAAGCTCTGGTGCGTCAGTTGCATCGCTGCGACTTCATCGACATCGCCGACAATATCGTGCTGGTCGGCGGTCCTGGCACCGGCAAGAGCCATGTGGCAACGGCGCTGGGCATCCAGGCCATCGAACATCATCGAAAGCGCGTCCGCTTCTTCTCGACGGTCGAACTGGTCAATGCGCTCGAGCAGGAAAAAGCACAGGGCAAGGCCGGTCAGATCGCCAATCGCCTCCTGCACTCCGATCTCGTTATCCTGGATGAGCTTGGATATCTGCCGTTCAGTGCTTCAGGTGGCGCGCTGCTCTTCCACCTGCTGAGCAAACTCTACGAGCGCACCAGCGTCATCATCACCACAAACCTGAGCTTCAGCGAATGGGCCACCGTGTTCGGCGACGCCAAAATGACCACGGCGCTCCTCGATCGGCTTACCCATCACTGCCACATCCTGGAGACCGGCAACGATAGCTTCCGCTTCAAAAACAGCTCTGCCAAGCAGGCCAGAACCCAAAGGAGAAAACCACGGGTTGACCCACCCGTGACACCCGAAACATAATCCGCAGA
>NZ_JACIEU010000080.1 GCF_014197035.1 Sphingobium scionense | reverse complement strand
ACGGCACGCGCTGGATGTCGTCGCGCCCCGCATTCCTGCTGCCGGTGCGCGTGCTGGGCGCCTTGTTCCGCCGTCTGTTCCTCACTCGCCTGTTGTGTTGATGGCGGAGTAATTCTCCCCGGAAGTGTCATCTCAAAATTCCCCACTTCCTTTTGCTCGCTGTCCCGGGGCGCGCCCCGGGACAGCGAGCATCTCCCGAATATCCGGCATGCTTCCTCCAGGAGGCGCAGCCGCGATGAAGAAGCTTGGGGAACTCGTCATGATCTTGGACATGCACCGCCAAGGAATGAAGGTCGCCGCGATCGCGCGGCAGCTCGGGATCGATCGCAAGACGGTCCGCAAATATATCGCGCAGGGGCTGGAGCCGCCTTCGTATGGCCCGCGGCTGCCACGGCCCCGGCCGATCGATCCCCATCTCGAATATCTGCAGGCCAGGCTCGTTGCTTATCCCGGGCTCACCGCGCAGCGGCTGCATCGCGAGATCGGCGAGCGCGGATATGCGGGTAGCTATAGCGTCGTCAGGGACACGGTGCGCTCGATGCGGCCGCCCAGCGAGCGCCCGTTTGCGGTTCGCTTCGAGACGGCGCCAGGCGAGCAGGCGCAGATGGACTTTGCCCAGTTCCGAGTGTGCTTCACGAGCGAGCCCGGCACAGTGCGCATCGTATGGCTGTTCTCGATGGTGCTGGGCCACTCGCGGTTGATCTGGGCCCGCTTCGCGCTGCGCCAGACCATGCAGACCGTGCTCGCCTGCCACAAGGCGGCGTTCGAGGCGATCGGGGGCGTGCCTCGCGAGATCCTCTACGACCGGATGAAGACCGCGGTCACCGGTGAGGACGAGGAAGGGCGCGTCATCTACAATCGTGGCCTTGCCGACTTCGCTCGCCACTACGGCTTCCTGCCGAAGGCCTGCAGGCCCTATCGGCCCGAGACCAAGGGCAAGGTTGAGCGCCCGTTCCGCTACATTCGCGAGGACTTCTTCCTGGGCTCGAGCTTCCGCGATCTCGACGACCTCAACGCCCAACTCGCCCGCTGGCTCTCGGGCGTCGCCAATCCGCGCGTGCACGCAACGACGGGGCGCGTCGTCAACGAGGCCTTCGCCGAGGAGAAGCCGACGTTGCAGCCGCTACCGCTGATCCCGTTCGGGGCGGTTCTCAAGCTGGAGAGGCGCGTCAGCCATGAAGGCATGGTCAGCGTCGCCGGCAACTTCTACTCGGTCCCCGACGCGACCCGGCGACGCGTCGTGGAGGTCCACAGCCTTGCCGACGAAATCCGCATCTTCGAGGATGAGCGGCTCATCGCGCGCCACCCCCTACTCGAGGGCCGGCATCAGCGCTCGCTTCTTGACGGCCATCGCCGCCTGCAGCGCCGTGCAGGCGACATCATGGGCCTGCCGTCGACGCCGGGCGAGCGCGTGGTCCAGCGGCCGCTGGACTTCTACGAGGCGGTCGGCCGCCGACTTGCCGTTACAGGAGGTGCGCTATGAGCGGCATCCTTCCCGATCCCGGCGCCTCGCTGCTCGACCGCGTCAAGATGAGCATGGTCGGCCTCAAGATGCCCCGCGCCATCGAAATGGTCGACGCCTGCGTTGCGCGCCTCGACCGCGGTGAGATCACCGCACTCGAGGCCATCGAACAGATCCTCATCGAGGAGCTGAGCTTCCGTGAGAACCGCAGGATCAAGACGGCGCTGGTGATGGCACGGCTCTCCACGCTCAAGACGTTGTCCGGCTTCGACTTCGCCTTCCAGCCCTCGCTGGACAAGGCCAGGATCATGGCGCTGGCCGAGCTCAGCTTCGTCGGGCGATGCGAAGCAGTCCACTTCCTGGGGCCGCCCGGGACCGGCAAGAGCCACCTTGCGACCGCCATCGGCGTCGAAGCTATCAAGGCCGGCAAAAGCGTCTACTTCTCGACGCTGGCCGACCTGATCGGCGCGCTGGCCAAGGCTGAGCGCGAGGGAACGCTCCGGGAGAAGATCCGGTTCTTCTGCCGCTTCTCGCTGCTAATCGTCGACGAGATCGGCTACCTCCCAGTGATCGCCGGCGGCGGCAACCTCTTCTTCCAGCTCGTCAACGCCCGCTACGAGAAGGGCGCAATGATCCTCACCTCCAACCGCGGCTTCGCCGAGTGGGGCGAAATCTTCGGCGACGCGGTCGTGGCAACGGCTCTGCTCGACCGCCTGCTTCACCACGCGATCGTCGTTCAGATCGACGGCTCGAGCTATCGACTACGCCGCCATGCCGACCTGCTGCCCGAGCACATACGCTCGAAGGCCCTCATCACCCCGCCCACGCCCGCGCCGCCGCGCAGGCGCGGGCGGCCACTGAAAAATGGAGCCGCCGATCTGCACGCCGGGTGATCTCCGGCAGCCGCAAAGTGGGGAATTTTACCTCGACACAACCGGGGAATCTTCAGGTGACGTTGACACTGTTGGCATTGTTCGATGCCGGCAAGCTGGTCTTCTTCAGCACCTTGGCTGGCCTCGCGACACGCAAGGCCTTCCTGCGGCATCTCTCACCGAT
>NZ_JACIEU010000079.1 GCF_014197035.1 Sphingobium scionense | reverse complement strand
GGATCGCCGAACGTTTCATGATGCTGCTTTCCTGGAAGGGGTCATACTGTAATTTGGCGCTGTGAGCGCCTTTATTTGCTGGAGGGTCAGTTCCACCTGCCACGGCTGTCCCTTCTTTAGTTGCCGGCCCTGAAGCTTACCGCGTTTCAGCCATTTGAACACCGTCTGCTCAGTGACGCCGAGCGCGGTCGCGGCACCTTGGATCGAGTAGCTGCCATCCGGCCAACGGGGCGGATTATGCTCGACGCCGTTGATCTTTACGGTGGGGATATTCCAGCGCTGGCGCAACAGGTGCACCGTGTTGTGGTCGAACAGCCCGTCCAGGCTGTTCCGCAGACCCTCTGTGTTGAGCGCGGTAGCGACCTCGGCGTCCATCATGCCAGCGGCGTTGAGCTCTCGGATCCGCTGTTCTAGCACGTCGGCATGAGCAGCTTCAGCATAGGATTGAGTGCGCCGCATGACCCAGTGTTCGGTCGCTGCGCCCGTCTGCCAGATGATGCGGATCCACACCATGCCTTTCGCCCGCCGCTGATCTAGAATGACCTTGTCGATCACGAGGCGGAGCATCGCCTTGCGTTCGCTGTTCTCGATTCTTTCCCAAAGATCAGGCAGGTCGATGCCGAACGCTGCGATACGGGCGCGATCGTCGGCATTCAACGCAACGGTTTGCTCCGTCTTCCACCGCCGATAGTCCTGCTCGACCTTTTCGACCTCACGCAGCTTGCTTTCCCAGATGCTTTCGAGCGAACGGGCAACGAGGCGGTTTTCCGGCTCGACCGCGTCATATTGGCGCCGGGCACGCTCGCATTCATATTCGGCGCGTTCGCGCTTGAGTGTCCATTGCCGTTCGAGTCCATGGACGTCCGCGTCGATGGCGTCGAGCGCGGCCAACGCGATGGCGAGTTGGTCAGGGGTGAGCGCTGCAAGGAACTGCCGTTCGACCTCAGCCTCAACCCGCGGCGCACGCACCTCTTGGCAATATTGACCGACGCAGGTCGCTCGTTCGGAACGGCACCGATATACCGGATGGTTGCTGTCAGGGCCAGAGTAGTTGAGTGCCATGCGCCGTCCGCAACTGCCACACATCGCTATACCCTGCAGCAGCGCCTTTCCCTTCCGAGGCATGCCACGATGCCCGGCTTTGAAGTTGCCGACATTGTCCGTGAGCTTGTCGCTGATCGCCATATGCGTCTCCCAACTGATATACGCTGGATGAGCATTCTGGATGCAGACTTCCCACTGTTCGCGCGGAACAGCGCGCGTCGGGTTATTGGCCCCCTCGCTTCGCTTTTCGGGCGCAGCACACCGGCGTCCGTAGACATAGGCTCCCGCATAGACAGGGTTTTTCAGGATATTGCGCACACGCGCATCGGTTGCATCGCGCCAGGCTATTTCGTGTGGCGCCGGTCCCTTCAACGGCCTGACCGGCAGGGCAAGATCGGCCTGGCGCAGATAGCGCACTGCTGCCTTTGCGCTTCCCAGGCGCATGAAGCTGTCGAACACAAGTCTGATGCGCTCCTGAACCTGGGCGTCGGGATTGAGCATGATCCCTCCGGCGGGCGCGTAGATCAGCCCTGCCGGAAGCGGGATACGCAGTTCGCCGCGCGCCGCCTTCTGCCGTTCCCCCGTGTGCAGGCGCATGCGGATCTGATGCAGCTCAGCCTCGCTCATGATCCCCGAGAGACCCAACAAAAGCCGATCATGGTAAAGTCCAGGATCATATATTCGTTCGCTGTCGGCGATGAGAACGCTGAACATCGAGCAGAGCTGAAGCAGTTGATGCCAGTCACTGTTGTTGCGTGCGAGGCGCGACGCGTCGTAGCTCAGAACGAGACCGGCGTGACCCAAGCCAACTTCAGCGATTAGGCGTTGGAAGCCGTATCGGTGCTGAGCCTCCGCGCCGGATTTCCCCAGATCGTCGTCGATGATCTCGACCCGTTCGCGCGGCCAGCCAAGGCCAAGCGCGCGGTCGACAAGCCGATACTGAAGCGCCGTGCTTTCCTGGTGATGGCGGATCTGGCCGACGCTCGACTGACGGACATAGACATAGGCCAGCTTGGCCTGCTGCGTGGTGCTTATCCGTTCATCTACGGCATAATCTCTCAACATCGGTGTCACCGGCGTAGCGGGCAGTTGGGCGCGAGCACAAAGCCTGCGCTATCGTCGCCGCCAGCTGACGCTGGATTGCTGGCGGCAGGCTCGACCATATCTGGATCTTTGGCCGTCTCCGGGGAGAGCTGATGTTCACTCTGGCATTCCTCGTCCTGTGATGAACGGCGCAACGCCTCTGCCAGCGCAACGACTCGCATTAGGATGGAGCCTGAGACCAACGGCGCGGATTTCGAGTCAGGCGGAGCGGTAGCCAGATCGGTGACGGAGCGAAGGATGTTTCGCTGCCCGCCATGCGGCACCCGGATAGTCATCCAAGCCGGCCCGCGATCAGACACCAGCTTCAGAACTTCGAACCGCTCGCCGAAGAGCGGATGCTGAGGGCACGTCACCGTTACATGGCGGATCAGCCCGTCGATATCAGGGGTATCACTGGATGGTTGGCTCGCCGA
>NZ_JACIEU010000078.1 GCF_014197035.1 Sphingobium scionense | reverse complement strand
CAAAATCAGACTAGCGCCGTAAAGCCTCGTCACCACATAGCGATCACGCACTGACGCGGAAATGCGAGCTGCGAACATGAAATGAGGCACGCTATGGTCGCGTCCGTCAACGTGGTGTAAATTCGGGTGTGGCCAGCGGGCTGCATTGTCAGGCGGCCTTGGGTGTAATCTGTAGCGGCTGAACCTCCTCGATTGTTGGTGTGGCAAGTGCGGCCATGCCCTCGATTTGCATGTAGCGGTGCTGGAGCTGGTATTCGTCGTTCTGCTCAAGGAGGACGGCGCCGACGAGGCGGATGATGCTGTCCTCGTTGGGGAAGATGCCGACGACATCGGCGCGGCGCTTCACTTCCTTGTTCAGCCTTTCCAGCGGATTGGTGCTGTGGAGTTTGACCCGGTGCTGCTCGGGGAAGGTCATGTATGCGAGGACGTCATGCTCGGCATCGTCCATGCACGCGCCCAGCTTTGGCCAGCGGGCGCGCAACTGATCAGCGACCTGACGCCAGACTTGTGTTGCGGCGGCATGGTCGGGCTGAAGGAAGACCTGGCGGATGGCAGCAGCGACTACCGTGTTCTGGCCCTTGGGCACGTAGGCCAGCGCGTTTCTCATGAAGTGGACGCGGCAGCGCTGCCAGGTGGCGCTGAGCACACGGGTGATCGCGGCCTTGAGGCCCTCGTGGGCATCGGAGATGACCAGCTTCACGCCGGTCAGGCCGCGGCGGGTAAGGTCCTTGAGGAAGGTCGACCAGAACGGTTCGGCTTCGGAAGGGCCGATGTGCAGGCCGACGATCTCGCGCCTGCCCTCGGTGTTGACGGCCACGGCGATTATCGCGGCGACACTGACGATCCGCCCCCCCTCGCGCACCTTGAGATAGGTGGCATCGAGCCAGAGGTAGGGCCAGTCGCCGGCAAGCGGTCGCTTGAGAAAGGCATGGACGCGCTCATCGATGTCCTTGCACAGCTTCGACACGGAGGACTTGGAGATGCCGGTCATGCCCATTGCCTGCACCAGCTCATCGACGCGCCGGGTGCTGACGCCAGCGATCCATGCCTCCTGGATGACCGCGACCAACGCCTTCTCGACGGTCTTCCTGGGCTCCAGAAAGCCGGGAAAGTAGGCGCCGGTCCTCAACTTGGGGATCTTCAGGTTGAGCGTGCCGAGCCGGGTATCGAGGCTGCGGTCACGGTAGCCATTGCGCCAGGTCGTGCGCTCGCCGGAGCGTTCGTGCCGGCCAGCGCCGACGAGACCGTCGACATCGGCCTCCATAATGATCTGCAGCACGCTCTCGGCGATCGTGCGCAGGAAATCTCCATCTCCGGTCTTCGCCATCAGTTCAGCAAGCGGTAGTCTGTCGTCGGTCATCGGGATCAACTCCTCGGTGGGCGTGTGAAGTGTGGTAACTCCACCTTACCGATGAGCCCGGTGGCCACCGAGATCGAAATCGCATGGGGTGGGGCATGCCCCACCCCATGCGACAACCTCAATCTACACCGGAAATTACACCACGAGCGCGGACGCTAACCACGCTATCGCCGCAGTGGGTGAGCCGAGCATCAAAAAATAGAGCGCGAAGGCGGCAGCACCCGCGCTCTGGATTTTCACCGCGGTTCGATAGTCGTCGAAAAACGGCCAGCTAGGTTTCGTGGACAAAGGTTGACAGCAGGATCGGGCGTTGATTCAAGGCTGCCTTTTGGAGGTGGCGTTGGGCGAGCGTATTGGGCTGACGGAGGACGAGTGGGGGATCATCGGCACATTACTGCCATCTGAGCGTGGTCGTGGCTGTCGTCCAGCACAGGACAACCGGCTGTATTTCGAAGGCATGATGTGGATCGCCCGCACAGGTTCGCAATGGCGCCACTTGCCGGATGAATATGGCAAGTGGAACAGCGTTTTCCGCCGCTACCGGCGCTGGGTTACGACCGGGGTGTTCGAGGCGATGCTCGAGACACTGGGCGAAATGGTGGCTCGTGATGCCACTGCGGACATGATCGACAGCACCGTGGTCCGAGCACATCATTGTGCCGTCGGCATAAAAAAGGGACTCAGGAAACCGAGGCGCTTGGCCGATCGCGAGGCGGATTCAGCACAAAGCTCCACGCCCGCTGCGATGCCAA
The DNA here is from genome assembly GCF_014197035.1 of Sphingobium scionense. Taxonomy (GTDB): domain Bacteria; phylum Pseudomonadota; class Alphaproteobacteria; order Sphingomonadales; family Sphingomonadaceae; genus Sphingobium; species Sphingobium scionense. Next base: position 464 of record NZ_JACIEU010000078.1, on the reverse strand, counting down.
AGGCCGACCGCTCGGCTTTGTCCTGACGCCGGGCCAGAGCCACGATATCCAAGGCTTTGGCCCGCTGTTCCGTTTGATTGCTCATAAGATCGAGGCATTGTTGGCGGACAAGGGCTACGATGCAGATGCCATCCGCGAGGAATTGGCCAATGCTGACGTTGAGGCTGTCATTCCCGCCAAAAGCAATCGGCGCGATCCAATCCCACACGATCGCGAAAAATACCGTTGGCGCAATCTTGTCGAACGCCTCTTCAACAAACTCAAGAACTGGCGGCGTATCGCAACTCGATACGACAAAACCAAAGAGTCCTACCTCGGCTTCGTCAATCTCGTCTCAGCCCTGCAATGGATACCCTTTGTCCACGAAACCTAATGACGCACAAAAGCGCGACGCAGCCGAACGCGGTGGCAATCATGATTGCCGCCACCCGGTTGTTTCGCTCAAGACCTGCGTTTCGCGCCCA
>NZ_JACIEU010000077.1 GCF_014197035.1 Sphingobium scionense | reverse complement strand
GTACGCATCCGATAGCAGACGCAGTGGAGCTGAGGGTCGAGATGTGAGATTATCGGCAGCGCCGCGAGGAGCTGCGTATGGAAGAGCGGGATATAGACACCGACCGGATTGATGAGGCGGTCCTGGCTCTGATGTTTTTGACGCTGCACGACCTGGATCGGATGTCAGGGACCTGTCGAGCCTGGAAGTCCTTTGATTGGGGCGCACTGGGACGCTTGTACGAGCAAGGGTTGATCCACGATCCCGTGGGCAAGGCGAAGTCGGTAGTGTTGACCTCAGCCGGCCGTCAGCGCTGCGAGCAGCTATTTCAGGGACTGTTCTGCACAAGCCGCAAGCCCTCAGTCTAACAGTTCAGGCGGCGAGTTCCTCGGCGGCCTGCTGCTGAGCGGCCTTCCAGTTCCACGGCAGGAGTTCGTGAAGGCGGTTCTGTGGGATGTCGGCGATCCGGGCAAGGACGTCGGTGAACCAGGCGAGCGGATCGACGTCGTTGAGCCGAGCCGTGCCGAACAGGCTGAACATCATCGCCGCACGCTGGCCGCCACGGTCTGAGCCCACGAACAGCCATGCTTTCCTTCCTCGAGCAACGCTGCGCAGTTGGCGCTCCGCGGCGTTGTTCGAGAGACATATCCGGCCATCGGCGAGGAAGGTGGTGAAGCCTGCCCAGTCGTTCTGAAGGTAGGCGATGGCCTTGGCCACGGCATCGTGACGAGAGAGCTTGCTGCGCGTCTCGTGCATCCAGGCCTCCAGTTCGGCAACGATCGGAGCGGACAGCTCCTGGCGAACGGCCAGGCGCTCGGCGGCAGGCTTGCCGTTGATGCCGCGCTCGATGGCAAAGAGACGATCGATGATCTCGAGCGCCTCGGTTGCCAGCGGCGAGATGAGCGGCGCAGTGCCTTTTTTCTTGCGCTTGAGCTGCTGTCTGAGGTCGACGAGCTTGAAGAATTCCCGGCGTGCATGAACCCAGCAATTTGCGCGCGTCATGGGCTTATCGGCCCAGCCTTCCTCGAACAGGGCATTGAAGCCGGCATACCTGTCGACCTGGAGAATACCAGTATAGCCGGCCAGGTGGGCGCGGGGATGCTCGCCCCTGCGATCGCTGGAGTAGTAGCACAGCGCCACTGGCGGCGCCGGGCCGCCGAACGGGCGATCGTCGCGCACATAATCCCAGATTCGCGCCACGCTGGTTTTCAGCTTGGCCAGAAGTGGAACCGTGGTGTCGTCTGCATGCAGGCGGTCAGCGGCAAGCCCATGAGCCTCCAGCAGCAGGAACAGGGGTTTCACCGCCACGCAGATCGCACCGATCTGATCCGCGAGCGTCGAGAGGCTCAAGGGGATGCCTTCGGCCTCGAGCCGATCACGCTGGCTGTTGAGGGGCTGGTGCAGACCGTACTTCTGGAAGGCGAGGTTTGCCAGGAAGTGCGGCCCGAACATCCCGCGCGGCGTCACGTGGAAGGGCGCTGGTGGCTGGCTGATCTTCTCGCACTTACGGCACGAGACCTTTTCCCGGACCGTCTGGATCACCTTGTGGCGGGCCGGTATTCTCTCGAGCGTTTCGGTGATCACCGGGGGAAGATGGCTTAGTTCGCCCGAGCCGCAGCACGGACAAAGCTCTGGCGCCGGGATAACGACCTTCTCACGCGGCACGTCAGCCGGGAAGTCGCGGCGGGTGGACCGCTTGCGGGTGAACGCTGCGACTGCGGTGGTCTTGTCGGCCGCAATTTGGCCGAGCAGTTCGGCCTCGCTGGCATTGGCCTCGAGTTCCTCGAAGGTCAGTTCGAGCTGACCCAGCAGGCGCCGGCTGCGCTCGGAGCTCGCGCCGTATTTGTCGCGGCGCATTGTCTCGTTCATCAGCTCGAGGTGGGCGTTGCGGGCCAGCAGATCAGCGTTGATTGCCCAGACTTTGGCAACCCGTGCTTCGGCCTCGAGCAATCTGGCCTGGGCCTGTTCCTGAACGATGGCGACCTCAGCCTCGGCCTTATCGGCCCGTTCCTGAACGAGCGCAAACTCAGCGCGAAGCTGGATGAGATCGTCGGACGGGTCGCTTGCAGGCATGCTTTTTTATAACACGAACCTGCCGCAAACCCCAGGATTTAAGCCAGTTTTCCCGCGTATTTTGTCTCACCAATGCGCCCGGACAGGCGGGATTTCTCGCACCTTGATTGACGCGGTGGATCAGCCGACCTGGGTTGGGCGCCAGGTCTCCTGGGGGTTACGCCAGTCTATACCCTCGAGCAGGCAGGCCATCGCCGATGCCGAGATGGCCACCGTTCCGTCCTTTGCGGCGGGCCAGACAAAACGTCCTCTTTCCAAACGCTTCGCGAATAATGACATCCCGAGGCCGTCATGCCACAGGATTTTGCACAGCGATCCGCTCCGGCCCCGAAAGACATACAGGTCGCCAGCATGGACGTCCTTTTTCAAGGCCTCCTGAACCTGCAACGCGAGCGACCGCATCCCCTTGCGCATGTCAGTATGGCCCAGCGCGAGCCAGACTTTGCCTCCGCTCGGAACCGGGATCATCGGATCAGCGCCTTCAGAACAGCGGCAGCCACACCGGGCGGCGCCGATGCGTAGATATTCACACGCCGCCCGCCAGGCAGATCCACCACGACAGCTGGCGGCGAAGGTGCCTGCTTGCTGCCTCCGTCATCAAGCACGACTGCTTCGACGAAGCCGACCTGCGCCGCAGTTGAAGAGCCAGCCACGCCAGACGCTTGGCACGCTTTGCGGCGCCAGGTGTAAATCAGCGCCGTCGATACATCATGCTGGCGAGCTACACGCGCCACGCAGGCGCCAGGAGAAAACGCCTCGGATAGAATCTTCGCCCGCTCGTCCTCATGCCAGCGCCGCCGACGCTCAGGCCCGCCGAAAACCGTGATCTGACCCACAAAAACCGCTCCTACGACCGCGCTCAAGAGCGACCTTAAGAGCGGTCTGTCACGTCCCGGGCAAGGCGACGCTCAACGGATGCGTAC
>NZ_JACIEU010000076.1 GCF_014197035.1 Sphingobium scionense | reverse complement strand
CGCAAGTTCGCCGCCTAAGATCAACCCCCTGACGAGGTCCGCACTCCGCTAATCTACGCCGCGAGTTGTGCCGAATGTTCTGACGACGGACAGCCGCCTACAGCTAGCCGCTAGGGCTATCGCCCTGGCGGCGCTCAGAGCTTGGCGCGACCGACGAAGCCGGTCCAAGTCTGGAGAATGGTTGGCGCGTCTAGGGGGATGCCCTTGGACTTGCACCACGCCCTGAAATCGTCGGCCATCAGATCGCGGTCGCGGCCCGATGGGTTGGGAACGTCCGCCCATGGGCCGGGCGCGTATTTGATCGAACCTGATGCGGGGAAAGCGAGGGGCGGCGCGTCCGCTGTCCCGTCGCGCCGCGCCTTGCGACCGACCTTCGGGCGGTCGAGTTCGCGGCGGGCCTGTTGCTTGCCTTCCATGGGCTTCTCCGTCCAAGCAATCGTGACGCTGGCCACAGTACGGCCGATCTTGCGAGGCGTCGCGGTCAGCGTCAGGCGCGAGGTCTGGTTGATCTCGGCAATCGCTGGCTGGAGAACGCGCTGGTTCAGGTTTGAGAACCGACCCAGCTTTCCATCCTGCACCCCCAGCAGCGCCCGCAGTTCGGCCACGGTGAAGGTCTTGCTGGCGACGTGCTCGAGGTTCACGAGGCTGGCAACATGCTGGAACAGCAAGATCGAATATTTCGAGGAGAGGGCAAAGACCGTCTGACGGTCGAGGATTGCCCAATGGCATGACTTCTCCGCCATCTCGCGGAAGGCGCCGCCGAACCACCAAGCCACCAGCAGGTCGCCGCTAACCTCATGGCGGTAATCCAGCTTGGCGCGATCCAGAAACCCGCCGATGATTTCGCATTGCGCCTCGGTGTCGTCGAAGACGATCACGGCTCCCGCCAGTTCGATGAAGAGCCTGCGGAGGGTGGCGCGGGTGTGGTTCCGCATCCCGTCGATTTTCTTGATGTCGGCCAAGCGCAATTCGTGGCGCACATCCTCGGCCATGCGCCCGCCTGCCTTCCCGATCAGCAGGTGCATCAGCTTGAGGGCTTCGGCTCCCGGCGGGTTCTCGATGTAGACCCCCCGCGCCACCTCTGCGGGCAGGACCGTCTTGGTCTCGTCAAAGGCGCGGTCAGCCGCAACTTGCGTGGTTTTGCTCATGGCGACATGGTCGGGCAATTAAATGTTGCCTGTCAATGAGCAGATAAGCCCCCATATGTTGCCTTTCAGTCCCCATTTGTTACTTTTCAGTCCCCATATGTTGCCGATAGCGCTGCAAGCCATTGAGATTGCAGGCCGTTTTTCGCCTGAACTATAAGAACTATATGAACAAGAAGGGCGCTGCGCGCTTTTTGGTGATTTTGAGGGGGGGAAGAGGGCCAAAAATGGACACGCCTGAGGGCAAAAATGGACACGCCTGAGGGTCGCGGGTTCGAGGTCGGTTCATCCCTTCAGCGTCATTCAGAGCCGCGAGGGAGAGCTATTGGCTTGGCGGGGGGGGTGAGAGGGGCGAGGAAGCGCCTCAGAGCCACCAGAACGCCTCAGGATGGCTCAGAGCACCCAATCAGGCTCGGCGTGGCCTGACGGCCACCAGAAGCGCCCAGAGCGGCCCTAGGAGGCTTGAAGACGGACCCACTCGCCTTTGCAGGTCTGAGTTTTCTGATCCCATGCCGCCGTGCAGCCATAAAGCTCGCGTTCGACCTTGGGAGACTTGGCGAACCAGTAGCCGAAGCTGCCGACGAGGACGAAGGAGGCAGCAGCGAGCCAGACCATGAGGAGCTTGCGCTCTCCGATCTGTTCGAGGCGCACCGACTGGTCATAGGCGGCGCGGGCGCGTTGGTGGAGCAGGTCAGAGGCATTCGCCAGGGCGGCGATAGTGTTCTGGACGCTGGCCATCTCGGCTTTGACCCCATCGGCCCCAGCGCGGCGCATGGCATCGAGCAGCAGGCGGTAATCTTGGCCGGGATCGACCGAGGGCGGATCATCGAACTCGGCGGGATCGAAGTCAGTCATCGGTCAGGCTCCACCCCTCGAAGGCTTTGCGATCTACGTCACGCGAGATGCGGGCGAACAGGTCATCGAAGCTGGCGGGCCAGTTGCCGGATCTGGCGGCATCGAGGACGAGCGCGCCGAGGATGATCTTGCGGCGGGCTTCGAGCTTGCGGCGTTCGGTAGAGGCTCGGGCTTCGAGAGCCTGCAATCGTGCCTTGGCCTGCGCGACTTTCTTGCGGGCTTTTTCGATGCTGTCAGGTGATGGGGCGGGCATGGCAGTCCTTCGCTTTTGGAGGGAGCCTAGCGCCAAACACGACCGAACGAAAGTGAGGGAAGTGGACCGAACGAAAGTGAGGGAAGTGCCCACTTATGCAAACTTGCGTTTGCGTGGGTGAGGGGATACCCCTCAACCCCAGCAGGCTATCGCCTGCGCCATGCTGCCGCATGGCAAGTGACGGAGACGCACGCTGGCAAGCTATCACCTCTCCGTGAAGACGGTCAGCCGGTCCGCCGGTCGCAGCGCGACCGCGGCGGCGGCTTACCGTGCGGCTGTCGAAATCGCGGACGAGCGGACCGGCCTCGTCCACGATTACAGCCGCAAGAGCGGGGTCGAGCACCGCGAAATCGTCCTGCCGAACGGCGCGCCAGAGTGGGCCGCCGACCGGGCGGCCCTCTGGAACGCAGCCGAGCAGGCCGAGACGCGGAAGAACTCGACCGTGGCCCGCGAATACGAGATCGCGCTGCCTGCCGAGCTGCCGGCACAAGAGCGCCGCGAGCTCGCCATGGCGTTCGCCCGCGAGATCAGCGAACGGCATGGGGTCGCGGTCGATGTGGCGATCCACGCCCCGGGCCGCGAAGGCGACCAGCGGAACCATCACGCGCACCTGCTGACAACCACGCGCCGCCTTGGCCCCGAGGGGCTAGGGGAGAAGACCCGCGAACTGGACCAGCGGCAGAGCGGTGAGGTCGATCGCTGGCGCGAGCGGTGGGCCGAGTTGCAGAATCGAGCGCTTGAGCGGGCAGGCATCACCGAGCGCGTCGATCATCGGTCGATGAAGGAACGCGGGCAGGAGCCGGTGCCGGAACTGACGCGGGAGCAATACCAGATCGAGCGGCAGGCGAAGGCGAAAGCCGAGCGCACCGGCGAGCCTTACGAGCCGGTCACAGAAGCGGGGAAGCAGCGGCAGGCCGTCGAGGAACGCCGCGGCCTGACCGCCTACATCGAGCGCGGGCAGGAATGGCTCAAGAACGCCAGCCAGAAGGTCGCCCAGCTAGGGAAGACCATGGCCGAGGCGATGACCAAGACGCTCGCCCGCGACATGGCCGAGAAGGCTCAGAGAGAGCGGGAAGAGCGCGAACGCAGAGAGCGCGAGGAGAAGGAACGCGAGCGCGAATGGAAGCGCGAGCGGTGGCGCGACCGTGACAGAGGCATGGAACGCTAGCTGTTCGGGCTCGCATTCCTGGTTGTCTATCGGGAGGTATTCGAGACGATCTGGACTTGTAACGGATTTGCGCCGGTCACCTGAGCGATTAGAGCTCGCAACAGGAGACCGACGAGATGATCAAGCATACAGAAGAGTTCAAGCAT
>NZ_JACIEU010000075.1 GCF_014197035.1 Sphingobium scionense | reverse complement strand
GATCGCTTATCGCGAGGAAGCGGTAATGCGGAGGAGCGCGGCGTAACCGGCGAATTCCCATGATAGTGTGCGCAGTTGCTGCGCATTATATTGGTTGCGAACCTCGGCGGTCCCTGGACCAGCTGAGGAGGCAATCATGTTGAAGTTGCATGACGAGTTGATCACCGAACTCTCGAATTCGCTCACCACACAGAATTACAATCCCGTGGTCGTGGCGAACCACCGTCTCTACGCCCGCGCGTTTCTCGATTATCTGGCCGAGTGCGATATACAGGTCGAGACTGTGACGCCGCAGCAGGTCGATCAGTATTTTGGCTATGCGGTTCAGGATTTTGAGATCCAGTACGGTCGGCCTCCCAGTGCGCGTTGGCACATGTTGCCCCGCACCGCGATCGCCAAGCTCCTCCGGCTTGCTCAAGGCAATTGGCCCCCGGACGCAGAAATGATCGGTCCCGATGACGAGCATCGACATGAAATTTGCCGCGAATACGAGGCATGGCTGCGCGAGGAGCGCGGTTTGGCAAGCGCGTCCATTGCGGCGCTGATGTGGGAGGCGCGAAACTTCCTGCGATGGCAGTTCGACCGGGCCGGTGCCGCCAGCCTCGAAACGTTGAGCATCGTGGACATCGATCTCTACATGGACATGCGCGCGCCTGGTTTACGGCGCAAATCATTGGCCGATGTCGCTGAGCGTCTCCGTTCGGTGGTTCGCCATCTGCATCGGACGGGTCGCATCCCGACCGATCTGACGCCACACATCATCGGCCCCATGCTCTATGCCTACGAAGATGTGCCGTCGACGCTGGAAAGGAGCCAAATCGCCGCGGTTCTGGCGACAACGCAGGAGGACAGATCGCCACGCGGACTACGCGATTATGCGATACTTCAGCTGCTTGCCACGTATGGGCTGCGCGAAGGTGAGATATGCCGCCTTCGGCTCGATGACGTGGACTGGCGCGCAGAATCCCTCCGGATCTGCCACACCAAGACCAACGCGTACTCGTACATGCCGCTAATGGTGACTGTTGGTGAAGCGCTGCTGGATTATCTGCGCCTTGGGCGGCCCCAGGTTGAAGTGCGGGAAATCTTCGTCCGATCCTGCGCACCCTATATCGCAATGACGAACCTGTACGGCATGATCCGCGGTCGGTTGGCCGCCGCAGGCGTAGTGCCAGCAGGAAAGCGGGGGCCGCATGTCTTCCGCCACGCACGTGCGGTCGAAATGCTGCGGGCATCGGTCCCGCAAAAGATCATCGGCGACGTGCTCGGGCATCGATCCACCGAATCCACCAATACTTATCTCAAACTGGCAACAGATGATCTCCGAGCCGTGGCACTCGAGGTGCCTGGAATGGAGGTGCTGTCATGAGCGCCTGGCACGATCCCGATCGCACCGTCGTCGACGCCTTCCTGGTAAAATCGCAGTTCCGGCCGGGAAGCGTACCGACATATCGCTGGTTCCTTTGCACCTTCGAAGATGTTGCCCGCCGGCATCCGGCGGTGGACCGGCAGATGCTCGACGCCTGGCTGAAGGAGATGCAAAAACGTTGGCGATTGTCGACGCTGCTCAATCAGGTCTGCATTGTCGACCGCTTCCTCGACCACCTCGTCGAAATCGGGCTGATCGCCGACAACCCTGTTGCTGCACTTCGCCGTCGGTACAACGTCAAGCAAAGCAAGCCGATCTGGCGGGCCTTGGCTTCCCCGAATCCCGACGAATCCTTGGCCGCGTTACGACGGCCTGCGCCCTTCGGCAGCGTGCTGGGTGACTTCATGCAAGACCATGTCATGCTGATGCGCAGCCGGGGATATCAATATGAAGCGCAGGCTCACTGGCTGCTGCGGTTCGATCGGTTCCTTCAGGCCCGTCCCGACCTCGCGGAGCAACCACTTGAGGCAATGATTGCGAGCTGGGCGGCTGCCAAGCCGACCCGCAACCACGCGGCTGAATGCCAGAAGCTGGCGCGCATCCTGACCAAGGCGCGGTTCCGCCTCGATCCGACTATCCCGCCAAAGCGCTTCAATCCCCGGCCAGAGCGGGAAGTAGCGCGGGAGCATCGGCAACCGCATATCTTCAGCCCGGCTGACGTTCGGCGTATGCTCGATACCGCACGGACTTATCCGTCGCCGGACGCTCCGCTGCGGCCGTTGACCCTCTACACCATGATCATGCTGGCCTATTGTGCCGGGCTACGGCGAAGCGAGCTGGCATGGCTCGATCTTGGTGACGTGGACCTGCAATCAAGCACGATCACGATCCGGGAAACGAAGTTCTACAAGACCAGGATCTTGCCTCTATCCGACAGTGTCGCGGTCGAACTGCGCGCGTACATCGATGCGAGGCGGCGCGCTGGCGGCCCACAGAACCCGAAATCAGGGCTGTTCTGGCATGCCCACTTAAATGACCGCTACAGGCCCGAGGCGGTTACGACAATGATTACCAACGTCATGCGCCGTGCTGGGCTCAAGCCCGCTTCGGGCCGGACCGGGCCGCGGGTCCATGACCTTCGTCACTCGATGGTGGTGAACCGCATCCTCCAGTGGTACCGGTCCGGCATTAACCCTCAGGAAAAACTGCACTTCCTCTCGACCTACATGGGGCACCGGGATCTCCACTCCACGCTGGTCTACATCACCGTCACGCAGGATCTGTTGCAGGAAGCCAGTGAACGGTTCCGCGCGCTCGGCGCCCCGTGCCTTGTCACGGAGGCGCGGCCATGAGGAAAGGCAATCCATTGCCCGCGTTGTTGCGGGCGTTCTTCCAGGAGTGGCTGGCCGAGCAGCGCAGCGCGTCAATCCACACGATCCGCTCTTATCGCGACACCTGGCGGCTGCTGCTTCGGTTCGTCGCGGAGCGAAAAGGCTGCGGGGTCGCGCGGCTGACGCTCACCGACGTCTCGGCCGGCGAGGTGCGCGCGTTCCTTCATCATACCGAGCATGGCCGCAAGACCACGATCGGCACGCGGAACTGCCGACTGGCCGCCATCCGCAGCTTCTTCAGCTTCGTGGCGGACAAGAATCCGGAATACATCGCGCAGTGCTCAGAGGTCCTGGCTGTTCCGTTGAAGCGGGAGCCCACCTCCGCGCCGTGCTACCTCGAGCCCGAGGAGGTCGAGGCCATCCTCGCCCAGCCCAACCGATCGACACTCGAAGGGCTGCGCGACCATGTACTGCTCTCGTTCCTCTATAACAGTGGCGCGCGAATCCAAGAGGCGCTTGACCTCTGTCCCGAAGCAATCCGGTTCGATGCACCGAACTTCGTGCGTCTTTACGGCAAGGGGCGCAAGGAACGCATCTGCCCGCTCTGGCCAGAAACCGTGGCATTGCTCAGGAAGCTACTGGAGCGACAGCCGCGTGCGCCCGATGAGCGGATCTTCGTCAATCGATACGGTGAACCGCTAGGGGCGTCAGGGGTGCGGTTCAAGCTCAACGCCTACGTGGAACAAGCCGCGAAATCGACGCTGACCCTCCAGTCAAAACACGTTACGCCTCACAGCTTCCGGCACGCGACCGCCGTCCACCTCGTTGCCGCCGGAGTCGATATCACCGTCATCCGCAGTTGGCTCGGGCACGTCAGTCTCGATACGACCAATCACTATGCTCAGGCCAATCTGGAGACCAAACGAAAGGCGCTGGAACAGGTTGGCGCCCCGGCGGCGAGCAACGTGCCACCTTCGTGGAAGCGAGATGCCAATCTGATGGGATGGCTCGACACCCTATAGAATAATGTGAAGGACGTGGCGAAATGTTCCGCAGCTTTGCAGGACTACGCCGCGTTCCTCCGCATTACCGCTTCCTCGCGATAAACCGTG
>NZ_JACIEU010000074.1 GCF_014197035.1 Sphingobium scionense | reverse complement strand
CGCAATTTGCCGTGATCTTCGGCGAACGTTTCATCAGAGCCATGGCGGCCTGATGATCAACCGCCCGGCCGCACACGGAAATCCTGACAGTCCCACAGCTTTACCGTCGCGTTCGGCGATGCCGTCCCCGATGCCCTTACGCCCCGATGCACTTTCTTGGCGGAGGCCTCTTCGCTGATGTGCTTCGACCTAGCGCCACGCCGGGCTTGACGTCCACTGTGGGGCGATTGTTGCCGAACGATTCTTCTTCGCGCAGCATCAGCTATGGTCAATTATCTCCTCCAAACCGGACAATCCCCTAACCACCCTTGATCGCCGTTCACTGGGCCGATCGGCGCCAAGCCTTCCCGATAGCGGTTGGTCCACTCTTGGGTGGAAAAGCTGCCCGGCCGGAGCGACCAATTGCGGGCATCCCTTCCCGGTACGCACCTGACGGAAGGGCAGGTGGCTACAAATGCTGCGCTCTTGGGCCTGTGCCCCTCCACCACTCGCTGTGCGAGTGGTCCCCCCTCCCCGTGTCGGGGAGGAATGCTTTCTTCCCACCTCAATGCGTCACCCGAGCGAAGGATGCGCAGGCTGGCGCCGGGGCACGTCATCCCGCCGTCGACTAGCTCTTCTCCATATCTTTGCCATTCGGCTCGGCAGGGCGATCACACGGAAGGGGCGGGTGGCAGGAAGCGGGCCATTCTTGCCTGCAGCAGGGCGATCAGGTCCGGGGCCATGAAGGCGTAGTCGTCGGGGATGTCGAGGCAGATGATCCTTGTGCCGCCAAGGGCGGCGCGGAAGCGCTGCTGGATCTTGGCGCGATGGGTCTTTTCCATCACGAAGATGGTGTCGGCCCAGCGCAGCATCTCATCGTCCAGCGGCGTTTCCGCATCATGGTTGGTGCCCGCCGACAGGGTTTCGATGCCCGGATGGTCGGCGAAAATCTGTTCGGCGGTGGGGCTGCGCAGCTTGTTCTGGCTGCAGACGAAGAGATAATGCCGGTCCCGCTCCCTCACTTGCCGTAGCCGGTCATGGAAAAGGGGCGGGCCTTCACGCCGGTGGCCCATGTCTTGTTGGGGTTGGCCTGCATGGTGAAGCGCAATTCGCCGCCGGCGCGCAGTTCCGCGTCGGTGATATAGCCCCGGTCGAGCGGCTTGCCGTTCAGCGTCACCTTGCCGATGTAGCGGTTGCTGTCCGACAGGCCGTCGGCAATCACGGTGAAGCGCTGCCCGTTCGGCAATGCCATGTCGGCGCGGTTGACGAAGGGGCGGCCGATCACATATTCGTTGCTGCCCGGCGCGACGGGATAGAAGCCCAAGGCGGTGAAGACCAGCCAGGCCGACATCTGGCCCAGATCGTCATTGCCGGCCAGGCCCTCGGCCGTGGGCTTATACTGGCTGTCGACGATCTGCTTCAAGCGCTCCTGCGTGCGCCAGGGCTGGCCGGCATAGCTGTAGAGATAGGCGACATGGTGGCTGGGCTCGTTGCCATGGATATATTGGCCGATCAGGCCGGAAATATCCTCGGCATGGCTATAGTCGATCTTGCTATTGTCATAGTCGAACATGGCGTCGAGCTTGGCGACGGTCTTCGCGTCGCCGCCCAGCAGGCGGAACAGGCCGCCCTGATCGTGCGGCATGAACCAGCTATATTGCCAGGCATTCCCCTCCGTATAGTCGCTGCCATAGTTGATCGCGGTCGGATCGAAGGGGGTGCGGAAGCTGCCGTCCGCCTTGCGCGCGCGCAGGAAGCCGGTCTTCGCGTCGAAGCTGTTGCGCCAGTTCCGGGCACGCTTCTCGAAGCGCTGGGCCGTGGCGGTGTCGCCCAGCTGGCGGGCGAGGCGGGCGATGGTCCAGTCGTCATAGGCATATTCGACCGTCTTGGAGGCCGCTTCGGGCTCGCGGTCGATGGGGACATAGCCGAGCTTCATATAGTCGCCGAGGCCGCCATAGGGGGCATAGTCGGCGCTGGCGACCATGGCCTTGAGCGCGCCGGCGCAATCGATGCCCCTGATCCCTTTCAGGCAGGCGTCGGCGATGACCGGGACGGCATGATAGCCGATCATCGTCCAGGTTTCCTTGCCGCCGAACTGCCAGACGGGGAGGATGCCGAACGGGCTGGTCTTTTGCCCTGCGACCAGCGAGTTCACGAAATCGGCATTCTTCGCTTCGGGCTGGATCAGCGTCAGCAGCGGATGTTCGGCACGGAACGTGTCCCACAGCGAGAAGGTGGAGTACATGGTGAAGCCGGTTCCGGCATGGACCTGGTCATCCGGTCCGCGCCAGCGGCCGTCGGCATCGCTCCAGGCGCCGGGCGCCATCAGGCTGTGATAGAGGGCGGTGTAGACATTGGTGCGCATCGCTTTGGGCGCGTCGATCTTCACCGCGCCCAGCGCATCGTTCCAGGCGGTGCGGGTCTTGGCCCGGATCGCATCGAAGTCGCCCGGCTCGCTGGCGAGGTTGGCGATGGCGCCATCCTCGTCCACGCCCGACAGGGCGACCTTCGCCTCGAGCGGTTTCGTCAGCGGGCCGAAGTCTAGCTGCGCCACCAGCGCGCGGCCGGACAGGGAATCCAGCGTTTCGGGGCCGCGACCGGGGCCTTTGAAGCCCTTGTAGAGAATATCCTTCTCGGTGCTGACGAACTGGTGGCCGGTCAGCGGCGCGGAAAAGCGGATGGCGAAGAAGATGCGCCGGGGCGTGGCCCAGCCGCGCACCTCGCGTGATCCGGTAATCGTGCCGTCGGGGCGGATGCGGATCGAGGACCAGAGGATCTTGCCGGGATAATCATAGATGATCGAGCGCAGGTCGAGCACCAGATGCGCGGCCTTGCCGGTGGGGAAGGCATAGCGGTGGACGCCGACGCGCGTGCCGGCCGTCATTTCCGCGCGCACGCCCGGATCGGTCAGGGTGACGGCATAATAGCCGGCCGAGGCGACCTCATCGGCCTTGTGCGAGCGGAAGCCGGGCGTCTTGTCGTTGCCGGCCTCCAGCGGGACGCTGTCGCCGCTGACCGGCATCACCAGGAAATCGCCCAGGTCGCTATGGCCCGCGCCCGAGAAATGGGTGTGGGAAAAGCCAAGGATCACCGGGTCTTCGTGGCGATAGCCGGCGGCCCAGGCATAGGTCTGGCGCGCCGGGCCGACATGGGTGTCGGGCGAGAGTTGCACCATGCCGAAGGGGGCTACGGCGCCGGGGAAGGTGTGACCTTCGCCCGAGGTGCCGATGAAGGGATCGACCGCATCGACCGGCGCGGAAGGCGCTTCGCTGGTCTGGGCGGAGAGGGCGGTGCCGGCGAGCAACGTGGCCAGCAGGAAAGGGCGAGCGATGCGGGTCAGGATCATGGCGCTGGGTTAAATCACGGGCGGGCGGCCGGGCCAAGCCGATAGCGGCAATTTTCTGTCCCCAAGAAAGGCTGGGCTGGCGTCGGCCGGATTGGCTGGCTAGCTATTGGGGTAATGAAAAGAGCGTTGATCGTCCGACATGTGCCGCGCGAGGGTGCGGCAGGCTATCTCCAGCCGATCGAGGCGGCCGGCTATCAGATCGAGCGGATCGATGTGGCCAGCCCCGATTTCGCCGATATCGACCTGACCGAGCCGGACCTGCTCATCATGATGGGCGGGCCGATGGGCGTCTATGAGCAGGATGTGCATCCCTGGATCCCGGTGCAGATCGGCAAGCTTTCCGCGCGGCTGGCGGCGGACCGGCCGACGCTGGGCGTGTGCCTGGGCAGCCAGATGATCGCGGCGGCGCTGGGCGCGCGGGTGTATCCGGGCGGGCATATGGAACTGGGCTTTGCCCCGGTCAGCGTCAACGCGGCGGGGGCGGGGTCGCCGCTGCGCCATATCGACGGGGTGCCGGTGCTGCACTGGCATAGCGACACGTTCGACCTGCCCGATCAGGTCGAACTGCTGGGTTCGACCGATCGCTATGCGCATCAGGCGTTCCGGCGCGGGGCCAATCTGCTGGCGCTGCAATTCCACGCCGAAATGGGCGAGGATCCGCGTTTTGCGGATTGGCTGACCCATTTCTGGGCCGATCTGGACGTGGCTGGACAATGCGGCGTCGCGCTGCGCCAGGATCATGACGATCATGGGCCGAGCGCGGTGGCGGCGGGCCGGGCGATGATCGGCGAATGGCTGGCGGGGATCAGGGCGTAAAGCGCTGACCGCCGTTTGCTGCGAGCGTGGAGGGGCTGTCTGACTGGGCGGCATGGGCAAGTTCGGAATGTCTGCGAACGTGGGTGGGTTCAACGGGTGACGGCAACACTTTAATCTTTTGAGGAAGATGGAGTGTCGCGATGAAGCAGCGTCGTCGGATCTATTACACGGCCAGCC
>NZ_JACIEU010000073.1 GCF_014197035.1 Sphingobium scionense | reverse complement strand
ATGCTTGAACTCTTCTGTATGCTTGATCATCTCGTCGGTCTCCTGTTGCGAGCTCTAATCGCTCAGGTGACCGGCGCAAATCCGTTACAAGTCCAATTCGTGGACATCTTGCTCGGTGGCGACTGGGAAGAAGGATCGCAGGTGGGCTCCTGTCTCGGCCTCGCTGAACGGCTCGAGCTCGATCCTCGGCACGGTGGAGGGCGGCTCGAGCATGTCGACGCGGTGGGGGCGTGCGGTCAGGACGATGCGGGCGTTCTCGGGCCATTGTTCGCGAAGCAGTAGTAGCGGAAAGCTCGGTCCGCCGTGCACCTCGTCGGCGGCGATCTGCGCGTTGTCGGCGGCGTCGATGACGATGCACAGGATGGCGTCGGCGGAATGCTCGTTCAGCGTTTCTGCCGCCTGTTCGACCCGGGCGAGGAAGGCGCGCACGTATGCCGCTGGATCCGCCTTGCTCGTGGGTATGAGCGGCTGGCTCAGCGACTCCCCGGCCAGTTCGTTCGCCAGCTGGACGAGTCCGTCGCGGCAACGGTGGCGATAGCCGCTGGCGCTGCGATACGCGCCGTTGCCGAAACAGTCATAGACGAGCGTTCGGCTGCCGTTCGGCAGGTAGAGGCCTAGCTGGGTTGAGAGGACGGACTTGCCGACGCCTGCGTCCGCTGTTGATTGCCGCTGAGAAGTGACCCGGGGAGGCCAGTAATTTCCACTGAGAAGTGACCCATGTTTGAACACGTCCCTGGCTTTGACGAGCGGGGGACCATGGAGTGTTGGACATGGCATTATTAAGCGTCATCCGGCGCTGGCATTACCGCGATCATCTGTCGATCCGAGAGATAGCCAAGCGCACCGGACTATCCCGCAATACCGTCCGTAAATATCTGCGGTCAGACACAGTCGAGCCCCGGTTCAAGGTGCCCGAGCGACCGAGCAAGCTGGACCCGTTCGTCGAGCGACTGACGGCCTGGCTGAGGCGAGAGATGGGTCGATCGCGCAAGCAGAAGCGCACGATCAAGCAGCTCTATGCCGATCTGGTGAGCCTGGGCTTTGACGGTTCCTACGGCCGTGTCGCGGCCTTTGCGCGGGGCTGGCACGATGATTATCGCCGTCAGCAGCAGATGAGCGGCAAGGGCACGTTCGTGCCGCTATCGTTTGCGCCGGGTGAGGCGTTCCAGTTTGACTGGAGCGAGGACTGGGCGATCATCGATGGCGTGCGCACCAAGCTGCAGGTGGCGCACTTCAAGCTCAGCTACAGCCGTGCCTTCTTTGTGCGGGCCTATCTTCTACAGACCCACGAGATGCTATTCGATGCCCATAATCATGCGTTCCGCGTGCTGGGCGGCGTGCCGCGGCGCGGCATCTACGACAACATGCGCACCGCGGTCGACAAGGTCGGGCGTGGCAAGGATCGGACCGTCAACGCCCGCCTCCTCACCATGGTCAGCCATTATCTTTTCGAGGCCGAGTTCTGTAATCCGGCAGCGGGATGGGAGAAGGGGCAGGTCGAGAAGAATGTCCAGGATGCGCGCCATCGGCTATGGCAACCCGTTCCCCAGACCGAGACGCTCGATGCCCTCAACCTGTGGCTGGAGGAGCGCTGCAGGATGTTATGGCGGGATATACCGCATGGCATCGAGCCGGGCTCTGTCTCTGATGCCTGGGCGGATGAGGTAGCGAGCCTGATGCCCATGGGCAGGCCGTTCGACGGATTTGTGGAATATGGCAAGCGGGTCTCACCGACCTGCCTCGTCCATCTGGAGCGCAACCGCTATAGCGTGCCAGCCTCCTTCGCCAACCGGCCCGTCAGCCTGCGCGTCTATCCAGACCGCTTCCTGGTGGTCGCGGAAGGACAGGTCTTATGTGAGCATCGACGGATCATCGAGCGGTCCCACGATGCGCCGGGGCGCACGATCTATGACTGGCGCCATTATCTGGCGGTGGTGCAGCGCAAGCCCGGGGCCCTGCGCAACGGCGCGCCGTTCCTCGAACTGCCCGACCCCTTCCAGCGGTTGCAGCGCCATCTGCTGCGGTCTCGTGGCGGTGACAGGGAGATGGTCGAGATCCTTGCACTGGTCCTGCATCATGACGAGCAGGTCGTGCTGAAAGCCGTCACCATGGCACTGGAGACCGGGGTTCCGACCAAGACCCATATCCTCAACCTGCTGCACCGGCTGATCGACGGCAAGCCGCTGACGACAACGCCGATCACGGCGCCACAGGCGCTGAGGCTCGTCAGCGAACCGCTTGCCAATGTGGAACGCTATGATGCGCTGCGCGGGGAGAACCGCCATGCGTCATGATCCCGCCAGCGGCGCCATCATCGTCATGCTGCGCAGCCTCAAGATGCACGGCATGGCGCAAGCCGTCACCGATCTCATGGAGCAGGGAGCGCCAGCGTTCGATGCGGCCGTTCCGATCCTGTCCCAGCTCCTGAAGGCGGAGACCGCCGAACGGGAGGTGCGATCGGTATCCTATCAGCTCAAGATCGCGCGGTTCCCGGCCTATCGTGATCTGGCGGGCTTCGACTTTATCAGCAGCGAGATCAACGAGGCGCTGGTCCGCCAGCTCCACCGCTGCGAGTTTATGGACGTGGCCGACAATATCGTGCTGGTCGGCGGCCCCGGCACCGGCAAGACCCATATCGCCACCGCCCTGGGCGTCCAGGCTATCGAACATCACCGCAAACGGGTGCGGTTCTTCTCCACGGTCGAGCTGGTCAACGCGCTGGAACAGGAGAAGGCACAGGGTAAGGCGGGCCAGATCGCCGGAAGGCTTGCCCACTCCGATCTCGTGATCCTCGATGAGCTTGGCTATCTGCCGTTCAGCGCGTCAGGCGGCGCCCTGCTGTTCCACCTGCTGAGCAAGCTTTACGAGCGCACCAGCGTCATCATCACGACCAACCTTAGCTTCAGCGAATGGGCCACCGTGTTCGGGGATCCCAAGATGACCACTGCGCTCCTCGATCGGCTCACCCATCACTGCCACATCCTCGAGACCGGCAACGACAGCTTCCGGTTCAAGAACAGCTCGGCTCAGCAGCCCAAAACCCGGAAGGAGAAAACCCCATCTTGACCCACCCCTGACATCCGAAACATAATCGCAAGGTGGGTCACTTCTCGATGAAAACCCCGGGTCACTTCTCAGCGGCAATCAACAGGGTAGTATTTACTAGAACACGCCAATGGCATATCGTGCCGGTGCTACAACGTCGCCATCGGAGCCTCGCCTGTTGAGGACTGCTCCGAATGACCCATGATATTGATCAAAGCTCCAAAGATGGCTCAGATTTTGAGCCGCTTACGGTACGGATCAAGACGGCTACACGGCTAACAGGGATCGGCCGTTCGAAGCTGTATGAACTTTTCGCAGAAGGAGCGATCGAAACCGTAAAGGTTGGCGCGTCGACCCTAGTTGTAATGCAGAGCTTACGTGCGTTCATAAAGGGAGCTCCGCGCGGCCCAGGGCCCATCTGAGCCGGGCTCTGTTGCCTCCACCTCGTCCCCGTTCGGACACCCAGTTAACTTGTCTTTCGTACCTCTGGGTTGATGGTGGAGGCATAGCCGCGTTTCTGACCGACCGATAAACAGCGTCTGGCCAATCAGACATCCAGCCGTTGGAGGCATGCCCCAGCCTGCTGATGATACGCGCCTCCGAAAAGCCGAACATGCACTAGCAGTGGCCACAACCGATAAACGGGCTGGCGTTCTTCCCAGCCTTGCGCAAGGCCGCAGGCCTCATGGAATATTTCAGGCGGCTGGTCGAACAGGCTCAGCATGGCAAGATCCACCTCTCGGTCGCCATGGTAGCATGCAGGATCGATCACCCCGCTGATCTGGTCCTGACCAACGAGGATATTTCCTCCCCACAGATCGCCATGAAGCAGAACAGCAGTCGGGCGCTGGGGTATATGCTCGCCAAGTCGATCGGCGAGCCGCTCAACGCGATGAGCCAGCTGAGAACTCAGATGCGGGACATGGCAGCGCAAGCGCTGTTCCGCCCAGAAGGCGACCCAGTTGTCGGTGCGGGAATTGCCAATTGGCACATCGCCAAAGGCATAATCGCAATCCCAACCATAGGCCGTGTGATCTGGCGCATGGAGACGGTCGAGCAATTCGGCGAGATGCGCCCAGTTGCGGACAAGGCGCCCGCCCGAGGGCAGATCTTCGAGCAGCAGGAGATCATCTTGGACAGCCAGAATCTGCGGGACCGGCATCCCGGTCGCAGCGATCGCCGCGAGCATGCGCGCCTCATCGACAACTCTGTCTCCCCGTTTGGCGATGACCGTGTCGCCGCAACCCAGGGAGAGGCGTGCGACGAAAGAAAGGTCACCGCCCGCGATACGTGTCACGCTTTCAACATTGCGGTTAAGCAACGTTGCGGCTTCAGTGAATATTGCTCTCATGCTGCCTGCCCCTGCTCAAGGCCTCAGCGATCGGGTTTCTGCAAGGTCATGGCAAGGCTGACATGTAAGAAGTTGGCAAGGAATGATCTGCCTCGATAGAGTAACGCCGCCGGAGAGATGTCTCAAAGGCAGGGCAATTGCCCATAGATGTGTCGTTCAATGGGGAGAGGGCGGAGCCACAGCCTCGACACCGTGCGCGTCGGAGAATTTTTGATGTTGCGCTTTTGCCATCAATGCACGTTATCAATGGTCTAAACTTCGGATTGCGAAGCTTGTCCTTACAGTCGATGATGCCGGCGCGACAGGGGGGGGCGCCTACCGTCTGCGGAAGCACGCCACGGCTAGCCTTGACGCATTGGTAACGAAATCAATCTTGGCAATATGACCCCCACTCCTTCATCAGGTTGCGCCTCTTTTCGAGGAGATTTCCTCGGCGATATGCGGCTTCCGTTTTGTCCCTGACCCGATGAGCCAGAGCCGCCTCCGCGATTTCACCAGGGTAATTTGTTTCCTCGCTGACCCAATCACGGAAGGCAGAGCGGAACCCATGGACGGTGACACCTTCCTTCATATCGCGGAGCAGCTTCGTGAGCGTCATATCGCTCATCTGTGCGTCACCTCGAGCGCCTGGGAACACGAACGAGCACGTTCCGGCCCGCAATTCCTTGCAACGCTCGAGGACTGCGATCGCAGGGGGCGAAAGGGGAATAACATGCTCACGCTCGGCCTTCATCCGTGTGGATCGGCGTGCAAAAAGAACCCCGTTAGCGGGGTGATCGGCGTCTAAAAGGGACCCCTCATTTCGATGGTTTAAGCAGCCGGCTGGATTTT
>NZ_JACIEU010000072.1 GCF_014197035.1 Sphingobium scionense | reverse complement strand
CGGCTCTTTGACATTGTGATTTAGATGAAGGGACATGTGGGCGGCGGCCCTGGGTTCTTACGGCTTTCAGGCGTAGGAGTTCAGATAAAATTAGGCCGTTCCTATATGTCTCGATATATTCCACTAGAATATATTGTGCAGGAATGGCTCCTGAAAATGAGCGGTTCTGTTTGGGCTTATTCCGCCTGGATAGAATCGGACATCAAACTTGAGAGTTTGATCCTGGCTCAGAACGAACGCTGGCGGCATGCCTAATACATGCAAGTCGAACGATCACTTCGGTGGTAGTGGCGCACGGGTGCGTAACGCGTGGGAATCTGCCCTTGGGTTCGGAATAACAGTTGGAAACGACTGCTAATACCGGATGATGACGTAAGTCCAAAGATTTATCGCCCAAGGATGAGCCCGCGTAGGATTAGCTAGTTGGTGAGGTAAAGGCTCACCAAGGCGACGATCCTTAGCTGGTCTGAGAGGATGATCAGCCACACTGGGACTGAGACACGGCCCAGACTCCTACGGGAGGCAGCAGTAGGGAATATTGGACAATGGGCGAAAGCCTGATCCAGCAATGCCGCGTGAGTGATGAAGGCCTTAGGGTTGTAAAGCTCTTTTACCCGGGATGATAATGACAGTACCGGGAGAATAAGCTCCGGCTAACTCCGTGCCAGCAGCCGCGGTAATACGGAGGGAGCTAGCGTTGTTCGGAATTACTGGGCGTAAAGCGCACGTAGGCGGCTATTCAAGTCAGAGGTGAAAGCCCGGGGCTCAACCCCGGAACTGCCTTTGAAACTAGATAGCTTGAATCCAGGAGAGGTGAGTGGAATTCCGAGTGTAGAGGTGAAATTCGTAGATATTCGGAAGAACACCAGTGGCGAAGGCGGCTCACTGGACTGGTATTGACGCTGAGGTGCGAAAGCGTGGGGAGCAAACAGGATTAGATACCCTGGTAGTCCACGCCGTAAACGATGATAACTAGCTGTCAGGGCACATGGTGTTTTGGTGGCGCAGCTAACGCATTAAGTTATCCGCCTGGGGAGTACGGTCGCAAGATTAAAACTCAAAGGAATTGACGGGGGCCTGCACAAGCGGTGGAGCATGTGGTTTAATTCGAAGCAACGCGCAGAACCTTACCAACGTTTGACATCCCTATCGCGGATCGTGGAGACACTTTCCTTCAGTTCGGCTGGATAGGTGACAGGTGCTGCATGGCTGTCGTCAGCTCGTGTCGTGAGATGTTGGGTTAAGTCCCGCAACGAGCGCAACCCTCGCCTTTAGTTGCCAGCATTTAGTTGGGTACTCTAAAGGAACCGCCGGTGATAAGCCGGAGGAAGGTGGGGATGACGTCAAGTCCTCATGGCCCTTACGCGTTGGGCTACACACGTGCTACAATGGCGACTACAGTGGGCAGCCACCTCGCGAGAGGGAGCTAATCTCCAAAAGTCGTCTCAGTTCGGATCGTTCTCTGCAACTCGAGAGCGTGAAGGCGGAATCGCTAGTAATCGCGGATCAGCATGCCGCGGTGAATACGTTCCCAGGCCTTGTACACACCGCCCGTCACACCATGGGAGTTGGATTCACTCGAAGGCGTTGAGCTAACCGCAAGGAGGCAGGCGACCACAGTGGGTTTAGCGACTGGGGTGAAGTCGTAACAAGGTAGCCGTAGGGGAACCTGCGGCTGGATCACCTCCTTTCTAAGGATCGTGACGAAAGCGTCAGTGCTAGACACTGAAAGAGCTTCGTCATTTCCAAAGAACATAGCCGCCGTCCTCATGTCCCTTCATCACTAGAGATTAGCGCAGCCAAGCTGCGCTGATAGCTGAGCAGGCTCAAGCGCCTCAGGCTGCTAATAGCAGCTCGGTTGGCAGCTGGGCCGGTAGCTCAGGTGGTTAGAGCGCACGCCTGATAAGCGTGAGGTCGGAGGTTCAACTCCTCCCCGGCCCACCAGTTGTCGAAAATTGGTAGGGGGCCTTAGCTCAGCTGGGAGAGCGGTTGCTTTGCAAGCATCAGGTCATCGGTTCGATCCCGATAGGCTCCACCATTTGCTTCGCAAATGGTTCTTTGATTGGGTGTCCGCTGCATAAGCAGCGACGGCCGTTCGGCCTTGCGAACCTTCGGTTCGTTGGAGCGCCAATCAAGTGATCTGCCACAGATACTCTAGTTGATGAAGATAGCGGTTTACCAGCCAAGGCTGGTGATATGGCTCGCAGTGCGAGCCTCTTTGACATTGTGAATGGGTTTTTTAATCGATGCCGTGGCGACATGGGATTGGTTTTTTGGTGTTTCCGCAAGGAAGCATCCGGAAAGTCGATCAGATGTTGTACACACAAGATTATCTGGCTGAGTTTAATAACCACACGGAAGCTTTCGACAAATGCTACCCAGTATTGTCGTTGGTGGTGTGGACTCTCAAGCGTGAGGTAAGGGCATCTGGTGAATGCCTTGGCATGTACAGGCGATGAAGGACGTGGCACGCTGCGATAAGCGTGGGGGAGCCGTGAGCAGGCTTTGATCCCGCGATTTCCGAATGGGATAACCCACCTTCACCATTTAATCTCTGTCCTGAGCGATCAGGATGAGCGGTTAAATGGTTGAGGTATCACTAAGCTGAATAAAATAGGCTTTGGTGAAGCGAACCCGGAGAACTGAAACATCTCAGTACCCGGAGGAAAAGACATCAACCGAGATTCCGTTAGTAGTGGCGAGCGAACGCGGACCAGGCCAGTGCCTGGAGTATAGTTAGCAGAACGATCTGGAAAGTTCGGCCATAGCGGGTGACAGCCCCGTATGCGAAAATGATACTTCAGGACTTGAGTAGGGCGGAGCACGTGAAACTCTGTCTGAACATGGGGGGACCACCCTCCAAGCCTAAATACTCGTACATGACCGATAGTGAACCAGTACCGTGAGGGAAAGGTGAAAAGCACCCCGATGAGGGGAGTGAAACAGTACCTGAAACCGGATGCCTACAAGCAGTGGGAGGGTCCTTGAGACCTGACCGCGTACCTCTTGCATAATGGGTCTGTGACTTAGTGTATCAAGCAAGCTTAAGCCGTTAGGTGTAGGCGCAGCGAAAGCGAGTCTGAATAGGGCGCCATAGTTTGATGCATTAGACCCGAAACCCGGCGATCTATGCATGACCAGGTTGAAGGTGCGGTAACACGCACTGGAGGACCGAACCGTTCAATGTTGAAAAATTGTCGGATGAGTTGTGCTTAGGGGTGAAAGGCCAATCAAGCCGGGAAATAGCTGGTTCTCCGCGAAATCTATTGAGGTAGAGCGTCGAATGATTGCCGTTGGGGGTAGAGCACTGGATGGATGCGGGGGTCGCGAGATCTACCAACTCTAACCAAACTCCGAATACCAACGAGTCTAGTTCGGCAGACAGACGGCGGGTGCTAAGGTCCGTCGTCAAAAGGGAAACAGCCCTAACCTACAGCTAAGGTCCCCAAGTCATCACTAAGTGGGAAAGCATGTGGGATTTCCAAAACAACCAGGAGGTTGGCTTAGAAGCAGCCATCCTTTAAAGAAAGCGTAACAGCTCACTGGTCTAAATAAGAGATCCTGCGGCGAAGATGTAACGGGGCTAAAGTGATGCACCGAAGCTTAGGGTTCAGATCTTTGATCTGAGCGGTAGCGGAGCGTTCCGTAGGCCGTTGAAGCGATCTGGTAATGGGTCGTGGAGGTATCGGAAGTGCGAATGCAGACATGAGTAGCGATTAACAGTGTGAGATGCACTGTCGCCGAAATTCCAAGGGTTCCTGCTTAAAGCTAATCTGAGCAGGGTAAGCCGGCCCCTAAGACGAGCCCGAAGGGGGTAGTCGATGGGAACCACGTTAATATTCGTGGGCCTGGTGGTGTGTGACGGATGCCGTAAATTGTTCGGGCTTATTGGATTGCTCCGGGCAGTGAAGGGGTCCCAGGAAATAGCCCCACCGTATAGACCGTACCCTAAACCGACACAGGTGGAATGGTAGAGTATACCAAGGCGTTTGAGAGAAGTATCCTGAAGGAACTCGGCAAATTGCCTCCGTACCTTCGGAAGAAGGAGGCCCCATCTAAACGCAAGTTCTGATGGGGGGCACAGGCCAGGGGGTAGCGACTGTTTAGCAAAAACACAGGGCTCTGCTAAGTCGGCTTCAAGACGACGTATAGGGCCTGACGCCTGCCCGGTGCCTGAAGGTTAAGAGGAGGAGTGCAAGCTCTGAATTGAAGCCCAGGTAAACGGCGGCCGTAACTATAACGGTCCTAAGGTAGCGAAATTCCTTGTCGGGTAAGTTCCGACCTGCACGAATGGCGTAACGACTTCCCCACTGTCTCCAGGATATGCTCAGCGAAATTGAATTCTCCGTGAAGATGCGGAGTACCCGCGGTTAGACGGAAAGACCCCGTGCACCTTTACTGCAGCTTCAGAGTGGCATTAGGAAAGAACTGTGTAGCATAGGTGGGAGGCTTTGAAGCGATGACGCCAGTTGTCGTGGAGCCATAGGTGAAATACCACCCTGTTGTTTTCTGATGTCTAACCTCGCACCGTTATCCGGTGCAGGGACCCTCTGTGGCGGGTAGTTTGACTGGGGCGGTCGCCTCCTAAAGAGTAACGGAGGCGCGCGATGGTGGGCTCAGGACGGTTGGAAACCGTCTGTTAGAGTGCAATGGCATAAGCCCGCCTGACTGCGAGACTGACAAGTCGAGCAGAGACGAAAGTCGGTCATAGTGATCCGGTGGTCCCTCGTGGAAGGGCCATCGCTCAACGGATAAAAGGTACGCCGGGGATAACAGGCTGATGATTCCCAAGAGCTCATATCGACGGAATCGTTTGGCACCTCGATGTCGGCTCATCACATCCTGGGGCTGGAGCAGGTCCCAAGGGTTTGGCTGTTCGCCAATTAAAGTGGTACGTGAGCTGGGTTCAGAACGTCGCGAGACAGTTTGGTCCCTATCTGCCGTGGGCGTCGAAATTTGAGAGGAGTTGACCCTAGTACGAGAGGACCGGGTTGAACATACCTCTGGTGTACCTGTCGTCACGCCAGTGGCGCAGCAGGGTAGCTATGTATGGACGGGATAACCGCTGAAAGCATCTAAGCGGGAAGCCTCCCTCAAGATAAGATTTCATCGAGCCGTCGTAGACCACGACGTTGATAGGCTGGATGTGGAAGTGCGGTAACGCATGGAGCTAACCAGTCCTAATTGCTCTGTTCGCGCTTAAGAGTCCCACCATCAACGACAATGCTGGTTACAGCAGCGGCCGTTGGCGGAATGGTTTTAAGCCAGCCCAGATATACGAACATACAAACACACGAAATTGTGCACGGTATCGATTAAAAAACCGCAGTTATGCGCCTGCTTCATTGCTTGGTGACCATAGCGTCTGTGACCCACCCGATCCCATCCCGAACTCGGCCGTGAAACCAGTCTGCGCCGATGGTACTATTGCTCAAGCACTGGAAGAGTAGGGCGTCGCCAGGCATTGAAGCACGCGCATGACTACGGATAAAAAACCCATTCATAATCTCAAAACAGGGCGGCCCACAAAGCCGCCCTTTTTGCATATCAGGGCCACATAATCGCCCAGTGTCGCGGGATGGAGCAGCCCGGTAGCTCGTCAGGCTCATAACCTGAAGGTCGTAGGTTCAAATCCTACTCCCGCAACCA
>NZ_JACIEU010000071.1 GCF_014197035.1 Sphingobium scionense | reverse complement strand
AGATCAGCATCACGACGCCGAATTCGGCGGAGACGCCAGCGAGCGCGATGAAACCTACCCCGGTGGCGACCGACTGGTTGAAGCCGAGCAGATAGGGGTCGGTTCCGGCTGAGGGCGGAATGACACCCTCTCATGACTGCCATCCGAAACGCTGGTCGAGTTTACTCCTTCGCCGGCTGCAAGACCAGCGGTTACATTGACCTTGGCGGGTGTGCCGCGGGCGCCTGATCGACGACGATTGATCATGCTCTCATCCGCGGGTTGGTTACCGCACTACCCGTATCCGTCGCTGGGCCTATCCTCTGTCTAAGCACGGGCATCGGATGAACCTGCCCCTTGGTGTACCGAGGATTGCCCATCACAGTCGGGTGCCCGCGGCACGCCGGCCAAGGCTATGCAAATGGTCCGCTGGCGCCTCCTCTCGTGATTGTTACAAGTGGATCAGCCAGCCACAGCTGGTGACACGCGACGTGCAATGTCCCAAGCATAGCCGACCAGTTCACGCGCGATCGCAGTGGTCACCTTCGGCTGCGGTTTGCCGGTGGCTGCCAGGCGACGGTAGCGCTGACACAGGCGAACCTGTGCTTTCCATCCGATCGCCTGGATTTCGTCTGGTAAATCAGCAACGCGCTCACGATAACGGCGCTCCTCGCGGGCAGGAAGACGATACGACCATCCTGCTTCGACCAGCATGGTTCGGGCATGTCCATTACCCGCGCGGGTAATCCGGCCGCGCTTGGTACGAGCGCCGCTGGAATGCTCGGAGGGCACCAGGCCGACATAGGCCATCAACTGTTTTGGGTTGTCGAAGCGAGTGAGATCACCGACCTCGGCGACCAGCGTAGCGGCGACGATCAGCCTAATGCCGCGCAAGGCCTGGAGATTGTGGACCAGCGCTCCGAAATGCCAGGCTTGCATTGCTTCGCCCAGCGCGGCCTCGAGGCGACCGACCCGTGCCTGAGCCTCCAGCACCCGCTTTTGCATTTCCTCAAAGGCCAGCTGCTGGTGCGGGAAGTCGAAGCGCTGTTCCGATAACCACCGCCAGTACATCTTCGTCCAGGCCGTCTTGCCGCCAAAACGACGATCGTGGCGGAGCAGGAAACTTCGCACTGCCTGCCGCGCCTCGGTAGCATTTTCCTGAGCGCTTCGCCGGGCTCGGATCAGGTCGCGCACCGCCTCGTGGGCTTCGTCCGGCACCCAGATCGCGGTGAGCTCGCCGGCACGCAGCAGCCGCGCCAACGTCATCGCATCACGCCGGTCGGTTTTTACGTGATCCCCCGGCCGTCTCGGCATCATTGAGGGGGCGATAACGATACAAGCCTGTCCCAGTTTCGTCAGAAGCCGGTGCAAACCATAGCCGCAAGGGCCAGCCTCATAGCAGACGCTTAAAGTTACATCCGGCGCCGCCAGTCGCTTGACCAGCCTTCTGACTGCGTCGTTCTCATTGACGATTGTGCCTACAAAGCGCACCTCGCCTCCGCGTTCTCCATCAGCGACTGCGACCGCGATGGTTTCCTTGTGCACGTCCAAACCGACATATTTCACTGCCTGTGTCATGACTCGCCTCCGTTGCTCACCAATCCAACGTCAGCATCTCAGATTTGAGCCCTTGAGGCTCCGGCAGTCATTGGGTCTAAGCGCCGGCGTCCTTGGGCCAAAGGTACTCGCCAGTGAGGAGGATGTGTGCCCATCCGAGCGGCGAAATATGGGCGAGAAGATGGTCGGGGGTATCGAGCCCTTCGCGGCGCCGGGCCTCAACGGCATGGCCAAGGTGCAGGGTGTTCCAGTAGACGATGATGGCGGTGAGCAGGTTGAGGCCGGCGATCCGGTAATGCTGACCCTCCGTCGTGCGGTCGCGGATTTCGCCCTGACGGCCGATGCGCAGGGCATTTTTCAGCGCATGATGTGCCTCGCCTTTGTTGAGGCCGACCTGTGCACGGCGCTGCATGCCGACGTCGAGTATCCATTCGATGATGAACAGCGTCCGCTCGATCCGGCCCACCTCGCGCAGCGCGGAGGCAAGATCGTTCTGGCGCGGATAGGAGGCGAGCTTGCGCAAGATGCTGCTCGGCGCGACCTGTCCAGCGCTCATGGTGGCGGCGCAGCGGAACAGATCGGGCCAGTTGGAAACGATCAGCGCCTCACGCGCCTTGCCGCCCACCAGCGGGCGCAATTCGCTCGGCGTCGCGGCAGGGTCGAACACGTACAGTCGTTTGGATGGGAGGTCGCGGATGCGCAGTACAAGGCGGCAGCCGAGCATCGCGCTGATCCCGAACAGATGATCGGTGAACCCGCCAGTGTCGGCGTACTGCTCTTCGATCCGTCGCCCTGCCTCATTCATCGTCAGCCCGTCGAGTAGATAAGGTGCTTCGCTGACCGTGGCTGGAATGGTCCGCGATGCAAACGGCGCGAAGCGGTCGTTGACGTGGGTATAGGCCTTGATGCCGGGATCGTTGCCGTAGCGGGCGTTGATCGTATTCATCGCTTCGCCCTGCCGTGCGGCGGGGAAGAACTGGCCATCGGCCGATGCGGATCTGCCCATACCCCAGACCTGGGCCATCGGCAGCGCCCCTTGCGCCGCGACCACGTTGGCCAGCGCCTGGTCGATCGCCTCGCTTTCGACGTGCCAGCGAGCGAGACGGGAGAGTTGCCAATAGTCGTGAGTGTTGGAAGCCTCTGCCATCTTACGCAGACCCAAATTCAGGCCCTCGGCAAGCAGGACGTTGAGCAGGCCGATTCGGTCGCCGCATGGCACGCCGGTGCGCAGATGCGTGAAGGCATCAGTGAAACCCAGCGCGGTATCGACTTCGAGCAGCAGATCGGTGATGCGGACGGGCGGCAGCCGGCGATACAGATCAAGCACCAGATCCTCGATCCCATCCGGCGCGTCAGCGGTGAGCCGATCAATGCGCAGCGTGCCGTCCTCGATGCTGCCTTTCGGAATTGTACCGCTGCGCACGGCGCGACCGAGCCGGGCAAGGCCATCAGCGAGACGCACTTTGCGGTCAGCCAGCCAGACATGCGGGTCGGACGGGACCGCCAGCTTCGCGGCATGCGCGACCGCCATCGGCACGAGGACGTGGCGCAGGTCACCATATCGATGCGAGCGGTCGAGCCATATGTCGCCCGAGCGCAGCGCGTCGCGCAGGTGAAACATGACCGCGACTTCCCGGAGGCGGGCATCATCATCGCCCTTCGCCCGCAACTGTCGCCGCCATTTGGAATGCGGGCGCAAGAAATCGTCGGCCGCCGGAACTGCGCCCTTGGTAGCGATGACGGTAGCCGCGTCCAGCAAAGGCCGTGCAACCGCCGCAGCTTTGAGGTCGAGGCATCGCAGCATGCGCGGGGCATACCGACGGAAGCGGTGATACCCCTGATCAACATAGGCCAGCGGATCATCGCCCAAGGTGTCCGTCAACGTCTTGGCCGTAGCGACGAGGCTGGTGAGCCGTTCCCATCCCGCCCCGCCCGCGACCGCATCTTCCAGCGACGCGCCGTCGCCATGCGCTTCGAGCAATGATTGACCGAGTGCAGTGAAGCCGTTCAAAGTCGCAGTGGTAGCGCCTCTGGTTTCTACGACCCGCGCGTCATGCAGTTGCTTCGCGTCGCGCCAGGTGCGGCCAACGATCCGGTCATGTGTTTCGATCACCGCATCCGCAGTCGCCGTGGCCCATTCAATGACGCAGACCGCCATGATAGCGCGGCGCCGATCGGCGCCGAGGTCGCGCAGGCCATCGGCGAAGTAGCGCTCGCCCTGCCGGCGTAGCCGGGCGACGCGATGCGGTGGAACACCGGCAAGTATACCATCATTGAGGTTCATCGCGCGCAGGAACTCGAGCCGGTCGAGCAGCCGGTTCGCCGCGGCGGAGTTGTTGCCCGGCTCAATCCGGCGCAGCCAGATGAAGCGGCTGATCGCCCCCGGCAGCATCTCGGTAGTCAGTCGGTCGAGCCCATCACAGGCGACGGGATCGAGACGGGCCGCGATCCGCTTCTCGATCCGACGTTCGGCGGCGACGAGCGCGTCCGCGCACAAACGCTCGATTGTCGTGATCGCCGGCAGGATGGTCATGGTTTCACGGCAGCGGGCAATGAAGCGCCGGGCAAGGTCGTCGTTTGAGCGTGCCTGCTCGGCTTCGGCGAGAAGCCAATCGCGGAAAGCCCTGGCATACGGTCCCCGTCCGGGGAACATTCTGTATCCGTAGATACGGCGCAGCGCCTCCATGTGCTGGTGGCGGGTTTGGCGTCGAACGGCATAGGCCGCGAGCGTCTCGCCAGCGATGCCAAAGGGGCTCGGCGGATCAGGACAGGCATTGGACGGGGGCTATCTCTCGACGCTTCGGACGAAGTTCTGTTCGGCCGCTTGACCTTCCCACCGTGGCAAGCGGTACGGGCCCGACCTCCCTACGAAACCTGCGGACGAGAATTTCGATGATGCCGCTGAAATTACGTACGTTCTCCCCAGCCCCGTTTCGGGTGCACACCGAACTCTCATCAATGCCGCCCGGGTCGCCAGCAGGGCGCTCGGCAGCGTCACGAAACGCACGCCTTGGCCTTACCGGAGCCTTGCAGATCGCGGCCATCGGCGTGCTGACCACCGCGACGCCCGCCGCATCGCACTCGCTTCAGGAGGTTGAGCAGCAGCTCTTCAAGCGAGAACGCTACTTCCAGTCGGTTAACCAGCCGGCTCCCGAGTTCACCCTGCGAGACGCTGCGGGAAGGGTGCACCGCCTCCGCGATTACCGAGGCAAGGTCGTCATCCTCAACTTCATCTACACGAAGTGCCCAGACGTCTGCCCCCTCCATTCGGAGAAGATCGCACAGATCCAGAAGCAGACGAACATCTCCCCGATGAAGGACCAGGTCGCCTTCCTCACGATCAGCACAGACCCAAGAAACGACACCCCTAAGGTGATGAAGGAGTTCGGCGGTCAGCACGGACTGGATCCTGCAAACTGGACCTTTCTCACCACGCTGCCCTCGCAGCCGATCGGCACAACGCGGCAGTTAGCCGCCGCCTACGGCCTCAAGTTCACCACCATGCCCGACGGCATGCAGATGCATGGCGCCGTGACACACCTGATCGACCAGGAAGGCAGGCTGCGCGCGCGCTTCCACAGCCTGCGGTTCTCTCCCGTCAACGTCACGATCTTTGCGAACGCGCTCGTCAACAAAGCGCATACCCCGCACCCCCACGGCACAGAGGCGCTCACCCTTTGGGAGAGACTGAAGCTTTGGTTTTCCTCCTGGTGGGCATGAGCGTCAGCGGCGGCCGGCTTTCCACCACAGATGATCCGAGGAGACTCTAATGGCTGATCATTCAAGCCACGCAGGGCACATGGCCGTAAACGGTGACCGCAAAGCCCTGGTGATCTCCGGTGTCCTCACCGGCATCTACTTCGTCGTCGAGCTCGGCATTGGCATCTGGACCGGCTCTGTCGCAGTCACCTCAGATGCTTTTCACACGTTCTCGGCTGTCGGAGGCGTCCTGATCGCGCTCGTTGCGCAGCGGCTCGGTGAGCGAGGCGCAACACCGACGCACACCTTCGGATGGGGCCGCGCCGAAATCCTCGGAGCCCTGTTCAACGGAATCTTCCTGTTCGTCATGGCGGGCTACGTCATCTGGAGGGGCGCAACGCGCCTTCAGGATCCGATCGAGCTCGAGACGACCCCCATGCTCCTGGCTGCCAGCGGCGGGATCGTGACGGAGGTGATCTCGTTCTGGCTTCTATATCGGCGCCAGAAGGGCAACCTCAACATGAAGGGTGCCTTCTGGCACATCCTTCAGACGTTCGTCGGCAGCCTCATCGTGGTGGTCTCGGCACTGGTGATCCGCTTCACCGGGTTTCTGGAGATCGACCCACTGCTCGGAATCCTATTCGGCTTCGTTCTTTTCTGGGCTTCGTGGCGGATCATGAGCGCCTCGCTCCGGATACTGCTTCAAAGCACTCGTGGACTTGTAACGGATTTGTGCCGGTCACCTCTCTCATTATGCCACCTTGGCTTCGAAGGCGAGCGGGCTGATGCCGCCCAGATATGAATGT
>NZ_JACIEU010000070.1:4022-6385 GCF_014197035.1 Sphingobium scionense | reverse complement strand
CGGCGTGCCCTTCTACCTGCGCACCGGCAAGGCGCTGGCAGCGCGCGATACGGAGATCGTCGTCACGTTCAAGGCAGTGCCCTACGCTTTATTCCGCGATTGTCCGATCGACCGCCTGCCAGCCAATCGCCTGATCTTCCAGCTGCAGCCGGACGAAAGCATCGTCTTAGACATGCTGGTCAAGAAACCGGGTCCAGTGATCAAGACCGCAGGGACAACGCTCGATTTCACTTATGCCGACCACTTCAAGCTGTCGGGCCGGACCGGCTACGAAACCTTGCTCTATGACATGATGACCGGCGACCAGACATTGTTCCAGCGCGCTGAGCAGATCGAGGCGGGCTGGGCCGCGGTCCAGCCGATCCTCGATGACTGGGTCAAGGACAAGGGCAGGCTTGAATCCTATGCACCAGGCAGCGCCGGCCCGGCCGGCGCAGATGCCCTACTCGAACGCGATGGCCGCTTCTGGCACAGGATCGGCCAATGATGCTGGGCCTCGTCATCTCCGACATCGACGGACTTTGGTTCGCAAGGACAAGAGCCTGGCGTCGGCGACGATTGCCCGGTCGCGGACCTACTATCTGGACGTCACCAACCCCTATGCCAACAAGCGAGCTGGCGTCGATGCCCTGGCGCGGGCGCTCGGCCACATGCCCAATGACCTGCCCTTTGCTCGTGCGCACCGGCCTATCGATCGCCATGGGCAAGGCGCCTGAGGAGATCCGTAGCGCAGCGCACTACATTTCAACCAGCGACGACAAAGATGGCATCGCCGATGCCATCGACGCATTTCTGCTGCCGCTTGTGGGAGGATCATCATGAAGCGACTGGCCGCTTTCGACCTCGATGGAACGCTCGCGCTCAACAAGCAGCCGCTCGACGATGAAATGGCGGATCTGCTTACCCGCCTGCTCGACGTGACGATGGTAGCGATCATCTCCGGAGGCGACTGGCCGCAATTCGAGAAACAGGTGGTGTCGCGCATGCCCGCCCGTGCGCGGCTCGACAATTTTATCATCCAGCCGACCACGGGCACCAAGCTATATCGTCACGCCGACGGCCAATGGACGCGTATCTATGCCGATCTGTTCACCGGCGACGAAAGCCAGCGCATCCGCGAAGCACTGACCAAGGCGGTCGAGCAGGCGGGCTATGCAAACGAGAACATCTGGGGCGAGCAGATCGAGGATCGCGGCAGCCAGATCACATTCTCCGCGCTCGGTCAGCAGGCGCCGCTCGAGGCCAAGGACACGTGGGATCCCGATCACGCCAAGCGCAAGAAATTGCAGGCCCTGCTCCAGCCGTTGCTGCCAGGCTTTGCCATCAATATCGGCGGGGCGACATCGATCGACATCACCCGCGAAGGGATAGACAAGGCCTATGGCCTTAAGCGCCTTTCCGAGCAGACCGGCGTCGCACTCGACGAGATGATCTTCTTCGGTGACGCGATCTTCCCGGGCGGAAATGATTATCCGGCCAAGCATCTCGGGCTGGATACCGTGCGAGTCCGCGACGTTGCCGAAACCAAGTCGGTGGTTGGCGCGATCGCTGCCTGGCTGGTCTAGAAGCGCTACCGCCGATCCTTAACCAGTCCCGCTTTCGCACCCATACGACCCAGCTTCGCAGCGGTCCCACATTGTAGAGCCGACGGATCGCTTCAATGGTGCTGGAGCTGCTTGACCTCACTACGCCTGGGCGCGTTCGAGGAAACTCAGCTCGCCATGTCCGCCATCATCCGACAGCTGGCGGCGCAGTCCTTGCAGGTAGCCGAGCAACGCTTCATCCGCTCGTCCACGACGTGGCTCAGGCATTCCCGCGCACATCGTTCGCAGGCGTCAGCGCAGGCGCGACACAGGATGGTATGGAGCGGGGATTCGCGCAGCATCGAGTTGGCGGTCGCCTGGCACAGTTCCGCACAGTCGTTCAGCATGGCGATCAGCGACGCCGTGGCTGACGCGCCGCCTTGCTTCGTCAGCCAGGCGGCGGTTTCCAGGCACATGCGGTGAGACGCCACGCAATCGTCGATGCAGTCCGTCATCGACATCGCCATCCCTTCCATTCGATGCTGCTGCGCCGCCGCCGGCGCAGCCAGCGTTCCGGCGGCGGCAAGGCCGGCGCCCGCCATCAGCAATTCGCGTCTCTCGATCATGATGCGCCTTCCATCTGCTATCGCTTGAGCGCTGTGCCGCATCCGGCGGCCTCAGCCGTAGCCGGCGACCCATCCGACGCCGCACGCGCCTTCTCCCGCGCCATCCGCGTTTCCTCCCAGGGCCAGTGGCCGTTGATCTCGACCCCGAGCGAGATGCTCAGGAAGGTCCGCACCAGCACAAGCCCGGCCAGCACGATGAGATCGTCGAGCGTTG
>NZ_JACIEU010000070.1:1216-3924 GCF_014197035.1 Sphingobium scionense | reverse complement strand
CGGAACGCGCTATAGGCCTCGGTTCGGTCGCCCGCCCTCGCCCGCCGCGCAAACAGAAAGGTTGCGAGCCCCGCGCCGACCAGGATGGTCAGCGTGCCCGCCAGTTCCAGGCCGATCACCGCGAGCCGGAAGAAGGCGCTCAGCCAGTCGGCCTCAATGGTGATCATACCAGCCTCGCTTGCGGATATTGTTGAAGCTGTCGGTAGCGTGACAGGCATAGCATTGGTCGACGCGCGCCTTCGACCCGGCTGCGCGCTGCGAGACCATGCTGAAATGCTCCATGAAGTGACTGGGCGGCGCCTTGTGGCACTCGGCGCACTGCGTCGAATTGACCGATGGATGGCGGTAATTGGCGATCTTCCAGCTGTCGGTCTTGTGACAGCTCGCGCAGTCGGTGCCGAACAGGCCCTGGTGCGGATCGCGGAACGCATGGCAGCTCGCGCAATTGAGCGCGGTCTCGGGGGTCAGGCTTCGAGTGTTTGTCGACATGCCCGCCAAAGGCTGCCGCCACTTTGCCATGTCGAGCAAGGCGGCGTGATCCATGCGGATGATGCCGCGCTCTCCCTCATGTTCGACGTGGCAGGAGGTGCACTGCGTCGCTTTCGCGTGGAACTGCGTCGACTGCTTCGTCCCGAAATCCGTGCCCGCATGGCAGGTGAGACAGGTCCGGGTTTCGACGCCCTTGCCCGGCGTGTGGCAGGCCGTGCATTGGCCGGCGAAGGACTGGTGGGCGCTCGAGAGCGGGCCGGGCGCTACGAGCTGCGCCACCAGGCCGGCATCCCTCGGCGCGTCCGATCGCATCCGGATCGCGACCGCGGCGACCATCACCAGCAGGGCCGCGATGAAGACGGCGTAGGAAAGACGCTGCCAGCTCATAGCCAGCGCAGCCCGTAATAGATCGCCGCGCCGACGTGGAGCGCGAGCAGCGCGAAGATGAGACAGCCCAGCAGGATGTGCAGGAACCGCCATCGCGCGAACAGGGTGTTGGTCGCCTCTTCGGCGCGGATCGCGAATTCGGTATCGGCCAGCGCCGCGGCGATCCCCGCCTTGTCCTGGGGGTGCTGGCCCGCGGGCGCATCCCCGGCGACGAACAGATAGCGCCTCCAGCCCGACAGCGGCGCGGCTGCGGTATCGGCCTGCGTCGGCGCGGCCGGCTCCTCGAGGAAGGCGGCGCGAAGCGAAGCCAGTTCCGACCTGCGTCCGCGCAGCGCCCGACCAAGCTGGGCAAGCAGGTAGCGGCCGATGAAGCCGGTGATGACCGTCATCAGCAGAAGGATGGTCAGAAGCAGTCCGACCGGGCTTTCGAGCTTGTGCGCGGCGTGGACCAGACCCAGGATCGGCGCCAGCACGCCGGCATAGATGTGGATGGCGAGCAGGGTCGGCTTGCTGACGAGCCGGGAGAGCGCCTTGTCGACCCAGGCGATATGCTTGGCCGCGACATAGGGAAGCGTCAGCAGCATCAGCACGAGCGCTGCGATCCCGATGATCCCGCCGGCCAGGCTGCCCGGAAAGCGCGGTGACACATGCACGAGGTAGCCGAACGGGAACAGCAGCAGGAACGCGACCAGCAGGCCGACGGCGATGTCGCTGCGTTCGCGCATCAGGCTTCGACCACGAGCGGCGTGCCCGTGCCCTTCGCCTGGCACGCGAGCACATAGCCCTGCGCCTTGTCGGCGGGCGCGAGGCCGGACTCGACCTCCATCGTCACCTCGCCCTGCAGCAGCTTGACGACGCAGGCGCCGCATGTGCCCGCACGGCAGGCATAGGGGATCTCGACGCCCGCGCCCTCGGCCGCCTCGAGCACGGTCTCGTCCGCGGGCAAAGCCGCCGACACCCCCGACACGGAGAAGGTCACCGTGCTCGGTGCCACCTCGGCGCTCGGGGCCGGCTTAGCTGCTGGCGCGGGCGCGGGCTTGACCTCGAGATCCTCGTGGTCGGCCGGCAGCGAGGCCGGACCGAACGCCTCGGTGTGCAGCTGCGCTTCGGGGACGCCGAGTTCCGCCAGCACGCCGCGCATCGCGCCCATCATCGCCGGCGGGCCGCACATATGGATCCGCCGGCTCGCGATCTCCGGCACCGCGGCCAGGATCATCTCGCGGGTGATCGGCCCTTCGGGGCCCATCCAGACGGTGCCGGGCGCGCGCTGCATCGCGGCGACGACATGGAGGTTGGGAAAACGGCGTTCGAGCCGTTCGAGCTCGTCGCGGAACACGAATTCCTCGGTCGACCGTGCGCCGTAGAAGAAGAAGATATCACCCTTCCACGCGGTGTCGGTGAGATAGCGCAGCACCGACATCATCGGGGTGATGCCGACCCCGCCCGCGATCAGCACGATGCTCTGGGCATCCGTTCCCGTGAAGGTGAAGGCGCCGAACGGTCCGCTGACCTTCAGCAGATCGTCGGCGACGACCTTGTCGTGCAGGTATCGCGAGACCACGCCCTGCTCCTCGCGCTTGACCGTCAGTTCGACATAGGCCCGCTGGGTCGGCGAAGAGGCGATCGTGTAGGAACGGCGCGCGGTCTTGCCCGCTTCGGGCTCTACCTCGACCTGCAGGAACTGGCCCGGCAGGAAGTCGAACGGCAGCCGGTCGGCGGCCGGGTCCGCGAGCCGGAAGGTCAGCACGCTCGGCGTCTCTCGCACGATCTGGACCACGCGCAGCTGCCCCGCCCAGCTTTTGGGCTTGCGCAGCGAAGCTCCCGCGGGCGCG
>NZ_JACIEU010000070.1:0-1118 GCF_014197035.1 Sphingobium scionense | reverse complement strand
GGCCGCATTGCTCGAGGCGAGCCCGGCGCTGCCGGCAACGGGGGCAGGTGCGGGCGCGAACTTCGCAGCGGGCGGGACAGCCTTCGGCTCCGGCTTTTCCGAGGTCTTGGCGGTGGCGACACCGCCGGCGATCGCCCCGATCCGCCGGAGGCGGAAGATCTGCAGCGCGATCAGCGTGGCGCTCACCAGCCCCAGGAAGAGCATGAGAAGGAGGTGTGAGGGCGAGATGCCGAACCAGTGGTCGGCATGGCCGGGCGCGGCCTGGTCGATGTCGAGCTGATCGCGCAGCCAGGCAAGCCCGACCTCCCGGGGCGGCTGCAAGCCGCCGATCGCGCCCTGCGCGGCGGTGCCGGACCGGAACAGGTCGGTTCCCTCGCGCAGGCGGCGCGCCGCATCGAGCCGGGCCGAGACCGTGGTTGCACGCGCGCCGTCGGCCGAGGCGGCGTTGATCATCGCTAGGCCCGTGCTTACCCGTTCGCCAGCCTGCGCAGCGACCCGCTGCCTTGCCGCTTCGTCGAGCGCGGGAAAGGCGAGCAGTTGCGAGATGAAGCCGGTCCGGCGCGATTCGTGGCCGTGCTCATTCTCCCCTTCCCCATTGATCATGCGATCCATCATGGGGTTCATCATCTTCGCCATGTCCGACGACCCCGACGATGCCGGTGCGGACATGCCCCCGCCGGCCGGCATGCCTGCGCCATGATGCGCGGCATGATCCTCGCCCTCCTGCGCGCCCGCGCCCGCGGACAGGCTGAGAGCGATTGCGCAGCCGAGGCTCAAGCGTCGAAGGCTGATCCGCCTGGACATCCTCATCCCCTTTTTCAGCGCGCTTACATATCCTTCATCGGCATCGCCGAATTGCCCGGCGCGGGATCGGGTGCCGGCGCGGTCTGGTTGCCGGCCCCGGCGCGCATCGCGTCATGGTCCATCGCCTGACGGTGATGCCGCTCCATCTCGGCCTGGTTGCTCATCGCGTCCATCGACGCCGCGTCTGCAGCGTTGCCGCTGTCGGTCAGGACCGGGGTGGCGGCGACGCTGTTCGCCGCGGGCGGCACCGTCTGGTCGGCCTGGCGGTCGCAGCCCGAAAGCGCGAGCGCCAGCAACAGGCTTCCGCCGACAAG
>NZ_JACIEU010000069.1 GCF_014197035.1 Sphingobium scionense | reverse complement strand
GGGGGTTGAGTAGCAACGGAACAGAAAACCTACATAAGGCAGCACGCCTCGAGGCCCCGCGCCCTTCCGGAATGGTAGAAAGTGGTGGTTTCCTGTCGGTACGCTTTGCAGAGACCAACCACGATAGCTGCCGCCAGATCGACTTGCGAGAGAATTGTGTTGATCGTTAAACGCCTTCGAACCTCAGATTTACCGCCATGAGCGTTCCATCGGGTCGCTCAGCGGTATCGAAGATCCAGCGCTGCCCCTTTTCGATACTGTTTAGGCCAGCTTTCTCGACCTCGGAAACATGCAGGAACAGCTTGGGCAGCTTGTCGTCCCGGGAGATGAAGCCGAAGCCCCTATCGTGATCGACATATCGGACAGTGCCTGCCGGCATGGTGTCTTATCCTTTCCGTGCACAATTGATGCACGTCGCAATTCCGGGGTTATGTTCCAACCGGGCGGGTGCGATGTCCTCTCCGCAGCTGATGCAGAAGCCGAACTCGCCGTCCTCTATCCGACGGAAGGTTGCGGCTATGCCGGCAAGGTCAATCTGGCGCCGGCGAGACTCGGCCAGCGCCATGGCCTGCATCTGCATCGCATCGATACGCGACAGGCGCCCGACGCTGTCCTGCTCAAGTGTCACAGGCGCCCGGTCTGCTTCGGTCCGGCGATCCTGCTCGATCAGTGCCTCACGAGCCGAAGCCAGCTTGGCACGAAAGTGATCGAGATCCAGCGGCATACTACCTGACCAGCAGCACCGGCACGTGCACGGTGCGGATCATCGCCGTGGTAGTGCTGCCGACGATGAGCGTGCGCAGCGGCGAATGGCCATAGGCGCCCATCATCAGCATCGCGCCAGGTGTCTGGTCCACGATGTCGGCGATGACTGTCTCGGGCTTTCCTTGCCGCAGCGTGGTGCGAACCTCATGGCTGTCCCGCAACTGTCCGGCCGCATCATCCAGCGCCTGCCGGTGAACCGCGTTCTCACTGTCGGCCATGACGATATGGACCGGCAGACCAGTGAATAGGGGTGAGTTGACTAGGCGTTCGAGCGCACGGTTTGCGGATTTGCTGGCGTCGAATGCGAAGACGATTGCGCCAGGTTCCGACACCGCGCGTGAGGCGATCAGGATCGGCCGATCGCTGGCGCGCACGACGCGCTCGATCTTCGAGCCGATATGATCGGAGGCGAACTCATGGCCGGCGCCACGCTTGCCGATCACCACGACGCGCGCATCCGCCTCGCGTTCGAGGATCGTCTCTACGATGCCGCCATGACGATGGAGGCTGCGCACCTGATCCACGCCACCTTCCTGCAGGCGCTGCTTGGCCGCAGCCAGGAGCACGCGGCCGCGCTCAACCTGGAGTCTGGCATCGCTCTCCTCAAGCTGGACGAGCTCCTCCATCAGGTTAGTCTTCACGCCCAGGCCGATGGCACCGGACAGGTCATGCCGCGCGGCAACGGCGTCACGTCGTTGAACGACGTGAAGCAACTCGACGGGGAGCTGGAGCCGCCGGGACGCCCAGGCGGCAAGATCGCAGACGCTGTTGGCGTAAGCCGATGCGTCGATGCAGGCGAGAATGTGCTGCATGGGTCTTGTCCTCTCAATGACCGCCGAGCGCTGCTTCGGCGCCGGGCTTGTCGTGAATGGCGAAACGATCGACCATTGAGGCGCTGGCCTCGTTCAGGCCAATCACCTCGACTTCGATGCCTTCGCGGCGGAACTTCAGGATCGCCTTGTCGAGCGTGCCGACAGCCGAGATGTCCCAGAAGTGTGCTTGCGAGACGTCGATGACGACGCGATCAAGCACTTCCTTGAAGTCGAACGCATCCACGAAGCGCTCAGACGAGGCGAAGAACACCTGTCCGGCGATGCGATAGGTCCGACTGCGACCATCAGCCGACAGGTCGGTTGCGACCGTGAACAGCCGCTTGACCTTGCTGGCGAAGAACAGGCCCGACAGGATCACGCCAGCCAACACGCCTTGTGCCAGGTCATGCGTCCACACGGTGATCAGCACCGTGGCGAGCATCACCACGGACGACTGCCATGGGTGATGCCGGATGTCGCGGATCGAGCGCCAGCTGAAGGTGCCGATCGACACCATGATCATGACGGCGACCAATGCGGCCATCGGGATGATCGCCACCACCGGCCCAAGTACCAGTAGCAGGAACAGCAGGAATACGCCGGAAACAAAGGTCGACAGGCGGGTGGAGCCACCTGACTTCACGTTGATCACCGACTGGCCAATCATCGCGCAGCCGCCCATCCCACCGAAGAAGCCGGTGACGAAGTTGGCAATGCCCTGGCCCTTCATCTCGCGCTGCTTGTCTGACGGCGTATCGGTGAGGTCGTCAACGATCTGTGCCGTCATCATCGATTCAAGCAGGCCAACGGCCGCCATCGTCAAAGAGTAGGGAAAGATGATCTTCAGGGTCTCGAGCGTGAATGGCACGTCGGGAGGCCAGAAGCTGGGGAAAGCCGTGGGCAGTTCGCCCATGTCGCCAACGGTACGAACGTCAAAGCCGGCATAAAACGCCACGACCGTCAGCAGCACGATGGCCACCAGCGGCGACGGGACAGCCCT
This sequence comes from Sphingobium scionense, assembly GCF_014197035.1. Classification (GTDB taxonomy): domain Bacteria; phylum Pseudomonadota; class Alphaproteobacteria; order Sphingomonadales; family Sphingomonadaceae; genus Sphingobium; species Sphingobium scionense. The sequence continues at coordinate 4,708 of NZ_JACIEU010000069.1, read as the reverse complement.
GGTGAGCCGCGGGAACAGGTAGATCACAGCCAGTCCGGCCGCGACCAGAATGTAGGTCAGCAACGGCACGCCGGTGAGTTCCGGCAGCTGGGCCATGAAGATCAGGATAGCGAGCGCGTTGACGAAGCCGGTGATCACCGAGCGCGACACATACTGCATCAGCAGATTGAGGCGCAGGAAGCCGGCGATCGCCTGCAGCACGCCCATCAGAATCGTGGCGGCGAACAGATATTCGACGCCATAGTCACGGACCAGCGGCAGGATCAGGACTGCGATGGCCGCAGTGGCTGCCGAGATCATGCCCGGTCGGCCACCGACCAGCGAGATGATGACGGCGATGGAGAAGGAGGCATAAAGACCGACGCGCGGATCGACGCCGGCGATGATCGAGAAGCCGATAGCTTCAGGTATGAGCGCAAGCGCGACGACGATCCCCGCAAGGATGTCGCCACGTGGATTGGCAAGCCATTCGCGTTTCAGCGAGGCAAATGTTATCATTGGAAAACCTGGAATATAGCTGCAGCACAACAGCGGCCAGACGCTCAGTAGAGAACGTATGCAGTTGTAAGTGGCAGAACGCCGTGGTGCTTCAAGGTTATCCCGGGGATAGGCGCCGGGCCGAGCCACCCGGTACGAGCCGGGTCCAGCGGATGCGCGGCCATATATAGCACCCTTGGCAGCATGGCAACTCACAATATTGAACGGAGGAACGGTCGATTAGGCGCCAGGTCTCACAACAACGCAATCAGTCGCGTAGGTCAGTGCATTCCACGGCGACCGCGCAAACAGCGCCATCGACTGATGTGAACAGACGACCGTTTTTAGTGATGTGGCATCGTGGCTGGACGGCAGAGAATGAGGCGATAACTGCCGATGCAGGATTTCCAACAAACCCCGGTTTGATGCGAAGCGGCTTGGCGCTTGCGAGCGGGCTGCTTGATGGGCCTCAATCTCATATATACCCGTCCAAAAACCTATAGCCGGTAAACCCATCCTTCGATAGATTGATAAACGAGGGAGCGGACGTCAATGCTGATCGGGTACATGCGGGTGTCGACGGGCGAGCAAAATCTCGATCTGCAGCGCGATGCGCTGGATCGTGCTGGATGCGACCGGGTCTTCGACGACGTGTGCTCGGGTCGCGCGACCGAACGGGCGGGGCTCGACAAGGCAATCGATATCATGCGTGATGGCGACACCCTCGTCGTCTGGAAGCTCGACCGGATTGGACGGTCGCTGCCCCACGTCGTCGGACTGGTCGGCGATCTGCAGAAGCGCGGGGTCGGCCTGAAGGTGCTGACCGGCGATATCGACACGACGACCGTCACGGGCCGGTTGGTGTTCGGTATCTTCGCGACTCTTGCCGAGTTCGAGCGCGACCTGATCCACGAGCGCACGATGGCGGGGCTGGCCGCGGCCAGGGCGCGTGGCCGTGCAGGCGGTCGGCCACGGGTCATGACGAAGCAGAAGCTGAAGGCCGCGATGGCGTTGATGGCAGACCGCGACAATGCCGCGCGCGATGTCGCGATCCAGCTCGGCGTGTCAGTGTCGACGCTTTATGCCTATGTCGATGCGAAAGGACAGCCGCGAGAGCGGGCCAGCGAACTGCTGGCCAAGCGCGGGACCAAGTCCACGGCAGCGGCATAACGCGAAGCGGTGCCCGTCAGCTTTCTCTCAGATGACCAAGCACTGCGATATGGTCGCTTCGTCGGCGATCCGACATCGGAACAGCTGGCGCGTCATTTTTATCTCGACGATGCGGACCGGGCGTTCATCGGCGCGCACCGCGGCGACCACAACCGGCTCGGTGTCGCGGTGCAGCTTGGCTCGTTAAGGCTTCTCGGCACCTTTCTCGAAGATCCGGCAAAGACACCGGCGTCGGTCACGCGGTTTACCGGCGACCAACTGGCGATCGACGGATCGGCCGAACTGATGGCGCGATATTGCGCGACCAAAGGACGATGGCGGCACGGCCCACGCATTCGCGATCATTATGGCTACCGCGTCTTCTCCGATCCCGACGTCGCGTTCCGATTGCACCGTTTCATGTACGCGCTGTGCTGGACGGGCACTGATCGGCCATCGGCGCTGTTCGATGCAGCAGCGATATGGCTGCTCGAAGCCAAGGTGCTGTTGCCGGGCCTATCCGTCCTCGAGCGCGATATTGCGCGGGTCCGCACACGGGTCGCCGCGCACGTTCATAGCCGTCTGGTCGATAAGCTGACGCCAGAGCAACGTATCCGGCTTGATACGCTCGTCGCTGTTACCGAGGACGGACGGCAAAGCCCGCTCGATCGGCTGCGTGACGGGCCATATCTGCAAAGCGGCCCTGAGATTAGTCGCGCCGTCGACCGCCTGACCGAAATCCGCACGTTCACCGCGGGCTTGCCCGAACTTGACCGCGTGCCACCCAGCAAGGCCGCTGCCTTGGCGCGATTTGCTGGGGCCGCGAAAGCGCAAGCCGTAGCCCGGCTTCCCGACGATCGGCGCGCGGCCACCTTGGTTGCATTCATCCGCACCCTCGAAGCGTCGGCCAGCGACGATGTGATCGACCTGTTCGACGTCGTGTCGGCCAAGATGTCCTCCAATGCGCGCATCAACGCCAAGGAGGCTCGGATGCGCTCACTGCGGGATCTCGACGCTGCATCGCTCCGACTTCGCGATGTCGGCACCGTGCTGCTCGATGACAGCATTGACGATGCGAAGGTTCGCGCGGCCGTGTTTGCGCTGGTTGACCGGTCGGCGTTGACGGACGCCGTCGCGCAGGTGAACCTGCTTGCCCGACCAAATGACGAAAGCTATTTTGTCGAGTTGCGCCAGCAGGCCGGCACGATGCGCTATCTGCCGAAGATGCTGGCAGCGCTCGATCTTGCAGCCGCGCCTGCGGGGCAGCCGCTGCTCGACGCGGTCGATCACCTGCGCAGAGTTCACCAGGGTGAAAAGCGCCGTGGGCCGGCACCTACCGCGTTCGTCCCCAAGGGCTGGGGTCGTCAGCTGAAGACCGATGACGGTGCATTCGATCTGACCGGTTACCGGCTTTGTACGCTCGACCGGCTGCGCCGTGCCATCCGTCGCCGAGACGTCTTTCCCGTTCGTTCGCTTCGCTATGCCGACCCGCGCAAGGGCCTGCTGACGGGGGCCGCCTGGGAAGCGGCCCGACCGACGATATGCCGCACGGTCGGCGTGGCAGTCGCTGGCGACGAGGAAATCGCCAAACTGTCGGCGCGGATCGATCTCGCCTACCGCGAGACAGCAGCGCGCGTGCCGGCCAATAATGCAGTGACCATCACAAAGACCGCGGGCGGTGCCGACCTGTCGATCGGGCCGCTCGACAAGATCGACGAGCCGCTCAGCCTCACCGATCTCCATAAGGCGATTGATGCACGGCTGCCGCAGTTGGATCTCCCTGAGCTGATCCTGGAGATGAACGCGCAAACCGGGTTCGGGGCGGCGTTCACTCATGCCAGCGAAGGCAATGCGCGCGCCGAGGATATAGCGACGACCATCTGCGCAGTACTTGTCGCGGAGGCGACCAATACCGGGTTCGAGCCGCTTGTACGTCCCGAGATGCCCGCACTGCGCCGGTCTCGGCTGAGCTGGGTGAAACAGAACTTCATGCGCGCCGAGACGCTGACCGCCGCCAACGCGCTGCTGGTCGCCGCGCACAACAGGATCCCACTGACCCGCGCCTGGGGTGGCGGCGAGGTCGCCTCGGCCGATGGGCTACGCTTTACCGTGCCGGTCCGCACGATCCACGCCGGCCCAAACCCGCGCTATTTTGGGCGTGAACGTGGCGTCACCTGGTACAATCTGGTTTCCGACCGCTTTTCCGGACTGAATGCCGTGACGGTCCCCGGTACGCTGCGTGACAGCCTCCATCTGCTGGCGGTCGTGCTCGACCAGGAAACCGAATTGCAGCCAAGCGAGATCATGACCGATACGGCCGGCTATACCGACACAATCTTCGGCGTCTTCCACCTGCTTGGGCTCCAGTTCTCGCCGCGCATCGCCGATATAGGCGGCGCGCGGTTTTGGCGTGTCGATGGCAAGGCCGATTATGGCGTGCTGGATGACCTCGCGGCGAACAGGATCAACACCAGGCTTATCGTCGAGCACTGGGATGACCTCCTTCGCCTGGCCGGGTCACTGAAACTCGGCGCCGTGCGCGCGACCGGACTTACCCGTGTCCTCCAGACCAACGATCGCCCGACAAGGCTGGCGCGCGCCCTCCAGGAACTCGGCCGCCTCATCAAGTCGCTCTACATGCTGCGGTTCATCGACGACGAACCCTACCGACGCCGCATCCTCGTCCAGCTCAACCGCGGCGAGAGCCGCCATCAGCTTGCCCGCACCATCTTTCACGGCAAGCGCGGTGAACTTCGCCAGCGCTACCGCGAGGGACAGGAGGACCAGCTCGGTGCGCTCGGGCTGGTCGTCAATTTAGTCGTGCTCTGGAACACGATCTACATCGATGCCGCGCTCAACCAGCTCCGCGCCGAAGGTCATGTGATCCTGGACGAGGACGTCGCCCGCCTTTCGCCGCTCGGAACCAAGCACATCAACATGCTCGGACGCTACGCCTTCACCATCCCCGACATGGTGGCGCGCGGCGAACTTCGGCCGCTACGCGACCCCGGTGCAGTGGGTATCGACGATGCCTGAAGGTGCGCCTTATGTAGGTTTTCTGTTCCGTTGCTACTCAACCCCC
>NZ_JACIEU010000068.1 GCF_014197035.1 Sphingobium scionense | reverse complement strand
CTCCTCTGCTGTGACGTTCGGAAACATCACAATGGCACATTTGATGCCGTCGGGAGGGGGCATCCACTCCATCACTTCTCAGTGGAAATCAACAATCTTGAGCACGTCCTCCTCGATCGCCTCGACGATCGGGAAATAGCCATCGACGATGAAGTCGAGAATGGCGTGGAGCACATAGTCCGGACCCTCGCGCAGCAGCTCCGGCGTGATTTCGAGATGCGCGCGAAGCTCGCTGTGCGAACGTGCCGAACCCTGCCGAACGGTGATGAGGAAATTCTCGCCCAGGAATATCGCGGTGGAGCCCATGTGTAAGACCGTTGCTCGAAGCCAATTCGGACGCTGCGGACAGCGGCCAGACGTTGGTGTGAAAATGCGTCTGGACAAGGATGCCGTGCCAGCAGAACACGACAAGCATCGCGAGCGAGAACAGCGTGTTCGCCGTCCATCGAATTGAGCGATGCTCGCGATGCGACGCGCTTGTGATGCGCAGGTGTCGCGACCCCGGTGACATGGATGACTCAATCCGCGCCACGGGTCATTGCCCCCGACGTCCCTACGACACCGGATATTAGATCACTAAACTGAGATGATATTTCATCTCCCTTGAGGGCAGCAGTACGCCCACGCAAGGTCGGCGTCGGGCAAGCGCCGTGCGCCGCTCCTGGTCTCGACATCGTTCGGCCAGGCGAAGTAGGATTTCGGATTATCGAGAGCTTGCTCAGCATCAGTGCCGCGCGAAAACATGCTGCCCGGTGCTGCCGAACGACACCACCGTATAGGGTTGGCGGGCAGCCCCCGCCACTTCCATGCCCTCCGAGCCGATCGGCATCCCCGCCACCGCAATGCCTCTGACGCCTACGGGACGGGTTGCCAGCAGGCGCTTGATATCGGCGACCGGGACATGCCCCTCGATCAGATAGCCATCAACCATCGCGCTGTGGCAGGATGCCAGCGTGCCCGGCATGCCGGCCCTCCGCTGAAGCGCCCCGCGCGACGCATCGTCGCGCATGACAACCTTGCGGCCCAGTTTCGCGCGAAGCGCCTGGGCCCACTTCTCACAGCATCCACAGCCCGGGTCCCGGTGGACGACGACATCATTCGCCGCAAGTGCTGCGCCGGGCAGGGCGAGGAACAGCAAGAGGGCGGATAGACGGGTCTTCATGAACGGCTCCCGGAAGCAGGCGATAGGGATCCTAATGATCTATACGCATCGATGCCCCCTACCCCTCATCACGCAGATGTTTTCACGATTGTGGGCGGCCAGCAGGCCGAGCGTCAGTCCCGCAAGCCGCCTCGGCATGGTCACCAGCCAATCGAGCCTCGCATGGAAGATCTGTGCCGCCAGCATGCCCAATCCGCAGAGACTGAGCATCCAGGCAATCTCCTCGCGGCTCAGCGAAATGGCGCTCCGCGTCACCAGGAGATTGACATGCATCGCCGTCAGCCCGCCGCCCGCGACGAAAGGTATGATATTCTATCCTCTTCTTTCAAAAGCTTTCGCAAATGAGCGCTCGCAAAAATATCTCTTCAGTCATGAGGGTTCGACGTCTGGCGTGCGTATTACAGCTATATCTCTATCTAAATTTCACGAGACTAAGCTGTTGGAAAAACAGGAAAAATACTGTTGACCTGTATATACAACTGATGTTGTCTGTGGCTGTTCTAAAACATCAGGGGGATTGCACATGACCATCAGGATGGCCCTGCTCGGCAGCGCCGCCATCGTCGCGGGCTACGCCGCGCCGGCTCTCGCTCAGGCCGATCCGACACCCCAGCCAAAGGCACAAGTCCCGGAGGATGCCAGCGACATCGTCGTTACCGGCTCACGAATCCGTCGGCAGGATCTGGCCGGGGTTGGACCGGCCACCGTGGTCACCGCCGAGCAGATCCAAAATACCGGCATCGTCAATATCGAAACCGCTTTGCAGCGTTTGCCGGCCAATGCCGGCTTCGCGGGCAACCAGACATCGGCCTACTGGACGAACAACGGTTATGGCACCGCTCAGGTCAATCTGCGCGGCCTCGGCATCAAGCGCACACTCGTGCTTCTGAACGGCCGGCGCCTCGTCGCGGGCGGCACCGGCGCCAATTCCTCACCCGATCTCAACATGATCCCGGTCGTGGCGCTGGCACGCACCGATGTCCTCAAGGATGGCGCGTCCGCTATCTACGGGGCCGATGCCATGGCCGGCGTGGTCAACCTTGTCACGCGCACCGATTATGAAGGCCTGGGTCTCAGCGTCCGACAAGGCATTACCGAGCGCGGCGACGGCTCCGATCTCACCGCGGACCTGCTTTGGGGCATTCGCAACGATCGTGGCGGGTTCATGGCCGCAGTCACCTACCAGAAGACCAGCGCCGTCAACATGGCCTCGCGTGCGCCCTGCTCGCTCGCTGAAACGACGCCGGGCTCGCTGAGCTGCGTTAACAGCGCCTCGACGATCGGCGGACGCGCGGTGCTGCCCAACGGCCAGCAGATCAACTTCAACCAGGTATCTGGAGGCGACGGCAACTTCTACGAGCCTTACAGTCCCGCCAAGCACAACTTCAACTCGAACCCGTTCCTCAATGCGGTCAGCCCGGTCGAGCGCGTCAGCACGGCCTTCTTCGCGGACTATGCGCTGACCGACGGCATCCAGGCGTTCGGCGAGTTCCTCTATACGTTCCGCAAGTCGAATCAGATCGCGACACCCGGCACGCTGCGCAATCTCTCGATACCAGCCAGCAATCCAACCAATCCGACCGGCCAGAACCTTGTCCTGGCCCAGCGCCGCCTCGCCGAACCCGGCGCGCGCCACTTCTTCCAGGAGACCGATACCTGGCAAGGCACCTTCGGGCTGCGCGGCAAGCTGGCTAACGACTGGGCCTGGGAGGTCGCGGGCAGCTTCGGACGTAACACGGCCGTCGACGGCTCGACCAACATCGCCAATCTCGAGCGCGTCGCGAACACGCTCGACAGGAGCAAATGCTCCAGCACGGCGGGCGCGGCCATCCCCTGCGGTGACTATCTTGGGTTCGGAGACCTGACACCTCAGGTTCTGGATTATATTCTGTTCACCTCGCGCGATCGCGGAGGCAACGAACTCGGCACGGTCACGGCTGACCTCAACGGCGATCTCTTCTCCCTTCCAGCCGGCGCGGTGTCCTTCGCCACCGGCGTGGTCTATCGGCGCGAAAAAGGCTGGCGCGATCCCGACCCGTTGACGGTGCTCGGCGTGGCGAACGTCAATCAGCAGGATCCTATTTCGGGCTCGAGCACCGCCAAGGAAGCCTATCTCGAGCTATCGGTGCCGGTGCTTGCCAACACAGCTTTCGCCAAGGCGCTCACGCTCGATGGCGCAGTCCGCTACTCAGACTATAATCTCTTCGGGAGCGACTGGAATTACAAGCTCAGTGCCGACTGGGTAGTCAATGACAGCATCCGTCTGCGCGGCACTTATGGGACGGGCTTTCGCATTCCCAACGTGCCGGAGCTTTTCGGCGGCGTCTCGGAAGGCAATCTGACCACGACCGATCCCTGCTCGCGCTACACCTCCAGCGGCAACGTGACCTTGATCGCCAATTGTCAGGCGTCCGGTGTGCCGGCCAACTATACGCAGCTCGGCACCACGATCCTCACCACAGTGGGCGGTAACCAGAGCCTTCGGCCCGAAAGCTCCACGACCTGGACCGTTGGTACGGTGATATCGCCGCGCGGCATCATCCCAGGGTTGTCGCTGACGGCAGACTGGTTCGACATCAAGATCAAGGACGCGATCCGGGCCATTCCCGGCTCGACCAAGCTCGCAGTCTGCTATGCGAGCCAGAACCTGTCGCACCCGTTCTGCAGCGACTTTACGCGCAGCGCGCTGACCGGCGAGGTCACTTACCTCTCCGCCCAGCCCATCAACACCGGCCGCGAGGAGATGAATGGTCTCGATCTGGGTCTGGTGTACAGTGGTGCGGTGGGCGAGGTGAAGATCTCCTTGGATCTCAACATGACCTATCTCAACAAATATGTCGTAAACCCCTTCCCCGGCGGCGCGCCGATCTATTTCGACGGGTTTATCGGGGGCGGCAATGGCGGCTATCCGAAATGGCGTGGTTATGGCGTGCTGACGGCGGAAAAGGACGGCATCAGCGCGACCTGGTCGACACAATGGATCGGCAAGGCGACCGACTTCAACGCATCGGCCGGCGACATCGGCTACCGCACGCCGAACGTCTTCTACCACAATCTTCAGCTTGCCTTCGCGATCGACGAGAAGACACGTTTCCAGATCGGGGCCGATAATCTGTTCGACCGCAAGGCGCCCTATATCCAGAGCTTCACCGATGCCAACACCGACACGATGACCTATGATCTGCTCGGACGGCGCTTCTACGCCGGCTTCCGAACCGCGTTCTGAAGGGCAGCACATGGCAATTCGCTGGCCTTTGGTCATCCGCCGGACGCACAAGTGGCTGGCCCTGATCGTCGGCGTCCAGGTTCTGCTCTGGACGCTGACCGGCTTCTATATGGTGGCCGTCCATATCGACATCATCCATGGCGACGATCTGGTCCGCCCACCGGTCGTCGCCCCCATCGACCTTGCGAGCTTCGTCCCGCCGGCGCGGATTGTTCAATCGGCTCCCGACGCGTCCGAGATCCGCCTGCAACGGTTCATGGATCAGCCCGTCTGGCGCGCGCAAACCCCGGGTGGTCCAAGACTCTTCGATGCAGGTTCGGGACAGCCCATCCCCGATTTGAGCGAGGCACAAATCCGCGCCGCCGCTCGGCGCATCTACAGCGGCACCGGGGACATCGTCGCAGCCCGGCTGCTGACGACGGCGCCACTGGAAATGCAGGCGCGCAAGCCTCCCTATTGGCAGATCGAATTCGATGCCTGGAACCGGCCAACCCTGTATCTCTCTCCGCAGACCGGTGAGCTGATCTCGCGCCGCCATGCACTGTGGCGCGTGTTCGATTTCGCGTGGATGCTGCACATCATGGACTATGACGATCGCTCCGACGTCAACAATCCGCTGCTGCGCGTGGCGACCTGGAGTGCCCTTGCCATGGCGCTGGCCGGGGCTTGGCTGCTGCTTTGGTCGTTCCCGCGGCGCAGGAAGAAGAAGGCATGAAGAAAATCCGGTTCACCCCGCTCTTTTTTCGGCGCATCCACAAATGGGTCGGCCTGATCCTGGGCGTGCAGTTTCTCCTTTGGGCTCTGAGCGGCTCGATGATGGCCTTGCTCGATCAGGAGAAGGTCGGCGGACACAGTGCGCAGGCCAGCCATCAGCACGCCCTACCCACCGGTGACTATATTGCGCCGGCAAAGCTCGCTCTTGATGGTCCCGTGCTCGGCATCGCCTTGCGGTACCTTGCCGCACGCCCCGTCTACGAGGTTCGGTCCGCCACGGGCACGCGGCTAATCGACGCGACGAGCGGCGCCCCGGTTCGGGTCGACGAGCAGGTCGCGCGCGACATCGCGACGACGATGAACGAAGCGCCGATCCGCAAGGCGACGTTGCTTGCCGGACCGAATCTGGAAGCGCGCGAGCACGAAGGCGCCATGTGGCGACTGGATTTCGCGGACGCAGAGAACAGCAGCGCCTACATCTCCGCCGATACCGGCCGATTCTTGGTGATGCGCGGCGACACGTGGCGCACCTGGGATTTCTTCTGGATGCTGCACAATATGGACTATGTGCATCGCGCCAGCTTCAATCACCCGCTGATCATCTTTGTCGCATTCGGCACGCTCTGGCTGTCGGGGACGGGCTTCTACCTGCTCTTTAAGAGCTTCAGCCGTGCTGACGTGCGATGGATGCGGCGCAGGCGAAAACCGGCTGTGAAGGTCAACGTCGGCTGATCCCTATGTTTCGACAGAGAAGGCGGCGGACAGCTCGAACCGGTTTCCCGGGTGCGTGAGCCAAGCGTGCGATACGAGACGTCCGCGACTCCAGGTTCTGCGCGTCATCATTAGCACTGGTTCTCCTTCAGCGAGGCCCAGCATTGTTCGCATGCCTGTATCCGGCATGGCCGCGCACACCCGGTGCTCTACTCGCTCGAGCGGGGCAACACGTGTCAGATATTCATTCGGCGTCGAAGCGCTGAAATCCCTCTCTCCGTAGCGTGGCGCAGCAGATGCCAGCACAAAGCGCTCCTCGACCTGAATTGGGAATTCGGTCTCGTGATGGACGATAAGCGAATGGAAGAGGCGCGTGCCCAATCCGACTTCCAGGAGCGCTGCCCTTTCCGCATCGGCTCGTATTTCGACGTTGTGGACGACGCGCGCGCGGTAAGCATGCCCTCTGCTTCGCACTTCATCCGCAATGTTGCGGATCTCGATCAGCTGCCCGATCGGCCGGGGCTCGGCGACAAAGCTGCCCCGCCCCGCCCGCCGTACCACGATCCCGGCCGATTGCAGTTCCCGCAACGCCCGGTTTGCGGTCATGCGCGAGACCTTGAAGGTCTCGACGAGCTCGGCCTCTGACGGCGTCTGGTCGCCGGGTTTCAGGCGACCTTCCCGGATGTCCTCGAAAATGCTGTCCTTGATCGTCACATAGCGAGGTTGCTTCTCCGCCCCGGCAGCGTCGACCGCGGGTTCGCCCGCAGAAGAAGCTTTCGCCCGGGGAGCGGATGCGCGGCTATGGAGGCGAGCGGGAGCATGCATCAAATGACTATACAGGTGGGGGCGAGCAAGTCCCAGTCATTCAAACAGGAAATCACCAGCGAGATCCGAGGCGTGCGTGATCAATGCCGCGCGAAGACCTTCTGGCCCGAACTGCCGAACGACACCACCGCATAGGGTTGGCGGGCGGCGCCTGCCACTTCCATGCCCTCCGAGCCGATCGGCATCCCCGCCACCGCAATGCCTCTGACGCCTACGGGACGGGTTGCCAGCAGGCGCTTGATATCGGCGATCGGGACATGGCCCTCGATCAGATAGCCATCAACCATCGCGCTGTGGCAGGATGCCAGCGTGCCCGGCATGCCGGCCCTCCGCTGAAGCGCCCCGCGCGACGCATCGTCGCGCATGACGACCGTGCGGCCCAGTTTCGCGCGAAGCGCCTGGGCCCACTTCTCACAGCATCCACATCCCGGATCCCGGTGGACGACGACATCATTCGCCGCAAGCGCTGCGCCGGGCAGGGCGAGGAACAGCAAGGCGGCGGATAGGCGGGTCTTCATAAAATGACTCCCGGAAGAACGATAAGCATGGGGCAGTGGCCCCTCCTTTTCTATACGCATCAATGCGCCCCTCCCCTCATCACGCAGATGTTTTCACGATTGTGGGCGGCCTCCAGGCGAGCGGCAAGGACACAAGCAGCGCCAGCGACAGACCACCAATCCCCCACAAGACTAAGTGCTGCGCCCCGGGAGCGACGACGGCGATCGCCAGCGGCGCGAGCGCCTGCCCGATGCTGGCGGCGGAATGCTGGAGACCGAGCTTCAAGCCGGAAGGGGCTGCCGCACCGCTTATCCAGAAGCTGGTGACCAATCGAAGGGTTGCCGAGCTCCAGCCGGCAGCAACGATGATCCCACTGAGTTCGGCCATGCTCGCGGCGACAGGGAACAGGAAGAGCGCCGCAGCCAGCAGGCCGAGCGTCAGCCCCGCAAGCCGCCTCGGCATGGTCACCAGCCTGTCCGCCGTCAGCACCAATGGCACAGATTTGAGGTTGTGATTTAAGGAGGATCTGGGCTTCGTCGTAGTGACGAAGGAACGAAGATGAAGCC
>NZ_JACIEU010000067.1 GCF_014197035.1 Sphingobium scionense | reverse complement strand
CGACATTCATATCTGGGCGGCATCAGCCCGCTCGCCTTCGAAGCCAAGGTGGCATAATGAGAGAGGTGACCGGCACAAATCCGTTACAAGTCCACGATGCCGCCACGCGGTCATATGCGCGGAAATAGTCGGCAGGAACTTCGAGCCCTTTGGCGAGTGTAACCGCGATCCGAGCCAGTCGCGTCCCATCCGGCGCGCCGACGTCCTGTGAGCGCTCGAACAGACCGATCACGAGATCAGCCGAAGGCGCGCTGCCTGTGAGAGCGGCCCATGTCCAGCCCGGGACCCAGTCTCGTTCTGCCGGATTAGAACTGTCGATCACTGCGTCGAAGAGGCGACGCTGCCGGTCGGCCGACACCGCGATCCACCGGTTGATGGCGGCCGCAGACTTCTCCTCGAGCTGTTCCCAGCTGTCGTCTCTGACATTGAGAGTCCAGCGCCAGACACGTTCGGCGTCGGTGCCATCATCGGCATTTATGACGGCGGCCAGAGCTGCATCCAGAATTCGCGTCACTTCGAGGCTCTGCCGCCTGGCATTTTCTTCTGGGAGCCATATCCGCACGGGTTCGTCGAATAGCCCGGCTGTTGGTTCTGTAATCAGGCGCTTACGAAGCGGTTGCAGCCGCATTATCCTGCTATCGCATTCACTAACAGCGAAATCACGGAGAAGCTCTTTGATCTGCGCCACTGAAATCGAAACCTCTTGATCCGAGATCAGCCTGGCGCGGATCGTCTCACGAATGACCGAAGGTAGTTCGTGAGACATCGCATCGAGAATTTCCAGCCTGCTCGCGGCTCGATCCGCGCTCTGTTTGAGCCAGATGTCGAGAGCGCGGGTCCGTTGCCACTCCGGGCGTTCCGCATCGAGAGTGATTTCACGAAGTTTACTGCTGACGTCCGCGAGCCGGGGACCATGCTCGAGGACACTGAGAACCAGGGCAAGCTTATGTGTTTCGGCAGCCGTATCCAGAACGGTGAGGAACGAGGCGGCCATGTCTGGTTGCGCCAGTCCACCCAATGCTGTGGATTCGGTCAGCGTGACGGCTCCCAGGAAGTATGGATCATTTCTGTCGATCCCCTGCAACAGCGCTTCGCGTGTCGCTTGGTCGAATATCGATGCATCGCCGTAGGCGAGTGCTCCGATCGGATCATTATCGACGACTTCTCTTGCGAGAGTTGCATGTCCACCGACCGCGAGGTGCGCGGCTAGCCATGCATGGACGCCGCGCAATTCGGATAGCACGGCGCCGTTCGGCCCGGAAAGAAGATTGATGGCACGACTTAGCGGAATAGCGGCTCGATCCCGGTCCCCGCACACGGCATCGGCCAAAGCCCGACTGGCGAGGAATTCGGCCACGGTTCGATGCATGTGCTCGAATCTTTCACCCTCGCCACCTGTGAACATCGGGGTGTCGAGCGTGTCGTCTATGAGATCAGAGCCCAGGTCCGTGCTGTTCGCGGGTACTAACTCGCCATCGGCACCTGACGGCGTTGGCGCGTTCGACCTCCATATGCCACGCGCACCTGTGGCAAGCATCAGCAGCGAAAGGCGATCCGCTGCTTTCAGGATCTCTTGGGATGACGCTCGTGCGCCACGCTGAAACAACGCATTTTGCTCGAAAGAATATTGTCCGGTGGCCTGCTCGAAGAGGTTGTACCGCGATGTAGGCCATTGACCTTCACCCGCGACGACTGCCCGCAGCAGCTTGATGGAGAGCGGGCTTTCAAGCAGACCGCCTGCACCGACCTGTCGCGCCTTTGCCACGAAGGCCTCCGGATCGGTTTCGCCGAGGGATGCCAGCACTTGAAGGGCCTCCTCCTCTAACAGCGGGAGGAGTTGTGCAACCAGCAGTGTCGCAGATCCACTCGCCAGTTGCAGTGCGCTGACGTCCGCGTCTTTCCGCCAGTCTTCGGCGCGACAGCTGAGCCGCCATCGTGATGGCTTCAGTTCGCGTAGCAACTTGGCGACATGGTAAATCTTGTCACGCTCTCCTCCGTCGGCTCGATACTCGTCGAGACCATCCAAATAGAGCGGTGCGCCCTCGGCCCCGGCGAAGCCATGGACCGCCGCACGGACGGGAACGACGCCCACGCCATCATGGGCGGCCTCTGCTTCGAAGACGGTTGACTTGCCGATACCCGGTTCGCCAAGCAGCACGTAACCGACGTGGTCCCGCACTTGACTGATCCTCGTGATCTCGTCGCTTTTGGTGTTTTCGCCCAGTATCCTAATGCGTCGATCTATCATCAACCCAGCTTAACCGCTGGGCTGTGAACAGTGAAGCAGTTGATGCCTGGATCTCTGCGCAAACAACATATTGCAAGCAGGCACCCTACATGAAAGCGCCACTGGCGATGGCAATTATCTCGAGCCAAACAGCCGCTGCGATGCTGACCGGTCATTTTCCGGCTCGGAGCACAAGCATCAGTAGCGCTCTTCCAGAATGGATGGAGATCGGATGGATTTGCTGACATGCTCATTCGTTGTCATCGGCGTTCCGTTGGTCCGGCAATCGGCGTGGTGCGATCATTGCTCCGGCTAGGGCGACACCGCCGCCGATCAGCGTTGCAAACAATCGGTCGGTTTCCGCGCCTTTTATCTCTCCGCCCGCCAGCGCGATCATCAGCATGACGCTGGTGGTGATGGCTGCGCTCAGAACGGTGTAGCGCGCCTTCTGTAACCCGAACGCGCAGCCAGCGGATAGCACGGTCACTCCCGCTAGCGGAAGCGGTCCCGAAGGCAGCAGATGCAGAACTACCGTCGCAAGAAGAATGCCGGCGATTGTACCGCCAACGCGCTCGATGCCACGAAAACCGGTATCACGTAGCCCCGGCTTGAGAACGACCATGGCGGTCAGGGCAGCCCAGTAGCCATGCTGAATACCCGCCATATCCGCGGCGACCTTTGCGATGGTGATACACAGCGCCGCTCGCAGTGCGTGGAGCAGCATTTCCTGTCGGGTCGCCCGATCGCTGCGCGCTGCCGGAATTTCTTTTCCCTCGCCGATCACTCCGATCATCAATCCGACCGCTGCGATCTGGATCGCAGACCCACCCGCCACCAGCAATGCCCGGCGCAGACCATCGAGCACGTTTCCGGGGAAGTGCAGCGCCAGCAGAAAGGCGATGATGATCTGGAGCCAGACCCACCACAAATCGATGTCGCGGCTGATCAACGCACCGCAAAGGCCTCCCATCAGGGCTGTCGCCGCCAGTGCCACATATGGATCGTTGCCAAGGATCGTGCCGATAAAGGCGACAAGTGTCATGCCGATTCCAGCCAGCGTCATCGCGGCCCATCGATTATGAAACACTCGCTTGGTCGCCCCGAAGCCGACCGAGAACGCCGCCCCCGCTGCGATGGAGGCCGGCATCGCAGTGCTGGCGCTGACACCGCCCACAAGCAACAGGGCGAACCCTGGCATCGCCAACAAAGCACCATGCGTGTTGAATCGAAATATATCCCTGAAGTGAGGCATCAATCGGTGGCGTCCTCCTGCAGGACACTCCTATCGTGATGATCTCGCGCTTGCCACATGGCATGCGGACGAGAGCGGCGTGCGACATGCCACGAAGCTGTCAGCAGGCTTCTCCCCTCGAGCATTCCTTCCTGCACTCAGAATTTCAGGATCTTGCTGTGCCTTTCATCGCGGTGAGGCGCGCGCGCCGTCCATGCTGAGACGTTTCCTCTTATGAACGCTTCCTCAACCGGTATCGGGGGGCAACCCTTCATAGCCTGTCACCGACCCTACGGACCGGATCAACGCGCGTACCGTTCCCACAACCTCGTCAGGCGGCACCGCCGCCCCTACAACCCGCGCCTGCTCCGGGGTTCTGCCCTGGCTGTGTTAGCGAGAGAGCGGGCCAATCAACCGCATCAGATCGGGCGAGGGCTCGGGCTACCCGTTCCCCAAGGCGTCCAACAAGGCATGCTCGAGATCGAGGCCGACTTGCCGGCGGATCAAGTGGTCGTGGTAGCCTGCCTTCAAAAGGATCGCCTTGAGCCCAAACTCGGTAGCATAGGCGGCATGGCGAACGAGCACATCAAGCCCATATTTCGGCAGGGTCTCCTCCGCTGTCTCCAGGAAATACAGGGCGTGACGGTAATGAGACACCGACAGAATCCGGTCGAAGTCCTGGGGACGGTGATAGAGGTTGAGGTTGAGGTTGAGGTTGAGGTTGAGGTTGTGGGATGGGTGATTGCGCGCTTCGGGACGAAGCGAATGGGGCAGGGCATCGTCCCCGATGCACCCGAGCAATTTCCCAAAGGCCTGAGCGAGGTGCATCTCTTCTTTAGCCGAATTGCGTGTGCACTTCGCCAGCCCCGTGACCGTGCCCAGTCCATGGCGCCGGTACCAGGCGAAGGCAGAATGCTGCGGTTCGGGCAGCCTCATGGCAGCAGCCGTAATCCTGTCAAAACGCGCCTGCGCGTTTGGCTCCCGCGGTCCATCCATTGCGCGGTCGTAGAGAACGATGCCCGTGTCATAGCGATCCGTCAGGAAGTGGTTGTCTTCAACGCGGAACCGTTTGGGCTCATCGATGGTGAAGATGGACAACGTGATCGTCGCCAGGTGATCCACTTCCGCTTTAATGATATGTCGGGTCTCATCCAGATGGCGTGCCCTTCTATTATTGAACTCGGGATCGACGAATGCCCAGAGTTCGAATTTGGAGAGTTCACGTTGGTGCTTGTCGATCTTTTGCGGATCGGCGTTGTCGCCCACGAGCATGAGCCAATAGAGGGAGCCGTACCCGAACGCACGTTCCTGCCCATCATCGAGACAGGCACATAATATCCGCGTCGTACGCTCGATGGCTATCCGGCCGTGGGGATATAGATGCGTAACGCGCGGCGGAACGCGCTGTCGCAGCTTTTCGAATTCATCGACGGTGATGTGATCACCCGTACGGCCCAATAGGGAAGGTGCATCGTCTCCACGGCTTTCGTGCATGGGAACCTCCATCCCGCATCCATGGCGGATGAGGCGGAAGTACCGAGGCGGATGCGGTGACGATCCCGAACTCCTGCGCGCTGGGCGCGGGAGCCGCCGGGACTGCTAACACGCAAATGACATGCGCCGCCGTCTTTCACCCGAAGGTTTGGACATACACGGCGGCATCCCGGAAAACAGAGTTCTCCGAGTTTCCTTCGACATTTGCGGGATTAGCAGTCCCGGCCCTGCCCTTTTTCGCAGCGCCGGTGATTTATAGCAGCCACCATTCGTGAAGCAAAGGCGGCTGGAGTGGCAGCACTCCTCGCCAGCGACAACGATTGATCCGGACTGGCGCGCGTCGTCGTCCGGTTCACGATCGTCAGCAGGCTGAGTGGCGGCAGGATGCGGGCTTCAGGCTGGCCCTGCCCTCGCATCTCACTGTCTTCTCGTGGCTCGGTTGCGTCACCATGCCAACGTAAAATCATCCGCGCGCGACGGGACGCCAATCGCTCGCCCCCCATCAAATCCATCAAGCGCTTGGGTGCTCTTTCATGGCGTGAGCGGCAGCGCGTTCAGTGTCCGGTGATCGCTTCGGTTCTCTTGCCGCGTCCGCGCCGTGCCTTCGGCCACTCGCCATCCGCAAGATCGGAATAGTTGGTGAGCGTCACCGACGGGCGATCAGGAAACTCTGCGACGAGCTTCAGATTACCGCCCATCGCGGCCACATAGCTTTTGAGCGTGGACAACAGGAGATCGGTCCGTCGTTCAAGGCGTGAAACATTCTCCTGCTCCATACCCAGCATCTCTGCCATCCGCTCCTGGGTCAGCTTTCTTGCCTGTCGCAGATCGCGCAGGGTCATCTCTTCCGCGATCAGTTCAGCAGCGCGCGCGTCAATGGCCTCGCGCTGCGCGGGCGTGAAGGTAGCGCGAAAGTCATCAAGGGTCTTCGTCATGCTCGGCCTCCTTTCCGATCGGCCAGGATAGTCAAATGGTCATCGAAGCGATCATCAGCCGTAGCGATCAGCGTTTTGTAGAAACGCTTTTCGTTGACGCCCGACTTGTCGCCCGCGACGAGGAGGATGGCTGTTCGCTCCGGATCGAATGCGAATGCGAGCCACCAGACGCCATCAGCCGCCTTGAATCGAAGCTCCTTCATGTTAGCGTGCTTCGAGCCGTTGAGCGTATCGCAATGCGGGCGCTTCAGACTGGGGCCGAATTCCGCGAGCAAGGCAGCAAGTGCCGCGATTTCGGCTCGCACCTCATCGGCAAACTCAGCCGCTTCAGCGAAGAACCTGTCTTCAAACTCGACGCTCCACATCACACCTTCGGTACACCTTCGCGCATAATGCTGTCAAGTGCATATGTATTTGATAGCATATCCAGCATGAGATGGTCAGGAGAGGCGTTTGGTGTCCGCGCTTGATCATGTTAATTTCTTCGCGAGGAGAACGAAATGACCCGCGTTGCCCTGTATGCCCGCTATTCCGACGACAAGCAGAGTGCTGCCTCGATCGACGACCAGTTCCTGATATGTCGAGAGCAGGCGAAACGTGAAGGCTGGCACGTTATAGGCAGCTACAAGGATGCGGCGATCTCGGGTGCCAGCGTTATCCTGCGGCCCGGCATTCAGGCCTTGGTTCAAGATGCGCAGATGGGCCGGTTCGATGTTCTGCTCGCCGAAGCACTGGACCGCGTGTCCCGCGATCAGGCCGACGTTGCAACGCTCTACAAGCACCTGCAATTCGCTGGCGTGAAGATCGTCACCTTGGCTGAGGGCGAAGTGTCCGAGCTACATGTCGGCCTTAAGGGCACCATGAATGCCCTGTTCCTCAAGGACCTTGCGAAGAAGACCCATCGTGGCCTGCGCGGACGCGTCGAGAAAGGCAAATCTGGTGGTGGCCTGTGCTACGGCTATGACGTTGTTCGCCGCTTCTCCAGCGAAGGCGAGGCGGTCCATGGCGAACGCAGCATCAATGCCGTCGAAGCCGAGGTGGTGCGTCAGGTCTTTCGGCAGTTCGCCAACGGACTTAGCCCTCAGGCGATTGCGCGACGCTTGAATGAAGCGGGCATACCCGCTCCGACCGGCACACTTTGGACGTCGACCACGATCCGGGGCCACGCAAAGCGTGGAACCGGTCTGCTGAACAATGAGCTCTATATCGGAAAGCTGGTCTGGAACCGGCTTCGCTATCTCAAGAATCCGCAGACCGGCAAGCGCGTGTCACGGATCAATCCGCAATCGGAATGGATCGTCACCGATGTCCCCGATCTACGGATCGTCGATGAGGAACTGTGGCAGGCAGCCAAGGCAAGACAGGAAGATATAGCGGTCCAGTATGCCGGCGTGATCGAAGCGACGCGCGCGGCACACAATAAGCTGAACCGCACCCGTCGCCCCAGGAGCCTGCTCTCAGGCCTCGTTTACTGCGGATGCTGCGGCGGGTCTTATACCCTTCGCGGGCAGGGGCGGTTTGCGTGTTCGAACCATATCGACACGAGAAGCTGTTCGAATGGTCATAGCATTTCTCGTGAAAAACTGGAGGCGCGGGTTCTCGACGGTCTCCGCGATCGGATGATGAGTCCCGAAGTTGCCGCCAAGGCCATTCGGACCTGCGTAGAGGAAACCAATCGCCTGAACCGCGAGCGCCGGGCAACCGACACGGCAGATCGCGCTGAACTCGACAAGGTCCTGAAAGCGATCAAGGGCGTTCTGGAGATAGTGGAAGAAGGCAAGGGAACACGCACCCTCGTCGACCGCCTTCTCGATCTGGAAGCGCAGGAGGACGCCATTCGCGCGCGTCTCGCTGCCGCGCCGGCTGATGTTCCGGATATCCATCCCAACATCGCCGAGATCTATCGCAGCAAGGTCGAGCGGCTCGCAGACGCGCTGGTCTATCCTGAAGAGCGTGAGGAAGCAGCCGACGCCCTGCGCGGGCTCATCGAACGCGTCGTCCTGACACCGGGCGCCAGGCGCGGCGAAGTCAACGCCATGCTGCATGGCGAGTTCGGTACCATCCTGGATTGGCTTGAGCGGCAGCAATCCGCCAAAAACGACACCACCCCCGGCGCTGGTGCACCAGGGGTGTCCGGTGTGTCGGTATCGGTGGTTGCGGGAGTAGGATTTGAACCTACGACCTTCAGGTTATGAGCCTGACGAGCTACCGGGCTGCTCCATCCCGCGACACTGGGCGATTATGT
>NZ_JACIEU010000066.1 GCF_014197035.1 Sphingobium scionense | reverse complement strand
GGCTTCATCTTCGTTCCTTCGTCACTACGACGAAGCCCAGATCCTCCTTAAATCACAACCTCAAATCTGTGCCATTGGTGCTGACGGCGGACAGCTGGATTGCCGATCCGGCGACTTATCGGGAGGAAGGAAGCCTATGATGTCCGCTATCGCCGTGCCTGATCTCGTGATGAAGGCACGGCGACATCGCCACCCGCTACATCAGGCGACTTTGCTATTCGCTTGTCTGAACCTGCCCGTGATGACCTTCTGCCCATCGCGCAGGGCATCAAGATAGTCAGACCAGTGCTGCATCATCTGCACCCGTTCATCCCAATATTCTCCACGGGTGTAGGCGCGGCGGACTGCATTGTTGTCGCAATGGGCAAGTTGACGCTCGACCGCGTCGGGGTGCCATATTCCCATTTCATTCAGCAGTGTCGCCGCCATCGCCCGGAAGCCGTGACCGGTCATCTCATCCTGCGTGAAACCCATGCGCCGCAAGGCGGCGTTGATGGTGTTTTCCGACATGGGCCGGTCCGCCGAGCGGAGCGAGGGGAATAGGAAGCGGCTATAGTCCGCATCATGCTCAATGGATTCGAGAATTTCGAGCGCCTGACGGGAGAGGGGGATGCTGTGGGGGCGGCGCATCTTGGTCTTGTGCGGTGGGACGGTCCAGACCGCCTTGTCGAAATCAAAGTCGGCCCATTCGGCATGGCGTAGCTCCCCAGGGCGCACGAAAACATGGGGGATAAGTCGGAGCGCCGCCTTGGTGTTGGCGAAACCCTGGAACTCGTCAATAGCCCGTAGCAGCCCACCCGCATTTTCCGCGCTGGTAATCGCGGCGCGGTGGACAGGCTGGGGCGCGATCAATGCGCCGCGCAGGTCTGCCGCCACGTCGCGCTCCGCGCGAGCCGTGGCGATGGCATAGCGGAATATCTGGCTGCATGTGCTGCGTAGGCGCTTGGCCGTCTCGTAGCGGCCCTTGCCCTCCATTTTGCGCAGCATGGTCAAGACCTCCTGCGCGGTAATGGTAGTGACAGGGCGCTTGCCCAGCGACGCATTGATGAAGGCCAGCAGCCAACGCAGCTTTTTCATCGTGACGGCGGAACGGCCTTCGCGCTCGACCTTCACCAGCCATTCGTCGGCCACGGCCTTGAAGCTGTTGGACGCAGCCACAGTGGCGGCGATCCGATCCATCTTGATCTTCTCGGCGGGGTCGCCGCCCTTCGCCAGCACCTTGCGGGCAGCATCCCGCTGCTCGCGGGCATCCGCAAGGCCGGTGTCGGGATAGACGCCGAAGGCCAGCGTCTTCTGCTTGCCCATGTGGCGGTAGTTCATCCGCCAGTAGCGACCGCCATTGGGCGTCACATAGAGGAACAGGCCATCGCTGTCGGTGAGTTTATAGGGCTTGGCTTTGCCCTTGGCGTTTTTGATCGCAACGGCGGTAAGCGCCATGATGGTACCTCCTTCTGGGGGAGGGCCACGCTACCATCAGATATACCATCAAAATGCTGGTATCCGGTGGTCCAAGACCGCTCCGTATGGGATACCTATACCACGAAAAACCGCAGAAATCCGCCATTCCTGGCACCATCTGATACTCTCTGAGAGAGTATTTTGGTGACCCCTACGGGCGTATAACTTAAATCTCAGGCAGGTTCAGGACGTTCCTAAGTCCCCTGTAAATTCAGAGATTTGTCTTGTAGGGTGTTCGCGGTCGGTCGCTCTGATTTGCCTGAAATCCCATCAATGTGTGGGATCGATTGTGGGACCATTTCAGGCGGGAATTAGAACCGATGGCTTTGACAGCTTTGAAAGTGAAGAACGCCCAGCCGGGCCGTCATGTCGATGGTAGGGGATTATGCCTGGTCGTCAAACCAAGTGGCGCGCGATCTTGGGTTCTGCGGATGCAGAAGGATGGGCGTCGTCGCGACTACGGCTTGGGTTCGACCTTCGACGTGTCACTTGCTGAAGCGCGTGATGCCGCGATGGCACTGCGCCGTCAGGTGCGTTTGGGCGTCGATCCGGTCGCGGAGAAACGCAGGTCTCGAAGAGTCGTGCCTAGTTTTGAGACGGCCGCGCGGGAGTGCTACGAAGCGATGAAAGAGGGCTGGAAGAACCAGCGGCACGCCAGCTGGATCGCAAGCCTCGAGAACCACGTCTTTCCGTTGATCGGCGCCCGGCCCATCAACGAAGTAGACAGCCCTGTTGTTGTGGAAGTGCTGTCTCCGATTTGGTTGGACATACCGGACACTGCCCGCCGCATCCTGCAGCGTATTGGAGCCGTTCTGGATTTCGCGCACATCAAAGGCTGGCTTCCGGAAGAGGTATCCCTTCGTTCGGTCCGGAAGGGACTTCCGCGTCAGGCGGAAAAGGCCGGACACCTGGAAGCCATGCCATATGCCGACGTACCCTCTCTTATGCACCGGCTGGCGACGGCAGCATCGACGACCGGGCGCGATGCGTTGCGCTTCACGATCTACAATGCCGTGCGTTCGAATGAGACGCGTTTCGCGGTCTGGAGCGAGTTCGATCTTGAGAAGGCTGTCTGGACCATACCAGGAGAGCGGATGAAGGCGGGTGACACCCATGTTGTCCCGTTGTCACCGGCGGCCGTCGCATTGCTACGCAATCGTTGGAACCAGCGGAGCAGCGACACCGGTCTGGTTTTCAGCAACGATGGCGAAAAGCCGATCAGCGATATGACCATGACCAAACTACTCAGAGACGATGGCATCAAAGGGGTGACGGTGCATGGTTTCAGATCAGCTTTCACTGACTGGGCCGCTGAGCGGACCCGCTTCCCCAAAGAAGTGGCGGACAAGGCGCTGGCCCACAAGCTTTCGAACAAGGTTGAAGCAGCGTACCGTCGCACAGATTTCTTCGACAAACGCCGAAGCCTTATGGCGCGGTGGGCTGAATATCTCGAGCAATGGCCTTCGAAGAGTAATTCTTCGCGAAGATTGGCTGAATGACATGTAGCCGGTCTTTTTCCTCAAAAAGTAAAATTGGCAGATCGACTAAATCTCTGCCGACCTCTACGGAGCTATACGCGACCCGTCCGTGGAAAGGCGTTTCCAAGGGCAAGATGGCTTCCGACTTTCGATGATCGTCGGAAGCCATCTTTTATCTGGATGGCGCGACCCGGATTACCTGTCAGCTTTTGGCTGAGGATGGGACTTTCCGGTCAGGCGGCTTGAGAGCGGTTCAGTGAAAAAAGCTGCCGTTCACGAGCAGTTGCGTGATTGCAAAGCCGGGTCTCGCCGCTTGGCAAGGCGCTCGGGCCATCGGCAGAAGCGGTTGCAGCGTGATACGGCGTGGGGCGCGCCACACTTTTCGCCATACGCGAACGTCGGCATAGCAACTCCAAGTTGTTGGTTTTCAGGAGGTACGCAACGCCTTTGATCTTGGAACGCGCGGCGGCATCAGCTAGAACAGAAAAAGAACGAGGGGGTGCCCGTGCCGCTGTCAGATACCTATCGCCGCGACATCGAGCGATTGAAAGATAGAGAAGCCGCGCTGCAAAAGGATTTGCAGCGCTATGAGGCTGATGTCCACAAGGCGAAAGATAGCGCCCTTCGCTATGAATCTCAGATCAGGCCGAACAGTTCGGCCACATCCATTCGAAGCGCCCTGTCTTCTGCCTCGCGCGAAAACAAGAAGGCGGTGGACGCCGGAAAGAAGGTCGCGGAAATCAAGAAAAAGCTCGCCGACAATGCGCGAGATCAGGGCAACAAACAGCGCGCGTTGCTATCAGCTGAGAAATCGGAACGGCAGGCGGAGGATCGCGCCGTGCAGCGGCGCAGACAGCAGGAGAAAGATCACGCGCGGGAAATCTCACGGCTGACTTCCCCGCAAGTTCACTACGTACATATCAAGCCACCAGAACCAGAAAAGCTGCGCGTTCTCTATCTGACAGCTAACCCTGGCATGGACCTGCGAACCGATGCTGAGGTGCGGCAAGTCCAACAGGCCCTTCGGGGCGCAAAATATCGCGATCTTGTGTCGGTGGAGCAGCGCCCGGCAGCAACCTTTCAGGATTTGCTGGACGGTCTGAATGACATTCAACCTCATATCATCCATTTTTCCGGCCATGGGGGCGGCGAAGTGCTATTGATGGAAGGTGGCAGTCTCGAAGGCGGCTCGGAGCACTCGGTGTCCTTTCCGCTCTTGGTGAAGGCGCTGGATTCAACAGATCATCCGCCTACGCTTCTGGTTATGAATGCCTGTGAGACGCTGGAGGGAGCGGAAGTCATCCTTCCCGCCGTCCCGGTGGTTATCGCCATGTCCGACGCGGTGTTGGACATGGCCGCGATCCTCTTCGCCCAGCAGTTCTATGCGGCACTCGCGAGTGGGCAGTCTGTGGGCAGTGCATTGAAACAGGCAAAAGTCAGGATCGAGGCGGCGATGATCGACGACGAGGCCAGCGAATTGCCGCAATGCCTGTCACGGGAAGATGTGGATATTGCCTCATTAGTGCTGGTGAAAGCTACCGAGGGATATGGGGCGGAGCTATAGGAAGATATTCCATGTCCGTAAGCTTCGTCGGGCCTGGCGGTCGGCAGATTTCACCAAAGCAAAATCTGGTCAAAGTGGAGGCGGTCGGTTAGGTTGAATCAAGTAAACGGAGAGACTTTTTAGAGAAATTCAGGGGCAACTGAATGCGGCGATTAAAATTAATGCGACTGGCTGGTGGCCAGATGCGTGCCGATCACGTGCCGCTGCCTGCCGATCTTGTGCCGACCGAAGTGCGGCAAACCTTTGTAGCTTCGTGATTAGAAAGCAGACGCAGAGGTCACGATGAAAAAGGTCACGCCACAGGGCAGTTTGATAAAGCAGCTTCGATCGCAACTCGAAACGGGATCGCTGCAAAAGGAGATGTCGCACGCGATCCGCATCAGTGAGCGCCGGGTTCGGTTAATCGAGAATGAAAACGCCCCGGTGACGGTCCCTGAGCTGGAGCGTATCGCCGCCTACTTGGGAGTTCCGCGCGACACGATCGCTTATGCGATCAATACCCCAAAACTTGTTCTACCCGCCAGCGATACGACTCAGAGCCTTCTTGATGATCTCTTCAAGGATCGCGTCATCCCGCGTTTTGAAAAGGATCGAGCTTATGCAACGATGGACGAAGGCAAGCTCATCCATGATGCACAGCATTCTGAAGACCTCACTGTGCAGATCGACGTTCCGCTCAACGCCGAAACCAGCGAGTATGCGGAGGAACTGATCAGGCTTCTGACCGACCTCACATATTCAAAACGCGATTGGCTTTCGAAGACAACGCCAGCCGATGAGATCGCTCTGAGGCGGCGCGTTCGCCAACTTCTGGTGCTTCTGAAGGGCAATGATGTGTGGTTCTATTACACCCACCAGATGCGCCACCTGCCAGAACGGTATGACCTGCCTGCCGAGGGCGATCCCAGCGAATTGAAATTCCGCGTTGCGAGCGTGCTCGGACCGCCGGGGGAATACGGGGAGGAGTCGATCGACGTGAATGTCGATAACGGCCAGCCATATTTTATGAAGGGCTGGGATTCGAAAAAGAAGGGGGAGAATGAGGGATGCTGACAGGAATTAAGACGATCAAAAATTTAGGCGTTTTTGGCAACTACACCCAAGCGCCGGGGCTTAAGGCATTCTCACGTTTCAACCTGATATACGGAGAAAATGGGGCCGGGAAGACCACGCTCTCGCGGCTATTCTCCGCTCTGAACGATGGTGCGCATACGGAGTACCCGTTGCTTGAGTTCGCTGTTGACGGCGAGAGCGGCTCAATTGCCAAGGGCCAGAAATACAACCGCAAGCTGCGCGTTTTCAACGCCGATTACGTTGAAGCCAATATCGGGAAATTTGATGGCCCCATCCGCCCGATCTTGATCGTAGGCGTCGAGAATAAGGAACTCGCCGAAGAGGGGCGCAAGGAGCAGGCGACCTACGATGCTCGCCAATTGCGGATCAGGGAGATTTCATCCGCCGTCGAAAAGGCGACGACCGACAAGGGCAAGCTTTTCTCCGCTGTCGCGAAAACTATCGGTGAGGCGACCAGTGGCGCATCGCTTCGCAGCTATCGCAAGCCGGATGCCGAGAGAGACTTCGTTATCCTGCGTCCTCTTAAAAGCTATCCGGTCGATGAGCTTGAAGTTAGCCGGGCCACGCTCCGGCAGGAACAAGCTGATCCCGTCAATGAATTCGGACTCCCGCCGCAGCTTCGCGAAAGTGACGGAGAGCTTTTGCCATTCGTAGATGCCTGCGCGCAGTTCTCCCGCACGGTGGAAAACCTGACCCGAAAGACCGCTCAGGAAGGGGCATTAAAACGCCTCGTGGAAAACCCCGAGATATCTAAATGGGTTGAGGAGGGTGTCAGGCTGCACCGCGACCATTCCTCCGAAACGTGCGAATATTGCGCGCAACCTATCCCGGTGGCTCGCGCCGAAGCACTTGCTCAGCATTTCGGCGCAGCTGACCAATTGCTTAAGGCCGAGATCGAGGCGGCGATCGCCATGGGTATGAAGCTGGCTGGCAGCTTGGAAAAGATTGACTCCCCAGCCCAATCTTCGCTCTATGCCGAGCTTTGGAAGGACTACGAGGTCGCGACAGAGAACTGGGCATTGGCGCGCACGGCCTGCCTAGAGAGATTGACTGAGATTGATGGCATCCTTGCCGATAAGCTTATTCGACGATCCAATTCGTTTGAGATCGACGCAGGAATCCAAACGGATACGCTGGTCGGCACGGCGGACGTACTCAACGAGATTCTTGCCCGGCATAATCTCAAGACCGCGCAGTTCTCTTCTGCCAAGAGCAAGGCGCGGGAGATGCTTGAGCGCCATTACCTTGCCGAGATAGCTGAACAGGTCGCTGAATTTGAGCGCCAGATCGAGGCGCATAATACCGAGTCTGCCAAACTGACGAATGGTGCGCCGGAATTTGCCGATCCGCGCAGCATGGCGGAACTGTTAAAGTCGGCGGAGGAAAAGCGGGCGAAGGTATCGACCGCCCATGCGGGCGGCTCGGAAATGACAACCCGCTTGCGCGATTTCCTTGGGCGCACCGATTTGGAGTTCCAGTCGGGTGCGGAGGGTTATCGAGTTCTTCGGCGTGGTAAGCCTGCTAGACGCCTGAGCGAAGGTGAAAAGACGGCTATCGCCTTCCTTTATTTCATCGTCCAGCTAGGCGATCACGAGTTCGATGTGTCCGAGGGTATCGTCGTTATCGACGACCCGATTTCCAGCCTCGACTCCTCTGCGATTTACCAAGCATTCGCCTGCCTGAAAAACGCGGTAAAAAATGCGAAGCAGGTGTTCTTGCTTACACATAATTTCGAGTTCTTGAAGCTTCTGCTAAATTGGCTTGATGTCGTTAAGCGGCATACGTCGCATTACATGATTATATGTAGTGAAACGGCCACCGATCGCGTGGCAACGATTGGCGCTTTGGATCAACTCTTGATCGATCATCAAACTGAATATCAATTCCTTTTCAAGACGCTATATAATTTCAAATCTGATGGGACGATCGCATCTTGTTATCACATGCCGAATGTCGCCAGAAAGCTTCTTGAAACATTCCTTGAGTTTCATTCACCTTCATCCGAAAAGCTTTATAAAAAGCTCGAAGCAGTGACGTTCGATGATGACAAGAAGGCGGCTATTTATAAATTCACAAATGATAATTCGCATTTTACCGGGAAGGGTTTTGATCCCGCGATCGTCTCGGAAAGTCAAAAGAACGTAAAATATCTTCTTGAAATGATCGAGAGTGTTGCGCCTATTCATTACCAAGGGTTAGAAAAACTATCGGCCTAGCCATACGTTGCTGAATATGGCTTTCAGCAAATCGCCATAATTATAACCAAGCGCTTGAGCGGCTATTACGCTCAAGCTGTCTTGATCTTACCTGCCGGGATACACGCACCCGTCATGTTCGGTTTCATGTTGAGGTCGAACAAGCGGTGGCTCCGGCTCTGCCCTGCCCGGCAGTCAACCCAAGCCGTGTGGGCCAATATCAGAATAAACGCGAGCGAGGTTCGTGCACCGCCCCCCTCCAAGGCATCCAGAATGGGAAAGCTGGCGGACCGCACTTGGGAGTATGAAATTGGCTGTTCAACGACCGGGAAGGGTGTGCGCCGTGCAAAGGCGGCACTTTCTAGTGGGTGAAAGGCCCACCCGGCGATGCTCCAGCCGGAAGCAACCGGGGCAGGCATGGAGGT
>NZ_JACIEU010000065.1 GCF_014197035.1 Sphingobium scionense | reverse complement strand
TTAGGTCCCCGTGCTACAACTGTATTGTTTGGTTCAACGCAGTGTCGTCGCAGGGCGGCAGCGCCAGCGCGGAGATTTCAAGCTTGCGCAGCGCTGGCGCTGCCGAAGCACCATCCTTCGATAGCCTCGCCTCGGACCCGGCGCTCTGCGCCGGGCTCTCTCATTCGTTGGCTCGTGTCACCGTTGTCTTCCGCAGTTCAAAACGGCACCAACGAGGACTATCAAGCCGCCTACGACAAGGCGTTCCGTAGCTCCTTTGGCAACCGCCCAATCAACCAGTGCCTGACCTCGGCTACGAACGCCGTAGCAGTTGAAATCGATGTGACCCCGATCTGTGCGTGCGTCGCGGATCGGTTACTTGAGAGGGGGTCGGTTGACGAATCGAAGGTGCGAACCCGGTTACCGAACTACAGTCGATCTCAGCCGAATGCATTGCGGTGCTTCCGCCCGCTATAAATCCCAAGAAGCCATAACGTCGGCTTTCGGGAGCGCGGAAATGGTTCGGGAACGACCGAATTTACTGGTGCTAGCGGACAGCCTGATTCTCAGAAACGAAGTCGCCGCTTAACCCCACCGCTGAAGCCTTTGAAGCGCCCCGAGCAGAGCGCTGGTCGGCTTTTCGCCAGCAAGCTCCAGTCCCAAGAGCATCGCCGCTGACTGACGCGCGAAGACGTCATCAGGATCGTCATGAAGCATCGTCTTCAAAAATCTGAGCGCGCGCCTATCGCGCCGACGACCGAGGCC
Organism: Sphingobium scionense; assembly: GCF_014197035.1. Lineage (GTDB taxonomy): Bacteria > Pseudomonadota > Alphaproteobacteria > Sphingomonadales > Sphingomonadaceae > Sphingobium > Sphingobium scionense. The sequence continues at coordinate 7,452 of NZ_JACIEU010000065.1, read as the reverse complement.
AATGATTGCTTCGTAACGCACATCGGCATCGGCATCTGAGAGCCGGGTGGCAAGGGCTTCTCTAATCGCGCCACTGTCGGCATCGCTCTGCTGCCCGAGGCCAAACGTCGCCCAATTGCGTACCTCCGCGTCATGATCGTTCATCAAGAAAAGCAAAGTTTCGTTCGCCTCGATTGAATCGACGGCTCCAAGCGCACAGGCGGCGGCATACCTGATGCTGTCGTCAGAGTGGGTTGCGAAGCGTGTGACGTAAGCAGCCGCTCGGTGTCGGTCGATGTGCTGTAGGGCGAAAATGGCAGAGAACACGACCTCATCGGCGGTATCGTCGAGGAGCGGCAATACGGCGGCAAAGGACCCTTGGGGAAAAGACCGGACAGGCACCCCTATCTGGCCAAGAATATCGGCAGCACGGGCCCGAGTGGCTGCCTCTGCGCTCTTCGCTAGAACGCACGCTTTGTCGAGAACCTCTTTGGAGCCGCGCCAATGCAACGCCGCGACAGCGTCCCATGCGTGATCGTCGTCGCATTGAAGGGCGACTGCGAAGAGTGCGGGCACTGACCGAGGATCAAATTCTGCGTTGGCCATAGCGATCTCTATAGTTCGGCTATCGGCACCTAGGCCAGCGTTTGAGAATTTCCGCTTTGCGGGCGTGTCCGGAACGTCGCTGATCGGCGATTTTGGGTGGAAAGCGGGCGTAGCCTGATCAACCGAGCGCGGCGGTTGCTTCGTTAACGATCTGCTCGACCAACTCTTCGGTGTTGGTTTCGATGTAGGCGTCCATCCGCCAGCGCCCTTCCAAGAAATGCTTACCCTCGGGCGCTTCAAGAAAATCGACGATATTCAGTAGCTCCGTTTCGGTGAACTCCCAGTTCACATGGCTTTCGTATTCTTCCTGCCAAGCCTGCCTGCGCGAGGCATAGGCACTTTTGAGAGCTTCATCTGCTGTGCGTTGAGCACCGCCGAATGTTTCACCCTTTCGCGCAGCGAGTGCGAATAGGGGTGTTCCGGGCAAGGTAAGACGCTCCAGAAACTGGCCCGTATCCAGACGGTCTTGGATACCAGCGGCGCGTAGGAACCGGCGAATGAGATCGAGTTTTGATCCGCTCGGCGGTTCGCCGATCTGTGCCGAAGCCATCAATTTCTTCCTTCCGCAGGCAAGATACGCTTGAAACGGAATGGCCGACAAGGGGCGAGTCCGGAACGGCGCGTTTTGGCGCTTCGGGATGTGTGCCGGTTACTGCGCCCGCTAGCCAGCATCATTCAAAAACTGTCTCGGAAAGATGGGGGGCTCTGGGGATGCGCGATATCCACCAACCTAGCGGCGCAGCCGAGAAAACGCTCACTAAAATCTGAAAGCCGAAAGGGACTAAGAATTCATCCGGTTCCAGCGTCAGGATTAGCGAAAAGGGGCCATCTAGTGAACCGAGCAAAAAAGCCGTGATACCGATGACGGGTGTTGTAGAAGCCGTAATGGAGATTAAAGCGCGCCTCGCATGCGTCCATTCAGGCCTCCACCGGTTAAGGCCGAGTGCGGTCATAATTGTAATGATGATGCCCGCAACACACCATAAAACCGTGAAACCATTGACCATAGCTTGTATTGCTTCACCTCCACAGCGGATGCAAGATTGTTCACGAGCGCGGGCGATTGGCAACTTTGGGGCGCTTGCCGCCTGTCCGGAATTTTACGTTCGCGGCGGTGGAACTGGACGTAAGGGTCAGAGCAGGGCCTAGCAGCCGACGCCAGAAACTTGGCTTCGCCGCAGACGACATTTGACTGGCAGGCCTATCTCAGCGTCATTGCCGCTCGCGTCAAAAAGCCTATCTTAGCGGTCTCTGCAGCGGCCCGAACAGCCTCATCCGCTACCTCAGCCCGCGACCACGAGAATGCTGCGTCCGGGATCTTGCGTTTGGGCGTGGTCAAGCCTCCTGCGTAGCGAAGAACATTTTGTGGCAGGACTGCGCGCTTCGATTGTGTTATTAGGCCCTTGTATTTGTGCGGCGGAAGGGAGCCTGTGATGGCCTCAATCATCCGCGCCATTGCTGGCGCCCCAGGGATACCTGTCGGGTTCCCGATTCTCTTCGATGCCAGAATGGCGATCATCGAGCCGGCCTTTGCATGGCTGTTGGAGCATGCCTCGAGTCGAGGCCGGCGTTGCGCGCCAGATACCGTCCGGACTTACGCCGAACATATCTATGACTGGTTCGACACGCTGGAACAGTCGAATCTCGACTGGCGCGCGGTCGATGAAGATATCATTGGCGCATATCGAGATCGCATGATCGAAAACTTGAGTGCGCATACGGGGCGAGCCTATGAACGCACGACGATCAACGCCCGGGTAATGAGCGTCTGCCGCTTCTATGAATGGGCACTGGAGGAAGGGCTGATCGCCCAACTTCCCTTCCGGCGCCGCGAGCGGGTAGTCCCGGTGTTCAAAGAGGATGGCGGCGGACCGCGCCTTGCAGCGAGCAACACGTTTGTCTTGTCGAACCCGGAGAAACTGCCGCGCCCGTTGCGCGCTGCCGAGCTCGATCGCCTGTTTGCTCACCTTGGTCCGATCCCGCGCCTGGCAGCCGAATGGGCGCTTACGGCGGGTCTGCGCCGTAAGGAAATCTGCGGAATGACCCTCGACATGGTGCCTGACAGCCACCAGTTGTCGGGCGAGGATCAGCCGCTCGTTGGCATCCCGCTGCGCATCACCAAGGGCAACCGGCCCCGCACGGTCTATCCGCCGATCCGACTGATCGACCGCACCGACTGGTATGCTGGTGAAGACCGCGCCCGTATCATCCGGCGTGCGCGTGCCCGCGACCGGCACTTCCGGTCACCGACTAATCTTCTCCTCACCTCGTATGGAACGGCTCTGTCGGGGAAACGGCTCACTGCGCTCTTTGCGAAGGGCTTTGCCGATGCCGGGCTCAAGGGTAGCTTCCACTGGCTGCGTCACACCTTCGCGATGGTGATGCTGGCGCGCCTTCAACAACAGGCGCGCAGCAATCCCGATCTCAATCCGTTGAAAATCCTTCAAGTGCTGATGGGGCATCGCTCGATCGCAACGACTGCAATCTACCTCAGGTGCGTCGAGGTGCATGACCATGATCTCTCGGAGAGCCTGGCATGGCTCTATGGCGAACTCATCCCCGATGCCAAATGATCGGCGGATCGATCGGCGTATCCAGCGCCCGATCACCGCCGCCGATCCCGTGGCTGCGACACAAATCGTCATCTTCCGTGATGCCAGTAATGGCAGTGTCCAGCGCTTCGATCCGGCTACGCTGGGCCTTCCACCGGATATGGTCGGCCCGCTCATGGCGGCCTTCCGGCTGAACGATGCGGGTGCAACGCTACGGACGCGACCCGCTCGATGGCGGGCCTTGCGCTGCTTTGCCCGGTTCCTGGCGAGCGAGGGGGTGACCAGTGCGGGCCAGGTGAACGCAGGCACGATCAAGCGCTATCTGGCCTTCCTTGCGCTACCCGACGCGGAAGGAAAACGTCTCAAGCGCCCAACGATAGCGACGCAACTCGGCTTGATCCGACCATTGCTGGAGCGCGCCGAGCAGGCTGACCCGAAGCTGTTTGGTTCGGTTCTTGCGTTTCCCTACAATCCAGTTCCTGGCAGCCGAATCCATGACTCCAAGCCGCGGTTGTGCAAAGAGGATCTGCAGGCCATCCTCATGGCCTGCTACGAGGAAATTGACGCGGCATGGGCGAAGTTCCAACGCTGCCAGATGATCATCGCAGCACTCGATCCGCCGCCACGCGCCGCGCGGGGAGAGAGCCTCGACAGCGCCATCTGGCGTCTTCACCGACTTACCGGCGGCATCGCTCCAACATGGGAGCAGCTTCGGGAAGCCGGTATTGCGCACAGCCGGTTGCTGCGCTGGGGGTGGCGGGGCGGGCTCGCCGAGTACTATCATCTGACCACGCGGACGGTCGTGCCATTCTATATTGCGCTTGCTATCCAGCTTGCCGCCAACCCGGATCCGCTTCGTGTGATCCGGCGCGACTGTCTTGTGGCTCATCCCATCGACGACACCAGGATGCTGGTCGAGTGGCTCAAGCACAAAACCGCGCCTAATCCAAAAATCCAGCGCCGCTCGTTCGATGTTCGGAGACCTCGCTCGGCGCCGCGCCTTATCGAAATGCTGCTGGCGATGACCGAGCCGCTTTTACCGCATGTGCCCGATATGGATCGGGAGCGACTGTTCCTCGTCCACTTTCTGACGACCTCACAACATCGCCAACACGACAAAACTGCCGGCCTGATGCCCTACAGTACACTCAGTGGTCGGATCGATCTGTTCATCAAGCATGCCAACAAACGCATCGCCGAGTGGAACCGCGAGCATCCCGACCGACCCCGACGACCCTTGCCGAGCTTCGCTCCCGGCCAGCTCAGGGGCAGCGTTGCGACCCAGCATTATCTGGCCTCCGGCGGCGATCTGCTGGCAACGGCCGCCATCCTCAATCACCGCGATCCGGTGGTGACCGATGCCTATGTAGAGGGGCCTGCAGCGCGCCGGCTCGAGCGTGAAACGATCGCCCGTCTTCAGCGGATGATGGTCACTTGGGTCATAGCGCCGAAGCAGGCGACAAAAAGCGCCTCAGTCCACGGCTCAGGCCCTGTAACAGCGCTGTTCGGTCATCGCTGCATGATGCCTCTAGAAGCGAACATCGGAAACGGCATGCGTGTCTGCCGGCATCTTGGTGGTTGCCTGACATGTCCCGGCTTGGTCGTTCCGCTTGATGCCGAACATTGTGCGCGGGTCCTTCAGGCTCAGCGTCACTTGCTGGAGTCCCGGGATCGGATCGATGCCGAAAGGTGGAACCTGTTCTACGCACCGAGCCTGCGCGTGCTTGAGCAGAACCTGTTACCGGCCTTCGCGGCAGAAATCCTCAGCGTGGCCGCACAGCAAATACATCGCCTTCCAGCTCTTCCGGATATCGAATGAGCACCGCTTCACAGATCGCGGCATCGCCGGCCCAGCCCGGGCGCGTATCAGTGGAATCGGCCTATGCTGACGATCAATGGCAGCTCACGCGGGGAGTGCCCGGCGTTCGTGACCGGGCCTTCAGGATCGACTGGTCGTTCACGATGCCTGATGGTAGCCGCTTCAGCGACGAGCGATGGCATCGCCTGCTCGGCGCTGCCAAGCAACTCATCTGGTCGCTGCACGCCGATCCGCCGCCTGGCCGAAAGGCGGTAGCGCTCCATACTCTCACCGTTTACGCGAATTATCTGAGGGTGATCGTCCTATGGATGGCGACAAACCGGTTCGAAAGCTGGGCCCAGCTTGACCGCCCGGCAATCAAGGATCTGTTCGCGCACTTCGGGCAACGCGGCCTCTCCTATAGCACTGCGCGCAACTACCACTGGATCATCAAAGCCTTCTACGAGCAGCGCGGCAAGCTTGCAGAGGCTCCGCCGGAGCCGCCGCCGATGCTGACCCGGTTGGGCAACTGGCGCGACGGAGAAAGAAAGCCGCACACGCCGGATGTGATCGCAGTTCCGCTGATCGCTGCGGCGCTGCACCTTATCGGCCATCCTGCTGACGCCATCATCGCGATGCGCGAGGATGCACAAGCGGTTTATGACACCGCAGCGCGGGATGGGCTTACCCGCCACGGCCAGATCTACCGTGCATCGGCCTATCTCCGTTCGTGTCTGCCAGTGGAAATGCGCCTGGGAAGACCGGAGATGCTGGCCGGGCGGCCGATCGATGGCTTGAACGACCGAATCCTCAGGCTTTACGATGCCTGCTTTATCGTCATCGCATATCTGGTCGGCGCCCGGGCCTCCGAAATCTTCGCGCTCGAGACCGACTGCATAAAGTGGCATGATGGCGAAGACGGACAGCAATATGCCTATCTGCAAGGTGCCATCCGCAAGGGCGCTCCGGGGCCAGAAGGCCTGCCGCATCGCTGGATTGTGCCCGATCCCGTAGTCCGCGCCATTGCCGTTCTAGAACGCCTCTCCGCGCCGTGGCGAACAATCCACGGCGGACGGCAGCTGTGGCTAGTGCAGGAAAAGCCCGGTACGGCGTTACGGTCATCGGACCTGCGCATCCACACGATGAGCATCCCCGCGGTGATAAAGCGGCTGAACAGTGGTTTTGCCTTGCTGGTCGATCTTCCCACCCATCGGGGCGAGCGGTGGCACCTCACGACCCACCAGGGTCGTCGAACCTTCGCGCAGTTCGTAGGTCGGCGGGACCGCACCGGCCTTGCCGCGCTCAGCAAGCACTTCGGCCACGTCACCCGCGCGATGACCGACCGGGGATACGTTGGGACCGACTTTGAACTCGTCGAGCTGGCCGACGACCAAGCCATCGCCGACACACGCGCGGCGCTCGAGGACTTGCTGGTAGCGCCGCGACTTGCGGGCAAGGCCGGCAGGATGCTGGCGGAGCGTTCGCCGTTCCGCGGCCGGACCCAGGGCGGTGACATCGACGCCTATATCACGCAACTTCTTGCCGAAACGGACATGCGTCTTGGCGTCTGCGACTGGGGCTACTGCCTCTACAGACGCGAAACCTCTGCCTGCCTTGGGTCCGACCGCGAGCCGAATCCCGTCCTTCGCACCCAGAGCACTTGCGTGACCTGTGCCAACTTCGTCGTCACTGAAAAGCATCGGCCGATATGGGCCGGGCGGTTGAGCCGAAATCTTGCTCTTCTCGACAGAAGTGATCTGGATCCGGAAAGCCGGGCGCTGGCCACTACGCGCGCCGGCGAGTGCCAACGCCTTCTTGCTATGCTCGACAGTACAGAGGGTGCGGATGAACAAAGCTGAAGATACGACGCCCCAGCAGCGCCGCCATGCCCGAACCAAGGCGAAGCTGCGTGGCGCTCTCGAAGCGTTGTCTGCCCGCGAATCTTCGGCTCCCATCACCGCCGCTGCCATCGCACGCGAAGCCGGTGTCGGGCGCAATGTTCTTTACGTCGGCCATACCGACATCCTGCAGGAAATCCGCACCGCCGCCGATGCGCGCACCGCGGTGCGTGGCAAACGGGATGATGCCGCTCGCGCGGATGCCTTGAAGGTCCGTGACCTCGAAGGCCGGCTCGCATCCATGGCGACGGAAAATGCCAGCCTACTTTTGCGCGTCCGTGAGACGCAGAGCAAGTTGGGCCGCGCTGAGAAACTGAACGCCCAACTGCTCCGGCAACTCGCCGATGCGCGGCGCCCGGTGCGCCTGCGCCCTGGTGACCCTGAAAATCCGGCCTGACCTGAGCCTGAATCCTTGACCGTCACCGCCGTGGCCGCCGGTTCCCCGCGGGCAGAGGGAGAGTGCGGCCGCGTACCAACGAGGCCGCTGTGGCCGAAGAAAGGATCCTGATCTGAGCGCGCAGAAACCCAATGATGCGCCCTTTTAGCTATCGCAAGGAATCATCGCGTTTTATCAATGCATTATTATTAATGATACACTTGCTCACGGGACAGAACAGCG
>NZ_JACIEU010000064.1 GCF_014197035.1 Sphingobium scionense | reverse complement strand
CACCGCAAGTTCGCCGCCTAAGATCAACCCCCTGACGAGGTCCGCACTCCGCTAATCTACGCCGCGAGTTGTGCCGAATGTTCTGACGACGGACATGCCGGTTCTACGTGATTAACATCCTGCATGTGCAGAGCCTTTCCGAAGAGGAGAATAGCACAGGTTTTCACGACAGCGAAACCTGGCGCGGTGAGTTGAGGGAAAGGGTGAGGCGAACCATCACCGCCCTCACCTCACTTCCTCTCCCTCCTCCCCGCCGACACTCATCGATCGCTTTCCAGGCGAAAGTGCCGCTGCCGTCCGGGAGGTCACTGTGACGAAGGGCAAGCGGCGCGATCCAGACCCTTGCCCCGCTCTTTCGCCGCGGGCCGAGGCCGCTATCATGCGTCTGGCAGAGCTTCTTGGCCGCCAGATCGCGCGGGAACTGCATGAAGAGAAGAACCGACAGAGGGAACAGAAGGATGATCCGGGGAGACAGCCATAGTGATGGCAAGCCGCCATCAGGAGGCGGAGTTAGTCGGGTCTTCGGCAATTTCCTCGGAAGATGCGGATCGGATTTGGAGGCAGTGAAGCGGCGTTGAGCGCTGATTTCACCCGCTTCAGCGACGAATGGATCTGCGGTGTACTGACTCCCGACGCTATAAACAGTATGGGCGCGCTTCGCATATGATCCTCGCAGATGAGTGCCGTTTGGCATGGATGCCTCCCGGCGCGGCATATTGCCGGCGCGGATATGGTACGGATATTTTGAGTAGCTGAAGTGAAGGCAGTTCACGGCAACCTCGATGGCCCTCTCGCGCTCGACGAGGATATCGCTCTCTACGGCAGGGTTTCCGGGGGCGCGACAGTTCGCAGCGGAAAGCGATTCATCCTCCATGGCACGATCGCCGGCGATCTGCGGGTGGAGAAGGATGCCCGCGCCGTCGTGCGCGGAACCGTCGCCGGGCGCATCTATAACGACGGCGGACGGGTGGAACTGTTCGGCATGGCTGACGCCATCGCGAGCAGTTCACGCGATGGCGTCACCATCATCGATCCTGCTGCACACGTCCTGGGCGGCGGGAAACCTCGTTCGGCCGCCCCTCGGCGATCGGGAACGCGGCACTTGCCGCTATAACGGCAGCGCTTCTGAGGCAGGTTTCCGACTGATCCATTCCCATCGACGTTGGATTGGCGTGTCCGCGGCACGCTCTGCTGGTGAAGTAGCACGTCTGGCCTGCTGTTCCTCTCTTGACGAGCCGAGGCAGATGCAGCGACCATGCGGAGACAGGCCCTCGCTCCGGCGGCGTTTCTGCACCGATCGCTGTCAACGGTCCGGATATGATGGGGGCCCTGTATCATCAGGGGTTGGTCTGTATGAACGACGTCGCCGCACGGGTTACCAGCATCGTGATCGAACATATGGGCGTCTACGCCGATCAGGTCACGCCAGAAGCGAGGTTCATCGAGGATCTGGGCGGCGACAGTCTCGACGTGGTGGAACTGGTGATGGCATTCGAAGATGAATTCGGGGTGACGATTGTCGACGCCGATATCGACGCTATAATCACGGTGCAGGATGCGATCACTTACATCGAGACGGCCCAACAGGCGCGTCCGGGCAGCGCATAAGTCGAGGGCATTTCAGGTAACCGCATCATCACGCAAGTCCGGAACCAGTGGTGCTCTCATTTATCGCACAGTCTGATGCAAAATCTGCTGTTGCACCAGCTTCTGAACAAGCGCAGCCAATCCTTCGTCCTTTTGGGCATCCTCACCCGGACTTTCAAAGGCTGGCCCTGGCGGCCAGCTTCTTTTTCGTATGGTGTCTCACGACGTCGCGTTGAGAACCGGATTTCTGCGGTGGTGGTTAATGCCGTGTCGATAGCCCGTAGAAACGAGGCGAGAGCCCCCGTTTCTCCGTCCCGCGTCGATCTTGCAACATTGTAACGCGATTTGACGGCCTACGTGAGATATTCACCGGCAGCGACCCGAAGGACGCCGCCGGTGAGGTGGCGCTCATGACTGGAACCTTCCGGGCACTGCGTGGAAGGCTCAATTTTTGTCGCTTGATGACCGGGCACGCGGAGTAGAAGGCGGGATTTGGTAGCCCGCCTAGTTGGGCTCAGCCTCAGCGCCATTCTCTTCGTCGGCGAGGCGATGGAGATCCTGCTCGATGGTTTGCAGAATCGGGACGATAATTTCCTCGACGTCCTGATCGCGCAAAGCCTCACGAGCCAGTTGGAGCTTGACGATTGCCGCTTCGATATTGGGCGCCGGGAGGGATAGGAGGGTTTGGACCGCTGTCTCGTAGGGGACGGCGAAACTGGCGTCGGTTCGCTCCCATTTGCGTACCCTCGCACAGGCTTTGTCATAGTCTTCGGGAGTGAGATTAGGATCTGGACAGGGCGTGCTCGCCCGCCACTCGGTGAAGGCGTGGCGGGTCTTGCGAAATTGCTCTATTGCCGCGAGCCACGTCGGGACCATGTCGTCTCGCGATGTCATCCTCAAAATTCCCTGAACCAGTTGCAGGCCCGGCGCACTGTAATCGATTTGACTGGCCGCATACAAATCGGCCCTCTGAGGCAAACTTAACTCGTCGCCAGGCGACAACGGCGGGGCGGGGGGATCGGCGTCGCAAAACTGCGGAGTCAGCGGTGGATTTTACCGGAAATTAACCGGATTGCTGTTGCCTGAGGGCGCGGAAGGGCCTGGGTGCGGGTGCCGGTTCCGACCTCTGGAGCAGTATTCCATGATTGAAATGCGTCGCGGCAGACGCCACGATATTGCGCATTCCCTGACTGCCGACCACCGCCGCCTGGGTGAGTTGACGCTGGAGATCGTCAACATCTCCGATCAGGGCTTCATGTGCGCGAATGAAGTGGAGATCCAGCGCGGTGAAAGAATTGAGATCCGCCTGCCCGTCATCGGGCGTATCGAAGCCCATCTCGTCTGGGTTCATGGCGATCGCAGCGGCTTCCAGTTCGAACGCATCGTTCGGCCTGACGATTTTCGGGCGCTGCTGGCGGCCCTGAACGGGCGATCGGGGAAGCGAAGCTGATGGCAGGCCGGCTTGCGATTACGAATGCCGCGGCGTCCCCGCTATGCCTTTCCGACATGGCCCGTCTTTATCACCTGGAGACGCCGCGCTAGATCGACCCGATGGACTACCGCGTCAAACTCATGCCTCGTATCCATGTCCTCGATGCCACGGGACAGCCGGTTCCCGATGCCCATGTCATTGAAATCGCCTTTCCCGGCGCATCCATCCAGACGCCGCGCGGCTGTGTTGAAAGGATCACCGGCCAGGGCAGCGCCAGGATCATCGTCGGCGATATCCTTAGTGAGGGTGTGCCCCTGTGCTGAACGGTAATTCCAGTTGGTTTCGTCCTTCAGCCGTCACGCTTGCAGGCATGGTTGTCGAGAGCGCAGACAAGCGTTGTGAACTACCCTGGCGCGCCGTCCAGGGGATTAGCGCGGGACGCGTTCAGTTGGACAATGAGATATGGCACCTGGCTTTGGCGGTAGACATCGACAGGGAATGGAGCGCACGCCTTGTCATCGTCACTGAAGCGGATCGGATCTGGGCGAGGTTCACGCAGTTGCTGCCGCAGGTCTTTCCCTGCGTTCCGAGCGTGACGACGTGGGGACCGCAAGCGCTAACGACGCCGGAGCCGATTTCGCTGTATGATCGACCATCCCGGGATTCGCATTGGCTGGGTGCCGAAACGCGCTTTCAGTAGCGCGTCTGCTTGTTTCTCCAGCCAATTAGGCGCTTCAGCCTTGTCAACGACAAGACGATCAGATCTTGAGGTCAGCTTAATCACGACAAAGTCGACGGCATCGGAAAGAGCGCCTTGATGTCGCAATTGGGTGGGCGCGGGGTGTCGGCTGCCTGCTGGGGACATTGGGGATAAGCGGGCCGATGGCCTCAAGTGATCGCCCTTAATTTCTTACCCACTGGAGGGTTCTGATTGTGCAGCGTCGCGTCGGGTGGCGACTGATGCGCGGTTCCTAATCCCGGCCCTGTCACCCCGCCGATCACAGGTTATCGACGGCTTCATTCACCGGTTATCGACATATTTGCCTACTCCTGGCGCTTCACTTTTTCCGCGGTAAGAGGGCGCAGTCAGAGACCATGCCCTCTTGTCGATCCGGCTGAACGCACCTAGCGCCGTTTGATCCGGCCATCAGAAATGGCTCCGGAGACGATCAGCGGTGGCGGCCGCTGCACGAAATGCATAACCTTACCGCTGCGGCGCGGCATCGGCGCAGTCGGCAATGAGTGTCGGAGTGACGAATGGCAGGACAGACATGGGACCGGGTTCCGATCGACGCGCAAAGCATTGAGGCTCCCCTTTCGAGTTCCGCGGTTTTTCTGGTGCTCTGCATCGCCGATGGCCCCTCTCCTCTCAGCACCGTCCGATCGGTCCTCGACGGTCTCGATGACCTCATCAAGACAGTAGGTTTCCGTGACCTTGGAGCGAAGCTGTCGTGCATCGTCGGGATCGGCGCGAACCTGTGGGACCGTCTTGATCCGTCGAAAAGGCCTGCCGAACTGAAGCCGTTCGCGGCCATCACGGGCCCCACGCACAATGCGCCGTCTACGCCCGGAGACATGCTGTTTCACATCCGCGCCGAACGCGCCGATTTCTGTTTCGAACTCGAGAAGCTGTTGCTGACCACGCTCGGCGATGCTGTCCGCGTCGTCGACGAGGTTTCAGGCTTTCGCTATTTCGATGCGCGTGACCTTCTCGGCTTCGTGGACGGTACCGCGAACCCGGCGGGCCGCGACATCCCGACCTCGGCGCTTGTCGGCGATGAGGATGGCGACTTTGCCGGCGGCAGCTACGTCGTGGTGCAGAAATACCTTCACGACCTCGCGGCCTGGAATGCCGTCGATACGGCAAAGCAGGAAGCAATCATAGGTCGCACCAAGGTCGATAATATCGAGATCGACGACGATGCAGCCCCGCGAAAATCCCACAAGTCGCTGGCAACGATCGTCGATGCCGATGGGACCGAGCATGATATACTGCGCGATAACATGCCCTTCGGCAGCCCCGGCCGCGGCGAGTACGGAACCTATTTTATCGGATATTCCCGCCATCTGTGGGTCGTTGAGAGCATGCTGCAGCGCATGTTCGTCGGCGAGCCTGCCGGCGCCTACGACCGCCTGCTCGATTTCTCCACCGCCCACACCGGCACCACGTTCTTCGCACCATCGCGAGCCACGATGGCTAAGCTGGCCCAGGAGCCAAGCTGAAGTCCTACGCCGTATCTATTCCCGTGCCTGCCGGGTTCTGATTTGACGCATTATTATTCTGGGCGGACGGAGTTTTTAACCAATCGGCTCTATCATAGGCCGGAAATGGCGATGATGGGCCCTCAACATTGTGGCCCGCACCAGAGTTGAACTGGCGCCTCGCCTCCACGGCGGGCACTATGTGTAGCGCGTCGATTACGGAGTCCGGTCGGCGTCAATTATGATGGCCGGTAGGCGGCCGCGCCGGTTGGTGGCTTTGGGCTATCATGAGCGGTTGCGAGGGGCAACCGGGCATCGTCAATTACAGCGCTGGGTAATTGTCGCTGGCACTGGACGAAAGCGACAATTCGAAGGCTTTGGGGTAATTGCCGCTGGCGACAATTACCCGTTGTCTCAGTCAGGGTGCTCGCGAGCGCGAAGTCAGCGACAATTATGATGGCCGGCCTGGAGCGCCATTCGATGGGTCATAATCGCCGGCGTTGATGCGAGCGACGGCGGATCGCTTGCGGTAGCTCTCGCCGTTCATCTCGATGATGGTCGAGTGGTGCACGAGGCGGTCGATCGCGGCGACAGTCATGGCTGGATCTGGAAAGACGTTGTCCCAGGCCGAAAATTGCTGGTTGGCGGTGATGGCGATCGAATGGCGCTCGTAGCGATGGGCGATGAGCTCGAACAAGGCGCTGGTCTCGACCTGGTCCTTGCGGACGTAGGACAGGTCGTCGAGGACGATGAGATCGAACTTGTCGAGCTTGTCGAGCATCGCGGGCAAGCTGAGGTCGCGTCGTGCGGCCTGGAGCTTCTGGACCATGTCGGTTGTGGAGCAGAACAGGACACGTCGCCCGGCGTCGATGAGGGCATGGCCGATGGCGGCAACCGCGTGCGTCTTGCCGGTGCCGCTCTGGCCGAACAACAGCAGATTGCCACCGCTCTCGATCCAGTCGTCGCCGGCAGCCAGGGACAAGAGGTGCGGCTTGCGGATACCGGGGGCGGCGTCGAAATCGAAGGTGGCGAAGGTCTTGCCTGCCGGGAGGCCGGACTGGTCGCGATGGCGCTGGATGCGCCGGGAGGAACGGTCGGCCATCTCGATCTCGAGGAGTGAGGCGAGCAGGTTGGCGGCCGGCCAGCCATCCCGATCGGCGGTGTCGGTAAGGCGCTTCCAGTTGCGGTTGATGCTCGGCAGGCGCAAGGCCTTGAGCAGGGTAGGCAGCACGGCGGCGGCCTGGTCTTTGGTGCGGGTCATTAGTGCACCTCCCCGCTGGCGATCAGGCTGTTGTAGCTGTGCAGATCGGGTGGCGGGATAGTGACATCGCGCTGTGATCTTGCGGTAGGCAGGAACTCCTCCCTGAGCGCATCGACATCGGGCAGGCGCCCGCTGTCGAGTGCCTCATCGATCCGCCGGGCCAGCACGTCGACACAGTCGCCCCTGGCGGCGATATCGAGCAGCGCGACGGCATCGCGGCAGGCCTGCCGTCCGTCGAGCTGGGCATCGAAGGCTTGCCAGGCCCGCCGGTAGGCGTGATCGGGGAACAGGGCTTCGCGGTAGACGAGGTTGCGCAGTGCACCGGGCTTGCGGCGCAAGTTACCGATCATGTGCCGGAAATCGATGCTGTGCCCCCGGTGGGGATGACTGATCCGCACACGCGGCGTGGACATTACCCTGTCCGGACCGAGGAAGAGCTCGATGCGATCGTCAAAGAGATGCGCGTTGAGGCGCCGTCCGACGAGGCGGGAAGGCACCGAATAGGTAACCCGATCGATGCCGACGGTGCCGTTGCGGGTGACATCGACGGTGACCATGGCGAAATCGGTGGTTCGCTTTGTGGGCAGCCCCTTGAGTAGCTTGCGCTCTGCATCGATGCGCGCGGCATGCCGTCGGTTCTGCCTGGCGACCTGGGCGTCAACGAACTCGCGCCAGGCCTCGATGCTGACGAAATCGCGGCTGCCCCGCCGGCGCAGGGCCTGATCGAGGCGCCGCTTGAGGTGACCGTGCGGACCTTCGATCGATCCGTTCTCGTGCGCCTCGCCGCGGTTGTTGCGGGTGGCAAGCATGCCGTAATGACGACACAGCTCGTCATAGCTTCGGGTAAAATCCCGCTGCGCATCGGCGTCGAGGTTTTTGTAGGCGGCTGACAGGGAATCGCTGCGGTGTTCGGCCGGCGCACCGCCCAGCTTCCACAACGCATCCTGCAGGTGTTCCGAAAGGGCGGCAAAGCTCTCCCCGCCCAGCACGACAGCTGCATGCTCCCAGCCACTCGCCGCCAGGCGGAAGTGGTAGAGGCGATAGCCCAGGGTCTCGCCGGCAACCGTGACCTTGAGGCTATCGCATACCGTGAAATCCGACAGGCCCTGCCGACCGGGCTCATGATGCTGCGGGAAGAAGATCTCCTTCTCACCGCCGTGCAGTGCCCGCCAGCGGGCGATCCGGCGTTCCAGAGTTCGTCGTATCGCATCGGGAACAGCATCCTCGCCGAACTCGTCCTGGAGCGTCTCGAAGACCGTGACGGCAATGATACCGTCGATCTGGAGCAACTCCTCGACCCGTGGCCAGAATGGCTCGAGCGGATCGGCGCGGGTGCGCCAGTGGCGCTCCTTCTTCTTCTGGGACGGAAGCTGCGGATCGTTCTCGATCCGGCGTGCACTGCGCTCGCTGATACCGGCCTTGGCGGCCGCGACGGCCTGGGTGTGTTGGCGACGATGGGTCATGAAGAGAAATACCTGCTGATCGGAAATGTGGTGGCCCGGCATCGCAAACCCATCGTTCCTTGTTCGATGAGTGTTCCGATACCACCGCCCGCCGCAGCCCCGACCAACCCCCGAAAGAAGGGGAAAGAAGATCGCCATCGGTTGTCTGGTCCGCTCTCCGGTCGGGGCTCCGCCCCTCCCTACGATCAGCCCAGACAACCGATCCTACCGGCCATCATAGTTGCCGCTCAACCGGCCACCGTAGTTGTCGCCGCGCACACTATGTCCGACATGCAAAGAAAATAAGTGGTGAGGTCAGGTGTGACGCATGGAGAGACTTACCCCTAGCGGCTGGGTGGCCGAAAGCCTGTATTTTCTGCCGCGCAGGCTTGCCTGGTTCGCCATCGTCGTCATCATCTCGGGTATAGCCTGGGCTGACTTCAGTTTTCCCTATGTCGGGATGGGGCCGTTCTACCTCCTCCTCATCTGCGGGGCAGCCTGGTCTCTGGGCGGTACAGCCAGCTTCATCATCGCTATCGTTGTGGCGGTTCTCACAACCATGCCGGCGGTCTTGCAGGAGGCGGAACTGACCTCGGGCATATTGGCGGTGAAGCTTTGCATGCGCCTGGTCTGCTTCGGGACCGTCGCGATCGTGATCAACAGTTTCCGGCGCTCCTTCCAACGGGAACGCTATCGCGCCCGTCGGGATACGATGACGGGGGCGCTCAACCATCAGGTCTTTTATTGCCGCGCCGGCAAGAGGATCGAGGCGGCCGGTCGCAGCAACGCCCCCCTCCTGCTCGTCATTCTGGACCTGGACGATTTCAAGGCGATCAACAGCACACACGGACACGGCGCCGGCGACGCCGTACTGCGCACCTTCGCCGACAGCCTGTCCGCGATCGTGCGCCGCGAGGATCTGGTAGGACGGCTGGGCGGCGATGAGTTCGGTCTCCTTCTGGACGTGCCGTCCGTAGCCGAAGGACAAGGCTTCGCGCGCAGCATTCACTTGCGGTTGTCGAGCCTGCTCGCGCAGGGGCAGTATCCGCTGACCTGCAGCATGGGCGCCCTCCTCATCCCACCTGCAGCATCTCGCAATCTCGCCGAATTGATGCATGCGGCCGACCTCGCGATGTATCAGGCCAAGCACGCGGGCAAGAATAGCGTGCGGATCGTCCGCGCCGATAAACCAATCGACAATTCCGCTTCAGGAATCCGAGTATCTCGGCGTCATCGCACGGTCTGAGGCTGGAGACGGCACCAGCGTCGTGCCCCGTGCGGCATTCAAACGGCGTCACCCTTGCCGCAACAGATCAAACGATCAGAATACGGCTGCGACCATCGTCAGGATGTTGTCAACGAACCGGCGTGGCATGGACCGGGCGGCAATGTCGTCGTGATCGATCTCGTTCGAACTCGCCATCCATTTGCGTTGATGCTCGCCGACCTGTCCTGCCAGTTCCAGCGAAGCAAACAGGACTTAGGTCCCCGTGCTACAACTGTATTGTTTGGTTCAACGCAGTGTCGTCGCAGGGCGGCAGCGCCAGCGCGGAGATTTCAAGCTTGCGCAGCGC
>NZ_JACIEU010000063.1 GCF_014197035.1 Sphingobium scionense | reverse complement strand
CCACCCCAAAGCCGCTTTACCCATAGACCAGCGCGTGGGGCCCGCGGGTTCCTGCACTGGAGGCTTTCGTACGCAAGCGCCCGAAACCCTTCACAGCCCCGGCCATAACCGGACTGACCGCTCGTAGTCGCGAGACGTTTCCAATTGAGCGGCTTGGATAGGCGCATGTTGCCCAATCGCGGGACGGAATGGAATTGATGAAATCCAGCAGAAGCGCCGCATTCAGGTGCGCGCCGCCAACCTCCTAAGTTAATGGACACCTGCCGCTAAAAAGCGTGCGGCCAGCTAGAGGCCAAATGCGCCTGCCATCCGTAGGCTCGCGGGTACTTAATGGCGCGAAGAGAACGCATTTCCGGCCGCGTCACGGAAGAGAGTTTTGTAGGCCGTCGAGGCGCTCCGTAACGCGGACATCCGCTCGACTTTTTCGTTCCGATGGCACGCTGCTTCCACTGTTCTTTTCAACGTCGGCGAGCACGCCTGACGATCTTGAATGAACTGTTGGAGTGCGATGCTATCGACCATCCGCGCCCATACGTCGACAACCGGCTCGTCCTCGTTTCGCACCGTTGGGTCACAGTCTGCATCGAGCATCGCGGCGCAGATTGCGATAAGGCAACGACGCATTGAGGGGCTGGCAAGCGCGAGCGGCATTTCACAGGAAGGCTCGTTGGGGCAAACGTTATCGAGCGTGAGCACAGGCGCCGCAAACCGATGTAGGAGTCTATCACGCAGTCTCCAGCGCCTGTGGGCCCTTGCGAACAGTAGACAGATTCTGGCGGATTCTTCGAGCAGCTGACCGGCTGAAGCGTCGTTGAAGCGAAATTGATCTGGGACCTTTCCCCTAAGCGCACCCCTCAGCGCGGCTTCAAAGGCTACGATATTGATCCAGATGGGCTGCGCTGCTGGCTCAAGCTCGAGCGCCCTGGGGTGCGCCCGTTCGAGGCCCCGACGGCAGCGAATACAGCACAATCTTGGCGGCCCCTGCGATGACCGCTTAATCGCCCAATGACTACTCCCGCAAGACACGCATCGATCGACGAGTGGCCAGTGGTGCCGGAAACAGAAGCCCCACGCAGCCATGGCCCAGTCCGCACGGATATAGGCGGGGCGGCCAGCGGCATAGTCCTCGGCAAGGCAACGACTGCACCAGCTCAACCGGAGGGTAAGAGCGGGCGCGAAATCTCGGCTAGGATCATCGGATGGAACGTGGTGCCAGGCTACAAAATCCGGGGTGATCCTCGGATACCGATAGCAAAGACCGAGTTCGGCGACACTGTTTTCCGTGAAGCCCTCGCTTGCGGCAAGCTCAGCGATCATCGATTTTTTTGGGTTTACATCGGGATGCCGCCAATGGCCTGCGCGATTTCGATAGGCGCGCAGCAAAGGCTCACCCGGAGCCCGCTGATCGCATCGCACGCGCGCCAGCCATGAACTGAGAAGTTCATCCGCGAATGGCTCCACGAAACTCATACGGTCGCCCGGCCGATTGTCCTTCGCTTGCCTGCCGACGTAAACATGGAGACGAGAGGAAGCGTCACGTCGTTGGCCTCGAAGCTTGCGGCATCAAGCATCTCGCGGCCATCGCGGATAGCCGTGACAGCGGCTGCCTCGATGAGCCGGAATATTCGGCCCGTCACACCCTGGGTGAGGGCCAGCACGCGTTGCCGCGCTTCGACGGTGTCGAGCATCGATGGGCGTCTCAGGGGCAGCAGGCCCGAGAAGCTCGCAAGCAGCTGGCGCAGGGCATGATCGTTGCGCCATGGCATCAATTCGAACGCCCCAAACCGGTCGGCAAGGTTCGGATCCATCAGGACCGCCATCCGCGCGTCCTCGGTCCCTGCGCAAACAATTGGAATTTTCAGATCGTTGGTCAAAAAGCGGATAGTATTGAGGAACACCCGCTGCTGGCGAGGAGTGCCGGCGAGCATCTTGTCGATTTCATCCAGGACGAGCACCTTGGTTTCGACTTCGGCAAGCAGTTGCCTGGCTTCCGCTCGCATCGATCGCACGGACAGTCGGCTAAGGTCGACGCAATTTAGCGCGGTCAGCACCTCGGTGTAAAATTGCTCCTCACTCGGCTCTGGCGGTATCTGCGCGAGCAACACCGGCATCTTGCTGAGCCCGGTCCTGATATCGAACTGAGGAGCGTGAAGTTTCGAGAAGCGGCTGACAATTTCGGTCTTGCCCATCCCGGTGGCGCCAAACAGTAACAGGCAGGGCATTCGCCCTCGCGGCGGATAGATTACCAGGTCTTCAAGGTGGCGGAGCGCGGCCTCAGCCTGTGGCAACGATATCCAGCGGTCGCGGCGTAGCCAGTCGATCCGGGCCTCATCGGTCAATTCGGCATACTCGCGATAAGCCGGGAAGATATGGCTGTAGAGCACGTTCATGACTGCTCCTCGATCGCGAGTGGTACAACCGGCCCGTCGAGATTTGGCGGTGTCAGCTGCGCGTTGGCCTCTTGGTGCTGGACAAAGGCCGCAGGCGGTTCGCCGCGGATGAGCGCATCGACGATGCGTTGGGTTGATCGTCGAGCTCCGCGCGTCTTCTCTACGGCCCTAAGCACAATCCTGCGCTGCGTGCTCACCATCTCGAAAAGCATCTGCTCATCGACGGCGGTTCGCCCGCGCTCTCGAAGCGCTCTCAGGGCTTGGTCGTGCTCGAACTTGGTAATTGCAGGACGCCGCTTATCGCGAAGAGGAACTGTGACATGCTCGCCGCCGGGCAGTTCGAGATAGACGGCCGAGAGGTTGAGCGGATTGTATTTGATCGGGAATTTATGAACGCTGTTCGCGACCAGCGTGGCCAAAGCGCCATGCCAGTAGAAAACGTGGAAGAGTTTGATGCCCTCGCGCCGGACCCGGCGCATCTCGAACGGGAGGAAGTCGAGCAGAAAACGTTCTTCATCGGCCGGCAGGCGCAGGGCTGCAACGCGCTTACCTTGATCGTCCTGCCACGCTGTCATCGGGGGGACGCCAAGTGAGCTGTGAATGGTGCGATGATAGATTCCCACCTGGAGGGCGAACCATCGCTCGAATTCCTTGAGGGTCATGCAGGCTTTGCCCTCAGCGTCGTAGTCTCCCTTGTCCTGGATGTTGGAGAACGTAGTACCCGGAAGAAGGTGAACTTCGCCGATGGCGGTGCCGATCATGCGCTCGATGTGCCCGCCAAAGTGCGGAGTGCGCGGTGGACGGTAGTGAAGCTCGATCCCAAATTGCTGGCAGCCCCGAGTCAGCGCGCGTGAGTGAAATTCCGAGGCATTGTCGAGATGGAGGATGTCTGGCAGGCCGAAGACAGGCCATGCGAAGGTGAGCTCTCGATCGGCCAGCCAATCATTCTTGGGCAGTACTGCATGACGGATCGCCATGCCGACCGAAATCGCGGAAGGTCGTTCCAGTGAAATGTAGAAGCCGGGTATCACCCGCGTCGCTACGTCGATCTGCAGCGTCAGCGTTGGCCGCCCGACCGGTCTCCTGAGATACTCATC
Source organism: Sphingobium scionense (assembly GCF_014197035.1). GTDB lineage: Bacteria > Pseudomonadota > Alphaproteobacteria > Sphingomonadales > Sphingomonadaceae > Sphingobium > Sphingobium scionense. The sequence continues at coordinate 6,796 of NZ_JACIEU010000063.1, read as the reverse complement.
GACGATGATGATATCGACCAGCGTGTGGTCCATCTGTACGACCTGAAGAGGGTACTGCGCCTCGTATGAGCTGACGACGGGTCGGAAGCGGTCTGCTGCGGCTTTGGTCCCATCACGGGCGCCTGTCAGGCGTGTCCGTTCCACGGCGTTGACCCGCAGGACAACAGTTTGCCGTGCTGGAGGTCGCAGATTCTGCTCCAGGCACGAAAAGCGAATTTGACGGACCAGTTGTGCGATGGTGGGCTTTGGACGGCTGAGATAAAATTGCTCTATTTTGGCATCGATCAGGCGTTCCACCTCGCAAGGGAGGCGAGAGCGCCCTTTGGGAAATCCATCGTGCTGGTCGACCAACGAACTGGTCACTGGGTTTTCCCGGTATCTCGCGAGCAGTTCGTAAATTCGGGACCGGTTGAGGCTCAGCTTCAGGCCGGCCTCAGCAATCGCTTTGCGTCCGAGCCGGGGCTCTGCCGTAAGCGCACGAATGATAGGCTCGCGCTCACAAGCTTTGCGCCATTCTGTATGATCAACCGTCGTGAGGGCAGTGCCTGTTTCGGCCATGACCTATCCCCGATTTTCGCCAGGGACTCGTGTTGCCGGGTCCGGTCGTTTTGTAGCAGAATCGCGCTGTCAGGTCGAACGTCCGGAGGTATTCTTGTACATGATCCACGCAACTCGGCCGTTTTCTCGTCCGCCCGTATTCTTTAAGTGACAGGTGGGCTACAGCGGTGGGTATGGAGGCCAGCGCACCAGACAAGCAGGAAAGCCCTGAAATCGGCGATTTCGACACCGCTGCTGCGGTGACGGCCACCCTAACGCCGGCGGCCATGCCTGAGCTTGCCTGGACGGCGACCCAAATGCGCACCGAGACCCGCATCGTCATCAACGCAGAACTGATCGCCGCTTACCAGGCCGCCAGCTCGCCGCATTCGATCCGCGCGCTGAAATCCGATCTCGAGTCGTTCGACCTTTGGTGTCGGCGCATGAAGCGGGTTGCGTTGCCGGCCACGCCCGAGATCGTCGCCGACTATCTCGACGCGCGGGCAGGGCAGGGGGCCAAGCCCGCCTCGCTTGGCCGCTACAAGGCGTCGATCGCCAAGATCCATCAGCTGCTTGATCTCAAGGATCCCACCCAGGCTGATCTCGTGAAGCTGCGGCTACGCGCGATCCGGCGCGAGAAGGGCACCGCGCAGGCTCAGGCGCGTCCCTTGCGCTTCAAGGGGCCAGTGCGAGACGTGGAGCGCGACAGTCCTCGCGGACTGAATGTGCGAGCTTTGCTGGAGGCGTGCGCGGGCGATCTGCCAGGCCTGCGGGACCGAGCCCTGTTGTCGGTGGCCTATGACACGGGGCTCCGTGCATCGGAGCTCGTCGCAATCAGCATCAATGACATTCTCGAGGCGCTTGATCCCGAAGCGCGCCTCCTCGCCATCGCGCGAAGCAAAGGCGATCAGGAGGGCGAGGGAGCCACAGCCTATTTGTCGCCCCGCTCTGTGCGGGCTGTCGCGGCGTGGAGAGAGGCCGCTGGGATCGACGCGGGGCCGTTGTTCCGGCGGGTGCAGGTACGGCGCTACAAAGCGCGGGCGGCTGTGAAGGGTCGTTCGATCGACAGCATCTCGGGCCGTGAGACTTGGGATCTGCGCAAGACGCTGTCCAAGCCCGCTGTGAAGGCGCGGGTCGAGTATGACATCGGCGCCGCGGCGCTCCATCCGGGATCGATCGGCCCGATCTGGCGGGCAATCATTCAGCGTGCGTTCGATCGCGGCGCATTGGGCGACCTTACCGCTGACGATCTGGCCCGACTGCTGAAGGGAATAAGCGCTCATTCGACGCGGGTGGGTCTTAATCAGGACCTGTTCGTCGCGGGCGAAGATTTGGCCGGGATCATGGACGCGCTGCGCTGGAAAAGTCCCCGCATGCCGCTCGCCTATAATCGTAATTTAGCGGCCGAAGCAGGAGCGGTTGGTCGCCTGTCTCGCAAGCTGGAATGACTGAGTTTGGGACATTGCCGTCGTTCTGTCGCGACGTGTTCAACGGCAACTTTTTGCCAAAAGGCGACGCTCAATGCTCGCTGGACTGGCCACGCACAGGGGCTGCAATAGGGCTGGCAGCGGACTAGTGGCTTTTGGACAAGAATTTCTGAATGCAGTCGATCAAAGGATCGTCTGTTTGAGGATTCGTGGTAGGGATCTCTGTCATGCCGGTCTATTTCATTCACCAGATCAGCACGGGTGAGCCACGCCTTAAGATAGGGCGTGCCAAGGATATTTGCCGGCGCCGAGACATATTACAGACCGGAAATCCTGAAACTCTCGTTTTGGTCGGCTGGATCAATACAAATGCAGAGAGCGCACTCGAAGCGCAGCTGCACCGGAAATATAGCGCGCGGCGCACCGCCGGAGAGTGGTTTCGGCTCGAGCCCGCGGAGATTCTGGAAGACCTTAAATGGGCTGGCAGCAACGGCTTCGTCGCCCGCAATGCCGATGCCTTCGAGATTGTCGCTCATGACCGCGACGCGCTCCCCGAGCATCTGGGCGTGTGGGAATGGTCGGACCTCGAGCTCGACGAATGCTGTCCCTTCTGCGGCTCGCTATGCGGCATGCATTTCCAGGAGGCCTCGCAAGCCTATTATTGCATCAGCTGTAGGCGGCTCAGCGACTTTGCCGAGCAGGTTCCCGACTTCGACTGCGAGGAAGACTATCTCGCCTGGAAGGCCGACAATCCCGAGCCGTTGCCGACCGGCATGGACCGCTTCGTCATCCTCGGCCCATCGCCCGACTTTCCCGAACATCTGCAGCGCAACCGGCGCCTGCGCTAGCTGCCCCTTGGCGCATCGAGGCCGCGCTTGTGCCTGCAGTCGGTCGCCCCATGGTTCCGGCTACCAGCCGGCGCGGCAAGGCTGGCCGATCGTCTCTCGTTGTTGAACGCGTTGTCATAGCGCCGGAAAGAGGATAGATCGCGATACGACTTGGGGGCAGTCGAGCTAAAGCGCGTCTTCCGAGCGTTGCCGCAACAGACAGCGCGAGTGGAAAACATGGTGTACCAGAGCGATTCGAGTTCGGAACAATGACTAAGGCCACGCATATCGTCGCCTTGCTCCAAAGTCATTTCGACGGGGACGATGAGCATTTCATGACGGTCGCCATGCAGGCGGCCGCTAATGAGGCGCGCCTGGGCCACGGCAAGGTCGCGCAGCAGTTGCGCGACATGGTCGACGAGGCGCGCGCGCGCAAAAAGATCAAAGGCCGCGCGGTGCCGATGGTTCAGCCGCGCGGCGAGCTCGCCAATCTGGTCGCGGCCAAATATGTCGACACCCGGATCTCGAGCATGGTCCTGCCCGACCATCTTCGCGATCGTCTCGAGCGCGTGATCCTCGAACAGCGCCAGGCCTTTCGGCTGCGTCAGCATGGCCTGCAGCCGCGCCGCAAGCTGCTGCTGATTGGTCCTCCGGGCGCGGGCAAGACCATGACCGCAGCCGCCATGGCCGGCGAGCTTAAGCTCCCGCTCTTCTCGGTGCTGCTCGACGGTCTCCTGACCAAGTTCATGGGCGAGACCGCCTCGAAGCTGCGCGCAGTCTTCTCGGCCATGGTCGATACGCGCGGCGTCTATTTCTTCGACGAGTTCGATGCGATCGGCGCGCGGCGCAGCGAGCGCAACGATGTTGGCGAGATCCGCCGCGTGCTCAACTCCTTCCTCCAATTTCTAGAGGAGGACGACAGTGAAGGTCTCATTGTCGCCGCGACGAACCATCCCGAGCTGCTCGACCCGGCCCTGTTCCGCCGGTTCGACGACGTGATCGAATATGCCCTGCCGAGCGCCGATGTGGCCCGCGCCATCCTCGAGGGGCGCTTGTCCACCTTCGACACCGGATCGCTCGAATGGGACCGGGCGACAAAGGAGATCGAGGGCTTGAGCCAAGCCGATCTCTCCAGGATCGCCGACGAGGCAGCCAAGCGCACGCTGCTAGGCGGACGCGAAAGCGTCGAGACCGATGATCTTCTGGCCGCCATCGCGGAGCGCAAGGCGGCGGCGCGTCGGTAACGATGGCAGACGAGGACGCGCGGCCGCACCCGCATATCTATCTCCGGTCCAACGGTGCACGCCAGGGCTACACCGCCCATCAGGGCGGCGGAGATGGCGGTGGCGGTCCGCCGCAGCGCAACCGGGCCGATCACGCCAATGCCTTGACCCAGGCCCTGACCCAGGTCGTGCAGCAGGGCGAGACGATCCTCGCCAATCGCGAAGCCAATGTCGCTGCCGGCACCAAGGGTTTCTACATCGAATTTACGCTGCCTGAAGCCCAGGCCGACATCGTCGACAAGCTGGAGAACCGGCGCGGCAAGTTTCCGATTGAGCTGGTCAATGTCCGCGCCGCCGACGCCGGCCAGGTCTTCGCGACCGTCTTCGTCCCCGAGAAGCAGAAGGACTATTATCTCAAGAAGGTCGCTGCCTACCGCGATGAGGACAGCGTCAAAGAGAAGATCCGCGAAGACGGCACGGTCGAGGAGGTTCGCAAGCCAAAGAACCAGCTGCTCGTCGCATCGATCGAAACGGCCCGCCTCGCGGTCGCGCGGTCATTCTACACCGACCAGCCCGATCTTTTCCCCGCTCCGGGCCAGGCGGCATGGTGGGAAATCTGGCTCCGCAAAGGAACGCGGCCCGCCTTCGACACCGCGGCGCTGGCTCTGGAGCTTGGCGTGCGCGAGCACAGTCTGGAGTTCGCCGAACGCGAGGTCGTGATCGCGCGCAGCACGCCCGAGCAGCTCGGGCGCGTTGTCGCCCACACCGACAGCGTCGCCGAAATCCGCCTCGCACGCGATACGCCGTCCTTCTTCATGGGCATGCATGGCGCGGAACAACGGGCCTGGAGCGCCGATCTCGCCGGACGGCTCGTCCCTTGCGCCGACGACGCCCCGGCGGTCTGCCTACTCGATTCCGGGACGACCATGGGCCACGCCCTCATCGCTCCTTATCTCAACGCTGCGGACCAGCAGGCCTTCGACGCCGGATGGAGTGTCGAGGATTCTAGCAATCAAGTCCATGGCGGGCACGGCACGCAGATGTCCGGGACGGCGCTCTACGGCGACCTCATGGAGGTGCTCGATGGCAATGGCCCGGTGGAGGTTCGCCACCGCCTGGAATCGGTCAAGATCCTGCCCGACCACGGTGCTAACGATCCTGATCTCTACGGCGCCATCACCGCCCAATCGATCGCGCGGGCCGAGATCGTCGCTCCCAACCGCCCGCGTGCCATCTGCCTCGCCATTACGAGCTTTGGCGATCATTGGCGCGGACGCCCCTCCTCCTGGTCGGCCAAGCTCGACGCCATCACCTTCGGGCGCGACGAGGTCCAGCGTTTCATGGCTGTCGCCGCAGGCAATATTGGAGGCCAGATCGTCGCAGCGGACTATCCCACCCGCAACGACACCATGCCGATCGAAAACCCGGCCCAAGCCTGGAATGTGCTGACCGTCGGCGCCTTCACCGAGCGCACCGTCATCACAGATCCCGCCTTTGCCGGATGGAGTGCGCTCGGCCTTGCCGGCGACATCATGCCGCGCAGCCGTACCTCGGTGAGCTGGCACCGCGAATGGCCTTTGAAGCCGGACGTTGTCTTCGAAGGCGGCAATATCGGTCATGACCCTGCCACCGGGAACGGCGATCATGTCGATGATCTTGCCCTGCTCACCACCTATCGCATTACCGCCGAGCGCCCGTTCACGACGACCGGGGACACGAGCGCGGCGACGGCGCTCGCGGCCCGGATGGGCGCGCAGATCCTGGCGGAGAAGCCAGCACTGTGGCCGGAGACCGTGCGCGGCCTCATCGTCCATTCAGCTGAATGGACTCCGGCGATGCGTGCGAACCAAGGCGCGATCGGCAAACCCGCCCTGCTACGCCGTTATGGGTTCGGCGTCCCTTCACTAGCAAGAGCGCTGGGCAGCCTCGACCACGACGTGACGATCGTCGCCGAGGAGATGCTCGTCCCATTCAAGATGAAGAGCGGCAAGGCGGTCACTGACGAACTCGCCGTCCATGCTCTGCCTTGGCCGCGCGAGACGCTGCTGGCGCTCGGCGAAGCGCAGGTCCAACTGCGGATCACACTCAGCTATTTCATCGAACCCAATCCTGGTGAGCGGGGCCTGTCGCGCCGCCATGTCTATGCCAGCCACGGCCTTCGCTTCGACCTCAAACATGCCGACGAACAGCTCGACGTGTTCTTGCGTCGACGCACCTCGGAAGCCGGAGCACGGCCGCCGGCGCGCACCGCGCCGGACACCGGCTGGACCGTCGGTCCCCAGCTGCGCAGCCGCGGCTCGCTTCATGCCGATATCTGGGAAGGCATGGCGACCGAACTCGCCGCCCGCGATGCGATCATCGTCTATCCGACCGGGGGCTGGTGGCGCGAGAACGTCGCCCAGGGACATGTCGGTGAAGCGGTGCGATACAGCCTGATCGCCAGCATTAGGGCCGCTCCAGGAGCGGAGCTATATGCTGAGGTCAAGGCGCAAATCGTCCCCGAAGTTATTATCGAAGCGTAGCGCAGCTATCCGCGTTCGCGTCACCTACGGGCAGCTTTCAGGGTCGATTGGGGAAACTTGAAATGGCCGCATTGATGGCGCCTTCCGGACGGTCCGGTTCGGAGTGTCATACTGGCAAGTTTTGTCAGGAGCCGACGTTCGCGGTGGCTGATCTGACCGACCGGGTTTGTGAAGGGTTTCGGGCGCTTGCGTACGAAAGCCTCCAGTGCAGGAACCCGCGGGCCCCACGCGCTGGTCTATGGGTAAAGCGGCTTTGGGGT
>NZ_JACIEU010000062.1 GCF_014197035.1 Sphingobium scionense | reverse complement strand
TTGTCAGCCTGCCAGCTCTGGCTGCCTGACCCGAACCCGATCCCGATCCTGCCGTGGATTGACGGTTCCTACACCACCTCCTGGGACACGACCCCGCTATCCCGATCGCGCTCCCGAAAGGAGCCATTCCGGATTGTCCCATCCCCTGCCGAAAAGCAGCCGGGCGAACCACGCCAAGCCACCCTCTCGCGCGTGTTGCATATTTTTGCGGTCGCTCAGACCGCATCGGCAGACGCACGGGAGGGGGGGCGTTTCGATCTTTGCATGACGATCACGAAAGCGCTTCTCGTCGACGCCGAGCCAGGTAAAAAAAAGGCCGATCAGAAGACCGGCCGATGAGTTTTAGGAGAGGATGCCTGAAAGGCAGGGCTTCTATGGTCGGGTGGCGCTGTCCTGCCAATTGAGAAAGGCTGGAGTGCGATTGCGCCTTGCGCAACGGAGGAGGATTCGGGCCGGTCAGAGGCCCAGCTGCTCAAGACATGCCCCAGCCTGCTGATGATAGGCGCCGCCGAAAAGCCGAACATGGACGAGCAGCGGCCACAGCCGATAGACGGGCTGGCGCTCTTCCCAGCCCTGGGCGAGGCCGCAGGCGTCATAGAATATCTGTGGCGGCTGGTCGAACAGCCCCAGCATGGCAAAATCGACCTCGCGGTCGCCATGATAGCATGCAGGATCGATCAGCCCGCTGATCCGGTCCTGGCCGACAAGGATATTGCCACCCCATAGATCGCCATGGAGGAGGGCTGAGGGCGGGCGATTGGGTATGTGCTCGCCAAGGCGATCGGCGAGCCGCTCGACGCGATGGGCCAACTGGGCACTGAGATGCGGGACATGGCAGCGCAGGCGTTTCTCCGCCCAGAAGGCGACCCAGTTGTCGGAGTGGCCATTGGGGATCGTTACATCGCCAAAGCCATAATCGCGATCCCAGCCATATGCCGCCTGGCTCGGGGTGTGGAGATGGTCCAGCAGTTCAGCAAGATGCGCCCAGTTCCGTGCGAGCCGGCCGCTCGAGGGCAGGTCTTCAAGCAGCAGAAGATCGTCCTGGACTGCCAATATTTGCGGAACCGCCGTGCCGGTCGCCGCGATCGCTGCGAGCATGCGAGCTTCCTCGACAACCCTGTCGCCCCGCTTGGCGATGATGCTATCACCGCCTGACAGGGAAAGGCGGGCAACGAAGGAAAGATCGCCGCCTGCAACGCGCGTGACGCTTTCCACATGGCGGCCCAGCAATGATGCCGCCTCGGTGAATATCGCTCTCATGCTGCTTTGCCCCTGGTCCCCGTTCAAGTCTGCACCGATCGGGCTTCTGCATGCCCATGGCAAGACTGGAGACAGGCACCAAGCAGGGGAGATCATGCGGCATCGATAAAAGCAGCCCCGCCGGAGAATTCTCCACGGCGGGGCCATAGTTCAGGGAGGTGCCGCCCCAAGGGGGGAAGGAGCGACAGAGCTGATATGGTGCGCATTGATGACTTTACAATGACGATGCCTGCCGGCGCTTGTCGGCATCCTCGACAGTCCAGAACATGGGATTGCGCACCCAGTCGTTGATGGCGGATTCCCGCCAGCCCATGCAGCGGGTGGCAATCCTGATCTGTTTGGGGAAGGTACCGGCCTGGACCTTGCGATAGAGGGTCGCGCGGCTGAGGCCGGTTCGGTCGAGGACGGTGTTGAGCCGAAGGATGCGATCGGTCGGGGGCATGGTCATGGCTGGTCCTTGCTGCTGTGGATAAGTCTGATCCCCTTTGCGATGAGCCTCGGCAGCGACTTGAGTAGAAGCAAGGGACTGAGCTGTGTCTGGCGGGCTTTGTCCTGATCTGGCGTAAACTGACATAGAACTGGATGATGGAAACGGGCGTCTCCGCCTGTGGCGGACCGCGCTCTGCTCCGCTTCGCTCCACCGAGTCGGCGCTGCGCTTGTCTCGTCCCTGCCGGGCGATGATCGCTGACGCATCGCAGCCTTTTGGGCTGCTTGCTGCGGCCAGCGCGGCTGCGCCGCGCTGACGCCGGTTTGTCTGGGGCCGCCAGAATGACGGGGGTGGGCGTCGGCTTTCTCTAGGCCCGTGCCGGCGCGCCGCAAGCCGGCTGCGCCGGCTCCTTCTCTTCGTTGCGGCCCTGCGGGTGCAGCCCGCCTCATGGGCACGGGCCTGCCGTGCGCCTCCTTGCCGCCCACCCCCGCCATTCCGGTGGCCGGTGCTGGAGAGGCAGGAGAAAGGACATGGGTACGGGTAACGGATCGCTCTATGACGATGTGACGCAGCATATCATCGCACAGCTGGAAGAGGGACGGCTGCCATGGGTGCAGCCCTGGGACACGAGCCTCACCGCCACGGGGCTTCCCCGAAATGCGGCAACGGGCCGCTGCTATTCCGGGATCAATATCCTGATCCTGTGGGACCGCCTGTTCGAGCGGGGCTTTGGCGCGCAGCGCTGGATCACCTATCGACAGGCGCAGGCGCTGGGCGGCAATGTCCGCAAGGGCGAGGCAGGGACGATAGTCTGCTATGCCGACCGTTTCACGCCAAAGGACGAGCAGCAGAAGGCCCGCGATGAACAGCGCGAGGCCCGGCAGGTGGCGTTCCTCAAGCGCTTCACTCTGTTCAATGTCGAACAGTGCGAGGGCCTTCCCGAAGCGCTGATGACCATGGCTGAACCCCGACCATTCGAGGAACTGGTGCCGCAGGCGCACCGGCTGATCCGGGCATGCGGCGCGGATATCCGGGTGGGCGGCGAGAGCGCTTTTTATGCGCCAAGCCCTGACTATATCAGGGTACCCGATCAGGCCGCCTTTCACGAACCGATCAATTGGTATCGCACCATCCTCCATGAGCTGGGTCACTGGACCGGCCATTCTTCACGGCTCGACCGGCTGACCGGCGCCAACTTGGGCAGTGATGATTATGCCCGTGAGGAACTATGCGCCGAGATGGCGAGCGCCTTCCTGTGCGCAGAGCTGGGCATCGTCCCGACCGTGCGCCATGCAGACTATATCGGCGGCTGGCTCGCGGTGCTGCGCGAGGATAATCGCGCCATCTTCCGCGCCGCCAGTCAGGCCAGCAAGGCAGCTCATTACCTGCTCGACTTCCTCCCTGCAGAGGGAGGCGAGCATGACTAAAGCAAGAGCCAGGGAGGCGTTGCGCCGGACGCTGGCGAAAGCGTCCGAGCGGGACAGGCATGTCGATGTCGATCCGGCTGTCCTTCATCGGCTGGAGGATGCGATCCGGCGCTTGTCCCGCTTGCAGCGCGAGATCATGCTCGCGGTCCGGCTCGACGATATGGATTATGCCCAGATCGCCGAGCGCACCGGGCTCAGCCAGCGACAGGTCGAGGCGACGATGGTCCGGGCGCTGATGAATTTTCAGCGCAATCTGGCTGATCCTGATCGTCATGCGTGGCGGCGATGGCTGGGCTGATCGGTGCGCGCGCGCCTGGCAATGCCGGGCGCGCTTTGCGCTTTCCTCTCATCGCGTTAGGAAGGTCGGGCATGAGGAACGACCTTGATCATCTGCCCCAGACCAAACAGCAGGAGCTGGCCCATGTGGTGCGCGTGCTGTTCGAGGCGTTCGAGGCCGCCCAGACGCGGCGGAACCAGAAATGGAACAAGCAGGCGCGCATCCTCAAGCTTGTGCTCTACGGCTCCTATGCGCGCGGCGGCTGGGTCGATGATCCGGTCAGCGGCTACACATCGGATTATGACATACTGATCGTCGTCAATGACGAGCATCTGGTCGACTTTGAATATTGGTCGGCGGCCGAGGATCGGTTGATGCGCGACATGACGATCGCGGGCACGCTGAGCGCGCCGGTCAATTTCATCGTCCACTCGCTGTCCGATGTGAACCGCCAGCTCGAGAAGGGGCGTCCCTTCTTCATCGATATCGTGCGCGATGGCATCCCGCTCTATGAGGCGGAGGGCTTCTGCTTCACCCAGCCGCGCGACCTGCCAGAGGATGAAGCGCGCGCTGAGGCGCAGGCGCATTTTGATAAGTGGTTCAAGGCAGCATCAGAGTTTGCTGGAACAGCCAAATTTGCGGCCTCGCAGGGCTGGCAGAACCGCGCTGCATTTCTGATGCATCAGGCAACGGAGCAATTCTACCATTGCGTGCTGCTCACGCTGACCCTCTACAGCCCCAAGTCGCACAAACTCAATTTCCTGCGCGGCCATGCCGAGGCGATTGCGCCGGCGCTGATCGAAGCCTGGCCGCGCGACGACAAGTTCAGTCGCCGCTGTTTCGAGCTGCTGCGTCAGGCCTATGTGAATGCCCGCTATTCCGAGCAATATAGCGTGAGCGATGAAGAGCTGAACTGGCTGGGCGAACGCGTTGCCATCCTGCAGCAGCTGGTCGAGCAGGTTTGCGAGCAACGATTGGCGCAAGGCTGAACCATCGCGTCAATCAAGGGCGCGGATATGGCAGTCTTCATAGGCAAGATCGTCGTTCAGCACGAATGCCACATAATCCCCATCGATGATCAGGGCGGCGTCGCTTGAACGATATTGCTGGCCCAGAGAAGATGCGCGCTGCGTCAGGCGCAACTCGCGCCCGTCCAGGAATATGCGGGCCATTTTTCCCCGCGCCTCCATCTGGAAATTGCGTCCTCCAGCGCAGACGACCATCGTAGGTTCGTCGCGCGGCTTGCTCTGAGCGCAAGCCGCGGAGGAAAGGGTTGCGACCATGATAGTCAGCAGCCCGCTTGCGTGCGTCCCGATGGTCGGTCGGCGGATGCTGCTGTCCGAATGCATCGCCCCGTCATCCTCCATTGGCTGCTGCTTGCCCTTAATCGTGCGAGGCCTCGTTCGTTCCCTCGCTCAGGACATTGGCGATCATGGCGACCAGCGTTTCTTCTGCGCGCAAACGCACGGTACTATCCTTTGCCGCCAGATCATGGCGGATCCAGTCCGGCAGGCGGGTAACGGTCCTGGTCAGCAGGTCTATTGCAGCTTGGTTCATCTGCGGCGCTATGGCGGCTCAATCGGCTGGCGGCAATGCATCCATCTCGAACGCCCGGCGTCCGCGCCGTCGCCAGAGTGACAGATGCCGCTCGCGATCATCGTCACGCAGCTTTGCCGCGGCCTCGACGAGCAGCCCGAGGATGACTGCGCGGTCATCATCCGCGAGCGTGACCAGTTCAGCCTTCACGACCAGACCGCCCAGCTCGATCAGATGTCGGGTGCGTTCGCGCCGCTTCACCTGCCAGTCCTGCCGATCATGCCGGGCCTGGCTCAGTTGCAACCGATGGCGCGCGACCGTCACCCGGCGCAGCGCTGCCCGGCTTGCCGTCAGCGCCTGGACGAGCGTCATGCCGCTGTCCTGAAAAGAAGGCTGCGCCCCGCTTGCGCCACGCCTCCCGCTCGGCATCGCTACTGTTCGATACCGCCGCCAGCAGCGCCCCGGCCAGCTCCTCGGCACTGAGCCCATCGGCCCCAGTCGCCATCACCAGTTCGCCGAGCTGGTTCTGCTTGCGGATCTTGAGTTGTCTGGCCTTGTCGGTGAGAGCACGGAGCTCTGCGTCATAGTCCCGTGGCTTGCGCATGGAGAATGGCCTCCTGTTGAGTGTGAGGCCATTCGGGTTATCGACCGTCTCGATCACGCTCAATGCGCTGGAATTTCTTGAGATTGCGCGATCCCGAGACAGATGAAATCTTTTGAGGGCGCGCTTATACGTCGTGCCGACGTGCTGCTTTAGGTGTAAATGGTACGCCGTCATGGCGATCTACCATTTCTCGGTCAAAGTCATCTCGCGCGCCGCCGGCTCGTCGGCGCTGGCGGCTGCCGCCTATCGCTCCGCCTCCCGGCTGCACGATCAGCGGCTCGATCGCCACCATGACTTTTCCAACAAGGCCAGCGTCGTTCACAGCGAAGTGATGCTGCCCGATGGCGCGCCTGAAGCGTGGCAGGATCGCGAGCAGCTGTGGAATGCTGTCGAGGCCGTCGAGATCCGCAAGGACGCGCAGCTGGCGCGCGAAGTGGAGTTCGCCATTCCCCGCGAAATGTCCCAGGCCGAGGGCATCGCTCTGGCCCGTGACTTCGTCCAGCGCGAGTTTGTTGATCAGGGCATGGTCGCCGATCTCAATGTCCATTGGGATATCGGCGCTGATGGTGAACCCAAGCCCCATGCCCATGTGATGCTGGGCCTGCGCGAGGTGACGCAAGATGGCTTTGGCGCCAAGGTCCGCGGCTGGAACAGCACGCAGCTTCTTACCCATTGGCGAGAAGCCTGGGCCGATCATGTCAATGAACGGTTGGCCGAACTGGATATCGATGCCCGCGTCGATCATCGCAGCCTGGAAGAACAGGGCATCGCGCTTGAGCCCCAGCACAAGATCGGCCCGGCCGCCTCTCGCATGGTCGACCAGGGGCAGGCCAGCGAGCGGCTCGAAGAGCATCTCGATATTGCCCGGTCCAATGGCGAGAAGATTCTTGCCAATCCGGGCATCGCCCTGGATGGCATTACCCACGGCCAGGCGACTTTCACCACCCGCGACCTCGCCATGTTCGTCCACCGCCATAGCGAAGGGAAGGACCAGTTCGATGCGATCATGGCGGCGGTCAAAGCCTCGCCCGATCTTGTCGCGCTGGGCAAGGACGGGCGAGGGGAGGAACGCTTTACCTCACGGTCCATGCTGGAGACCGAGCAGCGGTTGGAGAAGGCCACTGTCACACTCGACGCGCGGCGGCATCATGGCGTCGCCGATCGCCATGTCGAACGCGCGCTGGAACGGGCGAGCGCACGGGGGCTCGACCTCTCGGCCGAACAGCGTGGCGCGTTCGAGCATGTGACAGGGGCGAAGGATCTGAGCAACGTCATTGGCTATGCCGGTACCGGCAAGAGCGCGATGCTGGGCGTAGCCCGCGATGCATGGGAACTGGCCGGCTATGAGGTGCGCGGCGCTGCGCTCTCGGGCATCGCTGCGGAAAATCTCGAAAGCGGGTCCGACATAGCCTCACGCACGATCGCCGGCATGGAGCATCAATGGGCGCAGGATCATGAGCTGCTGACCGACAGGTCGATTCTGGTGATCGACGAGGCCGGGATGATCGGCACGCGGCAGATGGAACGGGTACTCAGGGAAGCGGAGAAGCGTGGCGCCAAGGTCGTGCTGGTCGGCGATCCCGAGCAGTTGCAGGCGATCGAGGCCGGCGCATCGTTCCGCTCCATTGCCGAGCGCCATGGCAGCGTCGAGATCACATCCATCCGGCGGCAGCAGGAGGACTGGCAGCGTGATGCCACACGGGCGCTGGCGACCGGTCGGGCGGATGAGGCCATTACCGCCTATGAAGAGAAGGGCCATGTCCATGCTGCCGAGACCCGCGAGGATGCGCGGCGCAGCCTGATCGAGCGGTGGGACCGGGATCGCATCGCAGACCCACAGGCCAGCCGCATCATTCTCACCCACACCAATGAGGAGGTGTATAACCTCAACCAGGCGGCCCGCGCACAGCTCCGTGCCGCTGACATATTGGGAGACGAGGTTCGCCTGACCGTCGCGCGTGGTGCGCGCAGCTTTGCTCAGGGCGATCGGGTCATGTTCTTGCGCAATGAGCGCAGCCTGAGCGTGAAGAATGGCAGTTTGGGCACCGTAGCCCAGATTAGTCAGTTGGGCATGCGCGTGATGCTGGATGACGGTCGATCCGTCGGGTTCGACGTAAAGGATTATGCCGACATCGATCATGGCTATGCCGCCACCATCCACAAAGCGCAGGGCATGACGGTGGACAAGGTCCATGTGCTGGCAACGCCCGGACTTGATCGTCACGCCAGCTATGTCGCGCTCTCGCGTCATCGCCGGTCGGTCGAGCTTCATTATGGCCGGGATGATTTTGACGATCGGAGAAAGCTTGTGCGCACGCTTGGCCGCGAGCGGGGCAAGGATATGGCGTCGGATTATGATCAGGCGCGCGCGCCAGTGCGGCAGCCCGTTTCGAGCCCCTTTGCAGGGCTCAGGCTTAATGCTGCCCCGATTGTCGAAAAAGCGGCGCCCCCACCGCCAGAGGTCGCCACCTCGCCCGACGTCGCAGCGGAAATTCCCGGTGCCATCCAGCGCCACGCCCGCGCCATACAAGCCATCTTCGCCATGCAGGATCAGGGCAGCGCCATGACGCCAGACCAGGCAGCAGAACTGGGCGCGGCGCGCAAAGGGCTCAACGACATTCGCGAACATGCGGCTCGCGATGCGGAGGCCGCTTATATCCGTCGGCCATCGCTCGTTGGTCGAGCGGCGCAGGGGGACACCGAGCCGGCGCGCCGCGCCATTCTGCATGAGCGGGATTTGCGCACTGATCCGAACCTGCGGGCCGATCGCTTTGTCGCTGACTGGAACCGGAAATCCCAGGCGGCCGAGCAGGCCTATGCTGACGGGGATGAGCCGCGGCGTCGGGTCATCCAGAATAGCATGCGTTCGATGGCGCTATCACTGGAGCGCGATCCGCAGCTTGAATCGGTCCTTGCCAATCGCAAGAGCCAACTGGGCATATCCGTAGAGGGGCGACGGTCGCTGGGTGCCGATCTGGCGTTCAATCATGGGATCGATATGGGCCGAGGGCGGGCGAGGGGGATCGGCATCGGCATGTGACGGGCGTCGTTTATGCGCCCATGCAAGGCCATTCAACCGGAAAATCATCGCGCCTATGAGCGGACATTTGCTTATGGACAGGACTGGGGCCAAGCCGTCATTCGTAGGACAGACGACGATATTCTGCTTCGGGATGACCGCGCATTTTGAAGGGATGCCCTCGATCTGCCCCACACTTTGCTGCCAAGTATCGTAAAAACGCGAGCGTTTAGGTCCTCAGCTAAAACGCCGTCGCTTTCCGCCCATTGCTCCATCTAGCTGACAAGGTCTATGCGGAAGGCAGCACGAAGAGGACCGTATGACATTTGCTCATTTTGACCCATTGAGAATCTCCGAGAAACAAGCGGCAGAGGAGAGCGCTCTCAGAGACCGTCAGAAGAGAAATATCTACAGCATTCTTCACTCCTACGTGGGATGGTACGATCCGTTTTCGGAAATGATTCAAAATGCGCTCGATTCCGTCGATAAACGCGCTTTGACTGCAGATGAGACCTACAAAAAATGCATCAGTATCCGAGTGAACGCTCAAGAAAATTCGGTTACGGTTTCAGATAACGGCGTCGGCCTTGACCAAGCATCATTTCAGCAATTTCTTGCGCCGAACGTCTCGTTTAAGGACGATACAGCGAGAGGTAGTAAGGGTGTCGGCGCTACATACCTAGCCTACGGCTTCAACTATCTCCGCGTCGAAACTAAAACGAAGAATTTTTCTGCTTCTGGCGAGATAGAGGGCGGCCGGAACTGGCTGCACGATAAATCAGCCCCGCAAAACCCCCACGTTTATCCTGTAGAAACCGCCTCACCCGATCAAAAATTTGATGAGTTTGACACCGGTGCGTCCGTCACCGTGAAGTTCGATGCGAACACTAGGCCGAGTAATCTCTCTTGGCCGAAGTTAGAATCGGCAAAAAGTTGGGCATTGGCATTGCAAATCAAAACGGCCCTGGGCCCATTGATCTCGCCGCTGGAAGTCGATGTGGTAGTTACGCACGTGTCAACTACGGGTCAGGAAACCGAACATCGGTTGGACACTATTCGCTATCTTTGCCCTCATTCTTTCTACGACCGAGTCAGAAAATACGAGGATGTGTTAGATAAGCTAAATCAGCACATTAAAAAACATGGAGTTAATATCGGAATTCCTGGCGCCCTCAAAAATCTCAATGCTGTTTATCTTGAATGGGAAAACAAAGATGTTCTAAAGTATACAGATCTTTCGCAAGAGCAAAAAGATTTCCTTGTGGAGCACCCTGTTAAAATTTTGGCGTCGTATATGTATACGGCTAGAATTTGGGATGAACTATCAAAAAAGCTCGGATGCAGAACCACCGCTAACATTTTTAATCCTGGCATCCAACTTTGCGCAGACAATATGCCGCAAGGGGAAGTTGTTCAGGTTCCTTTAAAGCGATATACTGGGCGGCAGAATCAGGTTCATTTTGTCGTGCATTTTTCTAACTGTGTGGTGGATCTTGGCCGTAAAGGTTTTCATAAAGATTTTGTCGATATCGCCAAGCATATCGCGCAAGATATAGTTCAACGCGACTTTTCCAAAGTCAAAGCGTGCTTACGCGTAGATGACTTCCGCCGAACAGGAATAATTGAGCAGGAGAAGGTTAACTCTTGGAAAGATAAGCTTGCCAGTCACGAAAAACTCAGGCCTCTTTTGTTGAAGAATGATAACTTTTTCAAGCCAATTCATGAGGTATCAGTCACTGCGGAACCTTCGCGCGAACAAGATGTTATAGCATTGTTTAACCAGTTAGTTGCAGGCGGCGTTATCAGGGGCGTAAAGGTAGTCGGAACGAATGAGCTCATGACGTATGATGGCGCTTACAGAGTTATATGTGGACCGCAGTACGACAATCATGAATTCAATAAGATCCAAAATCCTCTTGGTATTGGTGAAACACAGCGCATCGATTTTGAGAATTCTTACCCCTTGGGTTTTCTTTCGACAGAAATGAAGATCTTAGAGTATAAATTTTCTGTCGATGGGTTTATAAATGATATCACCACCGGAGATAAAAAGGTTGCTGATGTAGATCTTCTCATAGCATGGGAATTTGGAACTGAGCATGAGCAATTTTTCTCTGTTCAATCCTTGCTTCTCCCTGAAGGAGAAAGTCACAGACAATATCACGGGGTGACTCATCTCTTGTTCGATGAACATGGCAATCACGCGATGGATGCCATCATTCTAAAGGATCTTGTGTCATTTCTAAATGACACGGACGGTGAAAGTGCACGGCAGTCAGAACTGTACGAATGAAGCCTTGCTTCAAGATTGCCAAAGGACGGCAGCTATCTCGGCCTCGGTCTTCCTAACGCGATGGTCCACTCTCGGCCGATAGTGTTGAAAACCCCTTCCTTGCAGTAATGGCACGGTCCTGATTCACTGGCCTTGTCGTT
This sequence comes from Sphingobium scionense, assembly GCF_014197035.1. Lineage (GTDB taxonomy): Bacteria > Pseudomonadota > Alphaproteobacteria > Sphingomonadales > Sphingomonadaceae > Sphingobium > Sphingobium scionense. The sequence goes on along the minus strand of NZ_JACIEU010000062.1, from coordinate 683 downwards.
AGGAGACAGGCTCATGATGGGTGATCGGACGGTGATGCAGGAGGCGCTGTTTTACAGCTTCAGCCTGGAAGATCATGTTCCCCAGAGCCACCTGTTGCGGGCGGTGGATCGCTTCGTGGATCTGGACGGTATCCGAGAGAGGCTGCGGTCATTCTATAGCGGGACAGGCCGGCCCTCGATTGATCCTGAACTGATGATCCGGATGCTGCTGATCGGCTATTGTCTGGGAATCCGGTCTGAGCGGCGGCTGTGCGAAGAAGTGCATCTCAATCTGGCCTATCGCTGGTTCTGCCGCCTTGGTCTCGACGGATCCGTGCCCGATCACTCCACCTTCTCGAAGAACCGGCACGGCCGCTTCCGGGACAGTGATCTGTTACGGCAGCTGTTCGAGATGACCGTCTCGCGCTGCATCCAGGAAGGACTGGTCGGTGGTGAAGGCTTTGCCGTGGATGCCAGTCTGATCAAGGCCGACGCCAATCGCCAGCGGGGCGTTCCCGGCGCAGAGGGGCTACCGCCGGATATCGTCAATCATGCTGTTCGGGAGTATCTGGAGGTGCTCGACGAGGCGGCCTTCGGAGCGGCGTCGCCGGGACTGTCAGGATTTCCGTGTGTGGCCGGGCATAATGGGCAACAAGGAGTCCCACTATGTCACGACGCAAAGAACCTGCCATACCGAATGAGCT
>NZ_JACIEU010000061.1 GCF_014197035.1 Sphingobium scionense | reverse complement strand
ACCGCAAGTTCGCCGCCTAAGATCAACCCCCTGACGAGGTCCGCACTCCGCTAATCTACGCCGCGAGTTGTGCCGAATGTTCTGACGACGGACAGGCAATCCAGCGATTAACAGCTGACTCGCGCCACCCGGCACCGTGGGCGCTGATGGCAAGCTGGCGTGGAAATGTACCGTCCGCGATCTTGCGGTAGAGGGTTGAACGGGAAAGCCCGGTGCGGGCGAGAACGGTCTTCATTCGGATGATACGGTCGGAACTGTTCATGGGGCGGTGTCCTCATTTCATGAAGTTGCGGGAGCCCCCTGAAGCCAGCATCAGACAGGCGGAGCCGCCCTGCAAGAGGGTGGGACAATGCCTCTGGAGACCGGGGCTCAACTGGCTTGGACGCCGGCGGACTTCTGGAAACGATTTGGGAAGTCAGCGGAAAATAGCGTAGACGCAAACGCATCTCTCGATCGGCGCAGATTTTTTCCCATATCGTCCCGCTTGATAGGCTCACCGGCGTTCGAGACCGCAAAGTTCGCGATCTGACGGTTCTTTCAAGTCGAGTCGTTCATGACAAATTCTCCAAAATTGAGGAGGTCTGTCCGCCATGGAAGAGCATGCGCAAAAGCTGTTATGCGCGCAAGGGCAGCAGGGCGCGCGGAGGTTGCGAGAACGACATACACGTCTCACATGCTTGGTCCGCTTGACCATGGAGAGTTCGGGCAATTTGGTCGTGTACTTGGCAGCGCGGCAGGCATGCGGTGAGCCTACTTATCCGAGGATGATGGATTTTCCCTCCGGCGCAGCTCATTCTCAACGGCTTCCCTGACGAACAAAGCCAGCCTCCGGTTTCCAACCAACGCCTCGATACGCGCGATCGTATCTGCCGATAGCCTGACTGTCGTCGGCTTCATTCCTAGCGGCGGGCGTCCCATGACATTGTCGGTATCGATCACGAAACGAATCTCCAAGTCAAAGTGGTTGACGCTACCGTTTATTTGTATATACGACATCGTTTATTGAGTAAACGGTGGCGTATATTTGCGTTCGGCGGCTTGATTTGTGCCGTTGGCATCGACGCGCCGCGAATCATGCGGGATCTGTCAGGGCCGTGTTGCACCTACCCACTGCTTCCGCTCATCGATGAAAGGTGCCGAATGGGAGATGCTCTATGGTCATCACCACGTCACGTCGCGCGCTGCTCGGTACGTTAACAGCAGCATCCATTTCGGCAGACATTGCGCCGTGGGGGAGGGCCCTCGCGTACCTTCATGATCGATACGAAGACGCGCCGGTGACCTTGCGCCGCAGCCGCGAAAGCCGGGACCTGAGCAGAGACCTTTTTCAGAGCGCCGAGATTGCCTTTGCCGGGATCGATGCCGGCTTTTTCAGGCGGCATATCCGCACGACGCTTCATCAGGCCGGCGCGGTCGCAAAACTGGCGCTTTGCGCATGTCTGCTCGACGTAGGATTTTCCGACGCGTGGAATGCCGAGCATATCCGCCAGGATATTGCCAAGGCGCTGGCCTATGCCAACGCGACCGGCTTTGGTCTTGATTGCCCGGACATGGCGCGGTTGGTGGTCATCCTCACGCCTTATTGGAAATGGGGCTATCCCCATCTGATCGGCGACCCGCCGATGGATGATGGCGGCTTTTCTCCCGAACGAGTTTGCCTGCTGATCCGAGCCTTGTTGGATCGCGTACATGACGTAACCGGTCATGCCCGTCTCGCGGACGGAGACAAGCGGCACGCGACGATAGCGTCATGACATTGCGCACCGACTTCGGCCATCTTCCAGCCTCGATCCAGCATGAGCTTGAGCAGGTGACATGGATGGTCTTCGAGACCTTCGCGGAAAGCTGCAAGGGCAGGCTGTCGCTGCAGTATCGCGAGGGGCGTATCCTTGCAGTCATTCTGCACGGCCCGCACGCTGAGCAGGCATGGGAGGACGTTCCGTCGGGCGCGGCGTTCCGGCTGATGCTGATCGTCAACCATGTGCGCCTAGCGCGCAGTGATCAGGATTGGCGATTAATGCGAGATCGATTGCGCCGCGCATGGGAGCATGGCGAGATCGCCCGGCCGGTCCGGATGTCAGTGGAAAGCCTGGACCGGATCAACAGTGCCCTTGCCGATGCTGTGCCCCATTTCGTCACGATCGCGGAGAAGGGGATAGCGCTGTATCAGACGGAAGGGCTGCGCCTCAAAGCGCCGCGTCATTTGCCTGAGGAAGAAAGGGCCAGAAGGGCCGGAGCAGAATTCGCGCGCTGGCATAAAAATGGCTGCGACTTTCTGGCCGGCGCAGCCTTTTATCGCGACAGGGGCAATATGCGGATGGCCGCATTGCTCCTGCATCAGGCCTGCGAGCATTTCTATCAGAGCATATTATGGTCCTTCACGTTCCATGGACCACGCACCCATGCGCTTGACGAATTGCGCGAAGCGGCGGAGGCCCTGGCACCCGATCTCCGCGCCGCGTGGCCGCGCGAAGACCGGCACCAGCGACGTGCCTTCGGATGCATCCGCAGGGCTTATGTCGAGGCCCGCTATGAGCGGTCCTATCGCATCACGCCGGCCGAACTGGTTTGGGCGCTGGAGCGAGGCGAAGCGCTCAAGCAACTGACCGCGCAAAGCTGGCGCGACCATGACGCGTCGCTGGCCGTTCAACAGCAACCCACAATATCGGAGCCGCCTCCGCAGTCGCTGATCTTGACGCCAAATTCTCGCGCACTGCCGCCGCTGTTACCCGCAGCCGTAGGCACGCGCCGATACCGGTCGCCTTTGGCTCGGCTGCGCGGCCTTTTACATGCCGTAGAACGCAGCGATTCCATCGGACGTTGGGTAAGGCGCACCTCCCTGTTTTCTGTTGGCCTCTGCCTGTTCCTGGCCGGGGCCGAAGCGATGCATTGGCGTCTTCAGCGCTCAAGTCCGGTCATTCCATCTGAGCCGGCAAAGCTGACCGCCGTTCTCGATTTCGACATTCGTGCCGAGACCGTGTTGGAAGCGGTCGTTGAAGTCGCCAATCGAGCCGGCTATCGGACCGCAGCCAATGAGGACATCTGGACCGTCCGTTGGACCGGAACCTATCGTGCCAAGGCAACGACCTTCGACGCACTTGCCGACATTCTCTACGGCTCAGGGCTTTGCCCGACCATCAGGGATGATTTGATCACCATACGCTTCTGCGATCCATCCGGCCGTTTTGTCATCGCGAGCGCCGACGAAGTCGTACAGCCGGACGAGCATGCAAGCGTGACAATCTATCGATCGCGCTGATCGCTTTCAGCCTCAAAGGCACGCTTGCCCTTGCGCTGCCATAGGGCCAGCGCCTTTTGTCGGTCCTCGCCGTGCAGCCTGTCCGCGACGGCGAGAAAGGCGCCATAGAGGGTGGCACGATCGTCATCAACGAGATCGACCAGGCCGGCCTTGATGACGAGGCCACCCAATTCGATCAGATGACGAGTTCTCTCCCGGCGTTTGACGGCCCAGTCTCGCATGTCGGTTCTTGCCTTCTGTGCCTCAAGCCGATGCCGAGCCACCGTCGAGCGGGAGAGTGCCGCTCTGGAGGCGATCAGATCCGCCCGCAGGCTGGCGCTTGTCGCCGCGAAAGAAGGCGGCGCCAGCCTTGCGCCACGCCTCCTTGGCTGTCGCATCCTTGCTGCGCGCCGCATGAAGGAGCACCCCGGCCAGCAGATCGGCGTCGAGCACATCCGCGCCGGTTGCCACGACCAGTTCGCCCAACTGACGCACGCGCCGTTCCTTCAGTTGCTTTGCCTTGTCAGCCAGCGCCTTCAGCTCCGAATCAAAATCGCGGGGTTTGCGCATGATCAAGTCTCCGTTGAATGATGATGCGCTCATGATAGAAGAAGGGCCTGTGGCGCGCAGTAGAGTCGCCGGTACAGTCTGGCACCGCCTAGTCCCTTCCAGGAAAATTTCGAGAAGGGCGCGCTTATACGTCGTTCCGACGTGCGGCTCAGCGTAGTAAATGGACGATCGTTATGGCGATCTTCCATTTTTCCGTTCAGATCATCAGTCGCGCAGCGGGCCGGTCTGCCGTGTCAGCGGCTGCCTATCGGGCAGGCGAGCGGCTGCATGACGAGCGCCTGGATCGCGACCATGATTTCCGCGCTCGCTCCGGTGTCGAGCATAGCGAGGTCATGCTGCCCGAAGGCGCGCCGGAGCAATGGCGCGAGCGCGAACGCCTCTGGAACGATGTCGAGGCGTTTGAAAGCCGCAAGGACGCGCAGCTCGCGCGCGAAATCGAATTCGCCATCCCGCGTGAAATGACCAAGGCGCAGGGTATCGAGCTTGCCCGCGACTTTGTTGCCCAAGAGCTTGTCGATGGCGGCATGATCGCCGATCTCAATGTCCATTGGGACATTGGCGCCGACGGTCAGGCCAAGCCCCATGCCCACGTCATGCTGACCATGCGCGAGGTGACACCCGATGGCTTTGGCCAGAAGGTGCGGGAGTGGAACGATCATGCGAATGTCGAACGTTGGCGTGAGAACTGGGGCGCTCATGTCAACGCACGGCTTGCCGAACTCGACATCGACGCACGGATCGATCATCGCAGACTTGCCGATCAGGGCATCGATCTGGAGCCACAAAGTAAGATCGGCGGGCCCGCACACCGCATGGGCGCGCAAGGGCTGGAAGCCGATCGCGCCGAGCTTCATCGCGAGATTGCGCGGGAGAATGGCGAACGCATCATTGCCAATCCCAGCGTTGCGCTCGATGCCATCACCCATGGCCAGGCCACCTTCACCCATCGTGACCTCGCCATGTTCATCCACCGGCACAGTGATGGGCAGGATCAGTTCAACGCGGCGATGCACGCGGTACGCGGCTCGCCAAACCTGATTGCGCTCGGTCAGGACGGACGCGGCGAAGATCGTTTCACCAGTCGCGAGATGATCGAGGTCGAGCAGCGGCTGGACCGTGCGGCTGATCGGCTCGCACTACAGATGGAGCCTGGTCTCCCGACGGCAACGAACTACGCCATTCGTGCCGCCGAGAGTAAAGGTCTTGCTCTGGGAGCAGAGCAAGACGCCGCGTTGCGACATGTAACAGGTGGGCAAGGATTGTCACTGATCCTTGGCTATGCCGGCACCGGCAAAAGCGCCATGTTGGGTGTGGCACGTGATGTGTGGGAGAGAGCCGGCCTCAACGTGCGGGGCGCAGCCCTTGCCGGTATTGCCGCCGAAGGGCTGGAGAATGGCTCGGGCATTGCTTCTCGCACCATCGCCAGCATGGAACATGGCTGGGCGCGAGGACGCGATCTTCTGACAGCCCGCGATGTGCTGGTGATCGACGAGGCCGGCATGGTCGGAACGCGCCAAATGGAGCGCGTCCTCTCCCATGCCGCCGAGGTTGGCGCGCAGGTCGTGCTGGTCGGTGATCCACAGCAGTTGCAGTCGATCGAGGCGGGCGCTGCGTTCCGGGCGCTGCATGAGCGTCATGGGGGGGTGGAGATCACCCAAGTTCGCCGTCAGCATGAAGGCTGGCAGCAGGATGCGACCCGGCATCTGGCAACCGGCCGCACCGGAGAAGCGATCGGCGACTATGCCGAGCACAACATGGTCCATGCCGCCGACACCCATGACCAGGCGCGCAGTGCATTGATCGGCGGCTGGGATCGCGATCGAAAAGCGAAGCCGGATGCCAGCCGGATCATATTGACCCACACCAATGCGGAAGTACGCGACCTCAATGAAGCGGCGCGGGAACGCATGCGCGAGGCCGGCGAACTAGGGCCGGACATTGCCGTGAAGACCGAACGCGGCGACCGGCAGTTCGCGACAGGCGACCGCATCATGTTCCTGCGCAATGAGCGCAGCCTGGAGGTCAAGAACGGAACGCTCGGAACCATCGAGAATATCGGCAACGGCCATATGGCTGTGCGGACCGACGATGGCCGATCAGTGGCGTTCGACATCAAGGATTATCGCGACTTCGATCATGGCTATGCTGCCACGATCCACAAGGCGCAGGGGATGACCGTTGACCGGTCGCATGTGCTGGCGACGCCGGGCATGGATCGGCACGGCGCCTATGTCGCGCTATCACGACACCGGGATGGACTCGCCCTTCATTATGGACGCGATGATTTTCGCGACCAGGCACGGTTGGTTCACACGCTGTCGCGTGAGCGCGCCAAGGATATGGCGACGGACTATCAGAAGGCTGGCATCCCGCACGAGTTGTCGGCCGAGAGCCAGCGGGCCTTTGCCGAGCGGCGTGGCATCAGATTCCGTGAACGCGTGGTCGAAATTGCACGCGCAGGCGCCCAGAAGGCGCGCGGTCTTTTCGACAATTTCCGGCCGAAGGTCGCGCCTGCGCAGCCCCAGCCAGCAGTCCAGCATGACCATGGCCGTGATCATCAACCGATCCGGGCCGGTGGTCTGCGAGGTGCCGTGGAGCGCTACGCAAGGGCGGCACATGAAATTCAGCAGGCGCGGGCGCAGGGGCTGGAAGCCATGCCGCATCAGCATGTGACGCTGGAGAAGGCCCGGCAGGCGCTGGACGCAATCCGCCCCGAGGGCGCATCGGATCTCGATCGCGCATTCGGGCATAGCCCTGAACTGGTCAGGGACGCCGCAGAAGGGCGAGGCCAGGCGGCTGTCCGCGCAATGCAGCTGGAAGCGGAAATCCGCGTCGATCCCTACGCCCGAGCGGATCGGTTTGTAGAGGGCTGGCAGCAGCTTCAGCGTCAGCACGACGAGCTTGTTCGCGACGGTAATTTCCGGGGTGCCAGAACGGCTTCGCAGCACATGACCGACATGGCCAAGAGCCTGCAGCGTGATGCCCAATTGGAGTCTGTGCTGGGGCTGCGCAGCCGCCAGCTTGGCCTTGAGATTGGCCAGCACGCGCAGCGCAGCCTTTCCCAGCAACTCGCCGCCTCAATCCCCTTCGATCATGGGCACGACATCAGTCGCGGCTTTGGCCGCTAACTCTCAGGAGGAATGGATATGGATCAACTTGGGAGTGCGGGCGATCCCGAGCCCGATCTTGCTGCTGAAGCCTTTGCCAGGCTGGAAATGCGGATCTCCGAAATGGATGGTCGGATCGCGCTGATGACACGGGCGCTTGAGCATATCGCCATCGAGAAGCAGGGCATCGAGATACCCGATTACACGCCCACGCTCACCAAGATGAACAGCTATTTGGTGGAACTGGCGGCGCAGGCTCAAAAGATGGCCAAGGCGCCGGCCATGCAGATCACGCCGGAGAATATGGCGGCTCGGATCGATCAGGTGGCTCGGCAGGCGCGGGAGGCGGATCGGATCAATATCGAGCAGGCGCGTATGCTCCTCAATGATGCCCGTGAAAGCCAGATGCGAGCGATAGGGCACCTTCGGAACAGGCGGGCGCAAATCTGGCATATGGCCTACAGCGCGACGGGCGCGATGGTCGCGGTTATGCTGCTCTGGCTGCTTTACCCTGGCTGGGCGGCGAGTATCGGGCCGCAAAGCTGGCTTTGGCCCGAAAGTGTCGCGCGCAGGACGATGGGCGAGCCGACCTTATGGGAGGCAGGAACCAGACTGCTAGAAACCGGAAATCCGCGAGCTTGGCAGGCAATCGTCGAGGGGATGGACATAATCAAGGCGAATAGCGAGGCCCTGGATAAATGCGGGCAGGCAGCGGCCAAAGGGCACGCTCGGGTGCGCTGCACCATAATGATATCCGCGCCGAACTGATACATTCTATCAATTGCTTCCGCGCGACCATAACCGCGAGATGCAGTCATATACGATGAAAAAGTTAAAACGAGAAAGCCAAAAAACTAGTTTATTGTGGTCATGGAAGCACGCAAACATGTTGAAATGATTCTGATTTGATTTCATCATCCACGGCGAAAATTATACAAATTTTATGCAATTGTCTCCGTTTCATACTATATTCTGGAGATTATATGCCGAGTACATTATTGTACAAATCTGCGCTGATCGCCGCGCTGGCGGGAGTGTCATTCATCGCGCATCCAGCGGAAGCCGGCATTATTGAGGAAGTGCCAACGACCTGGCGCTTGCAAAACTACATTGGCAACCACGAGATAGCTGTATGGTATAGCAGCGCCGCTGGCTGCACATCGGGCAAACTCGGATTTTCCGGTGCGACTGCAGAAGAGCTGAACCGCTTTCAGTCAACTGTCCTAAACGCTAAAGTCACAGGCCGACCGGTCGGCATTGCGTTCAGCGAAACATGCGTCATGCGTGATTTTTAGATAAAAACTTCCTGATAAATATAAATACGATTGAATATTTATCGTCATGTCTTGACAGTAATATTTATGATGTTTCCACAAAAAATTGGAATAGATACACAATGAATCAACAATATTTCTATAAACTTTTTTCATTTTCTGTATTGATGCTTGCATCGCCAGCTTTTGCAGGTAGCGCTTCAGGTGGAAAGGTGACGCAACTGATTTCTGCCAATACCAGCTTTGCGTTCGTCACCAACGGCACGCGCTCTGCTGTGCCGGCTTGCGCTAGCGGAGCCCCCAATCAATGGGTCATAGATATGTCGACGCCGGCCGGCCAGGGTATGGCGGCCACTGTGTTGACTGCGTTCAGCCTCGGAAAGACAGTGGATGTTCAGGGTACAGGGGCATGTCCGACAATCCAACCGAATGTCGAAGCTGTGCAATATGTCGTGGTCTTTCCCTGATCCGAGCGCGCCAAAAATGGCTGCAATGAATAAATTTCACACCTGGCGTCAATTGATTGAATTATTTCATCGGGGCCGAAGCAGGGATCGCGACATTTCGTAGATTATTCAACGTAGAAACTTTTTCGGAGGTCTTGAAATGAAAATATTTCGTTTTTCCTGCACGCTACTCGCAGCAATATCTTCTCCGGCATGGGCTGTCTGCAGTGCCACCAACTGTCCAGATGTCATCGTGCAATTGTTATATCCTAGCACGGACGGCAAAGCTTATGTCAAAATCGATGCCAGTCTCACGCCTCTCAATTGCACACCTCTGGCCGGCGGATATCTATCATTGATACGATCGGATCAGAATTCTGACTGGATTTATGCGACCCTTCTGACCGCAGTGGCAGCCAATGGCGGCAAATTGGCGAATGTTCGGATCGTTGAAGGCTCTGCGGGGTGCATCATTGCCTATGTCTGGCAAAGGCCACTATGATCGAAGTGGTAGCTTAAGGCATTTCAGGCCGAAGTGATGAAAGGCCTTAGCGATCGATCGCGATCACTGCTGAATGCGGCTGATATCGGTGGAAGCTCCTACGTCGTACGGCCTGGCACCGGAGGCAAACTCCTCTCATCAAGCATCGCCATCGCTGCACAGGGGCTAGCTTGCCGGTTGCTAGGGCGACGTACCTCACCGATTCAGAGTCACCCTATGTGTTGCAATGCCCCAGGCCGACCACATAAACCCGTTGTTGTGCGAGGCAGGCCCTTAGGGCGGTAGCAAACATCGCTTGGCCAGCAGCGGTCGTCGTATCGACTGCAAATCGCTGCAGGACACTCACGCCAGCCGGCTTACTGCCAGCGGCCGGTCCGGAAACATTGAACACTACAGCGGCGGTGAGCACATCGAACCCAAGCACATATCCAACGCCCACATTTGCAGCAGGGGCAGGCGTGCCGGAGATGGCAAGGATAAACGCGCCAAAGCCTGTGACTGCTCTTGATGCCATGATGCGCATTGTCATCTCCTGTTCAGCGCAGGATGATGGTAAGCGGGGCGGCGGCCCCACCTTGCGGACGTAAAGTGTAGCCTTGAGTCTGCGCCTCCTGATCAGGATGGAGGACGCTGGTGCTATGACGATGCCATGTGACGATGCTGGCACCAGCAAGGTTCAGCGGTTCGAGGTTTTTACCGGTGCAGGCCAGCGGCGGGACTGGCCGCCTGAAGTGAAGGCCGCGATCATCGCGGAGAGCTATTCCAAGCAGGAGACTGTCTGCGCCGTTGCCCGTCGGCACGGCCTTAGCCCATCGCAGTTGTTCACCTGGCGGCGGCAGTTGCGCAAGCAGATGGAGGCCCGCGGCGTTGCGCTGCCAGTTGCCCCCACGATGGCGCCAGCGTTCGTCCCCGCGGTTATCTAGGAGCCGCCGTCGATCGAACCGGGTCCGGCGAAGCGCCCGCGGAAGCAGGCGCGTGCAAAGGACAGCGCGGTCGAGCTGGAGATCGACGGCGTGGCAGTGAAGATCGGCCGTGGCGCCGATGCCGGCGTCATCGCCGCAGTAATCGAAGCCCTTAGGGCGACCCGATGATCGGACCAGGAGTTGGCGCCCGCGTGATGGTGGCGACGCGCCCGGTGGATTTTCGCAAAGGACCGGACGCCTTGGCCGCGTTAGTGAGCGCCGATTATGGCGGCGATGCATTTTCCGGCGTGATCTATGTCTTCCGGGCCAAGCGTGCCGACCGGGTCAAGCTGATCTGGTGGGACGGGACCGGCCTGTGCCTGATGGCGAAGCGTCTGGAGCAAGGCGGCTTCAAGTGGCCCGGCATCCAGGACGGCGTGATGCGTCTTTCCGCCGCCCAACTCGGTGCGCTTCTGGAGGGATTGGACTGGCGCCGGGTCCATGGCGGCCGTCGACCGCAGGCCCCGCAGATTGCCGGTTGACGCGGCTTTGCTCCACTGATTCACTCTTTCCATGCTCACGCAAGCGGACCTGCCGGAAGACATCGACGCGCTTCGCGCGCTCGTGCTGGAGCAGTCCCGGATTTTGGCGGAAGAGCGGGCCGCAGCTGAGGTCCGACTGGCGGAGCTGAACGTCGCCAAGGGCGAAGCGGACGTCGAGATCGAACGCCTCCAGTCGATCATCAAGGCCTTCATGCGGCATCGTTTCGGCAGCCGATCCGAACAGCTCGATGCCGATCAGCTCCAGTTGGGACTGGAAGATGTCGAGATCGCCCTTGGGCACGCCCGTGCTGCCAGAGAGGCTGTTGCGCCGCGGTCCCGCGGCGATCAGCCCCGCAAGACCAACCGCGGCTCATTGCCCGCGCATCTCGAGCGGATCGAACAGATTGTCGATCTCGACGACAAGGCCTGCCCTTGCTGCAAGGGGCCGCTCCATCAGATCGGCGAAGATGTTGCCGAGCGCCTGGACGTCGTGCCCACCACCTTCCGCGTGCTGGTGACGCGCCGCCCGCGCTATGGCTGTCGCTCCTGTGAAGGCGCGATCGTCCAGGCACCCGCTCCGGCGCGGATAATTGAAGGCGGGATTCCGACTGAAGCGCTGATCGCCCAGGTGCTGGTGTCGAAGTATGCCGATCATGTTCCGCTATACCGGCAGGCTCAGATCTACGCCCGGCAGGATATCAGGCTCGATCGCTCCACCCTGGCGGACTGGGTGGGCCGGGCAGCATGGTATCTGCGGCCGCTGCGCGACCGGACCCTTGAGGAACTGCGGCGATCCGAACGCCTGTTTGCTGATGAGACCACCGCGCCGGTGCTCGATCCCGGGCGAGGCAGAACGAAGACCGGCCAGCTATGGGCCTATGCCCGCGATGATCGACCATGCGGTGGCGCAGGTCCGCCGATGGTCGCCTATATCTATGCGGCAGATCGGAAGGCTGAGCGGCCCGACATCCACCTCGGAGATTTTGCAGGCATCCTGCAGGTCGATGGCTATGGCGGCTATACAGCTCTTGCAAAGCGGCGCGGTCAGCAGCTCAGCCTCGCTTTCTGCTGGTCCCATGTTCGGCGTAAATTCTATGATCTCGCCGCCAGTTCTCCGGTCGCGACCGAGATCCTGCGCCGGATCGCCATGCTCTATGCTATTGAAGACGAGGTGCGCGGCTCGGCCGCTGAACAGCGCCGCCTTCAGCGCGCCGAACGCAGCCGCATCATCGTCGAGGACCTTAAGCTCTATCTTGATGGCCGGCTTCGCCAGATCAGTGCCAAAAGCAAGTTGGCTGAAGCCATTCGCTATGCGACAAGCCGCTGGGCTGGCCTCGTCCGCTTCATCGACGACGGCCGCATCGAACTCGACACCAACACCGTCGAGAGATCAATCCGTCCCTTGGCTTTGAACCGAAAGAACGCGCTCTTCGCCGGCTCCGACGAAGGCGGCGACAACTGGGCGGTCATCGCCACGCTCATCGAAAACTGCAAGCTGGGCGCGATTAACCCCAACGATTGGCTGATACCAACCTGCATTGATCATGAGCCACGCGCCCATTTGCGGCGCCCGATGGTCATGATGCGCCAAGGCTGGTCGACGAGCTTGTTCCAAGCTTCACAGCAGAGGTCGACAATGTTTTC
>NZ_JACIEU010000060.1 GCF_014197035.1 Sphingobium scionense | reverse complement strand
ACCGCAAGTTCGCCGCCTAACATCAACCCCCTGACGAGGTCCGCACTCCGCTAATCTACGCCGCGAGTTGTGCCGAATGTTCTGACGACGGACAGCTCGTCTCCAGGTGGTTCTGGGGATGAGCGAGCGGCGGGCGTGCCGTGTTATCGGCGCTGATCGGAAGAGCATGCGCTACCGGTCACAGCGAGAAGATGATGCTGACCTTCGGTTGAAGCTGCGTGAGCTTGCGCAGCAGCGCCGTCGATTTGGCTATCGTCGGCTGCACATTCTGCTGCGGCGTGAGGGCGTGGTGATCAACCGGAAGAAGACACAGCGGCTCTATAGCGAGGAGAAGCTGGCGGTCCGACGCAGGCGCAACCGGCGCACGAGCACCAGCTCCGGTGCTGGCGTTACCAAACCAGCGATGGAGCCTGGACTTCGTCCATGATCAGCTGGCTACAGGACGCCGGTTCCGAGTGCTCAACATCGTTGACGATATAACCCGCGAGTGCCTGCGCGCGGTGCCGGACACTTCGATCTCAGGGCGTCGGGTGGTGCGTGAGCTCACCGAGCTGACCTCGAACGCTGTCCTCGCCTGGTGCGGGGAGGTCGGGGTGGAGTGGCACTATATCGCCCCGGGCAAGCCGATGCAGAATGGTTACGTCGAGAGCTTCAACGGTCGGATGCGCGACGAGCTGCTTAACGAGACCCTGTTCCTGAGCTATCGACACCACCACTTCGGGCGGCATGCTGGTGTTCAACATCTTCGGCTCGCTGGCCCAATTCGAGCGTGACCTGATCCGTGAACGCACTCATGCCGGCCTCAAGGCCGCACGCGAGCGGGGCAACAAGGGTGGTCGCCGGCCTGTCGTTACCCCCGACAAACTACGTAAAGCGCGGGCGCATATCGCAGCGGGCCTCACTGTTCGTGAGGCGGCGGCCCGGCTCAAGATCGGCAAAACCGCCCTATACAAGGCTCTGGAAAACGCGTGAAACCGCTGGCGATCAAGAACTCGTGGGTGCTGGTCACAGGGGCTTCGACCGGTTTGGGCAGAGCGTCCGCCCTCCGCTTGGCGGCATCGTACCAGGCCAAGCCCCTGATTGTTGGACGAAGGCTCGACAACTTGCGGGAGCTACAGACCGAAATTGACGAGCGGTTCAATGTGCCGTGCGAGATTATAGTGGCTGATCAACGTGAAATCGAGGGCAGGGAGAAAATCGCGGCTAAGGTTGCAGAATTGCAAGTAACAGCCGCTTTGTTGGTTGCCGGAATGACGAGCGTTGGTTCATTTGATGCAGGCCGTGCCGACACTTATGCCGAGGTAATTGAAACAAACATACTCGGTTTCACGGATTTGCTGGCTCGCCTGATTGCGATTTTCAGGGAGCAGCCGTTTGAATCCTCAGTAATCGCCGTGTCGAGCCTGGCGGGCGAAACATCCGTGCCCTTCCAAGCGGTCTACGGCGCGTCGAAAGCCTATGTGAGCACCCTCATGCGAGCGCTTTCCGTGGAGCTTGCCGGGACGGGAGTGAGTGTTGGGTCTTTTGCACCCGGTGGAATCGACACAGACATGGCTGCCCTCAGCGATTTGAAGTGGGGGAGGTTGGGTTTGATGGACGTTGACCGGTGCGCGGCCCGTGCAGTCCGCGCTCTGGTTTATCGGCAATCCTTCGCCATACCGGGGATGGGCAACCAGCTCACATATTTGGCGAGCAGGGTTCTACCTCGATCGTTGGTCAATCGGATTGCCGCCCTCCCATATCGGCGCCCGTAGGGCGGCACCACATAAAAGGGGCAGGAAAGCCTGCGAATAGCATCTGCTGGCATCGTACCGGATTTGTTCGCCCTTAGCGTGCAGATACGTCACTTTCGTGTAGTCACCCCTACAAGGCAGATATCCAATCCCGATTCCCTCTCTGACGGCAGATGCGACACCTAACACCGTGTCCGATTTGTATATGATCCGCTGCAGAGCGACGCGTTGCGCTAGGAACAGTGCTGCCTTCAAATTTGTCAGAGAACCGGCATAGGAAACCCATTCTCGGTCATAGATTGTTCCTGTGAGGTCTATGCCCGTACATGCGAATGGCGCCCATTCGATGATTGCGATCTTTCGACCGACAAGATTTTCCGGCGGATTGCATGTCGCACGCAATGCCACATCGCATTCACCCCTCGCCAGGTTCAAAGCGCCGTTTCCAGCGGTGACTTCGATCTGAACGCCGGTCGTGTCCCACGGGGTGGTGTAGGAAGGTTTCCCTGAGAGGGTGGCCACCGTCGATCTTCTGGTAGGGTTCGGATGCGAACTCGAACCTGGAGAAGAAGACGATGACCGACGACAGAATGGCCCTTGTTGAGCTGATTGAGCAAGGGGCTGACAGCGATTTGTTGCGCGAGATGCTGGCTTTTGCCGCTGAGCGCATGATGGATATGGAGATCGAGGCGAAGACCGGGGTTCCTGCCGGTGCTCGTAGTGCAGCCCGGCTCAACCACCGTAACGGCTATCGCGAGCGTGGTTGGGACACCCGCGCTGGCCGGATTGATCTGGCAATCCCGAAGCTGCGCAAGGGCAGTTACTTCCCGAGTTTCCTGGAGCCGCGCCGGACCGCCGAGAAGGCTTTGGCAGCGGTAATTCAGGAGGCCTATGTGCACGGGATCTCGACTCGTTCGGTCGATGATCTGGTCAAGGCGATGGGCGCCAGCGGCGTATCGAAGAGCCAGGTCAGTCGTCTGGTTGCCGAGATCGACGAGCGGGTGAATGCCTTTCTGGCGCGGCCGATTGAGGGCGAGTGGCCCTACCTGTGGATCGACGCCACCTACCTCAAAGTCCGGGAAGGCGGGCGGATCGTCTCGACGGCGGCGATAATCGCCGTGGGCGTCAATACCGATGGCCGCCGCGAAGTGCTCGGCGTCGCCACCGGTCCCTCGGAGGCGGAGCCCTTCTGGAAAGCCTTCCTGCGTTCGCTGGCAGATCGGGGCCTTCGCGGGGTGAAGCTGGTCATAGCCGACGATCACAAGGGACTGCGCGCCGCCGCCAGCAAGGTGTTCGCCGCGAGCCAGCAACGCTGCCGGGTGCACTGGATGCGCAACGCGCTGGCCCATGCCGCGCCCAAGCAGCGGCCGGCCGTCATCGCCATGATCAAGACGATCTTCGCGCAGGAAACGGCCGAGGCGGCGCACCAGCAGTGGGAGCAGGTTGCCGATGCCCTGCGCGAGAAGTTTCCAAAGCTGGCCGACATGATGGACGCATCACGCGAGGACGTGCTCGCCTACATGGCCTTCCCCAAAGATCATTGGGCGCAGATCGCGTCCACCAACCCGCTGGAAAGGGTCAACAAGGAGATCAAGCGAAGGTCCGACGTGATCGGTATCTTCCCCAATGATGCCGCTGTGGTTCGTCTCGTCGGAGCGCTTATGCTGGAGCAAAATGATGAGTGGGCCGTATCGCGCCGATACATGACGCTGGAAACGCTCGGCTCGGTGAGCCATAATCCTATTGTCAGCTTGCCAGCACTGGCCGCCTGACCTGAACCCGATCCTGCCGTAGATCGACGGTTCCTACACCACCCCGTGGGACACGACCTGAACGCCTGGGTGCTGAATCTGAAAATCTCGAATAACCGGCATCGCGGCCTGAAGAAGAGAGTCACTGGTGGTCAGGCGGATGAGTCCTGCCCCGGTTTCCGCATTAGCCTCAATTTGATGCCCCAAACTAGTAAGGTCCAGTTCGATCCGGCTACGCGGTATGGTCAAGCGTCTGGCTGGACCTGGCATCACCCTTGATTTTTGTTACGAGGCGGGACCTTGCGGCTACGGCCTGCAGCGCCTTCTGACCCGACAGGGGCAACCCTGCATTGTCATTTCCCCCTCAATGATGCCGAGACGTCCTGGTGACCAGATCAAGACCGATCGGCGCGATGCAATGACGCTGGCGCGCCTGCTCCGCGCCGGAGAGCTGGCCCCGATCTGGGTGCCGGATGAAGCTCATGAGACAATCCGCGATCTCATCCGTGCGCAGCGGTCGGCGCAGGAAGACACTTCGGCTGCCGACGCCGGCGCTGCTCACCGTCACCGGGGAGCGAAGCACGGGCTGCAGCACGATTTCGCGGTCGCGGGAGATGCCGAACAGGAGGAGGAGCGCCGTCAGCCCGGCGAGCCCGACTGCGACAACCACCAACAGGTTGCGCTGCTTCAGAACGCGCTGGTTGTGCGCATGGCTGTACGAAAGGTCCATCTTACCCCGCCATCAATCGGAGGTACGAGGGTGGCGTGGCTCTCAGACCGGTGAAGCCGGCCGGAAGATGCCAATAGGCCAAGTGAAGCAGCCAAGACGCTGCACGACCCGCCTTCGCTTTCTTAAGTCCCCACCAGCCGGCGAACGCTGCCGCCATGCCAATAAGGATGTGCTGGGTCATGATCCCCCAGACGAAGGGAATTACCATCGCCAGGAACTCATCCAGGGTCCACAGCCCGATCAGCTCCACCGGAGCGAACGAATCCTCAGAAGCGCCGGCTGCTACGCCCGGTAGATGGGTGAATGCGCTGGCCATCTGGTACTCGACCCAACGCCGGCTGAGATCGTGGACGCGAAAGCCGGCCGTCGGCGGTGAGGCCTCCGACGTCGACGGAGTCGGCTTCCCATCGACAGGGCCTATCGGGTTCCCGGTGCCGCGCGCGGCGTCCGACATGGAGATCACCAGGGCGGCCCTGATTGGCTTCGACGGCTGCGCGACGGCCCCGCTGGCTGCCACCAGGCCCATGGCCGAACCGATCAACGTCAAAGCTCGCATCAGCTGCTCCCACTCCGAATAATGAAAGTGAGATCGAGTAGTTTAGAGTTGTCAATCCGCCCGAGGTGCCAAAGACTGTGATCTTCGACGCCGTGGAACCCATTTGATGTGGCTCATCGATCGCGAAACGAACGGCGTGGGTGGACGCCGAATCCCTCTTCCACACCCACTGCGCGAAGCGCTGGTCCGCTGGTACACAGGGAGCGGCAGCCGCGCCGATGAGGATGCGGGCATCACCCTTGTCCAGAACGCGCGTATCGGCGCAAAATGGATCGCTTGCGACTGCCTTGCCGCCGGAGAGCCTCCACCGATCCTGACGCCGGCATTTCTGTCGGAGGCCGAAACCTATTATCTGCGCCGGCTGACGAGCGCCAAGCGGCCTGAGCATCGCGAGGATTGCCCATTCTTCCGCGATCAGATCACCCACAGGCTCTCCGAGATTCGCACGCGCGAGACTCCGGCAAACCCGCCCGAGGGCTACTTCGAAGTGCTGAGGCCCGCCCCGGAGAAGCTCGCTCAACGGCCGGAGGATGATGCGACTGATGATCGAACCCGCCATGCGTCGGTGCCGCGCCTCGCCCGCCTCCTGTGGCGGCTGATCGACATCGCCGGCACGAACCGCATCCCGCCGCTCGCCGATGAGGTCGAGCCGGCGTCAATTAAGGCTGAGTTCGACGCGCTGACCCGCGCTGCCGCCAAGATCGAGATCGCACCCAGTATAGAGCTAAGCCGCGCTTTCTGGACCCATGCCGATGCGCTGCACAGCCGCCGTGCGTAGCCTGACGCGCTTGACCGACGCCGCTTCGGCCAACGCATGCAAAGAAGCACGGCCCCGCCAAGCCAAAGTCCGAGGCCGCGGAGCGCAAACCCTAGAAGCCATGGCGTGTTGAAGTCCTCGTGATTCTTCCAATCCATGATGTGAAGGCTCCAGAAGAAGTCATAAAGCCGCCACGTGCCTGTCCTCACCGCCGCAATCCGGCCGGTATCGGCCGCCACGAAGATCCGAGTGGAGTCCGGATCGGCGAACGTCACACGCCAGGCGGGAAGCGTGCCGCGATATTCGGGACTGGCGCGATCGATCAGTTCCACGCTCACACTTGGGTGATCGTTGCTTCGCCAGGCGGCCCTCGCTACCGCTTGGGCTTGCGCCGCAGTTGGGGCGGGCAACAGTGCGCCCGTTCTCGCGTCGAACAGCCGCGTCCCTCGGGCCGTTGTCGCCTCAGCGACCGGGCGGCCAAACCACATGCGATAGCTCACGGTCTCGATCCGCGTCCCGGTCGCCGCGACGATCACTGATGGTGGGACGAGCGCCACGCCGCGAGGCAAGGGCGCCACGGCTTTGCGGTCCACAAGGTGATCGCCATGCACTCGATCGATGGGCAAGAAGCTCATCAACGCGCCGCTCGCGAACCACAAAAGAAGCTGCGCGCCGACAATGATCGCGAGCCACTTGTGAGTGCGGCTCGCGAGAAGGTGCAGCCGAAATTTGGTGCTTCTCAGGGTCGAATCTCCATCCTTGCGTGTCTCATTTCGTGCCTGCCAGATTCTTCATCATCCCGCGTGGCCGACAGGTGCGCCCGCGACCAGCGCTTGTACGGCTCAGCCGTCATCCCCGAGAGTTAGCGCACGAACGCCACCGTGTCCCAGACAGGGGATCCGGTGCGTCTTGCCCCCCGCCGGCTCGGCCGTCAGCTTACACCATGCTTGATAATCCAGGGCTGCTGAGCGGGCGTGAGGCGTTGCGCCACCCCTCGCCAGTTCGGGGCTTGCCGTTAAGGGCCTTGGCTCACCTCCGATTCCTCCGCGCCGGGGCGATAGATGACAGCCGCTGCACATCTCTCCGTAGAGGCCGACACCGACTGACACCCGTTGCGCCGACGCAAAATCCGGCCGCGCCCTTGGCAATCAGCCCGCTGGCACGGCGGTCGAACAGGTCAGTTGCTTGTCCGGCTTACAGATAGCGCCCGATCGCACTGCCCGGGCTCGGTCACGTCCTGAACTTCGGTGACGTTCAGGACGTGGCTGCGATCTCGATCGGTGGGCGGCCCAGCTTTTCGAGGGCGATCGCGTGACGGGCTAACCAACGACGGGATCTTTGACCCACCCCAAGGCATCGTGCAGCTCTGATATGTCGGCGTCGATGATCGCGTACAGGTCTTTATCTTCCTCGCGAAAGAACATGCGCGCCTTCGCTTCGTCTTCGGCAGGGGGAAGCATCGCTCCCAGGCGCTCCGGCCATTTCGCGTCTATGAATCTCATGAGCCGCTTCCAGGCCGCGGATCGGGTCTGATGGAGGCTCAGGACGGGAACGCCGTTTACTACAATCGCAAGGATCGTCACCTGCATGGTCACATACGCCCCCTCGATTTCGTCATGTTCGTGATGATCTTGCGGAGCAGGACAACGTCTAACCTCCTGGCAGCATGTTGTCGTGTTCTCGAGAACCCTCGCTAACCGGCCCGTCCGTCTGATGGCCTGCCATTCGAGCATTTCCTGTGAAGGCCAGTCCTGCAATCTCCCGCTTCCAACGCAAGCTGGGGAAGAAGGCGGGAACATGGGCCATGTACTGGCGGTAGCTATCGCCGTAGGTCGCGAGCGCGTATCTCTCCTCATGCTTAGCCAAACGAATGTACATCACCACCAGCACCGGAAACATGGCAAGCGTCAGAAGCGTCGGCCATTGTAGCAAGAAACCGAGCATGACGAGGATGAACCCTACGTATTGAGGGTGCCGCACCCGGGCGTAGACCCCCGTCATTGCCAATTCGTGTTTGCGCTGACTCGTGTGAAGCGCCGTCCACGCGATCGAGATTAGCCAAAAGCCTACACCAATCAGCACAAAGCTGGCGATGTGGAACGGGCCGAAATGCGGATTGATGCGCCAGCCGAACATCATTTCCAGGATGTGGCCAGCATCGTGGCTCCACCAGTCGACGCCGGGGAAATGCGACTGGAGCCACCCCGACAGCAGGAAGATGGTGAGCGGGAAGCCATACATTTCGGCGAAGAGCGCGACGATGAACGCACTGAACGCGCCGAAGCTGCGCCAGTCGCGCCGCGTTGCCGGCTTGAAGAAGCTGAACGCAAAGAGGATGAAAACGGCGGCATTGACCAGCGCGAGCCCCCACAGACCATAGCCATAGTCGGCGTGCGTCATCGCGACTCTCCTTCGATGCGGCCGTTGGGATTGGCCGGCAAGCCGGCGGGTGCCTGGCCGGGCTCATGGCCATGCTGATGCCCACCTTGGCCGTGGTGCATGAACAGGTGCATGAGCGGGCAGGCGAGCAGGATGAGATAGGGCAGCACACCCAGGAAGTGCGCGGTATGCTCGGTAATGAGGAAGAAGCTGGCGACGAGCAGGAAGCCGATCAGAACGATCTTGCCGCGCTTGCGCATGCGATGGTCATGTTCGCCCATATGCCGTTCTCTTCTAGTCAACGTCCAGCCTGCATAGGCTCGAGTCCAAGGAGCAAGGTATAAGTAGAGACCGAAGTCCGAAGGGCATCGCGCAAGCATGGGTAAGGTGATCGATCGGATCGGCCACCGGTGTTCGCGCGACGCAACTGTCGGGAGCAGCAGTCGTGCTGCGGCTTTTGCGTATAGGCGTGCGGCGTCCGCGAATCAAAGCTGCGCTCACGAACATAATCGTGAGAGGCAGGCCCGCGTCCATGCACAAGAGAAAGAAACGGCACCATTCCCGCAACCAGTCCGGCGTGACCGTCCTCGAGCGCGAAGCAAGGATCGATCTGGCTAAGCGCCCGGCCGATGGTCTCGGCGTCGCCTTTCTCGGCGCATCGGGAACGGTCACAGGGTCGCGTTATCTGGTGGACGATGGTGAAACTCAGATCGTTGTCGATTCCGGCCTGTTTCAAGGACCCAGGGATCTGCGCCGCCTTAATTGGGCGCCAATTCCACCCGAAGTCGCCGATGTCGGCCAAGTCCTGCTGACCCACGCTCATCTCGATCACTCGGGCGCGCTACCGCGCATGGCGCGCCTGGGCTGGGACGGTACCGTCCTTGCCACCCGGGCGACCGCGGCCCTGTGCGAGCTCCTTCTTCCCGACAGCGGTCATCTGCAGGAAAAGGATGCGGAGTTCGCCAACCGGCACGGCTTCTCCAGGCACCAGCCGGCGCTGCCGCTCTACACCCAGGCTGACGCGCGTCTGGCATTGCAGCTCTTCCGGCCGATCGAGTTCGGAGCGTGGCATGCAGTCACGGACGGCATCAGGGTGCGCTATCATCGCGCCGGCCACATCCTCGGCGCGGCGTCGATCGAGATCGACTGGAAGGGGCGGACAATCCTCTTCTCAGGCGACATCGGCCGTTACGGCGATTCGGTGATGAAAGATCCCGAGCCGCCCGCGCGCGCCGACTATGTCCTGGTGGAATCGACCTATGGCGATCGGCGCCACGAGCAGGTCGATCCGACAAAGACGCTTGGAGATCATGTCGAGCGATGCGTCGAGAGAGGAGGGACGGTGGTGATCCCGGCCTTCGCCGTGGGACGGGTCCAGTCGCTTCTCTATCATTTCTCGCGTCTGCGCGCGCAGGGACGCCTCCGCGACATCCCGATCTTCCTCGACAGCCCGATGGCGATCAACGCGAGCGGGCTGATGTGCGATTTCATGGACGAGCATCGCCTGGCCCGCGCCGAGTGCGAAGCGGCGTGCAGCGTCGCGCACTATGTGCGCGAAGTGGAAGAATCCAAGGAGCTCACCGCCAACCCCGCCCCAAAGGTCATCATCTCGGCCAGTGGAATGGCAACGGGCGGCCGCGTGCTCCACCATCTCAAGCGCTTCGCGCCGGATGGGAAGAACCTCATCCTCTTCTCGGGCTTCCAGGCGGCGGGCACCCGCGGCGCCGCCATGATCGGGGGTGCCCGGACGATCAAGATCCACGGCGAGTATATCCCCGTCGAAGCCGAGGTCGCCAACCTGACGATGCTCTCGGCGCATGCCGACAGCGACGAGCTCATGCGCTGGCTCGGCTCGCTGCACGAGGCCCCGCGCCATGTCTATGTCACCCATGGCGAGCCGACCGGCGCCCAGGTCCTGGCGAAGCGTGTCTCGGAGGAACTGGGCTGGGCATGCAGCGTACCGGCGCTGGGTAGCTGGGGCATGCTCGCGTGAAGCCCGGGATCATCGAGGACGCCGAAGCAGAGCCTGTCGCGACGACGCTGCGGGCACGCCGCATCGGCCTGTCGGCTGCCGGAAGCGATCTGATCGCGGTCATGCGCCACGACTGTCCCGTCTGCCGCTCGGAAGGTCTTGCGTCCCGCGCGCAGGTCGCGCTGCGCGCTGGCGGGCGGGAAATCGTCGTCTCGCTGCTGCACAGTTCCGCAGAGGCTCCAGCGCCCGGCGAGATCGGCCTGTCCGAATCCGCATGGCAGCGGCTCGGCGTCAGCGAGGGCGATCCGGTCGAGATCGCGCACGCCCAGCCTCTCGCCTCGCTCGCCGAAGTGCGTCGGCGCATCTATGGCAATCGTCTCAGTGACGGGGCTTTTTCAGCGATCATCACCGACATCGCCGAGCGACGCTATAGCGATGTCCATCTCTCGGCATTCGTCACGGCCTGCTCAGCGGTCCCGCTCGATACGGACGAAACGATCAGCCTGACCAGGGCGATGGTCGATGTCGGCGAGCGATTGCAGTGGCCCGGAACGGTCATCGTCGACAAGCATAGCGTCGGTGGATTGCCGGGCAATCGCACCACGCCGATCATCGTCTCGATCATGGCCGCGGAGGGCCTGATCATGCCCAAGACATCGTCGCGGGCGATCACCTCGCCGGCCGGCACGGCGGACACGATGGAGGTGCTTGCACCTGTCGACCTCGACGTTTCCGCAATCCGCAAGGTGGTCGAGCGCGAAGGCGGCTGCATCGCCTGGGGCGGCGCCGTCAACCTCAGCCCTGCCGACGATGTGATCATCGGCGTGGAACGGGTGCTCGATATCGATGCCGTCGGGCAGATGGTCGCCTCGGTGCTGTCCAAGAAAATCGCGGCCGGTGCGACCCATCTGGTCATCGACATCCCGGTCGGGCCGACCGCCAAGGTACGCGGAGCCGATGCCGCCGACACGCTCGAGCGGGCGCTGAGCTCTGTCGCCCAAGCCTTCGGGCTTCGCACGCGCGTGATGCGCGGCCCCGGCGCCGAGCCGATCGGACGGGGCATCGGTCCGGCGCTCGAGGCGCAGGATATCCTTGCCGTGCTCCAGGGGCAGCCGGGCGCCGAGGATCTCGCCCACCGGGCCTGCGAGCTGGCGGGAGGACTGCTTGAGCTCGCGGACGCAGCCCCGGCCGGCGAAGGCTATGCGCGTGCGCGGGCGTGCCTCGAAAGCGGCCGGGCCTGGGCCAAGTTCCAACGTATCTGCGAAGCGCAGGGCGGCATGCGGGCTCCACCGGTCGCCCGGTTCCAACAGGATATGATCGCTCCCTATAGCGGCCGCCTGGTGAGTATCGACAATCGCAAGCTCGCGACGGTCGCGAAGCTTGCCGGCGCGCCGATGGCCAAGGCCGCCGGCGTCGCGCTGCAGTGTCGGCTGAACCAGATGGTGGATGCCGAAGCTCCCTTGTGCACCATTCATGCCGAGAGCCCGGGCGAGCTCGATTATGCGGCGGCCTATGCGGTGAGCGACGGGCCGATCTTCGGGATTGAAGCGCTATGAACCGTCCCGTGCTGTTCGCGCTGCCTGGCAGCGAGGCCCTGGCACAGCCGCTATCCGCCGCGCTCGATGCAGAGGTCGGCACGATCGAGCATCGTCAGTTTCCTGACGGGGAAACCTATCTCAGGGTCGTAAGCGACGTCAGCGACCGCGAGGTCATCCTGCTGTCGAGTCTCGATCATCCGGACGCCAAGCTGTTGCCGCTGCTGTTCGCAGCCGACACCGCGCGCGATCTGGGCGCTCGCAGGATCGGGCTCGTCGCCCCCTACCTCGCTTACATGCGCCAGGACATACGCTTCCATGCCGGCGAGGCGGTGACGTCGCGAACCTTTGCCGCGATTCTGTCCCGCCATCTCGACTGGCTGGTGACGGTCGATCCGCATCTCCATCGCTATCATGCGTTGTCGGAAATCTACCGCATCCCGACCCAGGTTGTTCATGCCGCGCCACTTCTGGCCTCGTGGATCAAGAGCAATGTCGCTCGTCCGCTGATCATCGGTCCGGACCTGGAAAGCGAACAGTGGGTCTCGCAGGTGGCGGCCGATGCCGATGCTCCGTTTCTCGTGTGCGAGAAAATCCGGTCCGGCGACCGTGACGTCACCATCTCGATTCCGAATGCCCCAGCGTTTCTCGATCGCCAGCCGGTGCTGGTCGACGATATCGCCTCATCCGGCCGGACCCTCGCCGAGGCGGCGCGCCAGCTGGTCGGCATGGGGTTCGCGCGACCGGATTGCGTGGTCGTGCATCCGCTTTTCGCCGGCGATGCAGCGCAAGTCCTGGGTGGGCTCGTCGAGAGGATCGTGAGCACGAACGCTGTTGCGCATACCTCTAATTGTCCGCCGTCAGCACCAATGGCACAGATTTGAGGTTGTGATTTAAGGAGGATCTGGGCTTCGTCGTAGTGACGAAGGAACGAAGATGAAGCC
>NZ_JACIEU010000059.1 GCF_014197035.1 Sphingobium scionense | reverse complement strand
ACCGTCGGCGGGCGACGCCGCCCCGCCGAAAGCCTCACAAATACTACGCTACGTCACCCCAAGCGACCCTCCCGCGGAGCGGGTTCGTGCTTTGGGACATTTCTGCCGTTTGGATGGGTTAGCCCGGATGGCTGTTTTCAGAATAAGCGGCCATTCTAAGTCTAACTGGTGGGCAACCCGCGGCCATCAGCCGAGCGCGCGCGAGGCAAGATCGGCCGCAGCATCACGCTTCGCCTGTGCGGCCTTCCGTTCGGAATAGCGATCGACGAGTTGCCAAGCGTGAGCGCGGGTCAGGATCGTGAATCGGACCAGTTCCTCCATCACGTCCACGATCCGGTCATAATAGCTCGACGGGCGCATGCGGCCGCCTTCGTCGAACTCCTTGAACGCCATTGCCACGCTCGACTGGTTGGGGATGGTAATCATGCGCATCCAGCGGCCGAGAAGGCGCAGCGTGTTGACCGCGTTGAACGACTGCGAGCCGCCAGACACCTGCATGACCGCGAGGGTGCGACCTTGGGTCGGACGCATGCCGCCGAACTCCAGCGGCAGATGGTCGATCTGCGCCTTCATGATGCCGGTGATCTGGCCGTGTCGCTCGGGGCTGCACCAGACCATGCCTTCGGACCATAGCGCATGCTGCCGGAGTTCGTGGACGGCGGGATGATCGTCGCCCTTCACCTGATCGGGGAGCGGCAGGTCGCTCGGATCGAATATCCGCACCTCTGCGCCGAACAGGATCAGCAGTCGCGACGCTTCCTCGGCTACAAGGCGGCTGAACGAGCGTTCGCGCAGCGACCCATAGAGCAGCAGGATGCGCGGCGGTGGCTGATCGTCGCCCATGCCGGTGCCCGGCCGGGCGATCGCGATGCTGCGATCTAGCGCGGGCAGATGGTCGGGGTCGGTCAGGTCACGAAGGCGAGTCATCCAAGATCCTTGACGAGATAGGTCGCGCGCGGACCGCACAGCGACGTGAACTGCGCAGTCGCGGCGATGAACGCCGGCGCGGCATCGCGATCGGCATCGGCGTAGCCGAGCCTGCGGAAGAACTCCCCGGAGCCGCTGGTCAGAAGGTGTAGCCGATCGACCGCGCCATCGGCGACGCCTTCGAGGCGCTCGACCAGCATCCGGCCGTAGCCCTTGCCGCGCCGGGTCGGCAGCACTACCAGCGAGCGGAGCAGCCGGTCAGCGTCGTTGCCTTCCAGACCGATGAACCCGATCAGCCCTTCATCGTCGGACAGGCTGAAGAACATCTGGTCGAGACCGCCGAGATCGTCGGTCGGGAGCTGCGCGGCGCCGAGCGCGAGGCGCAGGACATCATCAGCGTGCCGAGCCTCCGAGAAATAGACCTGGGTCATGCCGTCGCTCTCGCCTCGTACCAGGGCCGCGTCCGCTTCACGATCGAGACGACCGACAGCATCACCGGCACCTCGACCAGCACGCCGACGACGGTCGCCAGCGCCGCTCCCGAGTTGAGCCCGAACAGGCTGATCGCGGCGGCGACGGCCAGCTCGAAAAAGTTGGAGGCGCCGATCAACGCAGCCGGGGCCGCGACGCGCCATGCCACACCGAGCCTACGGCTCAGCCAGTAGGCGAGCCCCGCGTTGAAATAGACCTGAATGAGGATCGGCACCGCGATCAGGGCAATGACCAGCGGATGGGCGATGATCGCCTCACCCTGAAACCCGAACAGCAGAACCAGCGTGGTCAGCAGCGCCAGCAGCGACACCGGCCCAAGCCGAGCCAGCAGCCGGTCCAATGCCTCCTGTCCGCCCGCTCCGATCACGACACTGCGGACGATCTGCGCGACGATGACTGGCACGACGATGTAGAGCATCACCGAGATCAACAGCGTGTCCCACGGCACCGTGATCGACGCGACGCCGAGGAGCAGGCCGACCAGCGGCGCGAAGGCAAAGACCATGATCACGTCGTTCAGCGCGACCTGGCTCAGCGTGTAAGTGGGCTCGCCCTCGCAGAGGTTGGACCAGACGAACACCATCGCCGTACAGGGTGCGGCGGCCAACAGGATCAAACCGGCGATATAGGAGCTGACCTCGCCCGCCGGCAGCAGGGGCCGAAACAGCCAGCCCAGAAACAGCGTGCCGAGCAGCGCCATCGAAAACGGCTTCACCGCCCAGTTGATGAACAGGGTGACGCCGACGCCCTTCCAGTGCTGGCGAACAGAGCCGAGCGCGCGGAGGTCGATCTTGAGCAGCATGGGGATGATCATCAGCCAGATGAGCACCGCGACGACGAGGTTGACCCGCGCCACCTCGGCTGCGGCGATCGCGCCGAACAGGCCCGGCAGCGCGTAGCCGAGCGCGATCCCGACCACGATGCACAGCGCAACCCAGACGCTGAGATAGCGCTCGAATGTGCTGATCCCCGGCTTGGCCGACGCGGCGGTGGTCATGCGCCGATCCTGTTGCCCGCGTCGTCGATGACCTTCTCGCCATCTTCCTTGGTGAAGGCGCCGCGCTGCCGGGCCGGCAGCAGGTCGAGCACCTCTTCCGACGGACGGCACAGCTTCACGCCGAGCGGCGAGACGACGATCGGGCGGTTGATGAGGATCGGATGCTCGATCATCGCGTCGATAAGCCGGTCGTCGCTGAGCGCCGGGTCGCCGAGGCCAAGCTCGGCATAGGGCGTGCCCTTCTCGCGCAACAGCGCGCGAGGCGTGATGCCCATGCGACTGATCAGCGAGACGAGGCGCGAGCGGTTCGGCGGCGTCTTCAGATACTCGATGACGTGCGGCTCGATGCCGGCGTTCTGGATCATCGCCAGCGTGTTGCGCGACGTCCCACACTCGGGGTTGTGATAGATGATGATATCGACGGTCATGGCAGCCTTCAGCAGCAGGGGTTAAGCTCGGCGATCAGCGGCTCGCAAAGCTCCGCCTTGCCGCCGCAGCAATCCTTCACAAGGAACAGGGTCAGCGCCTTCAACTGGTCGAGATCGGCGCGATAGTTGATGATGCGGCTGCGCCGCTCAGACCGGATCAGGCCGGCGCGCGCGAGGGTCGCGAGATGCACCGACATCGTGTTCTGCGGCACGTCGAGCGCCTTGGCGACCTCGCCGGCGGCCAGGCCCTCAGGCTCGTGGCGGACCAACAGGCGAAATGCGTCGAGGCGCGTGCCCTGCGCGAGCGCGCCAAGGGCCGTGATGGCTGAGTCGTTGTCCATATATCCACATTGCTGGATATATGGATTTAATCAAGGAGCATCTGACTTTACCAGAAGCCGGCCTTGGCCGCTCCGTCACGAAAGGCCGGGCCTGGTCAGCACGAGCCCCACAGCAAAATCCTGCACATCCTCGTCGGCAAGCGTTCTCCAGATGGCCAATGTGGCCATAGGAGAACGATCATGGAGACGCCTGAAACAGAACTCACTGCTACCAATCGCCCGGTTTGGAATGCCGGAAGGACCGTGGGTGCAAAGCGGGCTCTGAAACCGAAGCAGATTTGGGAAATCCGTTTCTACCTCAATCAGCACCGTCGGCTGCGAGATCGCGCGCTATTCGATCTGGCGATCGACAGCAAACTTCGCGGCTGCGACTTGGTGCAGATGAAGATCGGCGACCTTGTCAGCGGAGGGCAAATCCGAATGCGGGCGATCGTAATGCAGCAGAAAACGAGCCGGCCCGTTCAGTTCGAACTGCTGCCAGATGCTCGAGCGAGCTTGCTGGCATGGCTCGAACAAAGGGGCGGCACGCTGGACGATTATGTGTTTCCGAGCCGAGTTGATCATAATGGGCATCTCAGCACTCGCCAGTATGCTCGGCTCGTCGATGAATGGGTGACAGGGGTCGGCCTCATGCGGAGCGAGTATGGCACCCATTCGCTTCGGCGAACGAAGGCATCGATCATCTACAGGGCGACCGGCAATCTACGGGCAGTCCAGATCCTGCTCGGCCACAGCAAGATCGAGAATACGGTGCGCTATCTCGGGATCGACGTAGAGGACGCGCTGGCCCTCGCTGAAAATACCGAAATTTGAGTGTTGGCCCCTCACCTAAGGCGAGGGGCCATTTATCGTAGCCACCAGCGGAGCATTCCGCCCACAAGCGCCAACGCGGAAACGCTCGCAGCCCAGATGCCGACGAACCAACCGAGACGGCTCAGCAACAGGCGCATCAGTGATATCCTTCCGTGCCAACCTTGCCCCGGAAGACCCAATAGGACCAGGCCGTGTAGGCAAGGATCATCGGCACCATGATCGCGGCTCCCACCAGCATGAACAACTGGCTGCGGACGGGCGCCGCCGCTTCCCATATCGTCACGCGCGCCGGAACGACATCGGGCCAGATCGAGACGCCAAGCCCGACCAGGCACAGTCCGAAAAGCGAGAGCGCCCAGAAGAACGGCTGCACATCTCGCTTCACGCGGAGGCTGCGATAAAAGAGGAATGTCACGATAAGCGTGGCAAGCGGCACCTGCGCTGTCGCTACCACGCCCGGGAAGCTTAGCCAGCGCTGATAATATTGCGTTTCGAGCCGCAGCGTTGCGAGGCTAATCACGCCGATCATGATGAGCAGGCCGATTCCAAGCCGCCCGGCATAGGTCACCGTCTGCCGCTGCAATCCGCCTTCGGTCTTCCAGTTGAGCCAGCAGGCGCCGAGCAGGGCATAGCCGATCAGCAGGCCGACGCCGGTCAGCAGGCTGAAAGGCGACAGCCATTCCCACCAGCCTCCGGCATAACTGCGCCCCTCGACGGTGATGCCCTGTAGCAGGGCCCCGAGCGCAATGCCTTGCGCAAAGGTGGCGATAACCGACCCTGTCGTGAAGGCCGTGTCCCAGAAAGCACGGTGCGCCGGATCCCGCCAGCGGAACTCGAAGGCCACGCCGCGGAACACGAGTCCCAGCAGCATCGCGATCATCGGCGCGTAAAGCGCGGGAAGGATGATGGCATAGGCCAGCGGAAATGCGGCAAACAGGCCGCCTACGCCCATCACGAGCCAGGTTTCGTTGCCATCCCAGACGGGCGCGATGCTGTTCATCGCGGTGTCGCGGTCCTGCCCAACCTTGAAGAACGGAAACAGGATGCCGATGCCAAGATCGAAGCCGTCCATCACGACATAAGCTATGATCGCAAAGCCGATGATGCAGGCCCAGATGACAGTGAGGTCGATCATGCCGAAGCTCCCTCGATGATGGCCGGCGCCGGGGTGATCCCCGCGCTGCGGATGGGCGCATCGCCCAGCGGGGTTTCATGCGCCTCGGGCGGCTTCTTCATCAGGTGAAGCAGGTACCAGATACCCATGCCGAACACGGTGAAATAGACGATAACGAATGCCAGCAGCGACGAGGCCACCGCCGGGGCATCGAGCGGCGAAGCGCTCTGCGTGGTCCTGAGCAACCCATAGATCGTAAAGGGTTGCCGCCCGACTTCCGTCACTATCCAGCCGGCCAGCACGGCAATCAGTCCCGACGGCCCCATAAGCACGGCGAAGCGATGCAGCAGCGACCAGTCGTAGAGCGCTTTGCGCCAGCGGGCGATCAGGCTCAGGAGTCCGATCCCGAGCATTGCGAATCCGATGCCAACCATCACGCGGAACGCCCAGAAGACGATACCGACGGGCGGACGATCAGCTTGGGGCACGGTGTCGAGACCTTTCAATGGCGCGTCGAGTTGGTGCTTCAAGATCAGCGATGACGCCTTGGGTATCTCGACGACGTAATCGACCCGCTGCTCCGCGCTGTTGGGAATTCCAAACAAGATCAAAGGCGCACCTTCTGGATGGCTCTGAAAATGGCCTTCCATCGCCATCACCTTCACTGGCTGATGTTCAAGCGTGTTGAGCCCATGCATGTCGCCCGCGAAAATCTGGATGGGCGCGACGATCGCAGCCATCCACATGGCCATGGAAAACATCTTGCGCGCGCCGGGATTGCTGCGGTCCTTGAGAAGATGCCAGGCACCCACCGCGCCGACGATGAAGGCTGTCGTCAGATAGGCAGCAAGGACGGTATGAAAGAGCCGATAGGGGAAGCTGGGATTGAAGATGATCGTCAGCCAGCTTGGCCCCGGCAGGAACTGGCCGTTGGCGCCGATCTCATACCCCACCGGCGTCTGCATCCAGCTGTTGACCGACAGGATCCAGAATGCGGAGATGAACGTCCCCAACGCTACTGCAAGTGTCGCGACGAAGTGCAGCTTGCGCCCAACCTTGTTGATCCCGAACAGCATGACCCCGAGGAATCCGGCTTCTAGGAAGAAGGCGGTCAGCACCTCATAGGCCATCAGCGGTCCGATGACAGGTCCTGCCTTGTCCGAGAACACCGACCAGTTGGTGCCGAACTGGTAGGACATGACGATGCCCGAGACGACGCCCATCGCGAACACGACGGCGAAGATCTTCAGCCAGTAGCGAAACAGGTTCGCATAGACGCCCTTGCCGGTCTTCAGCCACAGAGCTTCGAGCACGGCCAGATAGCTTGCCAGCCCGATGGAAAAGGCCGGGAAGAGGAAGTGAAAGCTCACCGTGAAGGCGAATTGCGCCCTTGCGAGAATGATGGCGTCCATGAATATCCCTGTTCAGCTGGCGAGTTCGGACCAGCTCTTGAATAGCATGTAGATGGCAACGACGAGCACGAAAACGGCGAAGAGGCTGTTCAACCGGCCCTTTTCGGCGGCCAGCACCTGCGATGCACGCGTGCCGATCACGCTTCCGACAATGCCGCCGACAATAAACACGCCAGCCAGGCCCCAAAGGACATAGCCCGAAAGCGCATAGTTAAGCGCCGTCGTCAGGCCGAAGGCCGCGACCGCGACAAGCGAGGTGCCGATCGCGCGCAGGATGGGCATGTGGGTCGAAGCGATCAGGCCTGGCACGATCAGGAAACCGCCGCCGATCCCGAAGAAGCCGGAAAAGGCACCGGTGCCGAGACCATAGCCGACGACCTTGCCGACATTCTCCCGATTGCACTGCGCGCCCTCGACGCCCTGGTCGCCGCGACCGCGAAACATCAGCACCGCCACAACAATCATCAGGATCGCGAACAGGAAGAGCAGCTTGTGCCCGTCGATGCTCTTGCCGAGCGTCGAGCCGCCAAGCGCGCCGACGACGCCGGCGGCAGCATAAATGCCCCCGCATCGCCAGTTGACGGTGCGGGCATGGGCGTGGTTCCAGAGGCCGGCGAGCGCATTGGCCGCGACTGCCAGTGCGCTGGTGCCGATCGCCTCATGCGGATTGCGTATCCCCACAAGATAGAGCAGCAGTGGCACGGCGAGGATCGACCCGCCGCCCCCGACGAGCCCGAGGACAAAGCCCACAAGTGCGCCCGACAGGCCGCCGAGGGCATATTGTAGCGGCTCAAGCATGGTTCAGTGCGCCGCCTTGATCGCGTGCGGCGCGACCATCCATTCCCGGCCCTTGAGCATGCCATGCCAGTAAATTGGCGGCAGGATGGTATCCTTGAGGAGCCAGGACAGGCGTGAAGGCCGTGTTCCGTCGATCAGCCAGTTGGGAAAGCTGGGCAGCAACTTGCCGCCATAGCCAAACTCGGCGAGGACGATCTTGCCCGCCTCGACCGTCAGCGGGCAGGACCCGTAACCGTCATAGTCGGCGGCCGGCGGCTTGCCCTCAAGCGCGGCAAGAACATTGACCGCGACGACCGGGGCCTGTTTGCGCGCTGCGGCCATGGTTTTGGCGTTCGAGGCGGAGCAGGCGTCCCCCAATGCGAAGACATTGGGATAGCGCACATGTTGAAGCGTCGCCTCGTTGACCTCTATGAAGCCGGAGGCCGCCGCGAGCGGGCTGGTGCGCACGAAATCGGGCGCGACCTGGGGCGGCACGACGTGAATCATGTCGAAGCGCTCTTCGACGCGCCGCGTGCCTTCGCCATCCTTACGTTCGAATGTCGCCACCTTTGCAGCGCCGTCGATCGCGACGAGCTTCGATTCAAAGTTCAGGTGCGCGCCGTAGCGCTCGACATATTCCATAAGTGCCGGGACATAGGCGGCAACGCCGAACAGCACCGCCCCGGCTGTGTGGAACTGGACGTCGATGTCGTTCAGGACGCCCGCCTTTTCCCAGCGATGACAGGACAGATACATCGCCTTCTGCGGCGCGCCAGCGCACTTGATGGGCATCACAGGCTGGGTGAACAGCGCCCGTCCGCCCTTGAATTCTTTCACTAGTCGGTTGGTGTAGGGCGCGAGATCATAGCCATAGTTCGAGGTCACGCCGTTCTTGCCGATTGCATCGGCGAGGCCGGGTATCGCATCCCAGTCCAGTTTAATGCCGGGACAGGCAACGAGAATGCGGTAGCGGACTTCGCTGCCGTCACTGAGGATCACCTTGTTTTCATCCGGAGCAAAGCCTGAGGCGGCGGCCCGGATCCAGGCCACTCGGTTGGGCATGACCTGCGCTTCGGTGCGGCGCGTGAAATCCTTGTGGAAGACACCCGCGCCAACCATCGTCCAGCCAGGCTGATAGTAATGCTCCTCGGAAGGCTCGATCACCGCTATATCCAGCTTGGGATTGCGCTTGAGGAGGCTGGACGCCGTTGCAATCCCGGCCGCGCCACCGCCGACAATCACAACATCGTGAACTCGGGCGCCAGGTGCCGAAGGATTTTGCGATGAGACCAATTCATACAATTTCGTCGATCGTGCGCCGGAGCGACAAAAGGCCAGAATCGGCTTAGGTAGGCGCGCAAGCGCATCCGCCATGGCCGCGACATTCGCATCAGTGATCGCCCCGGAGATTGCGGGGACATAGGCAAAGCGCAGGCCCTGTCGTTCGGCAGCTTCACCTATTTGCGCGGCGGCGATCTGGCCCGGTTCCTCACCGTCGGGTCGATTGCAGATGATCGCCTTATAGCCTTGCGCGATGATCGCGGGGATGTCGGCAAGTGCGATCTGCGGGGAGACGGCGAAATCTTGGTTGAGCGGTTTGATGTTCATGACTTCTCCTCGCTCCCGCTCCGAGGCGGGCCTCTTTTCATTTTGTGGTGATGCGGTGCACAATCATGCCGGCGAGCATGGCGACCACGAAAATCCCTGCCTCGAATGGCGCGATGGCAAGGTCGGCGAGTGCGGGGCCGGGACATAGGCCCGCGATCCCCCAACCGACTCCGAACAGCGACGCCCCACCAAGCAACCTGGCATCTAGTAGGCTTGTGCCAGGCAAGTCGAAGGCGTCGCAGGCGATCGGCTTGGGCATCCGCTTCTGGATCAGCCAGGCGATCGCCATAGGCATCATCGCACCCGCCATTACGAAGGCAAGCGTGGGGTCCCACGCCCCGAACAGATCGAGGAAAGCGCGCACCCGCGCCGGGTCAGCCATGCCGGACACGGTGAGCCCCGCTCCGAACAGGAGGCCGGCAAGCAACGAGATGGCGGGGACCTTCATTTGGCTCTGCCGCAGGTCGAAAGACCGAGCGGGCGGTACAGCGGACAGACGCCGACCGCGCTCGTGAGAAGGAAGACGACCGCAAGGATCGCCAAGCCGACACCGAGACCCCCGCTGATCGTCCCGGTCGACCAGAGATAGCCGATCACCAAGGCTACGATCGTGCGCAGCACCCGGTCGAATGTTCCCATATTCCTCTTCATCCCCAGCCTCCCCCAATTATCCGTTGATGAAACCGAAAGTGCGCATCAGTCCGACCGTGGCGAAGCCACTTGTCATGAAGGTCAAGGTGGCAACCATGGATCGGCGGGAGAGTCGGGAGAGACCGCAGACCCCGTGACCGCTCGTGCAACCTGAACCGAGCCGGGTCCCGAAACCGACAAGCAGTCCGGCCATGACCAGTTGCGGGATTGAAGCTGTAAAGCGCTGCTCGACGCCGCTGGAAGCCAGCGTGACGAGCAGCGCTCCCACGGGCAGCCCGATAACAAAGGCGAGCGCGACGGCGCGCGGCGCGCCCCTATCGGCAATGGCCGACGCTCGGGCGAGCATGCCGCTGACGCCAGCAATGCGACCAAGACCGAGGAGCATGATCGCGGCGGCAAGACCGATCAGCAGGCCGCCTGCCAGCCCCGCAACGGGCATGGCATTAGGGAAGCCGGGCAGCATCATACCGCGTTGACCGGGATCTTGAGATAAATGACGCCATTGTCCTCGGCCGGCGGCAAGTGCCCCGCGCGCATGTTCACTTGGACAGAAGGCAGGATCAGGCGCGGCATCGCGAGCGTCTTGTCGCGTGCTTCGCGCATCGCGACGAATTCGTCTTCACTTACCCCTTCATGGATATGGACGTTGGCCTTGCGCTCGGCCTCTACGGTCGTTTCCCAGACATAGTCCTTGCGCCCCTCCGGCAGATAATCGTGGCACATGAAGAGCCGCGTCTCCGGCGGCAGTGACAAAAGCCGCATCGCAGATTGATAGAGGGTGCGGGCATCGCCACCGGGAAAATCGGCGCGCGCCGTGCCGTAGTCGGGCATGAACATGGTATCGCCGACAAAGACGGCGTCACCGATCACGTAAGCAATGCAAGCTGGCGTGTGCCCCGGCACATGCAACACCGTGACATCGAGATTGCCGATGCGGAAACGGTCGCCATCTTTCCAAAGGCGATCAAAGTCCGAGCCGTCGCGCTCGAAGTCGGTACCGGCATTGAACAGCTTGCCGAATGTCTCCTGCACGATGACGATGTGCTCGCCGATGGCGATCTTTCCGCCGATCTTCTGCTGCAGATAGGGCGCGGCCGAGAGGTGATCGGCGTGGGCGTGGGTCTCCAGATGCCAGTCGACGGATAACCCCTTTTCCTTGACGTAGGCGAGCACCGCCTCGGCTGCGGAGAAAGATGTGCGCCCCGAAGCCGGATCATAATCCAGAACGCTGTCGACGATCGCGGCGCGAAGGCTCTCTGGATCGTGCACGACGTAGGTCACCGTGAAGGTCGGCTCGTCGAAGAACGCCTTGATCTGGGGAATGCCAACCTGAGCGGCAGAGATTTGCGAAGAGGCTGCTGCAAGCGCGGAGTCGGTCACGGAAAACCTCATAAATTCATATTTACATATATCGTGTAATCGAATAATTCTCTTGCGTCAAGGGGCGGGAATGTCGAAGGAAGCGCTATGGAAATCGCACAAGGAACGGAGAGCCGGTCACCGCGCATTGGAGAGATCGCGCCGGATTTCCGCGCCCGCTCGACGGGAGGCGAGATCCAGCTTTCCAAGCTGCGCGGACGCTGGGTCCTCTTTTTTTCCCATCCGGCAGACTTCACGCCCGTCTGCAGCACGGAATTTGCCGAACTCGCCCGGCGTCAGTCGGAATTTGACGCCCTCGAGACGTCACTGTTGGGGCTATCCGTCGATAGCCTTTACTCGCATTTGGCGTGGGTCCGGGCGATCCGTGTGACGCTGGACGCCGATGTCCGCTTTCCCATAATTGAAGATCCGAGCATGGCGATCGGGCGTGCCTATGGCATGATCGATGAGCAATCGGCCGACAGCATGGCGATGCGCTCGACTTTCTTCATCGACCCTGAAGGCGTCATTAGAGCGATTACCTGCTATCCCCATAATGTCGGGCGTTCGGTTGATGAGATGCTGCGGATGCTCAAGGCGTTGAAGGCTGTGAGCAATGCCCAAACCCTGGCTCCTGAAGGATGGCGCGAAGGGAAACCGTTGCTCAGTCCCCCTTCCAACATTGCTGAAGATCGCGAGGACTGGTTCTGCCGCTTCGTGGACGCGCCATGACGGCCGCGTTTTACGAGGACCGCGATGCTGCGACCGCCGCATCAGACAAGCTCAAGGTCTTTGCGCAACCTCAGCGCCTCATGATCCTCTCCTGTCTGTTGCGCGGTGAGCGCAATGTGTCGGAAATCGGTGAAGCAACCCAGATCGCTCAACCAGCACTAAGCCAGCAGCTCGGCGAATTGCGCCGGGCCAATCTCGTTCAAACGCGCAAGGAGGCCAAGTTGGTCTGGTATACGCTTGCCGACGAGGGCGTCGCATTATGTGTCCGAACGATGGAAGCGATTTTTGGGGGGCTGGGTCAAGTCGACGATCTGCGCACGCCTTCACATCCGACAAAGCGTCCGCCATCTCCTGAGGGTGTTGCCGGCTTCGCTCAAATTATCGATTAGAATTACATTGTGCCGATCGACATATGATTGGGCCAGTGTGTTCGGGGCGACGACTGACCGTCAGATCCAACCACCGCGATCGACCGCTTTCAGCAGAATAGGACGTCTATCGGCGCGAATGGAATGTCTGGCTTTGTGAAGGGTTTCGGGCGCTTGCGTACGAAAGCCTCCAGTGCAGGAACCCGCGGGCCCCACGCGCTGGTCTATGGGTAAAGCGGCTTTGGGGTGGTTCGGACGGGTAAGCGAGGCTGATCCGGAAGTGTCGGTTCTGGCCGGATCAACGTGACTTTGTGCGGCGTCAGAGTGCGGACGGTGGTGGTTTTGCTGGTCGGTGTGCCCTGCGCTGGGCTCGCTTCCGGAATGGGCATGCACTGGGTCATCGGCCAGGACGCCATGGGCGTGACCGTCGTGCAGCCTGAGCC
>NZ_JACIEU010000058.1 GCF_014197035.1 Sphingobium scionense | reverse complement strand
CAGGAAACCACCACTTTCTACCATTCCGGAAGGGCGCGGGGCCTCGAGGCGTGCTGCCTTATGTAGGTTTTCTGTTCCGTTGCTACTCAACCCCCTGTCGCTGCTGGCAAGCCTGCTCGTAGCGGAGCCGGCTTTTGCGCAGGCAAACTTTGAAGGCCTGGCCGACAATATTCTCGGCCTGCTGAGCAACGGTTTGCTCCGCACGCTGGCGATCATCGCGATCATCGTCGTCGGCCTTCTGTGGTTCCTGGGCCGCGCGTCGGTGCAGATGCTCGTCACGGTCGTAGTTGGCGTGGTGATCGTGTTCTCCGCGCCTTGGATCGTCGACACGATTACGGGGTGATCGGGGATGGACGGTCAGGAAGAAATGACAAAAGACCCGCTGTTCTTGGCCGTCACCCGCCCCGCTTTGTGGGCGGGTGTTCCCATTGAGGCGGGCGCGCTCATCATCATGGCGGGCGCAATCACGTTGGTTGGTTCGGGCAATCCTCTCTACGGCGGCGCGGCCGCCGTCGCGCTTTATGCGATGGCGCGGCTTATCGTTCGGCATGACGTGAACGCATTCCGGCTGATCTTCCTGTGGGGCCGGACCAAAGCGGCGAACCGGAACCGCGTCTTTTGGGGTGGGTCGAGCTACACGCCGCTGCCGCTCTACGGAATCAAGCGAAAGGGATTTGGTCGTGGTGTTCGGTAAGAGCGCGCTCGCGGAGAAGGTGCCTTTTGACAAGGCCAAGCGGGAGGAAATGCCCGAGAAATTCTTGCCGTATTCGCGGCATGTCAATGAGCATGTGGTCGCCCTCGATAACGGCGATCTGATGCTCATGCTCGAACTGGATGGACGGCCCTTCGAGACTTCGGACGTGCGCGATCTGAACGATTGGCACACGCGCCTCAACGGGGTCTGGCGCAATATTCATGACGAGCGGCTTTCGATCTGGACGCACATGTTGCGGATGCGCGTGCGCGACTATCCAGGCGGCACGTTCCGCTCGCATTTCGCCGCGAAGCTCGATCAAAAATACTATGAGCGGATGACGGCCGAACGCATGTTCCGCAACCGCTTCTTCATGACGGTCGTGATCCGCCCAACAGCAAACGCGACTGACAAGCTGATGGATTTCCTGCGCAAGAAGCAGGAGGACAAGAACGCCAATATCGCGGAAGCTCTAGAGCTGCTGGAAGACAAGGTGCGCGATCTGGAAAAGCTGCTGCTGCGCGTTCGCCCGCGCCGTGTCGGCATCTATGAGCACCGGGGTCTCCTGTTCTCCGAACCGCTGGAAATATTGAACCAGGTGATGACCGGGCGCTATCGGCGCTGTCCTCTGGTCCGTGGCCGTCTCGGCTCGGCGCTCTATGCGAGCCGTGCCATCATCGGTGCTGAGACATTTGAGGTCCGCGACGCCGATCATTCGATGTTCGGCGGCATTTTCGGCATTCGCGAGTATCCGTCATCGACAACGCCGCGCCAGTTTGAATCGCTGCTTTCGGTCGATTTCAGCCTCGCCATAACGCAGTCGTTCACGTTCCTGTCGCGCACAGCGGCAACAGAACGGTTTCGGCTTCGCCAGACCCAAATGGCGAACGCCGGTGACAAGGCGATCAGCCAGATGGATGAGCTGATCGACGCGGCCGACGATTTGCAATCGAACCGCTTTGTGCTGGGGGACCATCATTTCACGCTGACGGTGTTCGCGGAAGATTTGAAGAAGCTGCGCGATAACATGTCGATCGCGCGCGCTGCGCTGGCCGATACGGGCATGGTCGCCGCCCGTGAAAGCGCCGCGCTGGAAGCTGCCTATTGGTCGCAGCTGGTCGGCAACTTCGCGTGGCGGGCGCGCCCTGCGCCGATCACGTCCTATAATTTCTCGGCCTTCTCACCGTTCCATACGTTCCCGGCAGGGCACGAGGACGGCAATCATTGGGGGCCTGCGGTCGCGCTGCTCAAGACAAGCGCGCGCAGCCCATATTACTTCAATTTCCATTCGGCGGACCTGGGCCATTCGATGGTCATTGGTCCATCGGGCGGCGGCAAGACGGTGCTGGTCAACTTCCTGATGGCGCAGCTCGAAAAGTTCAACGCACGCCATATCTTCATCGACAAGGATCAGGGCGCGGAGATTTTTGTTCGCGCCAGTGGCGGCACCTATCTAGCGCTGCGGAACGGAGAACCTACGGGCTTCGCTCCGCTCAAGGCGCTCGACAATACGGCTTCTCATCGCGCGTTCCTCGGTCGCTTCATCCGCCAGCTGGTCAAGCAAGAGGGTGCGCCGATCACGGTGCAGGAATCGCACCTGATCGACGATGGCATTGAAGCCGTGATGAAGCTGCCGCGCGAGCAACGCTCGCTGTCGGCGCTGCGGACCATGCTCGGTATGTCGGACTCGGGCGGCGTCGGCGCGCGCCTGGTCAAGTGGACCTCCGAGGGGAACCTTGGCTGGGTTTTCGATAATGAGGAAGATTCCATGTCGCTCGAAGCCCGTTTCGTGGGCTTCGATATGACCGACTTCCTCGAAAACGCGGAAATCCGCACGCCGGTCATGCTCTACCTGTTCGAGCGGATAGACGCGCTCCTGACAGGCGAGCGCATGGTGATTGCGATTGACGAATTTTGGAAGGCGCTGGCCGATCCGGCGTTCACAGCATTTGCGCAGGATGGCCTCAAGACATACCGCAAGCGCAACGCGTTCCTCGTCTTTGCAACGCAGTCGCCTGCAGACGCGCTGCGGTCCACGATCAGCCATTCGATCTTGGAGCAGGTAGCGACGAAAATCTTCCTGCCCAATCCGTTCGGCCAGCGCCGGGATTACATCGAAGGCTTCTCGCTGTCGGAGGCGGAATTTAAGCTGGTGCGCGAAGAGCTGTCGCCGGAAAGCCGCAAATTCCTTGTGAAGCAGGGCCATGACTCCGTTGTGGTCGGCCTGGATCTCATTGGCATGGACGATGAACTGGCCGTGCTGTCGGGGCGCGCTGAGACAACGGGCGTGGCCCGCGAAGTGATTGCCGAATTGGGCAATGATCCGAAGCTCTGGTTGCCGGAATTTCACCGGCGCCGGCGCCCAAGCTGAAAGGAGTGAGACTATGAAGCAGCTTTTCTTGGCGGCTGTGTCGATCGGGAGCCTTGCGGCCGCGACGCCAGCCAGTGCGCAGGGTATCCCTGTGTTCGATAGCACGTCCGTGCTCAAGCATATCGAACAAATCCAGAAGACCATGCAGATGATCGAGCAAGGTCGCCAGCAGATTGCGGAAGCGCAGCAGCTCTACCAAGGGTTGAACCAGCTGACCGATGTTTCCTCGATCGCCAACCAGCTCAAGACGGATTCGCTTCGCACGCTCGGCGTCGATGTGAACTCGCTCGAACGCATGGCGCGCGGCGATTTTGGCGGCGGCGGCAGCTATGGCGGGCGATCTGATGCGATCTATCAGGACATGCTCGAACGTCTCGGCGTGTCCGCGAATGGCGATCAGACTGATGTTCGCTATCAGTCCGCGCGCTCGATCGCGATGGACAAGGCCATGGCCGAAGGGATGGGCGAAGCGGCCACATCGCGTGGCGAAGGCCTGGAAGAGCTGCGCAGCCGCCTAGCTTCGGCATCAACGGCCAAGGAAGTCGCTGACCTTCAAGCGCGCATCCAGCTTGAAAGCGCGTCCATGATGAACGACCAGCTCCGCGTCGATGCCATGGAGCGGGCGCGTCGGGCCGAACAAGCGGCCAAAACGGCGGAAGCCCTCTCCAGCTATTCCCGCGATCGTGAAGAGCAACTGGCCCGCGCGCGGGCAGCGGCGGGAATGTAAGAATGCGGAAGATGGCCTTAGTAGCATTGAGCGCAGCCGGCATAATCGCCGGCTGCCAACGCGCACCCGTTTTCCCTGAAATCCTCATGACCTACCACGACGTGGAATGGCTCAAAGCCAACGAAGATCAAATTCCGGTGATCGTATCGGAGTGCGACAAGATCATGAACAGCGAACTCAAACAATCCGATCTTCCCATTCCCGTCGCCAAGAATTGCGGAGGCATCAAGTCTGCCATCGCCTCGATCAAATATTCCCGTGACCGAGAAGATCAGATGGCTCGCGCACGCAAAGCGGCGGGAATGTGACAGCTCGAAGGTCGATTGAATAATAACGCGGAGCGATCTGGTGGAATACGATCTATTCACGAATGCCTATCAGGGCTTTGTCAACGAACTCAACTCGTCTGTGGTTTCAAACTACGCTG
The DNA here is from genome assembly GCF_014197035.1 of Sphingobium scionense. Lineage (GTDB taxonomy): Bacteria > Pseudomonadota > Alphaproteobacteria > Sphingomonadales > Sphingomonadaceae > Sphingobium > Sphingobium scionense. The sequence continues at coordinate 8,918 of NZ_JACIEU010000058.1, read as the reverse complement.
GGTTTGTTGGCTGGATCGCTGGGCCGCTCCGCACGGGAATGGTGATTTATATCATACTGCTCGGCTACGCTATCATGCGCGGTGCTGTGCAATACCCATTCCGCGAATACGTCTATCGCTCCCTAATGCTCGCTGCACTTTATTGGGCTGTGACAAGCCTTTACGGGGCATCAATTGCACAAATGATCGTGACGGGGCTGCCTAATGAGTTTGCCTCAATCATCGGGAACTCGCCAAATGGCGTCGGTGGGTCGTTTGATACGATGTGGGCGCGCGTCGATGTTGCTCTGATAGGGATGCAGGATGCCACCAAGGAATATGCTGAGCAGAACGCCAGCATGTGGGATTTGCAGGGGGCAGCGACTGCGATCATCCTGTGTATCGGCGCAACCATCATCATCTTGCTAACCGCTGTAGCCGCGTTGTTCGCGCTCGCGGTTGGCTTTGTGATCGTGCTCTATGCGCTGTTCGCGCTCGCCTGTCTGGCGGTGGTTGGTCCGATCTTCGTCGGGGCGCTCCTCTTCGATTCCACCAGAAGCTACTTCTTCTCGTGGCTCGGTAGCGTCCTGAATTTCTTGATGCTGTCCTTGTTCGCGCTGTTGCTGGTGCTCGTCGTCGCCAACGTCGCGGAATCCGCAACAGCATCCTTCGACGGTCAGTTTGAGCACGTTTGGGACACATGCGTTCGCATCATCGCCTTCTACGTCCTCGCGTGCTTCTTCTTCCTACAAATCCCCGGAATTGCGGCCTCGCTGGGTGGCGGTGCTGCTGCGATGGTATCGCAGTTCGGTAACGCCGTGATGAGCGGGGGCGGGGCTGTGGCAACGGGCGCAGGCCACGCGGCCAGCGATGCCCGCGCCATGGGGGCCAGCATGGGTCGGGGCTTCTCGTCGGCGGTTCGCCGTTGGCGCAACCGAAACACAATCACCAGAGCTTGAGGGAACGAATATGCGCAAGTTGCTTGGACTCGGAATCTGCCTGGCGCTGGCGGCCTGCGCCGGTCAGCCCGTCAAAAAACCAGCCAAATGCGAGGGGCCGATGCGGCCCGCAAATCCGCATGGGCTTACCCTTCCCTCGATCCCGGATCAGGCCGCGCAGCGAACCGCCCCGGCGAATGTGGACGTGTTCAACCAGGGCGCACCGGCAACGCCGGACGCTGCCCCGGCAGACCCTGCCACTCCGGGCAATGAACAGTCGGACGCATCGCGGGCGGTCGAAGTGCCGCGTCTAAGCGCCTCGCTGCGCGGCCCGATCTACTCGAATTGCTGAGGTGTTACGATGGCAGTTGGTATTCCAAAGGACGAGCTGAAAGCCTATTTTGAAGAGGCTGCAAGCTGGGAACGTGACAAGCTTGCGGCGGCCGAGCGCTCCAAAAAGCTGGCGTGGGTCGTCGCTGGCGTTGCTGGCGCCCTGGCGACTGCTGGCGTTGTGGCCGTTGCAGCCCTGACGCCTCTGAAAACGGTCGAGCCATATGTTATCACGGTGGACCGTAACACGGGCGAGGCGTCGATCGCCGCCAAGCTCCACGGTGACGCGACGATCACCTATGACGAGGCGGTCCGTAAGTATTTCCTCGCTACCTATGTCCGCTATCGCGAAGGCTGGATAGCGGCCGCTCGCGAAGAATATTTCGATGCGGTCATGGTCATGTCGGCGCGGCCCGAACAGGATCGGTGGTCACGCTTCTACAAGACCGACAATCCCCAAAGCCCGCAAAACATCCTTGCGAACCGCACTGATGTTTTTGTCGAGATCAAGCGGGTGTCGTTCCTGGGCGGCAACGTCGCGCAGGTCTATTTTACCAAGGAATCTGTGACCGGCTCGAACTCGACCAAAACCGATGCCGTCGCGACCATCAAATACAAGGTCGATGGCACGCCGAGCAAGGAAGTGGACCGCTTCAAGAATCCGCTTGGCTATCAGGTCGAGAGCTATCGCGCTGACGTGGAGGTGCCCCAATGACCGTGTTGAAGTGGAGCGCCCCGTTTGCGCTCGCGATCGCGCTGGCTGCGTCGCCGGCGATGGCCGAAGAAACGCCCCATGCGACGGTGCTCGATCACCGGGTTCGTGAAGCGAACTACAATGATCGGCAAGTCTATGAGATTCCGGGCGTGTTCCGCATCGCCACGGAAATCGTCTTCGCCAAGGATGAAGTGGTCGAGCATGTGGCGCTGGGCGATACCGTGTCCTGGGAAGTCGCACCGGCTGCCAATTCGCTCTTTATCAAACCGCGCGAGCGCGCGGGTCGCACGAACCTGACGGTCATAACCCGTTCGCGCTATGGCCCGCGCAGCTACCGCTTCGCTCTGTCGCCAACGCAGCGGGGCAGCGGCTTCTATACGGTCGTTTTCCGCTATCCTGAACAGGAAGCAGCGGAAGCGCAGGCGCAAGCCGCAATGGCCCAGCTGGCCCAGCTGAAAGCCATGGAACGCGGCGCGGTGAAGTCCGCGCTCGATATTGGCGTGCTGGAAGGCACGCGCAACGCCGACTACATCATGCAAGGATCGACCGCCATCCAGCCCTCCGAAGTGTCTGACAACGGACAGTTCACGGTAATGCGCTTTCCCAACCAGCGTGAGTTGCCGGCGTTCTTCATCGTCAATCCTGATGGATCGGAAGCCATCGCCTCCTTCGATGTGCGCGATGAATATGTGGTGCTGCACGGGGTTTACAGAACAATCCGGCTGCGCCGGGGCCTCGAAGTGCTCTGCATCCACAATCAGAAAACCGACTATTACGGGCGCGATCCCAAAACTGACACGGCCTCTGGCCTGGTCGAGCGAACCACGGGGGTTCAATAAAATGGCTGCGAACGATCATGACAACGCGCCGCATGGCGACAACATCATTTCGCAGGGCGAGACGGTCGAAAACCGGCCCCTTGCATCAGAGCCGGTGCCCGATCCGGAAGACATTGAGCGGCAAAGCGAACGTCAGGCCAAGATTGCCGCCCTTCCGAACAGGTCGATCGACCCCAAAAAGGCGGTCGTTCTCGCGGCGGTGGCCTGCGGCGCGATTGTGCTCGGTTTTAGCACCATCGACGCAATGCGGAGCGATCCAACCGAAAAAGCCGAGAAAGCGGAAAAGCCGGATGAAAGGCAGCTCGCCAACTACGATCCGAAGTCAATCATAGCCCCAACGCTTGCCGATGCGCCGAATGATCCGAACGCGCCGGTGCCCATGACGGAAGTGCCGGCGCTTGATGGAAGCCAAGCGCCCCGCACAGCCGGTGCAAGCGGTCGCCCCCAAAAGTCTGAGGGGCAAGTCATCGCAGAGGCGCAGCGCCGCGCCGGAATTATGGCCTATGGTGGCGAAAACGGCGGTGGGGTCGGCGGAGCGGTGGCAGCTGCCACCGGCCTGCCCATGGGCGGCGGCACAGGAGGACAGGGCGCGCAGTTGCTTGGCGCGTCGGCCGATGGCGATGGACAGGGCGGATCGCGCCGGACCAATCTCGAAAACATGCGCCAGACCTCGCAAATTGATCGGGTGTCAGGCCGCGACATTGGCAACCGCGATATGCTGATCCTCGCAGGGTCGTTCATTCCGTGCGTGCTGCAAACGGCGATGGATTCCAGTCAGCCCGGATATGTCAGCTGCATCATTCCCCGCGACATTTATTCGGACAACGGCCGCGTCGTTCTGCTGGAAAAGGGAACGCGCGTCCTGGGCGAATATCAAACCGGCGTCCAGCGCGGCAAATATCGTCTCTTTGCGGTATGGAACCGCGCGGTCACGCCTCGCGGCGTGGCGATCGACGTAGGCTCGCCCGCCAGCGATGCGCTTGGCCGTTCAGGCATGGCAGGCGGCGTGAAGAACTTTTTTTGGGAACGCTTTGGGGCGGCGTTGCTGTTCAGCTCGCTTAACGATGCCGCCTCGATCGCCGCCTCGGAAGTCTCCGACGCGGATAATGTCACTCGGGTTCCCAGCCAAGCGTCGGACACGATCTTGCGGGACACGATGCAGATTCAGCCGGTGCTTCGCATCAATCAGGGCGCGGAAGTGGGGATCATGGTCGCGCGCGACTTCGATTTCTCCAACATCTACGGCCTTCGGCTTCGGCGCGGCCAATGAGCAATACGGCTGTCCTCGAAAACGCCTTGCTGCCGTTGCGCCCTCTGCTCGCGCGTGAGGACGTAACGGAGCTGGTGATTAACAAGGCTGGCGAGGCGGCAATTGAAACGCGCGATGGGTGGTCCTGGGAGACATTGCCCGACCTGAATGAAAAGTCGCTGCTCGCGCTCGCGCGGGCAGCGGCGGCTTTCACGCATCAGGACATAAGCCAGTCCACGCCGATCTGCTCCACAATCCTCCCCAGCGGCGAGCGTGTGCAGCTGGTTGTGCCGCCTGCTGTCCCTGCCGGCACAGTGTCCATCACCATCCGCAAGCCGTCATCGGTGACGTTGACGATGGAGGATTTCGAGCGCGGTGGGCTGTTTAGCGAGACGAAGATCGCAACCCGGCAAGTCTCGCCGCTCGATGTTGAATTGCGCGATCTGCTCGACGCAGGGAAGCACGTCGAATTTTTCCAGAAGGCGGTCCAGGGCCGCAAGAATATCCTGATTTCCGGCGCTACCGGCTCGGGAAAGACGACGCTCTCTAAAGGGCTGATCCAGCTCATTCCGCCGCATGAGCGGCTGCTGACGATCGAAGACACGCGCGAATTGGTCGTTCCGCATCGCAACGTGGTCCACATGCTCTACGCGAAGGACAAGCAGGGCACCGCGAAAATCTCTGCAAAGGATCTTCTGGAATCGGCCCTGCGTATGCGGCCTGACCGGATACTGTTGCAGGAGCTGCGCGACGGCACCGCGTTCTTCTATCTCCGCAACGTCAACTCAGGCCACCCCGGCTCGATCACGACGATCCATGCGGACTCGGCCGAACTCGCGTTCGAACAGCTGACATTGCTGGTCAAGGAAAGCGAGGGCGGCGCCGATCTGGCCCGTGACGACATTCGCAGCCTGCTCAAGCTGCTGGTTGATGTGGTCGTGCAGACCAAGAAGGTCGAAGGCCGCTTTCGCGTGACGGAGATATATTTTGATCCAGAAAACAGGCTCTAACAGGCTCGCACTGGCCCTTGTCCTCCTTCCGATCACGCTCCTGCTGATCGGCCTGCTGACCGGCACGGTGGCGTGGTTCTTCCTCAAGATGCCCGCCGCGGCCTACGATCCGCTCACCCTTCCCGGCTTCTTCTGGTATTATCGGCATGATCCTGTCGTGACCGAAGCGCTTTGGCGAGGCGCGGTCATCGGCGTGCCGCTGCCGGTGTTGCTCATGGCGATCGTCTTGCGGCCGAAAAAGAACCTTCACGGCGAGGCGCGTTTCGCGCGCGAAGGTGAAATCCGCAAGGCGGGCCTTCGCGCGAAAAAGGGCATTGTGCTCGGCCGCGTCCGCAATGGCTTTTTCCGCAACGGCTTTCTCATGGTGGGCAAGATGGAGCATGTATTGCTCGAAGCCCCGACCGGATCGGGCAAGGGCGTCGGCATCGTCATTCCCAATCTGTTGCAATGGCCGGATTCGGTTGTCGTGCTCGATATTAAGCGTGAGAACTACGAAATCACGGCGGGTTTCCGCCGCAAGGGCGGCCAAAAGGTTGTGCTGTTCAACCCTACGGACAGGGAAGGCCGCACGGCCCGCTACAACCCGCTCAGCTATATCAACAGGTCCGACCCGATTGAGGTCCTGGTCGAATTGCAGAAGATCGCCACGATGCTCTTCGTGCCCCCGGAGAAGGGCGAGGCATTCTGGACGGAATCAGCCCGCACGGCCTTTGTCGGCATAGCATCGTGGATCGCGGCCAAGCCTGAACGTCCCTTCTCGTTTGGCGAGATCTACCGGACCATCACGATGCCGGGGATGAAGGCATTCTTCGCCAAGGAAGCCGGCGATGGTGCGCTATCGGAAGGGTGCCGCGCTGCGTTGAGCGATTTTACGTCCAGCGCAGACAACACATTCACCGGCATTATCCAGACCGTCACCTCCAAGCTCAATCTCTGGATCAATCCGATTGTCGATCGCGCGACGGCCGAAAGCGACTTTTCCCTGACGGACCTTCGCCGCATCCCGACCTCGATCTATCTCGGTGTCTCGCCGGATGAACTCGATAGGGTCGCGCCGCTCTACAATCTGTTTTTCCAACAGCTGATCGACCTCAACACGCGGCAACTGCCCGACGATGGTGAAAAGCTATCCGTGCTGCTCATTCTGGACGAATTTGCGCGGCTCGGCCGCGCCCAGGTCATTGCCAATGCGTTCTCCTATGTGCGCGGCTATGGGCTGCGTCTGCTCCCCGTCATCCAGTCCCGCTCCCAGCTGCGGAATGTCTATGGTGAGCATGGCGCGGACGAAATCGTATCAAACTGCGGGGTCGAAATTGCTTTCACGCCGAAGGAGCTGCGGGTCGCAAAGGAACTGTCCGAACGCCTCGGCTATCTTGGTCAGGATGCGGAAAGCCGGTCCCTGACGATACATGGATTGCTCGCCAATCGAAGCAAGACGATCTCCGAACAGCGCCGCGCGCTGATGCTCCCGCAAGAGCTGATGCAGCTGCCCGAAGACGATATACTCGTCATCCGGGGCGGCATCCCCGTCATTCGCGGGAAGAAAATCCGCTACTTCAAGGATGCCGTGTTCCGCTCGCGCTTGACGCCTGCGCCGGAAGTGCCGGCGCTGCCCAAGCCGGTCGCGCCGATCGCGGCCGTCGATGATCTGAGCGATGAAGAGCTGGCGGCTTTCAATGATTATTCCGCACTGGCCGATGACCAGGTGCAGGACATTCCCGAAGACGTTCTCGCCCTCGATCGCGATATGCCGAACCTGACAGTGAAGGACGGCAGCATGGCTTTCGATGAAATCAACTTCGACGACATTATTGGTCCCGACCCGACGAAAGAGGAGTGGGAAGGTCAGCGCCGGGATCTAGTTCTGAGTGAAGGAGAAGAATATGGCCGATAATGACAACAGCGAACGCCAAGCAAAGACGCCGCGCTCCTACGAAATTCTTGGCCCTGGGAACAGCAAGGAAACCTTTGCGAGATTCCCCGATGCCATGAAGGCATTTGCCAAGCTGGAAAACCAATATGACCACGCGCTGACGATGCAGAAAGGCGGAAAAACCGCTTATCTGGCGTCCACGGATTGGCGCAATGATGGGTCCACGCCGGTTGCGCAATATCTGACGCCGGCTGTCGAAGAGTATAATAAGGCGCTGAAACGCGGAGCGCCTGCCGACGAATTGCGCGGACACGAAAGCAGAGTGCGGGCCGACCTTAATGCGTGGCCCCGGCAAGCGAAGCGCGAAGCGGCTCCGACCGCATCGGCCGATAAATCGCTCAATATCCATGAGGGTGAGCGAGCCAGGGCGGAGAGCAAAGACGGTGCTGCGCCCGCGAAAGCTGAGGTTCCATCGAAGGCAGCGCCAAAGGATGACAAGCAAGTTGACGACACACGCTTGGCTCTGCCCACGCAGCTCGAACGCAAATATCTGCGCGTTGGGAATGATCTTTTCCGTAGCGGCCGCGATGACAAGCCCGATATGTCGATCAAGGGCCAAGACGGCATTCGCATCAACAAGGACTATGCCATTGGCGATGCTATCGCGATCGCGAAGCACAATGGCTGGCAGTCGATCCGTGTTCATGGAAGCGACGAATTCAAGAAGGCGGTCTATCTGGAAGCGGCGCGATCGGGGGTCGAAGTGAAAGGGTTCAAGCCGTCTGAACAGCTGAAACTTGAGGGAGAAAGGCTGGCGGCGCGAGATAAGGCCCGCGAAGCACAAGACCCGGCAAAGAGAGCGAGCATGGCAAAGCAAGACCCCTCAGAATCTCGTGCTGCGGCCGAACAGTTCCGGCGCAATTCGCATCGGGATAATGCGGCCAACCCGCAATTCAAGGCCGCGCAATCGCACGTCCTGGCGGCAGCGATCGAAGCGAAAACCCGGTTCACCCAAAAGGAAGACAGGGATCGCTTCATAGAGCGGGCCAAGGAAACTGTCGCCAAGCGTATTGAGGTTGGCGCGCCGGTCCCTGCTGCCCGTTTCGAGCAACAGCGCCAGAACGAGGCTACCCGCATAGCGCGCGAGGATTTGACGCTGCGCCAGCAGGAAAGGAAGCCGTCACGCTCGCGCTAAGTGCATGGCACATGCTTTTTGGAAACAGGAAACCGCACGATGAACATTCCCCGGCCTGATCCGGTGCCATCGAGAGGCGTGTCCGATCTCGATCGTCACATTGAAACCTTGCTTCGCGTGATTCATTCCAGAAACCTCGCTTGGTCTGATCTAAGCGAAGTGGGTAAACAGGTAGAACGCCCTCTGACGGACGTTGAGCAATTGCTTACAAATGTGGGCGACGACGCCCATGAAATCACCCTTGCTACCGAGACGATCATAACAGCCCTCAAGCTGCAACGTGATGCGCTCGCGATCCAAAGCTCTCGCCGTAGAGCACGCTTCGGCTCGATGCTCCTGCTCATGATCCCCGTGTTCTTCGTAGGTTTGATGATTGGCGCATCATACGGGATAGATGAAGGTCGGGCGCGGGAGCGTGAAGCCTTAAAGTATCCGATGATACCCCAGCTGTCCGTAGATCGTGGCAGGCTCAAAACTGACGGAAGGTAGAGCGGTGGCAGCTGCCACCGCTTGCGATCTCTTGATGGGCTATGGCCTCATGAGGCACGATGAAGAAATCTGACAGGGCAAAGAAACAAACCGCCAAGGTAATCGAGGCGGCTGCACGCGCCCATGAAGCTCTCGATTATTTCAACGGCAACGTCACAAATCCGTTCGATGAGTTAACATGGCCCAGTATTGCCGAAGGTTATCTTCTAGTGGATTGATTCCAACACTTGGTGCCCGCGCCGTACAGCGGCTATAATTTCGTCCGGATCGGCCTTCCAGATGAAAGGTCGGGGGTCCTCGT
>NZ_JACIEU010000057.1 GCF_014197035.1 Sphingobium scionense | reverse complement strand
CATTGTCAGCCTGCCAGCTCTGGCTGCCTGACCCGAACCCGATCCCGATCCTGCCGTGGATTGACGGTTCCTACACCACCTCCTGGGACACGACCATTTCCAACATCTGCCCTAATAGAGAAATGCGGTTTTTCCGGCATTAAATCCAGCCAATCCATTGATTTTGCTGGTGACCCCTACGGGCGTATAACTTAAATCTCAGGCAGGTTCAGGACGTTCCTAAGTCCTCTGTAATTTCAGAGATTTGTCTTGTAGGGTGTTCGCGGTCGGTCGCTCTGATTTGCCTGAAATCCCATCAATGTGTGGGATCTATCGTGGGACCATTTCAGGCGGGAATTAGAACCGATGGCTCTGACAGCTTTGAAAGTGAAGAACGCCCAGCCGGGCCGTCATATCGATGGTAGGGGATTATGCCTAGTCGTCAAACCAAGTGGCGCGCGATCTTGGGTTCTGCGGATGCAGAAGGATGGGCGTCGTCGCGACTACGGCTTGGGTTCGACATTCGACGTGTCACTTGCTGAAGCGCGTGATGCCGCGATGGCATTGCGCCGTCAGGTGCGTTTAGGCGTCGATCCTGTAGCGGAGAAGCGCAGGTCTCGAAAAGTCGTGCCTAGTTTTGAGACGGCCGCGCGGGACTGCTACGAAGCGATGAAAAAGGGCTGGAAGAACCAGCGGCACGCCAGCTGGATCGCAAGCCTTGAGAACCACGTCTTTCCGTTGATCGGCGCCCGGCCAGTCAACGAGGTAGACAGCCCTGCTGTTGTGGAAGTGCTGTCTCCGATTTGGTTGGACATACCGGACACCGCCCGCCGCATCCTGCAGCGTATTGGAGCCGTTCTGGATTTCGCGCATATCAAAGGCTGGCTTCCAGAAGAGGTATCCCTTCGTTCGGTCCGGAAGGGACTTCCGCGTCAGGCGGAAAAGGCCGGGCACCTGGAAGCCATGCCATATGCCGACGTCCCCTCTCTTATGCACCGGCTGGCGACGGCAGCATCGACGACCGGGCGCGATGCGCTGCGCTTCACTATCTACAATGCCGTGCGTTCGAATGAAACGCGCTTCGCGGTCTGGAGCGAGTTCGATCTTGAGAAGGCTGTCTGGACCATACCAGGAGAGCGAATGAAGGCGGGCGACACCCATGTTGTGCCGTTGTCACCGGCGGCAGTCGCATTGCTACGCAATCGTTGGAACCAGCGAAGCAGCGACACCGGTCTGGTCTTCAGCAACGATGGCGAAAAGCCGATCAGCGATATGACCATGACCAAACTGCTCAGGGACGATGGCATCAAAGGGGTGACGGTGCACGGTTTCAGATCAGCTTTCACTGACTGGACCGCTGAGCGGACCCGCTTCCCCAAAGAAGTGGCGGACAAGGCGCTGGCACACAAGCTTCCGAACAAGGTTGAAGCAGCGTACCGCCGCACAGATTTTTTCGACAAGCGCCGAAGCCTTATGGCGCGGTGGGCTGAATATCTTGAGCAATGATCTTCGAGGAGCAAATCTTCGCAAAGATTGGCTGAATGACATGCAGCAGGTTTTTTCTACTCTCAAAAAAGTAAAATTGGCGGATCGACTAAACCTCTGCTGACCTCTACATAGCTATACGCGACCCGTCCGTGGAAAGATGTTTTCAAGGGCAAGATGGCTTCCGACTTTCGGTGATCGTCGGAAGCCATTTTTATCTGGATGGCGCGAGCCGGATTACCTGTCAGCTTTTGGCTGAGGATGGGACATTCCCGACTGTCGACTTCGGGATGAAAATCTAAGGATGCGGACATTCAGAGAGGGGATGCGGCGATGAATGTCCACCGTCTGTACCGCGGATGTCTTAAACCAAAAATCGGCCCTATTCCCAATTGATTGGGCAGAGGCTACACTCAAAAGCGAGCAACTCGAAACGACGTGCGGCTCGCAGTATCCACGTTCTGTGATCTGGGCCGCCTCATCACGCTTGAACTCATCGCTGAAATTGGGATTACCTATCGCCGTCTTCTGTCCTCAAAATTAGGATAGAAGGCGTCCAGAAATTTACGGGCTACTCACATCGACGTGTCCATCGGTTCGAGGTTGCCTCTCTGGTGGGATTAGCCGCCTGCGCTTTAGTTCTCTGATCGCTCCGTCCTGCGCCGGCGTGAGGTTCACCCAATCAGTTACACCGGCAAACTCTTCAAACAATTGTTCTTTGCTACGCAGGATCGCTTCGGCTTCCGCATAGACAAAATCTTGGAGAGAGTAGGGTCGCCGCTTTTGATCACTCATTAGCCGCCTCCGTTCTTGAGCAAGACAATCGTTACGATATCGGAATTAGAAATTCGATCAAGCGTTTAGCTATTTTTTGAATATCCCTACCGTGACCGGCGTATTGGTCGAAGTGCTGCCCGAAACAGCAAATCGCCCCACTGTGCTGATCGCAGTCAAGATATGCGTAATTGCACCCGGCCATGAAGCCAGCGACATCGACATGGGTCCAGCGCCCGCGACGTGATCCACGACCGACTTCCCGCCGTTGAACATCACATCAGGTAGCCTACGCGCTACTCGACACCCACCGGCGCAAGGATGACGTTTCGAGGGGCCGTGGCGCGATCGCGCCGAAGCCAGTCCAAAGAGCGAAGCGATACCCAAAATGACGGAAAGGTCAGGCTGATTGACGAGTGGCTAGACGCGGATAGCTTTCTCGACGAGAGCGTGAAGGGCAGCCTTGCCCCAGATGATTGGCGTGGTGTTCACGCGATATAATTCTGGTTGAACATCACAGCCTACTTGCTAGCCTGCTGTCGATTCCGGTCGCAACACCTCCTTCAACATTCCCCCCGAATGGTTGAACCGGGATCAACGACACTGCCAATCTCACGATGCAAGTCAGATAACATGATTCAAGATATTGAAGAATTGCTATCACGTCTCAATGCCACAGTCGCAGCTTCACCTGTCGACTACGCTTCACTTAGTGATATATTGGAAGCTCTATTTCAATATGAGCAAAACAACAGGAAGGAAACCTTGACACTGGACCAGAAAGAAATGCTTTCGAGCGCCAGAGACCTATTTCTTAGTCGAAAAACCGCATAAGCGTACACAAACTGGTGGCGAATACCGCAGAAAGGCGCAACTGTTGCGCAATCGCAGCCAACTTATTACCTGCGCGGTATGATGCACCAGAGCGCTCGCAAAAAAGAGTATGCTCGTCTGCTGCAACTCGCCGCAGACGAACAAATGTCTGCTGATTTGGCCGCTCAGCGCGGCGACGATACCCTCTTGATTGAGATGCATCGCCGCCGAGCAGCACTTCTCCACGAGCGGGCAATTTCGGTTCGCTGTAACGTTGATGTTGCGCTCGACTGATCATTCAGCGTCTCAAGCCACGATGATCCCAGTCGTGTGCGCTTCTGCTCAAGCTCAATGTTGCTACCGGTCAGGATCAAAACATGCTGGGTGATGATGTGCTCAGTCAAATAATCAAGTGCAGCGGCGGTGTAAGCGTTGGCCGCACCAGCGGCTTCCGGTTGGTCGTCACAAAGCTGCCAGCCTTTAGTCAGCCAGTCTTGAGCGCCTATCTGGGAGCAGCAGACGAACTGCATTTGGGAACGAAAAATCCGCATCTGAGCGTCCGGCATGGAGCGGTGGTCGACGCCGATTTCCATCGTAGCTTCAGCCCTCCTGACGCAGAGCATGGAAGAAAAAATGCTTAGTCCGCCTGCGACTTTGAGATTACAGCGAGTCTAAAGCGAATTTACCATCCAGAGCATGGCGGCCGTTCGGGGGCAATCGATTGGGTCCGCCTAGGAGAGTTCATCGCTATGATTGACCGTGCTAGGGTATTGGTGATCGACGATAGCATAGAGATGCGAAGCTTCCTATGCCGGCTTCTGCGGAAGGATTCTCGCTGTGAAGTGGTAGAAGAAGGAGCAGATTGCGCACATGGTGTTGCCATGGCGCGCGATTACTCCCCCGACATCGCTATTCTTGACTGCGGTCCCCCTTTGAAGAATGAGCCGCACTACGCAACGCAATTGAGGCTGGTTACTCCCTCCATCTACATCGGGATGTTCACTCTGCAGCATAGCAAAACGAAAATTGCCAGCGCCCTGAGTGCAGGCTGCAAAGCGTATTTCTCAAAAATTGACGGGCTGTCGGTTTGGCAGCAGGCGATGGACCATGCCCTTAAAGGCGAGCCCTTCTTTTCAGGCGATGCGAGCGAGTTCCTGGTTGAGCGGGTGCTCGATGAAAGCGTAATCCCCGTGCGACGCCTTACCCCGCGACAGCGTCAGATTGTGCAACATATCGCTGAGGGGCGGCGAAACACGGAAATCGCTGAAGTTTTGGGCATGAGCGTCAAAACCATAGAGGCACATCGCTTGGAAGCGATGAAACGCCTCGACTTACGAAATGTGGCAGACCTTGTTCGATATGCGATTCGCAATTGCATCATTGAACCGTGATAAACGCTAGCTCCCCGGAATTCCTTCCCTCAGGGCAAAAGACAGCTCACTGTAGCAGGCTGGCAATCCCAGACACAACGGCGAATGCCTGATTATGGGCACATTCACCGCCAATCTGAATGACTGAGATTGGGCGCGAAGCCGACCGACCATTTCGCACAGGCTGATCGGCCGCTTCTGTCACGGTCGGACGTTCACCAAAACCAATATGACCGACCGACTTTGGTCGCGAGCTGCCGGAACCGGACGGTCTGCATCTGGGGAAGCGAATGCTGGCTCCGAGCGTCTCATAAGGGTCGGGACCTGCTGGTTGTCCAACTGTTGAACCAGCAGGTCTGCTAGGCCGTAATTTTGCGATTATGATTATCTCAGTACCGAAAGCGCACGCCAATCCTGTAGGCGCGCCCGATCGTGTCATAGAGGGTCGGATTGGTTTGCAAGCTCGCACCGCCTATCGCGGCCACGACCGGCGGGGCCTTGTCGAACAAATTCTCGATCTTGCCGAATAGCTCCAGCTGTTTGCTGGTGCCCGTCTGGAAACGATAGACGCCAGCAAAATCCACATATGCTGCTCCCTTGATGCGATTGTCGTCGATATCCACGCCCGACTGCCAGCTATTGTCGTAAACGCCACCGCTGATCGTCCGCAGCGTTACAAGCCCAGAGACCTTTTCATCGTCATAGCCCAGCGTTGCGAACCAGCGCCACTTGGGTGCGTCACCCGTGTTCTGGCCTGCTGCTTCGGTCCGCACGCCCCCATTGATGGTCGTGCGCCGAGCGATATGCGAGCCGAGCACGCGCAGCGTCACCGTGCCACCAAGATTAGCGGCGATGTCGGCTAGTGGCTGGCGGAAACTGGCTTCGACATCGACGCCGCGGGTCTTGAGTTCCGCCACGTTGACTGGCCGCGTAATGATGCGGGTGATATTGCCGTCGGCGTCGCGCTCGACATTGCTGCACAGGGCCTGTTCGCCGCGATAGCAGCGATCCACCAGATCCTGGGCGCCCAGACTAGCGATCGCGTCCTTCAGCTTGATTGAGTAATAATCGATCGAGGTGGTGAACTGCGGCAGCCAGGACGGGCTGTAGACGGCCCCGACGCTTACCGTGTCGGCTTTTTCGGGGCGCAGTTGTGGATTGCCGATCGTTACACGGGTGGTGCGAACTGAGGCCAGCCCGTTGGCAGGGTCCAGCACGTCGACCGCGCCGGTCTGGCCGGCGGTGAACAGCTCGCCCAGGTTGGCCGCACGGATGTCACGAGAGAGCACACCGCGCAGGCGCAGATCGTTGATTGGCTTCCAGCTGAGGCCCAACTTCCAGGTCTCGACACTGCCGCTGGTACTGTAATCGGTGTAACGCCCGGCCGCATTGAGTTCGAGCGATCGTAGAAACGGCATATTCTCTGCAAGCGGCACGACGATTTCAGCATAGGCTTCCTTGACGTCGTAGCTGCCGTTGGTGCCCTTGAAATTGCCTGTATAGAAGCCGTTGACGGCAGAGACATCGTCGCCGGAACCAGACACCTCTTCCTTGCGATATTCGGCGCCGACGGCGAGGCTCACCGGGCCCGCCCACAGGTCGAAGGGTTCGCCGCTGATGCTCGCCGCAGCGACATTCTGCTTGAGCGAAAGCTGCTGCCAGGCGGTTCCCTTCACATAGGCGACCGCAGCCGGGTCGGCGACGCCATGGCCGAAGATATTGAGTGGAACACAGCCATTGCCCGGCGCGGCGAGCGTCGAACGGCAGACGATGCGACCATTGGCGTCGCGCACTGCGTCGATCGCTTCGGCAAAGCGGGCAACATTGGTGGTGTTGTAGAGGACCGAGCGGGTATCGGTCTGGCCATATTGATAATAGGCATCCCAGCGCCAGTCGTCGAAGACCGTGCCTTCTAGTCCCAGCACGGCGCGATAGGTCTTGCGGGTCGCCTCATTTTCGGGCCGGCCCAGATCATAGGTCGAATAGCCATAGCGGAAGGAGCCGATGCCCTGCTGCGCAGCCCTGTCCCGAATAGTGGCATCAAGGAAGGGATTGCTGGCCGACATGGTCAGATTGCCCTGGTAGCGCTGATAGGCGGACAGGTTGTTGGTCCTGGAATAACCGTAGGAACCTTCGGCGATCAGCGTCACATCATCGGTCAGATCATAGCTGACCCGGCCGAAGGCCGCCCAGCGCTTCAATTCGGAATCGAGCGCGTTGACATCCCCTTCATACCAGCTGTTACCACCAACCATCAGTGGCGAGCTGATCGGGCTGCCTAGCTGGAACGGCATCGGGACCCCGTCCTCGCCAAACTGGGTATTGGCAAGGCCCGTGGTGGTGATGACGCCCCCCTTGGCCACATTGGAATAATTGACGTTGCTGGCGATGATCCGCTGTGGCTGGCCGTTGGTCGGCGTATAATTGGGATTGGATAGCAGGTTGGTCTGGTTGAACCAGCTCCGCTTGCTGGGGTTGATGCTGTTGATACCGGCCTGATAGGCACCTTCCACGCTGAACAGGACATGGCCGCGCCCATCGGCAAAGGGAGTGCCGAAGGCTAGATAGCCGGTCATATTATCGTCATCGCCTCGATCGGTGATGCCGCCGGACAGCGATCCCTTGATGCCAGTGAATTTCTTCTGCAGCACGAAGTTGACGACACCGGCCACAGCATCGGAGCCATAAGCCGCAGATGCACCGCCGGTCACGATGTCCACGCGCTCGACCAGGGCGCTGGGCAGGTTGTTGACGTCGACCGCCGAATTGACGGCGGATGCGACGACGCGGCGGCCGTCCAGCAGGACTAGCGTCCGGTTGGAGCCGAGCGAGCGCAGGTTCAGCGTATTGAGGCCGTTGGTGCCGGTGCTGGTATTATTATTGCCCGTGCGCGTGGTGGAACTGCCGCTGACCTGTGGCATCTGGTTGACGAAATCGGCGATATTGGCAGGCGCGGCCTTCTGGATGTCGGCCAGGCCGACGACGGTGGTCGGCGTAGGCGCAGTAAAGCCCGAACGGGTGATGCGCGATCCGGTCACGACAATGTCGGCGACCGCCGGTTCCGCCGCCTTGCTGGCATCCTCCTGTCCGGCCGGCGCCCCCGGTTCGACCTGCCCCCAGGACGGGCCGGCCATCGCAGCCAGCATGATGGCGGAGGTCGCAGCCCCCCGGCGCAGCACAGATCGCGTCTTGATGGTGAAAAGGCGGTTCACGGCATCCTCCCAGATTTTGATATGCTCGCGTCGGCCCGGAGCAGGTCTGGAGACATGCTCTTGAAGGGAGTGCGAACTTTTGGATTTATCTCTGACCAAAACTATGGAGCGCTGGCGCGTTCCGGTCCAATGCTGTTGAAAGGGTGATCCATGCAGAACTTGCATGGATCACTTTGCCTGCCTCAATAGGCAGCGGGCTTCTTATCTTCGGTGATGACGCGCGGCGCCTCATCCACGACCGGGCCAGCCCATGGGAAGTTCAGCGTCGGCGCATTTACGAAGCGGCGCATCTTGAGCTGCAGGCGCGCGCCTGCCCCCGGGGCAAGCCGGATGGTAAAGGACCGGTCATCGACCCGCTTTGCCACACCGCCATCGATCGCGGCGGTCATGATCTGGTGCTCGCCATAGGCGCCACCCTGGATCGTCACCGTGCGCCCCTGTGACGGGCTGCAGTTCACCAGTGTGACCGCCGCGCTATCCTGGGTCATGCTGTCGACCAGCGCTGCGACGTCCTGCGGGATACCAGGTCTTCCCGCTATCGGATCAAAATAGCGCAAGGTCGAGAACTGGAGAGCGCCACGATGCATGTTCTGTCCGCCCTGCATCAACATGGTGAGCGCGCCGACGCTGGCCGGATTCTGGTCCATCACCGTATCGACGAAGCGAGTGTCCGGCAGGGTCTTGTCCTGACGCATCGCATCACCCGTGTCTCGTATATGGGCCAGCGCCTCGCGCAGGGCCGTGACAGGGAAAGCGGAGTTGCCCCCTTCCAGATAGTCGATGAAGGGAGACGCCGCCGTCCGGGCCCGATCGGCGGGGCTGAGAGAGACGAGATAGAGCTCCTCTGCGCCGACTGCCCATTTGGCGGGTTTGAAACTATACCAGCCTTCATCGCCATACATGGTGGGATAGGCCATCTTGCCGTTCACCATCTTGCCATTGGCATTGATGCTGTCGGCCATTCGCCGCCAGGCATCGAGATATTTGTCGTTGCCGGTCAGAAGATAGGCATTGAAGAAGCCGAGGATCGCAAACGGGATGCGATTGCGATCCTGCCGCTCGCCGGTCATCGGGATCACCGGGCTGAAGCCCCAGCCATAGGTGCCGCCATACCATTTGCCGCCGGCCTCGCCGCCGATTGTGCCGTCGAGGCCGATATTGGACGGCAATATATCCTTGTTGGCGCGTGCGCGATCGATCCAGGCATCGACATAATCGACCACCCACTGGCGATATTTCGGTTCCTGCGCGAGCATGAAGGCATTGGCCACCAGCCCCGTGGCGCCTAGGTTCAACGGCACGTCGCCGGTCGTTTCGGTGTAATCCTTGAAATGCTCCAGCATCTCCTCATAGCTGCGCTCGCCATGCAGCAGGGATTTAGGGTCGATGCCGGTCAAGTCGATCGGGTCGCCGGTCCAGTCTAGCGCCGTCGCCTTGCGCATCAGTGGTCCACGGCTACCATTGAACATGCTGCGGATGACGCGGTGCTTGGGATCATAATTGGGTGCCGCCGGGTCTTCCCCGGTATAGAAGCCGGCAAAGCGGCGCACCCTGTCGCGATAGCGCTGGGCATAGGGATCGCCCAGGCCCATCACATTGAAGACTGTCAGCCCCTCGCTATTGTGCATCCAGTCCATCATCACCGGGAATTCCCGGAAATACATGCCCTGGCGCGCGAACGGCACCTCAGTGGTTCGAGCCTGCGAGAATTGCCGGACATGGCCTTCATAGGCGAGCTCATAGAGCTCTCGAATCCGCTCGGCGCCACCCAACTGATAGATATGCGGCCAATCATTGACGTTCTCGATCGCGTCGTCGGGACCATCATTTGCGCCCCAGCGCTCGATCGCGCGGAAATAGCCACTGCGCGGGTCGAAATAGCGCGCGAAAAAGGCCTCGCAGGCGGCTGCATGCGCATCGAGCACTGCCCGTTCCAGCAGCGCCCATTCGGGCGGAGGCATCGGCGTGTCTACCTCGAACAGCGGCGCGGCTGGGAGCACGGCGGCCAGCGCGGGGCCCGCCGCTGCCACCAGAGCCAATGCTGCCGATCCACGGAGGAAGTGGCGACGGCTGGCCGCGCCACGATCTGCAGGGGCATTGGTCTTCCCGTCGTCCGATCCTTGGATGCCGCTCACCTGATCCTTCTCCTTTATCTCTCGTCGGGCTGGCCCGATCCTTGCTGTCGATAGCCCCGCCGCACGATGCGATGCCAACCCCAATCTGACATGGATCGATGCATGACATGCACTGATAGGGAGCAGGGCTGGCCTGGCACGGGTATATCGAACCAAGAATTAGCTTGGCCGAGCCGTTGTTGGACTTGGACCATTCCCGAAATGTGGTCTAGCGTCCCATTTTATTTGCGTAAACGCTCCGTCAGACGAGCGGCATATCAGGAGAGGCATTTGTCCATGACCGCCCCCGTAGCGACCGGCACGCGTCCCACCCGCGTCCGGTATCAGGTGATCGCCCTGATCTTCCTGATTACCTCGATCAACTATGCCGATCGCGCGACTTTCGCGATTGCCGGCAATGCCGCCAGCGGAGAATTGGGCCTGTCACCGATACAGACCGGCTTCATCCTGTCGGCTTTCGCCTGGTCCTATGTGCTGGCGCAGATCCCGGGGGGCGTGCTGCTCGATCGGTTCGGCACCAAGCGCATCTATGCCGGAGCAATCGCTATCTGGTCGGTCTTTACAGCTCTGCAGGGGGCGGTCGGCCTGATCGCGGGGTTGCCCGTGGTGGCGACGCTGTTCGCTTTGCGCTTCCTAGTCGGTTCGGCCGAAGCGCCCTCCTTCCCCGGTAATGCGCGCCTCGTCACTGCCTGGTTCCCCACTGCCGAGCGCGGCGCGGCATCGGCGATCTTCAACAGCGCGCAATATTTCTCGCTGGTTGCCTTCGCGCCGCTGATGGGCTGGCTGGTCCACAGCTTCGGCTGGCGATCGGTCTTCTGGGTGATGGGCGGCCTGGGCCTGGCGGCTGCGGGGCTGTTCATCCGCTTCATCCACAGCCCCGCGCGTCATCCTGCGATCAACGCGGCGGAACTCGCACATATCGAAGCTGGTGGCGGCCTGATCCATATGGAGGACATGGCGCACGACAGGACGACCCCGGCCAGTTTCACCTGGCACAATCTGCGCCAACTGCTGGCCAACCGGATGATGCTGGGCATCTATCTCGGCCAATATGGCGTTAACGTACTGACCTATTTCTTCGTCACCTGGTTCCCCATCTATCTGGTCAAGGAACGCGGCCTAAATATCATGGAAGCCGGCTTTGCTGCCGCAGTCCCGGCCCTGTGCGGTTTTGGTGGCGGTCTGGTTGGCGGCTTCCTGTCCGATCGCCTCCTCAAGCGCACCGGATCGATCAATCTTGCCCGGAAGGCGCCATTGGTGGCAGGGATGTTGCTCGCCACCCTCATCATCGCCTGCGTCTGGGTGCAGGCCGAATGGCTGGTGGTGACACTGATGGCGCTCGCCTTCTTCGGCAAGGGCGTTGCCTCGCTCGGCTGGGCGATCATGGCGGACGTCGCACCCAAGAGCCTGGCCGGTCTGTCTGGCGGCGTGTTCAACATGTTCGGCAATATCGCCGGGATCGTAACCCCGATCACGGTCGGCTACATTGTCGCGGCAACCGGCTCCTTCGACCTCGCCCTCGTCTTCGTCGGTACCCATTGCCTGCTGACGATCGTCGCCTTCACCGTTGTAGCGGGGCCGATTCGGCGGCTGGAACTGGCCTGATCCCGCCCGCCATGGCGGGCCGCCCGCTCACCCCGTGACGTCGACGCAAAGCTGGCGCATGGCAGGCAAGGCGGGATTGCCGTTGTCCCTTCGCCATGCCATGTGGAGTTCCACGGGCCGTTCCTGCGGCGTCATCAGCCGGCGGAAATGGACGTCGCTCATATGCAGGCCGGTGGCGCTTTCAGGTACTATCGCGGCGGCAACACCGGCATGGACAAGACCCAGCATCGAATGGATCTGCGTCACATATTGGGCATAGATCGGGGCGGCGCCGACATCGTCGAAAAGGCTTTCCAGCATATTGTGGAAATAGGCTGCACCCTGGCGGGAATACATGACCAGCGGCTGGCCATCGAAATCGGCCGGGACGAATGCTGCCTTGGCCTTGCGCGGATCTCCTGGCGGCAAGGCCACGAACAGGGGTTCGTGAAGCACGCAGGCGCTGTCGAATTCATGACGGTTGACCGGCGGGCGCACGAAGCCGATGTCGACCAGCCCGGTGAGCAAGGCGTCGACCTGATCACCCGACACCATCTCGCGCAATTCCAGTTCGATATTGGGTAGCATGGCGCGGGCCTGGGCAACGATGCGCGGCACGATATTATAGCCCGACACAGCGGTGAAGCCGATTGCCACCCGGCCAGCATCGCCCTTGGCGACGCGCCGGGCGGACAGGGCCGCGCTATCGGCCAGGCGGACGATGCGGCGCGCCTCGATCAGGAAGATGCCGCCCGCCGGAGTCAGGCTGACCTGACGGCTGGTCCGTTCCAGCAGTTGAACATCCAATATCCGCTCAAGCAGCTGAATTTGCCGGCTGAGCGGAGACTGGGTCATATTGAGCCGGCGAGCAGCCCGGCCAAAATGCAATTCCTCGGCGGCGGCGACAAAGCAACGAAGCTGGCTCAGTTCGAACATCATGCCAGACTATCCGTGCCTTGCCGCTTCGTCACCCCTTGGCGCGATCGATCAGGACGCGCAATTCGGCCTCCTCCTGCACGGACAGATCGGTTAGCGGTGAGCGCACTGGGCCGGCATCACGGCCCACGATACGCATCCCCGCCTTGACGATGGATACTGCATAGCCTTTGCCCCGGTTCCGCAGGGCAATATAGGGCAGCACGAAATCCCGCAGGCCGGCCATCACATGGGCCTGATCGCCGGCGCGCACCGCCTTGTAGAAGGCAAGCGCCCATTCCGGCATGAAGTTGAAGATCGCCGAACTGTAGGTCGTGACGCCCATGGTCAGATAGGGGGTGGCGAAAGTTTCCGCAGTCGGCAGCCCGCCGATATAGGTCAGCCGGTCACCCATCCGCGCGAAGATCCGGGTCATCAGTTCGATGTCGCCCACGCCATCCTTGAAGCCTATCAGATTGGGGTTGCGATCACATAGCCGCGCCAGCGTCTCGTCATCGACGATCGCATTGTCTCGATTATAGACGATCACGCCCAGGCCCGTCGCACGGCAGACCGCCTCGACATGCTCGGCGAGGCCGTTTTGCGTGCTGTTCATGAGATATGGCGGCAGCAGCAGCAAACCGTCGGCGCCAGCCTTTTCTGCATCGCGCGCAATGCCAGTGGCGATGGCCGTACCATAGCCGCAGCCAGCGATGACCGGAATGCGACCATTGGCCTCCTGCACCGCTGCGGCAACGACTTTGGTAACCTCGTCCGGGGTGAGCGAAAAAAACTCTCCGGTGCCGCCAGCCGCGAACAGGCCGGTCAGTTCGTGCTCCAGCATCCAGCCGCAATGGTCGCGATAACGACCTTCGAGAAATGCGCCCTGTGCATCGAAATGGGTAACCGGGAACGACAACAAGCCACGGCCCAGCTGGCGCGCAAGATCGTCGGGACTGAAATGGCTCATGGCGTGGTTTCTCCTCTCCCTGGCGGGAACTCCGCCGTGCTTCATGGCCCATCGGCATAGGCAGCGGCCGCCGCAGCGTCCAAACCAAAGGCGCGCATAATCAATGCGCGGCTTGGCTTGATTGACAAAAGCGAGATGGAGATGCGCGTTGATCATGCGCTAGATGCCGCCGATACGGCCTCCTTAGAGGACGGCAGATATTATTCGGGAGCCAGCGATAACCAGACGGTCCGCACCTGGAGTTCAAAAATTAACTGCTCAATGACCGACAAGGGTGTGCGCCGTGCAAAGGCGGCACTTTCTAGTGGGTGAAAGGCCCACCCGGCGATGCTCCAGCCGGAAGCAACCGGGGCAGGCATGGAGGT
>NZ_JACIEU010000056.1 GCF_014197035.1 Sphingobium scionense | reverse complement strand
CACGCGGCGACGCAATCCTCCATGCCGTCCAGCCCTTCGCAGCTCGACGCGCACGCCCGGCAAATCTCGGCGCACTCGCGGCAGATATGCCGGTGATGCTCAGATTTCCGCGCCATGAAGTCGATCGCGACCGCGCAAATCTGCGCACAATCGGCCATGATCTTCATGTGCTGCGGCTCGGCATGTCGGCCTCCCGCCTCAAGGCAATGGTTCATCGCCATGTGGAGGCAGGTGACATGGCATTCGTGGCAGGCGTCCATGCACGCCTTCATCTCGGGATCGATCTGATGCATCATTCATCTCCAGCTGAGCCCCCGCCCATTTGAAAATACGCGGCGCGCGCGCGTACCCCTTACCTCTCTCGATCAAGCCAGCTTGCTGGAGATGGCTTTGATCGCTTTAAGCCCCGATCCGAACCTGGCGATTGCCTCGCGGTTTCTCTCCAGCTCGCCGTAGGGAAGATACGATATGTCGAGATCGGCGACGCGGCTGAACGCGGGACGCTGTAACTGCGCGCGGACATCCGCCTCGCGGGCGTCGGGTGCGACCAGAAACAGCCCTGCGGTCGCGTGGAGGGCGCTGCCGCTCAGCGCCAAGTCGAGCATGCGCACAATGCCCGAGTAGATCGACGTCGAATGCTCGACCTCGAACGCTGCCGCGACGTGATCGCCGCCGCGCTCAAGCCACAGCACGTCGATTAGACGGATGGAATCCGCCCCCTTCGAGGTTGCGATGGAGGCGGGCAGGTGCTCAAGGCACCCATGTCCCAACGGCGATCCATTGAAGGCACGGCTGCGGTCGTTCGAGGCGATCCACACGTCATAGCCGAGCGCGAGTCCTAGATCGCGAAGCCATGCTTGGATTTCAGTATGGGTGCGCTCGTTCTCGCCTTCGCGTAGCGCCGCCTTGCTGAGCGTGCGCGCCTCCTCGCGCGCCGTCTCAAGCCGTTGTCCCCAACTTGCCAGCGCCTCGCCGCTAACATCGAGAGGAGGGGCCGGGTAGCGATCGAAGCCGATGTCGAACAGCAAGCCGCCAATCGCACCCAGGTCGTTCGATAGCAGGTCGCGGTGGCGATCGTTCAAGTCGAGTACACCCGACCGCATCGCCAGAAAATGCTCCCAGCTCCCGAGCTTCACCTTCGAGCCGGTCAGCGCGTTGTAGCCTTTGACGATCGCGGTGTTGAAGGGCGGCACCAGCGTCGGGTGAAGAAAATAGAGCAGGTTGGCGACCGCGGGCCCGAGCCCCTTGATCTTCAAGCGATCGATCGTGTGGATATGGCCAATAATTTCCTCGGCCGTGTCGCAACACGAACAGGCGTCGAGCAAGCGACCGAACGCCCGCTGGTTCTCCGGGTTTTCGTAGATATCGGGTATGCGGAGCTTCGGCTTCCAGAGAAAGGCATGGTCAGCGCCTTTGAAAATTTGACGCTGCTCGGCGACGGAATGAACGACCGTTTCGAGCGACGATCCCCGGTAGGCGACGCCGAACGTGCCGCGCTCGATCTCACCAACGACCTGGCCAATACCACGCCGGATCGAGCGGAAGTTTTTCAACCGTTCGTCCCACAGAAACCAGCTTCGGTAGGTTGCGCCAGGATCGTCACGCCAACGGGCAATAAGACGACGAACGAGGCCACCGTGATCCTCTCCGGTAGTAATTTGGTCGGGTTGCGTGGCCATATTGTCGGTGTGATCCCCATTCGCTGAACCAAGACCTAAGCCCCTGGCCGGTGACCGTCGAGCTTCTTGATTCAGCATACCGGACCGCGAGGTTCCGCATCTGTTCAGTTTTTGGTATAACGTGACAACGGCGGGGATGCTCGGTTTGATGGTGAGCCGTGACCATCGTGCTTGCCATCCAAAGTTGGCTAAGGGCTATTTAGTACACGGTAGCCTCGACCATTTCGCGACCTGACGGTCAGTCGGCTGCTCCATATCGCATCAAGCGGTGATAGCCTAAAGCCGGACAGTCTATTTGGGAGATCATGAATGAACACCGGCGTGAAAACGATTATGCTCATGTCGATCGCCGTGCCTGTTGTGGCGTGGGCTCAGCCGGTCGCCCGCGATGCCGATACACGGGCCGTGGAGGCTGTGCTCTCACGGTACAAAAACGCGATCGAGAAGCTTGACGTCGCTGGAACCGAAAAACTGTTTACGATTGACGCGCGGGTCTTCGAGACAGGAAGCCCTGAAGGAACCTACGCCACCTACCTCGCCCATCATCTTGGTCCCGAGCTGCGGCAGTTCAAATCGTTCCGCTTCTCCGACTACAAGGTCGACGTCCGCTTCGAAGGGTCGGTTGCCCTTGCGACCGAGACCTACCGTTACCGAATCGAGCCAAGAACCGGCGAGGCCGCCGAAAGACTCGGCGTCGCCACAAGCGTGCTGAAAAAGGTGAACGGAGGATGGAAGATCGTGTCCATGCACAACAGCGCTCGGAAACCGAAGGGCAGCTGACGGACGCAGGCGGGGGCTGGCGTGCGAACGTTTTTCGCAGCACCGGATTAGCGACAAGGCGATGTGCTTTCGGCAGATTGCGCTAGACCGGCATACTCATGATGTCCTTGTAGGCCGAAAGCACTTTATTACGAACTTGCAACGTTGCCTCGAATGCGATCGAGGACTCCTGCCGCGCGAGCATTACCTTCGCAATGTCGGTTTCGTCCCCGCGTTCGTAGGCGACCGTCAAAGCACCAGCGCGCGCATTGATCGCGTTAATTTTTTGAAGCTGCGTCTGAAAAGTAGAGGCGAAGCCGCCTGGCTCCGCGTGTCCTGGCTGCGACACGCCCGCCGCTCCGCTCACCCCTGAGACGGAATTTGGGCTATCCACCGTTCCCAGCGCGGTGTTCATCGCTGCGTCAAAAGCCGCTCCTCTCGCAGCCGCGGAAACGGCGACAGAATTCGGGTTGCTCGCTATATTCCGAAGCGCCGCGTTCTTGTCGAGGACGGCGTTCCGCAGGGCCATAACGTCGTTGATGGAGATGCTGCTCATATTCACCCCGGTGCGACTTCTATCGCATCTGTATGATCGCACTGTAAGCATTAGAAGATGGTTAACGACGCTTAGTATTGATTGCCTGATCGTGAAGCCATGCGCCGACCTCTAATTGGACCCGCCCAAGCGTGCCACGGTGAGGACCGGGCCGGATTGTCTATTGTCAATTGCTTGGCGGAATAGATACGCGGCCACTACGGGGCGACCTTAATTGTGCATCGCACTGTGGCACGCGCCCGATTCGCCGCTTTGCTGCAACCCTCGATCGTTTCACGATTGGCCGTCACGATCTTGTCGGCCGCGACGATCGCGCGGAACTGTGCGGCGTCGGCGCTCTGCATCATCCGCTGACCTGCCTCCCAACGGGGCATGTCAAGCGTCCGCGCCGCCATGCGCTCGGGCCATCGCCAGCTCGCCGGCGCGAGCTCGCGCGCGACGAGGCCCGGCACGATCGCCCATGCGAGGATGCCGGCCGCTACCCCGCCCAAGGCGAACCATAGCTGCCGGTTTCTCTGGTCGGCGCGTGTCCATGCGGACCCGGCGATGGCGCGAAGCTCGGCCATGACGCGGGCCTTGTCCTCGCCCGCCTTGGCGAGCGCCGCCTGATCCTCGCGCCGGGCGGCGTTGCCCACCGCGGCGATCCGTTGCGCCATCTGCTCCGGCGTCATCGCCAGCGCCGGACTCCGCACGATCACGTCGTTGATGAGCGCGACGCGGGCGGCCGTGGCGTCCACGCCCTGCTGCATCCGCCCTAACGTCTCGGTGTAGTCGGGAACGTCGATCGCGCCGCGCTCGGCCGCCAGACCCTCCACGGCGCGGCGCAACAGCGCCAGCTCGCCACGCATGGCCTCGAACGCCTCGGCCGCGTCGGTTCCGCCCTGATCGTCCTCGTCCGTCACCCGTCCCCCTTACCGGCTCATGCCACGATCGCGGTCGCGGCCTTGTCCGACCGACTGCGCCAGCTCCTGCCCGATCGACCGGCCCCGCTCCATGTTCAACGCCAGCTCGGGCGCGTGCCGCTTCAAGGCGGATTCGAGCTGCGGGTCGCGATGCAACCCGCCCGCGATGCTCTCCATGCGCTTGCCGAGCTTCTCCGCGCCCGCGCGGTCGCCGGCGCGCTCCATACTGGCCCGCGCCGCCTTCATGTCCTGCCACTGCTCCACGAAGCGCCCCGCACGCTTCTCCGGGTCGATACGGACCTGGCGCTCTACCTCCATCGCCTTCGCCGCGCCGCCCGTGTTCCCTTCGGCCGCGGCGCGTGCGAGCTGGGGGTCGCGCTCGATCGCGCTGGCGAGGTCGCGCGCGCCATTCGGTCGCACCTGGTCGAGCGCGTCGCCCGCCTTCGCCAGCGCCTGTTCCTGGTGCGCCAGCACCGGCAACCCCTTCTCCCGCATCCGGCCTATATCGGCCGCGGCGCGCCCATAGCGTTCGATCGCACGGGCCTGCGAGGGCGCCAGCGGCCGATCGGCCGCGATGCGCTCCGGCGACGTCGTTTTTTCCGACGTCGGTTTCGGCCGGAACCCGGCGAACATGCCCCTGGCCTTGTCGCGCACCTTCTCCGCCACCTGACGCGCGAGTTCCGGGAACCGGATCTCGCGCCGATCGGCGAACGCACGGGCCTGGTCCTGCTCGGGCCGCGCATAGTCGCCGGCCATGTCCTTGCCCCGGTCGCGCGACATGGCGCGGACGAGCTGGCGCTGGTCGGCGAAACGGCGCGTGAAGTCAATCAGCTCAGGGTTCGGGCCCTCGTCCAAAGTGGGCTCAAGGGGTTCCAGTGCCATGCCGCAAATCGGGCAGCTGTCAGGACCGGATCGACGAACCTCCGGATGCATTGGGCAGGTCCAGACGCTGCCTTCTGCAGCCTGCGGGAGCGTGCCCATCGCCGGGTGAAGCACGGCAGGGTCAGTTCCGGCCGGATTGAGGTAGCGGTCCGGATTGCTGGCGAACTTCGCTTTGCAGCCGGCGCTGCAGAAATAGTATTTGGTCTCGCCGAGCTCATGCTGGTGCTTGGCCGTTGCCGGGTCGACGGTCATCCCACAGACTGGATCCTTCACCTCGTGAAGAGCTGTGTCTCGCGAGGGAGTCGCAGTGTTGGAAGAGCAGCAGCTATGATCGGCCATTTGATGATCCTTGGTGTCTGAGACACGAGATGCGGCTTCCCACCATGGGAAGGTCAAGGGGCTGTAGACCGCAAAATGAAACGCGGTGATCAGGCTCTGTGTCCAATGATCCCCATTGACCTTCGTCACGTGTTGAGTCGCCGTCGATTGGGAGCTCGCGGGGCAAACGAGGTGAACCAACCGACCGCTCAAGCGTCGGTAGCTCCATGACTTATGTCGTCACGGAGAACTGCATCCGGTGCAAATATATGGATTGCGTGGAAGTGTGCCCCGTCGACTGCTTTTACGAAGGCGAGGCGATGCTCGCCATCAATCCGGACGAGTGCATCGACTGCGGCGTTTGCGAGCCCGAGTGCCCGGCCGAGGCAATCCTGCCTGACACGGAGGCAGGCATCGATTTCTGGCGCGAGTTGAACGCCACCTATGCTCCGCAATGGCCGAACATCACCCGGAAGGGGGTGCCGCCGGCGGATGCGGATGAGAGGAATGGAGAAGCGGGTAAATACGAGAAGTATTTCTCGCCTGCGCCTGGTGCAGGGGATGCGGGACGGAGGGCCTGAGATGGTGCGCAACACCTGGCTGAAATTGGCTCTCGGAGGAGCCGCATTGATCGGCGGCGGGATTGGAGTCGCACATTTGGTCCAGCGGCGGCGCCGCAGCGTGGCGGAGGACGCGGTCCCATCCCGCTGGCTCAAGCGACAGTCTCAGGCGAACCGGGCCATGCACTTCCATAACCGCAGCGCCTCGCCTCGTTCCGGATCAAACGAGGCGGCCTCGCCTTAGGCGCCCGTTCGCCGACGTACGAGTACGGTCAGCACCTAGGGGCTACAGCTTTAGCTTGGGGCCAACGCGCTCACATATATGCCGCTGCTCCGGCACCGGCCGAGTTCCCTCAGGGCAAGGCACGTAAGGGTCGGCTGTGAGGCTTCGATAGAAGGAGTCTCTGAAGCGGTAGCGGTATTCGATCGAGCCGGCGATCACGAGGAGCAGGAGCGCTACCAACGCCCAGAGAAGCAGCTTTCGCTTACGGGAGGGTCGCATGAGTATCCCTGATCTAGTGAGATGTTACGAGCGGCAATTCCGCGCTTGGGCTCGCCTGGCCGATGCAGCAAGCAGGCGACCTGCTATCCCTGCTTTGCCTTGCCCTCGACCCAAGCGGTGCCATCAGGGCTCTCACCGCAAAGAAGATTAGCAGGGACCGCTGTATCGATCTTCTTTGGATAGGGCAGGTCGAGGCTCGCCATGATTTCGACGAACTCCGGCAGCGTCTTGCCGCCTCCCAGCCGGGGATTCCGCTCCCGCTCTTGAGCCACTGTGGAGACATGACGGTGCTGATAGTCGTGAGCCGGGTAGACGAGGGTGTCGTCGGGAAGGGCGAAAATCTTGCTGTGGATCGAGCCGTAAAGGATGTCCGCGCTGCCATTCTGGAAGTCCGTGCGACCGCACCCGTCGATGAGCAGGGCGTCGCCCGTAAAGACCCGTGCCTGACCGCCCTGCTCGAGCAGGTAGCTATGATGTGTGTCGGTGTGCCCTGGTGTGAAGAGCGGCCGTAGCGATAGGCTCCCCACAGCGACCGGCTCTCCTTCTTTGATGCCGATATCCGCACAGGCGAGGCCCTCCATGGCGGGATAGGCGACTTTGCAGCCGGTAAGTGAGCGCAAGCGAGCGGCGGAGCTGACGTGGTCAGCATGGATGTGGGTCTCGATCGTCATTGCCAAGCGGAGGTCCAGCTCTTGGACGACCGTCAGGTCGCGCTCCGCCGCCTCCAGCACTGGATCGATAAGGACGCATTCTCCGGTTTCCTCGCACCCGATGAGGTACGTATAGGTGGAGGACTCGGGTTCATAGAGCTGGCGGAAGAGCATGGCTGGCGCTCACCCGACCCTTGCTACGCCGAAGCGATTTTCGGGCGGCGAGGCGCATTCCCCGTGGCGGCCCTCAGCGAGATCCTTGAGGATTGGGCAATCGGGCCGATCGTCGTCGGTGCAGTTCTCCGCGAGGTGCTTCAGCGTGGCGATCATCGCCTCCATCTCCGCTACTTTGGCGCAGAGCTGCTCGACATGCTCCATGGCGAGTACCTTGACGTCGTGGCTTGCCCGCTCTCGGTTGTTCCAGAGGGGCAGGAGATCTTCGATTTGTGCCACGGAGAAGCCGAGGTCGCGTGCGCGACGGATGAACTGGAGCGTGTGAACGTCGCTCTTGGTGTAGACGCGGTAGCCCGCTGCGGATCGATCGGCGGATTTGATGAGGCCGGTCCGCTCATAGTAGCGGATCATCTTCGTTGAGACGCCCGAAGCGGCTGAGGCCTGGCCGATGTTCACGAGGATCTCCTGAGATTGGTTGTAACGACATCCCACGGCAAAACCGGGAGGATGGCTTTACTCCTTCCCACCGTGGCAAGGTCAAGCCGAGATCGGGGTGTTTGGCTGACGAGCGAATCGACGGCTCGGCTTGAATGGTTCCGGGTCAGAAGGAAGGGGGCGCGGGGAACGGTTGCAAGCCTGCGCGAGCTCACGACCAGAGACGCGCCCGACGGGTGTGGGCATTTAGGAAACACCCGCCGGGCGGCACGACCAGGACGCCTTGCGGCGCCTGTCCGTGAGCAGTCACTGGGCGGCTCAGCTCGCTCGGCTATATTATCGCAGGCCGTGCGGTACGCTCGACTTCCCCCGCCACTTCGCCTGCTTTTCATTCCTTCAATCCGTCTCCCCTTGAGCGGATATCATCCCGCCTTCTGCGGCTCGGGCACGACGCGCAGATATGGTTTCAGCGTCTTCCAGCCTCCGGGGAACTTCTCCCGCGCCTGCTCATCGCTGAGCGAGGGGACAATGATGACGTCCTCGCCGCTCTTCCAGTCGGCCGGCGTCGCGACGCTGTGATTGGCGGTGAGCTGCAGCGAGTCGATGACGCGGAGGATCTCTTCGAAGTTGCGGCCGGTGCTCGCCGGGTAGGTGAGGGTGAGCTTCAGCTTCTTGTCAGGGCCGATGACATAGACCGACCGGACCGTCAGCGTGTCGTTGGCGTTCGGGTGGATCATTCCATAAAGGCCGGCGATCTTACGCTCAGGATCAGCGATAAGCGGGAAGTTGAGCGCAGTCCCTTGCGTCTCCTCGATGTCGCCCGCCCAGGCCCGGTGATCATCGACGGGATCAACGGAGAGCCCGATCACCTTCGTGCCTCGGCGATCGAATTCGGGCTTGAGCTTGGCCACCGCGCCAAGCTCAGTGGTGCAGACCGGAGTGAAGTCCTTCGGGTGAGAGAAGAGGACCGCCCAGGAGCCTTCGATCCAATCATGAAAGCGGATCCGGCCCTCTGTGGTGTCAGCTTCGAAGTCGGGGGCGATGTCGCCGAGCTGGATGGTCATGTTGTGTCTCCTTGGTTGTTGAGAGGGAGGGGGAAGGGGATCAATCTGGAGGGACGATGCTCAAAGCGCTGGCGGCGCCGCTTGCGGTGCCCAGCACCGGCTCAGGGCTTGGTGGACGAGCGGATTGGAACCCTCGATCCACTGGGGCACGGGCAGGCCCTTCGAACGCAGGAAGTCTGGATTGAAGAGCTTGGACTGATACCGAGTGCCGTAGTCGCAGAGGACGGTCACGATCGTGTGGCCGGGTCCGAGCTGCCCCGCGAGCCGCGCCGCGCCGGCGACATTGACGCCAGAAGAGGGGCCGACACAGAGACCCTCGTGCTCCAGGAGGTCGAAGACCATAGGGATGGCTTCGTCGTCCGCTATGTGGAACGAGAAATCGGGCGTGAAGCCGTCAAGGTTAGCAGTCACCCGGCCCTGACCGATTCCTTCTGTGATGGACGATCCTTCGGACCGAAGTTCTCCGCTCGTATAGTAGCTGAAGAGGGCAGCGCCGGGTGGGTCAGCTAGTGCGATGGCGATGTGCGGGTTCCGCTCTTTGAGAGCGATGCTGACGCCGGCAAGAGTGCCGCCCGTGCCGACGGCGCTGACGAAACCGTCTACCTTGCCGCCGGTCTGCTGCCAGATTTCTGGTCCGGTGGTCTCGACGTGAGCTTGCCGATTGGCGACATTGTCGAACTGGTTCGCCCAAACCGCGCCGTTCGGGCTGAGCTCCGCCAGCTCGGCAGCCAAGCGGGCCGACACATGCACGTAGTTGTTCTCGTTGCGGTTCGGCACTGCCGGCACCTCAACGAGATGTGCGCCGGAGAGGCGGAGCATGTCCTTTTTCTCCTGGCTCTGCGTTTCGGGGATGACGATAACGGTGCGGTAGCCGAGCGCATTGGCAACGAGGGTTAAGCCGATGCCGGTGTTGCCGGCCGTTCCTTCGACTATAATGCCGCCCGGCCGGAGCTTTCCGCTACGCTCCGCGTCGCGGATGATGAATAAGGCGGCCCTGTCCTTTACGGACTGGCCGGGGTTCATGAACTCGGCTTTGCCCAAGATTTCGCAGCCCGTGAGCTCCGAAACGCGGTCGAGCCTGATCAGAGGCGTGTTGCCGATAGCATCGATGATGCCGTGGTGGATGGTCACTGGTTTCTCCTGCAAAGGGATAGGCGCTACGGCGCTAAGCGGCGAGATCGAGTCAGCCATGGTGCAGACAGATGCTCTCGGCGGGCAGCATGCCTCGCCACTGGGAGACCAGTTTTCGGTAGGCTTCTCCGACTGGGCGGATGCGGCGGTCGAGGTCGAAGAGACCGAGCGGGTTCACGTTGCCGTTCTCTTCGCGAAGAGCGGTGTCCCAGTCGATCTGATCCGTCAGGCTGTACCATGTGAAGCCGATGATCGGCACGCCATCGCGCCGCAGCTGGACCATGTTCGCCCATTCCTTGGCGAGCCAGCCGGGCGCCCGCTCCGCATCGGCGAGGTTCGTCTCGGTGTGCATGACGGGAAGGTGGAAGCGATCAAAATACTGTTTGGTGATGACGTAATAGCCGAAGATCTCGCCTGAGGCCGTGATCGGACCGTCCTCTTGGGCCGGCACCATGTGCTCGTTCGTAAGATAGTAGTCGTTCCCCATGATGCAGTGGGGCTTGATCCGCTGCCCCCAGTGCATGAACCAGTCATATTCCTGCGGGGCGAGACCGCTGTCGGTCAGATAGCGGTACATCCTGGCGCTGACGTCGTGACCGTAGCAGAGGTCCAGCGAGAGGAACCTCTTCTCATTGTAGAAGCTGGCCCGCTCCTCGGCGGCCGGGCACTCTGCGTGGAAGTATTCGGTGGACTCGCTCTGGATGAAGAGCGTTCCAGTCTGCTGCCGCGTCCGCAGGATGGCTCCTTCGGCTAGGAGGTTTGCTTTGACGAGGTTCCTGAGTGCGGTCACGAAAGCGGCGTCGGATGCCAATCGCTCGTTCCACCATCCGATCTGCGCCGAGAAGGTCGCGGCGATAAAGATTTCGTTCACCGGGGTATAGAGCCTGACCCAGGGGAAGCGGGCAGCAAAGGCTGCCGCATACTCGGCGAAGAGTTCAGGCCATTCCTTGTTCTGGAAGTCGCCAATCCAGTCCGGCACACCGAAGTGACAGAGGTCGACGATCGGGGTGATGCCGAGCCGCCTCAACTCGGCGAACGTCTCGTCGGCGAACGACCAGTCATAGCGACCCGGCCCTAGGTGGGTCAGGTGATATGGGGGACCATAGCGCAGATATTCGATGTCGAGCTCTCGGACGAGCCCGAAGTCCTCCCGCCACCGGTCGTAGTGGCCGCTCTTGGCCATCTGGTCGACACGGACTGTGGCGCCGTCGCGCCCCCGGATCGTCGGATAGCTGTTCTCGATGCCCGTAGCGAAGATGAAGGAGCGATCAGCAGGGACCGCGTAGCGCTCCGGCCCCTCCGGAAAGTTCTTGGTGTCGAGCGTCAGCATCGTCTCTCCGTGACGGCATTCTTCTGAGTAGCGGGCCCCGCTTGCCCCGGGGTTGCTGAACGTCGTGGGTGACGGTCCGCAGAGCCCCGGAGCCGAGAGGCCGCGAGTAGGTCCGCCCTATTCAACCGAGTAGACGGCTGACCGGCCCGCCTTGTTGAAGGCGAAGACTTTGAATGGCTTGGTCTTCGGGCCCATCATCCCAGGGGAGCCGGTCGGCATGCCGGGCAGCGAGATGCCAGTGATCTTGGGCCGTTGCGCGAGAAGCTTGTTCAAGCTTTTCACGGGAACATGGCCCTCGACGACGTAGCCGCCTACCAAGGTGGTGTGGCAGCCTTCGAGGGCGGTGGGGATCCCGTGCTTCTTTTTGATGAGCGGCAGGTCGTGGGTGGCTTGGACCTTCACCTCATAGCCGTGGACGCGGAGATATTTGGCGTACGTCTCGCAGCAATCGCATTGCGGGTTCTTGTAGAGGACCGCCACGGGCTTCGCCCCGCCGGCTGCCACGGCTGGGGCGGTTAGCGCCAAGCCCAGCCCGAACATGGCGGATTTGATGATCTTACGCATACGAGTATCTCCTGCAGTGTGTTCAGGCGACGCGCAGGTTCGCCATCATGCCGGCGGCCTGGTGTTCGAGGACGTGGCAGTGGAACATCCAGTCGCCAGGGTTGTCGGCAACGAATGCGATTTCCGCCGTCTCGCGCGGCGGCATGAGCACGGTGTCTTGCCACTCGCGGTGAGCCGTAGGTTTTCCATTCCGCGAGATGACGCGGAAGCTGTGGCCGTGGAGGTGGATCGGGTGCCACCAGGCCGTGTCGTTGTTGAGGTTGAGAACGACGGTTTTCCCCCTGGCGAACGTGAGCATCGGCTCATGAGTATGGCTCGTCGCCGAGACGCCGTTGATGGCCCAGCTCATGCCTCCCATCATGCCCATGCCGCCGCCCATCATGCCGCCGCCCATCATTCCCATTCCGCCGCCCATGCCGCCGCTGAAGGTGATCTCGTGGCGCGTTGCCGCTCTCAGGTGCGGCTCGGCGATGCGATTGGGAGGCAATGCGATGGGCGTCGTGAGTAGGGCCTGCCGCAGCGGATTGGGGCCGTACTCCAAGGTCGTGAGCGTGTACTCGAGACCCTTGTAGAAGGTGTCTTCCACAGCGAACTTCAAGCTTGGGTCGCCGACCATGTCGATGATGAGATCGACCCGCATGGCTGGACCAACGAGAACCGATCCGCTCGGCTCATGAGGGGTGACCGGTTGCCCGTCCAGAGCGACAATCTTGGGGCTGTGGCCCGCAAACTTCAGGCCGAAGATGCGGGCGTTTGCTGCGTTGATCAGCCGCAGCCTGACGCGCTCGCCCGTTCGGACCGCGAGAGGCTGCGGAGCGCGTCCGTTGATGGTGATCGTATTGCCAACGCGGCCGGCGTGCATGCTGTCATGCATGTTGCCGAAGTCATCGCTGATCTGCCCATCCTCGAGAAGGCGCCAATCGCCGAGGAGCCAGGTGATATCCCGGTCCACCTTGATGGGCTCGGCTTCTTCTACGATGAGAGGGCCATAGAGGCCGCGTCCGACTTGCTGTGAGCTGTTATGGTGAGGGTGGTACCAGTAGGTGCCAGCATCGGGCGCAACAAAGTCGTAGAGGAAAGTCTCCCCCGGCTTGATCGGCTTCTGAGTAAGGTGGGGAACTCCGTCCATCGCGTTTGGCAGGCGAATGCCGTGCCAGTGTACGGTCGTTTCCTCCTGGAGCTCGTTTTTGACGCTGACCCTTAGCCGATCGCCCTGGCGAAGCCGGAGCTCTCGCCCGGGTACCTGACCGCCGTAGCCGAATACGGCGGTGCTCACGGTCGAGTCGGACAGCAAGCGAGCGCGACCCGCCTTGGCGGCCAGCTGGATATCGCCCGCCCGAGCGGCGACCCGGGAGCAGCCCGTGACGGCCGCTGCTGCGGTAGCGGTCGCGCCAAGCATGAAGCCTCGGCGGCTGACCTGCCATGTTCTTTCTACGTTGGAGAGGTGCTCAAAATGCATCGTCTGATATAAGCGACGACCGAAAACTACGCGTAGTCCAGCAGCGACCCTGGGGTCGTCGAAGCTGGTCCTGAGGTCGGTCGGCGAATCTCCTTTGTGAATGATTCGCTGAGCTTATCCGGCTTCCAATCGTGGGAAGGTCAAGCTCAAAAGAGGCGCGTCTGAGGTTTCGGCGAAACCGCTGCTGCAGCGCCATGCCGGACTGTGGCCATAGCCGCCCGCGACACCTCTTGACCCTCCAACGGTGGCAAGCCGCATCAAGTCGTCCTCATCAAGAGAGAGGACACCCGATGAAGTACAGACTTGACCAGTCAGGGCATCCGTTTCCTGTCCCGAGGGACGAGCAGGAGATCGGACACGGAGGTGATCTGACCCCACCGAAAGCGCGGCGAGGCCTCGGCGACGTCGCGATGTGGCTGGTAGTTGGAGCCGCCATTGTCATGGTCGTCGGACTGGTGCTCGGCTGGTTCGATCATCATGCGCTCGGCTGGTTCTCGATCGTGTTCCTGGCAGTGTGCTTCGGCGCTTTTGCTCTGATTGCGTTGCTCTCGTTCGGCGGGACGCGCAAAGGATAGCTGCTGCGGGCGTCGCCCTGAGCTCCCGGGCTTTTGGCGACGCCTCGTTCGCACCGGCGTTAAGCTATGTGGTTTGCGAGACGTCGATCTCCTCAGCGCCTTCCTCGACCGAGGCTCGCTGGCTCTCCACCTGCAAGGTGGAGAAGTAGATGTCATGATCTCGCTTCAGCAGCTCCCCGGCTTGGCTCAGAACTCGCTCTCCATCGGAGCTGAAGTCTCGCACAATGATGTGGCCCGACAGCACGTTCTTGCCTGAGGCGAGGCTCCAAGCATGGACGTGGTGGACGTCGCTGACCCCGTCGATGGCTCGCAGCGCTTGGATGCCCGCCTGGAGGTCGAAATCCTCGGGGGTGGACTTGTAACGGATTTGCGCCGGTCACCTGAGCGATTAGAGCTCGCAACAGGAGACCGACGAGATGATCAAGCATACAGAAGAGTTCAAGCAT
>NZ_JACIEU010000055.1 GCF_014197035.1 Sphingobium scionense | reverse complement strand
ACGCTGCGCTACACGGCCAGGCAATATGAGGATGATCTGCAGAGCGATGTGTTGCCCGATGCGCTGACCTTGGACGCCCTCGCCCGGCTGCCGATAGGCCATGGCATCAGCCTGGTCGCGCGCGGAGAGAATCTGTTCGACGAGGATGTCGTCACCCGCAATGCCGCCGGATCGATCGACCTGGGCACGCCCAGGACGCTCTGGATCGGTGTCACCGTGCGCGGCTGAACCGATTACCGTCGGCCCGATCCTCGCCATCGCCTGGCTGCTGCTGGCGAACCTGATGGCCCTCACGCTGTTCGGATTCGACAAGCGCCGCGCGGTGCGGGGGTTGGCGCGAATCCGCGAGCGGACATTGCTGCTCTGGGCGCTCGCAGACGGGACGCCGGGCGCGTTCGCGGCGCGCCACCTCTTTCGTCACAAGACGCGCAAACAGCCTTTCACCCGGTGGCTGTGGATGATCCTGTCCGCCCAGGGGGTGGCCATCGTGATTGCCATCATCCCGAAATAGGGGTCAGGCGGCGATCGCCCGTCGGCAGAATTCCCATATCTCGGCCGCCAGTTCTTCCCGATGCTGGCGGTCGGCGATGCTTTCCTCTTCGGCAAGCAACTGGCTGTGGACCGTCGTCGATACCAGATTATAGACCAGCAGGGCCATCCAATGGCCCGGCCCCTGACGGACCTGCCCCCCCGTCATGCCATCGGACAGGATGGTCGCGATCAGATCGATCAGGGGACTGACGGCCCTTTGCAGTTCGATCGGGCGCGCTTCGGCTAGCCGCAGATGCTCACGGCTGAGTGCTGCGCTCCGACGCTGGCCGGCCTGCCAGTCGCCATCGATGGCCGGGCGGCCGATGACGATGCCGTTCACGATATGATGGAGGCGGGCCAGCGGATCGGGCAAGTCGCGCACCTGCTCGGCAAACTGTTCCGCCGCACGGCGCAGCGTATGGGCGAAGACCGCCAAGACCAGATCGTCCTTGCCGGCGAAGCGGTCGTAAAAGGCGCGACGGGCCAGCCCGGTCCGCTGCAGCACCGCGCGGATGGTCAGTCCTTCCAGACCTTCTTCGTCGAGCAGATCATAGGCGGCTGCCACGATCTGCTGGTTGCGATCGTCCAGTTCCATGATCGCCTCGTCGGTCTGCGGCGCCCGGTACATCCTCGTCCACCCTCTTTGCATTAATCGCTTTCCATCTAGCAGGCTGGGGCTATAGTGCCAGCACTGAGAACAATGTTCTCTAAGTGAATGAGACGATAGGAGAGCGGGATGGCGACGGTCCTCTTTGTCGAGGCCAGCGGCGCGGAGCATCGGATCGATGTGCCGACGGGCGAAAATCTGATGCGCGCGGCCCTCAATGAGGGGCTGGAGGGCATGGTCGGCGAATGCGGGGGCGGACTCGCCTGCGCGACCTGCCATTGCTATGTCGAGGAAGATTGGGCCGACCGGCTGCCCGCGCCTGCGCAGACCGAGCAGGACATGCTCGAATGCACCGCCAGCGAACGCCGCCCGAGCAGTCGCCTTGGCTGTCAGATCGTCGTCAGCGATGCGCTCGACGGACTGGTCGTCCACCTGCCAGCCGCGCAATATTGAGGAGCCCGATCATGGCAACCACCCAGGCCCAACCGGTCATGGACATCCCCGACCATGTCCCGCCCGAACTGGTGCGCGAGATCGGCTTGACTACCGGACCCGAATTTCTTGCCGCACCCCATGCCTTCATGGCCAAGCTGCACGAGACGCATCCGCCGATCTTCTACAGCGTCAATCCGCTGATCGGGAACAGCTGGTGCACGATCAAGCATGAGGATGCCTTTTTCGCGCTGCGCCACCCGGAATATTTCACCACCGCCGGGGCCACGCCTTTCCCGCGCGATCCCAATAATTATTTCCATTTCATCCCGCTGGAGATCGATCCGCCGCATCATCGCAAATATCGCGCGATCCTCGATTCGACCTTCTCGCCGCAAAGTGTGCTGCGGCTCGAAGCCTATATGCGCAGCCTCACCAACGATCTGATCGACGGCTTCATCGATGCGGGCGAAGTGGAATTCACCACCGCTCTCGGCCGACCGCTGCCGGTATCGATCTTCCTCGATCTGATGGGCCTGCCGCAGGAGATGCGCGATACCTTCGTCGGCTGGGCGGTCGATCTGCTCCATTCGCAGGATCGCATGACCGCGGGCCTCGCCATGCGCGGGATCGAAGCCTA
This sequence comes from Sphingobium scionense, assembly GCF_014197035.1. Classification (GTDB taxonomy): domain Bacteria; phylum Pseudomonadota; class Alphaproteobacteria; order Sphingomonadales; family Sphingomonadaceae; genus Sphingobium; species Sphingobium scionense. The sequence continues at coordinate 12,686 of NZ_JACIEU010000055.1, read as the reverse complement.
TCTGGCGCAGGTGATCGTCGAAAAGACGGCCAAGCCCGATGATGGCGTCATCAGCACGATCATCCAGGCCCGGCCTGGCGGCGAGCCGTTGACCGAGCGGGAGATTTTCGGATTCACCTTCTTCCTGTTCATCGCCGGCCTGGACACGGTGTTTGCCACGCTCAACAATATCTGGCTGTGGCTGGCGGAAAATCCCGATCGACGGCGCGAGATCATCGCGCATCCCGAACAGATCAATGCCCAGGTGGAGGAATTGCTGCGGGTGTTTTCCGTCACCTTCTCCGGCCGCACCCTGACCCAGGATCTGGAGATGCGCGGGGTGCAGATGAAGAAGGGCGACAAGTTCAACAGCATCCTGCCCGCCTGCAACTATGACCCGGATGTCTTCCCCGATCCGACACGGGTCGATTTCCACCGCCCGCGCAAGCCGATCCTGGCCTTTGCCGGCGGCGTGCATAGCTGCATCGGCGCGCATCTGGCGCGGCTGGAGGTGAAAGTGGCGTTGCAGGAATGGCTGCGGCGCATTCCCGACTTCGTCGTGCAGCCGGATGCTGAGATCCGCTATTGGCCCGGCGGCGTGGTCGGACCGAAGTCGCTGCCGCTGGTCTGGTAAGCCGGAGACGGTCGGGGCGATACATCATCCCCCCGACCGTCTCCTTCCATGCCTAGCGCGCCAGCTTCAGCCGATCGCGGAAGAAGGCCGCCATGACGTCGAAGGCCTCGCGCGATTCCGGCAGGGCGGGATCGTAGAAGAAGGCATGGCCAAGGCCATCCCACATATGCAGGTCGGCATCGACCCCCGCCTTCACCAGTTCGCGATGGGTGTTGACGGTCGCGCTCATCTCGAAGGCGCGGGTGCCGGTGATCAGCAGCGTCGGCGGAAACAGTTTCAGCGTCGTGGGCGACAGGGCCGGCGACACCAGCGGATCGCTGCGGTCGACGCCCTTGAAATAGGCGCGGACATCGTCGCGCGGCGGCAGTGCCTGGAACGGCCGGGCAAAGCTCTGGCTGTCGCCGCCCCAGCGCGCATCGCCCGAGGCGCAGAAAATGCCGATCGCACCGGGCAGCGGCAGCTTTTCATGGATGAACCAGGCGATCGCCTCGGCCGTCAGCAGCCCGCCGGCCGAACAGCCGAACATACCGATATCCTGCGGCCGATGGGTCTTGAGCAGTTCGCGATAGACCTTGGTCACATCTTCGGTTGCCGCCGGCCAGGTGGTTTCGGGCGCCTGACGATAGGTGATGGAGATGATCTCCACGCCGGCCAGCCCCGCGAGCGGGATCGATTCCATCATGCCGGTGCCGCCGGCCACGCCCATGATGAAGCCGCCGCCCGGCAGGTTGAGCAATATCTTGCTGCGGTTGCCCGGTGCGACGCCGGCCGTCGGGGTCGCACGCACGGCCGGAATGCCGGCGATCTGCTCGTCGCGTGTTGTCACCTTGTACATCGCCTTCAGCGCATCGATGCGGGGCGCGACCAGTTGCGGCATGCGCTGGCGCAGCGCGCCGGCCTGCCCGGCGGCGACCGCGCGCATCATTGGCTCTTCGGGATCGGTGGGGGTGCGCGGGAGCGCCTTCTTGGCGGCCTCGCTCAGATAGATGGACGGTGGCAGGCGAAAGGCGGGCACATTGACGGTGCCATCCGGATCGATCGTGCCGGAGGCCACCGGGCTATCGGGCTGTGGCGTCTGGGCCGGTGCCGTCCCGGCCAGAGCCAGCAGGACAAACGGCAAGGCGAATCGCATAGTCATGAACATCGCTCCTCTCCATCTTATATTATGGTATATAACATATGGACTTGAGCCGGTACGGCAAGGGGGTTAGACCGGCGCGGTGACGATCGATCCCGACAGCGCCTTTACCGACCCGCTCGACCCGATGCTGGGCTTCCATCTGCGCCGCACGGCGGCGGCGGTCACCGGCGCGCTGGGTGAGGCGCTGGTGCCGCTCGGCCTCAATCCGGGCGAAGCGACCTTGCTGCGGCTGATCGGCGCCAATCCGGGGTGCAGCCAGAGCGACATTGCCCGCGCACTGCGCGCCCAGCCGGCCAATCTGGTGCCGCTCATCAACAAGTTGGCGCTGTCTGGCCTGTTGGACAAGGGGGCAGGCAAGGGCCGTGCGATCCCGCTGACGCTGACCGCGGAGGGACTGGCGCTACACGGCCAGGTCTGTGCGGCGTTCGACGCGCATGAGGCGCGGATCGGTCGCTCCATCCCGATCGAACAGCGCCGCGACGTCATCGCCCTGCTGCGCCAGATCTGCCTCGACGCCTGTTGCGGCCCGGACTAGCCGGCGTCCGCTTCCACCCATAGCGGGTGCCGCACCATCGCGCGGGCGAACAGCTCGGATGCCAGATGCCCAGCCAGCCATTCGCGCAGAGCCGACCAGGGCTGCGCCGCAAACCAGTCCGGTTCGACCGCCGCAAATTGCCGCACGAAGGGGAAGATCGCCATGTCGGTCAGGGTCCGCCGCGCGCCGCAGAGCTGGGCCTGATCCTTCAGCCGTGCGTCAAGCGCATCCAGCAGCTCGGCCGCCTCTGTCCGATGCGCGATCGGGTCGCTGCCATGGCGCTCGGCATATTTGTAGCGATCCAGATGCCGTTTGAACGGCCCATCATTGGTCGCGATCAGCGCTGCGTCGTCACCTGCCAGCCACGCCTCGGGATCATGCGGTTCCAGAGCCCAGCGCATGATCTCCAGACTTTCGTCGATTACCCGGCCGTCGGGCAGGACCAGCACCGGCACCGTCCCCTTGGGGGAGGCGGCCAGCATCGCCGCCGGCTTGGCGCGCAGCAGGATTTCGCGATGCGCCACCGCCTGTCCGCTCACCAGCAACGCCAGCCGCGCCCGCATCGCATAGGGGCAACGGCGAAAGGAATAGAGGATCGGGGCATCGGCCATGGCCCGCCCTAACCGAGCGGTCGGCCAAAGAGTAGCCTTACTCCGCCTCGACCCATGTCGTCGTCAGCGCGCGCGGCGAGAGATATTTGGTCGATGTCCAGCCGCCATCCACGACGATCGTCTGGCCGTTGATGAAGGCGGCGCCGGGCGAACAGAGAAAGGCGATGGTGCTGGCCACATCCTCCACCTCGCCCAGCCGTGGGAAGGGGGTGGTCTCCACATTCACCCGCTTGAACATCTCGTCCTCGAACCGATGGCGCACCATGTCGGTCATGGTGACGCCCGGCGCGACGCAATTGGCGCGGATGCCCTGCGGGCCGTAATCGCAGGCGATATGCTTGGTCAGCGCGTCCAGCCCGCCCTTGGCCGCCGAATAGGCGCCGCCGCGCCGCCCGCCGATCACCGCATAGGTGGAAGTGACGTTCACGATGCCGCAGCCCTCGCCCATATGGACGATCGCCTCGCGCGCCAGGCGGAAGGGCGCGCGCAGCATCAGGTCCAGGAACCCGTCCAGCGTGGCGTCGTCGGTCTCGTGCAGCGGCTTGGGGCTGCCCGCGCCGGCATTGTTGACCAGGAAGTCGATGCGGCCAAAGCGATCGAGCGCCAGCTGGACGATCTGCGCCGGCGCATCATCCTGCGTCACGTCGATCGACAGGGTGGCGACCCGCGTCGGATCGCCGATTTCGCTCTCCAGCGTCGCCAGCTTTGCCGGATCGCGGCCGACGCCGACGATCGCCATGCCGGCGTCATGCAGCATCTTCGCCGTGCAGAGCCCGATACCGCTGCCCGCCCCGGTGATGATCGCTACCTGCATCTGTCCTGTCCTCCAGCCTGTCCTGCCTCGCTCTTATCCGCTTCGCCGGGCATCGGCGAACCGCCGTGGCGATGCCTCGCCACCCCGGCTTGAACCCGCGCGCGTGCCGCGTCACCCCTGCGCCATCATCTGCATAATCAAGCGAAAGGCCCGCTCATGTCCGAACTGCGCTACGACGATCGCGTCATCGTCATCACCGGTGCCGGGCGAGGGCTTGGCCGCGCCTATGCGGAGCTGCTCGGCGCGCGTGGTGCCAGGGTCGTGGTCAATGATCCGGGCAGCGCGGTGCGCGGCGAGGGGATAGACGCCGGTCCGGCGGCCGAAGTGGTGGCAGCGATCAAGGCGCTGGGCGGCGACGCGATCGTCTCGACCGACAGTGTCGCCACGCCCGAAGGCGGCCGTGCGATCATAGAAGCGGCGCTCGACCATTATGGCCGGATCGACGGGCTGATCCACAATGCCGGCAATGTCCGCTACGGCTCGATGCAGGATCTCAGCCAAGAAGATTTCGACGCCGTGCTCGACGTCCATCTGCGCGGTGCCTTTCATGTCGCCCGTGCCGCCTTCCCCCACATGTGCAAGGCGCGCTATGGCCGCATCGTCCTCACCAGCTCGATCGGTGGCCTTTATGGCAACCGCGATTGCGTCAATTACGGCATGTCCAAATCGGGCATGATCGGCCTCAACAATGTGCTCGCGCTGGAGGGGGAGGCCGAAGGGGTCAAATCCAACATCATCGTGCCCGGCGCCGTTACCCGCATGGCCGAAGGGCTCGACATTACCCAATATCCGCCGATGGGGCCGGAACTGGTATCGCCGGTCGTCGCCTGGCTGGCGCATGAAAGCTGCTCGGTCACGGGCGAGATGCTGGTGTCGATCGCCGGCCGCGTCGCCCGCGCCTTTATCGCCGAAAGCAAAGGCGTCTATCAGCCCAGCTGGACGCCGGAGGATGTCGGCGCCCGGATCGATGCGATCATGGACAGCCAGGATCCGTTGCTCTTCGGGCTGGAGGGCCATGTCGACCATATCCGCTACAGCTTCGGTCGCGCTGTCGCCGGGGAGTAGGGGCGCGCGCGTCCGGGTCGAATCCCGTCGGTCGATGCGCTATGGATCGGGCTTTCCTGCCCGGAGTCGGAATCCATGAAGGCAGAACGGATCGACGAGGCCAGCCTGCGCCATCTGGTCGAAAGCTTCTATGCCCGCGTTCGCGCGGACGACCGGCTTGGTCCGATCTTCAACGATGCCGTGGATGACTGGCCCGCGCATATCGATCGGCTGGTCGATTTCTGGTCGTCGGTGATGCTGTCGTCGGGCCGTTACAAGGGACAGCCGGTTCCGGTGCATATGGCGCATCGCGACCGGATCACGCCGGACCTGTTCGACCATTGGCTGCGTCTATGGTCGCAGACGACAGATGCCCTCATGGTTCCGGCTGCCGCCGCCGCCTTGCAGGACAAGGCGCAACGGATTGCGGAGAGCCTGCAACTCGCGCTTTTCTTTCGGTTGGACGTGCCGCCGGCCACGCGTGCATGAAGGGCGCGCTGGCGCGCGCCCGTGTCGGCTTTATTCGATCGTCACGCCGACGACGCGCCATGCGCCGTCCTCGCGGTCGAGCGTCACCGTCTCGATCGCCTGCGCCTGGTTGGCGTAGCTGGCGCGGAACTTCACCACTTCATAGCCATGGGGCGGGGCGGGCAGTTCCTCCTGGCTCAGCAGGCTGCGCGACAGGAGCGACCCGAACCTGCCCCGCACCTGCTGCGAAACCTCGGTCCAGACCTTCATCGTATTGAGCTTCTGGAAAGCGCTGCCGGTGCCGCGATAGCTTTCGTCCCATTTGTCCTGATCGACCAGTGCCAGCCATTGGCGCGCGGCATCGACGACTTCGACGTTTCGCGCCTGCGCAGCGGCAGGCGTCGATTGCGGGGCCGGGGCGGCATCGGGCAGGGCGGCGAGTGCCAGCAGGCCAAGGACAAGCATCATGAGAACCACTCCAAGCAGGATCCGGGGCCGGCGACGGGCCGGTCCCACGCCGACGACCGGCGCCTCGTCCTGATCCGCTTCGATTGGGGCAGCGTCTGCCCCCAATATTCTGTCCCCCAGAAAATCGGGGGGCGCTGCGTCCGGCTCGCCCTCGGCTTCCAGCAACAGACGGGCGGCCTCGCGGCTGCTCGACACCGCCATCTTGCGTCGCGCATCGCGCAGCCGTTCATTGATGGTATGGACCGACAGGTCCAGGCTGCGCGCGATCGATTTCGCATCATGGCCCCGGACCATCAGGCGCAACGTCTGCTTTTCCTTCTCGGTCAGCGCCTGGACGCCGTCTGTCATCCCGCTGGTCATGGGACCAGATGTACGAAGCCTCCGGCGCGCCAGCTACCCCAAAAAATTCGTATCCTTGGGTGCCGGCGAACCAGCCCTGCATTTGCTGGCGGGCGGACCTTCATCCCTCAAAAAGCGGGAATCACCTTGTCGGCGAAGAGCTGGGCATAGGGCTGGAACTTCGCCGGGGGCAGGCCGGGCGGGAGCATCATCATGATATGCTCGACATTGATGCGCTGTTGCATCGCGCGGAAATGGTCGATCGCCGCGTCGGGGGTGAGGATTTGCAAGATACCGCTATGCTTGAACGCGTCGAGTGACATGGGTTTGAGCGCCACCTTGTCGATCCCCGACGCCTGGTCCTCGGCCAGCCAGGCGCCATAGGTTTCATTCACATGATGGAAATAGGGGGCCATCTCCGCCATCGCCGCCTCGGGATCGTCGGCGACCAGGGTGAACAGGCTCTGGATGCGGATGCGTGCGGCCGCCGGATCCTTGCCCTCGGCGCGCAGCTTGTCGGCATAGAGGCCGCACACTTCCTCATTGCCGAAATAGCCGTCGGCATATTTCGCCACCCGCGCCAGCGCCTTCTCGGCAAAGCCGCCAATATAGAGGGGGATGCGTCCGCGCGGCGCGGCGGGGCGCAGGGTCGCGCCCGTGACATTGTAATGCTGCCCGGAAAAATCGACCGTCTCGCCGGCCCACAGGCGCTGGACGATTGCCAGAAATTCGTCGAAGCGCGCGCCACGCTTGCCGAAATCGACGCCATAGGCCTGGGTCTCGCGGCGGCGGTAGCCGATCGCCAGCGCCATCTCCAGCCGACCGTCGGACAGGATATCCAGCACCGCGCATTCCTCGGCAAAGCGGACCGGATGATAGAGCGGGGCGAGCGCGATCGCCGACCCGAGCCTGATCCGGCTGGTGCGCGCCGCGATCGCCGCCAGCGCGACATTGGGCGCGGGCATATAGCCATCCTGCGCGCCATGATGTTCGGGCACCCAGGCGCCGGCAAAGCCCGCCGTCTCGCTCCATGCGGCGAAGTCCAGTATCTCGGCATAGAGATCGGCCGGGCGCCGTGCCCATTGGGGCGGGTTCCGGAAATCATAGAGATAGCCGAAGGTCAGCGGGGTGCTCATGACGATGCTCCGAGGGCAGGGCAAAACGCCCGCCAACCCGGTTGGGCGGCGGGCGTGGAAAGGCCGTTCGGCCGATCCTTATTCGAAGGGTTCTTCGCCCTGCAGCTTGGTCCGGTGCATCATGCGGTTGCAGTCGGGATCATATTTCTCGGCCCGGTGCATGGTGCCGGTATTGTCCCACATCACCAGGTCGCCGACGCTCCATTCATGGCTGTAGCTGAATTCCTCGCGGGTCGCCCATTCGCGCAGGCCAACCAGAATCTGGGCACTCTTCATCGGTTCGACGTCCAGCACGCGATGCGCGGTGCAGCCCAGGATCAGCGACTTGCGGCCGGACCGGTGCTTCCACACCAGCGGTACTTCATTTTCGCCGATGCGCTGCATGCCCTGCAGCTTGGCCAGGCTCGTTTCCGGCTCATAATAGGATACCGTCGCCCACACCGAATGGATGACGCGCATCGGGTCATATTCGACCTTCTGCTCGTCGGTCAGCGCATCATAGGCGGCATAGGTGTTGCAGAAGCCGGTATTGCCGCCCCAGGTCGCCGTGACCTTGCACGACAGCAGCGATGCCAGGATCGGCGTGTCGTTCATCGTGCCGTCGATATGCCAGTAGAGCGAACCCTTGAGATATTCGGCGCTCTGCGGGTTTTCCTTCACGTCCAGCGTGATCTTGTGGATCTTGTGGTTGGTGCCGTCCTGCATTTCGGGCGCGAAGGTGCCCAGCGTCTTGGTGAAGGCGACCTGTTCTTCATCGTTGAAGTCGATCTTCGGGAAGACCAGCACGCCGCGCTGTTCCAGCAGTTCGCGAATCTGCGGACCAAGTTCGCCCGACAGAAGCTCTGCCTTGTTGTTGAGGATACGGCTGCCGATGCTCGGCTTGATCTCTTCATGCACGAAACGGGTAATGGTGGTGGCGGACATGCCTTGCTCTCCTATGCATCCCTGCGCGTTTGAACACATGTTCAACATGCCTGCATGGAAAAGTCAACGCCTCTCATTTTTAAGATGGCAGCAATTCGTCCAGCAGCGCCTCGACCGAAGCGCGGGCATCGGCGTGGCCGCTCGCGACCCCCATGTCGGCCTCCATCACCAAAGTGCGGCCGACCGCCGCGAGCAGCAGGCTGAGGCCCGCAGCCGTCACCTTGTGATCCGCGAGTCGATCGCCCAGCAACTGCTCCATCAACTGCGCCTGGCGTTCGCGCATCGCCTCGCTATGGCGGGCGATCTCGGCACGGATCGCCTTGCGATGATTGGCCATGGCGACGAATTCCATCGCCAGCGCGTTGCGGCTGGGGTCGGAAAAAAATCGCCACAGCGCCCGCACCGGATCGGCGCTGGTCAACGCCGCCTCGATCATCGCGTCGCTCTGCTCCGCGCCGCGGCGGAACACCGCCAGCAGCAGGTCGTCGGTGCTCGGGAAATAATAATGGACGAGCGAAGGCGGCAGCTCGGCGCGCAGCGCGACGCGGCGCGAACTGGCGGCGGCATAGCCTTCGTCGCGGATCACCTGTTCGGTAGCCTCCACGATCCGGGCGCGGGTTTCGGAGCTTTCGGCGCCGACGCGACGTTTCTGGACCATGGCTGGAGCATAAATCGCCGGGCCGCCCATGCAAGCGTCCCGGCTCTTTTCGCCAGATGCGGTCCTGTTAATGCGATCCCATGTAGCGACCGCCATTGGTGCTGATCGTCTGGCCGGTGATGTAGCTCGCTTCCTCGGACGCCAGATAGGCGCAGGCGGCGGCGATATCTTCGGGCTTGCCGATCCGCTTCATCGGCAGCGTCTGGGCAAAGGCGTCGGCGTCGATCGGCGCGGCGCGCAGCATCGGCGTGTCGATGAAGCCGGGCGGCACCATGTTGAAGGTCACGCCGCTCGGCGCGAATTCCAGCGCCAGCGCCTTGGTCATGCCCATCAGGCCACCCTTGGACGAGACATAATGGCCCTGGGCGAAGGAGCCCGACTGGACCGAGGAAGAGGTGATGTTGATCACCCGGCCCCAGCCGGCGGCCAGCATGTCGGGCAGTACTTCCTTGGTCAGCAGATATGGGCCGCGCAGGTTGATATGGATGACCTTGTCGAACAGGTCGTCGTCAATATCCATGAACGGGGTGAAGGGGGCGATGCCGGCATTGTTCACCAGGATCGCGATCGGCCCCAGCTTCGTTCGCGTTTCTTCCGCTGCCGCATGGATCGCCGCCTTGTCCGAACAGTCGGCGGTGATGGCGATGGCGGTGCCACCTGCCGCCTCGATCAGCCTGACCGTCTCGGTCGCGCCGTCGCCGTTGATGTCCCACACGGCGATCTTGGCCGTATCCTCGGCCAGGCGCAGCGCGATCGCGCGGCCAATGCCCGATCCCGCACCCGTGACCACGGCCGTGCGGCTGTTGAGAGACCTCGTCATTGCAAAACCTACCTCTCCATTCGGGCCAGCGGCACAATAGGCCCGGCCGATTATTCACTATCATCAACAGGATTGTTGATTTGGCTGTCAAGCAAGCTGCGGCGACATCGCTGCGGCGAAGCCGTCAGCGGCCAGCGCCGCGCGCGAACAGCGGCGCCAGAAGCGCATAGCTGGGATCGTCGACCGGCACCGGCTTTTGACCATGGTCGCTGGCGGGTTGCAGTAGCTTCATGTCGAAGCTCACGACCCGCTTGGCAAAGCGCCACTGGCCATCGACGCGTCGATAGCTGTCGATATAGCGCACCCCCTGGATATCATGCAGCAGCCCGCCCTTGCCGTCGGGGATCAGATGCCAGGCAATGGCATAGACCTCGCCTTCGCCGGTGTCGCCGTCGACCTGGACCAGATGGTTGCAGACGAAATGATTGCCGATATGCATGTGCGGCAGCGACGCTTCGAGAAAGGCGACATAGCCGTCGACCGGCCCGTCATAATAGCTGCCATGGCTGTCGGTGGCGTCGTCGGTATAGAGCGTCCTGATCAGCGCGAAGTCCTGCCGATCGACCCCGCGCGAATAGAGCTGGGCCAGTTCCCTGATCTCTTCCTTGGCGATCAGCGTCTCGATCCGGTTGTCCATGGCGTGCTTCCTCTCCTGTCGGGCCGGACCCTAGTCGGGCGGCCGTGTCGGGCAATGGGGCGGGGGCGGATCATCGGCTCGGCGATCCTCCCCCCTGTTCAGGCGGGCGCGAAGGCCTTAAGCCATGGCCCCGATGGATAATCTGCCGACCGACGCGCGCCAGCTGCGCTCCCGCCGCCAGCTGCTCGATGCGATGCTCCACCTGCTGGAAACCCGCCCCTACGACCAGGTGACGATTCGTGAGGTCGCGCGCGAGGCGGAGGTCGGCTATGCCACCTTCTTCCGCCATTATCCGTCCAAGGATGCGCTGCTGCACGATCTGGCGGCCGGGCAGATTGCCGACCTGCTGCAACGCGCGCTGCCGATCCTGTTCGCCGACGATGCGCGCCAGTCCTGTCTGACTCTCTTTGCCTATGTCGGCGAACGGCGCGCCCTTTGGTCGGCCTTCCTGACCGGCGGTGCGGCGACCATGCTCAAGCAGGAATTTACCGATCAGGCGCGCCAGCTGGCGCAGCAGAGGCCGCATGATGCCGGCTGGCTGCCCGATGAACTGCGCATCGTCTTCGCGGTCAGTGCCACGGTCGAGATTCTCGCATGGTGGTTGCAGCAGGAACCTGATTATCCGCGCGATCGCATGGCGGAAATTCTCGACCGGCTGGTCGTCACCCCTTCGATGCAGCCCTGATCGCAAGGGGCATCGCCCCGCCGCTATCTGTGCATTGCGCGTTGGCGCCTCATACGGCGGCGCCTAGCATCCCCACCGCAGGACGGGAGGGGCGGCATGGACGGATTGACGGTGACGACGACGGCCGGGCCGGTGCGCGGCACCATGGCGGACGGCGTGCGATGCTGGCGCGGCATCCCCTATGCGCGGGCCGCGCGCTTTGCCGCACCGGAGGCGCCGGCCGCGTGGAATGAGGTGCGCGACGCCTCGCGCTCCGGCCCGCAATGCCCGCAAATGTATGGTAATCAGGCGAAGCGGGCGCGGCTGTCGATGCCCGACTTCGCCGAGGATTGCCTGTCGCTCAACATCCATGTGCCCGATGGCGCGACCGGCCCGCTGCCGGTCTATGTCTGGGTCCATGGCGGCGCCTTCGTCGCGGGCGGCGGCCATAGCTATGACGGCAGCGACCTCGCTCGTGACGGTGACATCATCGTCGTCACCATCAACTATCGGCTGGGCGTGCTCGGCTTCGTCAATTTCGGCGCGGTCGTGCCGGGCATCCCCTCCAATCTGGGCTTGCGCGACCAGATCGCGGCGCTCGCCTGGGTGCGGGACAATATCGCGTCCTTCGGCGGCGATCCGGCGCGGGTGACGGTCGGCGGCCAGTCGGCCGGCTCCATGTCGGTCTCGCTGCTGCTCCACGCCCCGACCGCGCGCGGCCTTTTTGCCGGGGCGATCATGCAGAGCGGTGCGGTCAGCCTGATCCATGGCAAGGACCGCAGCGAACAGGTGGCGCGCGATTATTTGGCGGCGCTGGGCGATCCTGATCTGGCTGCGCTGCGCGGCATGGATCTTATGCGCCTGTTCGAGGCGCAGGGCGCGGCCGGCGCCGCCAATCCCGGCACTATTCCCGCCGCCCCCTGGTTCGACGGCGACCTGCTGCCTGCCTCGCTGGCGCAGGCGGTGGCCGAGCCGGCAGCACGGGTGCCGTTGCTCGCCGGCGCCACGCGTGAGGAAATCCGCCTGTTCGAACTCATGCCCGGCGACATATTGCCGACCGGCTGGCCCGCGCTCGAAGCCTTGCTCCATGCCCAATTGCCGGCCGATCATGCCGCCCGCATCCTCGCCACCTATCCGCGCGACAAGGCGGGGCGCCGCGCGCTCGCCACCGATCTCACCTTCCTGATGCCGACGCGCCATTTCGCCGATCGCCAGTCGGGGCAGGCGCCGACCTGGTTCTATCGCTTCGACTATCGCCACCCCATCGCGGGTGCGACCCATGGCCTCGACCTGACCCTGGCCTGGCCGATGCGCGGCCTGCGCGCCGCCTTCGCCCGGGGCGGGCCGATGCGAGGCCGCCGCGCGGCCCTTGGCCGGCGCATGACCGACCATATCGCCCATTTCGTCCGCCATGGCGCGCCCGAACCGGACTGGCCCGCCTATCATGTCGATCGGCCGGCGGTGAAGATCTTCGACCTGGCGGACCGGGTGGAGGTCGACCCCGACGGCGACCGCTGGCGCGCCTGGGCGGGCGCCGATGTCGGTGCCGGACTGGCGGCCCGCGCCTAGCCCTTCAGTGCCCCCAGCACGATGTCGGCATGTTCGTGGCGACAGATGAGGAGGTCAGGCATGTATGTGTCTGGCTGGTTGTAGACGAGCGGCGATCCGTCGATGCGGGAGGCATGGAGGCCGTGAGCGATGGCGACGGCGGCGGGTGCGCAGCTGTCCCATTCATATTGGCCGCCGGCATGGAGATAGATGTCGGCCTGTCCCAGGATCACGGCCATGGCCTTTGCACCGGCCGATCCCATGGG
>NZ_JACIEU010000054.1 GCF_014197035.1 Sphingobium scionense | reverse complement strand
ATGCTTGAACTCTTCTGTATGCTTGATCATCTCGTCGGTCTCCTGTTGCGAGCTCTAATCGCTCAGGTGACCGGCGCAAATCCGTTACAAGTCCATGTTGCCCCGCACATCGATCAACAAACTGCTCCGGCTTGCCCAAGGCAAATGGCCGCCCGAGCCAGAGATGACCGAACCGGAAACCGCGTATCGGCAGGCGATCTGCTGCGAATACGAGGCATGGCTGCGCGACGAGCGCGGTCTGGCAAGCGCTTCCATCTCGGCGCTTCTGTGGGAGGCACGGAACTTCCTGCGATGGCAGTTCGAACGGGGCGGGGCCGCCAGCCTCGACACCTTGAGCATCGGGGAGGTCGATCTCTACATGGACATGCGCGCCCCTGGATTACGGCGCAAATCATTGGCCGATGTCGCTGAGCGGCTCCGGTCGGTGGTGCGGTATCTGCATCGGACGAGGCGCATCCCGATGGATCTCACGCCGCACATCATCGGCCCCATGCTCTACGCCTATGAAGACGTGCCCTCGACGCTGGACAGGCGCCAAATCGCCGCGGTGCTGGCGGCGACGAAGAAGGATGGATCGCCGCGGGGACTGCGCGATTTTGCGGTACTTCAACTGCTTGCCACATATGGGTTGCGCGAAGGTGAGATCTGTCGCCTTCGGCTTGAAGACGTGAACTGGCGCGGAGAAGCCCTGCGTATCCGTCACACCAAGACCAATGCGTACTCCTACTTGCCGCTATTGGCGCCCGTTGGTGAGGCGCTCCTCGACTATCTGCGTAATGGGCGCCCCCAGGTTGAGGGGCGGGAAATCTTCATCCGGTCCTGCGCGCCCTATATCGCAATGACAAACCTGTATGGCATGATCCGCGGGCGGTTGTCAGCCGCTGGCGTCGAGCCGCCGGGAAAGCGAGGAGCGCATGTCTTTCGCCACGCGCGGGCGGTCGAAATGCTGCGGGCGTCGGTCCCGCAAAAGATCATCGGCGACGTGCTCGGACATCGATCCACCGAATCCACCAACGCCTATCTCAAGCTGGCGACAGATGATCTCCGAGCCGTGGCGCTCGACGTGCCCGGATCGGAGGTGCTGCCATGAGCGCTTGGCACGATCCCGATCGCACGGTCATCGACGCCTTCCTGGAAAAATCGCAGTTCCGGCAGGGAAGCAGGCCGACTTATCGCTGGTTCCTTCGCAGCTTCGAGAATGTAGCCCAGCGTCATCCGGCGGTCGACCGGCAGATGCTCGAAGTCTGGCTGAAGGAAATGGAAAAACGTTGGCGAATGCCGACGCTGCTCAACCAGGTCTGCATTGTCGATCGCTTCCTCGACCACCTCGTCGAAATCGGGCTGATCGCAGATAATCCCGTTGCCGTGCTTCGCCGTCAATACAACGTCAAACAAAGCAAGCCGATCTGGCGAGCGCTGGCTTCCGCAAATCCCGACGGAGCCCTGGCCGCATTGCGACGCCCCGCGCCCTTCGGCAGCTCGCTGGGGGACTTCATGCGTGAGCATGTCGCGTTGATGCGGAGCCGGGGGTATCAGTATGAGACTCAGGCTCACTGGTTATTGCGGTTCGATCGGTTCCTCCAGGCGACCCCGGAACTGACAGGGGCATCGCTTGAGACGATGCTGGCGCGCTGGGCAACTGCCAAGCTGACCCGCAATCACGCGGCTGAATGCCAGAAGCTCGGGCGCCTCCTGACTAAGGCGCGGTATCGCCTTGATCCCAGCATCCCACCGAAACGCTTCAACGCCCGTCCCGAGCGGGAAGTGGCACGAGAGCATCGACGACCGCACATCTTCAGCCCGGCCGACGTTCGGCAGATGCTCGACGTTGCCCGCTCCTATCCGTCGCCGGACGCGCCGCTGCGGCCGATGGTTCTCTACACCATGGTGGTTCTGGCCTATTGTGCCGGACTGCGCCGTAGTGAACTCGCCGGGCTCGATCTGGGTGACGTCGATCTTCAATCAGACACGATCACAGTGCGGGAAACGAAGTTCTACAAGACCAGGATATTGCCGCTAACCGGCAGCGTCATGGCCGAATTACGGGCCTATATCGATGCAAGGCGGCGCGCTGGCGCCCCACAGGATCCTCGGTCCGGGCTCTTCTGGCACGAGCACTTCAATGATCGCTATACCCCGGTGACGGTCTCAACGATGATCACCAACGTCATGCGCCGTGCCGGGTTCAAGGCCCCGACCGGGCGGACAGGGCCGCGTGTTCATGACCTGCGCCACTCGATGGTCGTGAACCGGATCCTTCAATGGTATCGATCCGGCGTCAATCCGCAGGACAAACTGCGCTTCCTCTCCACCTACATGGGCCACCGGGACATCAACTCCACGCTGGTCTACATCACCGTCACGCAGGACCTGCTGCAGGAAGCAAGCGAGCGGTTCCGGACCGTCGGCGCCCGATGCCTCACGATGGAGGCGCGGTCATGACGAAGGGCAATCTCTTCCCCGCATTCTTGCGGGCGTTCTTTCAGGAATGGTTGGCTGAGCAACGCAGTGCATCTGTCCATACGATCCGGTCTTACCGCGACACCTGGCGGTTGTTGCTTCGGTTCATCGCGGAGCGAAAGGGCGGCGGGGTCGCGCGGATCATGCTGGCCGACGTCTCGGCCGGAGAGGTTCGCGCGTTCCTCCACCACACCGAGCATGGGCGCAGGGGCACGATCGGTACACGCAACTGCCGGCTCGCCGCGATCCGCAGCTTCTTCAGCTTCGTGGCTGACAAGGATCCCGAATACATCGCGCAATGCGCCGAGGTCCTGACCGTCCCGCTCAAGCGGGAACCTACCGTTGCACCCTGCTATCTCGAGCCGGAGGAGGTCGAAGCGATCCTTGCTCAGCCCGACCGGTCGACAATCGAGGGAATGCGCGACCACGTGCTACTCTCGTTCCTATATAACAGCGGCGCGCGCATCCAGGAGGCCCTCGACCTCTGTCCCGAGGCGATCCGGTTCGACGCACCGAACTTCGTGCGTCTTTACGGCAAGGGTCGCAAGGAACGTATCTGTCCACTCTGGCCGGAAACCGTGACGTTGCTCAGGAAGTTGTTGGAACGTCACCCGCGCGCGCCAGATCAGCGGATCTTCGTCAATCGATATGGTGAGCCGCTGGGCGCCTCGGGAGTGCGGTTCAAACTCGCCTCCTATGTAGGAAAGGCGTCAGAAACCGTGCCGTCGCTTCGGTCCAAAAATGTGACGCCGCACAGCTTCCGGCACGCGACTGCCGTTCACCTTGTCGCTGCCGGGGTCGACATCACCGTCATCCGCAGTTGGCTGGGACACGTCAGCCTCGATACGACCAACCACTACGCACAGGCCAATCTGGAGACCAAACGAAAGGCGCTCGAGCAGGTAGGGGCGCCGGCGGCGAGCAACGTGCCACCTTCGTGGAAACGAGAAGCCAGCCTGATGGAGTGGCTCGATGCCTTGTGAAATAATGTGAAGGACGTGGCGAAATGCTCAGCAGCTTTGCGGGCCTTCGCCACGTTCCTGCGCATTATCGCGACCTCGCGATAAGGTATCTTATGCGCAGCTGCGCATAAGATGCCCCAGGCGTCGGCATAGGCATCGTAGATCGCGATCTGCTCGCGCGTCAGCTCGTGGCGCAGGATCTCATATTCGACGCCGGCGAAGCTGAGCGCCCTCGCGGTGTAGAGGCCGAGCGCCTTCAGGTCGCGGGCCACCAGCTCCATCGCCGCGATGCCGCCCTTGCGGATGCCCGCAATGAACTGCTCACGGTTGCTAAAGGCCGTTTCCGGGCCCCAGAGCCCGAGCCGCACGGCATAAGCGAGGTTGTTGACGTCGGACGCGCCCGTGGCCGAGGCATAGAGGACGCGGGCGCCGGGCAGGTGGTTCTGGAGCAGCACGCCGGAAATGCCCTGCTGCGAGCCCTCCTTCTTGCCGAGTGCGCCCTCGCCGCCAGCGACGCCGCCCATCTCGTGCGCCTCGTCGAAGCCGATGACGCCTTCGAAGTCCTCGCCGGCCCAGTCGATGATTTGCTGGAGGCGGCTGTGGTCACCGCGCGCCGAGCGAAGCGTGGGGTAGGTGACGAAGAGCACGCCCTGCTCGAGCGGGATTGCCTGATCGATCTTCCAGTTGGCGAGAGGCTGGATGTCAGCGGCAAGGCCGCCAAGCGCGGTCCAGTCACGGCGGGCGTCCTCAAGCAGCGCCTCGTTCTTGGAAATCCAGATGTTGCGCCGGCGGCCGGCAAGCCAGCTGTCGAGAATGCAGGCCGCGACCTGCCGGCCCTTCCCCGCGCCCGTGCCGTCGCCGAGGAAATAGCCCATGCGGTAGGCACGGCCGTCTTCCGCCTCGGTGAGACCGACGCCCTCCTTGGCGGGTTTGAACCGTCCGGGCAGGAACTGGTCCCAGGCGTGGCCGGCATAGACGACGGTTTCGAGCTGCGAAGCCGATAGCAGGCGCTCCGATACGGTGCGCTCGGGCAAGTTCGGCACATAAGCGGGGATCGGCCCCGCGATTGAACCCATAGCCACCGATTCGACAAGCGCGGTCGGATGTTCGCCGGCGGCCTCGAAGGTGATCCTGCTCGGGCGATAGGGAAGATAGACGCCGACCTGGTCGAGCAGCGGTGCCGGCGTATCGAGCGGCGTATATTGGACCGGCAGGACACTGTTGCGGACCGGCGCGTGATACGGACGCGGCTGCGCGCGATTGCTCTTCATGGCGCGGAAGAGCGAAGGGCTGCTCGACCGCTTCGGAGCGGGGGCCAAGGGTGCGCCGAGAACCGCTCGGTCGTGGATCGTGAGTGCGCCGATGAGGTCGCGGATGGAGGTGCGTTGGATCGTCGCGGGGATCGTCTTGCCTGGCACCTTGTCGATGACGAAGAGCCTGACGGCGATCGAGGTGCCGTGCTTGAGATAGCATTTTTCGAGCCGCACCGAAGTCTGGACGCTGACATCGCGCAAGGTGGTCTCGAAGAGATCGCGCATCCGGGCATTGGGGCCGAACCAGTCGGGCATGATCGCAACGAGCCTGCCGCCGGTCTGGAGGCGGCGTAGCGCTGCCTGGAGATGACGGACGGCGGCGTGTGCGTCGGCGCCGAGCCCGACCGAGCGGGAAAATGGCGGGTTCATGAGGATCAGGCTCGGCCGCGGCGCGGCTGCGAGGGTCGAGTTGATCACCGCGCCATCGTGGCCGGTGACAACGGCGTCGGGGAAGACGTCGGCGAGCCGGGCACGGCGGGCCGGCGCATATTCGTTGAGTTGCAGGGCCGAGAAATCCCGGCAGTGGGCTACGAGAAGGCCGTTGCCCGCGCTGGGTTCGAGGATGATGTCATCGCTCTGAACGTTGGCGAGAAGGACGGCGATCGCCGCAAGATCGACGGGCGTCGAGAATTGCTGCCATTCAATCTGATCCTCGCTGCGAACGGTCTGGGTGGGCAGCCGGTCCAGGAGATCGCAGGCGGCGGCGACGTCATCGAGCGAGCGGAGGGGATAGGGTCCGAACTGGAGATGGTGGGCGAGCGCGTGTTCGAGGATCTCGAAGCTGTCACGCTGGGTCCAGAAGCCGTCGGCGTCCGTCCCTCCAAAGCCCTCGACCATGGCCGCATTGAGGTCAGCGCGAGTGATCGGATCGGTCGAACGCAGACGATCGGCAAGAATGACGGCCGCGCGGCGCTCAGCCGCAGTGGCGGTATCGAAGAGATCGGACATGGTGGGGTCTCCAGACTGGCTGCCCCGTCGGCAGCATCAGTCCTCCGCCCCCCTCCCCTTCCCATTGCGCTGGGTTGGCCATGTTCCACGGGTTGAGCCGTTCGAGGCGGTCCAGCCACAATATCGAGAGTCGGGATTCTATCCGGCCCGATCAGGCCGCCATACGCCTCTCGAGTTCCTTGGCCCAATCTTCGATACCGCGCGGCGGCGGCATTCGTTCGATCGTGAGGCCGGGCCGAGTGTAGAGCAGTTCGGCCTGATCGGCGGCGCGGACGCCTTCCGCGTCATTATCCTGGGCAAGGATGAGCGTTTGCACGGTCTCCGGGAGGCGGATCTGATGCAGTCGCCGCGCTCCGAGACTTGCCCAGCATGGCAGCGCATTGAGAATGGTGAAGGCGCGCGCGGTCTCAAAGCCTTCGGCGAGGGCGAGGACCGTGGCGCCCCGCCCTCCCCCTTGCCACGCGCCGGCCGCTGGCCGACCGAGCATGAGCTTCATGCGATAGCGCGCAGTCATGGGATCGAGGAATATTCTCTGGACGGCTGTGAGCCGCCGCCCTTCCCGCACCGCTACCAGAAGAGCCGGGTGGAAGCTCGTCCAGGGCTTTGGCCGGTACGGACAGCGTGGATGGAAGCGCAGGTCGTCCGTGATCGGCGCGAGATAGCGCGAGGCGAGATAGCGTTCTGCCAGCGTGCCTTCGAGGGAAAGGGCTTCATCCCACAGCCGGCTCGCATTGCCGGAAGAAACGGCAGGAGCATGGGTATAGCTGAAATGGTCGCGGATGGGCACGCGTCGGAGTTCACGCAGAACGTCTTCCCGATCGCATCCCGCGAAGCAGGTCACCAAAATACCGCGATTGCCTTGGCGGATCGACAGGCTTGGGGTGCTGTCGGAATGCGCCGGGCAAAGGCACATTGCGGTTCTGCCGTGCCATGTGCCGCCAAGTGCGCCAACAAGATCGATGAGTTGCTGCGAAGGTCGTTCGGCTGTGAGGGCCATGATCGGCTCCTTTCACAACCTCGGCCCCCCTTCCCTTCTCCACGAACATCGTTTTAGAGGTTATCGGAGAAGCAAGACGGAACAGATCGCGCGACGGGTCGTGCGAGGCGCGACTCTTTCATGACTCGAAAGCAGTTGTTGGAGCGAATAGTCCAAGTTCGACCCGAATCGCCGTGGACTGATAGGTTCCATCGCTGACCCTGTGCCCGCCAATGATCTTCGAGATGATTCGCGTTGCTGTGAATGCCCGTTGTCTGAGCTTTCTAAGTCGGACAAGAATTGCGGATAAGTCCTCAAGCAGCGGGTGCTGGCGAGCGACTCGTCTTGATTTTGGTCCGGGTTTATAGGTGAAATGATATACGCGCGGATGGTCCGGGACTCGGGGGCGGCAAGAGGGCTTGTCCCTGCGCACGCCGGGTCAGGTCGCCGTATTTGACTAACCACCCTGCATTTGGCATATCTGTCCGGGATTAGGGGCCATTATGCGGTGCTTTTCACGAACCGTGGCCGGTTTGGGTTCAAAAAGGGGACATGCCCATGCTGTCGGGTCAGATTCTCGATGCGATGATTACCTCGTGCGAGAATGCCAAGACCGTGCTGCGGCAGGCAGCCATTGATCCATCCGATCGCAAAACGCTGAACATTTCAATGGGGGCGACGGTCGCCGCTGAATTGCTTGGCCGAACGCCAGAAGCGCTTTCGAAGGCTGAGGCGCGCGGACGCTTGCCCGCACCCAAGACGGCCACCAACGGACGCCGATTCTACACGGTCGAAGATTTGATCGCCATTCGCGAGAAGCTTGGCATCAAGATGGGTAAATTGCCCTCCGAGCGCGCGGTCGTCATTGCAGTGCAGAACTTCAAGGGCGGCGTCAGCAAATCGACGACGGGCAAGCATCTTGCAGACTACCTTGCGCTGCGGGGATATCGCGTCCTCGTTGTCGATTGCGATCCCCAGGCGTCGATGAGTGTTATGTTCGACGTCAATCTCGAGGCATTGGTGGACGAGACGCACACGCTCTCGAACTTCCTCTCGCCCAGAATCGACGAAGCCGATTCGCTGCGAAAGACGATCCAAAAGACCGCCTGGCCCAATATCGATATCTGCCCCGCCAACCTGGGCCTCCAGGACACCGAGTGGGAACTGACAGCAACCATCGAGGAGGGCCCGACCGCCATTGCCGGCGCATTTCGCATGCTGAGAATCGGCCTGGAAGAGGTCCGGCACGACTATGATGTCGTAATCCTCGATCCTCCCCCCGCCATGGGTTTTTTGGGCGTGAACACGTTGACGGCCGCGGACGGCTTGCTGATCCCGGTGCCGGCTCGGCAACTGGATTATCTTTCGACAATCCACTTCATGCAGACCTGTAGGGAAGCGATGGACCTCGTCTCGAAGTTCGACACTTCGATCGACTACGGGTTCATTCGCGTCGTCTGCACCATGTTCCAGCCCAACAGGACCAACGAGGCTCAAATGCTTCAGGTCATGGAGAAGACCTACGCCGGCCAGATGCTATCGACGCCGATCCTCCTGTCGGAAGAGATCAAGAATGCCGGGCTGTCGATGTCGTCGATCTACGAAATCAACAAGCCATATGGGTCGCACCAGACGTACACGCGGTGCCGTGACAACCTCAACATGGTGTTTCGCGAGATCGAAAAGGATATTTGCAAGCAGTGGCCGTCGCGTATGGCGCAGGTCGGCACCGACAGACTGACGGAGGCGGCATGAGCAGCGCAGGGGGCCGGCGTCGCAGCCTACTGGCGAATGCCATCGAGAGCATCGGCACGACCCCTGCCCCCACGTCCGTGGCCGAAGTCGTGGATGCCGAGGTGCTGGTCGATCGCGATAAGCCGGTTGACGAACCTTCGACGCCCTCATTCCTGGAGCGGCGAGGTATTGCGTTCGATGAGATCGCCCGCACGGTCAAACGTCCGACTATCCGTCTGAAGCCCTCGGAATGCTCCATCTGGCCGGGCAATGCTCGCGATCATGCGGCGCTGAGCCACGAACGCTGTGCCTCGCTCATTGATTCCATCCGCGAGGAGGGAACGAACCGCGAGCCGGTTGTGGTGCGGCGGACGCCGAACGCCGAGACTCCCTACGAGTTGATCGTCGGCACCCGCCGGCATTTCTCGGTTTCCTGGCTGAATGCCAACAACCATAGCGAAATCGAGCTCGTAGCGCGTATCGAGACGCTCGATGACGAGGCCGCTTTCCGGCTTGCCGATTTGGAAAATCGAGAGCGCGAGGACGTCACCGATTTGGAGCGTGCGCGCAATTACAGGCACGCCGTCGACGCATATTACAACGGGGTTCGCACGCAGATGGCCGATCGCTTGGCCATCGCCAAGCAGAACCTCCACAACCTCCTCCAGCTCGCGGAGTTGCCTGACGAGGTCGTGGCAGCGTTCGCTGAGCCTGGAGATCTCAAGGTCCGGCACGGCATGCGGCTCTCGCCCCTGCTGAAGAATGAACAGCACCGAGACGCGATCATCGCCGCAGCTGTAGCCCTCGGAGCCGAGCAACAGGCTCTGAAAGATGCTGGAAGCGACAAGATCGAGGGTATCAAGGTCTGTGAGCGCCTGGCCGCGGCCGCGGTGGCTCCCGCGGCGACGAGGAAGCCTGTACCCCGCGCCAAGCCGGCCCTCACCGCCTCATCGGGCCGCGAGATCGGACAGGTTCTCGCTGATACACGGGCCAAGGGACTTACCATCAACATCAACCCCAAGGGCACAGCGTCGGTCGACGAGATCCTCGAAGCGCTCCGCCCTGCCCTTGAGAGCGCGAAGTTCAGTCGGAATTGAGTAAAATCTGGTTTAACGCTTTATTTTCAATTAGTTGGCTCCTGGTAAAATGCGTTTTACCGATGCCGCAGGACACGAGATGCAACAGGATCACCGCGAAGACGGTCAGGTAGACCTCTTTCTCCCTCAGCTGACTGCGCTTCCTCTCCGGGATCAGCGCGAGACGATGGAGCGGCCCTTTTTCTCGCTGTCGAAGCGCAAGCGGCTCAAGCCGATCGACTATGTCAGCCCGGATCGTAAGATCACCGTCCATGTCTCCGCGAACTCGGAATATGGCCTGGCGACTATCTACGACCTCGACATCCTGATTTACTGCGCGTCAGTGTTGATCGAGCACAAGCGGCGAGGCGCCAACGACATCCCGCAGACGCTCCACGTCGTCCCATACGACATGCTGAAGACTCTGAAGCGCGAGGTTGGCGGACGCGCCTACGATCTCCTGGGCAATGCCCTCGACCGGCTCCAATCGACCACCGTCAAGACGAACATCCGCTCCGGGGATGCCGTCGAGACCACCTTCTCCTGGATCGACAGTCACAGCCAGCTCAAGGATCGTTCCGGAAACGTGCGGGGGATGCGAATTACCCTCGCGAAATGGTTCTACGACGGAGTGCTGATGGACGGAGGCGTGCTCGCCATCGATCCGGCTTATTTCTCGCTCACAGGCGGTCGAGAACGCTGGCTCTATCGGGTCGCGCGCAAACATGCCGGTGGGGCCGGCAGTGACGGTTTCGCCATCTCAATGCCAACGCTCTTCGAGAAATCCGGCGCAGAAGGCGATTATCGGCGCTTCAAGTTCGAGATGACCAAGATCGCTCGGGAGAACGATCTGCCAGGCTACTCCCTGGACATCGAACAGCGTGACGATGCCGAACCGCTGCTGCGCATGACCAGGCGCGATCGGGAGCCGTCCGAGGAGGGCAAGCCCTCCCCTGCCCTCGCCCAAACTTCGCCTGCGGCCGTCAAGGAAAAGGCGCCCGAGGAACCGAGTATCTCCTTCCCCTCGAGCGGCCATATCTCGCATTCGGCTTTCGGTGCGATCGCCCGCGCCAACCTGCCCAGCCCCCAACGCGACCACGGTCTCGTTGGAGACGATTTCCGGAACTTCCTCCGGCAGCGCGAGATAGCGTTCAACGCGAAGAACATCACGCAGATATTCGCGTCCTTTTGCGCGAAGCAGCGTCCGGTCAACTGATCGACGCCGTAGGCGCAATCCGCCAAAACGGTCTTTCAGGAACAGGGTCGAGAACGGCTCACTCGCGCACGCCAACTCATCCGTGTGGACCGTTCCTGAAGTAACGAGCCGGGCCTCGGAACCCTCTGTATGGCGCCCTATCAAAATTGCGTGGGCTGCGAAGACCCAACCACGCGCGATCCTTCGCCCGCCGCCTCCTCGGATGGGCTTTGCCGGGCACCGCTGTGCTAGCACGACGATCGCCCGGTCCACCTCTCCAGCCAGCCTTCACGGTACTTAAGGAACGGCGCTGACAGGGTCGGATTTGTGATCAGATTGCCCGGATTTGCCAGCTAAAGGTCAAACTTTAGACGCTCCGAAGAGGCTGGGGGAGGGGAGGGGAGTCATCCTCTCTGCCTCGATGCCGTTCCTGAAATACCGTGAATGCTTCGACTGCCTACGCCTCCGGGATCGCTAGACATCCACAATCGGCGCCCATCGCCTGGCCAGGCTCCGTTCCCAATGTACCGTCGAGATCCCTGGCCGGCTCCCGAGAAACCTCGAAATTTCACGGTCCAGGCTGCCGAGCGGGATGCGCTCAAGGCAACAAAACGCCGAGATCATCGCCGTTATAGGTCAGTTCGGCAGGGTCCCGTTCCTAAAAGACCGTCAATGAATCACCCAAGGACTCGGGAGGGCCGCGGAAATGCCGCTCGACTCCTCCGAACACAGGGCGGTCTCGCCTGACGCCTATAGTTCGACAACGAGCGCTGCAGGGTGTAACATGCCTGAAAGGCACCGAAAACAGCCACTTTTCGGACGAGTAAAACGCGTTTTACTCCCCCGGCGAGGCCCCGTCGCCCAGACCCTGCCCACGGTATTTCAGGAACAGGGCTCGGTACATTAGGAACCGAATCACGGTTCATTGGGAACGGCACGCAGGGTATTTCAGGAACGGCCAAACGGTATAATGGGAACGGCGCTCAACTCCCGACTCGCTCTGAATCGGCGAGTCGCGAAAGATCCATCCACAGCCTAACTTTTTATCCTATTCTCTAAAGAGATTAACCCGCCTGCGGCGCTTCCTTCTTTTGAAGAATTGATTGGGAAGAAGGGGTAGGGACGATCGCCGCGCACTAGCCAAATCGTCCAACCCTAATGCTCCGTCACGTTCGTCGCCTCAGACATGCGACCGCACATCACCGCCGATCATCGCAGCGCCCTGGCTCCTTACGACCCGGTTATCGCACCAAACCTCTCTGGGCACTGTTCAGCGAAGGCACTGTGACAGGAACCGCTCTGTGAAACCCGAACCAGGTCCGAGCTGCACTGAGCGGCGCCAGCAGCCCGCACAGCGCGTTTCCACCCATGGCTATCCGCAGGGCAAGCAAAACGCCCAGAAGGCGCTGTGGGGCCTTCCTACCAAAGCCTGATCACGAACAGCAGCCGGTGGGCTAGAGCCGTTGCGGCTCAGACGAGCCGTCGACTGGATGTCCCAGCTACCGCATACAACTTACGAGAGCCGATAGCCGCCGACTGCAGAGTTCGAGTTTCACCCTTGGGACAAGGGGAACGGCACCGCGCTCGCCGGCGTATCGATCCTCGCTGTATCCGGCGCTGTGAATTGCGAGCAGGGAGGGGAGGCACCTACCCCCTGGGGTGGACCGTCTACCGGGCGCACCTCAGTAGACAGGCCCTGACTAGCCGACGACATTCCAATCATCCGAGAGAGCGGTGTTCGGGGAGAAAGCCCGGTTCATCAGATCGGGCGGCATTCGAAACATCCTCCCGCGGACCTTCTTTTACGAACTCACGGCGCGTTGCTGGAGAAGCTTGTCGATGTTCTCCATCTCGCGATCGAAGGCATCGAAGACCTCGGCCAGCTCGCGGCTCGCAGGCGGGGGAGGGGTCTCGTTGCGCGGCCGCCCGCGCTTGGGC
Organism: Sphingobium scionense; assembly: GCF_014197035.1. GTDB lineage: Bacteria > Pseudomonadota > Alphaproteobacteria > Sphingomonadales > Sphingomonadaceae > Sphingobium > Sphingobium scionense. Next base: position 2,395 of record NZ_JACIEU010000054.1, on the reverse strand, counting down.
GCAGCAAAGCCAAACTCGACGGCAAGGTCCGTGGTCAGGAACACGCGCCAGGTCCGCCGCTTGGTGATCTCCACGAGCAAACCGCAGTCGACGCCACGGGCCAGGAGTTTGCTCGCGCCGGCAACGCTCATGCCCAGCAGATCCGCCAGCGACTGAGGCGAGAGCAGGGGCCGGTGATGGAGGAGGGCCGCGAGCGCCGGGAGATTGCCGGGTCGATATTCCGCGACGATCGCGCGCTGGGCCTCGCGATGGAGCTTCTCCAGCTCGTGCAACCGTTCGAGGTTTGCGGTGGCGCTTGCCTCTAGGCTGCGCAACGCCGCATACCAGTCCTCGTCGCCAACGGTCCGCTTCAGCCTGAATGCCTTCCCGCCGCCCGCGAGGCAGGGGAGGGGAGTGGTCACCAGCCCCTTGTCGCGCAGAGCGAAGGGCAGCGAGAGCCAGGGCAGAGCGGTGCCGTCGAGACGCGCATGCTGGCGGACCCGATCGAGCGCGCGGATCAGCGGCGCATGGTCCGCGGCGATCTCGATCTCGCCGATCGCGGTCGGGAGCGCATCGCGCCAGGCGAGGGGGTCGGGATCGCGAAGTGCGGCATCCCAGGCGGGAAAGCGATCGAACAGGTCGAGGTTGGTCGACCGCAGCGGCCGGCCGGGGATTTGCAGCCCGCAGCCCCAGGAAAAGACGTCGATTTCGTCGATCTCGGCCGATTGCAGTTGCAGCGCGCGGGTGTAGCCGCTCCAGGCGGCGCGGCGCGCCCAGGCCGATGCCACCGAACTCACGCAAAACCGGGCATCCAGACGCGTAATAGCGGCCGTGCAGGAGGCGATCGCAGAGACCATCTTCGCGCTGTAGGCGGGGCCATAGCGGCTGTTGGAAAGAGGAGCGTCCACGCCGTTTTTTAACCCAAAGTGCCTCTCAGTCAAATTGGCTGGTATGCGTAGTCGTGATAATGGGGGTTTATCATGACCCTATCATTTAAGCCGAATCCCGGCTATTGCTCGCTGTCGGTTTCCCCAAACCGCAGGACTCTAGGTCATCCGGCGATTTCGACCGTCAGGCTGATACCAAAACACAGGACTCGGCCGGCATCGGCCCGAGAAAGCCCGTAGGAGCGCCGTTTCGCGTCGGCGGGCGGCGGGGCATTGACGCGCCCAACGCCGTTCTGAGGGGCTTTCCGGGCCGTCTCGCCGCATTCAGACCCGTAAGCTCGGGTTGGGGAAGGGGTGGCCTCGCGGGATTGAAAGAGTTGTCCAATGGGGGCAACCGGTCGGTTGACCCCGTTAGATGGATTGTGACAAATGCCCTTGATCGGTTACGCCCGCGTTTCTACCGACGAACAGGATACCTTCGCCCAGATTAGTGAGTTAAGACGCGCAGGCTGTGTAACCCTATTCGAGGACCGGGCCAGCGGCGCTAGCCGCAGCCGTCCGAAACTGGCCAGCGCGCTCGCAGCGGTGGGACAGGGGGACACCCTCGTGGTTGTGCGGATCGATCGCCTCGCACGATCGTTGTCACATTTGCTGGAAATCGTCGAAGCGCTCCGCGCCAAGGGAGCGTATTTTCGCTCGATCAATGATCCGATCGACACCAGCAGCCCGCAAGGGATGCTGATGACACAGATGCTTGGCGCCTTTGCGGAGTTCGAACGTGCGCTTATTCGCGAGCGGACGCGGGCAGGGCTGAAGGCCGCGGTTGCGCGCGGCGCCAGACCGGGAAATCCGAAGATGCGCGCGAGAGACCCGTCGGCGATAGGCGACTTGCGCCACAGTTTGAAGGAAAAGCATCTTCACGAATTGGTCGATGGCCGGCTTCGATGGCTGCCAATCGTCGAGCGGTTGCGACCGCACTTACCCTGGAGCTTGGTGCTCCGGCGTATTCAGGCGCTTAAGCCGCCGGTGCGGTCGTTTTCCGAGCGTACCCTGGTGAAGGCATGCCGAACGTTGGTCGAAGCGGGCTACGCTGATCGGGTGATACTCGAGGCGGCGCCGCGATTGGCTCCCGACAGTCGGATCGCATTGCTGGTGGCCGACAAGCTCAACAACGATCCAGATGCTACTCTTCGCAGCCTCGCGACGTGGTTGAGCAAGGATTTGCGAGAGCCAACGCCGCGCAAAGGTACGCAATGGTCGCCTGAGGGGGTGAGGCGCGTGATTTCTCAGGCGCGGAATTTGGGCTTGATCGTCGTGCCGAAGTTACCGGCGACCTTATCGCCGTGAATGCCGGAGAAGGTCGGCTGCGGGCCGGTAGGCGACTGTCCGGATTGGAGCCGGATCGCGAGGACAGCTGACACTCACGTGGAGTCGGCTGCCGACCAAAGCACGAACCCGCTCCGCGGGAGGGTCGCTTGGGGTGACGTAGCGTAGTATTTGTGAGGCTTTCGGCGGGGCGGCGTCGCCCG
>NZ_JACIEU010000053.1 GCF_014197035.1 Sphingobium scionense | reverse complement strand
ACCAATATAATGCGCAGCAACTGCGCACACTATCATGGGAATTCGCCGGTTACGCCGCGCTCCTCCGCATTACCGCTTCCTCGCGATAAGCGATCTTATGCGCAGCTCGCCATAAGATCGCCCAGGCATCGGCATAAGCATCGTAAATCTCGATCTGGGCAGATGTGAGCTTATGTTCGAGCGGGTCATATTCGACGCCGGCGAAGCTGAGCGCGCGCGCGGTGTAGAGGCCCATGGCCTTGGTATCGCGCGCCACGATCTCCATCGCCGCGATGCCTCCCTCTTCCATCGAGGCCAGGAAAGCGTCGCGGTCCCGGAAGGCGGTGCCTGGCCCCCAGAGGCCGAGCCGTGCGGTGTAGCTCAGATTGTCCGGCTTGGTCGCGCCGGTCGCGGAGACGTAGATGACCCGGGCACGAGGCAGTGCGATTTGCAGGCGGACCCCGGCAAGGCCCTGTTCGGACCCCTTGGCCGCGCCAAACTCCGTCTCGGTGCCGGCGGCGTTGCCGAGCGCATGCGATTCGTCGAGCAGGATGACGCCATCAAAATCGGGGCCCGCCCAGTCGAGCAATTGCTGCAGGCGCGATGCGCGGTCATGGCGCTGGGAGCGAAGCGTCGCATAGGTGAGGAAGACGATCCCGCTCGCCATGCCGATGGGTTCGCCCAAGGGGAAGGCATCGAGCGGCTGGATATCGATCGGCACGCCTCCCAGCGCGCTCCAGTCGCGCCTTGCGTCTTCGATCAGCGCCGAACTGCGGGAAATCCAGATCGCCCGGCGGCGACCGCGGTTCCACTGGTCGAGGATGATGCCTGCGCCCTCACGACCTTTGCCGACACCGGTGCCGTCAGCGATGAAGAAGCTCGTCCGGTAAACGGCGCCGTCCGTATCCTCGTGAAGTTGATCGCCCGCCTTGTTGGGCGAGAAGGTGCCCTTGAGATCGCGCTCACAGGCTTCGCCAGCATGGATGATCGTCTCGAGTTGGGCGTCGGACAAAGCGGCGAAGGCCTGGGGCTGGAACATCGGGCGATAGCTAGGCGCGGGCGGCAACACGGACGCCATGGCAACCGATTCCACCAGTTGGTCGGGGTGGGGCCGGGCGTCGGGGATTTCGATCCGCGCTGGCCGCCAGGGCGCGTAATGCCCGACAGGATCGCCCGCCGGCAGCGGCGTGGCGCGGATCGCATAGTCTACGGGTCTGGCGCTCCCATCCGCCGCGATGCGATCTGGGGCAACCAGCGCGCGCTTCTGGATGCCACCGAAGATCGCGGACGGCGACGACATCATGGCGCGGCGCGGACGCAAGGGAATGACGGCTGGCGCCGGGGGTTCCGGCTCGGGAACAACAAGGCGCGGCGGAACGGCAGCGACCAAGGCCTCGGCCTCCTCGATGGATTGGGCGGTCAATCGTTCCGTCGGTCCTGCCCAGCCTTTGTCGAAGATGATCAGCCGGACGGCGATGCTGGTGCCGTGCTTGGCATAGGGGTTACCGAGGATGGTGATCTCGACACGCGGGTTCGCGGTTTCGCAGACCATCGCATAGCCGGTGGCGGCGGTGCCATCCGCTGCGAAGCTCGGCGGCATGATCGCGACGCAGCGCCCGCCCGGCGCCAGGCGCAACAGTGCGGAACGCAGATGGCGAGCGCCCGCGAAGCGGTCCTTGCCCCGACCTTCGCTCCGGCTGAAGGGTGGGTTCATCAGCACGACGCTTGGGGAATTGCCGGTAGGTAGCAGGTCGTTGATGAACTCGGCATCGTGGGTCGTGACAGGCTCGCCGAGCAGCTTGTCGAGCAATGCGGCACGACCGGGATCGCGCTCGTTGAGGATCAGCGCGGCGCCGACCCGAACCGCGTGGGCGGCCAACATGCCGGTACCGGCAGAGGGTTCAAGCACCTGATCGTCCAGGCGGATACGTGCAGCCTGCGCAGCGAGCCAGGAGAGCGAGATCGGTGTACTGAACTGCTGCATTTCGACCTGATGCTCGCTGCGATAGCTATGGGTGGGCAGCGCACGCTCGAAACGGCGAAGCGAGGCGAACGCATCAGCGCCGGTCAGACCGACGCCGGTCCAGCTGCCCGAGGATTTGAGGAGGATGACCTGTGCGGCCTCGAGCGCATCATAGGCGTCGCGCATCGACCAGTTGCCGGTTGCGTCCGAGGCCGAGAAGGCTTCCTCCATCAGGCGCTTGAGGTCCTGGCGGCGGATCGACTGGCCGCGCCGAAACAGGTCGGCCAGGCGAGTAGCGACGCCGAACAGGCGTGTCGTCCTGGACGTTTCAGGCTCATCGGGATGCGCGAGCGCATGGAGAGGAAATGACATGGCGGGAACTCCAGATTGGATCAGGACCATCACGGCCCATTCATCCTCCTCCCCCTTCCCTCCGGGGCCGAGGTCCGCATGAAAACAGGGCCATGGCGCGAGGCCGGGCCGTGAGTTTGCGGCGAAGGAAAGATGGAAGAGTTGGCGGCCGTCTAAGATGGCCCAAGGAGGATCACGGCAATCGACGGCTTCTCATCCGGCGGATGTCGCCTGCTGTCATAAGCATTTCGGCCACCGCGGCCGATGGTGAGCAGGTCGAAGCTGGGTGATGTGTCACCATTCGCATTGGGGATGGTGGTCCCGTTGTCGTGAAATTGGATGTCTACGAAGCTCGGCGGCGCGCCGCGCTCATATTCGCCGAAGAAGAAGGTGATGCGACGTCCGTCGCTGGTGCGCGCGCTGATCGTGAAATTCCCATCGGGGATTTCGATCGGCAGGGTCGGCACATCGTTGAAGCGCGCAAAGCCGATCGATTCCGCATCGCGCGCGGTCATGACGGGAAGTTGGGTAATGTCGGCCATGGTCTGGTTCCTCGAACCTGGCTCGTCACTTGCGGTACAGGTGCGCGAAAAGGGGACCGCAGCGCGAGGCTGCGGTCCCTGGGGTAGTGGATCAGGCGGCCTGCTGGAGGTCGTCACCAGCGTCGGTGACGCTCTCGTCGTTCGCCGGCACCGCTTCGGGCGCGGTTACGGGCGTGCCGAACCGCATGACATCCGGCACCCAGGCGAGAGCCGCTTCGCGCAGTTCAGCCTCGATAGGAACGGTCCCACCGAAGATCTTCTCGGCCGAGGTCGCGAGGTCATGCTTCTTCGACCCACCGTAACGGCTCGACAGTTCCTTGCCCCCGATCTCTTCGATGTGGGTGAGGATCGCGGCCTTGCTCACACGATCGAAATAGTTGTTCGCGGTCGGACGCCACCAGGCCGCCACATCGATCTCGAGCTTGGTGCCGAGATGGTCGATCATGGCCTCGCCCGTCTTGCCCGCGACAACCGCATGGAGCGTCCGGGCAATGGCCCAGGCGAGCCATGCGGCACGAACCTCGTCGGGAAGGGCGCAGAAGGCGTCGTAGCGCTGGCAAACATCGCCACCCTCGGTCCAGCTGCGGTCCAGCCCCTCGTCGATCTTGCCCCATTCCTCGGCGGCGAGCGTCCCGCTCTGGTAGCCGGTGAGCCCGGAATAGGGCTTGTCGGCCTTGAGCTCGGTCGCGAGATCGAAGCCGCCCGAATGGCGGGTCGCCTTGTCGACCATCCAGAAGGTGCCGAGGTCGAGCGCGAAGCGCGGATCGCTGGCGATATGCACACGCAGCAATTCGCTCTTCATCTCGGCCAGTTCCTGGCTGAGCCGCTGGCTGTAGGCGGGCTTGCCCGGTGCGGCGACAACATCGTCATCGTCATCGTCATCGTCGTCCTCACCCTCGACCTGATCGCCCGATTCCTCGTCGTCAGGCTCATCGACCGGAGCGACATAGAGTTGCTCGTGAAGACGCGGCTGACCGTCATGGCCGATGACGACATAGGCGAGCGCCCCTGCCTTCTGCTCTTCGGAAAGGACCGGCGCAGGCTTCTCGATAGCGCGATATTCGGCTTCGAGCATCTCGACGCGGTTGGCCTGTTCGGTCTGGCCGTCTTCATCAGCGTCTTCCCAGGCCTCGTTGGCAGCCTCGATCTCGGCCTCGATTTCCTCGAGACGCGCCTGTTGCTCGGCCGTGAGTTCGGGCGTGTCGCCCTTGAGCGGACGCAGGTCCCAGGTGTCGTTGTAGGTGACATGAGTCGAGGGAATGATCCGGACTTCCGCCAGCCCCTCACGTTCGCGCAGGGCTTCCGCGGCAGCCGCGAGCTTGTCGGCAACGAGACGGTTGAGGAGATCGCCGTCGATCCAGCGCTCGGTCGTGGAGTCGGTGAACAGGTCGAGATCGACCCGGCCGCCGGCCTCGATATAGGCATCGCGCCCGACCAGCAGCGCCTTGGGATCGCTGCCGACATAGGTATCTTCAACGAGCTGACGTTTGATCTCGTTGACATTGGCCCGGTAATAGCCGTCCTTGAGCAGTTCGAAGACCTCGGCCTGCTTGGTGCGATCGCTGTTGCTGGCATAAGCGACAGCGACATTCAGCGTGATCTCGCCGTTGCGCAGCGCCTCGAAGATCGGGTCGGCCAGATCAGCAAGACGGAGCCTGCTGCGCACGAACCGTTCGGTGAGGCCGAAGCGCTTGGCGACGTCCTCGGGAGTTTTCTTCTCGCTCTCGATGATATCCTGGAAGGCCCGGCAGGTGTCGGCCGGGTTCATCGTGAGGTTGAAGAAATTCTCTTCGAGGCTGGTCTCGATCGCGTCCTTGGCATTGCCGAGGACCAGGACCGCCAGCTGATAGTCGGCATCGAACACGCCTTTCTCGATCAGCCGATGGACCGCGTCGAGGCGCCTGCCGCCCGCGATGATACGGTAATGGCCCTTCTTACGCGATACGGGCACGCCGATCAGATTCTGGCGGACGCCCTTGACGGCGATGTTGGCTTCGAGCTGGGCATCGGCGACGGGATCGCCGACAGTTCGGACGTTGCTCGGCGATTTGGCGAGGTTCGCCGCCGGGACGAGGATGGGAAGTTGCGTCATTGTGGTAGTCTCCTGGCGGGGACAGCCTGACCATCAGGCCACTTGCCGCCACCACTTCCCCACTCCCTCCCCTCCCGCCTGAAGGACGTCGTTCCAGTCCTTGAAGCCCGCAGGCGGGAATTCGGTCTCGATGGTGCGACCGTACCGGGCATAGGTATCGAGCGCGTGTGCCGCCCCGATCTCGCCGGCGATGTCGTTGTCGGGAAAGAGGACGAGTCGGTTCACCCGATCGGGTATCGCGATCTGGTCCAGGCGCTCGCTGCCGAGCGTGGCCCAAACCGGGATCGCGAACAGGATCATGGCGGAGAGCGCGGTCTCGACGCCTTCGGCCAAGCCAAGGACGGTTGTGGCGGGAGCAAGCATGACGGCGGCGTGATCGGGTTGGCCCAGCGTCATCCTCGGATCAGGAAGATCCCTAGCGCGCCGGGCGTCATTGCGGTCGAAGAATGTGCGCTGGATCGCGATGAAGCGTCCCTCGTCATGGATGCCTCCATCGTGGAGCGCGGCGATCATCGCGGGCCTGAAGTCCACGTCCTCACCTTGCCCGAGCGGCGTGCGGGGATGGAACCGCAGCGCGGCCGGGAGCAGCGCTATCCGCCGCCGACGCAAATAGATCTCGGCAGGCGTACCGATGATCGGGCGCGCCTCGTCCCAGAGGCGAAGTGCCTGGCGGCGTCGCCACAGATCCGTGGGCATCCGCGAAGATATGGCGGCCGTCCTGTCCACATGATGGAGAGCGTTGTCCTCGATGCGCAGAATCTCACGGATGACATCGCGCGTGTCGCAGCCGGCGAAGCATTTGAAGAGCAACGCATGCTCGCCGACCCGCACCGACAGGCTCGGGCTCCGGTCGGCATGAGCCGGGCACAGACACATGCCGCCGCCGGACTTCCATATGCCGCCGAGACGTTTGACGATGTCGGAACCGATCGTCTCCAGTTCCGGGTTCCGGTTGTAGGTGGCTTTTGCCATGGGGATATCCAAGCAATTGAAGCGTTCACTCCGGCTTCGGGAAACAGTCCCCGACACATGATCGGGGCCATGCCGAACGAACGGGTCTGAAGCGGATCCGGCGATCGCAGGGTCTGAACAGCCATGAGATCGTTCGCCGGCTACCCTCCCTCTCCCCTCCCAAAGACTGATGCGTGGTTACCGGGACTGCCGATCGGCGATGGGCACAGTCCGCCACGCATGCACCGGCGAGCGAAATGATCAGTGGGTTGGGCGGGGTGACGGGAAATCCGTCCTGGGGTCTCGAGCCGGGCTATCGCATCCGGAATGGAGGCATTCGAGCCCATCGTGAACTTACAGGCAAAAACTTACAATATCGGAACCGGCGAGTTGAGTTTCCTTCGGCTATGAGAAAGGAACTATTCATGGCCAATCCCAAGGAGATGACGCCCTCCCTGATTTCGAACGGACCGGTTGGGGAGAAACGGCAATGATCGAGGGTCCCCGCATCACTGCGAGTGTCAACCGATGCAGCATGATCGGCTTGGCCGGGAAGGCAGAGAGACTGCGAGCGAACGAACTGGGTCGCGAGTTATTCTCTATCCCGGCGTTCGAGATGCTGCTTGATCTCTACACCAGCACAGGTCTCCAGCCTCGCTCGTTGACGTCGCTCACCACGGCATCAAGCGCATCGGAGCGCAATTCGCAACGCATCGTCCATCGCATGGCGGAACGCGGCTTGGTCAGCCTGCGAAGAGACCCAAGCGATGGTCGAAGGATCATTGTCGAGCTGGAGCAGGCGACGAGAGAGTTGCTGGACCGCTTTTTCGACCAGTTGGTCGAGCTCATCGCGAATTTGCCGTCGCACGAACAGGGCGGCTCCTGAAGATGCCAGAAAGAACGACGGTCGCAGGGCTTTGCGTGCTTATCGCCTTGCAACTGGCTGGAAATCGTTGCAGGATTCGGGAGCAGCGTGGGAAACGGTTGGGGACCGCCTGCAGGATAATCCTTCCAGGCAGAACCACGGGCCTATCCATGACGGTTGGGCGCACGCATTGGACAACATAGCCCGCCACCTCTGGGTGGTCCTGTCATGTCGTCTTCATTTTCTGTCCGCCGCTGCCTCGTGGCGCATCTCGAACTCCAGACGTGCGCGTAATCCTATGTTTCGCACAACGGACAATGAAGGCGAGTGCTCCCGTGCGTCTGCACGCCAGGCTGATCGCCGGTTCGAGGCTGTCTATCGAAGGGAAGCACCCAAGCTGCTTTCGTTTCTCAGGCGTCGCATCTGGCTCGAGGATGACAGGCAGGATCTGGTGCAGGAAGCGTTTGCAAGACTGGTCGCATCGCGATCCACTGCCGCCTCCACCAATCCCGGCGCTTATTTGCAGGGTATTGTCCGGCATCTCCTTGCCGACCGCGTGCGCGGTTGGGCCAAGGCGCAATCATTCGACCCCGTGGCCTATTCGACCGGTAATCAGGTTGCCGGACCCGATGTGGTTGCGGAAGTAAACGAAATGCGAGAGCGCTATCGACAGGCTGTCGAGAGCCTCCCGCCCAGGACGAAAGAGGTATATTTGTTACATCGGGCTGAGGAACTCGGATATAAGCACATAGCCGATCAACTCGGCATCAGTATCCGAACCGTGGAGTGGCATGTGGCGGAGGCCATTATGCGCATTGGCAACAGCATCGGAAACGCTCATGGCTGAAGACGATATGCCGGAGCATATGCCCAGGATGGACCAGTTGACGCGTGAAGCGTCTCTCTGGTTCGCGCGGATGCGGGGACCCGATGCGGAGACGTGGCGCCCTCAGTTCGAGCATTGGCTTGGGCTCGGAGCGGCGCACCGGGGAGCGTACAACAGAGCCGGTGAAATTTTCGCCTTGGGGCGATTCATGGCGGCCCAGGACGAAGAACCGGGTGACGAGGCCAACGACAATGAAGAGGTCGGCGGACGCTGGAAGTGGACGGCCATTGCGGCAAGCCTGCTCCTGGCCCTCGGCATCGCTGGATGGGTCGCGAGCGAGAGACTGCCCGGCACGGGCCACGCTCCGGTCCAGATCGCACAGCCAAAGCTGGACCAGCCGGTCGAACAGCAGCGCTATGCGACGACGAACGGAACGCAAAGAACAGTGCAGCTTGCGGACAGGTCTTCGGTCGAACTGAGTGCGAACAGCCAGCTTTCGACGCACTTCACGTCGCTCCGACGCGAGCTGCGGCTTGACCATGGCCGTGCCCGTTTCGACGTTGCGCATGAGGGCCGCCCTTTCGTGGTGTTTGCCGGCGGCGGCCGCGTGACGGCGCGCGGAACGGTCTTTGACGTCATTCTTGGCGCCGACGAACGGGTTACGGTGCGACTGTTGCGGGGGGCGGTCGATGTCGAGCGGCCGCGTACAGTGAAGGGCGCGGGCGGTCCGACGGCAGTCGCCCGTCTCGAGCCGGGTGAGACGCTCAGTTTTGCCGCCATCACGCCAGCGGTTGTGCGTCCCGTACCAGACAGAGCCGAGCTTCAACCGACCGTTCCTCCGCCCGATCTGGCGCTCGTACGCGAATATGAGCGCACGCCGCTGGCGGCGGTTATCGCCGAGGCCAACCAGGATTCATCGACGGCTATCCGCCTGGGCGATCCAAGCATCGGCACATTGCGGGTCAGCGGCCGGTTCCGTGTGAATGACGCGGATCAGGTGGCGGACCGGCTCGCGACTTTGTTCGATCTGGAGGTAGAAAGAACCAAAGCGGATGAAATCACGCTCCGGAAAAGATAGGCCGATTCTTTTTTAAGGCATACCCCGTAGATTGCAGTTTTGTTGCGATGCTCCCTGAAAATCTCGTCAGATTGTCGGGAATTTCAAAGGGGGCAGAGAATGGTTCGAATAAGGTCTCGCGTTCGGAATTCGCTCCTTGCGGCGGTGGCGATCGGCACGTTGGTGCCCGCCACCGCTGCCTTTGCCGAGGACCAGCGGCGCATCGAATATAATATCGAGGGCGGCGACCTTGGCGAAGCCCTCAAGGCCATAAGCCGTCTCTCGGGCAAGGACATCATTTTCCACTCCGAGGCAGTACTCGGGAAGAGCGCTACCAAGCTCCACGGAAGCTATAGCGCTGACGAGGCCGTCCGCACATTGATCCAAGGGACTGGGCTGCGGGCTCAGTTCCGGAAGGACGTGATCATCATCCGGGGGCGATCGGAGCCGTCGGGGGATCTAGCGGATCGCCCGGCGGTAGATGGGGAGATTTTGGTTACCGGTTCGCGAATTCGAGGCGCGCCCCCAACCTCTCCCGTCACTGTTGCGAGAAGGGAGGAAATTGAAAAGCAGGGCGCATCTGATCTTGGCAGCTACATCAGACTCCTGCCGCAAAACTTCAATGGGGGTCAGAATCCGAATGTCGCCGGAGGTGGAGCCCAAGGCAACAACAATAATGTGAGCTCTTCTTCTACTCTCAACCTTCGAGGACTCGGTCCAGACGCGACGCTCACGCTGCTTAACGGTCATCGTCTTGCATATGACGCCTTGGCTCAGGGCGTGGATATCTCCTCCATTCCGCTAGCCGCGGTTGATCGTGTGGAGGTGGTAGCTGATGGCGCGTCCGCGCTCTATGGCTCCGATGCAGTCGGTGGCGTAGCTAACATCATCTTGCGTCCGGAGTTTCGTGGGGCCGAGATTTCCGCTCGTCTAGCAACGACGACAGATGGCGGCGGCAGACAAGCCCAGCTTTCGGCCGTGACAGGAACGACCTGGTCCGATGGCGGTTTCATGCTTGCCGCGGATTATACATCCTCGCGGCGCATTAGCGCAGGCCAGCGTAGCTACACGTCTCTGATGGATCAGAGTGCGACTCTGGTACCAAGTGTCAAGCAAATCAGTATCGTCGCTACTGGCCATCAACGGATGGCGGAAGGCGTCGAGTTCAAGATCGATGGAACCTTCAGTCGTCGCAACTCGAAATATGATAACCCCTTTCTGAACACTGGATCCGTTACGGAAAACGGGCTCCGGTCCAACCCGATCGTGCGCACCTATTCCATTTCCCCGAGCCTGACCGTGGCCTTGACGCCCGCCTGGTCGCTCAATTTCTCAGGGACAATCGCCGATAGCAAAGCGGATCTTCATTCAAGGCGATACTCTGCTTCGGTCGAGACCCCGGGCCGTCTCATTTACAGCAACGACCTACGAGCCTTGGAAGCGGGGGTTCAGGGGCCTCTTACCGAACTGCCGGGTGGAGAAGTCAAGCTTGCCGCCGGCGGCGGCATCCGATCGTTGGGGCTGGGCGTTCAGGTATCCAACACGCCTCACGGATCACCCACAATCGTGACCGAACAGTTTCATACGAGGCGAGCCGTCCAGTTTGCCTATGGCGAACTGACGATCCCAATTTTCGGCGCGGGCAACAGCAAGCCACTACTCTATCGTCTTGACCTCACCGCAGCCGGTCGGTTCGAGCACTATGAAGCGGTCGGTTCGGTTGCGACCCCCAAATTCGGCTTTCGCTATGCTCCATCACCTGATCTGAGTTTGATGGGCAGTTGGGGTCGCTCATTTAAGGCGCCAACTCTTTATCAACAAAATCAGATACGGCAGGGCGTCCTGCTCCCCGGCGTCATCTTCTCAGATAATCCGAGCGGATTGCCCGTCCTTCTATTGGCCGGCGGAGGCACGCCTCTCCGTGCGGAGAAAGCCGAAACCTGGACGGCGACGGTCTCGCTGACGCCCCGCTCGGTTCCAGGCCTGCATTTGCAGGCGAGCTATTTCGACGTGGCTTACAAAGACAGGGTTTCGGTTCCCATCGTTGGCGCCACCGCCGCGCTGAGCAACCCCATTTATGCCAATCTCGTGCGCCTCTCGCCGTCGGCCACAGCCGTCGAGGCGGAAATCGTCCGTTTGCCGCAAGGACTTTCGAATTTCAGCGGCTCGGCGTTTGACGCCGCTAATATCGCTGCGATTATCGATGGCACGGACAGGAATGTGGCTCGCCAAAACGCGCGAGGCGTCGATGTCTCCGGCAGGTATAAATTCTCATTTAGTGGATCACAGACGCTCGAGATATCGGCAAACGCGAGCTACCTAGAAAGCCGTCGCCAGGTGGCAACCGGCTTGCCGTCCAGCCAACTGGCCGGCACCATTTTCAATCCACCAAACTGGCGTATGGAAGGTGGCTTCACCTATTCCCTCTCGTCATTCGACGCTTCCCTGTTTGCCAATTACATCGGTGGAACCAGTGACACCCGAACGCTCCCCGATGTGCATGTGGGATCATTCACGTCACTCGACGGAACGCTGAGATACAGAACCGAAAGAGGCAACGGCATATTCGCGGGGACTGAGATCGTTCTTTCCGTTCTCAACTTATTGAACGAGAAACCAGCTCAAATTCAAAACTCGGACCCGTCGCTGCCGCCATACGACTCGACCAACTATTCGGCGATCGGGCGTCAAATCTCGGTAACGCTACGCAAGCGAATCTAGTGAATACAATGAATAAGACAGCTCATCTGCTCGTGCTCGCGTGCTTGGTGCCGCATTCCGTCTTTGCCGCTAAGCCCGTTGAGCAAAATTGTTTCGAACGGCTTGCAACCTATGCCATAGAACGTCCGCGCGTACCTGGCTCGTGGATGGAACGTCCGCAGTTCGATATTTCCCAAGATGGCGAGCACCTAATATATGTCGAGCGCTCTGCTGATGTTGCCGACAACTCCATCACGGACCAATTGTGGGCCGTCGACCTCAAGCGAGGCTTCGGACGCAAGCTCATAAGCACGCTCCAGACCAGTCGCGACGGAGCCAATTTGCGATTGCCGAATCCTTTATTCAGCCCTGACGGAACCCGCGTGGCAGTTTTGGGCGGGCGTGCCAGGATCGGCATTACAATCTTCGATCCTTCGAGGGAGGTATCCAGGACGATAGACACAGAAAATGCCGAGATTAGAGATTTTCGTTGGTCTCCCGATGGCAAATCTCTGGCCGTATTGATGGTTACATCGTCAACGCGTCTGCTGCGGAGCGGCTATCAAGCCTCACCGGATTGGGATGGATCGAGTCACGGCACCGTTCGTTATAATCTCGTGATCCTGGATTCATCGAGCGGCGCTACCATCGACAAAGCGCCGCTCACCTACAATCTCGTCGGGCTTGACGCAGCATTTTCCTGGTCGCCTGATGGCAGGAGGATTGCGTTCAGCGCACAGCGTTCGTCGGCGGCGTCCGGGAGACAGGATCCTAATATTTATGTGTGGGATCTCCAGACCCACGACATCAAGACCCTGGTTGATCAACCAGGGCCGAACCTCGATCCGCGCTGGTCTCCCGATGGCAACAAGATTGCCTACTTGACGGCCGATGGCAACGATCTTCTCAAGAGTGGCTTGCAGTTGGCCGTGCAAAGCGCCTCCGGTCTCGATCGTCTGATCATTTCGAAGCCGGATGAGACGACGGGTACCCCTTATCTCCCAGCTTGGATCGACGCCGATCATATTGCCTATGTCGCAATGCGCCAGATGGAATGTCCAGTCTTCAAGGTCGATGCCAGTGGAGGAACGACAGCGATCCTGGGACAACAGCTATTGAGTTGCTTCGGCGGGACCAAAGTCGGTGCCGGCGGCGCCCTGCTCATGACCCGTCACAGCCTCGAAAATCCTGGCGAGGTCGTCTCCACGGATAGGCGTCGATGGTCGCCGATAACCTTGACCGATCACTCGGGCGGCCCGCGCCTTCCTTGGCGTGCGGAAGCAGTATCCTGGCAAAGCAAGAAAGGCGATTACTTTATAAATGGCGTGCTTATCCGGGCAATCGGCCGAAGAGCAGAATCGGCATTGCTCGTTTCAGTACCGGGGGGGCCAGCCATGGTGACACCCGATAGCTATAATGACGACGCGCCGTTTCTTCCCTACGGCCCGCTTCTGAACGGATTCTCCATCCTCATCCCCAACACGAGAGGCCGCGGCGGATATGGACGTGATTTCGAAGCCGCGATTCGTGACCGGAAAGACTATGTTGAAGGACCTCTCGAGGATATCCTTGGCGCGGTAGACTATGCAACGAAAAGGCTTGGCACGCCTCGATCCAGAATGGCGCTCGCTGGCTTCAGTTATGGGGGAATTCTGACTGCTTATGCCGCCAGCAATGCGCATGCGTTTCGAGCCGCGATATCTATGGAAGGCGTAGTCGATTTCTATAGCAGAGCGTTGCTCGAATATGGCGGGCCAAATCAACAAGCAGCCAACGCGAACATGGGCTTTGGAAACCCCTATGACATCGGCGACAGGGAACGGCTGCTATCCCAATCGCCTCTTGGTTCAGTTGACGCGCTTCAAACCCCGGTGCTCCTAGAATGCGGAGAGACCAGCCTGGGGCCCGCAGATTGTCTGAAATTCTTTCGTACCGGCAATGCCCGCGGCTCGGCGCCAGTGGAACTTGCGATCTATCCGAGAACCGCCCATCAGATCCTCGAACCTGCGCTTCGCCTCGATAGCGCAAGACGTCAGCTGGAATGGTTGCGCAGATGGATTCCGGCATCACGATCGGATGCTGAGGATAAGGGTTGCTATGGGCTCCAGTGAGCCACCCAAGCTTCGGTATCGACCAGTGACAACAGGCGCGCCTGATCCGTTCCCAGGTTTGGCTTATCGTTGGAAAGAACCGAGACGATTTCATCGCAATCGATGATCTTCTGACGCGCCAGATGGCCGCCGGTCAGGCGTTCAAGAATCTCGGCTCGATGCATGGTGATAATCTGGTTGGCGAAACCATCGGGACCGCCTTTAGAGCGCCGCTCCGATATCCCGCTGGGCAGAATGCGCCTGAAGGCAGAACGGGCCAGGGCCCTATCCCTCCCCCCATCAACCCACATCCAAGATGGCACAGCAAGACATTTCTCGAGAACTGGCTGGCTCATCAACGGATTGACCATCGCCGGAAGCCGACGGTCATACCCCTCCAGACATGGTTGGATTCTCAGCAAGGCGGCAACGTGGGCGGCCTTTCCCGGCAAACGAGCGCGGCTATCGTCGAGCCACGGATGTTTCACCGGCGATACCGCGAGATGCGCCATCAGATCGGCGTGCAGGAAGCAGGTATCCGGTTGCCATTTATAGCCTCTTCCTCTTGTCCGGATCGATTCGATCGTTGCAGCAGCGGCTTCGACAGGCGTGCAGCCCGTCAGTCGGCAAACGTCCCGCCACGTCTGGAAAACGCCTATACCCAGGCCATTCTTCAGCAACCTGTCCGCGATCGGATTTGCAGACTGCGTGTAGTAGAATATATTGTCGCCGCCATTCCCACTGAAGAATGCGTCAATGCCTCGTTCGCGAGCTATACGATGCATGGCCCGATCATAGGCCAAAGCGTGGCTGCGCCCGATTGGACGGGCAAGATGGGCAACGCACGATGTGCCAAGATCTATATCCCCCAGGTCATATTGGAGGTCGAGAATCTCAAGCCCGATCCCTTCCTCGAGAAGTCTTGTGAATAGCCTCTCATCCCCATCTGGATCGTCAGTGACAAGCGTGACACCTGTCACCTGCGTGCGTCGTGCAGGAATACTGGCCGCGACGATGGAGGAGTCCAGCCCGCCGGAAACACCGATCAGAATTGAAGGATATCGCGAAGACCATGCCGAAACCACGTTCTGGATAGTTCGATGAAGGACTTCGGCCTGTTCCGAGGCATCGGATACAGTTTCCGGCTGTGCGTGATCCCAGGGCGACCATAGCCCTTCGACGCGCATTGAGGCATCGCAGATGTTGCAGGCAGTGCCAGGCAGCAACTCGGACAGCCCCTCAAGAGAAGTGTCCGGGCTTGGCAAGCCTCGCGTGTATAGGTGAGTTGCCAAGTCATCCCACGATACTGCAGGCGTCCAATATCCGGTGTCAGCGATGATCTCGGGATCGGAGCCGAGCAGGCAGGAACCGGCGACGCCTGTATAATAGACTGGCATCCCGCCTGATGGATCGCGCAAAACGTTGAACGCCTCACCATCAAACAATAGCGCGCAATAGGCCCCCCAATGGTTCTCCAAAAGGGCGCGGGCGCCCTTGGCAGTGATCAGCTTTTGCTGATCTTCAGTAAACTCGCCTGTGGGTTCCGGCGGACCATTCCGGTCGAAGAGTGTTCCCAAAATTACGCCGCGATTGTCATCAAGGCGAATGACGTATCCAGGCGACACGAAAGCCCGCACGCCACATGCGTCAAAACATAGCCTGAGGCGAAAGCGTTTGGCAGCTAACTCGACCCGCTTCCGATCAGGAACGGCCCGATCAATCAGAAATCGCGGAGCACTCAGAGCGCGCATATCGGAGTGTATATCCGCGCAATATCTGTACGCATCCGTTGAGCGTCGCCTTGCCCGGGACGTGACAGACCGCTCTTAAGGTCGCTCTTGAGCGCGGTCGTAGGAGCGGTTTTTGTGGGTCA
>NZ_JACIEU010000052.1 GCF_014197035.1 Sphingobium scionense | reverse complement strand
AGCGCAAGGAAGCCCGTCACATCAACGTTCCGCCATCCTGACAGGGGGTCCCTTTTGCGCGCCGATAAGGGGTCCCGTTTGCACGCCGATTGACACCATTGGCCAAGTTTCGCTGACGGACATTCAGCATCATGTCAGCTTAATTCGCGCATAAATGATCTAAGATCAGGACTCATTGATTGATCCAGAAGATGACGGTTGCTGCGATGCAGATGGCGGACATGAATGTGTGGGCGCATCGATCGTAGCGGGTATGGATGCGCCGCCAGTCCTTGAGCCTACCGAACATATTCTCGATCCTGTGGCGCTGGCGATATAACACAGCGTCGTGTGGGATCGGGATCTTCCGGTTCCTCTTTGACGGGATGCAGGCCGCGATGTTGCGTTCGGCGAGCGCCGTGCGAAACCAGTCGGCGTCATAGCCTCGATCGCCGAGCAGGGCTTTGGCGTGAGGCAAAGCGTCGAGCATCAGGGCGGCTCCCTTGTAGTCGCTCATCTGGCCCTCGCTCAGCAGCATGACCAGCGGCCTGCCCTTGCCGTCGCACACGGCATGGAGCTTCGAGTTCAGGCCGCCCTTAGTGCGTCCGATACGTCGGGGAACAACCCCTTTTTAGCAGGCTGGCGGCGGTCCGGTGAGCCTTCAGATGCGTCGCATCGATCATCAACTGGTCGGGTTTGCCACCCTGGGCCGAGAGTGCTGCGAAGATCCTGTTGAACACGCCAAGTCGGCTCCACCGGATGAAGCGGTTGTAGATCGTTTTGGGCGGACCATAGTCAGCGGGCGCATCACGCCACCGCAGGCCGTTCCTGATGACAAAAATGATACCGCTGATGATCCGTCGGTCATCGACCCGTGGGACCCCGTGTGACAGCGGGAAATAGGGCTCGATCCGGCGCATCTGCGCCTCCGACAACCAGATCAGATCACTCATGGCGACGCCTCCTGACGCCGCCATTGAATCAACCAATCACCTGCTCGGCAAGAAATTTAATAGGTCCTGATCCTAGTTCACATTAATCGAATTTGAACTTAGAATACGTAACACGCTTGCCGGCACTGACGCGATCGACGACTGGCCCCCGCCCGTTCCGTTGCTACTGGACCGCGATCTCTGAACAGCTATGATCTCGACAAGGAGAACCTTGCCCGCCGCCTCGTTGCCGCTGGACCGCGATCTCTGAACAGCTATGATTGAGGACGACCTCATTGCCAAGTTCGGGGAGTTGCCGCTGGACCGCGATCTCTGAACAGCTATGATGCCGCAGAACATGCCTGATAGCTGCAACAGGTTGCCGCTGGACCGCGATCTCTGAACAGCTATGATCGATGCCGAGATTGCCAAGAACAAGGCGCAGTTGCCGCTGGACCGCGATCTCTGAACAGCTATGATTTCCATGCCGTCGATCACGATGCGATCGAAGTTGCCGCTGGACCGCGATCTCTGAACAGCTATGATCTGTTCCCCGCTTTACCGCAGCCGGGATGCGTTGCCGCTGGACCGCGATCTCTGAACAGCTATGATCCAAGGAAATGGCGGTCGCGGCTGCCAAGGGTTGCCGCTGGACCGCGATCTCTGAACAGCTATGATAGGGCGATTGAAAATATAGTGGCCGACCGGGTTGCCGCTGGACCGCGATCTCTGAACAGCTATGATGCCACGGTCGGTTCGCGCATGGACAGCGCGGTTGCCGCTGGACCGCGATCTCTGAACAGCTATGATGCCGGCGGAAGAAGATCATGACCTTCTACGGTTGCCGCTGGACCGCGATCTCTGAACAGCTATGATGATCGGGCTGGGCGACCTCGGCGCCGGCCTGTTGCCGCTGGACCGCGATCTCTGAACAGCTATGATAGGCCCGCGCGGTACCGCTCGCCGCAGTTGGTTGCCGCTGGACCGCGATCTCTGAACAGCTATGATCGAGAACGCGGTGTTTTCGTCGAAGACCTAGTTGCCGCTGGACCGCGATCTCTGAACAGCTATGATCGCCGGTATCCATGGGGCCTTGGCGTCGCCGTTGCCGCTGGACCGCGATCTCTGAACAGCTATGATGTCCCGGCCATTCCTGGCGGGAGAGGATCTGTTGCCGCTGGACCGCGATCTCTGAACAGCTATGATATCGTCGCGGTAGTTCTTACCGGTCAACTGGTTGCCGCTGGACCGCGATCTCTGAACAGCTATGATGGATCAACGGTTATTGCATTGAAAGACAAGGCAATAACCGTTGATCCATCGTTGTGAAAATCGCCCGAATCACTAAAATAGCGCGAGCTGATCGGGGTTTTTGCGTTGCCGCCGCCGGCGCTGTCCTGAAAATCGCACGATATTTTCATATTGCCGATCCGTGAAGCTGAGGATGTGGACGTCGCCGCTATCGGGCAAGCTCGACTCGACCCGCCGCATATAGGTTTCGAACTGTTCCTTACCGTTGCAGAAGCGAGCATAGACCGAAAACTGACTCTTCTCAAAGCCTTCGTCCAACAGGAACTCGCGGAATTTGGTGGCGGCGCGGGCCTGTTCTCTGGTCGTTACGGGCAAGTCGAACATTACGAAAATCCACATCAGTCGATATCCGCTCAATTGGCTCGCGCTCATGGTAGCAACGCGTCGAGTCCGGCCAGTTCCAGTGTGGATGGCGGAGAAGGAAGTATGATGTCTCCCGCCTGCCCACTTTCGAAGGCACGCGCCAGGCTTTGCGCGGCCCGGTTCGCCGCGCCCGCCACGGTCGTGCCCGGCAAGTCGAGTGCGATCAATCCGGCAAAGGCGCGCTTGGCTTCGGGCGTTACCGTATCCACACCGCGCGCGAGCAGCCGCACCGCCAACGCATCGACGAGTGGACGAAATGGCTCGATCAGGTCGTCGGCGAGAGCGAAGGCATTGGTCCGGTTGGCATGATGCACTCCGATCGAGGGATGCAGGCCGGCGGCGACCACCGCACGGGCGCATAGCGACCGCAATATCGTATAGCCATAGTTGAGCAGGGCGTTGATATCCTCTGCATCGCGATCGCGCCGGAACCCCTCCCCCATCAAGAGCGGCCAGTAACGTCGTGCAGCCTGTGCTTCGACATTATCGGGGTCGCCCGAACCGACGCGCCGGGCCAGCAAGTCAAACGCCGATGCGGATATGCCATTGGCGTCCAGCACGGCCGCCTGCCAGCGGATCTTGGCGATGATGATCCGGCGCCACAATTGCTTGGACAATGGCTTGCCCGCCTCCCACTGCGCGCGCATCCGGCTGTTCTGGGCATGATGACCCTCCAGCGGCAGGCATACGGCAACCGGCGCATGATTGCTGCCGCACAGCAGCATCACAACCCCGCGCTGTGCCAGGGCGACGATGAGGTTGGTGGACCAGGTGATGCCATGGGCATGGACGATGACGGCGGCGACATCATCGAGCGGGATACGCCCCACTTCGGCCCGATCCTCCGACACGATCAGGAAGCCGCGATAGGCCGAAAGATGGCGGCCATCGGTAGCGATATCGACGATCCGGTCCATCGCTGTTCTGGCCTATCCTCTGCTCACGGCTGCTTGCGTGTCTTGCGGCGGGCAGTGCGGGCCGGGAAATCGGGGTCCAGGACTCGACCAATCTCATCGATCCGAACCTGCCGCGCGCGCCATGCCTTGAGCGTGTTGGGAGAGGGATAGCGATATTTGAACGGATCGTCCTTGTCCGCGTCGCGAACCTTAAGCGATCCGCCTTCATTCGGTGGAGCGACAGCGAATTGTTTCTCGGAAAATTTGACGACCCGGACCAGTTCCCGGCCACCGCCATCGCGTTCGATAGCCAGAACATCGTCGCGATGCAGGCTCATTATCTTGCGAGCGGTCGGATTGGCACTGCGAATGGCCGATTGCCAGCCAGGCTGGTGCGCGTCGAACATGGAGACGACTTCATTCACCCACTTCCCATCCGGCAATTCCCACACATCATAACGATAGTTGGAATCGCCCTTATAGCCTTTGTAGATGCGCCCATTCCGGTCCTTGATCGGGATGACGGTTAGCGGTTCGGTCACGCGCACGCGACGCACGCCACGAAAGGGATGCCATTCCAGATCGGGGAACGCCGCGATCGCCTGTTCGAACGCCTTCCCCTCCCTACCGTCGAGATGGCGGTAAAGCGCAGCTTTCAGATCAACATCGCGAATGCGGTCGAGGTCGGCCAGTTTCTTGAAGCTGGACAGGGGCACGCGGCGCACGACGATGCTGTTGCCCTTGGCATCGGTTTCGCCGGTGAGGCCATAGGCGGTGTCATTATGCAGCCGACCGGCGGTCGCATCCTTGCCCTTTGGCAACCCCGCCTTGGACGCCGTGCCATGATCGGTGCGATGGCTGACGGTGATGCGGTTGACCGTCTCGCGCAACGCATCGCGAAACCCGTCCCAGGGTTCCGGAATGATGATCCGTTCGCGCCCTTCGGCCCCTTCCTGCCCGGATGCCCGCGCAATCGCATTCAGCATGCCCCGATCGACGATCGCCACGACCACGGCGTCGATGGCATGGTGGCGATGGTCGAGCCGGTTCTTGGCCTGATCCGCGCCGCCGCCGAAATTATGATCGGGCAGCAGGTCGTTGAGCCCCAGCTTGCGCCGCACCATTTCGGTCAGACGCCCCGGCGACACCCAGATATGACCACTGCCCTCGCCCTTTTCGGGATAGAGCGTCGCCAGATATTCGCGCGACAGCCGGGCCAGATATTGGGTGTCGACCAGGTGGCGCGCCTGAAAGCCGCCTTCGTCGCTGAACTTGTCCATCGCATCCGGCTCGAAACGCCAGCGCTTGTTGCGGGGCAGTTGCGCCGCGCGCGCCGCAATCTCGTCCCAGCGCGCATTGTGGCCCCATGCTTCATAAGGGGAGCGTTTGCGCTTTTCCCGATTGGCCTCGCGCAGGCAGACGATCTTGTTGCCATTGCTGTCATCCAGCGTTGCGCTGAAGGGCAGGATATGATCGACCTCCACCGCTGCGGAAAAGAGCATGTCGATGGAAATCTGCTGCCCGCTGTAAATGCAGCGCCGATCCAGCACATTGGCGGGATTAAGTTCCTCCCATAGCTTGAGCAGCGCGCGGTTGGCGCCGGTATCGGCCTGGCCGATGGCCAGCAGCTTTTCCGACCGCCGCTGCGCGTTCAACCGGTTCTCGTTATTCTCCCGATTGATGCGCTTCTTGTCGTCGTCGGTCAGCTTCAGTTCGCGTGCCAGTTCGATCGCGATCTCGGCGGGCGGGCCATAGGCGCGGATCAGGCTGTTCACGATCCGACGCAACTGGTTGAGACCGATATGAACGGTTGGATTGGTGAGGCGGCCAACCCGCATTTCCTCCGGATCGGATGGATCTCCGGTCCCCGGCATGATGTGCCGTTCCAGCGCGACGCCATAATAGGGTAGCTGCGGGCGCCCCTTCGCATCCTCGAACACCTCGCCGGTACGCCGGTCGCTATGATGACCAAGACCCGCGTCGGTGACTGCTTCGCTATAGACCAATACGCACCCGTCCTTCTTGCCATCGCGTAGCGCTTCGATCAGTTTGCAGGTCGCCGTCTCGCCGAACCGGCCATAGCCGGGCGGCAGCGGGGCATTGGCGACCGCCCGCGCCTCTTCCGGCGTCAACGCATAGGTTTCGGACAGCCAGGCGCGAAAGGCGGCATCCTCCGCCTCGCTTTCGACATCGTCCAGCCGCGCGAGGACATCCCATTGGGCTTCGACCGACAAATGGACCCAGTGATTGCCGAAGCGCGTCTTGCTCCCCATCACAGCCGCCTCCTCATCCCCTTTCAGGTCGGTGCGGTTCTCGCTCTCCTTGTTGAAGCGGGCGTCAGGATCGAGCTTCAATGCCTTGCGCAGGCTCGCAAAGCTGACCTTGTTCTTGTCCTTGAGCTTGAGGAACAGGATGTCGCGCTCCTCCCGCGTCAATCGCTGCGCGACTTCGCCCGGCCGCACGATCATCAGCGCATTGAGTTCCTCCAGCAGGCGACGACGCTGAAACAGGGGGTGCGCCTTGGGTAGGCGTCGGTCGCCGGGTATCAAGGTACACATGCCGACCTGCGGCGCCTTCAGCGGCCGCTGATAGAAAATGATCTCATGCAATCGGTCATGGACATCATTGGTCAGCACATCGGGATGATGCGGCGCCTGCGCAGCCCAGATGACATCGAACTCCTCCTCCATCAGCGCACGGCCTGGGTAGAAGTCATAGCCGTCGCCCTTGGCATCTTCGCCGCTTTCGGGGCGCGACCGGGTGCGCACGGACTGTCCTTTCAACTGGCGCTCATACAGCCATTTGCCAAAGGTCCAACTGCCCGGCTCCGCGCCGGCTGCCGTTTCATCCTCGGCGATGGCGTCGCGGGTCCGGTCGATGCCGATGGCGATCTTGCCGGCGTCATCATCCGCCTTGCGATCGGCCTTGCGGTTCGATTTGAAGCCGCGCCGCTGGTTGAGGTGAAACAGCGCGCGGCCCAGTTCGGGCAGCGAAAGTGCCTCGTCCAGCGCCCGGGCACGCACGGCATAGGGATCGATCGCCGCCATCGCCTTGCGCGCGGCCTCGTCTGCCGGAAACAGGCCGTCGGCGATCAGATATTTGATCAGTGCCTTTTGCCGCTGCTGAAAGCGATCGCGGCGACGGCGCATGGCGCGCGCATCGCGCCGGTCGACCGCCAGCGATGCGCCGGACTTGGGATCTCGACCGTCGCTGAAGATACGCGACCCCGCGGCCAGGATGGAGAGCGGCTTGCCATTCACCGCCGCGCTCAGTTCGATCGCGGCCCAACCCAGCGAATTGGCGCCCAGGTCGGCGCCCAGTCGCCAGACAGGCTTTTTCTGTTCGGCCATCATTCCTCACCCCATATGGATTTGGCAGTGGGGCAGGCGCAGTCAATTTCGTCAAGATAAAATCGATACCGAAATGAACGAGGTCTCAAAGGAACATCTTGACCTTGGCATCCTTATCCATCACTCTTGCAGTTCAGAGATCGCGGTCTGGCAGTTAACAAGTGTCAGTACGCACCAGATAAGGGCGACGCTCCGGCGTCGCCTTTTTTTTCATTCAATTGCATATTTTGCCAAGTCGCATTCGCTCCAAGCTACAAAGCGCGTCATTTGAACGCACCATATGGTGGATTGCAAATCACAGCGCATTACGGCCAGTTGCAGGGATTTTCGTTGCCAGCCTGCACGTCAGAAGGGGCACTTACATTCGTAACGCCCAGTGCGAACGGCATCTCTGTCATAGGCAAACATGGTTGCGGGCCGGAACCTTTCGGCCCGGCCCACGAAACGACATCGCAACGCCCAAAAGCGCGCGTCGATCAGCGCGATGCGAACTGGCGGCCGCGCGTCGCGGCGACTGCCCAGCGCTGCGGCGTCGCGTTCGGCGCACCTTCACGCACGAAACATTGGCCGCGCTGCGCCTTGATCGCCTGGCAGAGCGTCTGCGCATCACCCCGGTTGCCAAAACCACTGATTGCGAGGCGATGATAGATTTTGCCATTGACCGTCGCCTGGCTCGTCAAAACCGGGAATGCAGCTAGACGGTCGTTTACCCGCGCCATCGACATCCACTTGTCCTTGGCGATCGCTGGCGAGGCGTAGGCGCCAAGCTGGACGACCCAGGCGCTCGCGCCCGCGATCACCGGCTTGATATAGGCGACCTGCTGCATCCGTGCCGCCGGAGTGGCGCCCGGGACCGCCTTGCCCTTGACCGGCTTGGCCTTCGCCGCCAGCCCTTCGACGACGAAGTCGCGCTTGGCAGCAACCCGTACCGGCGCGGGCTTCGGTGCGACCTTGACCACCGGGGCCGGCGTCGAGGCAGGCACGGCAGTTTCGATGATGCGGGTGGTCAGCGCCGGCACGGCCGGGATGGGCTCAGCCGCCGCCATCTCAATCGGCGATCCGGTGGGCAGGTCCAGCACGGGAGCCGGTTCTTCGGTCGATGCCGCCGCCAGCGCCACCGGCGCGGCATCCGGCGAAGCCGGCGCCAGTGCCAGCACGGCCGGCTGCCCCTGATCCGCGCCATTGATGGTCACGCCCATCAGCGCGGCGACGCGCTGCGGCGCCAATGCCGGGTCGGCCATGCCGGCCCATTGGGCGATACGCTGGTTGGCGGCGAGCGGTGCCAAGTCGAGCCCGGCAACCAGCCGTGCATCCTTCCAGCGCCCGGCCAGCGCATAGGCATAGGCCAGATTCTGACGGGTGCGGGCATTGGCCGATGGATCCTGGATCGCGGCGGACAGCATGCGGACACCCTCGGTCGGGTCACCGGCCATGGCCAGCGCCAGGCCATAATCGCCAGCCGGCACATTGTCGGCATTGGCAGCGAGCAGATCGCGCGCGGCATCATTCTTGCCAAGCGCCACCTGAACCAGCGCCAGACTGACGATGGTGCGCGAATCGCGGTTACCCAGCGTCATCGCGTCGGTAAATGCGGCCTCCGCCGACACGAAACGACCATCCAGCACATAGGCGCGGCCCAGCAACTGGCGATATTGGGCATTGTCGGGTGCGGCCTGCACGGCCGCTTCCGCAGCCTGCACGGCCTTTGCGCCGTCGCGATCGGCCAGCGCCTTTTCCGCCGCCTCGGCCGGCTTGCCGGGATTGGCGTGCTTGACCGCCGCCGTGCGCGGATGGAATGCCGCGCCGGTGCAGCCGACCATCGTCGTCGCCACCATCAAGGAGGAAACGGCCGCCTTGCCGAATGCCGTTCGTTTCATGACCTTACCCACCCTATAATCAATGATCGCCGCGTCAGTGCGGCAATTGCTGGGCAAGCCGATCAATCTCGGGCAGCCCTTCGAGAAATGCATCCAGTGCTTCGGTAACAACCTGTTGCGCCGACCGACCGGTTACGGCCGCCGCCAGGCGCAGCTTCAGATGACGGCCGGAGTCCAGCCGCAGCGTGAAGGCGGCCTTGCGGGCGTTGTCGATTGCCATCGCCTTGGGCAGCGCAGCACGAACCGGGGTCGGCTTGGCGCGCGGTGGCCTGGCAGCGATCACCCGTTCGGTCGGCTCCGGCTCGGCTTCCACCGTCTCGGGCACAATGACTTGCGCCACACGGTCGGCCAGTTCCTCGCGCTCCATAACCACTGCAGGAACAGGTGTCGGCGCAATCACCACAGTCATCGGCGTCAGGCCAGTGGCGACGGGCGCGGTCGGCGCGGCAGGCTCGTCATCGTGCATCGGCACGTCGAAACCCATGTCGTTCCAGCCCAGATCGTCGGATACCATGCCGCCATTGGTCGGGCGACCAAAGCCCAGCATCGGGCGGCGCATTGCCGGCGTGGCGGCGCCCTTGCGCGCCAGCAAGCCGGACGTCAGGGAAGCGATCGGTTTGGCTTCAGCCATGATAGTCCCCTCTCTTACTGCACGACGCGGCGGCCGAAGCCACCACCGGCGGGACGCGAAGCGGCGGCGGTGCCGACGCTGTTCTGGGGCACGGAAAACACCGTGCGGCGGAAATTCTTTTCCAGGCGATCCGAAATATAGGACCACAAGCCGGTCACCTCGGCGGCCGACTTGCCCTTGGGATCGACCTCCATCACCGTGCGCCCGTCGATCATCGAGGCCGCGAAATCGGTGCGATGGTGCAGCGTCACCGGCGCCACCGTGCCATGCTGCGAGAGAGCGACAGCAGCTTCGGAGGTGATGCGCGCCTTGGGTGTCGCGGCGTTGACGACGAAGATCAGCGGCTTTCCCGCGCGCTCGCACAGGTCGACCGTGGCACCGACGGCGCGCAGGTCATGTGGGCTCGGCCGGGTCGGCACGACGATCAGTTCGGCGACCGAAATAACACTCTGGATCGCCATGGTGATCGCCGGCGGCGTATCGATGACGGCCAGCTTGAACCCCTGCTGGCGCAGGATTTCAAGATCGGCGGCCAGCCGCGCGACCGTGGTCTGGGCAAAGGCGGGATATTCGGCCTCGCGTTCGTTCCACCAGTCCGCCAGCGAACCCTGGGGATCGATGTCGATCAGCACGACCGGACCGGCCCCGGCCAACTGGGCCTGTACGGCCAGATGACCGGACAGGGTCGTCTTGCCCGATCCGCCTTTTTGCGATGCCAATGCCAATATGCGCACGCGCCTTCCCCCAAGTAAATCTAGTTCCGAAACGATTTGGCATGGCGCCGCCTAAAATTCGGTTAACTGGTCTGGCAACCTTGTTGGGGATCACCTATCCCCGGTTTCACATCATGGACCCGGCAATGCTAAGAAGCCGTTAACCTTGTTTGGCGATAGTGCCGGACGATTATTCCGGTCTGGAGCATGGATATGAAGCGTATCTGGGGAGCCGTTGCATTCGGCACGCTACTGACGGTCGCCTTGCCGGCCCTTGCCGATGTGAAGGCCGGCGTCGACGCCTGGCAGCAGGGCGACTATGCCAAGGCGATCGCCGAATGGCGTCCGCTCGCCAATGCCGGCGATCCCGACGCCCAGTTCAATCTTGGCCAGGCCTATAAGCTGGGCCGTGGCGTTCCGGCCGATCTCAACAACGCGCTCGACTGGTATCGCAAGGCGACGGCGCAGGGGCATGCCCGCGCAGAAGATAATCTGGGCCTGCTGATGTTCCAGCAGGGCGATCGCGCCGGGGCGATGCCCTATCTCCAGCACGCGGCGGCCCGCGGCGAAAGCCGTGCGCAATATATTGTCGGCACTGCCCTGTTCAACGGCGACATGGTCGGCAAGGACTGGGTCCGCGCCTATGCGCTGATGACCCGCGCCTCCGCCTCCGGCCTGCCGCAGGCGACCACCAGCCTGCAACAGATGGACAAATATATCCCCGCCGACCAGCGCAAGCAGGGTCTGGCCCTGGCATCGTCGATGGAAGCGCAGGAAAAGAGCCTGGCCAGCGCCAGCCTGACCCTGCCCGCGACAGCGGCACAACCTCGCCCGGCTTCCCCGGCCCCGACACCAATCAAGGCAGCGCCTGCGCCCGTGACACAGGTCGCCGCCGCCAAGCCACAGCCGACCACGCCCAAGCCGGAACCGGCCAAACTTGCCCCGGCCAAGCCCACTGCCCCCAGAACACCGGCCCCGGCCGCCGGCGGCGACTGGCGCGTGCAGCTCGGCGCGTTTGGCGATGAAGGCCGTGCCCGCGCACTGTGGGGCCAATTGACCCGCAAGGTCAGCGGCCTCTCCAGCTACCAACCCTATCTGGTCAAGGCCGGCACCGTCACCCGCCTCCAGGCCGGACCGATCGCCAGCAGCGCCGACGCTTCGCGCTTATGCAGCAGCATCAAGGCCACCGGCGCGGACTGCATGCCGAAAAAGAACTAAACCCGCGCGGGCGTTTGTCCCTCGCCCGCGCGCGCCAGCATCCAGGCGCGAAAACGCGCCAGTCCCGGATGCCCACCAAGTCCCGTGGGATAGACCAGATAATAGGCCTGCTCGCTCGACAAGGGCCGGTCGAAGGGGATGACCAGGCTGCCCGCGTCCAGCTCCGGCCGGATCAGGAAGCTGGGGATCAGGGCCACGCCCGCCCCGGCGACAACCGCCTGCGCCAGCATCAGGAAATGCTCGAACGCCGGTCCCGGCGGCAACGGCCCCGCCTCGACGCCCGCCGCCGCGAACCAGTGCGCCCAGGCATCGCGCCGCGAACTCTGGCTCAGCAGCGGCTTGCCGAGCAGGTCGGCTGGCGCGCCTAGTGGATTTGCCGCCAGCCAGGCCGGTGCGCAGACCGGCACCATCTGCTCGCGAAACAGATAATCCTGTGCCACGCCGGGCCATTCTTCCGGCAGGCCATAATGGATCGCCGCGTCAAATTCCTCCTGAGCGAAATCGAACGGGTCGGATCGCGCTGCGAAATCCACCACCAGTTCGGGATGCAGCGCGCTCAGCCCCGGCAGGCGCGGCGCCAGCCAGCGCATGCCGAAACTGGGCAGGGTCGCGATCCGCAGCGCCCCCTGCGCCCGCCGCGCCGCCACACGCCGCGTCGCGCGCCGAATTCTATCGAGCGCCGGGCGGATCTCCTCGGCATAGGCTCGCCCCGCCTCGTTCAGTTGCACCCGCCGCCCGACCCGGTCGAACAGGGGCGTCTGCAACCAATCCTCCAACAGCGCGATCTGGCGACTGACCGCACTCTGGGTCAGCCCCACCTCCACCCCGGCGCGCGAGAAGCTGCCATGGGTCGCGGCCGCGTCAAAACTGTTGAGCGCGCTCATCGGCGGCAGCCATTTGCGCGCCCTATCCATTCCCGTTCCGCATCAAGTGATGACAGCTCCCTATTTGCGCGACCCACCCTATCCTGCGATAAAGGCGCTGTCATCGTGGAGCGTTCTTATGTCGTCGCAGAATGAAGGAAACATCGTCGCCCTGGTCAAGTCGGTGCTGGGCGAAGACGCCGGCAAGGCCGCGCTGGACGCGCTCGCGATCGATCCCGCGCTGCTCGCGCAAAGCGGCCCGACCGTCAGCCGCGCCGCCTTTGCCATGGCGATGAACGTCATCCTGTTTCACGACCTGCTCGAACGGGTGCCGAGCGGCGCGGCCTATGTCGCCGACACGCTGGCGCGCGGCGATCGGGTCATGTTCGACCATGGCGCGCTGCGCACCATCCGCTTTGCCGAGGGACCGACCGGCGCCCTGCCCGCCGGCCAGGATGCCTTCACCCGCATCTTCCTGCCGCTGGGCTATCGCTTGGCCGCCCTCTATCCGCTCGATCGCCTCAGGATGACCGGCCGGGCCTATGCCCATGTCGACGCGCCCGAGGCGATCCCGCAATTCTTCCTGTCCGAACTCCATGTCGACCGGTTCGACGCGGAATTTGGCGCGGCCGCGACCCGCATCTTCGGCACCTCGCGCGACCCGCTCGACGCCCCGACCATTGCCCTGCTCGGTCGCTATGCCGCCGGCGAACCGGTCGGCTTCGATGCCGCCGCCGCCGCCCTGCCCGTCATCGTCTCCGCGTTCGACCGCCAGCATGAGCCGCCGGCCTTTGCCGATTATGAACTGCTGCTCTCCCGCTCCAACGAAGCCGCCTGGATCGCGACCGAGGGCAATGCCTTCAACCATGCGACCGACCGCGTGCCTGACGTCGCGGCGCTGGCCGAACGGCTGAAGGCGGAAGACCGGCCGATGAAGCCCAAGCTCGAAATCTCCGCCACCGGCCGCGTGCGTCAGACCGCCTTCCGCGCCGACAGCGTCGAACGCCTGTTCGCCGATCGCAACCTGCGCAACGTGCCCGGCTCCTTCTACGAATTCATTAGCCGCGACATCGACCCGGACACCGGCCGACTGGACCTTGCCTTCGACACCGGCAACGCCACCGGCATCTTCGCCATGACCAGCGCCAAGGCTTGATCGCAGCCTCGGCTTGGGGCAACGCCTCGGCAGAATTGCTGGGAGCCGCAGAGTGAACGAAAAGACCATCCCGTCCTGGATATTGACCCTGGTCTGCGCCGACCGCGTCGGCATCGTTGCAGCGGTCAGCCAGTTCCTCGCCGAACGGGGCGGCTTCATCACTGACAGCCAGCAATATGCCGATCGCGAGGCCGGCCTCTTCTTCATGCGCGTCGCGTTCGAGGCGACCGACACCGGCATGCGCTTCGACACCGCCGGCCTGCGCGACGAATTTGCCGACATCGGCACCCGCTTCGCTATGGACTGGCGCCTCACTGAAGCGGCCGAACGCCCGCGCATGCTGATCGCCGTATCGAAGGGGTCACACTGCCTCGCCGACCTGCTCCACCGCTGGCAGACCGGCACGCTGGCGGTCGACATCATGGGAGTGGTGTCCAACCACCCCGACATGCGCCGCATCACCGAATGGCACGGCATCCCCTATCATGAACTGCCGCCCAATGGCGACAAGGCCGCGCAGGAGGCCGCTCTGCTCGACCTGTTCGATCGCAGCCGGTCGGAATATCTGATCCTCGCCCGCTACATGCAGGTGCTTTCGGAAAATCTGGTCGATCGACTGGCGGGTCGCTGCGTCAATATCCATCACAGCTTCCTGCCCGGCTTCAAGGGCGCCCGCCCCTATCATCGCGCGCATGAGCGCGGTGTAAAACTGATCGGCGCGACCGCCCATTTCGTCACCGCCGACCTCGACGAAGGCCCGATCATCGAGCAGGCGGTCGAGCGCGTCGACCATCGCGCCACCGCCGACGACATGATCCGCATCGGCCGCGATATCGAGGCCCAGGTGCTGGCCCGCGCCGTCGACTGGCTCGCCGACCGCCGCGTGCTGCGCAATGGCGGCAAGACGGTGGTGTTCCGGTAGGAAGGCCGAGCGGCCCAACATCCGTTCGGTTCGAGCCTGTCGAGAACCCTATACGCCCCTTCTGGACAAGCGCGAAGCGAACGGGTGTTAAAGCCCCAGCCGCGCCCAGAAATCGCCCGGTGCCAGCACAGTCTCAGCGCCGCGAATAGGTTCGACGCGCGACCAACTGCTGTGGGGGATATGGATTTGCGAGGCCTTGACCTGCCGCCGCTGGCGGACACGAACTTGCTTATGGGTCATCGTCTTCTCCTTGTGCGGGAGGAACACGAAACCGGGCGTTGTCGCTTGGGTACCGTGCGCTTTAGCCGTTGGTGACGCGGAGCAAGTTGACATCCTTCAAAAGCCGCGGAGCGAAACGCTCGAAACCCTATCTACCTGTGAAGTAGAGAAAGGCAAAATAGCTTATCTTGGGACGCGACCATCCGAGCTTCATCACCACGGCCAATCGCGGCATCGATGCCACCAGAGTTGATCCATTTCAGATGCAATTAAAGTGGTCATTAATTGCCATTCGTGCATGTTACGACTTCGAAACAATGATGTTGTGGAGGCAGGCATGGCTGTTCTGTTGCGCGTAGACCCCAGCGAGGATGTCCTGGCGTGGGCGATCTTCATCGACCGCCGCCCGATCACGAACTTCAATCGAGACTTCGAATCGCTGGTCACTCTGGGAAAGGGCGAGCATCGACTGGTGATCGATGCCGACGGCAGCGGAGCGACGGTGACCGTCAGCATCGATGGTGCCACATTGGTGCAGCCCGCCGGCGCGACCTGGCCGTTGAAGCTGGAGGTGCCCAATAACCGCACCGGCAAGCATCTTGTCGCCGAGTTCCTGGTATGAGGCGCAGCGGCCACCTCCTGCTTGCCCTGTCGCTAATGGGTGTTCCCGCGACCGCCGCCGCGCAAGAATGGCTGCCTTCCTGCCCATCCCTTCAGAACGGGCAGAACATAACGGCGGCTGCCAAGAAACAAGCCATGGAGCTGGAACCGTCGCGGGACCAGATGGCGGCACCCACCGCCCGGACCGCGTCGCTACTCCAGGGTCTGAGTGGCGAAATGGAAGTCAATAATGGCGAGGCACGGACCAGTCTCAGCTATGGCGGCAAGCTGCTGCCACGCATTTGCCCATCGGACGCCGATGGCGCCGTCCGCTTCCGACAGACCAGCTATGCCCTGACATTGTCCGTCCCCCTGGCCAACGATACCGACCTCATCGACCCGCAATTGCTCGACGGGCTGTCGGACGGACCGTCCCTGTCTTTCAGCCTGTCCCGTTACAGCGCGACCAAGCGCGATGCGCCGACGGGCTTCCAAAGCCGCGCCTGGCAGTTCGGCGGCGAGGTCTCGATCGGAACGAAACAATTTCATTATCGCGATCCGCTCAGCTTGGCGAAGCATAGCAACTGGAAGCCGCAACTGGGCATTGGCGGTTTTCTCGGTCGCGTCCGTCAATGTGGTGTAAAATCGGGTGTGGCCACTGGGCTGCATTTTCAGGCGGCCTTGGGTGTAATCTGTAGCGGCTGTGCCTCCTC
>NZ_JACIEU010000051.1 GCF_014197035.1 Sphingobium scionense | reverse complement strand
GCAAGCGACGGTCAGTGCCGCGAGGCCGAGGGCAAAGGTCAGTCGTCCGTAGTTCATGGTCTTCTCCTTTATAATGAAACGTGTTGGTCATTGGGATTCATCTTCGGCCGCCGAAGCAGCAGATAGGCGGCAGGCAGGACGAACATCGACAACAGCGGCGCGGTCAGCATGCCGCCTATCATCGGCGCGGCGATCCGGCTCATGACTTCGGATCCGGCGCCCGATCCCAGCAGGATCGGCAAGAGGGCAGCGAGGATCACGGCGACCGTCATCGCCTTGGGCCGAACGCGGAGCAGTGCGCCTTCGCGCACTGCCGTCTCGACCTCGGCGACATCCGGATCGGTGCGCTCTTCCAAGGCGTTCTTCAGGTAGATCAGCATCACGACGCCGAATTCGGCGGAGACGCCAGCGAGCGCGATGAAACCTACCCCGGTGGCGACCGACTGGTTGAAGCCGAGCAGATAGAGGATCCAGATGCCTCCGGTGAGCGCGAACGGCAACGTCCCCATGATCAAAGCTGCTTCATCGAACCGCCCGAAGATCATGTAGAGCAGCACGAAGATGATCAGCAGCGTCGCCGGCACGACGAGCTTCAATTTGGCAACGGCACGCTGGAGATATTCGAACTGTCCCGAATAGGCGACGCTAACCCCTGGCGAGAGCGTCACCTGTCTTGCGATCGCATGCTGCAGGTCACTCACGACCGACGCAAGGTCGCGTCCGCGCACGTCGACATAGACCCAGGTCGATGGGCGGGCGTTTTCGGTCTTGAGCATCGGGGGCCCCTCAGCGATCGAGACGCGCGCAATGGTGCCGAGCGTGATCTGCTGTCCGGACGGGGTCAGGACCGGCAGCATCCGTATTCCGTCAAGACTGTCGCGTAGCTCCCGCGGATAGCGGACGCTGATCGGATACCGTGCCAGCCCCTCGACCGTCTCGCCGATCGTCTCGCCGCCGATCGCGCCAGAGACGATCCGCTGCACGTCCGTAATATTGAGCCCAAATCGGGCGGCAGCGGCCCGATCGACATCGACATCGACATAGCGCCCGCCCGTCAAGCGCTCTGCGAGCGCCGAACTGACCCCAGGCACGGTTTTCGCAACTGTCTCGACATCGTGCGCGATGCGGTCGAGCTCAGCGAGGTCAGCACCCGACACCTTGACCCCGATCGGGCTCTTGATGCCGGTCGCCAGCATGTCGATCCGGTTGCGAATGGGCGGCACCCACACATTGGCGAGGCCGGGCAGTTTTACCGTTCGATCAAGCTCCTCGACCAGCTTGTCCGGAGTCATGCCCGGTCGCCATTGGTCGCGAGGTTTGAACTGGATCGTCGTCTCGAACATCTCAAGCGGCGCAGGATCGGTGGCAGTCTCGGCGCGGCCGGCCTTGCCGAACACGCTCTCGACCTCGGGCACGGTCTTGATCAGGCGGTCGGTCTGCTGGAGCAGGTCCGACGCCTTCGCCGCCGAGAGACCCGGCAGCGCCGAGGGCATGTAGAGCAGATCACCCTCCTCCATCTTCGGCATGAACTCGCCGCCAAGCTGGGTGAGCGGCCAGGCGGTTGTTGCAAAAGCGAGCGCCGCGATCAGCAGTACGGTTCTTGGCCGCCGCATCGTCCAGTCGAGCGCGGGCCGGTAGATGTTCGTCAGCCAGCGATTGACCGGGTTGGACTGCTCGGGCGGAATCTTGCCCCGGATCAGCAAACCCATGAGCACCGGCACCAGGGTCACCGACAGGATCGCCGCCGACGCCATCGCATAGGTCTTGGTGAAAGCGAGCGGTGCGAACAGCCGTCCTTCCTGTCCTTCCAGCGTGAACACCGGAATGAACGACAGGGTGATGATCAGAAGGCTGAAGAACAGCGCTGGCCCAACTTCGGCTGCCGCTTCGGTGATGACGGTCCATCGGGTATCCCCCTCGAGATGTTCGTCCGGGTGATCCTCCTCCCATCGCTCGATTTTCTTATGGGCATTCTCGATCATGACGACCGCGGCATCGACCATCGCGCCGATGGCGATCGCGATGCCGCCCAACGACATGATGTTGGCATTGACCCCCTGGAAACGCATGACGACGAAGGCTGCCAGCACACCAAGCGGAAGCGTGAGAATTGCAACGAGCGCCGAACGGACATGCCAAAGGAAGAGCCCGCAGACGATCGCAACGACTATGAATTCCTCGACCAGCTTGTGGGTCAGATTCTCAACGGCGCGGTCGATGAGCTGCGAGCGATCATAGACCGTAACCACATCGACGCCGGGTGGCAGGCCCTTCTTGAGCTCTGCGAGCTTGTCCTTGACCGCCGCGATTGTCTCGCGCGCATTCTTGCCCGAGCGCAGGATCACAACGCCGCCCGCGACCTCGCCCTCACCGTTCAGTTCGGCAATCCCGCGCCGCATCTCGGGGCCGGCCTGGATCGTGGCAACGTCGCCCAGTCGCACCGGCACACCGCCGGCTGCGGTCCTTAAGGGAATGGCGCGGAAATCGTCGAGCGTCTTCAGATAGCCGGAGACACGGACCATATATTCGGCCTCGGCCATCTCCAGTACCGAGCCGCCGCTCTCCTGATTGGCCTTCTGAATGGCATCGACCGTCTGGGCGTGGGTCACGCCGTAGGCGGCGAGCTTCACCGGATCGAGCAGCACCTGATATTGCTTCACCATGCCGCCAATGCTGGCGACCTCTGCGACCCCCGTTACCGTTTTCAGCTCGTAGCGCAGGAACCAGTCCTGAAGCCCGCGAAGCTGCGAGAGATCGTGGCGGCCAGTGCGATCGACCAGCGCATATTCATAGACCCAGCCCACCCCGGTCGCATCCGGCCCCAGCGCGCTGCGGGCGCTGGCCGGCAGCCGGCCTTGTACCTGGTTGAGATATTCGAGCACGCGGCTGCGCGCCCAATAGAGATCGGTGCCGTCCTCGAAGATCACATAGACAAAGCTGTCGCCGAAGAAGGAATAGCCGCGGACGGTCTTTGCGCCGGGCACAGAGAGCATTGTGGTGGTGAGCGGATAAGTGACTTGGTTCTCGACGATCTGCGGCGCCTGCCCGGGATAGGAGGTGCGGATGATCACCTGCGTGTCCGAGAGATCGGGCAACGCATCGATCGCGGTCGATCGCACCGCCCAGACGCCCACGCCGATCAGCGTCAGCACCCCGATCATGACGAAGAAGCGGTTTCTGACTGACCAGCGGATGAGATGGGCGATCACTGGCCCATTACCTTCGCCATGCGTCGCACGGTTGGTCCACTCGGTGGTTGATCGAACCCGAACCGGACCCGGTCGCCCGTCTTTAAGCCGCGCGCGACTTTCGGGTCTGTGAGCTGAAACGTCATCGTCATCGCTGGCCAGCCAATGGCTGGCACGGCTTGATGGCTCAGCGTCACCGACTGGGCGGTGATCTTTTCGATCGTACCGACGGTCTCATAGACTGCGCCGGTCGGCATAGGTTTGGCAGGACTCTTTGGCATGTCAGCACCGATCGGCCGTGCTTCCACGCCCGAGAGGCTTGCTTCGGAATCGATCAGGAACTGACCCGAAGCGACGATCTTTTCGCCTTCGCTCAGGCCCGCCAGAATCTCCGTATCATCGCCAGCTTCCCTCCCAGTTTGCACCTCGGCAGGGCGGTAGCGCCCCTTGTCGAGCGCGAGCATGACCAACGTGCGCTTGCCAGTGCGGATCAGGGCTTCGGACGGCACCAGCAACGCCGGCTGCGCGCTCCCGCCAAACGAGACGGTCGCAAACATGCCGGGACGCAGTCGCCCGCCGCGATTGGGCAGCTCGATCCGAACGGTGAGTGTGCGGCTGTCGGCCTGTGTCTCGGGGAGGATCGCCGAAACGCGCCCGGAGATGGTTTCGCCGGGGAAGGCTGCAAGCGCGGCTCGCACCGCTTGTCCAGGCTTCAAGGGACCGGCGACCGCTTCCGGCACGGCGGCATTCAACCAGACCGTGCCGAGCCCGTTGACCTCGGCAAGCGTCTGGCCTGCCATCAAGGTCATGCCGCCCCGCACGTTCAACGTCTTGATCACGCCGCCCGTGGGCGTGGAGATGGTGATCACATTATGCGGTCGTCCGGTTTGCTCGACCGATGCGATCGTGCCGGAGGGCATGCCGAGCAGCATGAGCCGTTGACGCGCGGCCTGGATCAGAGCGGCGTTGCCGGTGCGGCGGACCGCCAGAAACTCGGTCTGTGCGCCGCCCCATTCCGGCACCAGAACATCGGCAAGCGGCGCGCCTGCACCGATCACATCACCAGGTGCGCGGCCATAGACACGGGAAACGAAGCCGCCTGCACGCGCCTGAACGATCGCAACGTCGCGCTGGTTGAAGTCGATCGTGCCGGTGGCGGTGAGACTGCTCGCCAATTCGCCGCGCCGCACAGCCACCGTTCGCATCCCGAGCGCCTGGGAGGCGGACGGGTCGATCGATATTCCCGGCTGTGCCGCGCTTGCCCCCACCTCATCCGCATAGCGCGGGATTGTTTGCATTCCCATCGACGACAGGCCTGGACCGTCATGATGCTCAGCGGGGATCATCGGGTCATACCAATAGAGGATCTTGCGTGCCGGCGGTTTGGCGGCCGTAGCGTCGGGTGATCCTCCTCTCCATTCAGAGATGGTGAAACCGACCCCGCCAGCGGCGACCGCGAGCAGCGCCGCGGCACCGAAAAGGCCGCCCCGAGGGATTGTGAAATGGCTCATTGCGATTCGCTCCGATACGTAAGGTTCAGTCGAACACCGTCAGCAGCGACAAGGGCTTCACGGTCGAGAGTGTTGAGGGTGACGTCGGCAAGGGCCGCATAGGCATCCGCGATATCGACAAGATTGGCGCGACCTGCCCCGTAGCTTGCCGTCTCCAACGTCACCCGCTGCTCGGCGAGTGGCAGCAATGTGTCCCGCGCGCGCAGCCACTGTTCATGATGCATGATATGGTCCGCAAGATCGGTTTCGAGATCAGCGGCCAGCGCCCGCAGGGCCGCGTCGCGTTCGGCCAGGATGCGTCCGGCATTCTCCTGGGCCGCCGCAATGCCCGCATTCTGTCGACTGCGGGTAAAGAAGGGCAGACTGACCGTCACACCGGCTGACACATAATCTCCAAAACGAGGGTCGCGGCGTTGATAGGCAAGGTTCACCCCGAAGTCGGAACGGCGGTTGGCATCGGCCATACGCACATCGGCCATTGCCTGACCGGACTGGGCGTCGATCATTGCCATGGTGGGAAGGCGATCCAGGCCAGCGCGCAGTTCGGCCCCATCGACAGGGAAGTCGGGAATAGATCCGGCAATTTCAGGCGCCGGGTCACCCGTCCATCGCGTCAGAGCAGCCCGTGCCCGCGCTATGTTTGAGACCAGTTCGCTGCGACGATCTTCTAATGAGGCGATAGCCTGTCGGCCGGCAAGAGTCTGCGCAGGCCGGGCATTGCCCGACGCGACGGCACTGGGCGTTGTCCGCACCACGCGCTCCAGACGGGCTAGAAGATCATCAAGCGCGGTCAGCCGGCGCTCGGCATAGGCAAGGTTGATCCAGGCAAGCGCAGTGCCGACCTCAACCGAACGCGCCTCAAATGCGGTGTCGGCATCTGCAGCCTTGATATCGCTGTCAGCGCGGGCGCGTTGCGCACGGCGCTTGGCGAGGTTGGGAATATCCTGGGACACGCCCACCCGCGCCATCGTGAAATTGTCCTGCCCGGGAGCAAACGCCAATGGCCCCGAGATCGGGAAACTGTCGAGCCCAACGGCCAGAGTCGGATCAGGTAGCGATCCGGCGCCGCCACGAGCGGAACGAGCGGCCTCGGCGGCGAGCGCCTTGGCCTTGATCGACGGCGCTTCCTGCCGCGCGCGCTGGAGCGCAGCGTCGAAAGTGAGGGGACCAGCGAATGCAACGCCGGGGATCGCCGCGAGCAGCGGCAGACAAACAAACAATCGCATGGAAAACTCCTGATCGGAGGATCAGGCCGGCGTCGCGCACTCTGGCAGGCATGTCAGTGGCGGCGGGATGGGGGCAATCCCGCCGCCACTGCTGGCCTGGCCGTCTATGCGACCTTACACGGCCAGAGGCTGTGCCTAGCCGGCCGAGGGAGCCGACGAAGGCGATGCCATGCTATGCATCTCCTTCATGCAGTCCGCCGCGCTCATCTTCATCATGTCGCAGTTGCAGTT
This sequence comes from Sphingobium scionense, assembly GCF_014197035.1. Lineage (GTDB taxonomy): Bacteria > Pseudomonadota > Alphaproteobacteria > Sphingomonadales > Sphingomonadaceae > Sphingobium > Sphingobium scionense. Next base: position 9,629 of record NZ_JACIEU010000051.1, on the reverse strand, counting down.
CGCCATCTGCGGAGCATCGGGCACCCAGACGCGACGGGGGCTCATAGATGGCGCACGCGGGCCATAGTTTGGCGATTAACGCCATTCATAATGGCCAGACTGCGAGTTTGTGTTGGGTTCGCCGGCGAAAGCGGCAACGGGAGCGGCAAGCGCAATGCCCAGCAGGGCATAGAAAACACGGTTCTTCATGACTGTAATCCTTGGGCAAAATATCGTGGTAGCCGCGGGTCAGACAGGATTTTCAGATGCGCGATAGACGCAAGAATCCTGTCAGCCTGGCAGCCGGTGTCGATCAGCCAAGGAGAGTCGGTGGTTCCGGTTCGGGAGTGAGGTCACTGCCGTGCAGGACAGTGATGGTTGCCCAGAAGGGCAGAGCTGGACTGGCTTCGCGTGCTTCCAGCATAGGCGCGTCATTACGAACGGCCAGCGGAACGACGCAGCCCATGGCCGCGATGCATTCCAGGGTCATGCCCTTGCAAGGCTTCTGAGCAGGTTGTTGCTGCTGTGCCATTATCTTCATGCAGTCTTCCGACATCCCAGCCACGGCCTGCACAGACGTGGCCATTGGGGCGGACATCGCAGGCGGAGCGGACGCAAAGGCCGCCGCTTGGCCAATCAAGCCAACCATGGCTCCCAGAAGGAGAAGAAGTTGCAAAACGCGTTTCACAGCCGTTATTTATTACGCCTCGTAGCATCAAAGATCAACGAGATGGTCACCCGCCGTGTCGGGCAAATACCGTCTGACCCGCCGATCCGAAGGCGATGACAGAGTAGGGTTGTGGTTTTTGGCCGGGGACTTCCATCCCCGGAGAACCCAGCGGCATGCCCGCTACGGCCAATCCCTTTACGCCCTTCGGGCGCTTCGCGATCGCGCGCTTCATGTCGGCAATGGGAACGTGGCCCTCGAAAACCATGCCATCGACAATTGCAGTATGGCATGATGCCAGCGCAGCGGGCACGCCTTGAGCGCGTTGAAAGCGGCCGCGTTGCTGGTCGTCGACGATATTGACGCTTTGTCCAAATTGTCTGCGCACCTGGGCCGCCCACTGTTCGCAGCAACCGCAACCAGGGTCACGATGCATGATGATCGGGGCAGCTTCGGCGCTGGCGACGGAGAAGGCTGCTATGAACGCAGCGAGGGCAAATTTGAGTGTCATACGATCCCTTATTGGTTCCCCCGCCCCTGGGCGGGGGAGGAAAGGTCTATTGGGCGCGCTTGTTGTGGGCTCTCAGCCAGCCTTGAAGCTCGCCCACTTCTCGCGTTTGCTCGGTGATTGACTTGTTCGCCATCATTCGGACCTGCGCGTCCTTGGTGTCGCGCAAAACGATGCGTGACATCGCAATCGCACCGCGATGATGCTCGATCATCTTGCGCACCCAGGTCTCCGTTGCATCGCTGCCCGTGGCGGACATCATCTTCTGATGCATCTCCATTTCTGCAGGCGGGTAAGGATTGGCTGGCGTGGGGTTCATGGTCTGGCGCATGTCCATCTTGCTATGGTCCATGCCCTGCATTTGGGCGATCGCCGGCGCGGCCACCAGTCCAGCGATGATGATGGGGACTATTTTCTTCACAATTCTCTCCTCAGCGCCCCGCATTGATAATACGCATGGGCGCGCCATTTCCCTCGTGAGGCGGCACAAAATTTACGGGAACGGGAGCGCGAAGCCTACTTGCGGGCTAGAATAGCCTTCATTTCATCGATTTCGCGGCGCTGAGATTCCTCGATGCCGCTGCACAGACGAACGATTTCCGGATCCTTCAAGGAGGCCTCGCGGCACATCAGGATCGCGCCCGAATGATGCGGGATCATCGATCGGAGGAATGCTGTATCGCCGATCGTTGTTTGCGTGCGGATGAGGGCAAATGATCCGGCGAATATCGCAACTGACCCTAATATAAGGGCCGCGTTTGCCTTTTTCGACGGGAACATATGGCCCATCGCGAGGACCATCAGCACCACCATGGGCGCCACCATCATTAGCGTCATGTAGAGCATATTCAGGTTGTTGTAGAAGCTCCCCAAGCTGTCGATCATGACGAACATCACCAGATACATGATGACGCCGCCAACCAAGGTCTGCAGGGCGAGGCTCGCATAGGCATTTTTCATCATTGGTCGTCTCCTTTGGCCCCCGCCCCGATCCTGCTTGACTATTCAACCCGTGCGGCGTCGCTTTCGCGGCCACCGAAGATACAAAAGTGCCGAACCCGCGATCGCCAATGCGAGACCACCTGCGGCAAACGCCATCAACCACGGCGTGTTGAAATTTTCGTGGTTTTTCCAATCCATGATGTGGAGCGCCCAGAAGAAATCGTACAGGCGCCACGTTCCATTTCTCACAGCGACGATCCGACCACTATTCTGGGCAACATAGACGCGGGTCGCTTCGCGGTCAGGGAAGTCCACCCGCCAGGCCGGCAGGACGCCCTTGAATTCTGGGGTCGACGCCACAACCAGGCGCACGCTCGGCGGCTCCGACGTACCACGGTAGGCCTGTATCGCCACCGCGCGAGCCATCGCAGCGTTCACGGGACCAAGTCGACGACCTGTTTCTGCATCGTGGAGTGAGATCGTCCCATCGATAGACTCGACCTCCGCAATCTCGCGGCCGAGCAGCGCGCGATATCGGACTTCACGCACGGGTCTGGTCGCCGCGCGCAACACTAGGTCCAACGGCGCGCGCGATCTCGACTGTTCCAATATCGCCGGCGACGATCGCTCGACGAGATGTTCACCGCGGACTCGCTCGATCGGCAACAGGCTCATGACAAGACCGCTCGCAAACCAAAGCAGCAGCTGGACGCCGATAACCAGGGCTAACCAGCGATGAACGCGGCTAGCCCCGATGTGGAAGCGGAGTTTGGCGCTTCTCAGAACCAGGTCCGAACACCGATTACAAAGCTGGCCGCCTTCACGTCCCCTCCGTCTGAGCGTGCATAGTCCGCCGTCCGCCCGAACTTTCGGTCGTAAGAAACGCCGATGTAGGGGGCAAATTCGCGGCGCAGTTCGTAACGCAAACGCAGTCCCAATTCGGCGTTCGTGATGCCCGCTCCAATCCGCGTCTCCGGGACATTTTGTGCTGAAAGGTTCACTTCCAGGCGCGGCTGGAGAATGAGGCGTTGCGTGATACGCTGATCATAATAGCCCTCGATCCGCCCCAACACCTCGCCTTTGTTCGACAGAAACAGGGCAGCCTCGGTCTCAAACCAGTAAGGCGCCACCCCCTCAATACCGATCGTCGCATAAGTACGGGATGGGTTGGGTTTGAAATCGTAACGGACACCCGCCTGGAGGTTCCAATAAGGGTCGAGTGCACGACTGTAGAGCGCCTGAACTTCTGCGGTCTCCATGTAGGTGCCGCTTCTGCCAGCAAGAACGCCCTCACCCTCTGTCTTGACCACCAGCCGATCGAGATCCTTGCCGAACCACGCCTCCCCGTCCCACCGATAGCCGTCGCGGCCGTTACGGACCTGATATTCCGCCAGATTGAACAGGATCATCGAGCTGGATGAGCCGCCATGTTCCTTATGCAGCATGGTACGCGAAGCCGCCATCTCGCCGTTTTTGTAGACGCGGTCGGCATAGTTGTCGGTAGGAGGTTGGGGTGCAGGGGCGTTGCCGGGCATGAGACTGGTGCCACCAGCGCCATGGGCTGCCATCGGCCCATCCATCGCCATGCCGGGCATCGACGACATATCGTGCTGCATCGGCTGACCGCCGGGTGCCGCCTGCATGTCCATGCCGGGCATGTCGTGTTTCATCGTACCGCCCGCCCCATCGGGCATGGTCATGCCAGGCATGCCGGACATGTCGTGGCCGGCATGCGGGTCAGCCGTTGGAGGCGTCTTGTCACCGGGCATCTCCATGCCGGACATAGCCCCCATGCCCGACATGTCGTGCGGCGCCGACTTGGGTTTTGCTGCCGGTGCCCGGCGCTTCGGGGTGGCAGGCTTGCCCTTAGCCGTGGGCGCAGCGGCGCGCCTGGGCTGGCTTGCTGGCTTGGCCACCGGCTTTTTCTTCGCCGCTGGCTGAGCAGCAGGCATGTTCATGCCCGGCATATTCTGCATCGACTGCGCGCTGACTGGGGTCGCCAAGGCGAGCGGGGCCGCGCCGATCAGAAGGAGAAGCGACTTCATGCGGCATCTCCCCGGGGACGGACGGAGACGACGCGCATCATCCCGGCATGCATGTGATAGAGCATATGGCAGTGAAACGCCCAGTCGCCGACTGCGTCTGCGGTGACGTCGAAACTTACCTTGCCTCCTGGTGCGACATTGACGGTGTGTTTGCGCGGCGAATACTCGCCATGCCCGGTCACCAGCTCGAAGAAATGCCCATGAAGATGGATCGGGTGCGACATCATCGTGTCATTGACGAGCGTGACGCGGACCCTTTCGTTTTCGATAAAGGGAATGGGCTCGCGCTTGTCACTGAGCTTCACCCCATCGAACGACCACATATAGCGTTCCATATTCCCGGTCAGGTGGATTTCCATCGCGCGGTCTGGCGCGCGAACATCGGGGTTGCGCTCCACCGCCATGAGATCGCGATAGACAAGAACCCGGTGGCCAACGTCTTCGAGACCCTGTCCCGGTTCTCCCGTGCGATCCATCGGCATGGGCGAGATCGTCTGGACACCCGGTCCCATCTTAACCTGCGGCGCTTTGCTGGCGTCGCGCATGTTCATGCCGCCCATTCCGCCCATCGCCATGCCGCCCATTGTATCACCGGACCCGCTGCCCATTCCGGGCATGTTGGCCATGGAACTATCCGCCGGTTTTTGCATGCTTGGCATCGACGCGCCGGCCCCCATATCCATGCCTGCCATCCCGCCCGCGGCAGCTCCGCCGGCAGACATGTCATGCCCCATTGCTGCGTGGTCCATGCCGGACATGCCGCTCATATCCATGTCCCCCATGCCCATGTCCTTCATATCGGCAAGGGGCCGCTTGCGGAGCGGCGGAACTTCGGCCGTCATGCCTTCACGCGGAGCCAGTGTGGCGCGTGCCATGCCCGAACGATCAACGGATTCACCGACCAGCGTGTAGGCGCGATCATCGGTCGGAGTAACGATGACATCATAGGTCTCGGCAACCGCGATCTGAAACTCGTCGACCTCGACCGGCCTGACATTGAGCCCGTCGGCCTGAACAACCGTAAGTTTGAGACCGGGAATCCGGACATTGAACGTCGTCATCGCGGAGGCATTGACGAAACGCAGGCGAACGCGCTCACCTGGCTTGAAAAGCGCGGTCCAGTTGTCCCGTGGGCCATGCCCATTCACGAGATAGGTATAGGTCGAGCCCGTGACATCGGACACGTCGGTCGGATCCATCCGCATATTGCCCCAGTCAAGTCGGTCCTTGAGGGGTTGGTCTTCCTTGGCCAGCAAACCGGCCAGCGTTTGCCGCTGATAATTGAAATAGCCACCGCCGACCTGCTTGAGCTTCCGGAAAATTGCGTGCGGATGCATCTGGCTATGGTCGGAGAGCACGATGACATGCTCTCGATCCGACTGAATCGGATCCTCGCCTTCCGGGTCGATGACAATCGGTCCGTAATGACCTAACTGCTCCTGCAGCCCCGAATGGCTATGATACCAATAGGTGCCAGCCTGGACGATGGGGAACTCATAGACAAAGGTCGACTTGGGCTTGATGCCGGGGAAGCTGATGCCGGGCACGCCGTCGAACTGGAACGGCAAAAGCAGGCCGTGCCAGTGGATCGAGCTGTCTTCCTCGAGATCGTTGATCACCGACAGGCGGACGTTTTGGCCCTGACGCAGACGGATGAGGGGCGCAGGCACAGTGCCATTGATGCCGATGGCATGGCTTTGTCGGCCGTCGATCATCATCATCTGATGCGCGATCTTGAGCGTGATATCGTTCCCGCTGACCGTTGGCAGTGGCTTGGCAATCCCGGACGAAATGGGTTGAGCCCATGCCGGCAGCCATGCCGACAATGCGAGGCCACCGCCGGCCAGCGCAGCGCCGCGGAAAAGGTCGCGGCGGTTCAATCCGGGGGACATAATATCTCCTTGTTCAACGTGCAGCACTTTGGGTCTGAAAAGACGCTTAAGCGCGGTATCTCTTTATCCTTACGCGCGAGCAGCGCGCACCCCTCATTCCTCAGCGAGTATTTCTGCGAGGCGCGCGCGCGCGCGATACAGGCGCGTCTCCACAGCCTTGCTACTGACGGAAAGCGCTTTGGCGGCCTCTGATTGACTGAGCCCTTCGACGGTCCTGAGCATCAGGACTTCACGCAACGTGGCAGGCAATGCGCTGATCGCCGCCGACAGTCGCTCCACCTCTATTTTCGATTCAGCACTGGCATGTGCGGAGGGTGCGTCATCCGGCACTTGCTCAATCTCATCATCCGACGGCGCGGAGCCAAATGTGAAGAGCTGCCGCACCCTCTGGCGGCGGCGCCAATCGCGACATTTGTTAATCGCGATCCGGGATAGCCAGGCGCGCAACGGACGCGCACCATCATATTTCCGCAGATGGCTGAACGCGGATACAAAGCAGTCCTGCGTGAGATCAAGTGCTTCCTCGGCATTCCCGACCAGGCCGCGCACCAGTCGAAATATCGCTGTCTGGTGCCGACGCATAATCTCGGCGAAAGCCGACTGCCGACCGGCAAGCGTCAGTGCCGCTAGTTCACCGTCCGAACACGCCTGGAGATCCAGACTCACCGTGCATCGTCGGTGAGCGCATGAACCACCGCCTGATCGAAGGTCTTGGCCTGATCGGGGCGAAGGATTTGCCGCATGGCGAAGATGTGCCCGAGCGTTTCCTTTTGCAGTTCGCCCATTGCCTGATGCGACTGATCGACGGCCGCGGTCACACGCGGCCCTTCGCCATGTTCGACCTCGATCGCGGCTGCGAGACGCGCATTGTCCGATCGCAGTTCAAGCTCCAGCGCGCGCCGACGCACGGCGAAACCCTGCTCTAGCAGCTCGATCTTGGCCTTCTGACGATCATCCAGATCGAGCTTGCTGTGCAAGACATCGTGGAGCTCGACGCCGGCTGCCTTGGGCCGCGGGAAAAAGTAGCGGCCCAGGAACACGCCCGCAACCGCCGATGCAAAGGCGACGATGGCGACGAGGAGGAGCAATTTGGGCTTCATTGAGAACCTACCAGCAGCGTCGAAGGGGCAAGCGGATTTGATGGCCCGAAAGGCGATAGCGTGACCGACGCCTCGGCACGCGGCGTAAAGCCATTGCTGGCGATACCCAGCAGTACCGCTCCGAAAGCCGCGACCGCACCGAGGCGGAATTGAGACGCGGTCGAAACCTGCGGCAATGCCGCTATGCGTCGGAACACAGCATCCTCCAGACCAATCAGCCCCGGATGCGTCGGTTCGTTGCGTAAGCGGCTCAGCAGCCGGTCCAGGTCGGTATCCATCGAAAAGTCCAATCCTCAATCAATCCGGGGCAACGGCCCAGGACGTGTTCTTTACTTTCCCCTCTATCAGCCTGTCCGTCAAAGCATCGCACATAGCGGGCAGATCTGAGCAACAGCGACGGAGCAGCCGCAACGCTATGGCGCCGTCTTCGTCATGCCGGGCATATCCTTCATCATCGCGTCATGGTCTTCGGGCGCACTGGCTATTGCCGCCTGATATTGGGCGGGTGACATACGCGGAAGTTGCCTTACGAAAGCCACCATATCCCAGATCAGTTCGTCGCTATGGGTCTTACCCCAAGCTGGCATCGCGGTCAGCTTGACCCCATGCTTGATGATCCAGAATTGCTCCTTTGGCGATCTTTGCTCCTCGCGGGAAAGCTCCGGCGCCCTCGGATAGAGTCCCTGGCTGATTTCGGACTTTTCCAGTCCTGGCCCGAGATGGCAGCCGCTGCACATCTCGGTGTAGAGCCCCGCCCCGCTCTGCAGCCGCTTCACGTCCCCAAGGTTGGCCGGGACATTCACATCACGAGATCGCACGGCGATGGAACGATCTCGGAGCTGCTCGATCAGCCAATAGACCGGTTTGGTGTGCGGCGAATCCGCCCCGATGTCATAGGCACCCACATAGACGACGATCCCCGCTAGCGCGCCGCCGACCAGCGCTGTCGCAGCGATAAAACCTACACTTGGAAAGTGCCTGCGCAGCCAAGTCGTCCTAGCATTCTCCATAGCTTCCTCCCGAGCGGCAGCGTCCCTTGGATCCGGGTGGTTCTCACACCCATCCAATTGTCCATACGCACTGCAAGCTTCGATCCCTCATCTGTCGCGCAGATCTCATTCGCAAATCCCGCCGGGGTTCTGATTTGCAGAATTCTTGCGCGCCTGATGAGGGGTGGCGCCGCGTGGTGCGTAATTCGATGTGTCGGCAGTCTCGCCGCCCATGGAGAAATCGATGTTTCGTAAAACAATCTTTGCCGTCGCCATGGCGGCGTCTGTCCTCACCGCTACCGCTGCGCAGGCTCACCCTAAGCTCAATGCCGCCACCCCTGCCGCAAATGCCGTGGTCGCCGCCCCGACCAGAATTCAGCTCGTCTTTTCTGAAGCGCTCGTCGCACAATTTTCCGGGCTCGACCTGACGATGACCGAAATGCCAGGCATGAAGATGGCGCCGATGAAGATGAACGGCGTCAAGGCCACCGTGGGCGCCGATGGCAAGACGCTCGTCGCGACGCTTGCCAAGCCGTTGCCGGTTGGAACCTACAAGGTCGACTATCACGTCGTCTCTGCTGACACCCATCGCATCCAGGGCAGCTACACCTTCAAGGTCCAGTAAGACCGTGCCGGACATCATAGCGATCGCAGTGAGGCTGGGACTTTTCCTCGATCTCATGCTCCTCTTCGGGTTGCCGATGTTCGGCCTCTACACGTTGCGCGGGACTGAGCGGGCATCCGGCTCGGTCCTGCGTTTCCGGTCGGTGTTGGCGACAATCGCGCTGGCCGGTATCGTATTATCTATCCTGGGCATGATGGTCCTGGCGGCCTCGATGGGGGGCGTGCCACTCGATCAGGTAGACCGCGCCACGGTCAATCTTCTCATATCGGGCACTGCGATCGGGACGGTCTGGCAGGTACGGGTCGCGGCCCTCCTGCTCGTGCTCTATTTTTCCATCGTCGGTTGGCGGCGTCCCGCTTTCGCCCTGTGGTCGCTGTCAGCGACCGCCGCTGTCGCTCTGGCGACCTTGGCCTGGACGGGGCATGGCGCTGCCGACGAAGGCTTGCGGGGATGGGTCCATCTTGGGGCCGACATCACCCATCTTTGGGCGGCGGGGATTTGGGTAGGCGCATTATTCGCCCTTTGCCTTCTCATTTTCCGCCCTGCAGCTCGCATGGCGATCGATCATATCCACCTTTCTCACCGCGCGCTGGATGGCTTTGCAAAGGTCGGATCGGTAGTCGTAGGGCTGCTTATCCTGTCGGGATTCATCAACAGTTGGATCCTGATCGGACCATCCCGGCTCGGTTCCCTTTTTGCCAGTCTCTACGGCCTTCTGCTGGGGGCAAAGCTGATACTGTTCGGCGTCATGCTGACGCTGGCCGCCGCCAATCGCTTCTTCCTGACCCGGGGGTTGAGTAGCAACGGAACAGAAAACCTACATAAGGCGCACCTTCAGGCATCGTCGATACCCACTGCACCGGGGTCGCGTAGCGGCCGAAG
>NZ_JACIEU010000050.1 GCF_014197035.1 Sphingobium scionense | reverse complement strand
GAGGAGGCACAGCCGCTACAGATTACACCCAAGGCCGCCTGAAAATGCAGCCCAGTGGCCACACCCGATTTTACACCACATTGACGGACGCGACCCTTGCAGCCCACACCTTCGACGCTGCCGCATAGGCAGGCTCAACGGGGTGCGCGGACCGCGAACAGCGTATCTTGCGGCTCGTCTGGCACGCGTGATGGTGATGGAGTGACGGATGCATTGTCGGTTCGAAGCACGACGAACAGTGCTGGTGGCGGCTCTTGCGGAAGGGATTGCGGAGGACCCGAAGGCGTGCCCGACACTTGTGCGAGATAGGCGCGCGTCTCGCCCGGCAACGCACGACCTGATGCAAGATGCGCGGCATAACGGCCGGGACCGGCATTGTAAGCGGCGAACAGGCCGGGATAACCGAAGCGGTCATACATCGCGCGCAGATAGGCCGTGCCTGCGAGGATATTGTCGCGTGGATCATGGGGATTGCCGCCCAGGCCGTGCGCCGCGCGCATCGCCGTCCACGTCGCTGGCATCAGCTGCATAAGGCCCATCGCGCCCGCGTGAGATGTGATCGGTCGCCCGCCAAGCATGGTCTGGCCACCGCTTTCGGCGCGCATGACCCGTTCGATCCACGCCACCGGGACGCCGAACCGCGCCGACGCCTCGGCGATCTCCACTCGCCAGCGATCGAGTGGATCGGCAGCGGCAGGGGTCGCGACGAACAGCGCGACAGCGAGCGTGAGCGTCCTCAGCGCAGCCACAGCGGGGTCGCCTTGCCAATGACATCCTGCGCCAGTGTTGCCCCGAAATAGCGCCCGTCGAACGAGTTCGGGGTCTCGGTCATGAGCAGGAAGACCATTCCCGGTCCCAGCCGGATGCACCCCTGCCACGCGGGCAAACCCCGCCCTTCCGCATCGGTAGCGCGGCGGATGGTGACCGGCCGGTCGTTCAGCGTCACAACGCGATCGACCGCGCAGATTCTATCCCCGGCCACGCCGACGACGCGCTTCACCAGCGGCACGTTGGACGGCAGATAGTGGCGGCGTGCGGCCAATTGCCGCGCTTCGGCAGGCGGCCAGGCAATCACCATGTCGCCGCGCTGGAGCGCTGCACCGGGCGACACGGCATAGAGTCCGATGGGCGCGCTGGCGCTGGCGTTCCAGACCAGCCGGGGCACCGGCGGCAGCGCGACCGTGAGGCCGAGGCAGGCGATGCCAGCGGCGATCAGCGCGGCACGGCGGTGCAGCCGCAGGCGGCGAACATGGGCGGCGCGCCGGACCTCCAACCACGCGAAGAGTGGCAGCGAGCGATCACGAATCCGGCGCTCAACCATGTTCGCCTCCCCGCGCGCGGGCTGCCGACCACGTCTCGATATCGTTGATATGATAGCGCCAGGTGCGGCCATGCAGGCGGCATTTCGGACCTTTGCCGGTCTGGCGCAGGCGCTTGAGCGTCGAATAGGCAAGGCCAAGATGAAAGGCCGCCTGCTTGGCGGTGAGGAAGGGGCAGGTTTCGCGCGCGGCCTGCGCACGTGTCGCGGTATCGTCCATGATGAAGGTCCATCTGCGCCGATGCACCTTGCGTCGGCTGAGAGGTGCGGATTGGATCGATCCGGCCGCCTTCGGCAGGGTCGCAAATCGACCCATGCGATTGCGACCTCCCTGTTTTAGGACCGGGGTTTCGGGCTGGCGGCGATGCCCCGCACCCATTCCGGGCGCGGGGCAGTTCGCTCAGTCGGCCGGGTTCCAGATGATCGCGAAGGCGTCGTCATCGTCTTGGCCCGCGGCGCGGCCGAGATTGGCGTAGAGCCGGCGCGGGCCGAATTCGGGGGCAGCGAGCGACAGCGACACATAGTCCTTGCCGCTCATTTCGCCGCGCCGGACCCATCCGGCTCCGACCTCGACACCGGCCGCCGACACGCGATAATCGGGCTGGGTGTCGCCGGATTTGCGGGTGTTGGGAATGATCTCGATGTCGGTGCGGATCGAAAGCGTCTTGAGCTGGCCCTTAAAGCCGTTTCCGTCGCGGGTGACATAACCGATGGCTGGCATTGTTCGTCTCCTGAAAAGTCGCCCCGAACTGTTTCCGGGCGATGGGCGGACCGAAGGGACGGTCAAAGCGGGCCTGCGAACCGGCAGGCCGGAGCGGCAGCGGAGGATCGGAGCCGAAGGCTTATTTGCAGCGAAGCGACCGCGAGGAGCCCGCCTCGGCGGGCGGGGAAATAAGCCGCGCGGCGATGGTTTCGCAGGACTGCGGCCGTCCCAGGTCATGCGCCCGAGGAGCCGGAAACGGTGCGGGAGACAGCAGTGGCGACGACGACGATGCTGCCGGTATTTGCCCCGGCGAGGGATCAGGCCGGGACAGCGCGAACGCGCCACCGCGCCAGCGGATCAGCCACCCGATGCACGCAGGCGACGACGCCAACATCGCCGTCGGCGTGGCCAATGACAACGGGACGGGGGTTCGGGTCCGGTGCGAAAGAAGGTAGGGCCAGCACCATGTCGACGATCGTCCTCCGCCTACTGGCCGGCTGCGCCGCACTCCTGCTGATCGCGGCCGCGCCGCCCGACCAAGGGCGCGTCGGCTATGTCATCGATGGCGATACCTTCCGGCTGGAGAGCGGCGAGCGGATCCGCATCGCCGGGATCGACGCCGCCGAAACCCAAGCGGGACAGGCCAAATGCAGGGCCGAAATCGCGCTCGGCCGGGCCGCGACGGCGCGTGCCCGGACGCTGCTCGATGGCCGGAATGTCACCGTCATGCGGGTCGGGTGCAGCCATAATCGCGCGGTCGCGCGGGTGAGGCTGGCCAGTCGCGATGTCGGGTCCGAACTGGTGGCAAGCGGCGTTGCGCGCTGGTGGCCGCGCCGTCAGCCCAAGCTCGACTGGTGCGCCCGATCACGGTCCTGAGCCGTTGGGAGCGCGGGAGTCAGTGTCGGCGAATCACCAATTTGGTGACGCCGCCGCACAGGCTGCAAGGATCCTTCCGCCGCTCGAATCCGTTCGATCCGGCAAGCTCGCGCGTCTTGTGATTGGCATGCTGACGGACGGACAGCCCCAGCTTTTCGGCAATGCAGTCGTCGCACACCGGCTCGGGCGAGAGCCGGGAAACAAACCGTTCGACATCATCAAGTATTGTCATCGCTGCCCCTTTTGCATTCCGTGGGCCGGAGCCAGCACGGTGGCAACCACAAACCATTACCGCGCGCCCGAGCCCGTCAGGGCGAGGGCGCGCGACCGGATTTGAGGGTCTGAGCGCAAATCGGCCGGGCGGCATGGTGCCGCCCGGCTTTCATCGATCAAGCGGCAAGGCGGTCGGCCTCGTCGTCCGGCAGTGCCATGACAGCGCCCGGCGCGCCGGGGTCCGGCTCGTCGTCGCCCGGCATCCGCCGCTCGATCTCGCGCGCCGCCTGCGCCTTGGCATGGGCCGCGACCGTGCCGACGCCGCCGCGCGCAGTATAGGCGGCGGGCGGGAACGCCATCCAGCGCGGCACCCAATTCTCGCGCCGCTCGCGCCCGTTGGCGCCGTCGAGATGATCGCGGACGATGCGTTTCAGGGTCTTGGTCTTCTCGCCCGCGTTTGCGGCGGCGACGGTTTCGCCCGCCACCTCGGCGACGATCCGGGTCAGCACTTCCCGGTCACGGATCAGCTCAAAAAAGGCGTCGTCGGCCTGCCAGCAGCGGGCCATATCGACGCCGATCTCCATGCCCACCGCCTCGATAGCGGCGCTGCCCGACGCCAGCGTCTCGCCCATGACGATGGCGATTACCTCCATGACGACCGCATCGGGAAGGTCGAGCAGCCGCTGGAAGATGCCGACGACGCCATAATCGTCGCCATTGCGCCCGGTCACGGTCGGTTCCTCAGCGGAGAAGCCGAGAACCGCCAGCACCGCGCGGCGGCGCTCGTCGAAATCCGCCTCGGCCTTGCTGTTGTCGAGGCTGTCGCGCACCTCGTCGTTGCGGGTGGACTGCGGCTCGGGAGAGACCCGCCAGAGGTGCGAGCCGCCGATGGCATGAGCGACCATCAAGCGCAGTGCGACCGCCGGATGGCCGGTGAGCGCGGCACGAACGGCGGCATGGCGGTGCAGGTCGACATAGGTTTGCATCGTCGATGTCACCTCGGGCCGGGCCGCTTTCTGACCGGTCCCGTTCTCCCACCCCTCGGCCTTGGCGATCCGGCGGGCCTCCTTGCCGGAGACATAGCCTTCGTGGACGATCACCTCGCCGGTGGCGCGCACGTCGATATAGACGCGCCCGCCCTTGCGCTTGCCCGCCTTCTCATATTCCCAAGTCGAGAAATGATCGGACGGCGGCACGATGATCGCGTCGGCCCAGCCCTGTTCGACATAGGCGGCGCGGCGCGCCTCGATTTCTGCATTCTGCGCGGTCCAGAAGGCATCGACATCGGCGACATAACGGTCCTCGCCGAACAGGTCGGCGATGGTCGCGATCCCGCTCGCGTCCACGTCGAACAGTGCATGTTTCACCGGGATCGACTGCCCGCCGAACAGCCATGCTTTCAACTGGTGGCCGGTCGGCAGATAGGCATTCTCGTCGTCGGCGAGTGCCAGCCATGCCTTTTGCTGGCTCTTGGACGCCATCGTCAGATGGCGCACGGTCGCCGCGTCGATCCGTTCCTTGCGGTAGAGATCGCGGATGGCGGGGAGCAGATTGCCGAGCGCCAGCACGCGCTTGACGGCGAGGTCGGGCAGTCCGAACGTCGCGGCGATGTCCTCCACCTTGCGGCCTTCGCGGACGAGGCGGATGAAATTCTCCCACTGCGTCACCTCGTCGGGGTCGAGTCGCGCCATGTTCTCGATCATCGACGCCTCGATGGCAGCGGCGTCGTCGTCCTCGTCGAGAATCGCGCAGGGCATCGGCTCCGGTGTCATATCGCCCGCCGCGCGCCGTTCCTCGGCAACGATCTTCGCGGCGTGGAAGCGGCGGCTTCCGGCAACGATCTCATAGCCATCGGGCGCGCAATTGGGACGGACGATGACCGGCTGGATGACGCCACGGCTGCGGACGGTCGGCAGGATGTCGGACACGTCCGGGGCCTTTTTGCTGTAACGCATATTGGCCTTGCTCACGACCAGCTTGTCGAGCGGGATAAAATCGAGTTTCATGGGTCTACTCCTTGTGAGCGCCGGTCCCGTCGCCACGGGATTCGCGGTTTCGCCGCGTCGGGACCGGTTGCCGGGGTCGTTGACCTCCCCGGCGAGGCTTGCGGCGGGACGCGCCGCGCGTCATCCGCCTTTCCCGTCCTCGGGATCGGTCGGAAGCTCGGGGACAGGCGCGGACTCGATGCGCCAGATGATGGATTGGGCTTGGCTGATCGAACCGGCACGGCGCGCGGTGTCGGCCCATACCGACAGGCTGGCGGTCGTCGAAAAGCCGATATCGCGCTCGATCTGCAAGCCGAACGACAGGCGGATGCCCGCCAGTTCGGACAGGCTGACACAGCCCAGTTCGGGACAGCCGAAACCGAGGTCGGCCAGCCCGAATAACGTGTCACCATCATCATACAGCTCGGTCGCCAGCCATGTCGCAGCACCCAGCGGGTTGAAGAATTTGACGACCGGCGCGGGGTCGGGTTCGTGGGTGCCGGTTTGCATCGCATCACGATGCGCTGCGGCATTCACGCGCAGCGCGGCGTGAAGCTCGGGGGTCAGAAGGATCATGCCGAGATCCTTTCGTCCTGCGGAGCTTGGCGTTCGCCGGTCTCATCGCGGGAAGTGTCGCCTTGGGTGGCCTCGGCCTGAACCGCTTCGGCTTGGGCGGCGGCGTGCCGCGCCAGCAGCCAGTCGGCGGCCTTGCTGGCGGCGCTGGCGGCGCGGAAGATTGCGCGATTGTCCTCGCGCAGCACGTCCAGCCAGCTTGCCAGATAGTCGGCATGACGGACGGTCGGGACGATGCCGAGCGCGGCGCAGAGAAAGGCCGAACCCATTTCGGCAATCAATTCCTCGCGGGCATAATCCTTCGATCCGAAGCTGTTGACCAGATTGCGGTTCAACCGGGACGGGTGGCCGCTGCCGTGGCAAAGTTCGTGCAGGCAGGTCCGGTAATAGTTGATCTGCTCGAAAAAGGCCGGTTGTGGCGGCACCTGCACATAGTCCTGCGCGGGCACATAATAGGCGCGATTGCCGCCGACACGGAACTCGATGCCGCTTGCCGCGATCACTTCCTCGGCGATCGGCACGATCTGGCGTTCGGGCAAGGGGGCCGGATCGGGCGCGAGGCCGGGGCGCAATCCCTCGCACTGCGCGACGTTGAACACGGTGAAGCGTTTCAGGAAGGGAATGGACTTGGCGTCGCTGCCGGTTTCGACGGCGCGCGCTTTCTCGGCCTCGGGGGTGAAGCGGTCGGCATAGACGACGGTGGTGCCGCGCTCGCCCTTGCGGACGCAGCCGCCTGCCTCAAGCGCCTGTTTGAAGGTAAGCCACCCCTGCGAGGGATAGCCCTGTTCAATGACTGCGCCCCACAGGATAAGGACGTTCACGCCAGAGTAACGGCGCGCGGTAAGGGCGTTGCGCGGCAGGCCGGGAGCGATTGCGCTGCCATCACCATCGGGATGCCCCCAAGGCTGAACCCACGGAAAGCGACCCGCCTCCAGTTCGGCGATGATCCGCGCCGTCACCTCGTCATAAAGGTTCGTGCGCGCCGTTTCGGATTCTGTCCGGGCCTTGGCCGCGATGGGGGTTCCGCCGTTGGACGCCTTGGGTTTCCGGCCCTTGCCGCGCGCGCGGACAGTCGTGGGAGCAAGCATCATTCACCTCCTGGACCGCCCCAAAACCACCATGGCCTCCCCCGGAAGCGGGGGTGGGCGGCAAGATGCGAACCGAAGAGGACCGCTTGAGCGGCGTCGGCACCCGAAGGGCCGCAACGTCAGTGGAGGAGCCGGGCGCAGCCCGGCTTGCCGGGGACGCGAGCGGGCCTAGCAGGGAGCGCCGCCCACTCCCGCGCCACCGGGAGAGGCCACCAACAGCGCCGCCGCGCAAGCGGCGACCGCAGCGCTTCCCGGCGGCGAGGCCGCCGCCAGCAAAGGGATGGCCCCCGGCCGGCTTGGGCGGATGAGCGGGGCAAGGTCGGGCTTCGCGAAGGGGCCACGCAAAGTCCTTCGTTGCGGGGTGCCCCGTGGCCAGCGCGACACTTGTCGACCGGCCTCGCGAAACCGGGCGCACCGCCCGACCGAGAGGTCGGAGGGCCTGCGGGGCCGCGATCGGGCGCCGCACCCTGTCCGGGCAAGGCAAAGCCGCCCGGGCAGTGTGCGTCCTCAGCCCCGCTCCATCAGGTCAGCAGCGCTGACCCGCGCCAGCCGATCGTCACCGCTAGGCCGAGACCCGGCAACGGGGCTCGGCGGCGAGAAGCCTCGCTTCGCGCCGTAGAGCGCGGTCGCGCCGCTTCACCGGCGCGAGGCGTCTGCTTCCCACCCAGTTGCGAACCTTCCGACACCCTCCCTGCGATCCTGAAATCAGTCGTTCATCGGGCTGCCGTTTCAGCAGCAAACGACCCAGGCCGTGTGAAAACTCTGAAGCGGTCGCTTTGAGAAGGGAGTCCATTTCACAAACCGCGTTGCCGGGAGTTGAACGCAGCGGTGCCTTTAGGTCGCAATGGCTTTCAGGATTGCCTTGCTACCCATGATGTTGAGCACCCTGGTCAAGTTGTAAGCGAGAACATGGAGCGCCATCTCGGTTGAGACGCGCGGTTTTGTCTTTGTGAGGAAGTGCGTGTAGCCCATTCGGGCCTTCAGGGTGGCAAAGGGATGTTCGACCGTCTGGCGTCGTATGCGCATGGCGTCAGGATTTGCATCCAGTCGGTGCTGCATCGCTTCGATAACCTCGTCATGCTCCCATCGGGAGACACGGCTCTCTTTGCTCGGCGTGCATTGCGCCTTCATCGAGCAGTTTGCACAGACACTTGCCCAAATAGCGTTTAGCGTCAGTCCCCCTTCTTCGCGAGTGTACCGGTAGCTGAGAGTTTCGCCCGCTGGACAGCGAGGCGCACTCACAGCACGGCGGCGAAGTAGATCGCGATCTGACCGCCTTCAAGCCGATCGTGCAGAGTAGTGATCGTCACGCCATCGTCTCTCAAGTTTTTGTGGCGCTCGCCTGTTCCATATGTTGCCCAGTAGCAACCGTACGGCCGGTCAGCATAGTCTCTTCAGGTAGATGTCCGATGCTCACTCTGGGGAGCCCGGTCAGGTGGCGACGTAAGATAACCCGCTTCTTGGAGCTTAGAAAGTCCCTAACTAGCAGAAACAGCAATTCGCTAATGCGAGGCACCATTGCATCGCGATGCGGCGATGAAATGGTGCCTTACAAGCCAAACCCACTAGCTCAAAACGAGAAACGAGCGCCCACGGCATAAGTCGCTGGCGCGCCAACCATGCGCGACGCTCCGTTCAATTCGGGGAAATAGACTTCATCGGTGATGTTGCGTCCCATCGCGTAGAGCGACCAGCCATGGGGCGATTCCAGTTCGATCCGGGCGTTGAGCAACGTATAGGCCGGCGCGATATTGCCCACGACCGCGTTCAGGCGGTTGGATTCCTTGCCATGGTGGAAGATGTTGGCGCGGCTGCTCAATTTCCAGCCATCACCAAAGCTGTAGCTGTGGACCAGGCCGACCCGCCCGGTCCATTTAGGCGCGCCGGGCAGCGGATCGCCCACGGTAGCGGTCACATCGGCGATGCGGTTGGAATTGAATTCGGTGATTTCCGAATGAAGATAGGTGCCGGATGCGTCGAAGTCGATCTGATGCCCGCCGCTGTTCAACAGGCGCAGGTTGAGCGCGCCTTCGAAACCGCGCGTTTCCGCCTTGCCCACATTGGTGCGGCCGTTGGTGTCGTTGGCCAGACGGGTCGTGGCCTGAAGATTGCTGAAATCATTGGCAAAGGCGTCGAGCGAGACGCGCAACGGACCCTTTAGATAGCGGACGCCCGCTTCGTAGGACCACACCGTTTCGGACGCGAAGGGTTCGGTTTCCGCCAGCGTCATGATCGACGTGCCGTCAAACCCGCCCGACCGGTAGCCCCGCGCGACCGATGCAAAGACGTTCAGGTCGTCGTTGATAAACCATTGTGCGGCAGCGCGGCCGGAAAAATCATCGTCCTTGAACTGCTTGTCCCAGCGGAAATTGGCCGTGGTGGCAAAAAAGGCGTTATAGTTGGTGATGCCCCATGGGTTGAGGTCGACATTGCGCCCCTTGGAATCCACGTCGTCGCTGGTGTAGCGCAGGCCCGCCGTCAGGCGGACGCCGGGCAGCACTTCATAATCGGCCTGTCCAAAAAGGGCAGCGCTGCGGCGGCGCTGGTTGTGGATATTCTGATAGATGGTGCGCGCCACCCAGCTGGTCCACTGGCTGGAATAGTCGATCTTGTCGCTCATATAGAAGCCGCCGACCAGCCAGTTGAACCGGCCCTGCTGTTCATTGCGCAACCGCAGTTCGACCGACGCCTGGCTAAGATCCTCATCGAACAGATATTCATATTGGGGATAGGGCGTGCCGTCGCCATTGCCACCGACATCGCGCTGGCTGGACTGCGCGCCGACCACCATGTCGATCCGGGTGGCGTCGTTGAGCAGATGTGAAAATTGCGCGGACACGCCCTTTATGTCGATCTTTTGGTCATAATATTGGCTGGAATAAAAGCTGTAGGGATCTTCATCCTCGCCCGCGTTCAGCACGCTTGTGTCCTGCGCTGCGCTCAGCCGGTCATATTGGCGCGCGTCGCCCCGGTCGCGGCTGGCAAAGGCCTTGAGCGTCAATGTGGTGTCCGGCGCGAAGTCGATTTCTACGGTGCCGCGCGCAGCGAACAGATCCTTGTCGCCAAAACCCTTGCGCGCGCCCGGATCGCTGATCGCTGGCACCTGCGTCTGGACGACGCCGCCAACGCTGAGCCGTGCGCCGGCCAGATCGCCAGCGCCCTTGCCGTCCATGAAGCCGCCGCCCTGATCGGTCATCACCGCCAGCCGGACGCGAACATTGTCGCTGACCGGGCCGCCAAGCGCGGCTTCGAAACGGACATTGTCATAGCTGCCATAGCGCGCGTCGGCATAGCCATCGAAACTGTCGCCGCCGCCGCGCGTGATCGCGTTGACCACGCCAGCCGTCGTGTTGCGGCCATAAAGCGTGCCTTGCGGTCCGCGCAGCACTTCGATGCGTTCCACGTCGAACAAGGGCATGCCCAGATAGGCGTTGGAGCTTTGGTAGACGCCATCGACATGCAGGGCGACGGACGGGCTGCCATTGGGTTTGTAATCATCCGCGCCGCCGACGCCGCGAATGCTAAGCAGGCCATAGCTTTCGCCACCAAAGCCATAGTTCATCGACAGGCCCGGCACTTCGTCGACCAGGCTCGCAAAATCGACGATGCGGCGCTTGTCGGCTTCATCGCCCGAAATCACGGTCAGGGCCTGTGGCACTTTGGACAGATCCTCCGTGCGCTTCTGCGCGGTGACGACGATGTCCTGTCCGGCCGGACGGGCGCTGCCCGACATGTCCTGTGGCGCAGCGCTTGCTGCAACTGCGAGCGAGATGAGGTTTGTGCCTTCATGCGAAATGGCGATGCCCCGGCCCGCGATCAGTCGGCGGATCGCCTGCGCACGGGTGAAGCGCCCTTTCAGCGCGATGGCGCGCTGACCGGTCACGGCGTCATAGGGGAACACCATCTGAACCCCCGCCTGACGCCCGAATTCATTAAGCGCGGTGGCCATATTCTGTGCAGGAATGTTGAAAGTGACGGCGCGTTCGGTGGTGGCGCCTGCCGGAGCAATGGCCAAGACCATGGGTAGTGCGACGGAATATATCATTTTGCCCTCCGATTGGATGCGTCTCTCGGAAGGAAGGATGGCTGGCCTTCGCGCCACCGCTATTGCAGCGCAAAAAATATTGAATCAGGCGGTCGTCAGGGTGATGGCACCCGTGTCGCCCCGCACGGAGCGGATGCCAAAGGATGCCTGCAATGCCGTCAGCAGATCGGCCGGATCGGTGGTGGTAAATCGCCCGCCCAGCCGGATGCGCGACAGGCTGGGGTCGGCGATCACGATCTTGTGGTCCAGATAGCGATTAAATTCCGCCACCACGAAATCCAGGCTTTCCCCTTCAAATACCAGCTGGCCATTGCGCCAGCTTTGCGCGCGGGCAATGGCGATGGTTTCGGCGGGGCGGACCGACACGGATTTTCCGATGACCTGCGCCAGCGATCCGGCATCGACCATGCGGCGTCCGTCCAGTGCGGCCCGTCCCGACAGGACCAGCAATCCCACGGATTCGGGTTGACGCCGGACATTGAATATCCCGGCATCCAGCCGAATGTTCGCGCCCGCCACGATCAGGCGCAGGGGGTGGCCAGCGCCTGATCCTGGCGGGCGCGGTTTGACTTCCAGCCGAATTTCGCCTTCGTCCAGCCAGACCGACCGGCTGGTGCCGTCGATGCGCCAGCTTATGCCGGTGGCGGTGTTGAGGTGGACGCGCGTGCCATCGTCCAGTATGATCGTGCGGCGTTCGCCCGTTATCGTCGACGCGCTTTCGCGGGCATTGGCCTGAACCGCGATGAACGCGCCCGCGACGCTCGCCCCGCCCGCCAGCGCAGCGGCGCGCAGCAACAGGCGGCGTTCGACGCGCGGCGGGGGCGCAGGCTCTCTTTCATGGACGGCGCGCAGCCGTTCGACCTGTTCCAGCGCATCGACGACCTGGGCAAAGGCGACGGCGCGGCGCGGATCGCCCGCGCGCCATTGGGCAAAGGCTTCGGGCGCTGCCGATCCAGCGTCCAGCGCGGCCAGCCATCCGGCCGCTTCCTCCATCAATTGCTGCGTTGTCGGTGGCGTTGCCATAAGCGTGAAATACCGACTCCATCTGCCTTTACAGGGGCTTCCTGCATGGCATGCGCCAATATGGCCAGCCCCTTGGCAAGATGCTTCTCTACAGTAGAGACTGACAAGCCAAGCCTCACCGCTATGTCTTTTGGCAACATACCTTCGATTCGGCGCATTTTTACGACGGCGCGGGGCTGTGGCGGAAGCTGGTCCATCAATTCGATCAGGCGTTTGAGTTCAAGATGCCCGGAAAGGATGGCGAACTGGTCGGGCGCACTGTCGGCGATGTCCATGGCATCCAGGTCGGCCAGATGTTCGAACCGCACGACCGATGCACGACGATGCCGTTCGAACGCAAGGTTGCGCATGATCGTCAGCACGAAGGCGCGGGGATTGTCGATGTCGCGGTGGTGCGAGGCATTGATGGCGCGGGCATAGGCTTCCTGCACCAGGTCTTCGGCATCGCCGGGCGCGACCAGTCGCGCCGCCTGCCGCCGGAATGTCTGGCGGTGCGGCAGCACTTCATCAATGAACCAGCGGTCAACATCTCTCAGCCAGGTCACGGTTGCGTCCCCCTATGCCTGGCGCGCCGGTTAGACAGCGGACGTGACAATATCGGGACAGTGGGATGTCGTATTTCTGTCAACTGTGGCCGATAGGGCCGCGCGATGCAGAATATTTACTGGCATCGCCGCGCCGTGCTGACCGCCATGGCGGCTCTTGCCGCGCAGCCGACCATGGCGATGGATGTCCATGTCGTTGTCCATAATGATCCTTTCGCGCTGGGCGTGGCCAGCGGTGACCCGGCGCCCGACGGGTTCGTGCTATGGACGCGGCTGGTGGGAAAAGGCGGCAGCACGCTTGATCGCGGTGCTATTTCTGTCGGGTTCGAAGTTGCACATGACTCGCAATTCCGGCGGATCGTTCGCAAGGGCGAACAAGTGGCGCATCCCGCGGCAGGGCATAGCGTGCATGTCGAACTGGCCGGACTGGATCCTGATCGCCGCTACTGGTATCGTTTCTACGCCCTTGGCGCTGTCAGCCCAACGGGACGCACCGCAACTGCGCCGCTGCGCGCCGATCGGTTCAGGCTGGCGCTGACGTCCTGCCAGCATTGGGAACTTGGCTGGTTTTCCGCCTATCGCGACATGATCGCCGCCGACCCGGACCTGATCGTGCAGGTGGGCGATTATATTTACGAACAATCCTACCCGGACCAGCCTAAGGTGCGGGCATTCGGTGCCGACGACCCGCGTGACCTGAAGGGCTATCGCGCCCGTCACGCATTATATCGCACCGATCCCGATTTGCAGGAGGCCCACCGGCTGTTCCCCTGGCTCGTCACCTGGGACGATCATGAAGTGTGGAACGACTATGCCGGCCTTGCCAACCGGGAGGGACTGGCACCACATATTTTCGCCGCGCGCCGGGCTGCGGCCTATCAGGCCTATTTCGAACATATGCCAATCCGCCCCAGCCTATGGCGGTCCCTGTCGACGCCGCGATTATATCGTGGTGTGGACTGGGGCGATCTGGCATCGCTGTCGATGCTGGATACGCGGCAATATCGGTCCTCGCCGCCTTGCGCCGATCCGATGCTGGCACGCAATGTCAGGCTGGATCGCTGCGCCGATCGCCTTCGTCCCGACCGTTCCATGCTCGGCACAGCGCAAGAATTTTGGGTCGGGCAGCGACTGGCGCGAGAAACCCGGCCCTGGACGCTGTTGGCACAGGGCGTGTTCTTCGCGCCGCTCGCATTGGACGCCAGCGGGGACGTAATGTTCAGCGATCAATGGGATGGCTATATTGCCGGTCGCGATCGCTTGCTGGAACATATGGCGCAGCCATCCGTCCGCAATGCTGTGGTTCTAAGCGGGGATGTGCATAGCTTCTGGGTCAACAGCCTGGCGCGCGCAGGTAGCGGACATCCAATTGTTGGAACGGAAATCGTCACTTCAGCGCTTGCCGCCCAATCCCCGCCACCCGGTCGGTTCGGCAATGTACAGGACAATAATCCGCACATTCGATTCAGCAATGTGGATCGGACGGGCTATGTTCTCATCAACCTAGACCTGGAACATATGGCCGCACAGTTCCGCGCAATCGACGCCCGCTCGCCGCAGCCAAAATTCGATATCTTGGCCGAGCTTCATCAGGATGCAGGTGCCGACATTCCGACGATCGACTGAAATGCTCACGCTAGCAGGGCCGCCTCTAGAGCATTGAGCCTTTAATCGGACGCATATCCTGCAGTTTTGATGAAGTTCGAGCATTCGTCAGGTGTGTAGAGGTCGCAGATATTGCCGATGGCCTGCCAGAGGGCATCGTTGGTTCTGGCACCAGTCCGCCGAAGATGGGCCTTGAGTTTGGAGAAAGCCATCTCGATCGTGTGTTCATGATGACTCTCCAGTGCAGATTCCTGTTGAGCTGTTTTGAAGATCTACGAGCCAGATGCGTTGGGTCCCGACCTTAGCCAGCCTTCCCTTGATCCGGCCGCGCCGGAGCCAACCGTAGACGGTTTGCCGGTGCGCTCCTATTCGATCGGCATATTCCTGGAGGGTCATTTCGCCGTTGTTCCGCCGGGGGATATTATTCGACCAGATAGGGCGTGTCGTGCCAAGCCCACGCCGCTGGAGCAGGCGATGGATCATAGGAGCGTTGAAGCTATCCTTCTTGGGCGGCGCCCAGCCCTCAGTATTGAGCGCGTCAGCGATAATCTGCGCGGTTGCTCCCTGGCTTCGCAGATCGATTACCCGGGCAAGCAACTTGTCGAAGTTCTCCAGCTGCTCGAACGTAAGCGCCGACGGAAGGTGGCGTTGACGCGGCCTGTCAGGCTTTTCGGCGTGTCCGTGGCGCCCATTTTTTCGCAAGCGCTTCCAGCCTTGCCTCGATCAGGGGGATATCGGGCTTGGCGTTGGGATCATGGTCTTCACCGAGGGTCTCGAGCGCCTCTTCGTGATATTCATGATGTGGGTCGCCGAGCGCTTCGAGCTTTTCGGCGTAGCCCCATGGGCCGCCACAATCCTCTGGCGGCCGCATGCCTACTGCATCGAGGATGAGCGGATATGTCAGGTGCGGGCTGGCCGGGCTGACGCGTTCGATCTTGACGCTATGCTCCCAGGCATCGCCAAAGTCATAGAGATATCGGAAGGTCTTGCGCCTCGTATCCGCCAGGACCTGGGCGAGAGTGGCCTTACGGGCGTCGAGCGGCCCGTCGAAGCTGTATTCGGGATCGGGGATGCCAAAGCCGGTCTGCCCGAAGCTCATTTCCCACAGGTGAGAGTCCGTCCACGAGAAGGCGGTCTGGATGACGGTGTGCATACGGTCGAGCCGGATATTGAGCGGCACCTCCAGCGTTCGGCTGACGGCCGGCGTGACATCGTCCAGCGTAATCTTCATCCGCACAACAGTGCCGTTGCTCACGCAGCCTTCTCCAGATCGTTGGTCAGCCTTGATGCCTGCCAGTTCCACGGCAAGAAGTCATCGATCCGATTGATCGGGTGATCACCGATGCGCTCGATGACGTCAGTGAACCATGCCTCGGGCTCGACGCCGTTGAGTCGGCATGTGCCCGCCAGGGCGTAGAAGAGCGCGGCGGCCTCTCCACCCTTCATGGAGCCAACGAACATCCAGTTCCGGCGCCCGAGCGCGACACCGCGCAGGGCGTTTTCCACCAGATTGTTGCTGATCTCGAGCCGACCGTCATCGCAGTAACGGATCATGGCCTGCCAGCGGTTGAGCGGATAGCGACAGGCACGCGCCAGATTGCTGTCAGACGACAGGCCACGGTTCTGGGTTTCAAGCCAGACGCGCAAAGCCTCGAGCTTCGGCACCGCCTTGATCTGGCGGATGCGTCTTCGCTCATCAGGTGGCGCACCCTTGATATCGCGCTCGATGGCGAAGAGTTCGGCGATCCGCACGACCGCCTCATGGGGCAGTCGATGACCCATGGCGCGGTCAGGCCATCACAGCGCAGGGCGGCGATGAAGGTCTGGGTCTTCCAGTGACCAAAGGGCGCACGCGCCTTGAGGCTTTGGTCACGGCGCGCCCGTCCTCGCAGCCGCGTCATCTTGGTCGTGGTTGCCGTCTCGTCGATGAAGACCATCCCCAGGACCGCCTGGAGACGAGCGACCGCCTCTCGCTTGGTAGCGGGCGTCACCAATTTTTTGCGAGAAGGTCCTTCAGGCCTGCGTTGTCCAGCATCGCATCGGCCAGCAACCGCTTCAACTTGGCGTTCTCGTCCTCCAGCGCGCGCAGCCGCCGCGCCTCGGACACTTCCAAGCCGCCATACTTGGCCTTCCAGTTGTAGATCGTCGCTTCCGACACGCCGTGCCGCCGGGCCAGGTCGCCGGTCTTGACGCCAGCCTCAGCCTCCTTCAGCACCGCAATGATCTGCTTTCGGTACGCATCCGATAGCAGACGCAGTGGAGCTGAGGGTCGAGATGTGAGATTATCGGCAGCGCCGCGAGGAGCTGCGTATGGAAGAGCGGGATA
>NZ_JACIEU010000049.1 GCF_014197035.1 Sphingobium scionense | reverse complement strand
ACCGCAAGTTCGCCGCCTAAGATCAACCCCCTGACGAGGTCCGCACTCCGCTAATCTACGCCGCGAGTTGTGCCGAATGTTCTGACGACGGACAGCCCACGGTCGAGCCAGTCTGAGTTTCATATAGATATCCGTATGGTCGCCAGCGCCTCGACGCCGGCAAATCAGCACCAAGTGCGAGACCAACGCCTCGCACTGCCATGCTTCAGGATATCGATGGCGGCTCGAGTAGCGGAGCCATGGTGAACGGCGCCATAAAAGGCTGGCGATGCGCGCCGCTATGGATAGCCTTCCCAGTTGGGACAGGTTTCAGCCCATGGTCATCTGGCACGCGATCACCGACTAGATGAACGTGACCGCCTCCTGTAGCGCTGCCCGGCTCCTCATGGTTTTCTGAAAAATGTTGATGCTCTGTAGTAGCCTCAACGGATGGTCGGTCACTTTGGTGGAAATGCTGTGACACGGTCAGCAACGAGCCGTGTGAGATCATCATAGCAATTACGAGCAGGACAGAGAGGAATGGATAAGTTCGCATTCGTCACTCCTTCCTTCTCTCATTCATCCAAACGGCCGTTCAACGGGCGCCAAACCGCACACACGATAGATTATCGCGAATGATTCTCAACAAAATTGCGAGCGTCAGATGACCTATTCTCGTCACGAACCAAGTCGTCGGCTGGTTCTACAGGGCTAAGGCCCAAGGGCTTGCCCGAGGTGCAGGTGCGCTCCGGCCGGTTTATTTCGCTGATGCGCAGGACGCGATTGGTGATCGTGGCAGTGATGCCTTCCCCGACATAGGTCAGCCCCTGAGCCGGAGCAGTCAGGCGGATCGGCTGCGGTTGCGCGGGTCCACTCAGGATCATCACCAGCCCCTCATCGCGGTACGCCGCGTGGAGAAGGGAGCCATCATTGCACTGAAATTCATGATGCGCTTCGCGATCACTGAGCAGCGCCTGGTCGTCGGGACTGAGTTGGCCATTGCCATCGCCAGATGAACATGCCCCGGCCGCCAGCGCCGCCATCATCACGATAGCCAGCTGGCCTGACCGGACAGAAAATCGAGAACGTTCGTCAAGGAACATGGCACTTTCCAATCCTCGAGGGTCTGGCGTTGAGCAAATCATAGATGAAGCAGGCGGCAGCTCCGCCGCCGCCTGCCTTTCGATTACGCAGTTGCCGGTTCGGAATTACCCGACGACTCTTGCGCCTGTTTCTTCTTGAGGCGCCCCATGAATGCCGTGATCGCCGGCAACACGAGCAACGTCAGCGCCGTCGACGTGATGAGGCCACCAATGACCACCGTGGCAAGCGGTCGCTGCACTTCGGCTCCCGTCCCCGTAGCGAGGGCCATCGGCACGAAGCCGAGACTTGCCACGAGCGCAGTCATCAGCACCGGCCGCACGCGCTCCATCGCGCCGCCTATGATCGCCTGATCCTCCTCTGCCCCATCCTCTCGATATTTGCGGATGGCGCTCATCATGACGAGGCCATTCAACACCGCGACACCGGAGAGAGCAATGAAGCCCACCGCAGCCGTGATGGAGAACGGAATCCCGCGCAGCAGCAGGGCGAAGACCCCCCCCGCCAGAGCCATCGGCACGGCGCTGAACACGATCGCTGCTGGGATAGCGCCGCCCAATGCCATGTAGAGAAGTGCGAAGATCGCGGCGAAGCAGATCGGCACCACGATCAGCAGGCGCAGACGCGCCGACTGAAGGCTTTCGAATGTGCCGCCCCAATCGGTGTACATGCCAGCAGGCAGTTGGAGTTCGCCCACCTTCTGCTGCGCCTCTGTGACGAAGCCGCCCAGATCCCGACCACGCACGTTGATCTGCACGATCACCATACGCTTGCCATTCTCGCGGCTGATCTGGTTCAACCCCGAAGTGAAGCTGAACCGTGCCACCTCGCGGAGCGGGATGGACCTTGCCACCTGACCTTCGGAGGTAGGCAACATCACCGGGATGGACCCCAGCGTTTCCAGATCATCGCGCTGCGCATCGGGCAAACGGACCACGACCGAGAAGCGACGGTCACCTTCGAACAGCAGCCCAGCTTCCCGGCCACCAAGAGCAGCCGCAACGGTATTAGCAACCTCTTCGACCGAAAGGCCGTAACGTGCGACCGCCAATCGATCGATCTTCACGTCAAACGTCGGCGCACCGGACGTCTGCTCGGCACTGACATCGCCAGCACCGGGGATCTTCCGAACCACCGCGGCAATGCGCTGCGCCTGCTGGCTCATCTGATCGAGGTCATCGCCATAAAGCTTGATGGCCACGTCAGCCCGAACGCCAGCGATAAGCTCGTTGAAGCGCATCTGGATCGGCTGCTGGATTTCCGTCCGGTTGCCAATCAGGGGCTTCATCCTCGCTTCGATGCGCTTGAGGATATCGTCCTTGCTCTTCACATCCGACGGCCACTCACTTTCGGGCTTGGGGATGACATAGGTGTCTGAGGCGTTTGGCGGCATGGGATCGGTACCCAGATCCGCGTTGCCGTTCTTCGAGAAGACGAGCGCCACTTCCGGCAAGGTCTTGAGGGTATTCTCGATCCGCAGTTGCATCTCGGTCGACTGGTCGATCGAGGCCGACGGCACGCGGAAATTGGTGACCGTGATGTCCTTCTCGTCAAGCTGGGGCATGAACTCCTCGCCCAGCAGGCCGAAGCACAGGACGGCTGCCAGGAACATGCCACCGCCGGCCGCAATGAATGGCAAGGGACGCGCCACGGCTTTCTTCAGGAGCGGCTCGTACTTTTCCTTGAACCAACGGATCGGCTTCACTTCCGTCTCGCTCACCTTACCCTTGATCACGATAGCGATCATCGCAGGAATAAAGGTAATCGAGAGGATGAAGGCCGAGGCCAGAGCAATCATGAGCGTGACCGCCATGGGCGAGAAGGTCTTGCCCTCGACACCCTGGAAGGTCAGTAACGGCACAAACACGAGGAAGATGATGAGCTGCCCGTAGACGGTAGGTCGAACCATCTCGACCGCAGCCTCCGTCGTCTCGCCCAGCCGCTCCGACAACGTCAGCAGACGCCCTTCATGTTCCTGCCGTTCGGCAAGCCGTCGCAGCGCATTTTCCACGATGATCACGGCGCCGTCGACGATCAGACCGAAGTCGAGCGCGCCAAGGCTCATGAGGTTGCCGGATTCCCCGATGGCGTTCATGCCGCTGGCCGTCATCAACATGGTCACCGGAATGACCGCCGCCGTGATCAGCGCCGCGCGGATGTTGCCCAGCAGCAGGAAAAGCACCACGATGACGAGCAGCGCGCCTTCGGTCAGGTTCTTCTCGACCGTGGAAATGGTCGCATTCACCAGCTTTGAGCGGTTATAGACGGGTTCTGCAAAGACGTCTGGCGGCAACCCCTTGTTGATCTGCGTGAGCTTCTCTGCCGCGCTCATCGCCACGATGCGGCTATTGTCGCCCACCAGCATCAGGACGGTCGAGATCACCGCTTCGGATCCCATGCGGCTGCCGGAACCGGTGCGGACCGCGCCACCGATGACCACTTCACCGACATCACGCACGCGGACCGGCACGCCAGCACGGGTCGCAACGACCGCCTCCTCGATTTCCTCAATCGACTTCAGGCGCGCATCGGCGCGAACCAGGAAACTCTCCCCGGCTCGCTTGATGTAGTTGGAGCCTGCCGACAGGTTCGCCCGCTGGAGAGCATCAGCCAGTTCCGTCACCGACAGGCCATAGGTGGCCAGCGCGTTGAGATTGGGCTGCACCAGATACTGCTTCACGAAGCCGCCGTTGGAATCGACGCCGGCTACGCCTTTGACATTGCGCATTTGCGGACGGATGATCCAGTCCTGCACGGTGCGCAGATAGGCCGCCTTCGCCAGTTCGGTGGTCAGTCGCTCGCCTTCAGGCGTAAGGTAGCTGCCGTCCGACTGCCAGCCGGGCTGGCCATTTACAGTCTTGACGTTCTTGCCATCTGGATGACGGAACGCCACCGAATAGAAGAATATCTCGCCAAGCCCTGTACTGAGCGGTGCCAGATTGGGCTGCACCCCGGAAGGCAGGCTGTCCTTGGCTTGCGCAAGGCGTTCGGTCACCTGCTGGCGGGCGAAGAAGATATCTGTGCTGTCGGTGAAAATCGCCGTCACCTGGCTGAACCCGTTACGCGTCAGCGACCGGGTCATGGTGAGACCTGGAATGCCGGCAAGGGCCGTCTCGACCGGATAAGTCACCTGCTTTTCCATGTCGACCGGGCCGAGCGTGGGATTGAAGGTGTTGACCTGCACCTGTCGGTTGGTGATGTCCGGGACGGCGTCGATCGGCAGCTTGGTGATCTGCCAGCCGCCAAATCCGACAATGGCGAGTGTCAGGAACAACACCGCCCATCTCATCCTGACGGATAGACTGAGGATGCGCGCAATCATTCTGCCGACTCCTTCTCAAGCTCAGCCTTGAGGAGGAAGGCGTTGGTCGTCGCGATCTGCTGCCCCGCCTTCAGGCCAGCCGCAATCGCAACCATGCCGCCACTGCGACTGGCGACCTGAACGGTCTGTGCCTTGAAGCCCTTGGGCGTGCGAACAAAAACCACTGTCCGTTCGCCGACTGTCTGGACCGCATCCTGTGGCACCGTGACACCGCTCGCACCCTGACCACCGCTGGCGAAGATACGTGCCTGCACAAGCTGTCCTGGAGCGATCACGCTGCCACCGCCGCTCGGGGTGATGACCACCGTGGCTTGCCGGGTCTGCGCGTCGACAACACCGGTCGCCGAGCGCACACGCCCTTCCACCTTCTGGCCGTCGGACGTCGTGAGTTCCACCCGATCGCCAGCCTTTACCCGGCCAGCGTCAGCCACAGGAACCGCAGCCTCAATCTGGATGCTGCGCGGATCTGCGACCCGAAATAGTTCAGTCTCCGCCTGGACGAACGAACCCAGACTTGCCGTTGCCGATGTGATCCGGCCAGAGACGGAGCTCACGACAGATACGGACCGACCATCGCCAGCAACCCGTGCTGCACGCGCAGCCGCGTCCGCCTGGCGCGCTTCGGCCCGAGCTACCGCCAGATTGGCTTCGGCCGTTTCATAGTCCGCCCGCGCCGATACACCTTGCGCGAGCAGGCTCTTCTCGCGGGCCAACTGTCGCGCAGCGAGTGTCGCCCGCGCCGCCGCAGCCCCACGATCGGCCGCGATTGCCGAAGCATCACGACTTTCCACCAGTGCGATCGCCTCACCGGCCTGAACCGTATCACCGATACGCTTGAAGATGCGCGTCACCGTGCCTGGCGCTCGCGCGGTTAGAACAGCTTCGGCATCAGGCGTGGCTTCGACCGTGGCGCTTGCCATGACGATCCCCGAAAGGCTGGAGCCGGAGACGGCTTCGACCGAGATTGCGGAACTCTTGATGCCGTCTGCAGTGATTTCCACGGTATCGGCAGGCTGGGCCTCTGCTTCCGCAGCGCTTTCCTCAGCCACCGGTGCGCTGGGCGCTGTCATGCGTGCCACGCCGAAGCCGGCAAGCGCCGCCAGAATGAGGCCGACCGCAGCGCCGGCATAGAGTTTGTTGTCGGACTTCATTGGACGGGTTCTCCGGTGATGGTGCGGCCCTCAAGCCTTGCAAGGCTGGCGCGGGCGTCAAACTGGGCAGCGCGGGCATCGAGCACCACGCCGCGAGCAGCTCCCAGGCCATGGCGGGCAGCTAGCAATTCGATCAGCGGGGACTTCCCCGCTTCATAGGCGATGCGTGCAAGCCGATAGCTTTCTTCGGCCGTGGACAGGGTTCTGTCCGCAGCCGCTGCTCTGGCGTCTGCCGCTTCGTTGAAGGCAAGCGAAGCCTGGATTGCAGCCTCGGCCTCCAGCCGGGTTGCCGCCTCGCGTGCCTGCGCGCCGCGCAGTTCAGCCTGCGCGGCATCTATGTTGCCGCGGTTCCTGTCGAAGAGTGGGAATGGCACGCTCACAGCTGCCAGCAGAGCATTCGCGTTGTCGACCTCAAGCCGTCTGACGCCGACGGACACCGTCACGTCAGGAATGGCCTGCCGCTTGGCGGATGTCACCCGCCGCGCGGCGGCTTCTGCGTCAGCTTTCGCTGCCAGATAAGGCGCCGTCTGCGTCGGGTCGATCGGCCCGTGCCCCTTCATCGGCGCCAGCCGGTCCAACATGGGTTCGGCAAGCGTCGAATAAGACACCGACTGACCACTGAGCGCAGTCAGGCGGGAATAGGCGCCAACCCGCTCTGCTTTGGCCGTATCGACGACAGCCCTCAGCGAATTCACTTCGGTTTCAGCCTGAAGGCCACGAAGCCGGGCTTCCTTGCCCGCTTCAACCAGAGCGCGGGCGGCCTTAAGATCCGCTTCTGCTTCTTCCAGTTCATCTTCAGCCAGCCCGATCCTACGATCGGCGACTTCAGCGCCAGCATAGGCACGCGCCAGTTCATATGCATAGGACAGCCGGCCGTCACGCGTACGCGCCTGAGCAGCGACCACGCCCGCTTCGCCTGCCGCAATGCGAGCGGAGCGCTTTCCGAACAACTCAAGCGGTTGATTTACCTGAAGCGTGTTTTCCGCACGACCGAAGCGGTTGTACGGGCGTTGCCCGCCCACATTCTCCGTCATGACACTCACGGTCGGATTGGGATAGGCGCGTGCCTGCCGTGCCAATCCTTCGGCACGATCTACTTCGGCTTCGAGCTCCAATTGACGTGGCGCTTCGCTGGTTTGCCGAAAAAGCTCGGCAAATGGTGGCGCGACTTGCGCGCTTGCAGCCGTGCCACCCGCCATAAGGCAGGTCGCAACGACCGCGCCGGATACCGCAATACGCGGCAGCCGGCCTCGAAAGGCTTGCATTGTGTAATTCCCTCGTAGGTCTGATCAAAAGATGCGCGCAGATGCGCGCCAGGGATCAGGCCTCGGGTGGTCTCAAGAGAGAGGCTGGCCCCGTGGAACCCAACGCGGCAGCGTGGAACAGCTCCCAACGCCCAGCGACCGGCGCAACATCTGCAACTATGACGGGCTGCGACGGGAGATCTGTCGACTGATGCGCGGCATGTGCAGCAATGTGCATCATGTCTGCCAGGTCAGGCTGGTCCTTCGACTCATGCCGGTCATGGTGATGATCGTGATCGGCGACGCTGGACGCGACCTGCTGGGCCGCATGCGCCTGAGGTAGGGTGTCATGCCAGGTTGTCAGCAGGGTCACACCCAACAAAGCGAGCAGGCCGCACAGCGTCGACACGCGCCGACGCCATATAAGCGCCGTGCTGTTACGCCGCGATGGGTGCAATGCTCGCATGGCGCGCACGCTATCTTCGTCACATGCACTTGGCAAGCCGGATCGACCGAAAGAACGAGTCATGATCTTGGCCAATGCTGATGAAGATCGTCGATCACATAGGCGTGGCCAGCGCTTTGGCCATGCTTGTCCCGAAGGTGGGCATGGTCTGCATCAAGATCGACGTGATCATGTGGAAGTTCGTCAGGGTCCGCGCTCGGCCACAGCAAATAAGCAGCGATCACACCAAAATGCGCGATGATCGACATGGCAATGAACGTCATTACCTGATCTTCTCTCGCGCCAAGCTGGCCAGCAAGCGGATAGCAGATTAACCAGCTTCCGTGGCTCAGGGCAAACTGCGCCGCAAAGAGTGCAGGCCGATCTTCCGCATTGGCCGACCGTTTCAATAGCCGCCCCGACGGGGTGACGCTCATCGAATAGGCCATACCCATGACGAACCATCCCGAGAGCAGTATGGACCAATAGTTGGAGGAACTGCCGAACCAGTGCGTGAGGGCACCCATGATCGCAAGCCCCCAAGCCAGCACTGCTGCGGCAGTGATCATGATCGAGCGGTCGGATATGCGGTCGAGAATACGGGGCAACCCCAGCGCAGCGAGGATAGAGCCTCCACCAAAGGCTGCTAGTGTGAAGGCAACGTCCCGCTGGCCAAGGCCAAGCTGGTCCCGGACAATGACGACAGTGTTGACGATCACCATCGAACTCGCCGCCGCCGACGCAAAGGTCAAAGCGAGAAGGCCGCGCAGCCGTGGCGTCTTGAGGTAAATCCGCATACCCCTGGTGGTCTTGGCATAAATGCCGGTGCGCACTTCCTTACGGTTAAGCGCTCGAGGCAAGGTGGTCGACAGGACCAGAATGGCCGAACCGACGAAACCGACCGCCGTGCCCGAGAATAACCAGTGGAAGTTGATGACAGTCAGCAAGGCAGCCGCGAGCATCGGGCTCGTCAGGCTTTCCATATCATAAGCCAGCCGCGACAGGGCGAGCGCCTTGGTATAGTCGCGCTCTTCCGGCAGAACATCGGGAATGGTCGCCTGAAAAGTGGGCGTGAACGCTGCCGATGCAGACTGAAGCACGAAGATCAGGACGTAGATCTGCCAGATCTCGCTGACGAACGGCAGGCAGATCGCGACGGCGGCGCGCAGCACATCCATCGTGACGAGAAAGGCGCGACGCGGCAGCCTGTCGGCAAAGGCGCCTACGACGGGAGCCACACCAATATAGGCGATCATCTTGATGGCCAGCGCGGTCCCCAGCACTGCGCCTGCCGATCCGCCGGCAATGTCATAGGCGAGCAGCCCCAGCGCAACCGTAGCCAGCCCGGTTCCGACCAAAGCCACCACCTGCGCCAGGAACAGGTGACGGTATGTCCGATTGCTCAACACCGAAAGCATTGCATGACCTCATGACGAATCATCCTCCCCGGGGGGATATGAATGGCGCTTGCAGTATCCCCCCGGGGAGGATACTGCAAGCACCATTCCTGGAGTAGATTCTGCATGGCCGATCATCAGCACGAGACGCACCCTGCGATCATAAAGCGATTGAACCGTGCTGGCGGCCATCTGCGCAGCATCGTAACGATGATCGAACAAGGACGTCCCTGCGTCGAGATCGCCCAGCAGTTGCAAGCGGTCGAAAGTGCGATCGTCAACGCCAAGAAGACCCTGATCAACGATCATATCGATCATTGCCTCAGCCATAGCCAGGATAGCGGCGGCGTCTCCAAGGCTGTTGAAGAATTCCGGGCAATCTCACGATATCTGTAACGCCATTTCTGTTATAGGCCTCCGAGCGCAACCCGAACTGAGCATGTGAGCCGACGCGACATGACACAGCTGATCCGCTGCATAATGCTGACAGTTCTGGCGATTCTCGCCCAAGGAGCGGCTGGAGCCGCCTTGCCGCACGCGCCGCTTCAGGGACATCATTACGAATATACCCATACCGATCCAGTAGGTAAGGCGCACACTGAGCCGGCGGATCTGGTTGACGGGCAGACGGACGAACTCCCTGACGGTTCTCACCGTCACACCGGCCATCACACGCACGGATCAGCAGACGACGTCAGGATAGCTGGTGTAGGCGACCGGCACCGCCGTATTCTCAAGCGTCAGTTCCGTCGGTCTGATGACCTACAGCTGACGATCGTCCCCTCCCCTCCGCTGCTAGAGCCGCCCTCCGCCTGATGCCGCAGCGCCCTTTTCGCAGGGCGCCCGACCTTCCGATTGGTCTGACCTGCCAGTCTGGCAGCGGCTGTGATGCTTTACGTCCGCCGCTGCCTTCGGCAAGTTCGAAAGGCATCTTCTGTGGCAACACTGCATTCTGGCGGGCGTCCTTTGCGCCCGCACCCACCTGCTATCGTGCTCGGGCTCGATAGCGCGATCAATCTCAGCATCATCCGTGAACTCGGCCAAAAGGGTGTGCCGGTCATCGGCGTCGGGACGGCCGCAACCTCAATGGCTGCAGCCTCACGACATTGCTCGCAAGCCATCATCCGTCCGGCCGGGCCAATCATGTCCTGGATGCCCGACATCGTACGTCGCACGGGCGCGATGGCACTATTCGCTGTGTCCGAAACCGATTTGCTGCAACTAGCGGCAGGACCGAAGTACATCGGCAAGTGCGAGGTTCTGACGCCCCGCTTGGAGCAATTGCAGCGGGCGCTTAACAAGAGCGACACACTGAGCGAAGCCAGAAAGCTCGGGTTCGACGTGCCGCAGACATGGCAACCTCGAGCCGGCGAAGATTTCGCCGCGCGGATCGCTGAGCAGAGTTTCCCCGCCATCGCCAAATGGAAC
This sequence comes from Sphingobium scionense, assembly GCF_014197035.1. Taxonomy (GTDB): domain Bacteria; phylum Pseudomonadota; class Alphaproteobacteria; order Sphingomonadales; family Sphingomonadaceae; genus Sphingobium; species Sphingobium scionense. The sequence goes on along the minus strand of NZ_JACIEU010000049.1, from coordinate 7,183 downwards.
AACCCGAATGACATCCTCCCCCTTCTCGAAGAGGCTGGCCTCAAGTGGGAGAAGGCAGAGTTCGTCAGCAATGCCGGCCAACTCGACCGCTTGCTTGATCGCTTCCAAACAATAGGCCGCTGGCCCCTGATCCAGTCCTATTGCGATGGCGTGGGGCTTGGCCAAATGCTCTACATGAGGCGTGATCGCGCGACCCTGCGCTTTCAGCATGTGCGCCTTCATGAATGGCCGCCGGAAGGCGGGGTGTCGACGCTTTGCTACAACGAGCCACTCTATCAGCATCAAGCCCAAATGATGTTGTCGGAGCGCCTGCTTCAAAAATTGGAGTGGGACGGCCCAGCCATGGTCGAGTATCGCTATGATGCTGCGCACAAGCGCTATTGGCTCATGGAAGTAAATGGCCGCTATTGGGGCAGCCTCCCGCTCACTCGCCACTGTGACACCCTCTTCGCCTGGGAAGCCTATCGACGTTCGGTCCTGGGCCAGGTCGTTGACGCGCCGGTGGGCCGGCAAGACATAATTCAGGCACGCTATATGATTCCGGAGACCAAGCGGCTCATGCGCCTGCTCGTCGGGCGCTCTCGCGTTGATGAGCGCTTCGCTGAATATAGCCGCCTGCAGGAACTACGATCTTACCTCGCAGACTTCGTGCGCCCGAACATGCGCTACTATGTCTTCGACAAGGACGATACCGGTCCATTCTATCAAGACATCCGCAACATGGTCGGGAAGATTTTCAAGGGGGGCCGTCATGACCCTCGTTGAAAAACAGGAGGTCGACGTGCGTCCTGATCGGCTTGAGCAGCCACCGGTCGGCGGCCCGTTCAGGAACAGGTTGAAGGAACTCGACGCCCTGCGCGGGATCGCGGCGATCAGCGTGATGCTGTTCCACTACACCTCGATCTATCCCGACTTCTTTCCCGAGCACCGCAGCATCGGCGTGAGGTTCGATGCCGGAGGCTATGGCGTCTTCCTGTTCTTCGGCATCTCCGGTTTCGTGATCAGTCGCACGCTGGAAAACACTGCGGGCATCGCCGACTTCACCATCAAGCGTGTTGCCCGGCTCTTCCCGGCCTATTGGGCAGCAGTGCTGCTCACGACGCTGGTCGTGCAATGGAGCGGGACCGAGCGGTTACAGGCGGAATTCGAAACGGTCCTGATCAACCTAACCATGTTGCAAGGCTTCTTCTTCGTCCCGTCTGTAGATGGCGTGTACTGGACGCTGACCGTCGAGCTCGCCTTCTACATATGCGCGGCCCTCGCATGGATGGCGCGCAGGCGGGTGCGCATTGAGTATCTGCTTGCTGGTTGGATGGCACTTGGCGCCGTTGCCTCGTCCTCCGAGATAGTGCCGTATCGGGTGCAGATGCTCCTGGTGAACCAATACAGCCCGTTCTTCGCCATTGGCGTGCTCACCTACAGAGCGTGGTCAGCGCATCGGCGCTATCTTGACCAACTTCCCTATTTCGCGATGGCGCTGGCGATACTGGGTTTCAACGGGGGCGCCGCCTTCCTGATCGCCGGGGTCGGAATTCAGGTGATGCTTTGGCTGGCCATCAACGGCCGCCTGTCCGCGATCACCCATCCTATTCTGCTGTATCTCGGCGCTCTCAGCTACCCGCTGTATCTCATCCACCATCATGCCGGCTTCGTGCTGCTCCGGGCAGTCGATCGGGCGCAGATTGGCCCTTTCGTCGGGGTCATCATCACGTCGGCAACGATGCTCTGCCTGGCAGCCCTCCTGCACCACGGCATCGAGGCCCCTGCAGAGCGGACCATTCGAACATGGTGGTTTAGGCGCCGTAGCCCTCAGCCAGTCTGATCCAGCTTTCTTCGGCCGCCACCCTCGCGGCCATCTGCACAACATGGAAGACCCAAATTTTCTCTTTGGCAACACCTTGGCCCTCGGCCCCATTTTCCCTGTCGATCTCGAGCGGCTGTTCCGCTGGATGGACAATGCCGACGACGCTCGCCTGAATGAACCCTACCGACCGCTTAACTGGCAGCATCAGGAAGCATTCTGGCTAAATGCCGATCAGGACGCCTCACGCGTCTTCTTTGCCATTCGCGTGCAGGACGCTCCACATATTGTGGGTTTCATCCAGATCCATAAAATCCACGCCATCCATCGATCGGCCCTGATCGGCATCCGCATCGGTGAGGTCGAAGACCGCGGCAAGGGCTTGGCAGCAAACGCAATGGCAATCGCCATTGAATATTGCTGGCGCGATCTCAACCTGAGCAGGCTCGAGCTGACCGTCTTCGCGCATAACGAGCCCGCACGGCGGCTGTACCATCGGCTGGGTTTTGCCGAAGAGGGCATCTCACGCAACGCGCTCTTCATGGGCGGGAACTGGATAGATGTTGTGAACATGGCGCTGATGCGACCGGATCGCGCCGCCCCTGAGGGTTAGGCATTCATGCCCGGTTAGGGCGGATTTGTTAGGAACAGCAATCCCGCAAGAAATTGAGACAATGAAACCGACGATCTTACTGACCGCCCTGGCCCTGTGCTTGTCCGCATGCGGTCCTGTCCACCCCAGATGGAAGAACGAAAGCTCCCATGACATTCGTGTAACCTATTTCAAAGGCACGGCGCACTATGGGGTGCTCATCAAACAGGGTCGGGAAAACGTCCCCGTTGCGCCATTCGATTTCCAATCGGTCGAACGGATCGAAATCGAAGATAGCGGCCAGACACAGCGTCTTACCAAAGCCGCTGTGTCGCAGATGCACACTGAGTGCGGCCACGGCTATTCCTGCCGCATCCGGTACGGCGACGATCATCAGTTGAAGGTCGCGCCTGGCTAACAGCTCCGCTTGCCACCCATCGCACCGACGACATCAGCCGAAAGGCTGGTCAGTCGTCGGTGCGATCATTCGTCAAGCCCTTTGCGCGCAGCTTGGACAGGCGCTGCGGTAAATCCGCAGCAACCTTGCGCGCCTCGCCCGGGCGCAGATTTCGCCAACGGCGCACTTCCTCACGAGAACGGCCACAACCACGGCACCAGCCGGATGAGGCGTCGAAACCACAAAGGTCAATGCAAGGCGAGCGCACAAATCATTCCATCGAATTTAATTGAATACCCTACCCACCTACCCTATATGGCAACGTCCTACCAGCAGCAACTTGCTGCCTGACATTGAGGCTGCCGAGGGAAAATGGCTCACATCAATGAGAACCGAGACGCGCTACTCGGGCGAATCAAGCGCATCGCAGGCCAGGTTGGCGCAGTAGAGCGCGCGCTTGGCGGCAATGCGAACTGCACCGAAGTCCTCCATCTGGTCGCAGCCGTTCGCGGCGCCGTGAATGGGCTTCTCGATGAGATCATCGTCGAACATCTGGAGGCCCATGTCGCGCGCGACGGTCTGTCGCCCGAAGAACGCCAGCAAGGCGCAGAAGACCTCGTCACGATCATCCGGAGGTACAGCAAGTGAGCACCAAGACCCCCGTGCTGGCCGATACCGGCCACCTGACGCACGAACATATGTTCCTGGCCGCCAGCCATGACGACAATGCCCGCCGGACGCTCTGGGTCGTGGTGCTCACCGCCCTCATGATGGTGACAGAGATCGTCGCTGGTTATACTACAGGATCGATGGCTCTACTGGCTGACGGCTTCCATATGGCCACCCATGCCGGAGCGCTTGGTGTTGCGGCCGCTGCCTACGCCTATGCGAAACGACATGCTCATAACGGCGACTTCAGCTTCGGCACCGGAAAAGTCGGCGATCTCGCTGGGTTCGCATCGGCTCTCGTCCTGGGTATCATAGCCGTCGCTATCGGCGTCGAGTCCGTCATGCGACTGTTCGAACCCATCAACGTCGCCTTCGCAGAAGCCACATGCATCGCAATCCTCGGACTGCTCGTGAACATAGCGTCGGCCTTCCTCCTATCTGGTGGTCATGGGCACGACCATGGTCATCACCACCACCACGATCATGGGCATTCGCATGGCCACAGCCATGGTGGCGACAACAACCTGCGTTCCGCCTATATGCATGTTCTCGCTGATGCCCTGACATCGGTGCTGGCAATCGCAGCTCTGTTGGCCGGCCGCTATCTGGGCTGGGTGTGGATGGATCCAATCATGGGCATCGTCGGCGCCATCGTGATTGCGCGCTGGTCATGGTCGCTGATGCGCGACACGGCCGCCATTCTCCTGGACCGCACAGATCGCCACGTAGCCGATGAAGTCCGCGAGTTGGTCGAAACGACAGGCGATGCCCGGATCACGGATCTGCACGTCTGGAAGGTCGGCCCCGAAGCCCACTCAGCGATCGTCGGCGTCGCTGCCCATCCGGGCGTAGATGCGACGGAAATCCGGCGGCGCCTGGTGCCCGTTCATGAGCTCCAGCACCTTACCGTCGAAGTCGCGACAGTGGCATAACCGACAGGAATATCGCGATTTATCCCACATTTTCTCAAATAGTGAAAATGTGGGATAAATTTTTAGGAACGCGCGATCGGAATATCCATAACCACGGGCCCAGACAGAAAGCCTTCACAAGAGTCGCGGTTCACTCTGACTGTTCCAAATGGCTTGGGTCGGCAGGAGAGGAAGAGATAAAAAAGAACGTAGGAACTTTGTGCGCGCTCCACGGCGACAAAGGAAATTCATCCATTGGACGCCTCGCCACAATAGATCTGTCCATGGTTCAAAATGCTGAAACATCCCTTCGCTCTTGTGAAATCAACCGGCAAGGTCGTTCACATCGATGACGCTTCTAAAACCCAAGCGCCTTTTATCTGCGCCGGCTGCCAATCCGAAATGCGCCACGTTGCAGAAACCGTCCCACATACCCGTAAGGGTAGCGACAAAATCATAACTCGGCGCGGTCACTTTGCACATGTTTCGCATGACGAATGCACATCCGGTCTCGAAACCAGCCTTCACCTATGGGCGAAAATGGTAATCGAAGAGGCCCGTACTGTCGGGCTTCCTCTGCACCATGTCGAATATCGAGACTTAGCCCGCGATTTCGAGACGGACTGGAAATACTATGCCGTCACGCTGGAAGAGTGGCAAGACGGCATCAGGCCTGACATCGTACTATATCATCCCGACGGTCGCCTAAATGTCGAAATCAAGGTCTACCACGCGGTCGACGAAGCCAAGGCAGAGCTTCTCCGCCAGCGCGTCCAGTGTAAGCGCTGTGCTCAGGCCACGGCGGTCCAAGGCATGAGTTCACCGACGGCGTTGGCCGAATGACCCGCTGCGAGCCTGGAGAGGGTCTCGGCGAGCCAGGCATGCGGGTTGATGCCTGAGATCTTGCAGTTCTCGATCAGCGTGGCGATGACCGCCCAGTTGTCGCCGCCTTCGTCAGAGCCTGCAAAGAGCGCGTTTTTGCGGTTGAGGGCCATCTCGCAGACATTCTGCCCATGTCGGGCACGACGTTGTCGTGTGGTATCGGTGGCACCCCTATTTCGAGCGTACGGTCCGGTGCGAGTATACCGAGGAGCGGGCGAACGGCAGAGTCGCCCACATTGTGGTGAGCCCCGGCGAAGTCATCGTAGTTCCGGCATGGATGTTGGATCGCGAGGTGTGCGCTGCGTTCAGCTTGGGTAGCCCTCAGGTTGCCGTAGATGCGTTGATCGATCTCCATGGCCTCTTGATCGACGCTGACCTTCGTAATGCCCTGCTGAGCGGTTTGAACGCTCAGGAGGTAGACGATGAAGACCTTGCCCCCACCAACGCGGCTGCCGGCGCTGCGCCAGTTGATCATGCCGCTCGACACGAGAAGCCTGGACGGTCTGACGAGAGCCCAGCGCGTCGTCGTGGTGGCAAGCCTAGCCAAGTTGTTGATGGCGGCCGCAGGCGTCTCGGACGAGGAGGAGGCGACCAATGACGGGCGGTAACCTCCTTCCGATGGCCCTGCTGAGGCGCAAGGCAGTTGTTTACGTCAGGCAGTCGACGCCCCAGCAGGTCAACGGGAACCTGGAGAGTCAACGTCGCCAGTATGAACTCGTCGATGTTGCGCGCCGCTGGGGATTTCGTGATGTCGAGGTGATCGACGAGGACCTTGGACGCAGCGCGAGCGGTGCAGTGGATCGCCCCGGCTTTGAGCGTCTGGTGGAGGATCTGTGCACGGGGCGCGTCGGCGCCGTATTGTGCCTTGAGGCCTCTCGCCTTTCCCGCAACGGACCCGACTGGCACCGGCTTCTTGAGCTTTGCGGCCAGGTCGATGCTCGTGTCATCGACATCGATGGGGTCTACGATCCGGCCAAGCCGAACGACCGGCTGCTGCTCGGCATGAAGGGCAGTATCAGCGAGTTCGAGCTTTCTGTCATTCGTGCCCGTATGTACGAAGCTGCACGGCAAAAGGCTCAGCGCGGCGAACTGCGCATCAGCGTTCCGATCGGCTACATCTGGCATCGCGACTATGGCCTGAGCTTTGACCCTGACATTCGAGTTCAGGAGGCCATCAGGCACATATTCGCGCGGTTCCGCGAGATAGGCAGCGCTCGCCAAGTGCTGATCGCGCTGACCGCCGAAGGTATGCATTTCCCGCGCCCGTCGGACGGCAAGATGATGGTCTCCTTCGATTGGGTTCCGATCCGTTATCGCAATGTAATTAGCGTGCTCAAGAACCCGTTCTACGCCGGTGCCTATGCCTATGGCAAAACCGAGAAGCGCACCCAGATCGTCGATGGCCGAGTGCGCAAGAGCTATGGGCATCGCAAGTCGTACGACGATTGGGGCATCATGCTCAGGGAGCATTGAACCGCCCCGGGTTTGCCGGAGGCTCCAACTTCTGAGTAAGTGGAGCCGATATGAGCAAAACGACGAACAAGTTTGCACCTGAGGTTCGCGCACGGGCGGTGCGCATGGTGCTGGATCACGAGGCTGAACATCCTTCCCGCTGGGCAGCAATGATTTCCATCGCCGAGAAGATCGGGTGCTCGGCGCACACATTGAATGAGTGGGTAAAGAAGGCCGAGGTGGACAGTGGCAAGCGTGCTGGTGTGCCCACCGAGATGGCGGACCGCCTGAAGGCGCTGGAACGCGAGAACCGCGAACTGCGCCAGGCCAACGAGATACTGCGTAAGGCGAGCGCATATTTTGCCCAGGCGGAGCTCGACCGCCCTGTCCGCCGTCAGCACCAATGGCACAGATTTGAGGTTGTGATTTAAGGAGGATCTGGGCTTCGTCGTAGTGACGAAGGAACGAAGATGAAGCCC
>NZ_JACIEU010000048.1 GCF_014197035.1 Sphingobium scionense | reverse complement strand
CCCTTACCGGCCAGCACGACCGTCAGAGCGGCCATCAGCCACGAGCTGTAGCGGAAGAACTGCGTAATCGGCAGCGTCCGGCTGTAGCGGAGCATGGCCCAGGCGATGACGGCGAGAAGGCTGATCGCTGCGCCGGCGCCGGCCAGCAGCATCGCGGTGTTACCCTGTGTCGAGAGCGCGGCGTAGAAAAGGATCGTTTCAAAGACCTCCCGATAGACCACCAGGAATGCGAGCCCGAACAGGAACCATCCCGACCCGCTCGATAGCGCCCGTGACATTTTCTCCCGGATATAGCGTTGCCACTGATCGGCTTGGGCCTTGCCGTGCATCCAGATTCCGACCGAGAGCAGCACGATCGCGGCGAACAGCGAGCCGAACCCTTCGGTCAGCTCCCGGCTCGCGCCGCTGATCCCGATCGCATAGGTGGCGACGGCCCAGGTAAGCCCGCCCGCGATGAGCGCCCCGATCCACCCGCCATGCACATAGCGCAAGGCTTCTGGCCGTTCCGCTTTGCGGAGGAACGCGATCATGGCGACCACGATCAAAAGAGCTTCCAGCCCCTCACGCAGCAGGATCGTAAAGGCCCCCAAGAAGGTGGACGCCTGCGTCGCGGCGTCGGGCGCGAGCGCCGCCTCGGCATCATCGAACAGGCCGCCCAGCACTGCCACTCGTTCGGCCACATCATCGGCCGACGTGCTGCTCTCCACAGCGGCGCGATATTCTCCCATCGCGCCTTCGATCCTGGACATGAGCGTCGGGTCGCGCGCCGAGAGCGTCGGTTCGATCGGCTCGAACCCGTCGAGATAGGCGGACAGCGCCAGTTCCTTTGCGCCGCGCCGGTCGCCGCGCCGGAACGCGGCGAGGCTTTGCGCAAGCTTGGAGCGAGCGACCGCGAGCGAGCCCGGGGCTTGTTGCATCACCTGATCGGGGTGGCGCCGCAGATAGGCGAGCACCGCGTCGGCTTTCGCCTGCCCGATGCTGCCCGCAAGCGCGGCGGGGGTGAGCGCGACCAGGGTTTTCAAATCGGGGATCCGCGCCCGCAAGCTCGGCTGGGACTTCCACAGCCGTTCGCCTTCGACCGCTTGCGCGTCGGTCAGGGCGAAGCTGCCAGCGCGGAACGCCAGCGCCCAGCGTTGATCGTTCGGCAGATCGGCGAAGCTCTGCATCGCGGTCCCGTCGATGCCTTGGCTTATCACCTGATAGAGCGCGAACACGCTGCGCTGGCGCGCCCGTTCGGCGTCGGTGAACGCGATCGGCGGCGGGTCGAGTCTGGCAGCGTCAGGCCCATGTCCGTCGCCGGTGAGGCCGTGGCAGGACGAGCAGCTTTGGACGTATAGCCTTGTTCCCATGGCGGGGTCGGGTGCCTTGGCGGGAGCGAGCGGCACCGGATAGGCCTTGAGCAGATCGGCGGCGAGGCCATGCGCGAGTGTCGCGACCTCTCGGGACGATCCCTTGCGGCCGATCACGGCTTCGAGCTGCGAAGCGCTTTGGATTAGAGATTGCCGCTCAGGCGTCGCGGGAAGTGCGCGGAGGCGCGTCGACACCCCAGCGGCGAACTCCGACATCTCCGCGTATTCGGACGCGCTTATGACCGCGCCGTTGGCGACCGCACCGCCATAATCGACCGCCATATAGTCGAGCAGACGCCAAGCAGTTTGAACATCGCGGGTATCGGCCATCGCCGCAGCGGGGATCAACAGCAGCATAAGCGACGCGACCAGCGCGACCAGAGGTGACGGCATATGGGTGATCGATTCCAAGCTTCACTCGTCGCGGACTATGCGAACAACTCTCATTAGCAGTATTGGGCAGCGTGCGCGACCACCAATGGCAGGATGATGAACATCGCCGCCGGAGAGCTGGCGGGCGATCGTCTCCGGCGACAAGATCGTGACCGCGAACCCGGAGACGATCGGGGGGGGTAGAAAAGCGGCAGCGAAGGCGCGTGACGGTGTGCGATGCACGATCAAGGTTTTCGATGAGGCTAAGCAGTGATTGAAGATACTTTCAGATCACGTACTTGTCCCAGCTTGCATAATGCTCGGCGCTGCGCTTTCCCCTTGGAAAGCTGAGGCCGACGAGCGCAATGCCGGCTACGACCGAGGCCACGGCCCCAAGGTGACCAACGCCGTCGAGGAGGAAAGGCGCGGCCACAAGCCAGGCTCCGAACGCGACGTTGATCAGCCGCAGCGCGCGGGCAACTTCTGCGGTGGCGATGATCGCGACCGTGATGACCAGCGCACCCACAACGTGATCGCTGTTCGCCATACCGCCTTCCGTGCCGAACAGTATTCGGGTCAGCATCAGCAGGACGCCGATGACGATGCTCGCAGTCAGCGTCCATGGCAGGGTCAGTCCCTTCTTTGCGTCCGCCCAGAAGGTGCTTGGCGAGGCCATCGCGTCCGACGCGTCCACCGCTCCCGCCTCTATCGCGTCACCCTGGAAGAAGGTGCGGATCAGCGGTTTGCCTTGCCGGCGCGCCCAGAGAAGGAACTGACCCATCGCAATCACCTCGTCGAGCGCGAAGGGGATCATGATCAGCATGGCGAGCGCGGCGATCAGCGCCAGCGTGCTCCATGTGCCGATGACGATGGGCTGACTGATGATGAAATAGATGCTGATGACGCCGAGCGGGATGACAAGGATGCCGAAGAAGGTCACCATCCACGGCATGGTCCGCCAGCGGTCGCGGGTGCCCATTACCGCCATCAGGATCTCGAGGACATAGCTGACCGTGCCGAGCCCACCATCGGGAATCGGCCAGGCCTTGGACATGTCCGAGGTGATGATCTCCTCGGTGCCGTTGCGTGGATCGCTCAGGGAGCCGGCGAAAAACGGCTCCCAAACGCCGTCAATATGCCCCAGTTGGTAGGCGGTGAGGATGCGCGAGGTGAGAAGGCCGATCAGACCCATGGCGACGATCGGCAGCCGCTGTGCGTCGGTGGATGGCGAATAGGTCCAGCCGGGCGGGATGTTCTTGGGGTCCATCATGCCCGCCATGCTCATGCCCGGCATCATCGGCACGAGCACCGACAGGGCGATCACGGCCGAGCCGATGAGCAGGTTGTTGTTGTACTGAGCGGCGCTCGGGCTCCAGAAGATCAGCGGGGCGAAGAACAGCCAGATGCCGACGAACGCGACCGCCCACTGCGCCCATGTCTTGGTGCGCGGAACGAGCGACAGCGCGCCGAACAGCACGATGGCGAGGCCGCTGACGACATCGCTGATGGCCAGCGCGTTCGCCCGCCACTCGATCGACGGCAGTCCGCGATCAATAGTTACGAAGCGCGCCGCCTCGCCGACACTGTGAGTGGTCACGGAGTCGTAGATAAGCGGGCTGGAGGCGAGCCACAGCCCAAGACCGATGTTTGCGTAAAGAGCCCAGCGCGCACGGCGCTCGTCGCGGTCCATTATGGCCATGTGATCGCCGTGTGCACCGTGACCGGTCATCGCCATGTCCGCCGCGCCAGGTCGGTGCCCCATGGCAGCATGGTCCATGCTGCTATGGTCCGCAGCCCCGTGATCCATGTCGGCCATTCCACCGCCTGCCGCTGCGGGTTGTTGGCCCGGCGCTACAGGTTCGGCCTTTAGCTTATCGTGCCAGGCAACCAGATTCTCGTTAAGCTTGTTGTTCCGATACCAGGCCCGCGGGTGGCGCTTCAGCGCGGCGACGATCGTCGGCAGCGTGTCCCGGAGGCGATGCTTCGGTTCCCAACCGAGCAGCAAGCGGGCGCGTGAAATATCGAGGATATAGTGGTCGTTGCTGCTGTCGATCATCCAGGGCTGGATGAAGTCGTCGCTGCCGAGCGCTTCGTTCTGCAGGATGATCCCGGCTTTCGCGAGCGGCTGCGGAATCCGGATCGTCTTCCAGCCCTCGCCGTGGAGCGCCTCGCCGACGATGTCCTGGATCTCGGCATAGCCGGGTGCGTCGGGCTCGCCGATGAGCAGCGGCAGTTCTGACGGCAGTTCGTGCCGCCGATCGACCAGACGCAGCACGGCGTCAGCCAAGTCGTCGCGGTGCACCGATGACTGCGCCGCACACAGCATGCCGGGATAAAAATGCGAAATCAGGCGGTGCTCGTAAATCTGCGATATCTGCTGCGCGAGAAAAGCCGAGCGTCCGTCGTCGTCGTAAACTCCGGCGGCGCGCATATAAACGACGGGGATGTTTCCGTGGCGCTCATGCAGCAATGTCTCGGCGTCGACCTTGGACTGCGGATAGGCCCAGGACGCGCCGATCGGCGAGTCCTCGTTGATGCGCTCGTCGGGTGTGGGGGTCGGCTTATGAACGAGCATCGTGCTGGCGAAGACGAATTGTCCGACTTCGAACGATTGCAGCCCGTCAATCAGCCGGCGGGTGCCCTGCACGGTGACCTTGTCGTAGAGCGGATTGGGGTCACCCGTGATATCATAATAGGCGGCGAGGTGGATCACCGAGGCGATGCGGTTGCCGTACCGTGCGCGCACCTCGTCAAGCGCAACTCGGACCGCTTCGTCTGACCCGAGGTCTATGTCGATCGCCGCCGCGGGCGGCGGTGGGTCGGGAGGGCCGGCGCGATCAAGGCCGACGACCGTGTAGCGCTCGCCGAGCTGGGCAATCAGCGCTGCGGCGATAAAACCGCTCGCACCCGTGATGAGGACGACTTCGCCACCCTGGCCGCTGCCGGCTTCACTGCGTTTGCCATCGGTCATGACTTTGCCACCCTTGTTCATTCATCTCTGAAAACACTGACAGGCCCACCCGGACCAACCCTCTCGCACGCCCAGCTTTGCAGCGCGACGCGGCCTTCCCGCAAGCGCCTGTGGGCGACTTAGGGCGTCGGACACGTAAGCTCAGTCCAAGCGGGGGGTGTCTTGGGAGGCGAGGGTTAAGCCGCGTAAGTGGGTAAAAGAAGGTGGAAGGCCTGAGCGGCGCTTGCGTGGACGGTTGGTCCATAGCGCTTACATGCCCGACGCGGGTGGCGCGAGGGTGCCTAGCCATGCCACGAGCGCCAGGATGCCGATCACGCAGGCTGTCTCGACCGCAAGGCTGACCCGCAGCGCCGTAAGCGCCCCGCCATGGTCGTTCATGGCAATCGAGCGCTCGAAGGCCGGCGTGAGGCGGAACCGATTGAGCGAAGCGAGCCCCAGCATCGCTGCGAACAAAACCAGCTTGGCGAGCAGCAGCAGGCCGTAGAGCGTCGTCCCCAAGGCCGCGAAATTGGCTGGGCCGACGAGCAGCCAGCTGTTGATCAAGCCGGTGACCACCAGGGTAACAACCACGAGCGTGCCGACGACGCCGAACCCATGCAGGGCGCGATGGGTCAGCCGAAGGTGCGCGGCATCGATCTCCTCGGTGCGACGCGTCAACAGGAGAAGCAATCCGAACAGCGCGCCGACCCATATACCGCCTCCCAAGAGGTGGAGGATGTCCGCACCGAGGTGAAGCCATCCGGTGCTTCCCTCGTCCATGGCGCCGTGCCCGTTCCACGCGAGTGTCGCCAATGCCGCGGCGGCGGCAATCATGGCGATAGCCAGCCACGATGCTCTGCCTCGCGCCAGCAGGGCTGCACCGACGGCGATGACCAGCGCCACCATACGCACCTTCCAGGCGGTGCCAACCGGTGGCCCCCCGAGCAGCGCGGCCACCGCTGCCTGGTCGATCGGCCAGAATGCAGAACCGGCCATCGCCGAGGCCATAAGGATCAGGCCAACGGCTGAGAGCAGCAACCCGAGCGCTGCGCTTGCCGTGAGCCAAGGCCGCAGCGCGATGGCATCATCGCGCTCGCCAAGACGAAGACCATAGAGGCTGAAGGCCGACAGGCCGAACAGCGCCGCCAGGACCAGGTATAACGCCAAGCGGATGGCGACGGTCGGCCAGTCGAGCATTCGCTCACTTCACCGTGAAGTTGTAGCTGCCGGTGATTTTGTGTGTATCGCTAGAGACGACCTGCCAGCCGACGCTGTAGCGCCCACGCGGGAGGCGCTGCTTCGGGGTGATGGTGAGCGTCCGGCCATCGGCGCCGACTGCGGCGCTGCTGGGCATTTTCATGGCCGCCATGCCCGGCATCGCTGCCATGGTAAGGTCGGCCTTGGAGAAAGCCGGCACGAGTTTCTCGCTGAACTGAAGGCTGATCTTCTCGGGGGTCGCGACGGCCGCGTTGGCGGCGGGGCTGGCGGACACCAGCTTCGGATGCGCGTTCGCCACGCCGCCTGCGAAGAACAGGGCGGCGGCGGCAGTCGTGATGAACAAGCGGCGCATTTAGGATAATCTCCATTTCAATTGGGCTCACCTGTTATTACGCAGCCGGGCGGGTCACCCCTCACGATCTTTTTTTCCGTGCCGACGCTCGAACTCTCGATGAGGGGTCGGCGGCGTCGGCGCGTATTCAGAAGGAGCATGGAGCGCTTTTTCACTGCGTCTCCCCTTAAACGAGCTGTGGCCGCGGGCCTGGACGGGCGCATGCGCGGGGTAATGATGAGGTTGCGGTTGACCGATCAGGGCTGGACTGGAGATCCTGAGGAGGTCATCGACTGTCTGATAGTGGGCGGCGGTCCAGCGGGCCTCATGACCGCGATCTATCTGTCGCGGTTTCTCAGGAGCTGCGTCGTCTACGATGCGGCGGCAGGGCGCGCCGCGTCCATCCCGCGCTCGCACAACCTGCCAGGATTTCCCGGCGGCATTTCCGGCGTCGCGTTTCTTGCCCGCCTGCAGGCTCAGCTGCGCGAATATGGCGGGACGATCCAGAGCGGTGAGATCGACGCAATCGTCGCGTCAGGCGACCACTTCTCGGCAAGCTGCGAACTGAACGTCCTGTATGCGCGGACCGTTGTCCTTGCGACGGGCGTCGTCAATCGGCGTCCCGAGATGCCTGATGCGATGCATGACATCGGCGTGGCGCGTGGGCTTCTCCGCTATTGTCCGATCTGCGATGGTTATGAGGCCCGGCGGATGAACGTGGCGGTGCTCGGCGGCAGTGGTCACGGCGCTGAAGAAGCCGAATTCCTGAGGGCTTATGGAGCCAAGGTCACGCTTCTGGCGGAACACTCGCTCGATCTTGGGCCGACCGAACTTGCCAAGCTGGACCAGCAGGGCATTGATGTCGCCCCCTCGCCTGTCGAGCAGTTGCGTCTTGGCGACTGTGTCGAGGTGAGGCTGGCCAATGGCCTGGAGCTACAATTCGACACGCTTTACCCCGCGCTCGGCTCGTCGCCTCGGACGCGGCTTGCCTCTTTGCTCGGAGCACAGCTCAGCGAATCGGGGTGCGTGCTGACCAATGCCCATCAACAAACCTCGGTTAAGGGTCTCTACGCAGTCGGCGACGCCGTGGAAGGGCTCGATCAGATCAGCGTCGCAGCCGGACAAGCGGCGATCGCTGCGACCGCAATTCATAACATGTTGCGCGACCGCGACAGTGGATTGTCGTCCGCCATCGCCGGGCTGTATCCCGCTCGGAGCGTACCGCCGACGTAGTGGGAGCCACTGGCGGTGCACCGAGCGAAAGCCGCCAACAAAGCGCTGATCGCCGGCTCGCTTGTCATCTTCTTCGGCTGCTTCGCGCTTATTCGTATCCACACGACGATCGGCGACACGGCCTTCCTCCGTTCGATGATCCCGCACCACGATCCCGAGGCTTGCGCGGGAGTGCATCGAGACAGTGTGCTATTACCAGCGTCGGGGGTTGCTCGACACGCCCTAGCGGGGCCGGGCTCGCCGGCGGCATCCGACGCTATGCTTGAAAAGGCCTACGGCACGAAGGTCGGCGCTGCCGCATTTTGTCGCATTCTCCTTCGCAGCGCGCCAACACGCGACCGGCTACTAAGCGTCGGGGCCCCTCAGAACGCCAAGTGGTTTATTCCGCCGTGCATGAAGGTTCCGCCGAGGAACCCCTGGATTGAGATCGCGAGTGTCATCAGGCCAAGCACCGCCCAGTACAACGACCGCGACCGCTCGGGACCCTTGCGGTGGCGCGCTGCCATCCAAGCCAGCGCGACGCCGAAGACCGCGATCGATGTCCCGAGCCAGCGATGCGTCATCAGGATAGGGTTGCGGTCGGTCAGGTAGAACCCGCCTGCGAACCAGCCCAGGAACGCCGCCACGATCGCTCCCAGCGCGCCGACGACCAGCATTATGTGTGCGACATGCTGATAATCCCGGTTGCGGCGCCACAACCCGAACAGCTCCACCCCGAACGCACCAATGAACAGGGCGATGGGAAAATGAATGACCATGGTATGCACCCGCCCCAGCCAGCTCACAAGCCGTTCGCCGAAAGTCTTGTTCTTGTTGGCGGTCTCCTCGTGCATGCCGCCCATGTCCATGTCGTCGCCGGCGATGTCGCGGCCGCCCATGTTCATGTCCACGGTCGACATAGAGCCCATGCCCATGTGGCCGTCGCCAGCGTCCGCCCCATCTGCTTTCTGCGTCTCGGCTGCGCTGCTAGCGGCCGGCCCGGGACCGGCCCCGAGCGCATCGTGATCTTCGTGCGCCGATGCCGACGTGCTTACCGAGATCGCAACCGCAAGGAGTAGAGCGAAAGCCCCGCCTCGTTTACCGCCCATCACCCAACCCCTTGAACCGTGTTGTTTCAATCCAGTTTACGCACGCCGCGCCTTCTTCCCTCACCTGCCCAGCTTCCTTTGTGAAACTTTCCGTCTGCTCTTCAAGACGGACTGGACGCCACAGCTACGCTGGCTGCGGCGACCGCGTCATGCCACTCCGCCAAAAAACATCGGCCGATCAGCTGCCGTGGCGGGCGAACAAGCGGCGTCCGCCGGTGCCGAAGGCGACCACGTCATAGGCCTGCGCCTTGACGCCCGGCACTTCCATTCCCGGCGAGCCGAGCGGCATACCGCCGACCGCGAGGCCCCGCACGCCCTTGGGCCGGGTCGCGAGAGCCCGCTTCATGTCGGCGATCGGCACGTGGCCCTCGAAAGCCATGCCATCGGCGATCGCGGTGTGGCAGGACGAGAGGTCCGCGGGAACGCCCGCGCGCTTCTGCAGCGCCGGGCGGTTAGAATCATCGACGACGCGCACCTGACGGCCGAGCTGCTGCTGCACCTGCGCCGCCCACTTGGCGCAACAGCCGCAGCCGGGGTCGCGGTGCATAACGATCGGGGTAGCCGCGCTGGCGGCAACCGGAACCAACAAGGCTGCGGCAGTAAGCGCAAATCGCAACGCTGACTTCATGGAAAAATCTCCTTGGTCGTCCCTCCCGTCTCCTCGCTGGGGGCGGGAGGAACGAGGCTTATTACTGAGGACGCTTGCCCATCGATCGAAGCATCGCCTGGAGCTCACCGATGCTGTTGTTCTGCTCGGCAATCGATTTCTGAGCCATTTGCCGGGTCTTCGCATCTGGCGCCTGGCGGAGAACGATCTGCGACATGGCGATCGCACCGCGGTGATGCTCGATCATCTTGCGGACCCACGTCTCGCTCGCATTAGCGCCCTTGGCCTTCATCATCTTTTCATGCATCGCCATTTCGGCGGGCATGAAAGGCGTGTTCATGCCAGGCATGTTGTCGTGGTTCATGCCTTGCATTTTCGAGTGGTCCATGCCCTGCATCTGCTGCTGAGCCAAAGCGGGGCTCGCCGACATCGCGGCCAGAGCCAGAAGTGTTACTGCCTTGAACATCGTTTTCTCCTTCTTGGCCTCGGCCAACGCAACAAGACTCGTTGGTCTCAAAACCATGTGCGAATGCCCAGAACGAGGCTGGTGGATATCGCATCCTCGCCATCCTCGCGTGCAAAACGAGCAGAACGGCCCACTCTGCGCTCGTACGAAACACCTATATAGGGGGCGAACTCTCGCTTCACCTCGTAGCGCAGCCGCAAGCCAAGCTCGATATCCGACAAGCCCGAACCGATCCGGTCTGCCGGAACGTCCTGCGCCGCAAACTCAGCTTCGACACGAGGCTGGAGAATCAGCCGCTGGGTGATGCGCTGATCGTAATAGCCTTCAACGCGGCCCAGCACGTCTCCCTTGCTAGACAAGAACAGTGCGCCCTCGACATCGAAGAAACCCGGAGCCAGGCTCTCAAAACCGACTGTCGCGTAAACACGCGAGGGATTAGGCTTGAAGTCGTACCGGATCCCTGCCTGAAAATCGGTATAGGGTCCGATTGCCCGTGCGTAGAGCGCCTGCAGCTCCGCCCTTTCCAAGCTTCTCCCAAAGTTCCCTTCGCCCTCGGTTTTAAGAACCAGACGATTAACGTCGCCACCGTACCAGGCGCTGCCATCCCAACGATAAGCATCGCGACCATCCCGGATCTGGACTTCAGCCAGGTTGAATATGACCTGCGAGAAATTCTGCCCGCCGTGCATCGACCGCAGATGCTGCTGCGAATGCGCCATGGCAGCGGCAGAGTAGACCTGGTCCGCGGCCCGATCGGTCGGGATGGGCGGCGGCGGAGCGGTGCCGGCCTGAAGGTTGGTGCCGATCATCGCCGCGCCCGTGGCTGAGGGCATGCTTCCCATGCCGTGTCCCGGCATGCCTTGCATCGCGCCCGAACTTTGGCCCATTCCCGGCATCGATCCATGGTCCATGCCTTGCATAGCACCTGGCTCAGCGGGGTTGGCGCCGCCGGACGCACCTGGCATCGCGGACATGTCGTGCCCCGAACTGGCATCAGGTTTGGCTTCAGGCATATTCATACCGGGCATGGCGGACATGTCATGACCGGCGTGAGGATCAGCAACAGCCGGTCCACCGACCGGAGGCTTGGCGGACCGACTTGCGGCAGGCTTGGCCCCCGATCCCGCCTTCGCGCGCGGTGTCGACCTGGCGGCAGGCTTCGCGGACTCCTTGTGCACGGCGGGCTTGGTCGCTGAGGGCTTCTTGGCGGCAGGCTTTTTTACCGCTGGCGCCTTTGGCGGCGGCATCTTCATGCCGGGCATGTTGGAATGGTCCATCTGCGCGGCCGCCGGCGTTGCGAGGCCAAGCGCCGCGCCGCCGGCGATCAGGAGGAACTTAGGCTGCATCGCGATTCTCCTCGCCCATCGGGCGAACCGTCACGACACGCATCATCCCCGCGGTCATGTGATAGAGATTGTGGCAGTGGAACGCCCAGTCGCCGGGCGCATCGGCCGTTACGTCGAATGTCATCTTACCGCCTGGCGCCACATTCACAGTGTGCTTGCGAGGCCCAAAGTCGCCATGTCCGGTCACCAACTCGAAGAAGTGGCCGTGCAAATGAATTGGGTGCGGCATCATCGTGTCATTGACCAGGGTAACGCGCGCGCGCTCGTCCTTGCGGAACGGGATGGGGTCGGCAGGGTCGCTCATCTTCTGGCCGTCAAAGCCCCACATGTAGCGCTCCATATTGCCCGTGAGGTGGATCTCCAACTGACGCGACGGGGCGCGAACGTCCGGGTTGCGGTCCAGCGCGACAAGGTCGCGATAGGTGAGCACGCGATGATCCGCATCCTCCAGCCCCTGCGGCGGCTCGCCCGTGCGGTCCTTCGGCATCGGCGAGATGGTCTGCACTCCCGGCCCCATCTTGACGCCGGGCGCGTTCTTGGGGTTGCGCATGTTCATGTCCATGCTGCCGCCTGACCCATGATCCATCCCGGCCATGCCGCCGCTGCTCATCTGACCATGGTCCATGCCCGCCATCCCGGCAGCGCCCGCCGCCATTTGGCTATGGTCCATCCCTGGCATAGCGCCGCTCATCTGGTCGCCCCCCATCCCAGCCATGCCGGCCATCGCAGCGCCTACCGCCTTCGTTCCGTGATCGGTGGGCTCTTTCCACCCGGTGAGCTTCCACAGGTTGCGCGAGGCATTCTGCATCAACGTGGGATCCGGCCCGCGCTTTGCGACCGGGTTCTCGTCCGCCATACCGGACATCCCCTCCATCCCGCTCATGCCGCTCATGTCCATGCCCATGTCGGTCATGGTCAGCAACGTGCGTGGGCGGAGCGGCGGGACCGGGGCGATCATGCCCTCGCGCGGGGCCAGTGTCGCGCGCCCCATGCCGGATCGGTCGATCGCCTCGGAAACGAAGCTGTAGGCGCGGTCCTCGGGCGTCACGATCACGTCGAAGGTTTCCGCGACGCCGATCTGGAATTCGTCCACGGTTACCGGCCGGACGTTCTGGCCGTCGGCCTGCACCACCGTCATCGGCAGGTCAGGGATGCGCACGTTGAAGTTCGTCTGCGCCGCGGCATTGACGATGCGCAGCCGAACCCGCTCGCCCGGTCGGAAGAGACCCGTCCAGTTGTCGTAAGGTCCAAAGCCATTGACCAGGAAGGTGTAGGTCGAACCAGTGACGTCCGCGATGTCCGCCGGGTCCATCCGCATCTGCCCCCAATCGAGGCGATCCTTAAGGCGCATTTCGCGGCCGGCCAGCAGCCCACTCAGCGTCGGGCGTTGATAGTTGAAATAGGCGCCGCCCATCTGCTTGAGCTTGCGAAAGATTTCCTCGCCCGTCATTTCGCTATGATCGGACAGCACGATCACATGCTCGCGGTCGAACGCGACCGGGTCGGCACCCGCCGGATCAATCACGATGGGTCCGTAGAGCCCTGCCTGCTCCTGCTCGCCCGAATGGCTGTGGTACCAGTAGGTGCCAGACTGCACGACTGGGAACTCGTACACGAATGTCGAGCGCGCCTTGATGCCGGGGAAGCTGATGCCCGGCACGCCGTCCATTTGAAACGGCAGAATGAGCCCGTGCCAGTGGATCGAGCTATCCTCGTCGAGATTGTTGGTCACTGCGAGACGGACGTTCTGGCCCTCCTGGAGGCGGACGAGTGGCGCCGGGACCGTGCCGTTCACCCCGATCGCGGGCGTCGTGATTCCATCCATCACCAGCTTCATCCGGTCGATCGTCAGCGCGATGTTTGCGCCCGACACGGTCGGCAGGGGCTTGGCGATGCCGCGCGACACAGGTTGCGCCCAAGCCGGCAGGTAGGCCGACATGGCCAGCGTGCCGCCAAGCATGGCGGTTCCGCGCATTACGTCGCGCCGGTTTAGATTGCGGCTCATGCCTTTCCTTCGCTCCAGTTCAATGCTTGCGGCCGGCGGCGGGGGGGGGGGGGGCCGCCGACCTTATCTTTCATTACGCGCAAATAGGCTCATCCCCTCACGCGAAGTCGAGAATTTTCGATAATCTTTCACGCGCACGCCGGAGCCGCGTCTCCACGGCCTTTCCGCTGATCCCCAGCGCGGCGGCGGTTTCCGCCTGGGACAAGCCCTCCACGGTCCGCAGCAAAAGCGTCTCCTTGAGCGTGGCCGGCAGCTCGGACACCGCGCGCGAAAGCCGCGCAAGCTCTGCGCGATCGAAGGTGATGGCGTCGGCACCCGGCGTCTCGTCCCACTCACTTTCCATCGTCTCGGGCGGCAGCGAAGAAGCGAACGATAATATCTGGCGTATGCGCCGCCGCCGATGCCAGTCGCGGCTCTTGTTGATCGCCACGCGGGCCAGCCACGCAGCGAGCGGCCGATCTCCGTCATATCTTGGCAGGTTCTGAAAGGCGGACGCGAAGCATTCCTGAGTGAGGTCAAGCGCCTCTTCAGCGTCACCGATATGTGCACGGATCAGGCGGTAGACTGGCTCCTGGTGCCGGCGCATGATCTCGGCGAAGGCGGCCTGACGTCCAGCGAGCGTCAAGGCGGCGAGTTCGCCGTCCGTGCAGGCCGCGAGATCAAGGCTCACCGCGCGTCTGCGGTCAGCGCCTTCACCACCGCGCGGTCAAACGTCCTCGCCTGGTCGGGCCGCAGGATCTGCCGCATCGCGAACATATGGTTCAACGTCTCCTTCTGGAGCTCACCCATCGCGCCGTGCGAACGATCGACGGCGGCCGCGACCTGCGGCCCGTTACCATGTTCGGCCTCGATGGCGGCGGCGAGCCGGGCGTTGTCGGCTCTGAGTTCCAGCTCCAAGGCACGCCTTCGAACGGTGAAGTGAGACTCCAGCATCTGGAGCTTGGTCTGTTGAGCTTCGTCCAGCTCGAGCCCGTCGTGGAGCAAGCTGTGAAGCTCAACGCCCGGGCTTGGCGGGGAGGGGAATAACTCACGTCCAGCCCACACGCCTGCGACCGCCGCCACGAACGCGACGATGGCGATCAGCATCGTCCTCCGGGCGCCGCTCGTCACTGGAACGCGAGTAAGGTCGAAGGCGCTAGCGGCATGGCAGGCCCGAAGGGTGTTAGCGTCGGCACCTGCGCAGTCGTCGCTGCGGACGACAATCCGCCGCCCACCACTCCCAAGGCGACTGCGCCTAGCGCTGCCAGCATGCCGGATCGCAGCGTAACTCCGCCGCCCGCGCGCCGCTCCGCCGCGATCAACCGCATGACATCGCCTTCCAGTTCAGCAAGCCGTGGATGAAGCGGTTGCTCGGCAAGGCGGCGCAACGCGCTGTCTAAATTCATCTCCATGTTCATTCCTCCGCCGTCCTCACATCCATTACGCACGGCCGGTGAACACCCCTCGAGTCCGAAGCGAGCGAATGTCACACACCCCCCGGACGCGGCTGCGCACTCTTCCATTGCGTCCAATCGCTCGCAGCTCGCTAGACAGGCCGGGCACACGCGTCCCGCTGTTCGAATTCCCTGTTTTATGGGAGGTCAAAATCGGTCGGATGACACGCAGACCGGCAATCGATGCGGTTCCGCGGCCTCGCCGTCGCAGAACCCCCGTTCAGAACGATGAGGGCGGCCCAATCGGGCGGCCACGCCTTGATATCAACCCACCCCCAAGGCCGGCCTGAGGCCAGTGAACGGGCTGGGGCGACGGCGCGATGTTTGCTATTTCCGATGACGTTAGCGTTCAAATTGCGCGGGCACGGATGAGCGCGTCACCGAGTCGAGCCTGGTAGCTCGTTGAGGGGACGGCACTTACCCTGCGAAAAGCGCCCGAGCAATCCTTGACGCCCCACATTTCAAATGCCCTGACCGCCGTCTTTTCCTCCAGCTGGAGCTAGAGTTCGGCCTGACGGTGAGGGTCGCGTCGTTCGTCTTTCCCGGCGTTCTGGCGGCATTCGCCGTCGTGCTCAGCCTGGGTTTGTCCCGAAGACTCTGGAAAGCCCGTCCGGTGCCCGCCACCGGATCAGGTACATAAGCCGGACCGCGGAGCCGACTTTAAGCCCGCAGGACAGCGAGAGGGAAACGGCTTAGGATATGGGGGAAAGGGGCAAAAGGGTGCCGCGGACGGCTCCGCGCGCCTGGTAAGCTTCGACTTCCGAGCTGAGACGAGTTCCCGGCGTAAGGTGCTTCCGTCCCGTCTTCACGCGAGCTGCCGAGACTATTCAAACCCGGTTCAGCACGTTCGGCGCACACATCTCTCCAGCCCGATCGGCCACTCGCGGTACGACGAGCGTAGTTGTGGAGAAGGAACATGTTCAAGCTCGCGATCGCCGGATTGGCACTCATCGTAGCCGCACCGGCCCTCGCCGAACCGCCGGCCCATGCCGGCCAATCCAACGGCCATGGGTATCAGAACCAGAGCTACTACAGCCAAGGCTATGGCTATGTTGAACCGCAGGGTCACGGCCGAAGTTACGGCTCTTACCAAGGCCAAGGGCATAGCAGTTACGGTAACGGTTATTCCAATTACGGCAACTATGGCTACGCCTCGAACCGGCACGCCCGTCGGGACTACCGCCGGGAAGTACGTCATGCGCGTCGCGACGCGCGCCGGTACAACGAGCATGGTTACAACCACTAGGATGCACAACGGCGCGGGCCACCGCGCCGTTGTCACTTCTGAAGAGTGACAACGCGTCTGACACGCAAGAGTACGGAGAAGGTCGCGGGCGTGCGGCTTTAGGCAATCTTTGCTCTGACACCCGCAATTAGGAGCCTCCGCGCCACTTCGAGAGCCACGCCGAAAACTAGGTGCGAGACAAAGCCGCGCAGGTGCGTCGAAGCCGCGACCTCCGAAGCGGGGGGACTAAAGCCCAACGCCGGCATCGCCATCTCGTCGGCGACCAGCGACACCGCCGCTCCGTAGGCGGTTCCGAACCCAGCGCTGGTCTCTGGGCGAACCTCCACCGCGGCTCCGTAGAGAGCGCCGAGAAACACCCCAAAGCCGTAATGAACAGCTGCTCCCGCAGGCTCACGATATCCCTCCGGTACCGGTTTCCCTACGGTAGCTTCCGTTACAGCGTCGGCCACCTTGACGGTGTTGGGCTCGTCTCCGACATCCCTATCGCCCGAAGCGGCTTTCCAGGCTTCGTGGAACTCGGACATTACCCACGAGGCCACCAACCCCGCCGCCGCGCCCGTCACAGCGCCTTCGATTACGCGCTCTGTGTTCACATCCATCTCTCCGGCGCCTTGTCTAAAAGCTCATTCTAACCGTCGCTCGCACTGTCATCGGCGCACCGGGCATGATGTTGTTGTCGTTGTAGGCGGACGAGAAATAGTTGCTGTTGAGGAGGTTCTCGACGTTGATTTGCGCCTCGATCTGGGGGGTGAGCTTGAAGAATGCGGCGGCATCGACGCGGGTGAAGGCGGGCAGGATGGCGGTGTTGCTGATGGACGTGAAGCTCCTCGACTGGTGATAGACCCCGACCCCGGCCCCAAGGCGAGGGGTGAGGTCGTAGCGGGTCCACAGCGAAGCCTGCTGTTTGGGAACCAGCGGAACCTCGCGCCCGGCCGGGGCGGCACTCGTCGTTTTGCGAATTGTCGCGTCCTGCAGCGCATAGCCCGCGCTGATCTGCCACTGGGGTGTGATCGCGCCGCTAAGGCCGAGTTCGAGCCCTTTGCTGCGCTGCGCGCCCGTGAGCACCGTCCGTGCGGGGTCATTGGGGTCGGCCGCGCGGGTGTTGGTGCGGTCTAGCTGGTAGATGGCGGCGGTCAGGTTCAGCGTCGGGCGGATATCCCATTTGAGGCCAAGCTCGTAATTGTCGAACCTCTCCGGCTCCAGCGCGGCGCTGGTGACATCGAGCGATGAGAATTGATCCCCCGACTGCGGCAGGAAGGACCGGCTATAGCTGGCGTATATCGAGACAGGTTGCACCGGCTTGAGCACCACGCCCACTCGGGGAGACCAAAGCGTGTCGGTCCGGCGATAGCTCTGCCCGGCAACCAGGTCGTCGACGTTAAGCGTGAAGCGGTCGCGGCGAACGCCGCCGATCAGATCGACATGGTCGCCGATCGAGATCTGGTCCTGCACATAGAAGGCGGCGGCGTCGGCGTTCGTGCGGATTGACCGGTAGCCGGTATTGGGAGTGGTGCGCAGCGTGACCGGCGGCACCGTGATCGGGTCGGCCAACCCGACAAAGACGCGCCGCCCCCCGTTGACGATATCACCACCCCCGAAAAAGCCGTTGATCCGCTGGTTGCGCGTGCGCTGGTCGCTAATTTCGAAGCCAGCGAGCAGCACGTGGCGGACGGGTCCAGTGGTGACCCTCCAAACAAGGTCGTTCTGGTTGAGCAGGTTCTTGCGTGTCGTGGGATCGCTATACGCTTCGAGGCCGACGCTCTGGACGCCGCCGCGCGACGTGACCGGGGTGACCGGAAAGGCGTTCCGATAGAGCTTGTCGTAATCACCATACAGGACCCGACTGGTCAGGGTCAGATTGTCGCTGAAGCGGTGCTCGACGCGCCCATTCAGGACCTTGGCCTCGAAATCGCTGACGTTGAATCCCGGCACACCGAAGAAGGTGTCGCGGGCGCCGGTGAGCGGGCGTGACGGGCTCGTCAGCGAGCCCTGAACGGCCGAGGGGACGCCTCGGTCGATCGTTCGCTTGTCGCTGTTATATTCGAAGCCCAGATCGATCCGAGTCGCACCGCCGAGCGAGAGCGCGACGGTCGGGTTGATCGCAACCCGGCGCCCGTCATAGAAGTCGCGATTGTTTCGGAACTCCTCGTAAACGGCGTTCATCCGGGTGGAGACGGACTCGCTGAGTGGCTGACTGATGTCGGCGTCGACATACCATGCGCCATATGTGTCCGCCGAACCGCTGCCGCTGATGAAGGCGTTGGCGACAGGGCGCTTGGTGACGCGGTTGATTACGCCCCCGCCGCCGCCGCGCCCGAAGATCATCGCGTTGGGACCTTTCAGAACCTCGATCCTCTCTGCATTGTAGAGGCCGCGATAATATTGCACGTCGTCCCGCAAGCCATCGACGAAGAAGTCTGCGGTGCTGCTGTTCCCGCGCAGGATGATCTGATCGCGGTGTCCCTCACCTTGAGAGATTACGGCGCCGGGGACATAGCGTAGTACATCGGCAATAGAGCGCATCGCCTGGTCGTCGATCTGCGTTTCCGTGATGATCGAGACCGCTTGGGGGACATCGTTGAGCTCGGTCGGTGTGCGCGTGGCGGTGCTGGTCGCATCGATCTGATAGCCGTCGCGGACGCCGGTCACGATGATCGTTTGCGAGGTGCTGCCGGGTCCCGGCAGGAACTGGTCTTGAGCCATTGCCGGGACGGTGAGCAGCCCGAAGCCGAGTGCAGTTCCAATACCAAGATTTCTCACCGTTGACCCTTTTGCGAATCTCTCTCACCAACGCAATAGGTGATTTGAGAGTGCGTCGCAATAGCCCTTCGGGGTGGTCGCTGTCAGGCCCGTTGACTTGCTCTCTGAATCACTGACCGGCTGACGCCGGTAGGATCAAGCGGTGGGGCTGAAGCCGTCCTTGTGGGTATGTCGTGTCCGCCGTCAGCACCAATGGCACAGATTTGAGGTTGTGATTTAAGGAGGATCTGGGCTTCGTCGTAGTGACGAAGGAACGAAGATGAAGCCCA
>NZ_JACIEU010000047.1 GCF_014197035.1 Sphingobium scionense | reverse complement strand
GATCGAGCGCGAGCGGTATATCCCCTCGCCGAAAAGGGTGTAGCCCCAGATGCCGTGCCGCAATGTCGGCATGATCGTTACGTGTTTGCGCGCGCTGGCCATAGTCGGCGAACGCATCAACATCGACGAAGAGCTGGGCGGCGAGATAGTGAAGGACCGCATCGGGGACGTCGACGTCGGGCTGCAAACCGAAGCCGGGATGCCGCATAAGCGCGATCTGCGTTGCCAGACCGAGGCGGTTGGCAGGGCGATAGCGGCGACCGACCAGTTCGAGATCCTCGGCGGCAAGGGTATAGTGGCCGACGATCGCGGTTTCGTCATGGGGGATATCGAACAGGCGACGCCTTTCTTCTCCGGTCAATAATCGCCGCCGCGCCATCCTGCCTCCATCCCGAGTCGAGAGCGACAGGCTAGCGTCAATCTGGAGTATAGCCTAACCGGACGTCAGGATGCAGCGGCGGTTTCTGTCAGGATAGGGTTATGGCAAGCATTTATTGACGCATGTTCCGCCGTGTCATAGAATTCAACCTGACATTTTGACCGGAGGCGGCGATGAAAGGCCAGAGGATCGGTTACGTCCGGGTGAGCACATTCGATCAGAATGTCGATCGCCAGTTGGACGGGCAGTCGCTCGACCGGATTTTCACCGACAAGGCATCGGGCAAGGACATCAACCGCCCCGAACTCGATGCCATGCTCGCCTTCGCCCGCGAGGGTGACACCGTCGTGGTCCACAGCATGGATCGATTGGCGCGTAATCTCGACGATCTGCGCAAACTGGTTCAGTCCCTCACCAAAAGAGGCGTCCGGATCGAGTTCGTGAAGGAAAGCCTGGCCTTCTCGGGCGAGGATTCCCCGATGGCCAACCTGATGCTCTCGGTCATGGGTGCGTTCGCCGAATTCGAGCGCGCCCTGATCCGGGAGCGGCAGCGCGAAGGCATTGCGGTCGCCAGACAACGCGGTGCTTATCGCGGGCGGAAACGTTCCCTCTCCGACGAAATGGTCGCCGAGCTGCACCGCCGTGTTGATGACGGCGAGCGCAAGGCCGTCATCGCCCGTGACCTGGGGATCAGTCGCGAAACCCTCTACCAGTATCTCCGCGCTGCCACCTGAGCCGGTTTCACCCAGCCTCGCTCACCCTTAGGCTTGTCTGATTGATACGACCAATGTCACGTCTCTTGAATTGCTTGAATCATATCAATGAGGATTGGAGGTCTCCTTCGTCAAACGAATGGCAAGAGCGCGACCGATTGCCGCTGCGGCGACTGGCTGGACGGCGCTTGGCGGAAATGGTGCAACCGAACTAGCATTGATCTCGCAAAGCGCATAGGAGCCATCGCTGATGGCTTCACCAGGGCGAAATAGGAAGTCGGCGTCCCAAAGAAGCGGAAGATCGTGGTCGGCGATCGACAGCAACCTTTGCATCTCTGGAATCCAGCGATCCTCCATCGCTTTCCGTAAGGCTGCGAAGCGCGTCACCTCCGGTCCGAACATGGCGCGGCCCATCGGCTGTGGGGTTGACGACGTTGTATCAATGGCCGTTGGCGTCATCAGCGCAGTGATCAGGTTGTGCCCAAAGCCAACCACTCGGTGCCCGCACACGTAGCAGCGGACCATGCCCTCGGACGACTGCGGCTGATAAGCCTGATCGATCAGCACGCCGCCGTCGTTTAGAAACGGCACCCACCTTTCCAAGCACTCGGCTAGGCTGATGCGCTCCGATTTGCTTCCTTGGCGGGCCTCTTGAACTTTCACCGACGTTTTCAAAGCCGGAGCGTTTCCCGCTTCGTCTAGTTGGACACGCCATACATTCCTGCCGCCGTTGCCGTAGTTCGGCTTCAGCACGCGCGGGCCTGCGGCAAGATGTTCGGGGAAACGAGCGCGAAGGCCTTCAGCGTCCACGTATCGATCGACATCGCTGCCCCATTCCATGGATCGCGTTGTGTAGAGCACTTCCTTGACGCCGATTTTGGCGATCACGTCAGGATGCGCGCTGACGACAACGCCGCACGCCGCGACTTCGCGCAGCATCGGGTCGAGCACCGAGCGGTCGCCTGAAATGTCCAACGGATTCACCCAGACCAGCACCGCGTCGAACGACAGCAACTCGTCACGAATGTCGCGAACCGCTTCGTCTCTGTACAGTACAGGCCTTGTGGTCGCCCCGAACGACCGCAAGGCTTGAACGATCGGCCACTGCCGAGCTTCATGAAAGCGATGCGTCCACTCGGCCGCTTGTCCGCGCCAAAGAAGAGCGATGTTCGGGCCGGATGTCACTGTTGCATCTCCCATCGGACCTGCCCCCTTTGTGGTCGCCAACTCAGGTGTCGCGCAGAAGTGGGTGTTGATCCTCGGCGGACGGGTCAGCCGCCGCCGCGCAAAGCCGCGGCATAGCGGCGGTCGACCACTTCCCAGTCGATGTTGCGGAAGAAGGCGTCGACGTATTTGGCGGCGGCGGTGCCGTAATCCATGTGAAAACTATGCTCGTACATATCGAGCGCCAGCAGCGGCACGCCGGCGATTGCGCCGTGCATATGATCCCACGCCCAATGGTTGTGCAGCGAGCGGGTGTGGAGATTGTAGACGAGCACGCACCAACCTGATCCGCCGGCAAGACTCATGCCGGTGCGGCGGAAGTCGGTCTCCCAGCGGTCGAACGAGCCGAACGCCGCGCCCAGCGCGTCGCGGATCGAGCCGGCTGCTTGACCGTTGCCGCCCAGCCCGTCGAAATAGATTTCATGGAGCACGACCGAGCCGGTGCGGTGCAGCTCCTCGCGCTTGAGGCCGCCATAGACCACCGGCGGTAGGTCCGGGTCAGCGAGCGCGGCGGCAAGGCGTGTTTCGATCATATTCAACGCCTTGACCGAGCCGGCATAATTGTTCTCGTGGTGCGATGTGATCAGCCTTTCGGAGAGGCCGTGGAGCCTGGCGGGATCGAACCTGAGCGGCTTGATCTGATGATTGCCGGCGAATGCGAGGACATTCGTCGGCGCTGCGGTCGGCGTCTGCGCCGAGGCTTCGTTCATAGTCATGGCTGCGGCTCCAATGCCAAGAGTTGCGATTGCACTGCGTCGGGAAAATTGGTCGATCGTCACACGTCACTCCCTTCAGATGATCATTACATATGCGGCCCCGAGGACGGAGCAGACGCCGAGCACCGGCAGCATGCCGGCCTTGAACCGGAACATGGCGAGGATCGCACCCACCGCCAGCGCTAACGCGGGCCAGTCGACGGACGTCAGGACTGGGAGATCGATGGCGCCGGCCGCGAACGGCACTTCGCGGACTTGCCCGAACAAGGTGTGAATCCCGAACCAGACTGCCAGATTGAGAATGACACCCACCACTGCGGCGGTGATCGCCGAAAGCGCGGCCGACAATGCGCGGTTGCCGCGCAGGCGTTCGATGAACGGCGCGCCGGCGAAGATCCACAGGAAGCAGGGCAGGAAAGTGACCCAGGTGGTGAGAATCGCGCCCAACGTCGCGGCGATGAGCGGCGGCAGTCCGGTGGCCTCGCGGAAGGCTGCCAGAAAGCCGACGAACTGCGTCACCATGATCAGCGGCCCGGGCGTGGTCTCGGCCATGCCGAGCCCGTCGAGCATCTCGCCGGGCTGGAGCCAGCCATAGGTCTCGACTGCCTCCTGCGCGACATAGGCGAGCACCGCATAGGCGCCGCCGAAGGTCACCACCGCCATCTGGCTGAAGAAGGTGGCGATGCGGCTGAACACGTCGTCGGGGCCGAACGCGAACAGCAGCGCTGCGACCGGCCCGAGCCAGAGCAGCAGCAGGACGCCGGAGATGCGCAGCGACCAAGAGAGGTTCGGCCGGGCATGGTCGGGAAGGCCCTCGCCAAGAGCGGTGTCGCGGTCGTGGACTATCTCAGCGCCGGCGGGACCATGTCCGCCGCCGCCCCTGAATGCGGCGTAACCAGCGCGGCCACCGAAGAAGCCGATCAGCGCGGCGGCAAGCACGATCAGCGGGAAGGGCACGTCGAGCACGAAGATCGCGACGAACGCCAGCGCGGCAAAACCGCGCATGACGTTGTTCTTCAAGGCACGCGAACCCACCCGGACCACCGCCTGTAGCACCACCGCCAGCACGGCGGCCTTCAATCCGAAGAACAATCCCTCGACCAGCGGCACTTCGCCGAGCAGCACATAGACATAGCTGAGCCCTAAAATCGCGAGGAAGCCGGGCAGCACGAATAGCGCGCCCGCGACCAGGCCGCCCTTGGTCTTATGGAGCAACCAGCCAATATAGACAGCTAGCTGTTGCGCTTCAGGGCCGGGCAGCAGCATGCAATAGTTGAGCGCGTGGAGGAACCGCTCCTCGCCGATCCAGCGCTTCTCCTCGACCAGGATGCGATGCATCACCGCTATCTGGCCCGCCGGTCCGCCGAAGCTGAGCAGCGCGACCCTGATCCAGACGCGCACCGCCTCGCCAAAGCTGATGCCGTGCTCGTGCAGCGTCTCGACTGCGATTTCAGCGCGTGCGCTGGCCTCCATCTTTAGTCCTCTTTTCGCCGGGTGAAGTGAGCATAGAATCCGTCGAGCGCGGTCGATCCGCGCGCGATCCGCTCCTCGTCGTCGTCGGTGCCGGCACAGATGCCGGCGATAAGCGCGCTCACTCCCGGAGTTTCCGGGCGCTCGAACCGAGCATCGGCAATATCAAGGTCGTGAACAATTTCGCCGAGCGCCCGCAGCGCGGGGTCGGTCTCGAGACCGGTGCGGAACACCAAGGTCTCGAAGGAGCAGCGGTCGCCTTCGTGGGTGAACTCAGCGTCCGCCATGTCGAACCTCAGTTCGTCAGGCTCCGGCACATATCCTTTGCCCTCGACGAACTTGAAGCTCGCCTCGGGGTCGATGAAGCGGCGAATGAGCCAGGCGGACGCGATGCGATCGACATGGACATGGCGGCGCGTCACCCAAACGCGGCGCTTTAGCTCCGCCGGGGTCAGCTCGGGCGCACTGGGGCCGCTCACATCGGGATGTTGGTGAGAGCGGCGGTCCGCCTCGGTGATGGCGGCCTGTGCCGCCTGCCGACCATGCGCACCGAAAAAGTCGATCGCGGCGACCTCGTTCAGGCGTTTGCGCAGGCGGCCCACATCCGCCGCCGCGACATACTCGCCCTCACACAGCGCGCGCGCCTCGCGTGCCAACTCCTCATAGTCGGCGTCACGCGCAGCGTCGAACACTCCGCGCAGCTCCGCATCGCCCATGCCGCCGACAAGGCGCGCTTCGAGGATCAGCGCCTCGCCGCCATTTTCGGTGATCTCGCGATGCAGTTCTTCGAACAGCGCGCGCGTGTCCTCGCGATTGGGGAGCGCATGGACGGCGTTCTTGAGCGGCGCGGCCCCGATCGCCTGCAAACGCCGCCAGACCTTCACCCGCAAATAGGCAGGCTTAGCCGGAAGCTGCGGGATCAGGAGCAACCAAGGGGAAGCTTGTGTGTTTGTCATAGTTGTATCGTCACTAGCCTACAAGTGTAAGGGTTGCATCACAAGCCTCATGAGCATAGGACTGCTTATCCCGAAGAAAGAAACCGGAGCGCAATGTCGCGGCTCGCCGGCGGCGCGCTCGCATGACGTGAGGCTTTCCGTGTCGAGTGCGCTGATGAAGGATCAATTATGCTGAAAAAGACCATCGCCTTGGGATTCGCCAGCCTCCTGCTGGCAAGCCCGGCATGGGCAGCGCCGGACTGGTCGGCTGTCGACCGGGCGATAGGACGAGCGGGGGCCGAACAGCCGGGGGGCGTTCACCGCTACAGCTTCCCGCGTTCGGACCTGAGCGTCACGCTGGATGGGGTGACGATCAAGCCCTCCCTCGCGCTCGGTTCCTGGGCGGCGTTTCAGCCGATGGGCGACGAGGCGATGGTGATGGGCGATCTCGTGCTGACCCACGACGAGGTGAACCCCGTTTTGAGCCGCCTGCTCGCAAGCGGTTTTACGATCACCGCGCTCCACAATCACCTGCTCCGCTCTTCGCCTGCGACCATGTACATGCACATTGCCGGCCACGGCGACCCGGTGAAGCTCGCGGCCGCGCTCCGGCAAGCGCTATCAGCCAGTCGGACCCCGCTCGCCGCGCCGCAATCGCCTTCGGCCAGCGCAGCCGCATCGCGGCTCGACCTCGATGTGGCCGCGCTCAACCGGTTGATGGGCGGTGAGGGCAAGACGGCCGGTGGCATCCTCCAATACAGCTTTCCGCGCGCCGAGCGGCTGATGGACGGCGATATGGAGACTCCGCCGACGATGGGCACGGCGACCGCGATCAACTTTCAGCCAACCGGGGACGGCCGAGCCGCCATCACCGGCGATTTCGTACTTGTCGCAAACGAGGTCGATCCGGTCCTGCGCGTGCTGCGGACGAACGGGATCGAGGTCACGGCGCTGCATAATCATATGCTAAACGACGAGCCGCGGCTGTTCTTCATGCACTTCTGGGCCAACGACGACGCAGCCAAGCTCGCCCGTGGGCTGCGCGCGGCGCTCGACAGGATGAACAATCAGAGGAGTTGAACTCGGACGACGGCTCATTGGGCCGTAACCGCCGCCCGCCCGACCCCACGGCCCTTATGCAGGAAGTGGAATGGAACATGGCTAGCAAACGAACTCTCACTGTTGTCGCAGGCGTGGGCGCGGCCGCGCTGGCGATCGCGGGCGTGGCGATCGCGCAAAACCACGAGGCGAACGAAAACCGGATAATCGGCAAGCACAGCGAACGAGACATCCCGCTTGCTCAGGTGCCCGAGGCCGCGATGAACGCGGCACGCGCGCAACTCGCGTCAATAAGCAAAGCGGAGCAAGTCACCCGAAAGGCGGACGGAAGCACGCTCTATGAAATCAAGGGCAAGAACAGCGACGGAAAGACGATCGAACTGTTCGTCACGCCCGAAGGCCAGGTGCTCGGCCGCGAATGATGGATCAGCACGGGGCGCCGGCCGTCGAGGGCCGTGCGCCCCTTCCGAAATGATACTGCGGAATAGGAGACGAAAATGCGGCCAAGACGATGGATATTGTTATGCGCCGCTTTGGCCGCCCTGCCTGATAGTGCGATCGGCCAAACCGAACCCGCGTCGGCGACGGGCTCGGCGTTGTTCGTAAGCTGTCAAGCGAATGAGCCGCGATGCGGCGCTTACCTCCAAGGCGTGCTCGACATGATGATCGTCGCGCGAAAAGCGGAATGCCGCGCTCCACGCTATGACCGATCGGCGCTGCGCGCGGCATATTTACGCTGGGCGGAGCAGAATAGCTATTTTATGAGTGTTCATATGGTGGCCGGAGCTGAACGCTCGTTAGCGAAGGCTTGGCCATGTCAGTAGCATCGTACCCCGCGGCGTAGCCTGCCCGGCGGCTGCCTTTGAGGGCAGGCGGAGCGTCCGCCTGGCGGTGAATTCCGCCAGCTCAACGATCCCATGTCGCGCCTCAAGCTCGCTAATTAGCCGATGTTCGCATTATGTCTGCCAAATCGTTGTCTGGCGCACAAACCTTGAGGTGACGCCTCAAACAGCGCCGCGACGGTGCGCTGCGTATCACCAGCAGCCAGTCTCTCCAGTGCCTCGGACTGCTGGTGAGGGGTGAGAGCCGCCTTGCGACCGAATTTGACACCACGCGCTCTTGCCTGGACACGCCCTGCGGCGGTGCGCTCGGTGATGCGCTCCCGCTCCCAACTGGCTGCGATCCCCAACACCGCGATTATTACCTCTGCAAATTGGGAAGTCGTATCAACCATCGGCTCGGCCAATGATCGGAAGCCAGCCCCGGCCTCCTTCACTGCATGGAGGATATTCAACAGATCGCGGGTGTTGCGGGCAAGGCGGTCTGTTGCCGTCACCATCAGCACGTCGCCATCATCTAGTGCGCCGATCGCGCGCTTGAGCTGGGGACGCTCGGCATTCGCTCCGCTAATCTTCTCGCGGTAGATTTTCACGCACCCAGCATCGGTGAGCTGGGCGATCTGCTGGGCCAAGTCCTGGCCGGTGGTTGAGACGCGCGCATAGCCGTAGATCATAGCCAAAATGGTGCATCAGATTTTTGCATCAGGAAAGAGGCCGGATTCCTGTGGGTTTCAATCTGATGCAAAACTTGTAACTTTCGGATCAACCCTACTGAATCAGGTCTCCTGGGTCCGGCCCTTCGTCCTCATGATCTTCCATCTCGGAAACCTCGCCCGCTGCAATTAGATCAGCCAACCTTACAGCACCGCGAACCAGAGAACTCTTAATCTGTGCCGTAAAGGCCGATCTCTGGGGCGGGTCTTTATACATGATGGCATTTTGCAAGTTTGTGTGGCTTGTGCCTTCTACATTAACAAGCACAGGCTTAAACTCACCTGGCCTATCCGCATCGGCTTCTAAGCGATAAGTCATAAATATGATATTGACCTGCGGGTCATTCTTAACATCGCTAGTTTTCATAAATGCCGCGCGGCCTAGTATATATTGATATACTTGCTCAGGAATAACCGCGACGATTTTCGATTTCCAATGGTGATGGAAATAGCCTTTTCGGATGAGTTGGGTAATATAACGCTTGTATACGTTGTCCCAATTGAATCCGTATGTCGGCTTTTTCTCTAGATCTTCTCCAGCTCGCAAAGCCTGATAAGCAGGAAAAACAGATCCAGTAATATCAATGGCCTGAAGCTCTACCGACAGGAATTGGTCGATTTCCTTATCACTCTTGACGTCTGCGATAACGAAATCGACATTCCCGAAGCCCTCCATTTTGACTTCGCGGGCGATCTGCGGATCAGTAGGCTTCTCACCCGGCCAGCAATGTTCGATGACCTCTGTCAGAAAATCGACAGCGTAGAATCGCTTCGGACAGACGAAAATCAACTCTGGCCCTTGGGTCGATTTCCGGGGTGCAGGCTTCCAAAGACTGCACACGGGATAAGGCTCGCTGGGGAGTTGTGTGCTGCGCTTAGGGCATCGCGACTGAATGTACGGGCACTCGAAATCGGCGGCAGCAGGATCGACACCCTTTGCCGCCCGCCGACCTAATACCTCTCCAACAATCGACTCAGGTTCAAACGGCAATCGGGAGTTCCTCACGCAGGCTGGCTTTCACCTGCTTAGAGGCCATCCCTGCCGTATCCGCAAGAAGTAGTGCTTCGGCAACGCACTTCCCGAGTAGAGGCGGGACCGCATTACCGACCTGCACATATTGCTCTGTGCTGTTACCCTTGAACGTGAAGAAATCAGGGAATGATTGTAGCCTTGCTGCCTCGCGAACCGTGAACGAACGATCTTGGACGGGGTGAATATAGGCCCCCCAATGCACATCGCACTTGGTCAATACTGTGCATGACAGGTCTGTTTTTTTGGGTCGACCATATCGCTTGGTATGATCGCTACGCTTGGCCAACTTCATGCCTGCGGGCAACAGGTCGATCGGTATGTCCCGCCATGATCCCCCAGCGGGAATATGTCGCATCCGCTCCTGGTTGATCCGCGATAGCTTAGATGCGGAATGGTTCTGCACGATAGTGCAGTCCCCTCTCAACAAAGCCTGATAGCTGTTTTGAGGCCGTTTTCCGTATGGTCGCGGCCCTGCACGATCGCCGTTTTCCAACTTAGGAAGATCGGAAATAGCATCCCAAACTGTCACGAAGGGCAACAAGCCTGGGCCATGTGTTTGTTCGGGGAACAAGATTGGCGCATCGGTGCGCGTGGCAATGAAAAACACGCGCCTGCGCTCTTGGGGCACCCCATATTCTTCGGCGCGGAGTACCTTCATATCGACGCGATAGCCGAGGCTTTTCATACCCTCGAATATCTCATGCACGATGCCGCCCCCGCCGATCGACGTGATGCCGGTTACGTTCTCCATCACGATCCAACGCGGCTGAATGCCCTTCACGATCCGAAGATACTCGCGAAACAAGCCTGCGCGTGGGTCATTGACGCCTCGCTGGTGATTATAAACCGAATAGCCCTGGCACGGAGGACCACCGACGATCACGTCGATTTCACCCTTCTTGACGCCAGCAGCCTTTAAGAGCTGCTGTGCTGTAACGTCTTGGATCGGCCCGCCAATGAACTTGGCTTCTGGGTGGGTCGCGGAAAATGTCTCGCCTGCCCGGTCGTCATAATCCTGTCCCGCTAAGACGTGGAAACCCGCTTGCCGAAACCCCTCGGAAAGGCCACCGGCTCCGCAGAAAAGATCGATGACGGTCATGTTATGGCGCGATTTCATCGGCTCCCCCTACGCTTCAATCCTGTCAGGGGAAGCGGCAGTTGCTGCTCATCCCCATCAGTACGCTCGATCAACGAGCTGATCGCATGACGGCCAAGCCATGCCTTCGACACCTTCGACCGAGCCGCAAGCCGATCGAAAGCGGCATATTCATCTTCGGACAGATTAACGGTGATCCGGTTTTTCGACGGCATAAGTTGCCTCACTTTGCCGCAAAGTGCAGCACCTTGCATCTCTATGCCTCCGGTTCAACGCTTAGTCAATTTCAAGTTTATTCTCTTTTTGTTCTCATAAAAAGCCTGCAAATGCAATGCTTTCTGGAGGTAAATCTGATACAAATGTCGTCGCTATGACCATCATACCGATCGACCTTCCCGCGCTCCGCGCCCAGGTGCGTGCTATGGACTATGTACGCGGCACCGCTGCCGAAATGGAACAATGGCGCGAGGCCAACGCCGAGGCGTGCGCCAATCTGGCGATCGAGGGCATGGACCTGACCATCGAGGAGCACGCCATGCTGGCGATGTTCATGGAAGAAGGCGTGCCGCCCTCGCTGGTGCCGCAAATCATCCTGAGCCTTTACGGCAAAGGATCTACCTCGACCGCTCCCGCTCCCGCTCCTGCTTCCGCTCGACCCTGATCCGTTTCCCCAGCATTTCCTCGTGGATCGGTTCGACCACGACCTTGGACACCCCGCCCTCATCCCGGCTTTTCAGCGGATCGAACACCCGGCCCTTGTCGAGCTGATCCGCGATCCAATCATGTGCCCGCGCCACATCAGCGGCAATGACAGCAGGATCGTTTCTATTCAAAGTCTCTGCCAGATGCTTGGCGAGGCGATAATGCCGGTATGCATTCTGTAATTCAGGATCGGCGTCGGCCTCCGGGCCTGTCGCAATGCGGAATCGCGCGCCAAGCGACACTGGCGCGCCCTTCGGGGCCGCGCTGGCCTGGTCGCCGGTCAACCGGTCGATCGCCTCGGCCATGACGCCGAGCTGCCCCTGCATGGCTTCGACTTGGGCGGCCAGATTCTCGACCGCCGCCAGCACCGCGCGCTGGGTCGCCAGCAGCGCCATTACCGGATCGTCGCCGTCATCCTCGCTCATCGCTCTATGTCCCTGTCCTGCTCACGATCGCGCCGCCGCTCGCGTTCTAGCGGATCGTGCTTCCCGATCTTGTCGAGCCGCCCCGCAATGCGCTCGGCCGCGCTGCCTGGCTCCGGCCCATCCCGATCGCGTTCGCCACGCTGTGCGGTCGCCTCCGCGATCCGCTCGGCCGCCCCGCGATCGGCGGCTTGGTCCTGACGGCCCCATGCCGCGCCCAGGCGATCACGTAGGCCCTGCGCCATGCCCTTGGCCTTGTCGCCCAGGTTGCGCATTGTCTCCGCGATCCTGGCGCTGATTTCGCGCAGCTGCTGGGTCAGCTCGCGCCGCTCCTGATTGCGTGCCCGCACCGCCCGTTGTTCGTCCCCGCGCTCGGTGGACGTGCCCTTGCGCTCCATCGCCACCGCCGCCAGCGGCACCTTGCCCATCGGCTCGCGGTCGAGGTCGCTTTCCCTTTCCGCGTCTCCCCGATCGCGGGCAGCCTCGCGCTGATCCTTGAGCGACCGATGATCGATGCGCTCATCGCACCCCGCCCGTTCCAGCGCCTGGTTGGCATGGTCCGCCCATGCCGCCCGCCACCCCTCAAGCCGTTCGCTGGCGTTCCAATCGCGGTTCTTCTTGCCGAACCCTTCGCCGGTCAGGTCGCGCATCGTCAGCATGACATGCGCGTGCGGCTGCTCCTGCCCGTCGGCCGAATGGCCCCGATGCAGCGACACGTCCGCAATCATCCCCTGCGACACGAAATGCTCGCGCACATATCCCTCGACCAGTGCCCGCCGATCTTCCGCGCCCAATTCACGTGGAAGGGAGATTTCGACCTCGCGGGCCAGCTGGGCGTCCTTGCGCTTCTCGACCGCCTCGACGCCGTTCCACAGGCGCGAGCGATCGAGCATCCAGTCCGGCGTGCGATCGGGGGCCATGATCTCCCGATGCTCGATGTCCGACTTGCGCGTGTAGTCGTGGCATTTGCCCAGGCGCTCGTCGGTCAGCCGCTCGCCTGACCGGTAGGCGGCGGCAGCGACCGCGCTGCGCCCGCTGGCCCGCGAGATGACTTTGACAGAGCAATGGTAGATCGCCACGGACCGCGCGCCTTCTAACTTCCTTCACTTAAGGGGGAAGCCGTCCGGCGGGGGCAAAGCCCCCACGAGGACCACGCACATCGCGCAGCGATGTATAAGCGTGCCCTTATCTTCGCTAAGGTAGCCTTGTTGCGATCCTCTTGCTATAGCGAACTGACAAGGAGGACCGCTATGGCGCGCACGCCCGTTGAAGAACGCCTTGAGAAAATGCGCGAAGACGAGCGCAAACTACGCGAGCGACGAAAGGCTCTTGAGGCACGGCTTTCCGCTGAACGCCGCAAGGCTGAAACCCGCGAGCGCATCATGCTGGGCGCGTTTATCCTTCACCACATAGACGAGGATACGCCCACGGGTCGCCAGCTCGCCCCGCTCCTGCAACGCGAACTGCCGATGTTCCTGACCCGCGAGCGCGATCATGCCCTTTTGCAGCCGCTGCTCGCTCGCCTGAAGAACCTCGAACGTGGACGGGAGGAACAATGAGCGGGCCGATCGTCGGGGAAGACAATAACGGTGGCTGCTGTCTAGCTGTCGTCGGTAGCCTGGCTGTCCTGCTCGGCACGTCCTGGCTGCTCGAAAAGGTGCTACCGACCGCGATCGCCAGCACCATTGCCTGGGTCGCGCTCGTCGTCTTCCTCGTCCTGGTCTGGAAGTTTGCCTTCAAGGGCCGCCGCAACGCGCTGCTCGGCTCGGCCGCCTTCGGTGGAATCGATGAGGTGCGCGCCCTCGCGAGCAACAAGGGCGATCTTCTGATTGGTCGATCCTTCAGGACCGGCAAGCTGCTGCGCTATGACGGCCCCGCCCATCTCCTGACCATGGCCCCCACGCGCAGCGGCAAGGGTGTGGGCACCATCATTCCCAACCTGCTGATCATCGACCGCTCGGTGATCTGCATCGACCCCAAGGGCGAGAACGCCCGCGTCACTGCTCGCACCCGCGCCACCAAGGGCAAGGTGTGGTGCCTCGATCCCTTCGGCGTCTCCGGGCAACCCGCCGCCCGCTATAATCCGCTCGACCGGCTCGACCCGGAAAGCCTCGATCTGGCCGAGGACGC
This sequence comes from Sphingobium scionense, assembly GCF_014197035.1. Lineage (GTDB taxonomy): Bacteria > Pseudomonadota > Alphaproteobacteria > Sphingomonadales > Sphingomonadaceae > Sphingobium > Sphingobium scionense. Next base: position 5,902 of record NZ_JACIEU010000047.1, on the reverse strand, counting down.
CATGACGCTGGCCGATGCCCTAGTCCACGATTCCGCAGGGCAAGGCGGCGAGGCCCATTGGAACGAGGAAGCCAAGGCGCTGATTGCGGGCCTGATCCTCTATGCCGTGGTCCACGAGGATCGCGAGCATCGCACCCTGGCGACGGTGCGCGACTATCTCACGCTCGCCCCCAAGGACTTTGCCGATCTGCTCGTCCTGATGCAGGACAGCCGCGGCGCCGGCGGCCTCATCGCCCGCGCCGGCAATCGCCACCTCGGTAAGTCCGACCGCGAGGCCGCAGGGGTGTTGTCCTCGGCCCAGCGCCATACCCATTTTCTCGATAGCCCCCGCATCGTCGCCAGCACTTCGGCCTCCGACTTCACTTTTGCAGGGTTGAAGGAGGGGGTTTCCACGGTGTTTCTGTGCCTGCCCCCTGACCGGCTCGATGCCTATTCCCGCTGGCTGCGCCTGCTGGTCGCCCAGGCGCTCACCGACATGGCGCGTTCGCCGGTCAAACCGGCGCGGCCCGTCCTGTTCCTGCTCGATGAGTTTGCTGCCCTAGGCAGACTCGAACCCGTCGAGCGGGCGATGGGCCTGATGGCCGGATACGGGTTGCAGCTCTGGCCGATCTTGCAGGACATGCACCAGTTGCGCGCCCTCTATGGCGAGCGTGCAGGCACCTTCCTGTCGAATGCCGGGGTGTTGCAGGCGTTCGGGGTGAACGACCATGCGACCGCCGAACTGCTGTCCAAGTCGATGGGACAGGAAACCCTCGAATTTCGCACGGCGGGCTACTCCGAGACCCATGGCAGCATTTTTGAGCGTAGTAAGCATACCCGCTCGACCAGCACCCAGGTCAGCGCCCGCAACCTCATGAACCCCGACGAAATCATGCGCATGGGGCCGGACGAACAGCTGCTGATGATCCAGGGCAAAGACCCCCTCCGGGTCCAGAAAATCCGATATTACGATCAGCGCGAGTTCGCGGGGCTGGCTGATCCTGCCTGAGACGGCCCTAGGAGACGCGATCCGCACGATAGCCCCCCCGCAGCGCATACCCTTCGGCGGTTCCTCCTAACCGTCTCTGTGCCCTCCACAGGGACTAACAGGGCGATAGCGCACCTGACTTCGCCGTGCTTCTCCCCTGGGAAGCCTGCGGCCGGTAGGCCGCCTTGTGACGGCGAAGCCGTCGCACATCAAAGGCGCATTGGCCGAAAGGCCAATTCCATATTCCTCGTCCTTTAGAGCGGCATTCTCTTCGCGCGCCCGCGTTGATTCTAGATTCTGGGATTCTATGATTCAGGGGGTGTCAAACACATTGAATATAAAGGCATATTCCGGACTTTCATGAGGAATGGGGTGGAGCATCATGAGAAATGGGGTGCCCTATTGTGAGTTTTGGGGTGGGGGTATCATGAGAAATGGGGTGCGTGAGATGAGAGCAATTTGTCTCTCATCTCATAATACCTTGACCTTGCCCGCCCCTCGCCCGAATGTCCGATTATGGACGGGACAGCCGACACAACTGGCCGCACGATGGAAGTGGCACGGATCGAGAAGGAACGCGGTTCCGACACGATAGTGCAGCCGCGCGAACTGGTGGAAGTCCGCTATGCGAGGGGGGTTTCCCTGAGCCTGTCAGCGCGCAAGGTCTTTGCCTTGATGATGCACCAGGCCGCTGGCGATGCCTGGCGCGACCAGGAACACAGAATCGCCAAGCGCATGTTGCGCGGCTCCCACAATTCCAACGATCGCCTTACCGAGACGATTGACGAGCTGATGGGCATCTTCTTCGCAATGCCCGACAAGGTGGACGGCGACCACGGGCGGCGCACCTTCCAGATGATCGAAGAGACGTTTGAGGGAGGGGAGCAGGGGTGGTTGATCTACCGTTTCACCCGGCGTGCGCGCGACCTTCTGAAAGACAGCGAAGCCTACGCCCTCCTGCATCGGGCAACGGTGCTGGCCTTCGACAGCAAATATGCGCTCGAACTATACCAGCTCGGAGCCTTGCTCTACCGACGAGACGTGCCGATCTGGCGCGGCGATGTGGAAACCCTGCGCGCCAAGCTGGGCGTTCCAGAGGGGGCTTATAGCTCGTTCGCTGACTTACGGCGTTTCGTCCTCGATGCCGCGACGGCCGAAATCAATCAGCTTGTCCCACAATTCTCCGTGGCGTGGGACGTTGCAAAAAGGCGGGGCCGCAAGGTCATCGAGGTCGCAATAACCTTCCGCCGCAAACCACCAATCGCAGCGGTTGCCGCCGAAGAAGAAAACGAGCGACATCGCGCCGGTCGCCGCGCCCGTCGAGATGGGACGGCAGAGACGATAATGGACCCCAGTGCGATCATCGCAGCGACCGCTGCAAATCTGGGTGTGTCCGATGTTTTACGCTGGCCTGCCGACGATCAGGTGACGGAATTTGGCGCGGTCGAGTTGCATGCGATCGGCGTCACCTATGGTGGAGGACACGCGGTTCAGCGATTGGCGGATCAATATGCGCGAGTGCGAGCCGACAAGCGGCGTCAGCTCCGAGGCGATGCTCTGCGTGAAGACTGGACGACTTGGGTAAGGGGTTGCGCGGAAAAATGGAGTAAACCCTAGTGGTTGTCGCTCTTTGGGTTTCACGATACCCTATAGAAACAGGGATACGTTCCCGGTTGGAAACGGGGGAATAAAGCATGGCAACCGTCTCGATGACGAAAGGGGCCGAACTGGCCGGGGTCAGCAAGGGGACCGTCTCAAAAGCTCTTAAATCTGGTCGTCTTAGCTATGCTGAGAAGACCGATAACGGCTACCTCATAGACACTTCCGAACTATTCCGGGTGTTCCCCCCGAAACAGAAAGAAACGGTTGCCGAGTCCCGCTCCGAAACCCCTTCTGGAAACAGCGAAACCCCAATAAATTCAGGGGGGTTGCAACGTGAGATTGAACTGTTGCGTGAACAGTTGCAGGACCGCGATAGCGTAGTTGCCGATCTACGGCAGAGGCTCGACAAATCAGAGGATGAGCGGCGAGAGGCGCAGGCGCGGGTGATAGGATTGCTGACCGGCCCGGAGCCTGCGGAATCCAAGCGCGGCTTTTTTGGTCGGTTGTTCGGCAAGGCAGATGATTGATCTGCGCGCAGCTCGCTATCGTCCGACGAGCCGCGATATCGTTGCCTGACTGACGTCAAAGGCGTCACCTCAAGGTTTGTGCGCCAGACAACGATTTGGCGGACATAATGAGAACACTGGCTATGCCACGAGTTTGAGGCGGGCCATGGGATCGTTGAGGGTGCGGAACTCGCCAGGGGAGAGCCGGTTTGCCCTTTGCCACAGATAGTCGCCGGTCAAACTGATATGCACCCAGCCCATCGGCGAGAGATGGGCAAGCAGCGCATCATCGAAGGTGCCGCCGGATGATTGGAGATGCTGGGCGGCCCTGTCCATATAGACGGTGTTCCAGTAAGAAATCGCCGCGATCAGCAGATTGAGGCCCGATGCCCGATATTCCTGATTCTCGATCGAGCGATCGGTGAACCGCCCCTGTCGGTTGGTGTAGATCGCGGCGGCAAGGGTATGACGTGCTTCGCCTTTATTGAGGCCGGCCTGGCAGGCGCGACGCAAGTCGGGCTGTTCAAGCCAGTCGAGCGCAAATAGCGTCCGCTCGATGCGGCCGAGTTCGGCCAGCGCAAAATCCAGCCTGTTCTGGCGCTTGTAGGCGGCCAGCTTGCGCAGGATCGCGGAGGGCGCAACGGCTCCTTCCTTAATGGAGGCGACGATCCTGACGATGTCATCCCAATCGGCTTCGATCGCCGCCGTCTTGATCGTGCGGCCCATGAGGCTTTCGATGCCTTTGTAGGTCGAAGGCGCGGCGATCGAGCCGAGTTTCCGGTCGGCGATGTCGCGCAGACGGGGCACGAACCGGAAGCCGAGAAGATGGCAAAGGGCAAAGACATGGTCCGTCGCGCCGCCGGTATCAGTGTAATGCTCATGCAGCGGTAGCGCGCCGGCGCCGAGCATCAGGCCATCCAGCACGTAGGGGGCCTCGCCGGCGGTGGCCGACATGATCCGCGATCCGAACGAGGCAAAATGATCGGACAGGTGGGAGTAGATCTTCAGGCCCGGCTCGCTGCCATATTTCGCATTGATGTCGGCCGCCGCCGATCGGTTGCGGCCCGAGCGGAAGAACTGCCCATCGGAGGATGAACTAGTGCCGGCTCCCCAATGGCGCGTGAAAGGAAGATCATGGTGCGCGGCAACGATCATCCCCAACGCGGCCTGATAGTTTTCGGGCGACAAATACCAGTTGTGGGTCCAGGCAAGCTGGGCGTAGCTCACCCCGTCGCTGGCGTTGGCCATGCGCTCTAGACCCAGATTCGATCCATCAGCGAGAATGGCGGCGAGGATCGCGTGCGGGTTGTCATGCTCCTTGCCGGACCGAAGATCGCGAAATGCGCTCAGGAACCCGGTGCGCTCGGCCACCTCGACCAGGAGTTCGGTGATCCGCACGCGCGGAAGCAAGGCGTCGAGCCTGCGATCGAGAGCCTCCGCCTCGGGTGGAGTGATCGCCGGCATGGGTTGCAGCTTGAGCCGGTCGCGTTCGAGCGCCACGCCCGCGAGCCTGTTCGCCTTGAGTTGCTTGGCGAAACGGCGCAGCCGCCAGTCGAGCGTCCTTGCCCGCTCCTCCAGATAGGCGGCCGCATCGGTCTGGAATGGCAGGCTGTCGGCCACCTTATCGGCATCGCGTCGACTCAGCAAATAGGTGTCGAAGCGGCGATAATTGCGGGTTCCTTCGACCCATATGTCGCCGGCGCGCAACCGATCGCGCAGCGTGGCCATGATGGCCGTCTCGTATCGCCGGCGATCGACCTGGCCACCTTCGGTGATGAGGCGCTTCCACTGCCGGTTGGCGAATGGGAGCGGAACGCCCTCGGGCAGGCTGCGGGCCTTGCGGGCATTGGTATCGCGGATGACCTCGATGGCCTTGACCAGTTGCGATCCGCTCCCCGATGCCTTGAACGTGAATGTATCGAGGAAAGCCGGGCTGAACCGCCGCAGCGTCGCATAGCGACCAGTCGCCGCGACAAGCGCATCTTCGCCCGCCAGCTCGGCCAGCGCATCGACCTGCGATTTGGCTGCGACCAGTCTGTGCCAGCCTACCGCTTCGTCGATCAGTTCGAGCGGATTACCGCCATGTTCGACCGCCTCTCCCAGCGCGGCGATCGTCGCGCCGAACAGCCGCATAAGTTCGCCGACCGAGCGGATGCTGTCCTGATAGCGCCTTTCCCGCCCGCGCCGCGCCCGTGTGAACAGGCTTCCGACAAGCCTGTCGAACATCTGGATCGCACCATCGGCGAGCCTGGCATCGAGGTCGATGACCGCCGCGATCAGCGTCGCGCGGCGCCTGTTAAGGCTATAATCGGAGAGCAGGAACGCCGGCGCAACGCCACCTTCGCGCATGAACTGCGCGAACCGGAAGTCGGGGATTTTCGCGCCGATCGCCGGGTCGATGCCGATTCCGCGCACATAGCTTAGCCGTTCCAGCAGCCCGTTGATGTTCGCCGTGGTGGGCGCTTCCTCGAAATTGCGCAGCCAGGCCAGCGGCGTCATGCCGAAGTCGCTGTTGTTGACGATCAGATCATCGATCCGCGCCAGTTCGGCATGACCCAGGCTTTCGACAATGAGCGCCGCCGCGGCTTTGCGGGCGCGTGCCCTGCCGGCGAGGCCCGCACGTTCGAGCGTGTCTGCCGATGGAAGAATGAAGCGTTCCTGCTTCAGCCCCTCCATCAATGCGCGGACAATAGGTTCGCCCCGATCGGTCCGCTCCGCAGCTCTTGCGGCGAGATCGAGCGCGAGCGGTATATCCCCTCGCCGAAAAGGGTGTAGCCCCAGATGCCGTGCCGCAATGTCGGCATGATCGTTACGTGTTTGCGCGCGC
>NZ_JACIEU010000046.1 GCF_014197035.1 Sphingobium scionense | reverse complement strand
AAATCCAGCCGGCTGCTTAAACCATCGAAATGAGGGGTCCCTTTTAGACGCCGATCACCCCGCTAACGGGGTTCTTTTTGCACGCCGATCCACAATTATCCGCCACAATCGCCCGACTGGCAGCAATGCGAGCGACTCATCTAACCCAAGCCGATGCCGTTGGACAAAGCCGCTTGGCGGACCTTCATATAGTTGGTGCCAATCCCGGCGAATTAAACGCTAGAAGCTATGTGCCTGAGCGCCTGGCCGAGAATCCGGCGCTCGTTGTCGTTTTGCATGGCTGCACCCAAAGTGCCGGAGGCTATGATCGGGGCTCAGGCTGGTCCCAGTTGGCCGACGAGCATGGTTTTCTGCTTCTTTTTCCGGAGCAGCAGCGCGCTAACAACCCCAATCTGTGTTTCAACTGGTTCTCTGCGACCGACAATGCCCGCGGTCGTGGCGAAGCGCTGTCCATCCGCCAAATGATCATGACGATGGTTGACGCATATGATGTCGATCCGTCACGCATATTCGTGACCGGCCTTTCCGCAGGTGGCGCGATGACCTCCGTCATGCTGGCCAGCTATCCGGAATTGTTCGCCGGCGGTGCGATCATCGCGGGTCTGCCGCACGGGTCAGCATCCAACACTCCGCAGGCATTCGAAGCCATGCGAGGCGCGGGAGCATATAACGCCAGGGAACTGGGCGATCGCGTCCGTCGCGCGTCGGACCATGAAGGTCCGTGGCCCAGTATTTCGATATGGCATGGCAGCGCCGACGCGACGGTCAGCAGCACCAATGCAGATGCAATTCTTGCCCAATGGCTTTCAGTCCACGATATCGAGCCGACACCGAACGTTTCGGAAAAGATAGCCGGCCACCGTCATCGGGTGTGGCACGATGGAACCGGACGAGCGCTAATCGAGGATTATCGCATTTCCAATATGGGCCATGGCACGCCACTGGCCACGACCGGCCCGGAGGCTTGCGGCGCGGTGATGCCGCATATGCTGGAGGCCGGTATCTCGTCGACACGTCGAATCGCAGCGTCCTGGGGTTTGCTGGAGGCCGAGAAGGAGCGCACTTCTGCGCAATCGGTACGAAAAAATCCAGAAGCCGCATCTCATGTGCCGGCACCAAGGATAGGCCGTTTGGAACCGTTGCCGTCCGAACCTGCGCGCCCGATATTATCCGGGAAGGCTGGCGTCGAAAAAATCATCCACGATGCTCTGCGCGCCGCCGGTCTTATGCGGTGAAGGCAGTTCAGTCCTCGCGGTGCGCTCGACCGATCCGGTCGAGGCCGCTGCGTGATGGCATGCTTTTTCCCTTCCAATTCAGTTCGATCAGCCCATCGTCCACCATCTGATCGATCGCGGCGTGAACGACCGGCATTACCGCACGCCAGTCCTGTTCCGTCGGGTCGGCGCCGGCTTTGCTGGCGATTGCTCTTGCCACTTCGCTTGGACAGATTGTCGCCCGGTCCGAGCGGCGGTCGAGCAGTTCCAACACAGCGGTACGCGCATCGTCTGACGGGGCAGGCATGTTGTCGTGGGTCATGACAGAATTATAGCCCGATTTCCTCGAGGGCCGAGGCGACCTCGGGATCGATGGCGTGATCGGATTTGGGCGTGAGGCGGTTTAGCGCCGTACGCAGTCGCTGTTGCGCGACTTTCAACGTCTTGTACCGCACTTCACGCGTGGCATTGGTTCGCCACGATCGGCTTTCTCCCAGCAATGTTGCCCATTTCGCTTCTTCTGCCGCCAGAATCGACAGCGCCAGCCGCAGGCCATCCCGCCGACCATGCGCATAATATTGTTCCATGGTCATCCCTCAGCAATTTGTCTATCGTGTATCGGTAAAGTGCATCTCATATCTTTGGTCAACGCAGCTCTTGGGGCCTTCGTGCCGGCCAACTATCGCACTGACGCAAGTTAATTTCCGATTCTAGAAAGGGTCTTTCCCGACCATTGGTCGTTCAGATCCCGAGACAGCCGCGTCTGGCGGCGGGTCCATAGTGAGGATGTCCCATGACCGAACTCAGCCATGACATTTCAACGCTCAACAGCCTGATCGCTACCACGCTCGATAGCGTCGAAGGCTATACGGAAGATGCAAAAAATACGGAAAATTCTGGCTTTGTGACACTGTTCAACGGCCTTGCCGGTGAACGCCGCCAGCTGGTTTCACAGCTCCAGCAGCACGTTTCCTCTCTGGGCGGTGAACCCGAGGATGACGGCACCATCCTGGCAGGCGCGCATCGCGTTTTCCTCAATCTCAAATCCGTCGTTACCGGCCATGATGACAAGGCGATCATCAACGAGGTCGAGGCCGGCGAAGATCATATCAAGGCCAAATATGAAGATGCGCTCGAAGATCGGGAGCTCTCGTCCGCTGTGCAGACGCTCGTCGCTTCAGCCTACACGTCGGTCAAGGCGGGCCATGACGAAATTCGCGACATCAAGCATTCGATGGAACGTTGAATGCGTGGCGGCGGGGCAACCCGCCGCCTTCGATGCCTAGAATGCCGATGACCGCCGGGCGCCTGAAAGTTCAACGGCATTAGCTGCCCGGCGCAGGATGATGCGATTGTCCGTCATGGCGATGAGGTCCATTTTCGCAAAGGCATCGAGCCACCCTGTCATAGGCCAGAATTGCCAGCGATCGCGAAAAAGCTGCGCGTTACGCACGATGTCCTCCAGATGCTGGAGTGGAGGGTCAAATACCTCATGATGCTGGTGAAAAGCGCCAGCGCCGCCTTTGAACAGGAGCGGAATGCCTGCATCCCGCGCCCGGAAGCCAAAGTCCGTATCCTCCGCGCCATAGCCATCAAAGGCTTCATCAAAACCTTGCAGGTCAGTGAACCGATTCCGACGGATGCCGAAAACCAATGACCAGAAGAGCCCGGCATTGGCCTCCTCTCGAATGCCTTTCGCCGGGAATGCGCGGATGGGATGGGGTTTGGCTGATAGCTTGAGATGATCTTCTTCCCACCCATCACGAACGTCTGTTGGACCCAGATATAAGGCTTCCGCACAGATTAGTGCGTCGGCGCGTTCAAGCTCATCGTCCATTTCCCCTAAAAGGTGGCGCATGGGTATGCAGTCCACATCCAGAAAGAGAAGATGCTCGCCCATTGCTGTGTGCGCCGCAGCGTTGCGAGCGGCGGCGAGCGGCAGGCCGGTCCGCTCCAGCGTAACAAGGCGAACCGGGAATGGAGCTTCAGGTGCGATCAGGGCAGGCGTGCTGCCCATATCGACAATGACCAGTTCATCAGGAAAAACGAAGCTGCGCCTCAACCCTTCCACCAGTTCGGCAAGATGGCCCTCCCGGTTCTTGACGATGGTCAGAACGCTGATGCTCACAGGGCACGCCGCCACAGATCGAGACGATAGCGTGGCCGTCGGTAAGCGGTGACCACCGTCATCGCGTTGGTCAGTGATCCAGACAGCTTGGCGACCGCGTCGTCACCGCTTTGTGGATAGTCGGTGTCTTCGGTAAAATGCACGAGCAGGAGGTCACCGCCAACAAGGAGATGCGCTTCCAGCCACTCGGCCGCACGACCAATGTCCATATCGTCCCAATAATATGCGACCTCGGACAGGACTATCAATTCGAACTGCCCGGAGGGTGCCGTTCGAGGAAAAGCCATTTGCTCGAATGTGACGTGATCGAGATGGGCCGTGCGCTGTTTAGCGGCTGCCAGCGCGGTTTCGCTCACGTCGATGGACAGCAGGGCTTTGCATAAGGCGCTGAGTTTCAAGGTCAGCATTCCTTTGGCGCAACCCACTTCAAAGCCGCTGGCGTAGTTCCGGCTGCCAAGTGCCGCTATGCTGTCTTCGAATTTCGCCTGCTCGTAAGAGCTGCTTTCCAGATCCCACGGATCGCTCGTCCCGCTAAACATGCGCTCGAAATAATCCGGGTCCAGGGTCGTTCGATGTCGTTTCATGGGCGCCTCCTGACGTAAAGAAGGTCGTGCGGTGCCATCGATCGCTTGTCTTTAGGCAGACGAAAGCCAAGGCCGTGCGAGGCGGTAAGCTGGCTGCGATGGGCTGCAAGGGCGTTGCGCCTGACGCCCGGCGACATGGACGGCGTGATAAGCGTCTTGTGGGTTCGGCTACTAGGTGCCTCACTCCAGACGCAATATTCAGCGACGGTGATCCGGCCCCGCGACCTGATCCTGACGGCATGAGCCAGGCCAGCTGCCGCAGAATGGTCGCAATGCGGCTCATGAGGGGATGTCGTCACCAGGACATCTACGCGTAGTCGTCCGCACAACGCAGCAAGTTTGCGGCAACTTCTGCCGAAAAGCACCGAACCTGGGACGTCAGGCGTCGCGTCCTTCCATCCAAGGCATAAGGGCGCTTTGACTTGCAAGCCTGCAAGGCGCTGCAATGCCTGCCGCCCCTCGCGCTGACGGGCAGCGACGATCGAGCCTGCTTTCCCATCTTTAAGCGGATGCGATCCAGACCCATCGGTCAGATAGACGAGACCAGCGAATCTTCCTGCTTTGGCCATATGGGCAATGAGTGCGCCCGTACCCAGCGTTTCGTCGTCAGGGTGCGGGGCAATGACGAGCCAGCGAAGGCCACGCCACGGCCTTGCGGTCAGGGGATATGCGCCGCTGCGCCCCATCACCATAGGATATCTCCGCTACCCCAGGCATCATGATCGAGCCATGCGATCGCCGCCTGATCCTTTGCATAATCGGGTCCGGCCTGTCTCAAATAGACGCTTAGATCCCGGATGATCTTGTCGATAGGTTGCCCATCGATGGCGCTGCGCGTGCCAATGATCCGGCTTGCCAATTCCATAACGTCGAGCGCTGCCCGTTCGACGACGCCACGGGTCATTCGGGCGAACGCCGGGCCATCCTCGTCACCCGCCGCTGCGCGGGTGGCGCATTCGCGAACCCACAGATAAGCAGATCGCGCCGCAACGACCGCATCGGCGAATTTGGCACGCTGCAACGGATCTTCGCGGGCTGCTGTCGTCATGGCGGCGCGTGTCTCGGTTAACAGCGCCTCGACACCGCCGAGCTGGACAGCGGTAAAACGCCACGCACCAGTCGTGAAGTCCGGCTCCAGATCATAGTCGCCGCCGTTTCCCAGAAGGGCGTCGGGTCCAACGGACACGCCACTTAAGTCGTAGGTCCCGCTTCCTGTCGCACGCATGCCGCGCATGCGCCATTGCGACAGGTCCGTTCGCGCGGCTTCATCCGCCGGAACGATGACAAGCTGCCTTGGACCACCCGATGGTTGCGCCGTGATGATCGCATGGGTCAGCCCGCCCGCGCCGGTTGCAAAGGATTTGGCGCCTTCCAGGGTCCAGCTGTTGCTTGCGCCGCCGAGGCGCACTCCGGGCGGTGGTTCGGTCGCCCAGACGCCGAACAGCGCACCATCGTGCAATTGCTGGTGCAGGACCGCGCATTGAACAGCCGTGCCAAACCAGTCGAACAGCAAAAGCGCGTTGAGATGCCCTTCATACAGCCGCCCGACGCTAAGATCCGCACGTCCAATGATACGCAGGACAGACATCATGGACATATATTGAGACTGACGGTCGGGAAAGATGTCGCCGCCGGCGCTGATCGGCGCGAATGGCTGCAGCAATCCGGCTCCCCGCAGCAGCTTCACGCTCTCAATTGGAAATACCGGAGCGGCATCATAGCGTGTACCGAGGTTACCGAGAGGCTCTGCGATGGCTTGCGCTCGCTGCGCCGGCGTGTTGTTCTCTATCGGCTTTACATCAGCGATGCTCATGCGGCCTCCTCCTGCCCAGGGCAGGTGGCGCCCGCTACCATGTCGAGCCATTCGGCAGCCCTGCGCGCGCCATTGGGATCGTGCAGCTTTTGCCGGGCCTCTGGCGACAATGCCAGCGTATCGCGTATCAGCTGTTGCCACCGCTCAGGCTGGGGCCAACTATCAAAAACCAGGGCCGCGCCGACTTCCCCCAGCCGTTGCGCCGTCGTGCGTTGCTCGTCATAAGGCCGGTCCTGGGCTATGCAGACGAAAGGGCGGTCGGCGGCAAGCACGCTACCCACCAATCCATCGCCGGCTGCCCCAACCACCAGCGTCGCGCGGGCAATCTCACGATCGGAATCCTGCACCCAGCCAAGGATGGCAAGGTTCGAGGGAGGATCATGCGGCATCGAGCATGGTCCGATCACCCGCCAATGCCATTGCGGACAGCATCGGGCGGCCTGTGCGAAAGCTTCGCCATCGCCTGACTGACCTCCGCGACCTACGACGATCAGGATAGTGGGATCGGCATTTCTCGTAGGGGTTGGACGGCCTGTTGTGATGCCGGGAAGATAGCGCGTCTTTTTTCGCACCCATGTCGGGATGGAGGCCGCGTCCAGATCCTGATGAAAGGGTGCCATCAACGCCGTAGCACCCTGGAATGCATCCAGATGGGGCCGGTCGGTCCTATCGCCGTTCAACCGGACATAGACAATCGGGACAGACGCCAGACGCGCCATCATGGCGATTTCAACAGACACATCGACGACCATGAGGGCGGGCCTATGACTGTCGATCCACCGTGCGATCGTCGCGATCCGCGAACGGATGCCTTCATGATCCAGCGGAGCATAGTGCAGGCTGTCGGGTCGGCAATAAGATCCATCTGCGCCATCGAACGCACCGGTGTCGAGGCGATCATCGTCAAGGTCGATACCCAGTGAACCTATCCCTGTCCCAAGAAGGACGACACGGCCAGCTGACGCATTGGCGATGGCGCGCGCGCGGGCCAAATGCCCGGCACCGTGATGATGGACATAATAGCCGATCGGCCGGAGGCTCATCGTCTGGCCTTCAGTTGCATATCGTGTGGCATGGGCGGAAGGCACGCCTCATGGTGCGCGATGTTCGCACCGCCATCGGCACGCTGGCGCATGGATTTGCGCCATGTCGCACGCTCGATCCAATGGTCGAAGGCTGGCGCCATGGGTGGGTTCTTCGACTCTGCTGCCTTGAACAGGGCACGCATTCCCACTGCCATGCCACCTTCGGCGCGCCCATCGGTTCTGGGTGAAACACGAACATAGACATCGGCAGGATGCGCCAGCCTGCCACCCATGGCGACGGCCGCCTGGACCAGCGCGCGATCTTCCCCGGTCGGAAGGAGTGGAACGCCGCCACAAGCGAGATACAAGTTTGCTCGAATGGCGAGGGATGCGCCAGTATGATCGCCGTGCCGCGGCGCCGGGTCCCATATAAGAGGATCGATGCGATCCTCGATCTCCCGCACTTTCGACCAATAATCATCCCATGCCCACCGCAACTCGGTTACCGATGGCGGCAAAGGCTCATTCTCTTCGTCGATAACGATCTTTCCACCGACCAGATCAGCGCCTCGCCCGAAGGCCGCCACAATGTTGCTCAGCCAATCGACAGGCGGGCGTACGTCCGCATCCGTGCTGACGAGAATTCCTGCCTCAAAGCTGGAAAGGGACCGAAGCCCTTCTGTCATGGCTAATCGCCGCGCAGATCCTGCATGCGCCAAAGCCGCCGGGAATTCGGCCACCACGGCCCGGATATCTAGCCGGCCGGCATGACGCGTTCGTGCTTCGCCAATCCTCTCCAGGCTGTCGTCCGTCGTATTGTTTACGGCGATCGAGACGCAGATGATTCCCGGCCATGACTGCGCGGCGATGGCTTCCAACAATGTGGCAATCCGCTCACCTTCATTGCGCGCCGGGACACACACGCACAGAGAAACCGGCGAAGTGCCGAACTCCGGTGAGGCAAGGCGGGGTGCCGGTTCAGCCATGTAACGGGGCTTCCATCACAGTCTTGGATTGTTGAGTGAGCGCAGCCGGCATCAAATCCTCGCGCGTTTCGCCCACCAGACGCAACCGAGCGTCACCACCCGCGACAAGCCTGCGATAGAGAGCTTCATAGGCATCAATCATGCGAGCAGCGTCGCAGACTTGCTCGGCGCGACGACGGCATGCGTGGCGATCAAGGGTCAGGGCGGCCAAGGTCGACTGCGCCAGCGATTGGACGTCGTCGGGAACTGCCAGCACGCCGCAAGAATGATCCAGAATATCGGGTATCGCACCACGGGCAAAAGCGGCCACGGGCACACCGCAGGCGAGCGCCTCGGCGACTACCAGTCCGTAAGGTTCGTCCCAGAGAGGCGTGCACATGAAAGCGCGCGCGCCGGCTACCAACTTTGCAAGCCTTCCATGCGCGAGATGGCCGACATGGATGGCGTCGGCACCCAGACGCGGTGCAATCTTTTCTCGAAAATAGACTTCGTCCAGGATCGGGCCCGCGATCCTGAGTGGCAATCCGACTTGCTTTGCGGCCGCGATCGCTAGGTGCAGCCCCTTTTCCGGGACGATACGCCCATACCAGACCAGATAGGTCTCCGCGTCGGGCGCAGGGTGAAAGGAGAACCGATCGAGATCGATGCCGTTCATGATGACCGAATCGACCGGCAGAACATGGTTCCATAATTTGCCGACAGCATTGGAAACAGCGACGAAGGCGTTGTTGCGCGCCCGGCACAGGCGAATGCCGCTCTCGAGCCAGCAAAAAGGCGGTGTGTGCAGCGTGGTCACCATTGGCATCGGCAGACTGTCGGCCATCGTTACCGGGATATAATGTAGGCTATTATTGTGGATGACGTCGAAACGCCGATGGCGAAGCTCACTCATCAGACTGAGATAGGCATGATGCTCCTTGAAGAAGGCCACGTCCGGCGCCTCTGCCGTGCCCACGGTGCTGATCGCCGTCTCCGAACAGATCGCTTCCAGGCCCAGGCCGGGCTCCGATCGCGAAGAGGCAAATATGGTTACGGCATGTCCCCGATCCCGCAGCGACCGGGCGAGGAGATGCGTATGCATTTCCAATCCGCCCGCAAATGGCTCGGCAATCGGATATTTAAGGTGTGCAATGATGCCGATCCGCATCTGGCGTCGTCCTTACAGGTTGGTAAGGAGGGCCGGCATGTCGCCGGCACTCGAAAGAAAGGGACGAAAAGGTCAGCTTTCCGGCTGAGCATCCAGATCGACCGCAGCCTCGCGGGGCCAGTGACGCAGGGCCCTGCAAGCCTGGATGAATGCCTTTGCGTCGGACGGCTTCGCAATCGGAGGGCAGGCCTCGTCCAGATCTTCCGCTATGCCCGCCTTGACGAATATGGCCTCGGCGTCCTTGCCGATGCCGATATATTTGCAGTGGGCAAAGGCATCGGTCACAAAATCCCTAGCCGCTGCGTCAAGAGCCAGAGAAGCAGCGCCTTCCGCAGACACCAGGATAGCGACAGCGTCGAACAGGACGGAAGGTCCGCCATCGATCTTATGTTTGGCCGCTACTGTTTTGCCGTCGGACAAAGTTACGCCCGCAATCTTTGGCGCAATCACTTCATATACCGCGCCTTCATCATCGACAGCCTCAAGCAGCGCTTTGAAGATGGCTGCATCAGCGCCATCGCTCAGCAATATACCAAGTTTGCGACCCTTGAAGCTGTCGGGTCCATTCTTGACGATGCTCAGCGAGTTTGAGGGTGGCAAATCATCGATAGGCGCGCGCGCGGCGACCGCGGCTTCAGGCAGACCGATACCAAGCCCATCGGCGACCGTCTCAGCCAGCGCCGCATCGACATGGATGAGATGAGACACGGTGCGCGAGCGTATGTCGGGCCGCTCCACCTTGGATAGTTCGAACACCAGGGCATCGCCGATATGCTTCTGTTCGCTTGGAGCCTGGCTGATGAAGAATTGCCGAGCCTGGCTATAATGATCGGCGAAACTCTCCGACCGAACACGCTGTTTCGGCCCATCAACCGTTTCGGCAAAGCTGGTGAAGCCGCGCACCGGGTCTTCGCGTGGGCCACCTTGGGTAGGCCCCCAGCTATTGGGCTCATAGTTCACGCGGCCCTTGGGGTTGCGCATGGCCATATGACCGTCCTGCTGGAAATGGGCCATCGGACATTTGGGGGCATTGATGGGTAGATGGGTGAAGTTAGTGCTGCCGAGGCGTTTGATCTGGGTATCGAGATAGGAGAAATTGCGTCCCTGCAGGAGCGGATCGTTCGAGAAATCGATGCCCGGCGGAACATTCTGCGTCATGAATGCAACCTGCTCCGTCTCGGCGAAGAAATTGTCGACGACACGATCGAGCACCAGCCGTCCGACGATACGAACCGGCACCAGTTCCTCCGGAATGAGCTTGGTCGCATCGAGAATGTCGAAGTCGAAACTATCCGCAAAAGCGTCATCGAAAAGCTGGACACCCAATTCCCATTCAGGAAAATCGCCAGCATTGATCGCATCCCAAAGGTCGCGACGATGAAAATCGGGGTCGGCGCCGTTGATCTTCACCGCCTCGTTCCAGACTACAGACTGCAGCCCCTGTTTGGGCTTCCAATGGAACTTGACGAAGATGGACTTGCCTTCACTGTCCACGAACCGGAAGCTATGGACGCCAAAGCCTTCGATCGTCCGAAGCGAGCGCGGAATGGTCCGATCGGACATGATCCACATGATCATGTGCATGCTCTCGGGCGTCAGGCTAATGAAATCCCAGAAATTGTCATGGGCGGTCTGCGCCTGGGGGAAATCCCGGTCCGGTTCGGGCTTGGCGGCATGGATAAGGTCAGGGAATTTCATGGCATCTTGGATGAAGAAGACAGGGATATTATTGCCGACCAGATCCCAATTGCCCTCCTGAGTGTAGAGCTTGACTGCAAAGCCGCGAACATCGCGGGCAAGGTCGGGCGATCCCTTTGAACCTGCAACCGTTGAGAAGCGGACGAACGCGGGGGTACGCTCTCCGATCCGTTGAAACACATCGGCGCGCGTGACGTCAGCCAGGCTCTCAGTCAGTTCGAAATAACCGTGCGCGCCATATCCGCGCGCGTGGACGACGCGCTCGGGAATGCGTTCATGATCGAAATGGAACATCTTTTCGCGAAAGTGCGCATCCTCAAGCAGGGCAGGTCCGCGCGTGCCCTGCTTGAGGATGTTCTGATCATCGGCCACAGGGATGCCATGCTGGGTCGTGAGGGGTGCGATGTCGCCGCCCGCGACCTGATGGGTTTCCCCACCGCTGCCCTGAGCCTCGGCATAGGTCGGCAATATCGCCGCATCGGCGGGCAGTGCAGAGGCTTTCTCAGGACTTTCTCCACCGATGTCTGAAGATGACAAGTCGGCAGCTGTGACTTTCGCTTTAACGCTTGCCTTGGCTTTGCTGGATTTCGACGGGGGTGGAGTTTTGGCCATGATCATCCTCATCTAATTGGCGATTATCGCGATGAGGGCTGGAGCCGATCGGATCGGACGATGGCAGCCCTGACGGCGGGAGAGATGCAGTCAGGAACAGGCAGCGCTGCGCGAAGTTGCCAGGTCGGAGCGTAAATTAACCTGTGTCATCACGATTGTGGGGACCAGCGAAGCAACGGCCAGGCGCGCGGCCCGTTATAGCTACGCGCTGGCGTCCGCTGGAGCAGTTTCTTCATTTTGACAGGATCACGCTTTCATGTTCACCGAGCGGTTTCTCAGACACAGGCGCGGCGTGCACCTTGAAATTGAGGAGCGGGCGCGGCTCGAAACGGCCATCGGCGAGATCAAGACGTTGCCGCCGCGGACCAATGTCGTGGTGGCAGGTGAGGAGTTGAGCCAAAGCATATTGCTGCTTGAAGGTTTCATGTCCCGCTATATCGACGATCGCAACGGCTTGCGGCAGCTCGTTGCGGTGCATGTGCCGGGTGATTTTGTCGATCTCCATGCGTTTCCGCTGAAAATACTCGACCATGACGTGGCTACGATGACGGCTGCTACAGTCGCGATAGTGCCGCATTCTGAGTTGGAAGCGATCACGGAAGACCTGCCCGCATTGTCACGCAAATTATGGTTTTCCACATTGATCGATGCCGCGATCCATCGTGCGTGGCTATTTCGCCTCGGCCGGCTTGATGCGGTAGGTCGCGTCGCGCATTTCATTAGCGAGACGAACGTCCGCCTTATGTCGGCGGGCCTGAGCGACGGCCGGCGCTTCGCGCTTGGCCTTATCCAGTCTGATCTGGCTGAAATCTGTGGACTGACGAACGTGCATATCAACCGCGTTTTGCGTCAGCTGCGCGAGGAGCGACTATGTGTTTTTCGTTCGTCCCTCGTGGAAATTTTGGACCCTGAGAAATTGGCTGCCGTAGGTCAGTTCAACCCGGCCTATCTTTATATCGATCTGCAATCCGCCGAAGCTCCGTCCTCATGCCCAAGGCCAATTACATGATAGAATTTTCAAATACGCCACAGCCCTTGAGTGAGCCGGGAAATGCGAGTGCAGAAGATGGTCTGGTCATCCTGGACGGCCCAAATGGCGTTGCTATTACGATGACGGCAGACGCGGCGCGGAAAACCGGAGATAGTCTGATTTCAGCTGCCGAGATTGCGGAACGGCAGGCCGATAATATGGCATGATCGTAACGTCAGGTACTTTGAGGAATTGCTCCGCGAGAGCTGACCGTCCGTAACTGGAGATCAAAAAGCCTCGGCTAAGTGGCAACAAAGGGTCGACGCCGGAAGGCAGGGCATGAGACATACCTGCCATCGGCAAAAGATGTGCTCAACGACAATTTGGGCCAGAAACTGTCATCCCAATTCAAATGTGGCCTCACCGAGATTTCAATTAGGCCGTAAACTCATAAAAAGACTTGAGGGTCGAGGGTTTGCGTGATTCAGGAGCCTCTGGGACAGGAGGGCTTGATGGCACGGCGGCGGTACGAACTGACAGATTGGGAATGGGCGATTATCGAGCCTTTGCTGCCCAACAAGCCGCGCGGTGTGGCGCGGGTGGATGATCGCCGGGTTCTCAACGGGATTATGTGGCGCTTTCGCTCAGGAGCGACGTGGGCCGAAGTGCCTGAACGCTACGGGCCCTCGACAACCTGTTACAATCGGTTCGTCCGCTGGCGCAAAGCCGGGGTCTGGGACCGGCTTCTGGCAGCGGTTTCCGCCGGATATAATGGCGAACTGGTGATGATCGATTCCACCTGCATGCGCGTCCACCAGAATGGTGCGACGGGCAAAAAGGGGGAAGCTGCGATCGTGGCATGGGACGTTCCCGGGGCGGTCTCACCAGCAAACTCCATGCTCTTGTCGATGCTGACGGACGCACTGTCGGCCTGAGACTGACCGGCGGGCAAGTCCATGATGCCTGTGAAGCCGAAGCGCTGATTGAGGCCATTCCCGTGGGCGCAACCCTGCTGGGGGACAAAGGATATGACAGCAACGCCATCCGCAAAGCCGCTGCTGCCAGGAACGTTTGGGCCAACATTCCCAATCGATCCAACCGCAAGCAGCCCTTCGCCTTCTCGCCGTGGCTCTACAAACAGCGAAACCTCGTCGAACGATTCTTCAACCGCATCAAGCAGTTCCGTGGCATCGCCACCCGCTATGACAAAGACCCTGCCAACTTCCTCGCAGCCATCAAGCTCATCTGCGTACGCATCTGGTGCGCCAGCTTATGAGTCTACGCGCTAGGACCAGCTTTCACCGAGCCTCCCCCGGAAAACACAGCTTATTGCCTCGCCAGCCTATCCCGAAAACGATAGCAATTCGGGAATCTCGTAGCGGTTCTTAGGTTCGTCACATCGATGCGAAATACGATCCAAGTTGCGACCGAACTTCGATGCTGCTAACTGTATCATATGAATAATACAGCTAGTGTGCTGAAACGGACAATTTACGGCGGTTTGACCGCGCTGGCGGCTTGGGCCTCTGCGGCGGACGCCAGAACGAACGGCGCGCTGCCGGATATGACCGCAACCCTGCGCGAACAGCGCGTGGAGAGCGCGTCGATAGCCGTGATCCGCAACGGACGGATCGTGTCGACTGGGGCTTGGGGCATGGCGGGGCCGAACCGCGCGGCGACCGTCTCCACGCCCTACAATCTCGCGTCGCTGACGAAGCCGCTAACGGCAGAGGTTATCCTGCGGTTGGTGTCGGCCGGCAAGCTGTCGCTCGATGAGCCGATGGATCGCTACTGGAGTGACCCCGATCTGTCGCGCGATCCGCGACGGATGAAGTTGACGGTCCGCATGGCGCTAAGCCATCAAACCGGATTGCCGAACTGGCGCGATGCAAAGGGGCTGGCCTTCGATCATGACCCCGGCACGACCACCGGCTATTCGGGCGAGGGTTATCAATATGCAGCGCGCTATGCCGAGCGTCGCACCGGGCAGTCGTTCGAGACGCTTGCGGGCCGCTGGCTGTTCGCTCCTGCCCGCATGCGCGCCTCAGGCTATGTGTCGGCGCAAGGCGCGACGATGCCAATCGCGGTGCCATACAACGATGTAGGCAAGCCGCTGCCTGTCGAGCGGGTGACGCGATACAACGCTGCCGATCTGGCTCACGCAACGGCGCGTGATTATGCGCGCTTCCTCATTGATGCCCGCAACGACCGGGGCCTGATTGCGTCTGTCTCGGCGGAGCGCAGCAAATCGCAAGCCGATCTGACACCCGGGATATGTGCGGGAACGAAAGCGACCACTTGTCCACCCTGGACCGGCTTCGGACTGGGCTGGCAACTCCTCGGCTTTCCGGAGGGCGCGACGATGCTCCACACCGGCAAGGATGCCGGGGCCTTCACATTTGCCGCGATCGATCGCGTGAGCGGTGACGGGATCGTCATCCTGACCAACAGCGATAACGGGTGGCGGATCATTCTGCCCATCCTTGAGCTCACCGGCAGCGATCCAAAGCTAATTGCCTTTCTTCGCGGCCAGATGAACTGACAGGACCAAAATCATGTTCACCACCATTGCCGTTGCCGCGACACTGCTCGCGACACCCGATCCGCTGACGACGGAAATCGGCGCGCTCGATGCCAAGGTGTTCGACGCCTACAATCGCTGCGACCTGCCGACCTTCTCCGGCTATTTCGATCCGAAAGTGGCCTTTTATCACGATACTGGCGGCGCGACGTTCGAGCGTGATGCGATGGTGGACGGCGTTCGCAAATATATTTGCGGGAAGGTGAAGCGCGAGCTGATCCCGGCGACGTTTCGCGTCTATCCGATCAAGGACTACGGCGCGATCGAGGAAGGCGAACACCGCTTTTGTGAACTGGCGACGGGACGGTGCGAGGGAATCGCCAAGTTCGTGATGGTCTGGGCAAAGCAGGATGGCACTTGGCGGATTACTAGCGTGCTCAGTTACGGACACCGCGCCGCGACGCCTGCGGAGTAGCGGAGCGCCGATAGCTGTTTGCCAGTCGCCGGAATAGCTGACGGTCTGCACCTAAGGAGCGAAGATCGGGCGCTGAGTGTCCGAGAAGGGGCGGGCCTACTCTGAAGCGTTCTTCCTGCGGCCATCATGGCCGCAGGAGATGTGTCATGGGATTATCCGAGTTTGATCCCGCCGCTCGCGAGCGAATATCGTGGAACGCCGGACGTAAGGTTGGTGCGAAGCGAGCGCTCAAACCTCGCCAGATCTGGGCGATCCGCTTCTTTCTCGATCAACATGGACGGGTCCGGGACCGGGCCCTCTTTGACCTCGCCATCGATAGTAAACTGCGAGGCTGCGATTTGGTGAAGATCAGGATCAGCGATATCGTTTGTGATCGAAAAATTCGAACACGAGCCACTGTCGTTCAGCAAAAGACCGGCAGGCCGGTTCAGTTTGAACTGATGGACGATGCTCGCGCCAGCCTGCTCAAATGGCTCGAGCTGCGGCGTGGATCGCTGGAGGATTTTGCATTCCCCAGCCGCACCGATCACTCAACCCATATAAGCACAAGGCAATATGCCCGCCTTGTCGATGAGTGGGTCACCGGAATTGGCTTGCCCAGTGAGGATTATGGTACCCACTCTCTGCGGCGGACCAAGGCATCGATCATCTACAAGGCGACCGGAAACCTCCGCGCTGTCCAGATTTTGCTTGGGCACACGAAGATCGAAAGCACGGTTAGATACCTTGGTGTGGATGTGGAGGACGCTTTGACGTTGGCAGAGGGCACCGAAATCTGAGATTGCCTGGCTCCTTGCCACTGCGAGGAGCCAGGACTTACACTGCGGCGGCTACGCGCCCGTTTTGCAGATTTTTGCGAATCCAGTTTTCCGCCTTGGCCAGGAAGGCGGGCGTCGCCGTTTCCTGCATCCGGTCAAGCCAGAAGCGGGCGCCTTGCTCATCCCCATTCGCGGCCAGCATCCGCGCATGATTGAACTGGCCTCGAAAGTCGCCGCCTTCGGCCGCGCGGCGATAATGATCGGCGGCCTGTTCCATGTCGCGATCGACGACCCAGCCATCCTCGTAGAAACTGCCGATCATGTTGATCGACTTGGCGTGGCCCATGGCAGCAGCCTGACGGAACAGGGCGAGCGCCCGCGTCCGATCCTGCGGCACGCCTTCGCCCAGAGCATGGAGCGTTGCGAGATTGTAGAGTCCCCAGTCGAGACCCTGATCGGCGGCCGCGCCATACCATCGGGCAGCGAGGATCTTGTCCACGCCGGTGCCCCAGCCATGTTCGCAGCAGCGGCCGACCATGTTCATCGCCATGGCATTGCCGCCTTGCGCCGCCAGCCCGAACCAGCGCAACGCCGCGACCGGATCACGTTCCAGCCCCTTGCCGTCCAGGCATAATTGCCCAGCCAGCAACTGCGCCTCGCCATGGCCAGCCTCCGCCGCTTCCAGCAGCAGGGGGGCGACACACTCGGGCGGGCCGGCAAGCGCGGCGACGCGCTCGTCGTCGGTCATGGTCATCAGTCTGGGCTGGGTCTGCATCATCTGTTCCATGCAATGGCCCGCCCCTTGCGAGGCGGGCCATCATCAATCAGCCGGGTGGGCCAGCGGATCAATATTTGACGTTGAGCGTCGCGATCGCCGTGCGGCCCGCGGCCTGATTGGCATAATGGGCGGCATAGGCCTTGTCATAATAACGCTTGTTGAAGACGTTGTTGACGTTGACCTGCAGGCTCACCGCATCGCTGAACGCATAGGATGCGTTGCCGTCGAAGCGCCAGTAGCTGGGCACCATGCGGGCCAGTTCCTTGGTGATGACGACCGCGCCGTTGCTGATGGTGCGGGTGTCGGAATAGCCGCCATAGACCTTCGCCATGTAGATCGCGCCGCCACCGATGGTGAAGGCCGGGGTGATCTTGTAATTGGTGAAGGCAGTCAGGCTGTGCTTGGGCGTGTTGGGGAATTGCTTGCCCGTATTCACGCTCGGTGCGGCGATCGACACGCCGTTGACGGTCGTGACGGTCGAACCGCCATCGACGATCTCCGAGTCCATATAGGTATAGCCGCCGAACACGTTCCATTCCGGCGTGATATTGCCGTTGAAGCCGAGTTCGATGCCTTCGATCTTGCGCTCGCCGATATAGGCGACCGTGCCGGCATCGTTGGTGGCGCGGGCATTCTTGGTCTCGGTGCGGAAGGCGGCGAGCGTCAGCGACAGGGCGTCGCCGAACAGATTGGCCTTGGCGCCGATCTCGTAGGACTTGGTCTTTTCGACCTTCAGAGCATCGGTCAGCGCCTGCGAGGTGGTGTTGAGCGCATTGCCCTCGCTGCCATTGGCAAGGAAGGCGCCGGGCGGCGTCGCGGAGCTGGAGGCCGAGGCATAGAGGCTGCTATTCTCGGTCGGCTTGAAGATGATGCCGGCCTGATAGTTCCACAGATCATCCTCGCGCTCATAATAGGCGCGGTTGGCGGTCGAGGTCGCGACCAGACCCGGACTGACGCTGGTCTTGTAGCGGTCGAAACGGCCGCCCAGGTTGATCAGCAGCTGATCGGTGATGGTGATCGTGTCGAAGAAGGACGCAGCCTGCGTCGTGGTCTTCGACAGGGTCCAGGTCTTGGGCGCGCTGCGCACGATATCGGCCGTTACGGTCGATGTATCGCTGGCATAGCTGATCCAGGGATCGCTGGGGTTGGGATTGTCGACGGTCGTGCAATTATAGCGGGCAAGCATCGCAGTCGAGCAGCGCGGGCTGACGCTCGAACCGCTGGCGATCGCGGCGCCGGTCGCGGCGTTGGACACATAGGTGCCGTTAGCCGCCTTTTCCTGACTGAACTCCAGCGAGGCCGAGAAGCTGTTCTTGATCCCGCCGATGCTGAACTCGCCGGACAGGTCGGTCTGGTTCAGCAGGCCGTCGGTCTTGGAATAGCGGGTGTTGGTGCGACGCCAGACCAGACCGCCCGCGGTCGCCGCATTGGCGGCGTTGGTGCCATAGACATTGCCCTGCTGGTCGTCGGGCTGGGTCCAGACATAGCCCTGGGTGCTGCGGCCGTAGCGGGTGGTGTTGCGCAACGTCACACCGCCGAAATCATGTTCGGCGCGGATGGTGAAATTGTCGACATTGGTGTCGCGGAAGTCGCGATCCTTGAGGCCATAATAAGCGCCGCGCGGGACGCTGATTTCCTTGCCGCCGATCGTGGTGAAATCCCGCGCCGGGCCGGTTTCGGTCACGCCGGCCGGGGCGTTGCCGATGGTGTAGAGATAGGGGATGCCCGAATCCGGCAGCTCTTCGGTGTGAAGATGATAATAGCCGATGGTGAGGCTGGTCGGGCCGTCGAGGCCCAGCTTGAGCGAGGGCGCAACGCCCCAGCGCTTCGACCAGATCGCGTCGCGACCGGCAACGTCCTGGTCATGCCACATGGCATTCAGGCGCACGCCGACAAAGTCGTTGATCGGCTGATTGATGTCGATCGTCGCACGCTTGTAGTCGGCATTGCCGAGGCTGCCGCTGGCGGCGATGAATCGGTCGGCCTTGGGTGCCTTCGACACCAGGTTGATCGATCCGCCAGCGCTGCCGCGACCGCCCATCGAGCTGTCGGAGCCCTTGACCACCTCGATCTGTTCGACCGCGAACACTTCGCGGCTTTGCGCGCCGATATCGCGCACGCCGTCCAGATAGGTGCTGGCCTGGCTGTCGAAGCCACGGATGAAGGGGCGGTCGCCCAGCGGATTGCCGCCTTCGCCCGCGCCCAGGGTAATGCCCGGAACCGTCCGCAGCGCTTCGGTCAGGGAGGCCGATGCGGTGTCGTGAATGAGTTGCGACGGGATGACCGTCACCGACCGTGGGGTGTTGACCAGCGGTGCCGTGAATTTCGACGAGTCCGCCTTGTCGACCTTGTAGCCTTCCTCGTCGATTGCGGTGTCGGTAACGACGACCCCGCCCAGCTTCTGGCCCTCGGCGCCATTTTGCTGGTCGTTCGACTGGGCGATGGCCGGCGCGGCCGTGGCAAACAGGCCGACGCAGCTCAGCGCCAGAAAGCTGGTGGACGCGCGGTCGCGCGTGTCATTCAGGTTCACGGATAATCCCCTTTTTCTGCTGTTGTGAATGGGCCGGCTGGTGCCGGTCCCATGGGTCAGGAATGGTGATGGAGGCGCATTTCGGCGGCGATGGGCGCCGCGCGATACCAGCCATGGCGGACGCGCAGGAGATGCCCCTCCTTGCAGAGGCGGCTGACATATTGGCGCGAGATGCCGATGCCGATGAAGTCGCCGGTGCTGGCGACCTGCCGCGAGCGGGCAAGGGACAGTGCGCGCGCGCGCGCCAGCCCGGCCTGCTCCGTGCGCGGCATGGAGAGCGCGGACGATGCCTTGTCGGTGCCGGCCTGCGCCACGGGCAACCATATCCCGGCATCGCGCAGCAGCAGGCCGCAGCGGAGCAGCCGTTCTGGCGCGTCCTTTCTGTCATCCCTTATGCCGACAAGGGCACGGCGTTGCGCACTGCCCAACAAAGCGAGCAATTCGACCTCGCCATCGCTGACGAATGGCGATTGCAGGGCGAAGCAGTGTACGCCCTGCTGGGCGGCAAGATCGACCAGCGCGATGAAATCCGATCCTGCGTCGGGTAAGGCTGCGAGCCGGGCCGGCAGTCGTCCACGCAGCGCCGCGATGACCTGCCGTTCCGGCGCCGTGCGACGGGCCAGCAAGCGCGTGAACTTCATGACCCTTGCCTCCTGCGCTTCATGGCGTCCCGTCCTTCATGATCGGCTGGGGCGAGCGCTAATAATAATGACTCGCAGATGGCGCCTGTTTACTGATAGGCGTTCGCAGGTCCATCAAATCGGGCAACATTGGGAAATCGTATAGAAACCCCAATGATCATCCGATGGAGCGGTGCGCCATGGAGGGAGGGCAAGACTAGTTGGACGCGATGCGAATATTGCTGCTGGAAGATGATCGAGAAACGCGGGACTATCTGGGCCGGGGGTTGAAGGAACTGGGCCATTGCGTCGTCGCGGAAAGCGACGGCAAGGCCGCCCTGGCGCGGACCCTGAGCGAGGCCTTTGACATCCTGATCCTCGATCGGATGGTGCCGGGGCTCGATGGCCTCACCATGTTGCGGCTGGCGCGAGAAGCTGGATGCCATGCACCGGCGATCATCCTGTCGGCCATGGCCGGGATCGAGGACCGGGTGGCGGGGCTGGAAGGCGGCGCCGACGATTATCTGATCAAGCCCTTTGCCTTTGCCGAACTGACGGCTCGGCTGGGTGCGCTGGCGCGCCGTCCACCGCCGGGTGATCGCGGCGATTTCCAGGCGCTGCTGCGCGTCGCCGACATCGAAATGGACCTGCTCAGGCGCACGGTGCGGCGCGGCGACCGCCTGGTTGAACTGCAGCCGCGCGAGTTCAGTCTGCTCGAATTCCTGCTGCGCAATCCGGACCGGCCGGTGACGCGGACCATGTTGCTCGACCGGGTGTGGAATTTCGGCTTCGATCCCAAGACCAATATCGTTGAAACCCATATGAGCCGACTGCGCACCAAGCTGAACGAGGGTGGGCGCGAGGACGCGATTCGCACGGTCCGGGGATCGGGCTATATGGTGCTGAGCAGCGCGCAATGACTCTGCTTCCGCGCACCATAAGGGGGCTGTCGATCCTGTCGGCGGCGGTATCTGGCCTGGTCATCCTGATCCTGGGTGCGGCCGCGATCCTGATCTCGCATCATGAGATCGAGGCGCAGATGGACCATCGCATCGAACGCGAGATGGATGCCCTGCTGGATTTCCATGCGTCGAACGGTGCCGCCCAGCTCGCGCAGGTGGTGCGCGCCCGTGATGGCGCCACCACCGGCGGCACCGGTTATCTTGCAGAGACCGGCGGCGACGGGCGGATGATGCTCTATGCGCTGGCCGATGCCCAAGGACGCCGGATTGCCGGACATCTCATCCCCAAGATGCCGGCTGACGGCTGGAGCGAGTTTCTGCCCATCCGCCATCCCGACGGTTCGACCGGCGAGGCCCAGGCGCTCAGCCGCCGGCTGCCCGATGGCGGCCAACTCGTCATCGCGGCCGATCGCTTGGCGCTGCATCGGTCCGATGATCGCATCCTGTTCGTCGTGATGATCGGCCTCGGCGTGATCCTGCTGACGGGCACGGCCAGCACCATCGCCTTTGGCCGGCTGGTCCGCCGACGGCTGGTGCTGATCAGCGGCACGGCGCAGGGGATCATCGAGGGGGATTATGCCCGCCGCGTGCCGGTCGATGGATCGGGCAGCGAGTTCGACCGGATATCGACCATCCTCAACCAGATGCTCGACCGGATCGAGGAACTGATGGGCGCGCTGCGCCAGGTATCCAGCGATCTGGCGCATGACATGCGCACGCCGCTCGGCCGGATTCGCCAGGATATGGAACGGCTCGCTGCGGAGACAGGCGATCCGGTCGCCAGCCGCTCGGCGGAGCGCGCGATGATCGATATCGACGCGCTGCTAGATCTCTTCGCCGGCTTGCTCGGTGTGTCAGAGGTGCGCGGCTTTGCCGCCCGCAAACGCTTTGTCGGATTGCAACTCGACGATGTTGTGACGGATGTCGTCGATGCCTATCGCCCGGCCTTCGATGATGGCGGCCGCAGCCTGACGGTGGACCTGCAACCGGTTACGATCCACGGGGACGCCCAATTGCTCAAGCGCGCGGTCGCCAATCTGTTGGAAAATATCCTGGCGCATGCCGGTGAAGGCGTGAACGCGACGATCTCTCTCAGCCAATATGCAGGGTGTGCGATCCTGACCGTCGCGGACGATGGCCTGGGCGTGCCGGAAAGGGATCAGGAGAAGATATTTGAACGACTGGTCCGGCTGGACCCCAGTCGTTCAAAGGGCGGCCATGGACTCGGCCTCAACATGGTGCGGGCGATTGTCCACGCACATCATGGCAAAATCGGCGCTGAAAAAGCGTCTCGCGGCTTAACGATTGTGCTGCGTCTTCCGATTGCAGACGCCGGGCGCGTTGATGGCGGCGTTATAGATCGCTCGACGAATGGCTGATCTGAGAGAAATGACCGCATTGAGCGTCCGCCGAAGCGGCAGAAGGCAACAGCGTGCGAATAGTATTATCTCGACTGCGCGAACAGGAAATGCCGCACGCTAAGCGGCCAATTCCAAGAGGGGATTGCTCAACAGCGGACCGTCCGCAGCTCGGCTTCGAGAATTGCGGCCCAAATGACCGATAAGGGGCGTTGGCGGAGTAACCGCTATGGCTCGAATTCTTGCGCCTGTGGCCGCAATTCCGTTCATTCCGAAGCTTGGAGCAATCTTGAGTTGCGAATAGGTGTTTTAGCCGTCGATATACTGAAATTAGATAGGGAATTTATGGGGTTAGGAACGCGCAGTCAGCAATTTCCAACGGTCGTGTCCCACGGGGTGGTGTAGGAAGGTTTCCCTGAGAGGGTGGCCACCGTCGATCTTCTGGTAGGGTTCGGATGCGAACTCGAACCTGGA
>NZ_JACIEU010000045.1 GCF_014197035.1 Sphingobium scionense | reverse complement strand
ACCAGCAGCCCAAGCCCTTCACCTGGGCCGCCGATCCCGACAAAATCATCGCCGCCGTCAAGCGCGGGCACCAAGCGTTAGATTCCATCCACTAGTGTCGCGCTCGCTCAGGATACAACAGCCGAGCAGCCCAAAGATGAGCAGGCGTCGACCGGTATCGAAGATATCGTTGTCACTGCGACCCGCCGCGAAGCAAGATTGCAGCAGGTGCCCGTGGCCGTCACAGCGCTGGGCGGAGATGCCCTGCAATCGGCCGACGTCTCAACAGTAAGGACGCTGACCCAGCTGGTGCCTGGCTTTGTAGGCAGCCGCAACATGGGTGTCTTCCAGCCCGTGGTTCGCGGTGTCGGCTCAACCGGCATCTCGATTGGCGACGAACCCAATATCGCCACCTACATCGACGGTGTCTATCAGCCCGAATCTGCCGCAAACTGAATCGATCTGGTCGAGGTCGAGCCGGTTGAGGTGCTGCGCGGTCCGCAAGGCACCACTTTTGGTCGCAATGCGACGGGCGGGCTGATCAATGTGATCACGCCGGACCCCAGCTTCGATTTCCGGGGCAAGGCTTCCTTGCGGGTCGGTCGGATGCGGCGCGAAGCGGGCGACTATGACGCGCGGCTCTATGTGACCGGCCCGATCAGCGAAAAGGCCGCGATCGATCTATCTGGCCTCTTCCGCAAGAACGATGGCTATATTGACGATCTGGTGCGTGGTGGAACGCTTGGCGATCAGCGGGTCATCGACCTGCGCAGCAAGGTTCTGTTCAAGCCTGCGGACAATTTCAAGGTTGTCCTGACCGGCGAATTCTTCGATCAGCAGAGCACCACCAATTCGCCCCAGCCGGTCGACGGCAACACTGCTGGACGGCGGTTTCCTGGCGTCATCCTGCCAACGGGCCCCTGGCAAGCGTCGTTGGCCGAGGCGCCCGTGCTGAACCTTCGGCGGTGGACCTTCGCCCTGCACACCAAACTCGAACTGGTCGCAGTCAACCTGGAAACCACCAGCGGTTTCCTGAACTTGCGCTGGACCCAGATTACGGATTCGGATGCCTCGAATCTGCGACTAGGGAATTTTCCAGCGATCTTCCGCTCCGAATCCGGCAGTCAGGAAATCAAGCTCAGCTCGTCGAACCCCGGGCCGTTCCAATGGCTCGTAGGCGGCTATTTCTACCAGTTCGGTGGCAGTTCCTTCCTCCAGCCCTGGACGGCCGCGAATCCTACTCTCCCCCTAGCCGGGCCGACGCTTGAGCCGGATCTCGGCGGTCGGTCCTTCGCGGGCTTTGCGGACGCGACCTATGAGGCCACGCCCGGCCTGTTCGTGAATCTCGGTGGCCGTTACACCACGGAAAAACGCGAGTTCTCGCAAACGGTGAATGGCACCCTAGTCGTCAACGACGTCGATCGGACGTTCAATAAGTTCAACTACAAAGTCGGCCTTCGTTACGAAATTAGCAACACCACGAACGTCTACGCAAGTTGGAGCACCGCCTTCAAGAGTGGTGTCTACAATATGGCGAGCACCCGCAACGTGCCGGTCGAACCGGAGGAAATCAAGGCCGCCGAATTCGGTATCAAGTCGGATCCGCTCAATTGGCTGCGGGTCAACCTTGCGACTTATTACTACGATTACAAAAACCTTCAACTGCAGTCGAAGGATTCGCTTGGCGCGGGATACATTCTCCAGAATGCCGCCAATGCGGAAATCTATGGCGGCGAACTGGAATTGACCGTTGCACCCACCAGAGATTTGAAGTTGCGCGGGGCGCTAGCCTACACCCACGCGCGCTACAAGGATTTCACGGCCGCCCAAGGCTTTCTCCCGCGGGCTGACGGCGGAAATACCGTCGTAACGCTGGATGCTTCGGGCAACGTCATGACTCGTGCACCGAAATGGTCAGGCAACGTCGGCTTTGACTGTGGGCATGATCTGGGCGGCGGTCGGTTGAGCATCAACGGCAACCTCTCTTTCAGTTCGCGCCTCTACTACGACTTCGCCAACATTTTCTCGCAAGGTGCCTATACCTTGTCGAACATGTCGATTGGCTGGACGCCCGAGAGCGAGAAATGGAAAGTTTCTCTGTGGGCCACCAACCTGACCAACGAAAAAGTGTTCCAGACGATGCGCCCCGGCGCGCTATCGACCGATGGTTTCTACGAGCAGCCGCGCAAGATCGGTGGGACGGTTGAAGTCAGGTTTTAAAACGAGGTGGGAAAATGGATCGGAACCGCGATCCAAATCAAACTCAAGGGAGAATATGCATGTCTATGATGTACAACACGGGCAGCGGCAAGCAATGGCTGCTTACTGGCAGCAGCCTTGTGCTTGCTTGCCTTGCCTTTGCTCCGACCAACGCTTTCGCGCAGGACGCCAAACAAGCCAGTGCCGCAGCGCAGGAGAACGAGGATACCGGCGGTCTTGACACTATCGTCGTCACCGCGCGCAAGCGCGAGGAGAATGCCCAGGAAACGCCGATCGCGGTTACCGCGATGAGCGGTGCAATGATCGAAGACCGACAAATTGCCAACGTCGCGCAGGTTGCGTCCTTCGCGCCCAATGTGAACATTCAACCCGTCGGCAACATCTCTGGCTCCAGCGCCTCGCTCACCGCTTTTATCCGCGGCGTTGGCCAAACGGATTTCAACATCACCGTCGATCCCGGTGTCGGCATCTATGTTGATGGCGTCTATGTTGCCCGTTCGGTCGGGGGCCTGCTCGACATGGCGGACATTTCGAACGTCCAGATCCTGCGCGGTCCGCAGGGCACCCTGTTCGGCAAAAACACGATTGGCGGCGCGATCATTGTTAATACCAACGAACCCGGGAATGACTTCGAACTCAAGCTCGAAGCCGCAACCGGACGCTTCAACCGTGCCGATATCAAGGGCATCGTCAATATCCCGATCAGCGATACGCTGGCGATGCGCGCCGTGGCGTCCTACGAAACCCGCGACGGCTACCAGCGCCGCCTGTTCGACGGCGGACGACAGGGCAACAAGGACAGCTTCTCTGGACGCGTCGCCTTCAAGTGGGAACCGACCGACAACTTCAAGGCAATTCTCGCCGCCGACGTCAACATTCGTCGCGAAGAACAGGCAGCTATCTATCTTATCGAAAACCGGGACTCACCCGATCTTCTGCAAATCGTGAATCTGCCTGACGGCCGTCAAGTTGCCTTCCCTAGCTCAAACTTCGGTTACAACAAGCTGGGCGGTGGCGCTGGACAATGTGGCGCCCCGGGTGAACTGGCGCCGGTGAGCAATCCGAACTGCGTTTCTTCCCGATGGGTAACGGGCGATATCGATACGACTTGGGCCGGAGGTCCGAACCGTTCCGACTTCGACCTTTGGGGTACTAATCTGACGCTCGAGTATGATTTCGGCGGCGTGACACTCAAGTCGATCAGTGCGTACCGCGACCAGAAGTCGGTCATCGAATACGACTTCGACGTGACTCCGCACGAAGTGCTGCAGCTGACCAACAACATCGACCTGTGGCAAGCTTCGCAGGAATTGCAGCTCAACGGTAACCTGTTCGACGACAGGCTCAAGTTCGCTCTGGGCGCCTATTACTTGAAGGAAAAGGGCCAGGACATCGAACCGCTGCGGTTCGGTTTCGCGAACTTTTTAAGCGGCGGCAAAATCAACAACGACAGCTATGCAGCTTACATGCAGTTCACCTACAAGGTCACCGACAAGCTTTCGATCACTCCAGGTATCCGCTACACCAACGAAACCAAGCGTTTCGACCCTTCGGCCCAGGTAATCTATCGCGATTTCACCGCGGGTCTTCTCCCACCCTATCCTGATGGCGTGTTCATTCAGTACAGCCGCTGCCTGGTCGGCCAGCCAGCGCCGCAGCTGCTGCCGAACGGGTTCCCTGACCCGGCATGTGTTCCGTCGGCGACCAATCCTGGCGGCAACCACAATCTGCCCGCGGTCGAGGTGTCCGCCAAGGCCAAGGAATGGACCCCGGCGGTCTCGGTGAACTATCAGTTCACCGACGACATCATGGGCTATGCGTCCTATTCCAAGGGCTTCAAGAATGGCGGCTTCAGCCAGCGTATATTCCCGGGCGAACTCGTCACCCCTGCTTTCACCCCGGAATTCGTCGAATCCTACGAAGTCGGCCTCAAGACCGAATTGTTCGACCGGCGCCTGCGCATGAACATCGCGCTGTTCCAATCCGACTACAGCGACATCCAAATCGTCGTGAACGAGGGTATCGCGCCCAAGGTTCGCAACGGGGGTGTGGGCCGGATCAAGGGCTTCGAGATCGAAGGCCAGGCCGCCCCGACCGACTGGCTAAGGATCGACTATGGTGTCGGTTACCTCGATGCCTATTATCGTTCGGTGGATCCAAGTGCTTTCCCGGTAAACGTGAACTCCAAGTTTGCGTTCGTGCCCGAATGGACAGCGACGATCGCCGCGAATGCGACCGTTTACGAGAGCGACAAGGGCAAGTTCGTTCTTCGCGGCGACTGGTACCATCAGAGCGTCACCTTCAAGGATGCCATCAACAGCCCGCAGCTGTATCAACCCGCCTATAGCGTGTTCGGCGCCAGCGCTTCGTTCACCGACGCCAGCGACCACTTCACGGTAACGGCAGGTGTCACGAACCTAACCCGCACTATTCATGATGACGCCGCTCCGGGTTCGTCTGGCCTCGATCTGTCGGTGGCCCAGTGATCAGGGCGAGCGGCTTCGCCGGCGTTTTTCACCGCGGCAGGAGCAATGGGCTTTTCGAGGTTGATGGACTGGGCTCGGGGGTTCGGCGGCACCGCCGCGCTGGCTATGTGGGTGCTGGCCGGAGGCTGATGGCGATGGCTCTGAACACGCTGGCATCGGGGCAGGCTGACGCGAAGGCGACGCGGATGCGCGTGGCGGTTTCGATAACGCGGGCAGCGACCTTGAGCAGCCGCAGGCGCAGCGTTGCGAACTCGGCGGCGGCGAGTGCGGTGGCTTTTGGGATTTCCTGCTGGATACGCCACAGGAGCCAGTAGGCGACGGTGTGCAGGATGAGGCGCATTTGATTGGCGTTGGCAGAGCGGCACGAGGTGCGATCGCTGGCGAGTTGGGTCTTGTGCCGCTTGATCAGGTTCTCGGCGTTGCCGCGAGCGCAGTAGAGCGTGTCGTAGATGTGCTCGGCCGAGCCGTCGGCCAGCGAGGTGACGACATAGCGGATGTCCATGCCCATTGTGCTGGCCTCGATTCGGGCGACGACGCGGCGCTGGCAGTTCCAGCTCTTCGCGCCGTAGCGGGTCTCGGCATAGCTGCGCAGGACCGGGTATTGGCGCTGAGCCCGCTTGACCGCGCAGGCATCGGCGACAGCGACGATGACCGGATCGCCACGCAGCGCGGCGTTGGTCGGCAGGCCGAACACGTAATCGACGCTGGCCGCCTCGCAGAAGGCCATGACCTCGGGCCGGCCATAGTGCCCGTCGCCGCGGATGGCGATGTGCGTTTCCGGCCAGTTTCGGCGGATGTGACGCACCAGGCGCCGGATGTGGCCGGCAGCTTCGGCACCCGACGGTGTCTTGCCGGTGCGCAGCAGCATCGCCACCGGCCGGCCGGTGGCCGTGTCTTAGACATGGATCGGCAGGAAGCAACGCTCGCCATGATGACCATTCCAGAATGAGAGTTGCTGATAACCGTGCACGACATCGCAGGTATCATCGATATCCAGCGTCACCGCCGCCGGCGGGGCGGGATAGCTGGCGCAGTAGATGTCGATCATCGCGGCCATCATCCTGGCTAATTCGCGCGAGGTCGGTGCGTTCTCCCACCGGCTCATCGTCGGCTGACTGGCCAGCCCCACGCCCGATCCCGGCAGCTTGCCCAGGGCCAGGCGGAAGCCCGGATCGTCGCGCAGGGCGTCGAGGTCATCGGCGTCCTCATAGCCGCAGGCGATCGCGAACACGCGGGCACGCAGGATGTCGTCGAGGCGATGAACCACCCGCGCAGGATCGCGCCAGTCGGCAATGCAAGCCGCAAGCCGATGGCAGATCCCCATCGTGCGCTCGGCCTGCGCCAGCAGCAGGACACCGCCGTCCGATGTCAGCCGGCCACCGTCGAAAGCGGCTGTGACTTTCTTGCGCCCGACCGCTGGGAATCGGAATGTGCTTGCGATATCGTCATTCATGGCGGGTGTGGCCTGTGGCATTTTCTGCCCTGCGGCAGGTTCGGCTTCGACACCCAGTTCCTAATTCAGATCAGAGGCTTATGCCACTCCCGCCAACCCGCCAGACCCGGTCCGGTGAATAGGACGGGCTAACCGACAAGCGCTACATCCAGGGCGGCTATGTGGATTTGGACGTTGGCGGCGTCGCCGAGGCAACCTATTCGCGGCCGCGCGAATGGTTCCTCAAGGTCGCCTACAAGTACTGACGGCTCTGCCTGGGGTGACCGAAAGGTCACCCCATCGATTGGGGGGGATCCGCTCCGGCGGTTCCGCCCCGTTTCGTTTGCATCCCTTGAACTTCCCAACCGACTGCCAAGGTTTCGCTCCATGCCTGTTTCCCAGCCATCCTTGTCCCGGCCCGAATTCGCTGCAGGCCTGCCGATCGTCGATGGCGAGGCCATAGCCACTACCGAGCGGGCGATTGCCGTGATCAATCCTGCGACGGGGATGGCGCTGACGGAAATCCCCCTCCTGGGTGCGGTCGAGGCGAACCGCGCCGTCGAAAGCAACGCCAGAGCCTTCGGGGAATGGCGGGCCCATTCGGCCGCCGAACGCGCCGCCATTCTGCACGCTTGGTTCGCGCTTGTTCGCGAAAACCGCAACGATCTGGCAATGCTGCTCACGGCCGAACAGGGCAAGCCGCTCGCCGAAGCGCTGGGCGAGATCGACTATGCGGCCAGTTTCATCCAATGGTTCGCGGAAGAAGCCCGGCGCATCAATGGCGAGATCATCCCCGCCCAACGCGATCGCCGGGTCCTGGTTCTCAAGCAGCCGGTGGGCCTGGTCGGCGCGATTACGCCATGGAATTTTCCCGCAGCGATGATCACGCGCAAGGTCGCGCCCGCCCTGGCCGCAGGATGCACCGTTACACTCAAACCCGCCGAACTGACCCCGCTCACGGCCTTCGCGCTGGCCCGGCTGGCACTCGAGGCCGGTGTTCCGGCGGGCACTTTCAACGTCATCGCAGGCGATGCGCCGGCGATCGGATCGGTCCTGACCAGCCATCCCGGCGTTGCCAAATTCACCTTCACCGGCTCCACCACGGTTGGCAAGCTGCTGACCGCGCAGTGCGCGACGACGCTCAAGCGGGTGTCGATGGAGCTGGGCGGCAACGCTCCGCTGATCGTGTTCGACGATGCCGATATCGACGTCGCCGTGGCGGGCACGATCGCTTCAAAGTTCCGAAACACCGGCCAGACCTGCGTCTGCGCCAACCGCATCCTGGTGCAGAACGGCATCCATGACCGGTTCGCCGAAGCGCTGGCCGCCAGAGTCGCGGCTTTCCGCGTCGGCAACGGCCTGGAAGGCGAGACCGATCAGGGCCCGCTGATCACCGCCGCGGCATTGCAGAAGGTGCGCGAACATGTCGGCGATGCCGTCGGGCGCGGTGCCCGGATCGTCACGGGAGGCGAAGGCCATGAAGCCGGCGAGCTGTTCCACCAGCCCACGGTCCTGACCGGCGCCAACCCGGACATGCGGCTGGCGCTGGAAGAGACCTTCGGACCGGTCGCTCCCCTCTTCCGTTTCGAAACCGAGGCCGAAGCCCTGACCCTGGCCAACAGCACCCGCTCGGGCCTGGCCGCCTACGCATTCACCCGCGACATGGACCGGTTCTGGCGCCTTGCCGAAGGTCTCGAGGTCGGCATGGTCGGCGTCAACAACGGCATCATTTCTTCGGAAACCATGCCTTTCGGCGGGGTCAAGGAATCGGGACTGGGGCGCGAGGGATCGCGTCACGGGATCGACGAATTCCTGGAACTCAAGGCCATAAGTCTCGGCTTGCCGCCGCAGCCTGCGATTGAAGCGGAGAAGCCCCGAAGGACATAGCTTCAAGGTGCTCTTACATGTTGCTTATAGTACAATTTGTTGCATAATGGTTGAGGGAGAAGGATTCGGCCATGAACGTTGCGACGGGAGTACGCAGGGAACGCGCGGGCGGCGCAGTCCGCCCATGAAGCGCGTGGTCGTTGCCATAACCGGAGCGACGGGCTCGGTTTACGGGCAGCGCCTGCTCGAAATGCTCCGCGAACAAGGTGGCTGGGAAACTCACCTCGTCATGTCGCAAGCCGCCTTGCTCAACATCCGCGAAGAAATTCCGGACGGCCGTCGCCTGATCGAAGGTGCGGCCGATGTGGTGCACAGCGTCCGCAATGTCGGCGCCAGCATCGCCAGCGGTTCGTTCCTGTGCGACGGCATGGTGATAGCGCCCTGCTCGATGCGCACTCTGGCAGCGGTGGCCCACGGTCTGTCCGACAATCTGATCACGCGCGCCGCCGATGTGATGCTGAAGGAGCGGCGCAAGCTGGTGCTGATGACCCGCGAGACGCCGCTCAACCTGGCTCACCTGCGCAACATGGTCGCCTGCACCGAAATGGGCGCGGTCATTTTTCCACCGGTCCCGGCATTCTACGCCCGTCCTGCAGGCCTTCAGGACATCGTCGATCACAGCTGCACACGGGTGCTGGATCACTTCGACATACATCGCAACGCAGCGGGCCGCTGGCAGGGACTTTCCACCGAGAGTGCGGTCGCCGAACCGGCGCCGCTGAAGATCGAAAGGCAGGCATGATGGCTTGGGATATCAAGCGACGCGAGCTCCTGGGAGCCGGAGCGCTGGGCGCAGCCGTGGCCGGGCTTGGCGTATTGCCCGGAGCGGCGGCGGCCCGCGCACGCAGGGTGACGGTGATCGAGGAAAGCGCGTCGCCGGAAAGCCGGATGTTCGCGGCGACGCTTGCCGAAAGCGGCGTGGTTGGCCGGACCATCCGGCTTGACCGGTCGCTCAATGTCCTTCTGCACGAACTGGACGATGCCGATGGCCTGATCGTTGGCCTGACTTCGGATCCCGCAGCCATGATCGCCGGACAGGTCCTGGTTGAGCGCGGCGCCCGCCCGGCGTTGCTGTGGCGGCACCATTACACGGGCGGACGCTGGCAGCATCGGACCGAGGGCGCGGCGCAACTGCTCCAAGGCGCCGCGGCGGCATGGCCGGTGGCCGTCGCGCACCTGGTTCGCGACGCGCTCGGTGCCCCAACCGAAGCTCGCTTGAACACCTGTCAGTCGGGTTCGTGCGATATCGCGGCCGGCAGCCCCGGACTGCTGGCCTCCTGGGTTTATGAAATCGGGGGAGACCTGTCTTGAGCCGCATTGTTCCCCAGGGTGTCGACGCATCCACTTTCAACAAGGCGCTCGACGAGCTTGCCGCGGTTGTCGGCAAGCAATGGGTATTCCTCGACGAGCTTCCGCTTTCGGCTTACCGGGACGCCTATTCTCCGCTGGCCGATGGCGAAATGCTGCCGTCCGCCGCTGTTGCGCCCGACGGTGTCGAGCAAATCCAGAAGATCCTGGCAGTCGTCAACGCCTACAAGATCCCTGTCTGGACCATCGGGACCGGCCGCAATTTTGCCTATGGTGGCCCGGCTCCGCGCAAATCCGGTTATGTCATGCTCGACTTGCGGCGGATGAACCGCGTGATCGAGGTCAACGAGAAATATGGCTACGCGCTGGTCGAGCCCGGCGTATCCTACATGCAGCTGTACCGCCATCTGCGCCAGATCGGCAGCAAGCTGTGGATCGATCCTGCCGCACCAGCCTGGGGCGGCGTGATGGGCAATGCGCTGGAGCATGGCGCCGGCTATACCCCCTATGGCGACCATTTTGTCATGCAGTGCGGCATGGAAGTGGTTCTGGCCGATGGTGAAATCGTCCGCACCGGCCAGGGCGCACTTGCCGGATCGAAGCATTGGCAAGTCACCAAGCACGTGGCCGGCCCGCATTTCGACGGCATGTTCACCCAATCCAATTTCGGCGTGGTGACCAAGATGGGCATTTGGCTGATGCCGGAACCGCCGGGCTACAAGCCCTTCATGATCACCTACCAGAAGGAGGAGGATCTCGAGGCGATCTTCGAGGTCACCCGGGCGCTCAAGGTCAACCAGATCATCCCGAATGCGGCGGTTGCGGTCGATCTGCTGTGGGAGGCCTCGGCCAAGACCACGCGGCGCCACTATTACGATGGCAAGGGCCCGCTGCCGCCGTCGATCCGTGCCAAGATCGCCGCGGACCACGATCTGGGAATGTGGAACTATTACGGCGCGCTGTACGGCCCGCCGCCGGTGATCGAGAACAACTGGAAGGTGGTGGAGGATGCCTTGATGAGCATTCCCGGCGCCAAGGTCCATTTCGATCGCAAGAACGATCCGGCCTGGGACTATCGCGTACGGCTGATGCGCGGCGAGCCGAACATGACCGAATTCAGCATCATGAACTGGATCGGCGGCGGCGGGCACATCAACTTTTCGCCGATCTCGGCGCCCAGTGGTTCCGAAGCACTTGCCCAATACAAGCTGATCAAGCAGCGCTGCAACGATCACGGCTTCGACTACATCGGCGAATTCCTGGTCGGCTGGCGCGACATGCATCACATCCTGATGATCATGTACGACCGCGCCGACGAGACGATGCGCAAGAGCGCCTACGACCTGTTCGGCCTGCTGGTCGACGAGGCTGCGGAGGCGGGGTTCGGCGAATACCGCACGCACCTCGCCTTCATGGATCAGATCGCCAGGACCTACAAACACAACGACGGCGCACTCTGGGATCTCCACCACCGCCTCAAGGATGTTCTCGATCCCAACGGCATTCTCTCTCCTGGCAAGCAGGGCATCTGGCCCAAGGCGATGCGCACAACCGCGTGACCGCGCCGGAATCTGATTGAAGGATACTAGCAAGATGAAGAACCTCGATCACTGGATTGGCGGCGTGGCGGTAGCGCCTGGAAGCGGCACCTATTTCGACGACCTCAATCCGGTCAACGACAGCGTTTACGCCAGGGTTGCGGCGGGCACGGCCGCCGACGTCGATCGTGCTGTGGAGACCGCCGACAGGGCATTTCGCCAGCACCGCGATCTGCCCGCCGCGGTGCGCGAAGGCTGGATGGTCAAGGCCGCTGAAATCATGGAGCGCGACGCCGCGCTGTTCAGCGAGGTATTGATCGACGAAATCGGTTCGCCCGCCGCCAAGGCCGGGTTCGAGACGCGGTTCGCGGTGAGCTTCCTGCGCGCTGCGGCCGGAGTGCCGCGGCGGGTCCGCGGCGAGACAATTCCCTCCGACACGCCGGGCCGCTTCAGCATGAGCCTGCGCCAGCCGGTGGGGGTAGTCGCCGGGATTACCCCGTTCAACGTGCCGCTGATCAAGGGCATCAAGCAATCTGCGATGGCGCTGGCGACCGGCAACGCCTTCGTTCTGCTGCCGTCCGAAGCCGCCCCCAAGGTCGCCGATCTGCTCGCCGCCCTGTGGCGCGACGCCGGCGTGCCCGATGGGCTGTTCAACATCGTCTACGGCAACGGCGCGGAAATCGGCGATGCCCTGACCGGTCATCCCAAGGTTGCCTCGATAACCTTCACCGGGTCGTCGCGAGTCGGCAAGCACATCGCCGGGATCGCCGGCCGGAACCTCAAGAAGTACACACTCGAACTCGGCGGCAAGAGCCCGTTGATCGTGTGCGCCGATGCCGATCTCGAAAAGGCCGTCGGTGCCGCGCTGTTCAGCATCTTCATGTATCAGGGCCAGGTTTGCATGGGGGCATCGCGGATCTACGTTGAACGTCCGATCTTCGACGCCTTTGCCAAGGCCTTCGCCGCCGCGACGGCCAAGGCCAAGGGCGGCAACCTGCGCGAGCCCACCACCATGCTCGGACCGATCATTTCGGAACGCCAACGCGATCGAGTCCGCCGGCATATCGACGATGCCCGCACCAAGGGCGCGGTAATTCTTGCAGGGGCCGAATGGAATGGCAACCTTTGCTCGGCCACGGTGCTGAGCGGCGTGACGCCAGAGATGACGGTCTTTGCCGAAGAAACCTTCGGTCCGGTCACTTCGCTCTATCCATTCGACGCGCTCGAGGAAGCGATCGACCTGGCGAACGACACCGAATACGGCCTGAGCGCGTCGATCTTCACCCGCGATATCGACAAGGCCCTGCGCTTTGCCCAGCAAGCCGAGGCGGGGATGGTCCATATCAACGCTCCGACCCTCCACGACGAACCGCACGTCCCGTTTGGCGGCACCAAGGCTTCAGGGTTCGGGCGTGAAGGCACCGAGGCCGATCTGGAAATCATGACCGAGTGGAAATGGGTGACCGTCCAGACGGCCACCGCCGGCCAAGGCGGCCATTGAGCTGGTCTGACTGAAGGGAACTGATGATGCAGGATCTGGCCAAGCAATCGCGGTCCATCACCTCGCTGCGGGACTTCCTCGAACTGCTGGGCGATGCCGGACAGGCGATCACCTGGAGCGAGCGGGTGATGCCCGAGCCCGACGTGCGCAACATCGCGGTCGCCGCATCGCGCGACGCCAACGGCGCGCCAGCGATCGTGTTCGACAACATTGCCGGATACCCCGGAAAGCGCACCGCGGTCGGCGTGCACGGTTCGTGGGACAATATCGCGCTGTTGCTCGGCCGCCCCAAGGGAACGACAATCCGCGAACTGTTCTTCGAGATCGCCGGGCGCTGGGGCGATGCGGCGGCGCAGATCAGCACCGTTCCCGAAGCCCGGGCGCCGGTTCATGAATGCCGGATCGAAAGCGGGATCAACCTCTACGACGTGCTGCCGGTCTACCGCATCAACGAATACGATGGCGGCTTCTACCTCGGCAAGGCATCGGTGGCGTCGCGCGATCCGGAAGACCTAGACAATTTCGGCAAGCAGAACGTCGGCATCTACCGGCTGCAACTGCAAGGTCCCGACAGCTTCACCCTGATGACCATCCCGTCGCACGACATGGGCCGGCAGATCATGGCGGCCGAACGTACCGGCCTGCCGCTCAAGATCGCGGTCATGCTGGGCAACCATCCGGGGCTGGCGGTGTTCGCGGCGACACCGATCGGTTATGAAGAATCGGAATATTCCTATGCCTCGGCGATGATGGGCGCGCCGATCCGGCTGACCAAGTCGGGCAATGGCATCGACATCCTCGCCGACAGCGAGATAGTGATCGAAGCCGAAATGCAACTGGGCGAACGGGTCCTGGAAGGTCCGTTCGGCGAGTTTCCCGGTTCCTACAGCG
Organism: Sphingobium scionense; assembly: GCF_014197035.1. Taxonomy (GTDB): domain Bacteria; phylum Pseudomonadota; class Alphaproteobacteria; order Sphingomonadales; family Sphingomonadaceae; genus Sphingobium; species Sphingobium scionense. The sequence continues at coordinate 10,696 of NZ_JACIEU010000045.1, read as the reverse complement.
GGGTCCGCAAGGCGCCGATCTTCAAAGTGACGGCCATCTCGCACCGCAAGAACCCGATTTTCGAGAACATCTATATCGGCCGCGGCTGGACCGAACACGATACCCTGATCGGCCTGCATACCTCAGCCCCGATCTATGCGCAGCTGCGCCAGAATTTTCCGGAAGTCACCGCGGTCAACGCGCTGTACCAGCACGGGCTGACCGGAATCATTTCGGTCAAGAACCGGATGGCGGGCTTTGCCAAGACGGTCGCGCTGCGCGCGCTGAGCACTCCGCACGGGGTGATGTATCTCAAGAACCTGATCATGGTCGATGCCGATGTCGATCCGTTCGATCTCAACCAGGTGATGTGGGCGCTTTCCACCCGCACCCGTGCCGACGACATCATTGTCCTGCCCAACATGCCGGCGGTGCCGATCGATCCCTCGGCCGTCGTTCCCGGCAAGGGTCACCGCCTGATCATCGACGCGACCAGCTACCTGCCTCCCGATCCGGTCGGCGAGGCGCATCTGGTCACCCCTCCGACCGGGCGGGACATCGACGAGCTGAGCAAGAAGATCCGGGCCATGCAACTGGGAGCTTTGCAATGAGCAAGACGGTCTGTCCGCGCTGCGCGACCGGCGGCGCCCTCGATGACTATCAAGGCAAGGAAGGCGGCAAGGTGGTGTGGACCATCCACCGCTGCCCGACTTGCTGTTTTTCGTGGCGCGACAGCGAACCGGCCAGCGCCATCGACATTGGGATTCGTTCGGCGGACTTTGCCGTCGATGCAGCCAATCTCGATCGTTACGTGAAGATTCTCCAGCAATAGACAGGCGGAACAGGACCCATGACAGACGAAGCTCGCCAGATGGCCGCGCTGACCGCGGTGGAAGCTGCGATCGGCGCTGCGGCAGTCGATCGCACCCCTCAGGCGTTGGCCCGCTTTGCAATCAGCGGCGCGGCACCGCTTGGCATCGTCTTGCCGGCGGATGAAACCCAGCTCGCCAAGGCACTGGAGGCGGCGCGAACCGCCGGCGGTGTGCTGCAACCCGTGTGCAACGGCGCCCACGGCCTCGAAAAGGCAGGGCTGGACAAGGTCATCATCCTCGATCTGCAGCGCATGAACGCAATTCTCGAGGTCAACGAGGCCCTGGCCTATTGCCTGGTTGAACCGGGGGTGACCTTCCGCCAGCTCGATGCCCATATCAAGGAAAAGGGCATCAAGCTGTGGATCGACCATGGCGGCAACCCCGACGCCAGTGTGGCCGCAAGCTTCGTCCATCGTCAGCCCGGCTACACCCCCTACTCCGATCACTTCCTGATGCAGTGCGGGCTTGAGGTCATGCTCGCGGACGGAAAGCTTGTGCGGACGGGCATGGGCGCCATGCCCAAGAGCACCTGCTGGCAACTGTTCAAGTTCGGCTACGGCCCCTGGGTCGATGGCCTGTTCACGCAATCGGATTTCGCGGTGCCGACCAAGGTCGGCATGTGGATGATGCCGCAACCGCCGGCCCACCAGACCTTCATGGTGACCGTGCCCAAGGAAGACCAGCTGGCCGATCTGCTCGACGTCCTTGGGCCGCTCAAGCTCAACATGGTCGTGGCCAATGGCGTCGCGGTCGGCAGCGCGCTGCACGAAGCCGCCCTGCTCGGCAAAAAGCGCGGCGACTATGATGGCAAGGGGCCGATGACAGCCAGCGCGGTAACCGCTGCGGGCGAGGCGCTGGGCCTGGGCCACTGGAATCTCTATGGCGCGCTCTATGGCTTGCCGGGCAATGTCCCGATCCTGTGGGATATGGTCAAGGGGGCGTTTTCGTCGATCTCCGGTGCTCGGGTGATCGCCGACGGCAAGGGCATCGATCCCCGCCTGTGGGCGTGGCGCATGGGCGCGATGACCGGCGTGGTGGCAGAACCGCGTGCGCGCGTGCCGGCATGGAGCGGCGATCAGGCGGTTTCCGCCAACCCGGTGAGCCCCGTTGACGGTGAGGAGGCTTTGCGGCTCTACGAGCTGTCGCGCGACATCTGCGCCAAGCACGAATTCGACTATCTCGGCGAAACCGTGGCGATCTGGCGTTCGGCCGATCATAGGCAGATCCTGCCGTTTGCCACCACGCAGGCCGAAAGTGCCGCCCGCGCCCGCGAATGCGCCGCCGCCCTGATCGCGGCGCAGGCCGAAGCCGGTTTCGGGCAGGCGATCGCCGAACCCGGAATGCGCGAAACGGTCGGCAAGACATTTGAAACCAAGGGGCTTTCAACCTTGCATGAGCGAGTCAAGAAGGCGCTGGACCCGACGGCCCTGTTCGCCTCCGCCTGAGCCGTCCCGCAATTATTCGCGTTGGAGAGATGATGAAAAAGCTGGCTGTCTTGTCGCTCGTTGCTGTTCTCGGAGCCTGCAGCAAGGCACCGAATGCCGAAAAGCCCGACGGCGCCGAAAATTACGCCCTCAACTGCGCCGGGTGCCATAACCCGGGGCCCGGCCATCCCGGCACGATGCTGCTCGAACAGCTGGAGCGTCCGGTCCCGGCACTGATCGGCCGCAAGGATCTTGAACTCGATTATCTGAAGTCGGTGGTGCGCCAAGGTCTGATCGAAATGCCGCCATTTCGTCCGACCGAACTGAGCGACGACGAGATCGCGGAAATCTACGCGTACATCAAGGATGCGAAACCGCCCGCGCAGACCCCGGCAATGCCGGCTAAGGAAGCGCCCTGACGATCAGCTGCACAAGCGGCACGGCGGCGGCATCGGGCGCTTCAAGGAACTGCCGGTATCGCTCCAGGCTTGCCCTCGCCGCGGCTTGAGGCGTTGGCATTTCATCGACTCGCGCCAAACCTGGCCTTAATGCTTCCACCAGCGCCGCCTGGACAAGACGTTCGGCGTTCAATTCCACTTGCTTGAGAGCTCCGTAAAGCTTGTATCGCGCAGTTTCGATAACGGGATCGGAGGGCTTGGCCCAGCGCCTGACCCGGCGCAGCGGCTGCACCAGGTTGTCGTTGAGCGGCGCGACGGCTTCGCGCAGTTCACGAATCCGTTCGGCATCAAGCGCCTTCCGCTGCGTCTCCGCCACCCACAGGCCCAGCAGCAGCAGATTGACGTCGAAACCGTATTCGTCCTGTAGGGCAATGCACAGTTCCGCCACCTGCGGCTTGGCATAGACCTCAAGCGAAAACGCCCAGAAGGCTTCGGCATCGGTTGCTGATTCATTCATGCGCGGCACCTTCAAACGGAAAGGGTGGCCAGACAAGACGCCCGACCACCCCTTCACTTCCTTGGTTGCCCAGCCCGGCTCTGCAAAGCAAGCGCTCGGCACTTATGCCGCCGCCTGCGCTCAGAACGAACGCGCGCCGAAGTGAATCTCCAGCATCGGTCGCATCACATCCCAGCGTTCGAGCTGCGACCAGTGGCCGGAGCGATCGAGCACGTAGAGCTCGGCATGCTTGAGGTGTTCGATCAGGTAGAGGCTGGTATCGAGCGGAACGATACGATCCTGCCGGCCGTGGAAGATCAGCACCCTGTGCGGCAGCTTGCACAGGATCGACGGCGGCATGTTGAGCGTATCAACACCCTGCTTCATCGAATCGATCATCTTGACCGCGGTCTTCATGATCTCGGGATCGGTGGCGATCTTGTAGCGATTCTTGACGATTTCTTCCATGCCTTCGAACTTGTCGGGGTCATAGGCGAAACTGTGCATCAGCTGGCGATAGCGCGAGGGCCGCGGATCGGAATAGAACGACAGCAGCCGCACCAGTTCGGGCGTCTTCGGGCCCGGCGCACCGATCGAGCCCATCAGCACCACCCGGTCGATCCGGTCAGGCTCCTCGCTCATCATCTGCAGGGTCAGCGCACCGCCCATCGAATTGCCGACAACATGGGCTTTATCGATGCCCAGCGTGTCCAGCAGCCCGAAGCACTGGTCCACCCGTGTACCGATCCAGGCCATGACATTGTCGGGCCAGGGTTCGGGGATGACCGACTGTCCGAAGCCGATCAGGTCCGGTGCGATCACGAAGAAGTTTTCCGCCAGGTCGGGCATCAGGTGCAGCCAGTTCGATCCGGCATGGGCTCCCGGTCCTGCCCCGTGCAGCAGCAGCACCGCCGGCTTGCTCGGATCGCCGGCCAGAAGGGTATGCGAAGTCAGGCCTCGCCCCATAATCTTTTCTTCCCGCACGCTTGTGTCGATGGTCATCCTCTATCTCCGCAGGTTTGCTCTTGTGCCTATTCGCCGCCGCCTTTGCGATCAAGGCAGGGGTCGTTGGGAGGGCGCAGGATGTGGTAGACGACCATTCGTTATTGTGCAATGCATTTGGCATATAGGTTAAGGTGTGGGGAGAGGATATGACAAGCCCGAATCGCGGCGCTCGACCCGGTCAATCGCAACCAACGCTTGATCCTGCTCTAGTCGCGGAGCTCGCGCGGGAACTCGATGCCGCCGAGCAGAACCGCAAGCCAATCCGCCAGTTCACCGCCCGCTATCCGGACATGACGATTGCCGATGGCTATCGGATCAGTAAGCAATGGGTCGATCTCAAGCTCGCGCGCGGGCGGACGGTCCATGGCCACAAGATCGGCCTCACCTCGCGCGCCATGCAGCAGGTCGCAGGCATCACCGAGCCGGATTATGGCACCTTGCTCGACGACATGGTGTTCGAACAGGGCGGCGACATCCCTTGCGACCGTTTCATCACCCCCAAGGTCGAGGTCGAACTGGCCTTTGTCCTGGCCCGCCGGATCGAAGGCCCGAATGTCACCGTGTTCGACGTCCTGCGGGCAACCGAATATGTCATCCCTTCGGTTGAAATCATCGACAGCCGCACGACAGTGGTGGATGCCGAGACCGGCGCCCGCCGCAAGGTGCAGGACACGATCAGCGACAATGCGGCCAACGCCGGCATCATCGTTGGCGGCCTGCCGATGCGGCCCGAAAAGGTCGACATGCGCTGGATCGGCGCGATGCTGAGCCGCAACGCGGTGGTCGAGGAAACCGGGATCGCGGCGGGCGTGCTCAACAACCCCGCCAATGGCATCGCCTGGCTGGCCAACCGGCTGGCGCCCTGGGGCGAGGCGCTCGAACCCGGCGAAGTCGTGCTGGGCGGCTCGTTCACCCGTCCGGTCGAAGCGCGGCGGGGCGACGTTTTCAACGCCGATTTCGGGCCGATGGGCGCGATCGGTTTCCGGTTCGTTTGAGAGGCAGCCGCACCGATGAAGACTCCTGCGAACCGCTTCAAGCAAGGCCTGGGCGAAGGCCCGGTGCAGCTCGGCTTCTGGCTCGCGCTGGCAAGCCCGAACATCGCCGAAATCTGCGGCGGGCTTGGCTACGACTGGCTGCTGGTGGATGCCGAGCACGGCGCCCAGACCTTGCCGGGCATCGCCGATCAGCTCCGCGCGGTGGACGCCAATCCGCCCTGTTCGGCGATCGTGCGCGTTCCGAACGACGATCCGATCGGCATTCGCCAAATCCTCGATCTCGGCGCCCAGACGATCATGGTGCCGATGGTCGAAACCGCCGAACAGGCTGCGGCGCTGGTCAAGGCCGCACGCTATCCGCCGCAAGGCGAGCGCGGTATCGGCGGCGCCCGGGCCGCGCGCTGGGGGCGCTACCCGGCCTATGTCGCCGAAGCCAACCGGCAGCTGTGCATCATCCTCCAGATCGAGACCGCTCAGGCACTCGAGAACATCGAGGCGATCGCCGCCATAGACGGCATTGATGCGCTGTTCGTCGGCCCGGTCGATCTGGCCGCCTCGCTGGGTCTGCTGGGCGAAAGCAATTTCGCCGCCCTGTCCGAAGTGACCGCGGGCGCGCTGGCCCGAATCAGGGCAACCGGCAAACCTTGCGGCATCCTGTCGCGCGACCAGCGCCTGGTCCAGCAATTCCTCGATGGCGGAGCGCGCTTCATCGCGGTCGGGATCGATGCCTTCGCGCTGGCTAAGGCGGCCGGCGACATGGCCAAGGAATGGGCGGCCCGGATCGCCGGGCAAGCAGAGGACTGAAACGATGCCGACGATCGGATGGCAGACGCCTCCCCCCTGTATCTCGTTGAGGCCCGTCTAGCTGTAAGCTGCGGACGGGCCAGCCTGCCGGGAGCTACCATTCGCCCCCCTGCGCCTTGAGCACCTGGGGGGGGCCTGTGCCCCGGTGGGTGGCCGCGATGACGTCCCGTAGGGAGTAAGCGTCGTGAACGCCAATACAGGGAAAGACGAAGATCGCGGCTGGCTCCGACTGGAAGGGAGTAACAGTTATGGATCAGGAAAGACGATGGTTTGTGGGCGTCGACTGGGCCTCGCAGGCGCACCAGGTCCGATTGACGGATGCCGATGGCTCCAAGCTCGGCGAACGCAGCTTTGAGCATGGCGGTGCGGGTTTGACGGAACTCGCGACCTGGATACTGGCGGCGACCGATGGGTTCCCGATCATATTCATGTCGCGATCGAGGTGCCGCACGGTCCGGTCGTCGAAAGCCTGATGGAACGCGGATTCCATGTCTATGCCATCAATCCCAAACAGCTGGATCGCTTTCGCGATCGCTTTTCTCCAGCGGGCGCAAAGGACGACAGCCGGGACGCGATGGTGCTGGCGGATGCCTTGCGAACGGACGCGCATTGCTTTCGGCCGCTGCTCACGCTCGATCCCCTGCTCGTCGAATTGAGAGAATGGTCGCGTATCCTGGACGAGTTGCACCATGACCATACGCGCTTGGGTCATCGCGTGCGTGAGTTGCTTTGGCGCTATTATCCTCAATTGCTCGAAGTGTCGCAGGACATCGCGGCGCCCTGGTTCCTCGCTTTATGGCGGCTGGTGCCGACGCCGGCCAAGGTTGCCCGTGTCCATGAAGCGACCATCGCCAGACTCCTTAAGCGATACCGCAGCCGGCGTTTGCATGGCCGACAGGTGCTCGAAATGTTGCGCACCATCCCGGTCCCCGTAGCGGCCGGTACTGTTGCAGCCGCAACGGGCCAACTTGAAACCGTCGCTGCCCGACTGGATCTGGTCAATTACCAGATCGCATCCGCAGAGCTTCAACTCGACAGGCTGACAGTAGCCCTTTCAGTCCCGGTGGAACCCTCTGGACCACAGCTCGGGGAGCAGCGTGACGTGGCGATCCTGCGAACCTTGCCGGGCGTCGGAAGAATCGTTCTCGCCACGCTGCTCGCAGAGGCTTCCGATGCTCTGCGGCGACGAGATTATCATGCTTTGCGATGCCTGTCTGGCGTCGCGCCTATTACCAAGCGATCCGGGAAGAAGCGTGAGGTCCTGATGCGGCAGGCGGTCCAGGGACGACTGCGCAACGCTGTCGATCACTGGGCTCGTGTCGCCGTTCAACACGACCCCAGGAGCCGAGAAAAATATGCTGCGCTTCGTGCCCGTGGACACGGTCATGCACGCGCATTGCGATCTGTCGCCGATTGGTTGATCGCTGTCGCTTGCAAGATGCTGGTCTCTCAAACCGCCTTCGATCCGTCCCTCGCCCGAAGAGCTGATTGACCGCCTCATCTCTCCAGAAGCGAGCCGTTGCGCGGTGGTCCGCGCAGCGTAGCCTACGGCTGCGCGAAGCGGACCGCCGCGCAACTCAACACTTGTCAAATGGTGGGGAGTCCCCCCCGCCGGTGGCATGGCCAAGCCGCTGAGCGGGGTTCGCGTGCTGGAGCTGGCCCGGATCCTGGCCGGTCCATGGTGCGGACAGCTGCTGGCCGATCTTGGCGCCGAAGTGATCAAGATCGAACGCCCGGTCAGCGGCGATGATACCCGCCACCGGGGCCCGCCATTTGTCGTCTCGGACAGCGGCGAAAACCTCGGCCCAGCCTATTACCACTCCACCGCAATCAACCGGCAGCACGAAACCGGACTGAACGCCCATATCGACATGACCCTGCTCGATACTCAGGTAAGCGTCATGGCGAACCAGGCGCTGAACTGGATGACCTCGGGCACCGTGCCGCGCCGGGTCGGCAACGGCCACGCAAATCTGGTACCCTATCAGGCCTTACCGACCAGCGACGGGGATCTGGTCATCGCAGTGGGCAACGATGGCCAGTTCGCCAGCCTCTGCCGGGTGCTCGGCGTCGGGCTTGATAGCGATGCCCGCTTTCCCACCAACCCAGGCCGGGTTCGCAACCGCAAGGTCTTGCTGGCCGCGCTCGAAGCGCTGACTGCAACCTGGACCCGGCAGGAGCTGGCCGACGCGCTCGAGGACGCCGGCGTTCCGGCGGGTCCGATCAACGAACTCGACGATGTCTTCGCCAACCCGCAGGTTATCGCGCGGGGCATGGCAATCACGCGCGACCAGCGAACCGGGGTCGCCAGTCCGATCGTGATCGACGGGGTGCGGATGGTCTCGGATATTGCGGCGCCCGGCATCCCCGAAACGGTTGAGGAGCCATTAACCTCGTCCTGAGGCAAGCGCCTATCGGCTCGACGGATTGAGGCGCTGGAACAGCTTACCCCGTTCGCTATAAAGCACAAGGGCCAAGGTCAGCGACCCGACCAAGACCAGCGCAATCGCGAGCGGCCGCGGTGTGCCATCGTAGACATAACCTATCAGGCCGCCCAACCCTGCCCCCAGAACCAGCCGGAAGAATGCCTGAACCGATGCGGCCGCGCCGGCAATATGCCCGAAAGGCTGCAAGGCAATTGCAGTGAAATTGACGAAGACGGTAATCAGCAGGCACATGTTGAGAGACATGAGGACGACAAACTGGACCAGGGTTTCGCCGGGAGCTGAGGCCAGGAGCAATTGTCCCACCGATGCCGCAAGGTGGCAGAAAATTGCGGCATGGCCGATCCGCCGGGTGCCAAAGCGCTCGACGATCGCCGAATTGACCAGGCTGGCCAGCGCCATGGTCGCCGCCATCGAGCCGAAGATCAGCGGATAGGCCGAGCCTGCCCCGAAATGCTCGCCGATCAGTTGCTGCGAACTGTTGATGAACCCGAAGTGCCCGCCGAAAATCAAGGACATGCCAATGACATAGCCGATCGACATCCGGTTCCCGAGCACCGTTGCAACATTGCCCAGCAAGTTGCCCGAGCGCTGCGACTGCCGGTTCTGCTTCGGGTTGGTTTCTTCCAATCTGAGCAGGAACCAGCCCGTGAACGCCAGCGCCAAAGCACCGATCACCAGGAAGATCGCCCGCCATCCCGCGAGCTCGAGAATCGCATAGCCCAGGCTGGGCGCGAAAGTCGGCACCGCCATGAACAGCATCGCCACCACCGCCTGCAGCTTGGCCATGCCGGCACCTTCGTAGCGATCGCGGATGATCGCCAGCGGCAGCACCGTCAGCCCGGACGATGCGAACCCCAATATCGCGCGCAGCGCCAGAAGCACATGGAAGTCGCGCACCAACGCCGAAACCGCATTGACGATGACGAACAACGCCATGTAGCCGAGCAGGACTGGTTTGCGCCCGTAGCGATCGGAGATTGTTCCAGGTATCAGCGAACTTAATCCCGAACTGATCAGGAAAACGCTGATGATCAGTTGGCGCTGGTTCGATTGGGCAACCTCAAAATCGGCAGCGATATGTCCGAGAGCCGGCAGCAGCGAGGTGAAGGCAAGCGACTGGAGCGCCTGTATCATCGCCATCATGGCAATGAATTCCCGGCGACCAGTGCGGGGTCCAGCCGCATGATTTTCGAGGTTCATCTAACCCTGCTCTCCTGAATCTACCACGGAGCGTCATCTATCCGCAACAAGCGAGCAAGAGTTCAAGGTGTGCCGCTCTCACTGTGCAGTGCATTGCAAAAGGTGGTACACAAGCTCAAGTTGAGCCGGGCCAACCGATCGCTTCGCTCGCCAGCCGCGCCGCCTCCATAATTCGTGCGATCTTTGCCTCGCTGAAATAGGTCTTGTCCTGTGAACGAGCAAGAACGCTCATCGTCGCGGCCAAGCGATTCTGCGAGTCGAAAACCGGCACTGACACCGCTGCAAGACCTGGCACTACCGAGCCGTATGTTCTCGCATATCCAAGTTTGCGCACAGATTGGATTTCCTTGGACAGATCGGCATCTTTAATGATTATCCCCTTGGCTCTTTCCCTCTCGATGCGCTCTCTAGTCTGCGCAGGTGGGCAATGGGTTAGGAAAAGACTGCCGGTGGAGGAGCCTTGCAACGGCAAAGTGGATCCAACATGCATTGAAGTGAATAGTGGGATGCCACCGTCAATCCAGCGAATTACCGTCGGCCCATAGTCGCCCCAAACGCTGAGTAACCCGGTCGTTTGCAACTCATTCAGCAGTCCCTCAAGGTGTCTTGTGGCGATTCGCAATGGATCGAGCGTTGCAATCGCCGCTAGCCCCAAGCGTACCGCAAGCGTACCAAGTGAATACCGGCCGCTGGACGCATCCTGCTCTACCATTCCGGCATTGACGAAGGCAAGCAAATATCGGTGTGCTTGACTGCGGGACAGCCCAGAATGGGACGCAACATCGCGAAGAAAAGATCCACCAGGGTCTGTTTTCAATAGAGAAAGTAGCACCCTTGCACCAATTTCTACGGATTGAATTGATTTCCTTTGGCTAACAACCTCCGGAATATCGACGCTGGACACTTTATATGCATCGGGTTTTGTCATACTCAATTTTTGACCTGTTCATCTGAAAATAGACAGTTTTCCCTAATGCCATGCTAGTGGTTTCCGCCTGACATAAGAGTCCGGTTCGGGATTCCCTTTGTTGCGTTCGCATGCGAGTCTGGCGCATGCGCACAGGAATATCGTTCAC
>NZ_JACIEU010000044.1 GCF_014197035.1 Sphingobium scionense | reverse complement strand
ACGATGACCCTCGATCAAACCGTCGCCCGATCGAACTCATCGATTCCCCGCGCTGCCAACGGTCCCATATCTCCGCTCGCTGGCTGGCCGTGTAACATATCCGACGACGCTGCTTCATCGCGACACTCCATCTTCCTCAAAAGATTAAAGTGTTGTCGCCACCCGTTGAACCCACCGTGGATTTCAGTCAGTCCGCTTTTGGCGTGAAGACCGGCGATAACGGACGATGCGCGGGAAAAATCGTTTGGCAACAATCGCCCATTGCGAACCTAGCTAGGGCGGTAGAGTTCAAGCGCGCAAAAGATCACCCCGCAAACTGTTCCGACAACTCCAGCGATGCGAAGGCGCTTCGGATCACCCAACCAAGGGTAAGCTTGGTAACTGCGCTGTTCCTCAAAGAACCCGTCGTTACCCTGAGCAATCCGGGTTTCAGCGGTCTGCGCTCGCTTGTGCGGGCACAGGGCCAGCGAGAGACAGCTTAGCGTCATAACGATACCGTAGATCAGCAAAATAACACCCCCTTCAGACGCACAAACCTAACATGGCCAACGGCAGTTAACCACCAGATTTGGCTATTCAGCGTTCGACCTGTCATCTTAATGAACGGCGGGTTTCAGGATGCGGATGGCAATGGTCGAGAGACTGACTTTGGTCGTTCTAGGCCATCCTCCCCTGTAAGGGGAGTTCAAGGGAGACCCGTGTCTCCCTTGAACTGGCCGTAGGCCAGACGGAGGGGGGTCCCCCCCCCTCTTGATAGGGCGACACCCCTCCACCACTTCGTGGTCCCCCTCCCCTTGCAGGGGAGGAATTTACGATCGCTTCTGGTCGCTGCCCGTGATCCCCACCGGCGTCATCCTGACGAAAGTCAGGATCCATTCTGGGCTATGCCAGAGAGCGAGCGCTGAATGGATCCCGGATCAAGCCTGTCCTGAGCCTGCCGAAGGGGCCGGGATGACGAAGAGGGAGTATAAGGGCCGCTTGCCGGCGAAAGGTCATGGATGGGTGGGGCAATATTTGGTTTCAATGTGAGACCTTTATTCCTGGGGCTGTGGGCGCTACATCGAAGCGTCATGGGCCGGGCTTAGGCTGGCGCCGTTGCAATATAAGGATTTCTCATGCTGATCGACCGTCTGAACTGGCGTTATGCCACCAAGAAGATGAACCCGGACAAGGTGGTGGCCGAGGACAAGGTGGAGCGCATCCTGGAGGCGGTGCGGCTGGCGCCGACGTCGAGCGGGTTGCAGCAGTTCGAGGTGATCGTCGTCACCAACAAGGATATCCGCGCCAAGATCCGGGCGATCGCCTGGGACCAGGCGCAGGTGACCGATGCGTCGCATCTGGTCGTCTTTGCCGCCTGGGACAATTATACCGCCGACCGGATCAACGGCATGTTCGACCTGGTCAATGACGAGCGCGGTTTCCGCAACGAGGGCTGGGAAGCCTATCGCCAGATGCTGCTCAACACCTATCCGCAACGCGACGCCCAGACCAATTTCGAACATGCCGCGCGCCAGGCCTATGTCGGCCTTGGCATCGCGCTGACCGCCGCCGCCTTTGAAGAGGTGGACGCGACGCCGATGGAGGGTTTCGATCCGGCTGCGCTGGACGAAATTCTGGACCTGCGGGCGCGCGGGCTGCGCTCGGTGGTGATGATGCCGCTGGGCTATCGCGCGGACGAGGGCGACTGGCTGGTCAATTTGAAGAAGGTGCGGCGCCCGGCCGCCGACTTCATCTCGCGCATCGACTGATCGGTCCCGGATAGGGATTAACCGCAATAGGCGGCGGTCCGTCACGGCCCCTATATGGGGCTGTGAACAAGGAGGATGGGCGCCGGAACAAGGCGTTCTCCTGCTTCGTTTCGCACCGATCAGGAGTGACGGACATGAAGATGGTCAGGATGATCGCGGCGGTGGCCGCTGTTACGATGGTGGCAACCCCGGTGCTGGCGGCGAGCCTGAACAGCAAGGACCGGGCGCGGGTGGCGCGGGCCAATCCGCGCGACCGCGACGATGTGCGCTATTGCCTGCTCCAGGGCAAGAAGGGCCGCGACAAGGGCACCGCGATCGGCGCGGGCGTGGGCGCGGGTGCGAGCATCATCGCCGGCGGCGGCGTGGGCGAGACGGTGCTGGCCGGCGCCGGCGGCGCGGCGGCGGGCCGGATCATCGGCAAGGGATCGGGCACCAATTCCCGCTGCGACGAGGTGCTGCGGCGGAACAAATGATCCGGGCGTGAGGCCGGACGAAAGGGGCGCGGATTTCCGCGCCCTTTTTCGTGGATATTGTCAGAGGCCGGCGGCGAGCGCGCGCAGGGCGGCGTGGGGCGAGGCGGCGAGATGGTCGCGCATCATGGTGCGGAAGGCGGGGGTGGCGCTGGTCGCGGCGGTCTGCATCCAGTGGGTGGCGGCGGCGATGTCACCGGCGTCGGCGCGCAGCCGGCCATGGTTGAACTGGCCGCGAAAATCGCCGCCCTCCGCGGCGATACGATAGCATTCGGCCGCGCGGTCCATGTCGCGGGGGAGGAGGCGGCCTTCCTCATGAAAGGCGCCGAGGAAATTGATCGACTTGGCATGGCCGAGGGCGGCGGCCTTCTGGAACCAGCTAAGTGCGGCCGCTTCGTCCTTTGCCACGCCTGAGCCCAGGCCGAGCGCGCTGCCGATATTATACATGCCCCAATCGAGGCCCGCTTCGGCGGCGTGGCGATAGCAGGCGGCGGCCGCGACCGGATCGACCGGCGTGCCCCAGCCTTTCTCATGGCAGCGGCCGACCATGTTGATCGCCATCACATGGCCCGAGGCAGCGGCGAGGCCGAACTGGCGGAAGGCTTCGGCCGGGTCGGCGGCGATGCCCTGACCGTCGAGCAGGAGCTGGCCATAGAGCGCCTGGGCGTCGGGCAGGCCGGCCTGCGCACCGGCGCGGATCAAGGCGGCGGCGGCTTCCGGTGAGGCGGCGAGTTGCGCGCGCATCTGGTCGGCGGTCTGGGACAGGAGGGGCGAGGGGGCGGTCATCAGGGCAGGTCTCTGGCTTGGATATTGCGACTGATTAGCGAAATTGCTGCTGGCAGGGAAGATCGCTTTAGGGACGAAGCCAGGTGACGGTGTGAACGCCCTGTGTATCGTGCGGCACGCCCTGTTCGTCGGTAGCAGGCAGGAAATGGGCGCGCTGGCGGGTCAGGGCGCAACCATGTTCATCCAATTGGGAATTGCCCGAACTTTGCAGAACGCGGCACTGGGAGACGATACCTGAGGCGTCGATGGTGATGGCCATACGGGTCGTGCCATCGCCGGCGATCACATAGTCGTCGGGCGTGACCCATGTGGTCGGATTGATCGGCGAGGCGCCGCCATAGTCAACCGTGGCGCTCTTTCGATGGGGGACGGGGAACCAGCGCACGACCATCGCCGGAATCTGGGTCGATTTGCCGTCAGCCGCAGGCAGCGACGATAGCCAGCCGAGCTTTCGCATCACCAGTCGGCAACTGGCGGGGCCGACGGCCTTGTTGCCGCTTACCAATGTGGGGCGGCAATCGAGCATGTCTGTGCCTTCGCGCAGGGTGATGCGGACCTCCGCTTCGCCCTGCGCCGTGTCGGCAAGCGCAACCAGTGCATGGTCGTCGGCCATAGCATAGACGACAGGCAAGGGACGGTCCGGTGTCACAGCGGCGGCGGCGAGCAGCATCACAACGGCTCCCATCATGATCGGCATATGGTGATTTCCCCCGACGCGGATACGCCATACCGATGTGTATGCGGCCGCCATTCAAGGAGCAAGAGCATGAAATGGTTCGGGATGAAGGCGGCGGCGGGAGAAGCCGGGCGGCCGGTGCTGGCGCGGGCCTGGGGATCGGGCGCGGTGGCGTTGGGGGAATGGCCTGCCAGCTATGAGGCGCAGCTTCGCGCCGGGGTGATCGGCAATCCGGTGGCGCAGCGGGCGATGCGGCTGGTGTCCGAAGGGGCCGGGGCGTGCGTGCTGAAGGTCGGTGGGATGGACGCCGGGATGGATGGTGAGGCGGCGGCGCGGATCGGGGCGTTGGTGGCGCGGGCGTCGGCGGGGCAGGGCCTGATCGAGACGCTGGCGAGCCATGTGCTGCTGCACGGCAATGGCTATGTGCAGGTCATCGCGGGTGCGGACGGGATGCCGGCCGAGCTGTTCGCGCTGCGGCCCGAGCGGGTGAGCGTGGAGGCGGATGCGCGCGGCTGGCCGGCGGCCTATCTCTATCGCGTGGGCGAGAGCGTGACCCGGCTGTCGCCCGAGGATGGCGCCGGGCGGACCAGCCTGCTCCATATCCGCGCGCTCCATCCGCTCGACGATCATTATGGCCTGGGCTGTGTCGGCGCGGCGGCGGGGGCGGTGGCGATCCACAATGCCGCCACGGTGTGGAACAAGGCGCTGCTCGACAATGCGGCGCGGCCTTCGGGCGCGATGGTCTATGCGCCGGGCGACGGATCGGTGCTGGGCCCGGAACAGTTTGAGCGGGTGCGGCGCGAGATGGAGGCGGCGTTCAGCGGCGCGGCCAATGCCGGGCGGCCGATGCTGCTGGAGGGCGGGCTCGACTGGCGGGCGATGAGCCTGTCGCCGGCGGAGATGGACTTTGTCGGATTGAAGGCGGCGGCGGCGCGGGAGATATCGCTGGCCTTTGGCGTGCCGCCGATGCTGATGGGGCTGCCGGGCGACAATAGCTATGCCAATTATCGCGAGGCGAACAAGGCGCTGTGGCGGCAGACGATATTGCCGCTGGTGGGGAAGATCGGCGCGGGACTGGCGCAGGGATTGCAGGGCTGGTGGCCGGGGCTAAGTCTGGTGCCGGATCTGGACGCGGTGCCGGCGCTGTCGGACGAGCGCGCGGCGCTGTGGGAGCGGGTGGCGGGGGCGGATTTCCTCTCTGCGGAAGAGAAGAAGGCGATGCTGGGCATTTGAACCCTATCGGCTGATCGGCTGGGCGAGGCTGTCGAGGCGGCAGAAGCCGTTGTCCATGTTCCAGCTGCCGCCCTGCAGCAGGCAGTCGCCAGCGCGGAACAGGCCGAAATGCCAGGCGATGAGCCCCAGCGCGAGGATGACGAGGGCGATCAGCAATTTGCGAGGGGGGCGCTTCATGCGGCCCCAGATAGGGGCGCGCGGCGCCCAAGGGAAGGTGGGGCCATGAAAGAGGAGATGCTGGCGCGGCTGGTGGCGCAGGCCGAGGGCGCAGGGCTGCCGGGGCGGGGGGACATGGTGATGATCCGGGCGCTGATCGAGGAGGCGAGCGAACTGGGTGCCGGGCGGGCGCTGGCGCGGCTGGGACTCGACGACCGGCGGGCCGAGGCCGACATGCGGGAATTGCGCGAGCTGCTGCGCGCCTGGCGCGACGCGAAGAAGGCGGCGCGCGGGGCGGCGATCGGCTGGGCGGTGCGGATCGTCATGGCGCTGGTGCTGCTGGGGATGGCGGTGAAGATGGGGTTGATCGGGCTGGTGAAGGGATGAGCGGGCGGGACGCAAATGGCCCGCTGCGCTTTGCCGGCTATGCGGCGATCTTCGACCGGGTGGACCGGGGCGGCGATGTGGTGCGGCCGGGCGCGTTCGGCGCGGTGACGGCGGCGCACCTGCCCTTGCTGTGGCAGCATCGGCCCGGCGCGCCGATCGGCCGGATCGAGATGGCGCGCGAGGACCAGCGCGGCCTGCGGGTGATCGGCCGCGTGTCGCGGGCGAGCGCGGCCGGGCGCGAGGCGGCGGCGATGCTGGCGGCCGGCGCGGTCGATGGCCTCAGCTTCGGCTATCGGGTGAAGGCGGCGCGAGGCGTGGGGCCGCGCGAATTGATGGCGCTGGAGCTGGTGGAGGTGAGTCTGGTCACGCACCCGATGCAGCCGCTGGCACGGGTGATCGGGGTGGAGGGGTGAACAGGTTTGCAATGTGCAAACTTTAGTGACAATCTTTCGCGTCGCAGCTAGGGGGCAGGCGTATGGACCGGGTTGAAGCTGTCGGAAAGTTCGCCATATGAGCGCTGACGACAGCCTGATCGTTACGAAAATTAAGACTCTTTTTGCGACCATGCAGCGGGGGCACCGGTGGATGGGATTTGACGTGCCGAAAACGATCGAACTGAAAGTGCATATCGCGCAGGATGAGGAAAGCGGGTGCTGGTATATTGCCGCGTCGGACATCCCCGGGCTGCGTGTCGAAGCCGATACGGTTCATGATCTTATTCGCAGGATCGAGGATGTCGCACCGGATTTGATCGAACTCAATTGCGCTGAAATATTGGCGTCTTTCGGCAAATCCAAGAAATTAGCCGCGCATCGTCTGCCCGTCAGTATCCTGCCTGTGTTCGACAGCCCGCTGGCGGTTGCGATCGCCTGAGCCGTGGTTACGGGCTATGGGCGGCAGTTGGAGCGTCTGTTGCTAGATGCAGGCTGTCATCTGATCCGCAAGGGCAAGGGCGATCATGAAATCTGGTTCAGTCCTATCAGCGGTCGCAGCTTCGTATTGGATCGGGGCGTGAAGGTGCGGCATACCGCCAACGGCATTTTGAAGGATGCAGGTCTGGACAAGGCTTTCTAGAGCGCGCTGCGTTAAATCCGACGCAGATCGCGCGCTCTAAGTTTTTGTTGTCGCATCGTTTCAAGCGCAAAACCGGTTCCCAAGTTTGCGCACGATGCTCTGAATCACACCCCCAGCCATTCCAGGCCGTCGGGTAGCGGGTCGGCGCTGTAGTCGAGTTGCAGGACGCGGCGGTGGCGCGGGTTGGTGGCGGCGTCGGAGGCGTGGAGGATCGGTGTGGCGTAGAGCCAGATGTCGCCCCGCGCCGCGAGGCAGGGATGGATGCCGCAGCGGGCGACGAGGGTGGCGACATCGGCTTCGGCGACGCGGCCATGATGGTGGGAGCCGGGGGCGATCAGCAGCGGGGCATTGTCCGCATCGACCGGATCGAGATGGAGGCGCAGCGTCACCATCGCGTCGAGCAGCGACTGGGGCGGGGCAACATGCTGGATGCCGGACTTCATGGTCCAGGGGCCAAAGCCCGCCATGTCGATGCGCCGGCGCACGGCGATGGTGCGATCCTGATGCCAGCCCAGCGCCCAGTTGGTGGTGGCGCTCTTGTCGAACAGGATGGCGCGGACCGGGCGGCTGGCCGCGCCCTGATGCACGGCGGCATGGCGGCCGATTGGGCCGGTCGGGCCGAGCAACGGACCAAGCGCGGGCAGGCTGGCGAGGCGCAGGCCCGGCTGGTCGGGCGGCAGATGAGCCAGGGCAGCTTCGATCGTGGCGAGATCGGCGGGGGACAGCGCGGCGGGGAGATGCTGGGCGCCGTGGGTGACGAGGGTGAGGGGCATGACCTTTTCGTCGCAGTTTAGACCAGGCGCGGATCTTCGCCGAAACGATTGGGGCCTTGCGTGCCGGGCCAGAAGGTGAAGACCAGCATGGCAATGATGGCCAGACTTCGAATGATGGTCAAAGGCAGCGGCAGTGACGGGATTTGGCCGTCGTCCGCCCATCTATGGTAATTATCCGTCATGTTGAACGCAATGATCGCCGGGAGGGGCAATGCCCACCATCCTGATCGGTCTTGATCGTGCAGGCGGCGTGCCAAGAGAGCGAACAGGGGGATGGCGGTGACAATCTGCATCAGGCTTAACAGGAGAACCCTTTGCTGTAGCGACAATATCGTCATGGTTCCAAAGCCGATGACGATTCCGAGCAGGGCAACGGCGATCTGATAATAAAGCAATTCCGATCTGCGGGCGCGGCCGTTGAAATCGAACGCGCTTTGGATACTGCGCAATATCAGGCTGAACTCGGCCCTTGAGCCGGCTGGATAACTCATCTGATCGTCCCCCTGTCCGATGGATGGACGGAAGGCGTAGAAAAGGCAACAAGGGGAAGACTTCCCCCTCTCCAACTGCGCCTAGGCGGCTTTGCCGCCAAGGCTCCGTATCCTCTCCCCGATGGGGCGAGGATTTTCTTTTTGTGGGCGGTCCTATTGGGGCCGCCTTTTTTCGTTTTGGCAAGCGGGAGATGGTTATGACGGAAGTGGTGACGGACGGGCTGGAGGGGGCGTTTGACGCTGTGCTTCAGGGCGAGCGGATCGCGGCGCTGGAGGCGCAGCTGGGGGCGATGCGGGTGCAGATGGGGCGGCCGGCGCTCGATGGGGTAAAGGGCGGTGAGGTCGACCCGGCGCGCGGCGCCTTTGTCGAGCGCTATCTGCGGCAGGGGCTGGAAGCCGGGGTGGAACTGAAGAGCTTTTCCGGCGCCAGCGGGGCGGCGGGCGGCTATGCGGTGCCGCGCGAAATCGACCAGCTGATCGGTTCGACGCTGAAGGCGATTTCGCCGATCCGCGGCATCGCCAATGTCGTGCGGACCGGAACGGCGGGCTATCGCAAGCTGGTGAGCGCGGGCGGCATCGTGTCGGGCTGGGCGAGCGAGACCGGGGCGCGGGCCGAGACCGGTACGCCGAGCTTCAATGAGATCGCGCCGCCATCGGGCGAGCTTTATGCCAATCCGGCGGCGAGCCAGGCGATGCTGGATGACGCGCAGTTCGATGTCGAAGGCTGGCTGGCGGGCGAGATTGCCCGCGAGTTCGGGCAAGCGGAGGGCGCGGCCTTCGTCACCGGCAACGGGACGAACAAGCCCAAGGGCTTCCTGACCTATACCACCACCAGCGAGGCGGACAGCGTGCGCGCTTTCGGATCGTTGCAATATGTGGCGTCGGGAGCGGCCGGTGGTTTTGCTGCGACCAACCCGCAGGACAAGCTGATCGACCTGGTCCAGAGCCTGCGCACGCCCTATCGCCAGGGGGCGAGCTTCGTGATGAACAGCGCGACGCTGGCGGCGATCCGCAAGATGAAGACCAGCGATGGCGCCTTCATCTGGCAGCCGGGGCTGGCGGCGGGGCAGCCCGCGACCCTGCTGGGCTATCCGGTGGTCGAGGCGGAGGACATGCCCGATATTGCCGCGAACAGCCTGTCGATCGCCTTCGGCAATTTCCAGGCCGGCTATGTCATCGCCGAACGCAGCGACACCAGCATCCTGCGCGATCCGTTCAGCAACAAGCCGTTCGTCCATTTCTACGCGGTCAAGCGGATCGGCGGCGCGGTGGCGAACAGCGAGGCGATCAAGTTGATGAAGTTTTCCGCCTCGTAAACGAGCCGGCGGCAAGCTCATGAAGTTCGCCGCCTCGTAACGGTATCGGGGTGGGGGAAAGCCCCCACCCCAACCCCTCCCCTGAAGGGGAGGGGCTTTTCTGGCTTTGTGGGGGAGTGGGGCGTGGCGATCAGCGAATGGACGATGGCGGACCTGGTGCGCGAGGTCTGTTTCGATGTCGGCGAAGGGCCATTGCTGCTGGGCGGTGCGTTGCCGGGCTATCGGGCCTTTGCCGATGCCCTGGGGGCGGGCGCGCGCTTTCCCTATATGATCGTCGGGGTCGATGATCCGGCGGCGTGGGAGGCGGGCAGCGGCACGCTGGATGGCGAGGGGCGGCTGGTGCGGGCACCGATTGCATCGGCGGCCGGGGGCGGGGCGGTCAGTTTCGCGCCGGGCGAGAAGCGGGTCGGGTTGGTGCTGCACAGCGGCTGGATCGCGGCGGTCGAGGGCCATGGCCATGGGCTGGCGGCGATCGACGGGTTGGGCGATGCGCTGGCGGGCAAGCAGGATGCGAGCGCGGGGCTGGACGCGCTCGCGGGTCTTGCGACCACCGGGTTCGGCCGCGCATTGCTGGAACAGGGCGACGGGGCGGCGGTGCGGGCGCATGTCGGCGCCGGGACGGTGACCGCCGTGGCGGCGTCGGGCGGGACCACGGGACTGGAATTTGACGGCGGGCCGGTGAGCGGAAGCGGGACGCTGACGCTGGGCGGGACACTGGCGATCGGCCATGGCGGCACCGGGGCGAGCAGTGCGGGCGCGGCGCGCAGCGCGCTGGGGCTGGGCACGATGGCGACATTGGCGAGCGAGGCGGTGGGCGCGTCGCTGGTGCCCGCGAGCGATGCGGCGATCGACCTGGGCAGTGTGGCCCGGCGCTACGCCAATGCCCATGTCGTCGCCGCGAGCTTTGGCGGCGGCAGCGCCAACCGGACGATGAAGATCGACGCCAATAGCGGCTACACCACCTATGTCGAGTTCGACACCGGCGGCGTGCGGCGCTGGCTGTTCGGGCGCAATTCCGGCAATAATTTCGCGATCACCGCCTATGACAGCGGCAATACTCTGGTCGGTGTGGCCTGTGGCTTCAGCAATGCCACGCTGGACGCGAGCTTTGCCGGCCATGTCGTGCCTGCGACCGACAACAGCCGGGCATGCGGCGCGGCGGCGGCGCGCTGGTCGGTCATCTATGCCGCGAGCGGCACCATCAACACGTCGGACGCGCAGGCCAAATGCGATGTCGGCGCGGTGCCCGAGGCGCTGCTGGACGCCTGGGGCGATGTGCAATGGTGCCAGTTCCGCTTCGTCGACGCGGTGGCGGCCAAGGGCGAGGCTGCGCGCTGGCATGTCGGGCTGGTGGCGCAGGCGGTGCGCGAGGCGATCGACGCACGGCTGGGCGACGGGGCGGCGGTGCGGCTGGGGCTGCTGTGCCATGACGCCTGGCCGGCGGAGGCGGAGGAGCGGGATGGCGAAGGCGTGCTGATCCGGCCGGCGCGGGCGGCGGGCGCGCGCTGGGGGCTGCGCTACGAGGAGTGCCTGGCGCTGGAGGCGGCGTGGCAGCGGCGGCGGATCGACCGGATCGAGGCGCTGGTGTCGGGAGGTGGCGATGCTGGCGGGTGAGGCATTGGGCGCGACGGTGCTGGGCGAGGTGCGTGGCGCGGCCGCCCCGCGCTGGGACGGGGCATGGGCGGCGGGGATGCGGCCGGGACAGGGCGCGCGGGTGCGGGCGCCGGCGCGGACCGAGCGGCCGGAGGCGAACAGGGGGAGCGACAGGGCATGAGGCTGAACATCAAGGATCCGCAGGCGCGGATCGACCATGGTATCGACTGGTCCGCCTATCTGGCCGGGCAGAGCCTGACCGGGAGCGTGTGGACGGTGGTGCCGCTCGAACCGGGCGGCATGGCGATCGACCAGCATGGCTTCGAGCCGCAGCGCAGCAGCGTCAGGGTGAGCGGCGGGATCGCCGGCCATGTCTATCGCCTGACCAACCGCGTCACCCTGTCTGACGGGCAGGTGGATGAGCGGTCGATCGGCTTTCGGGTGGAGGAGCGCTGATGCTGGCGGAAGCGGACAATGGCGCGGGGCTGGCGGCGTCGATGGCGGAGCTGAAAGCCTATCTGCGGATCGAGAGCGATGGCGAGGATGCGGTGCTGGCGGGATTGCTGCGGAGCGCGGGCGCGCTGTGCGAGCAATTTGTCGGCCAGTGGCTGATCCGGCGCGGCGCGCGCGAGACGGTGCCGGCGGACGGGCGCTGGCACAGGCTGGCGGCGCGGCCGGTGGTGGCGATCGGTGCGGTCGCGGCGGTGGACGATGCGGGGGCGGTCACGCCGCTGCCGGTCGAGGCCTATGCGATCGACATCGATGCGTCGGGCGATGGCTGGGTAAGGGCGGTGCGGCCGGGGAACCGGCTGGCGGTGGAGTATCAGGCCGGGATGGCGGCGGACCTCAATGGCGTGGCCGAACCGCTGCGCCAGGGGATCATGCGGCTGGCGGCGGAGCATTTCGTCGCACGCGGTGACGAGGGTGCTGCTCCACCGGCTGTCGTGAGCGCGCTGTGGCGGCCGTGGCGCAGGATGCGGCTCTCGTGACGGGCAATGTCGTGAGGGGCGATGTCATGTGGGTGACACTGACGCGGCGGATGGAGGAACGGGCAGCGCGGCGGCGGGCGGCGATTGTCGATGCGCTGGGCGAACAGGGCGTGGCGGCGGCGATCGAGGGCGAGGCGGTGCGGGCGTCGGCGTCGGGGCTGAAGGCGCGCTGGATGGCGGACCTCAGCCTGCGCGAGGCGGGAAGGAGCAGGGCATGAGCGCAGAGGTGGCGATACGCAGCGCGGTTATCGCGGCGCTGAAGGCCGACAGCGGCCTGATGGATCGGCTGAACGGCCTGTTCGACGGCGCGCCGGCGCGGGCGAGCGCGCCCTATGGCGTGGTCGGCGAATGCCTGGGCAGCGACTGGGGCGCCAAGGATGTCGAGGGGCGCGAGCTGCGCCTGTCGATCAGCCTGCATGACATGGCGGAGACGGCCGGGCGGCTGGGCGAATTGCTGGCGCGGATCGACCCGGTCATCCGCCTGGCGCAGGCGAGCGGATGGCGGATCGTCACCGCCAGCCTGTTGCGGTCGCGCATCGCCCGTGCGGGCGAGCGCGGCTGGCTGGCGGTGGCGGATTACCGCATTCGGGTGGTGCGCGAGAGCAGCAGCGCCTGATCAGCCGCCGGGCTTATTATATTCCTCATATTCGCCGATGATCTTGTCGACATATTCGGACACCTGATCGTCGGCATCGGCCTGCGCATCCTTGTCCGACATGCCGTCGGCCTTGCCCTGCGCGAGGATCGCGGCGCGGAAGGTGGCTTCCTTGTCGGCGCAGACCTTCTTCAACTGACCCTGAAATTCGCCGAGCGGCACTTTCTTGTCGAGCGAGGGCTGGACCTGGGCCGAGAGGCAGCCGGCAAAAGCCTTGCGCGCGGCGCCGATGGCGTCGGCCGAGGGCGCCGCCGCGAGCATCATCAAGAGGGGGGCAACCACGAGCATCAGACCTCTCCTTTAATCCGCGTTTTAGAACGCTTTGTCTGACGGGAGAATGCGCCATGGGCGTCGAAAAAGGAAGTGCGTTTCTGTTGAAGGTGGGAAATGGCAACGTCCCGGCAACATATGAGACGGTGGCCGGCATGCGCACCACGCAGCTGTCGGTGAATGGCGAGGCGGTCAACATCACCAGCAAGGATTCGGGCGGCTGGCGCGAATTGCTGTCGGGCGCGGGGGTGCGATCGGTCAGCGTGTCGGCGGCCGGCATCTTCACCGGATCGGCGGCCGAAATCCGGGTGCGCAACCATGCGCTGGCGGGCACGATCGAGCATTATGAGCTGAGTTTCGAGAGTGGCGAGCGGATGCGCGGCCGCTTCCTGGTGACGCGGCTCGACTATGCCGGCGACTATAATGGCGAGCGCAACTATGCGCTGAGCCTGGAAAGCAGCGGCGCGGTGATGAGCGAATGAGCGGCGGGGCGGTGAACCCCGCGCGGGGGGAAGCGGCGCTGGATCTGGGCGGCGAGACGCTGGTGCTGCGGCCGAGCTTTGCCGCGCTGGTGGCGGCGGAGGAAGAACTGGGGCCTTTGTTCGCGCTGGTCGAGCGGGCGGCGGACGGCAAGCTGACGCTGGCCGAACTGGTCGGGCTGTTCTGGCATTGCCTGGTCGATCGCGAAGCCCTGCATGGCAAGGGGCTGAGCCGGGAGGCGCTGGGCGAGGCGCTGCTGGCGGCGGGGCTGGCGCGGGCGACGCCGGTGCTGAAGGCGATCTTGCAACAGATATTGGCAGGGCGATGACGCGCTTTGCGGATGGCGAAGTGATGCGCTTCGCGCAGGGGGCTGGGCGGCTGGCGGGGATCGCCGGCTGGCTGCTGGGGTGGCGGCCGGACGAGTTCTGGCGTGCCACCCCGGCGGAACTGGGCGCCGTACTGGCGGCGATGCGCGGCGAGGACGCGCCGGTCGACGGGGTGGATGCGGGGGCGCTGGCGCGGCTGATGCAGGCGATGCCGGACTGACCAGGATCAGAAAATGGGGAGCGCCATGGACGAGGACATCGAGACATTGGTGGTGCGGGTGCGGGCCGATACGCAGGGGTTGGCCCGCGATGTCGAGGCGATGCGGGCGGGGCTGGAAGGGCCGCTGGGCGATGGCGCCGACCGGGCGGGGCGGCGGATCGAGCAGGGGCTGTTGCGGGCGGTGCGCACCGGCAAGTTCGGCTTCGAGGATCTGCGGCGGATCGCCTTGTCGGTGCTGGACGAGATTGCGGCGAGTTCGCTGCGGTCGGCTGTGGGCGGCGGCGGTGGCAGCGGGGGCGGGCTGGTGCAACTGGGGGCGTCGCTGCTGACCAGTGTGCTGGGCCTGCCGGGGCGGGCGACTGGTGGGCCGGTGGCGCCGGGGCGGGCTTATGTCGTGGGCGAGCGCGGGCCGGAAGTCTTCGTGCCGACCGCGAGCGGGCAGGTGGTGCCGGGTGGCGGCGGCGGGCGCGACGTGCGGGTGAACATCGCGGTGCAGGGGCGAGGGAACGAGGGCGAGGCGCGGCTGCTGGCGCGGAGCGCGCGGCAGGTCGCACGGGCGGTGCGGGGGGCGGTGCGGGGGGCGCTGCAATGAGCGGGATCGATTATTGGCTGGCCGATGGAGGCCCGGCACATGGACGCGGGCAGGAGAGCCGCTTCATCAAGCGGTTCGATCCGATGTGGTGGACGGTGAATTTTCCCCGGCCGATGATGGCAAGCGTGGTGACGAGCGCCCCCGATGCCCTGCGCGCCGATGCCGTGTTCTACGGCTCCGGCGATCTGGCGGGGCTGATCTGGGACGCGGCGGACCAGTGGAGCCATCCGCTGCTGGCCTATGAGACGGCGCGGGATTTCCGGCAGTGCGTGCTGCGTTTCCGCTGGCGCAGCGGCGGGCTGCGGCGGCTGGACGAGACGCATGGAGCCACGCTGACGATCGAGGGACGCGATGCCGAGGGTGCCGCGCGCGCCTGGTATGTGCGGCTGTGGAACTATGCCAGCGGTGGGCCGGAAGATGCGGAGATATTGCTGGATTTTGCCGCGCTGGAGGGCGGGTTCCGCTTGCCCGACGATAGCGATCCGGTCTGGGCCGGGGATGTCGACCGGATGTTCATTTCGCTGGTGCCGCCGGCTTATGATGCGGGCGATACCGGCTTTGCCGCGCCGGTCGAGGGCTGGGCGGAACTGAGCGACATCGTCTGCGACGGGGCGGGATCGGTGCTGGCGGTGGGTGACGTCATGCTGCCGGAACATGGGCTCAGCATGGCGACCGGCTATGACGATTGCTTCAACCAGACGCCCGAGCGGTTGGTCGCGGCGATCCATGCGCTGGGCTATCGCGGGGCGATCAACCATTATGTCGGGATGAGCCATTATTTCCGGCTCGAACGGCTGGGCGCGGGCCTTTATGTCAGCCTGGCCGGCGGGGTGCTCAATGCCCCCTGTGCCGTCTGGCATGCCGACTTTGCGCGACGGGCCAGGGCGATGGGGCTGGGGATCATCTGGTCGCTATCCTATGAATTGTTCGACGCCCATTGCTGGAACGACTGGAAGCAGAGGGCGGAAAATGGCGACCCGGCGCTGACCGGCTGGTCGCCGCCATCGACCCTGTTGTCGCCGGCCCATGGCGGGGCGATGGGCTATTTGCAGGCGGTGGCGGGCGCCTTTGTTTCCATTGGCCTGGACGCGGAGATTCCGATCCTGTTTCAGGTCGGCGAACCCTGGTGGTGGGTGATGCCGGCGGATGGGCGGATCTGCCTCTATGACGATGCGGCGCGGGCGGCGCTGGGCGGAAGTCCCGTGTCGATCGCCGATGTGCGTGGCACGCTGAGCGCGGCGCAATGCGATCTGCTGGACGATGCGGGCGCGGTGCTGGCGGCGTCTACGGCGGCGCTGTGCGCGGCGGTGAAGGCATTGGCGCCGGACGCGGTGACGCATCTTCTGGCCTATCTGCCGACCGTGCTGGACCCGCTGGCGCCCGAGGCCAAGCGGGCGAACATGCCGGTCGGCTGGGCGGCGCCGGCGTTCGATGTGCTGCAACTGGAAGATGATGACTGGGTGACGCAAAGGCGGCCCCGACTGACCGAGCGGGGCGTCGAGATGGCGACCGCGCGGCTGGGCTATCCGGTCGAGCAGCAGCATTATTTCGCCGGCTTCGTGCTGTTGCCCGAGCAGGCCGACCAGTGGCGCGCGATCGCGACGGCGGCGCAGGCGTCGGTCGGGCGTGGCACGGCCGCGACCTATATCTGGGCGCTGCCCCAGGTCGCGCGCGACGGCTTTACCTGTTTCAGACTATATGGGGAGGATGTGATGCAGGCCTTTGACGATGTGCGCTTTCCAATCGCGATCGGGCGGGAGGCGAGCGTGGCGCCGGCCTTTTCGACCCAAGTGGCCGAAAGCCCGTCGGGCCATGAGCGGCGCAGCAGCGACTGGGCGGACGCGCGCCTGTCCTTCGATGCCGGGCCGGGGGTGCGGTCCGACGCGGACATTGCCGACCTGATCGCCTTCTTCCGGGCACGGCGCGGGGCGGCGCGCGGCTTTCGCTTCACCGATCCCTATGACGACCGGAGCGGGCCGCCGGGCACGGCGCCGGGACCGCTGGACCAGCGGCTGGGCAGCGGCGACGGGGTCACGACCGACTTTGTGCTGATGCGCCATTATGGCGGCGGCGCGGACGCGCAGGCACGGCGCATCACCCGGCCGGTGACGGGGACGATCCGGGTGGCGATCGACGGGGTGGAGCAGGCCGATGGCTGGCAGCATGTCGGGCTGGGGATGATCGCGTTCGATGCGGCGCCGGGTGACGGCGCGCTGATCACTGCCGGCTATCGTTTCGACGTGCCGGTGCGCTTTGCCGAGGACCGGCTGGAGATTAA
The DNA here is from genome assembly GCF_014197035.1 of Sphingobium scionense. Lineage (GTDB taxonomy): Bacteria > Pseudomonadota > Alphaproteobacteria > Sphingomonadales > Sphingomonadaceae > Sphingobium > Sphingobium scionense. Next base: position 7,879 of record NZ_JACIEU010000044.1, on the reverse strand, counting down.
TCGGGCGACCTTCGCTGCCGGGGAAGCAGTGTCGGTGCCGCTGGTGGAGATACGCGAATGAGCGGGGGACTGGAGGAGGCGCTCTGCACGCTGGCCTTTTGCTGGCGGCTGGAACGGCGCGACGGGGTGGCGATCGGCCTGACGAGCCATGACCGCGACCTGGAAATTGACGGGCTGCGCTATCGCGCGGCGCCGGGCATGACGCCATCGGCGATCCGCAGCAGCATCGGGCTGGAGGGCAGCGACAGCGATGTCGCCGGCGCGCTGGTGGCCGATGCGATCAACGAGGCGGACCTGATGGCCGGGCGCTGGGACGGGGCGGCACTGGAATTGCGGCTGACCCAGTGGGAGGCGCCGGGGACGCTGTGGCGGCTGCTGGCGCGCGGGACGATCGGCGCGGTGGCGCGCAAGGGCGGCACGTTCAGCGCCGAACTGGTGGGCGCGGCGGCGGCGATGCTGGCCGAGCCGGTGGCACCATCGACATCGCCCGATTGCCGCGCGACGCTGGGCGACCGGCAATGCCGGGTGGCGATGGCCGGACGTCGGCAGATCGTGGCCGTGACGGGCGTGGTGGATGCGGTGGCAAGCGCGGTGGGGCTGGAGGCGGGCATCTATGCCTATGGCATGATCCGCTGGCTGACCGGCGCCAATGCCGGGATCGTCCAGGCGGTGGTCGACAATGATGCAGGCACGCTGCGCCTGGCCGATCCGCCGCCTTTCGCGGTGGAAGCGGGGACGCTGGCGCTGCTGACGCAGGGGTGCGACCGGCAGTTGGCGAGCTGCGCGGCGCGCTTTGGCAATGCGGTCAATTTCCGGGGCGAGCCCTATCTGCCGGGCACCGACCTGTTGACCCGCTATCCTGGCGGATGAGCGGAGAGGCGATCGCGACGGCGGCGCGCACGCTGGTGGGCGTGCCGTTCCGCTTGCAGGGGCGCGATCCGGCGCTGGGGCTGGACTGTGTCGGGCTGGTCGGGGCGGCGATGCGGGCGGCGGGATATGCGCCGATGATGCCGGGCGATTATGGGCTGCGCTTTGGCGACGATCGGCGGGCGGACGACTGGGCGCGGGCGGCGGGGTTGCGGTCGGTGGCGGCCGGGGCGGTGGGCGACATGATGCTGGTGCGGCCGGGCGCGCTGCACCGGCATCTGCTGATCCTGGTGCCGGGCGGCTTCGTCCATGCCCATGCCGGGTTGCGGCGGGTGGTGGAGACGCCGGGCGCGCCGCCCTGGCCGGTGCTGCGCATCTGGCGGGCGTGAAGGGGAGGGACGGATATGGCGACGATGGTGCTGACCGCCGTGGGGACGGCGCTGGGCGGGCCGATCGGCGGCGCGATCGGCGGGCTGATCGGCAATGTGCTGGACCGGGAAGTGCTGTTCAAGGCGAAGGGGCGGGAGGGCGCGCGGCTGAGCGACCTGCAGTTGCAGACGTCGAGCTATGGCACGCAGATGCCCCGGCTGTTCGGCCGCATGCGGGTGGCGGGCACGGTGATCTGGGCGACGGACCTGCGCGAGATCCGCACGAAAAGCGGCGGCGGCAAGGGGCAGGGGAGCAGCACGAGCTACAGCTATTCGGCGAGTTTTGCGGTGGCGCTGTCGGCGCGGGGCGTGCGATCGATCGGGCGGGTCTGGGCCGACGGCAATCTGCTGCGCGGGGCGGCGGGCGATTTCAAGACGCAGGTGGGGGCGTTCCGCCTGCATGATGGGGGCGAGGATCAGGCGCCCGACCCGCTGATCGCGTCGGCGCAGGGGGCGGACATGACGCCGGCGCATCGCGGCATCGCCTATGCGGTGTTCGAGGATCTGCTGCTGTCCGACTATGGCAATCGCATCCCCTCGCTGACCTTCGAGGCGGATGCGGGCGCGGTGACGATCGATGCGATCGTTGGCGCGCTGAGCGAAGGGCAGATGGGGTGCGCGGCGGCCGAAGAGGTCGAGGGCTTTGCCGCGAGCGGCGCGGATCTGTCCGAAGCGATTGCGCCGCTGGTCGACGCCTATGGGCTGGGGCTGTGCGGCGACGGGGGGCAACTGGTGGGCGAGGCCGGGCCGGCGGTGGCGTCGCTCGACCCGGCGACGCGGTGCAGCCGGATCAATGGCCGGGCGATCGATCCGGTCGAGCGATTGGGCGCGGGCGCGGACAGCGTCGCGCTGGCGCTGTCGGTGCGGCATCATGATCCGGCGCGCGACTATCAGGCCGGGGTGCAGCGGGTGACGCGGCCGGGGCCGGGGCGGATCGAGCGCGGGATCGAACTGCCCGCGGTGCTGAGCGGCGGGGCGGCGCGATCGCTGGCGCGGCAAAGGCTGGACGGCATCTGGGCCGGGCGCGACCGGATGGCGCTGCGCGGCGACTGGCGGGCGCTGGAGCTGGAGCCGGGGATGATCGTGGCGCTGGCCGATGCGCCGGGACTGTGGCGGATCGAGGAACGGGAATGGGAGGCGATGGCGGTGCGGCTGGCGCTGCGGCGGCTGGCGGGGGCGGGCGCGCGGGCGCCGGGCAGCGTGTCGTCCGGCCAGATCGTGCGGCAGGTGGATGCGCCGCATGGCCCGACCCGACTGATGCTGGCGGACCTGCCGCGCCTGACCGAGGGGGTGGCGAACGCGCCGCAACTGGTGGCGGCGGCGAGCGGCGGGGCGGGCTGGCGCAGCGCGGCGCTCTATGCGCTGGATGCGGGCGGGACCGCCGAGCCGATCGGGCGGACGGCGCCGCGCGCGGTGATGGGGCAGATCGACGCCACCTTGCCGCCGGGCAGCACGTTGCTGCTCGACACTATAAACAGCCTGTCGGTGACATTGCTGGCCGAAGATATGGAACTGGCGAGCGCGGACGGTGCGGCGTTGGCGCAGGGGCGCAATCTGTGCCTGGTGGGGCAGGAACTGATCCAGTTCGGCCAGGCGGTGCCGACCGGGCCGGCCAGTTATCGGCTGGAGACGCTGCGGCGCGGGCTGCGCGGCACCGAATGGGCGATGGCAGGGCAGGGGGCAGGCACGCCCTTCCTGCTGATCGAGGCGGACCGGCTGGTCGATCCGCTGGCGGCGGCGGGGATGGAGGGGGATATCGGCGCGACGATGCGCCTGCTGGCGATCGGCATTGGCGATGTGGAGCCGGCGACGGCGGAGATCGCGATCAGTGGCGCGGCGCTGGTGCCGCCGGCGCCGGTGCATCTGAACGCCGCGCCGGACGGGGCAGGCGGATGGCGGATCGGCTGGACCCGGCGCAGTCGGGCGGGGTGGCGCTGGACCAGCGGTGGCGAGGTGCCACTGGCCGAGGAAAGCGAGCGTTATGAGGCGCGGGTGCTGGACGGCGACCGGCTGGTGCGGCGGGCCGAGGTGGTGGAACCGGCCTGGACCTATGATGCGGCGATGATCGCGGCGGACGGGGCCAGCGGGCCACTGACCATTGCGGTGCGGCAGATCGGCACGCGGGCGATCGGGCAGCCGGGCATGATCGACATGGTTCTCTAAGGAGGCGAGGATGACGAACGAGACGAGCGATCGCTGGGCGCTGCCACTGCTGCATGCCGGGCAGGCGCAGAAGGAAATGATGCATAATGAGGCGCTCGCGCGGATCGACATGCTGTTGCACGGGGTGGCGGAGAGCGCCGACCTGGCTATCCCGCCGATAGCGCCAGTCGCCGGGCAATGCTGGATCGTGGCGGCGGGCGCGAGCGGCGGCTGGGCCGAACGGGAAGGGCATGTGGCTGGCTGGACCGAGGGCGGCTGGCGCTTTGTCGCGCCGCGCGCGGGATTGCAACTGAGCGTGGCGGATCGCGGTCATGTCATGGCGCATGACGGTACGGCATGGCGGAATGCGGTGGTGCGATCTGACGGATTTTTTGTCGATGACCAGAAAATTGTCGGCGCGCGCCAGGCCGGGATCACGGCGCCGGCGGGCGGCACCACCGTCGATATCGAGAGTCGTGGCGCAATTGCCGCGATATTGGCGGCTTTGCAGGCGCACGGCCTGATCTCCATGTAATTCTGGAGTATCGGCGATCTTTTCATGGAGAGGCGTAGCTATTAGCTTGGAGGAGAGCCTAGGGGATGTCCCTACTGCGTTATTTTTGCAACGGTTTCACGAATTGTGGACTTGCCATGAAACCTTCTTGCCGATACATGGTTTCAGCAGTCCTTCGTGACACTTTTGAAAGGGGAATCCAAATGCGGAAGCTTGCCCTCGCGGCTGCGCTTGCGACCAGTGCCCTGGCCACCCCGGCCTTGGCGCGCGACAATAGCTGGTATGTTGGCGTAGACGCCGGCGTGCTGCTGGTCGAAGATCAGGACCTGACCTTCTCTTCCATCCCGCCGGGTGGTCGTTCGGCTCCGTCGATCGACTATCACAAGGGTTATGATTTCGACGCCAATATCGGTTACGACTTCGGTGGCTTCCGCCTCGAAGCCGAAGCCGCTTACAAGCGCGCCGAGATCGATCTGGACAAGATGGGTGTCGTTGGACAGCGCTTCGGCGGTGCCAGTTCGGCTCTCTCGTTCATGCTGAACGGCCTGCTCGACTTCGGTCCCGATGATGGCCTGCAGGGCTTCGTCGGCGGCGGTGTCGGCGTTTCGCGCGGCAAGCTGGCTTCTGACGTCGTGAACGACAGCGACACCGGTTTCGCCTGGCAGGCGATCGCCGGCGTGCGCTACCCGGTCACCAACAATGTCGACGTCTCGCTGAAGTATCGCTTCTTCAACCAGGACGATATCAAGCTGATCCCGGCTTACCAGAGCGTCTATGGCCAGGCCGGTTCGGAAGCCAGCACCAAGCTGCGCACCCACAGCCTGCTGCTCGGCCTGACCTACAACTTCGGCGCTCCGGCTGAAGCGGCTCCGCCGCCCCCGCCGCCCCCGCCGCCCCCGCCGCCCCCGCCGCCGCCTCCGCCGCCCCAGCCGGCGCCGGAATGCTCGCCTGGGCCGTACATTGTCTTCTTCGAATGGGACAAGTCGGACATCACGCCTGACGCCGCCACCATTCTGGACAACGCGGTTTCGGCCTACAGCGCTTGCGGCAACGCCCAGGTCATGCTGGCCGGTCACGCTGACCGTTCGGGCGCAGCCTCGTACAACGTCGGCCTGTCGCAGCGTCGCGCTGACGCCGCCAAGGCTTATCTCGCCTCGAAGGGTATCCCTGACGGCGTGATGACCACCCAGGCCTTCGGTGAATCGAAGCCGCGCGTCGACACCGCGGACGGCGTTCGCGAAGTCCAGAACCGTCGCGTGGAAATCACCTACGGTCCGGGTTCGGGTCAGTAAGTTATTTCCGTCCTTCGGGATGGAATATGAAGAGGGGCCGGTCGCAAGACCGGCCCCTTTTTCTTGTCCTGCGTTGCGCACTGGCCTGCCGCGATCCGGGCGGAACGGATATCTGTCCGGCGTGTCATGTGCTTCCAAGCCAGGACGGAGCGGTGATCGGAGCATGCCCGACCGCTCATGCCCCGTCGCTCATTTGCAATTCGCTTTTTGCCGGCGTGATTCCGATGTGGCTTTGGCCAGGATTGGTATCGGGCGTTGGCTTGATGCGTGAGTGCGCGATCTCAGGGCATCGCCTTTGGTCGGGCCTTTGGATCGGTGAAGGACGGGCGTCAGGATGGATGCCATGCTATCCCTCTGCTTTTATTGCGAACGATATGCAGAAGGATCATGACAAACCGGATCGGATCGGCAACAAAGACGCGTCTGCCGCGTTCGCGCAGTTGTTTCCGTGATCGGGAGTTTGCCATGAAGACCGCCGCCCTGTTCCTTGCCCTGCCTCTGCTCGCTTCTGTGGCCGCCTGTGCGGCGACAAGCCAGAGCGTGTCCCCCGCGCCGACGGCCAAGGCCAAGCTGGCTGCCGGCGACGGCAGCGCGCGCGGCACTGCGGTCGTGACCCAGGCGGGCGATGGCCTGCATGTCGTGGTCAAGGCGCAGGGGCTGGCGCCGGGCATCCACGCGGTGCATATCCACACCACCGGCGTCTGCACCGGCCCGGACTTCACCAGCGCGGGTGGCCATTGGAACCCGACCAGCCACCAGCATGGCAAGGATAACCCGCAGGGCATGCATATGGGCGACATGCCCAACATGCAGGCCAAGCCCGACGGCAGCGGCGAGATCGAATATGTGGTGCCGGGCGGCGCGATCAGCGACGGCGCGGCGCCGCTGCTGGATGCCGATGGCGCGGCGATCGTGATCCATGCCCAGGCCGATGATTACAAGAGTGACCCGACGGGCAATGCCGGCGGCCGCGTCGCCTGTGGTGTGCTGAGCATCGGCTGAGGCCTGATTGCCCCCGGCGTCCGCGTCAATCGTCGCGGGCGTCGGGATGGCCTTCCGCGCGATAGGTTTCGACTACATGATAGCTGGAGCCGGCATGGCCAAGCCGGCTTTCGTAGAGGTTGAATTCGTCCACGGTGAAGGCGGGCGAGGCAAGGCCGGCGTGGAGCGCCAGGAAGGGCGCGATGTCGCCGCCGTACCGGCTGAAGCGGGCGAGGGTGATGTGCGGCAGATAGGCGCGGGTTTCGACCGGGATGCCGGCCGACACGCAGGCGCGATCCACCTTGGCATGAAGATGGGCGAGCGGATCGCGTGGCTGCACCCCCGCCCATAAGGTATCGACCACGCCGCGCCGGTCGAAATAGCCGGCACCGGCGAGCGCGATGGCGAATGGCTGGAAGCGGACGCCGGCGAGCGCGTCGGCAATATCATCCGCCTGATGGCGATCCACTTCCCCGATGAAACGCAGGGTCAGGTGCAACTGGCCATCATCCTGCCAGCGCGCGCCGGGAATCCCGGCCATCTGGGCCAGAAGCTGGCTGCGGATCGTGGCGGGCGGACGGATGGCGACGAACAGGCGGTGCATACCGGGTAGATAGGGAGAAAGGGGGCTTGCGGATAGGGGCGGGGTGGCTTTGCCATGGTCGGGCTTTGACGGCTGACGACCAAAGACGGCCGGCCAACGCAATCCGCGCCTTGCCCGAAAGCGGACATCCGATTAGCCTTGCCCCACCGGGTTTTGAAAGATGGATTGTGCCTCTAAGTTTTAGACCTACCGGCAAAATCGCTGCAACCTTCGCGATAGGTTTGATCGCCGGATTAGGTATTGCGAGCTGGTGGACGACCGTGCGATCGCCTTCGTCTCTTACCGCTGGGCTTCCGCCCAAATGGAAGGCAGCTTCCTCTCTGTTTGATGCACGCGTCCGCGCCCGCTTTACATCGGGTACGCCGTCTTGGACATTTATCAACGGTCTCCGCAAGGAAGGCTTCGAGCCCACTTGGTTCGAAGTTGATGGCCAATATGGTGCCAAGCGGATTGAAGGGAGCTTTCCCTGCAAAATCGTCGCACGTGTATACTGGCGGGTCGGAAAAGATAACACCGTATCAGCGGTTCGCGGGCTCTATCGCGAAGAAGGATGCCTTTAACGCACATATGGCAGGTCTCAAATCGACCAACTATTGCCTATTTTATAACGCCAGCATGCCCCCAAGAGCGGACCTTGCTGTACGCTGGGTGATCGTACATAAATTGACTGTGCATCCTCTATCTATCCTTTTTGAACATGGCCTGCCCGAATTAGATATCGGCGTGATGAGCCACGGCTTCACCGAACATGGTCGAGATTATTTTTTTGTAATCGAAGACTGTATCGGCGTTAGCCCCGGCACGTATCGGCTCACTTTTACGCATGTCGTTGAGCTGGAATATGGAACAGCGATATCACCTGCGACATGGTCAACATCGTGGTCCGACGAATTCACAGATTATGCCCGGTGGGAAGCGGCAGGCGAGCCTGAGGGTTATGTTTTTGGGACGAATTGGGGTCGTGTCCCAGGAGGTGGTGTAGGAACCGTCAATCCACGGCAGGATCGGGATCGGGTTCGGGTCAGGCAGCCAGAGCTGGCAGGCTGACAAT
>NZ_JACIEU010000043.1 GCF_014197035.1 Sphingobium scionense | reverse complement strand
GATGGGCAATCCACGGTGTACGGTGGGGCAGGTTCGTCCGACGCCCGAACTTAGACGGAGGATAGGCCCAGCGACGGATACGGGTAGTGCGGTAATCAACCCGCGGATGAGAGCATGATCAATCGTCGTCGATCAGGCGCCCGCGGCACACCCGCCAAGGTCAATGCGACCGCTGGTCTCGAGGCCAGCGAAGGAGTAAACTCGGCCAGCGTCTCGGATGGCAGTCATGAGAGCGTACGTTTTCGACCATCCTCTCACCGGTCCCGGTTACGCATGTCATTTCTCCTATGACCGCCAGCATGTGAACACGGCGCGGCGAGTGAGACATTGACCCCGGTCAAATTCACCGCGCGGCGGGCGGATTTGCACCAAGGATAGCATCAATCCGACTTACCGTGACCGATGATCGCTGCGCGCCAGCATCCGGCTCCACGTCGGAAGCACGGTCGCAAACGTCGACGATACGCCTTGGTAAGCGGCGGATCTCGGTAGGCGCCCGCAAAACGCCTCGACGCATTCGCCGTCCACAACCACTTTGGCTCGCATCGCACTTCCAGCGTTTTGCGACGCTGGCGCATCGCAAGATGCTGGCGGGGCGACTCCGATGATGTCAAACGCGAACTTTGGGGGCTGGTTGTAGCGCCATGGGGCCATAGACGATGAGGAATAGCAAAAAGGCAGCGCCCCACAGCCCGCCGGCGAGCGCGATGGCGCCCATATAATCAAACGGCAGGAACGGCGCTGTCACGCGAAGCAAGGCGCCCAGATGCACAAGGATATAAATGGCGACCGTTGCCTGATCGGCCTCCAGCGGCCTGCCCGTATGCCCTCGCGTCGCACGCGTCATCACCGCCAGTGTCATCGCCGCCATCGCGCCGGCGCCAAGGGCGTGCATCGCGCTCGACGGTGGAAAAGCCGGATGCAGAATCGCCCAACCGAGCAGCAACAGGCCGACCGGCAACCATGCATAGGAAATATGGAGGATGAAAACGAGGGGCGAGCGCCGCGCCTTCAGCCCGGCCCAGCGCGCCAGGCGGACGAGCTGGAGCGCGCCCGCGAGCAGTAGCAGCCCTCCTGCCAAAGAGCTGGTGGGGGCAGCTGCCCACGCCGCGAGCGCCAGCGCCGTGGCCGCGATCACGGCCATGTCGAAGCGATTTGGCATGACTGGGAGCCCCTCGCCGCGCTTCTGCTGTAGCAGCCAATTGCGGGTAAAGGCCGGGATGATCCGCCCGCCAATGAGCGAGATCAGGATCAGCACCAAGGCAAAGCCCATCCGCATGCCCAGCGCGGGATCGGCGATCGCTCCCATTGCGGCCGCATGGTCCAGCGCGCAGGCGGTCGCAAACAAAAAGAGAACAACCAGGATCGGTTTATTCCGATTGCCCGATGCGAAAATCTCACGCGCGGCATAAACGAGGAGAAGCAGCAGGAAGCCAACATCGAGCGCCGCGCCGGCGAGTGGCGGCACCGCCGCTGAAAAGAGGATCGCCAGCCGCGCCGCCAGCCACAGACCAACCAGCGCGGCGACCCGCCATCCGGTCACCGTCGGCCGTCCGGTCCAATTGGGGATGGCCGCGCTCAGGAAACCGGCGATGATCGCGCTGAGATAACCGAACAGCATTTCGTGCTGATGCCAGGCGAGCGGATCCATCGCGGTAGGGAGCGTCCAGCGCCCACCGAGCGCACCGATCCACAAGGTCACGACAACGACCGCCCACAGCGCGCCAGCCGCGAACAACAGGCGATAGGCTCCCTGGAGCCAGAGCGGCGATATGTCGACGCCGCCCGCCTGCCTCGCGGCCAGGGTCATGCGCGCGCGCCCTTGCGCCACAAGCCGAGGATGACGACCTGCCATGCGATGGCGATGGCGCCGATGATGAACACGACATCGCCAAAGGTGCGGATCCAGCGCAATGTTTCAAGGAAACGCTGCTGCAGGAATGCGTCGCTGCGAGCATACCACATGCCGGTGGTTACGCTCGCCTCGAACTGGTACAGGCCAACGGGCAGCAGGCTGGTGAAGATCATCAACACCAGCCCCGCGTTCAAGCCCCAGAAGCCGACCCGCATCAGCCGTTCATTAAATGCAATCTCGGGCCGGATATAGCGTAGCACCAGCAGGGTGAAGCCCAGGGCAAGGAAGCCATAGACGCCGAACAGCGCGGCATGGGCGTGGACCGCGGTGGTGTTCAGCCCCTGGAGGTAGAAGAGCGCGAGCGGCGTGTTGATCATGAAGCCGAAAACCCCGGCGCCGAGCATGTTCCAGAAGGCGACCGCGATGAAGCACATCAAGGGCCAGCGCAGCGGACGCATCCACGGCGCCCGATCGCGCAGGCTCCAATGTTCCCAGGCCTCATAGCCCAGGACGATCAGCGGCACGACCTCGAGTGCGCTGAATGCCGCGCCAACCGCGAGGATCGGCGTGGTCGTGCCTGAGAAATAAAGATGGTGAAATGTGCCCGGGACACCACCAACCATGAACAGCGAGGCCGAGGCGAGGCTGGCCGCCGTCGCAATTCGCTTCGACACCAGCCCCATCGATGCAAAGATGAAGGCGATGGCCGCGGTTGCGAACACTTCGAATATGCCCTCGACCCACAGGTGGACGACCCACCAGCGCCAATATTCCATGATCGTGATATGGGTGCGTTCGCCATAGAAAAGGCCCGAGCCGTAAAAGAGGCCGATGGCGATCGTAGAGAGGGTGAGCAGCGCGAGCAGATTCCTGTCTCCCTGCCCGCGGCGGAGCGCCGGCAGCATGGCGCGCAGCATCAACGTCAGCCAGAACAGGAGCCCGCCGAACAGCGCGATTTGCCACAGCCGACCCAGGTCGAGATATTCATAGCCCTGATGACCAAGCCAGAAGCTGAGCTTGTCCGGCAGGGCGTGCGATAGCGCGAGATAATTGCCGATGAACGAGCCGGCGACGACCAGGATCAACGCCCAGAATAATATGTCGACGCCCAATTTTTGATATTTGGGATCGCTGCCATGGATGACGGGCGCGAGGAACAGTCCCGCCGCCAGAAAAGCCGTGGCAATCCACATCACCGCGCTTTGCACATGCCAGGTTCGGGTCAGCGCATAAGGGAACCACTGCGAGACATCGAAGCCATAAAAGCTTTGGCCCTCGATCGTATAATGCGCCGTGAAGCCGCCGATGAACACCTGGAAGATGAACAGCGCCAGCACCACGAACAGATATTTGCCAAGGGCGCGCTGCGACGGGGTGAGAGCCGCGAGCGTCAAGGGGTCCTTTTCGGCGACGACCAGAGGCGTGTCGTCGTGGCGACGCAGAAAAGCCCAGCCCCAGATCAGCGCCCCGACCCCGGCGACGAGGATCACGACGCAGGCAAGCGACCAGAGAATATTCTCAGGCGTCGGGTGATTGCCGATCAGCGGTTCGGGCGGCCAGTTGTTGGTATAGGTGGCAACCGTCCCCGGCCGCTCGGTTGAGGCGGCCCAGGCCGTCCAGAAAAAGAAATCGGTGAGCACCGCCCGCTTCGCAGGGTCCGGCAGCGTGCTCTCCTTCATCGCATAATTGTCGCGCATCGGTCGCAGCGCGGGATCGTCCCCATAGAGCCGGGCATAATGGTCGGCCGTCTGCGCCATCGCTTGGGCGCGGCGATCGGACACCGTCACCACGCCGGTCGCGGCGTCATGGCTGTTGCGGCGATATTCCTCTTTCAAGCGATGAGTCAGCGCCGCCTTCTGTTCGATAGCGAGCGTGTCGAACGCCGCGCCATAGGTTTCGCGGGCGGCGATGGTGAGCCACGCCGTCAGTTCGCGGTGCAGCCAGTCCGCCGACCAATCGGGTGCCTGATAGGCGCCATGCCCCCAGATCGAACCGAGCTGCATGCCGCCGGTGCTCTGCCACGCCGCCTGTCCCGCCAATATGTCGTCGCGGGTCATCAGTAGCTCGCCCGAAGCGCTTACGACCTCAGCCGGAATCGGCGGCGCCTTGCGATAAATCTCTACCCCCGACACGCCCAATACGCCGAAGGTCACCACAAGGACGGCGATCAGCGTCCACCAAAGCTTCCGATATTCGCCCATTACAGCCCCCTGTTTTTCGCCGCGTCGTTCCGGGATTCACTACCGTGCGACTCGCGCGGGCGTCGCATGCCTGTCTCCGGATTCGTCGAACAAGATCGTCAATAGTAGCGAACTGTCAACGACCGCTTCGACCGCATGCGCCGCGCCCGGATCGAGGTACAGCCAGTCACCGGCCCAAAGCTCCGGCGGCGAGGCGCCTTCGAAACGCACATGACCCGCGATACAATAGAGCGTGATCGAGCCGGCGACGTGGTGCGACGGGATCGATTGGCCGGCGCGCACGACGAGGTGAATCGCCTCGAACGCCGACGTGCGCGCCAGTGCTACAGTCCTGGTCGCGGCGTCATCAATCGATCCCAGGCACGAGATTTCACCCGATCGGCAATGTCGCACCGCCATGCTCATTCGTCCCTTGTTCGGCGGCAGCGTCGATCCGCGTCCCCCTTCACCCCGCACGGCGGGGCCGAATCGCCGCGCGGCACCGCAAGAAACCCACCAAGGATACTGGCTACGCCGCGGAGTCTGCGCGGTGCACTCCGCCGCAGGTCAAGCGGTCCCGCTCCGATTACTTCACCGCATTCCGAACAGAACATAACCCGTTCTCCATCCGCGCCTCGTCGTCGGGTGGCGCATCCGATCACCTGGAAATAGCCAGAAACGACGTTGAAGGATTTGCGCTGGAACAAACTTCTGCCTAAGTCTGGGCCATGGCGACCAACCTTCACCCCGACGCGGACGCAATGGCCCGCATCGCACTCATGAGGTCCCTACCTTCCGAAGTGCTGCGCGAAACCGCGGCGGCGGCGCGCATGCGGCATATTCCAAAGGACACGCGAATTTTCGACCAGGGCGAGCCTTCAGGCCGCGCCCACGCCCTGCTGTCGGGTTGCGTCCGCATCACGCAAACAGGAGGCGACGGGGAAGAAATACTGGTCCGCCTCATCGGGCCGGGCGAGATTTTCGGTTGCGTTCCCTCATTGACCGACGGGCTTTATCCAGCAGATGCGGGTGCGATGCTCGATTCCGTTGAGATCAGTTGGGATCCTGCGGATCTTCTTGCACTGATGCGACGGCATTCGGGCATCGCGATCAACATGGTAGCCATCCTCGGCAAACGTATAGGGGAAACGCAGGAACGATTACGCGAATTGGCGACGCAGAATGCTGATCGCCGTATCGCGCGGACGCTGCTGCGACTGCTCGATCAAGCTGGCTATCCGACCGAAGACGGCACTGTGATCGAATTCCCGCTTCGGCGCAAAGACATCGCCGACATCGCAGGTACCACGCTTCACACCGCCAGCCGTATCCTTGCAGACTGGGAGCGTCGAGGCCTACTGATCACTCGGAAGCAGCAGCTGACTATCTCATCCCACGACATTAACGAGAGGAGGCGCCAGCGCGCCAACTGCATAGCCTTGGCCGGCGTGCCGCGGGCACCCGACTGTGATGGGCAATCCACGGTGTACGGTGGGGCAGGTTCGTCCGACGCCCGAACTTAGACGGAGGATAGGCCCAGCGACGGATACGGGTAGTGCGGTAATCAACCCGCGGATGAGAGCATGATCAATCGTCGTCGATCAGGCGCCCGCGGCACACCCGCCAAGGTCAATGCGACCGCTGGTCTCGAGGCCAGCGAAGGAGTAAACTCGGCCAGCGTCTCGGATGGCAGTCATGAGAGCGTACGTTTTCGACCATCCTCTCACCGGCCCCCTATAACGAAAGCTTCAATGGGTCGCTTCGCGACGAACTGCTCAACGGCGAGATCTTCTACAGCCTCGCTGAGGCCAAGGTGCTGATCGAGGCATGGCGGCGGCATTACAACACCGTTCGCCCTCACAGCAGCCTGGGCTACCGACCGCCGGCACCGGAAACGGCGACACCGCCATATCCGGCCTCCGGTTCCGCTTCGCTCCACCTCCGTCCGGATATGGCGGCGATGGGCTTAATCCACTAACAAACCAATCGGGCCACTCGGTGGGGGCAGATCAGCCGCACGTTCGAGAAACTCCTTCATGGCTCACCTATTCTGTTCGGCGCATGCGCGCTCTCATAGCTCTAAAGCAGGAATAGCACAGTTGACCTTTAGATTTTATTCCACTGTGCCTGGCACCTAATTGATGACTGGAAAATTGATACGAGGCCGCATTTTTCCCAGTCACATCATGAGGTTGATCCTGCAGCGTCACTCAGCGACCTGCATTTTGTCGTGATCGGTCAGCTGAGTTCGTCGATCTGCGTGGCCCTCAAAAGGCGGAAAAGCAGACCTCGACGCTGGCCGAGCGGCCCGGCGCAACCTTACCAGCCGCCCCCCAGCGCACGATAGAGCTGAACGGTTGCCGTTCCTTGTGCGATGCGGGTCTGTTCCATCTTGTCCTCGTCCGAGAGCGCATCCAATCGGGCCTGCAACACATCGCCCAACTGCGTGCGTCCGGCATCGTACAATATCGCCAGCTGGTCGGCGCGTCGGCGGGCCATGTCGGATGTACGGATAAGCCCGGCCAGGCGTTCGTCCAGCCCCGCCCGAAAACCATAAGCGGATTCAACTTCCTCGAGCGCCGACAGCATGGCCTGGTCATAATTGGCGAGAGCAGCCTCAAGTTCGGCATCGCCCGCCTTGACACTGGCCTGCAACCTTCCGGCATTGAAAAGCGGCATCGATGCGGAAAGGCCGACCAGACCTCCGGTTCCGCCATAGCCCGGCAGGCCGCCCAGTTCGATATGCCCGTTCTGCCCCAGAAAATGGATGGCGAAGCGCGGAAGCAGATCGGCCTTCAGGCTCTTGAGGCGCGCCGCACGCGCGTTCACCAGCCATGATCGCGCCGCGACATCAGGCCGGCGATCAAGAATGTCGGAAGGAAGTTGCCCGGTGGGCGCATCTGGCGTCTCAAAAGTGGCGGAGGCGACCATATCCGGCGCCTGTTCGGGGACGTCGCCCGCCAGCACGGCCAGTCGCCGCTTGCGCGCATCGACGAGGGATGTGAGGGCCGGGCGGGAGGCGCGCAGCGCCTCCAGTCCATTGCGGGCGCGGGTGACATCGGCCGCTGTCGCGGCGCCCGTCCGCTGCCGGGCGGCCGCATAATCGACAAGGCGACTGGCCGTAGCCTCGCTGCGATCGAGGACATCGAGGCGCCGCCTCAGCCCCTGCAGCTGCTGATAATTTTCGACGACATCGGCGGCGACCATGAGCCTGACGCCATCGGCCGTTCGTGCGGTGCTTTCGGAAAGCGCGCGCGCCATTTCGGCGTCGGCATGGCGTCCACCGAACAGGTCAGCCTCCCAGGTGGCTCCAAGACCCACCAGATATCCACTGCCGCTGTTTCCGGACAGCGACGGCAGCATGGCCTGCCACTTGTCATCGATCCCGACATCGCTCTGACTGGCCCACGCTGTGCCATTTGCGGCAACGGTAGGATAAAGCGCCGATTCCGCGACAGTGACTAGCGCACGCGCGGCGGCGACATGGGCCTTTGCAGCGCGGATGTCGGCGTTTGCTTCGAGCGATTTCTCGACCAGCACATCAAGAGCGGGATCGCCCCACGCCGTCCACCAGCGGTCTGTCCCGGTTATTGCCGCGTCGTTCGCCGCCGCCGCATCCAGGCGATTGGGCGGAGTGATGCGTGGCGCGTGCGCGGGCGTGTTCGGGACGCTGGCGCAAGCGGTGAGCAGCAGCGCGAGCGATGGAGGAAGCAATTGGCTATGCATTCTGATTTTCCTGGGTGATGTCATCCATGACCTTTAGCCCTGCCTTGAGAGCATCGAACGGAAGCGGCTGACGGCCATCGCCACGAAGAACACGCCCGAGCCGCAGATGATCGCGAGTTCCGGCAGGATCGTTCGCACGCCCGCGCCGCGATAGAGGATCGCCTGGGAGAGGCTGACGAACTGGGTGGTCGGCAGACATAGCGCAATCGTCCGGATCGCCGAGGGCATGCTCTCGAGCGGCGTTGCCGCTCCCGAGAGCAGATAAGCGATGGCGTAGACGGGCACTGCGAAGAGCCCGAACTGCGGCATGGATGGCGCGAGCGTTGCCATCCACATGCCGAGCGAGGTGACCGAGAAGAGGTAGAGAAACATCGCGGCAGTGAAGAGCAGGAGAGATCCGGTCAGCGGCACGCCCAGAACGCCATGAACGACGAACCAGAGGGACGCGATCGAGGCCAGCAGGATGACGAGGCCGTTGGCAAGGATCTTGGCGAAGGCGATCTCGCTGGCGCGCACGGGCATCACCAGCAGATGCTCGATCGTGCCATGCTCACGCTCACGGATCACCGCCGCGCCGACGAGGATGATCGAGAGCACCGTCACGTTGGTGACGATCTGCATGACCGAGGTATACCAGGCCGACTGGGCGTTGGGATTGAAATGCATCCGGCTTTCGACCTGGACCGGCAGCGCCTCCAGGAGGCCCCGGGCATGGAGGAAGTCGAGCGTTTCCTGCGCGAATATCTGCTGGAAATAGGCAGCGCCCAGACCTGCCTGCGTCATGGCGGTCGCGTCGACGAGAATCTGGACGGAAGGCGACCGGCCCGCGAGCGTATCGGCTTCGAAGCGGGGCGGGATTTCGATGACGAAGATATATTTGCCGCTGTCCATCGCAGGGCCGATCGCGGATCGCTCGATGTCCTCGGGTGGTTTGAAATAGGGCTGCTGGATGGCATCGCGCAGCCGCCGCGACAGTTCGGAATGATCCTCGTCCATGATCGCGACCGAAGCGTTCATGACCTCTGCGCGTACCCCGTTCGCAACGAGCTGGATCGCCACGGTGAAAGCGAAGAGGATAAGCGCCATCAGCGTCACATCCTTCATGACACTGCGCAGTTCCTTGCCGCTCAGAAGCGCAACGTTGAGAATCCAGCGCGTCATTTCTCCTGCTTTCCCAGCATCAGGCGTGCGCCGCCCACGAAGAGGAATGCGAGCGCCATCAGGGCCAGATAGTCCTGGCCGAAACTGGCCATGCCCAGACCCTTGGTGAATGTGCCGAGACTGACGATCTGGAACCAGGAGGAGGGGAAGGTCAGCCCGATGATATGGCTCGGGCCTGTCAGGGTGGAAACGGGGTAAAGGAGCCCGGAGAAGTTCACCGACGGAATAAGACAGATGAGGGATGTCGCGAAGATGGCGGCGACCTGCGAGCGCACAAAGGCCGAGATCATCAGCCCCAGCCCGGTGACAGACAGAATGAAGAGGAACCCGCCGATCAGAAGGGCCGGCAAGGACCCCTTGAGCGGTACTCCCAAAATGAAGACAGTCACCAGGATCAGCGTCACGAAACTGATCATCGCAAGAAGGGCATAGGGCATCTGCTTGCCGACCAGGAATGCGCCCAGGCTCGCCGGCGAAGCGTAGAGATTGGTGATCGAGCCGATTTCCTTTTCGCGCACGACCCCAAGGGCCGTCAGCATCGCGGGAATGAGGATCATGCAGAGCATCAGGACGCCCGGCGCCATGGCGTAGATGCTGCGAAACTCCTGATTGTAGATGAAGCGCGGTTCGATTGTGGACGAGAGATCAGGCACAGCGAAGGGCTGCGCGGACCGCAACTGGTCCATTGCGTAGCGAAGGAGAACAGCCTCGGCATAAGCGCGGGCGTTCGACGCGGGGAAAGGACTCGCGCCGTCGATCCGCACGTCGACCGCGGGCCGCCGCCCCGCAGCCAGGTCGCGTCCGAAGCCGGGGGGTATGTCGAGCACCATCTTGGCCGATGCCTCACGTAACGCCTGATCGGCGGCGGCGTCGCTTTGAAGTTCGGGCTCAACCCGGAAATAGCGTGACCCTTCAAAATAGCGTTGCAGGTCACGGCTGGCGGCACTGCGGTCATGATCGAGAACAGCAAGGCGGATATTCTGGACGTCGAAGGAAATGCTGGAGGCTGCAATGCACAGCAGGATGATCGGGCCGATCAGCGCGAAGGCGAGCCGGATGCGATCGCGCATGAGTTCGGTCGCTTCGCGCCGGGCAAAGGCCCAGGCGAAGCCCGGCCAGCTGCCGGCAGCGGTTGGTAATCGCGGCCGGCCGGGAGCCGTCGATCGCGCACCGGCGGCAGGAGTGGACGAAGCGACCGAAGCATCGACCGGCAGATGGGCGGAAGCAGTCGGCGCTTCGTCATTATCCTTCTCGAGGACAGCGATAAAAGCATCCTCGAGCCGCTGCGCATCATATCGCTGTGTGAGTTCCGTCGGCGCGCCGACCGCCAGAACCCGCCCGCGATGCATCAGCGATATGCGGTCGCACCGTTCCGCCTCGTTCATGAAGTGGGTGGAGACGAAGATCGTTACCCCTTCATCGCGCGAGAGGCGGATCAGATGGCGCCAGAACATGTCGCGCGCCGCCGGATCGACGCCGGACGTGGGCTCGTCCAGGATCAGGATCTCGGGTCGATGGAGGCAGGCGGCGGCGAGTTGCAGGCGTTGCCGTATGCCGAGCGGCAGAGCGGCGGGAACGGCATCGGCATGGGCCTCGAGCTCGAACTGGGCAAGCGCGGCCGAAACCAGTTCGCCTGCCTGCTGGCGTGGCACGCGATAGAGCCGCGCATGAAGGACCAGGTTCTGGCGAACCGAAAGCTCTTCATAGAGCGAGAAGGCCTGCGACATATAGCCCACGCGCATGCGCGTCTCCATGTCTCCGGGGGCGATCGGCCGCCCGAAAAGGCTGGCCGTTCCGTCCGTCGCATCGAGCAGGCCGGTCAGCATCTTCATGGTCGTGGTCTTGCCGCAGCCGTTCGAGCCCAGAAAACCGAATATCTCGCCGCGTCCGATGCGAAAGCTCACATGATCGACCGCTACGAAATCACCAAAGCGCCGCGTCAGATCATGCGCCTCGATTGCCGGCGCTTCGCCCTTGTCCTGCCAGGCCGGCACGACCAGCGCGTCGCCCGATGGCCGCTTGTCTTGCGGAAGCAGGCGAACATAGGCGGCTTCGAGCGTATCCGCGCCCGCGTCACGCATGATCTCGCGCGTATCCCCTTGCGCGATCACCTTGCCATCGTCCATCGCCACGAGGTGGCCAAAGCGCTCTGCCTCTTCCATGTAAGCCGTGGAGACCAGCACGGTCATGTCCGGCCGCTCCGCGCACATCGCATCCACCAGTTCCCAGAACTGCCGTCGTGAAAGAGGGTCTACCCCCGTGGTGGGTTCGTCGAGGATGAGCAGATTCGGATCGTGCACCAGCGAGCAACACAGGCCCAGCTTCTGCTTCATGCCGCCCGAAAGTTTGCCGGCGGGCCGGTCCGGAAAGGGTGCAAGCCCCGTCGCGTCCAGCAAGCGCCGCATATGCGCTTCCCGCTCGACTGCAGACAGTCCGAAGAGGCGACCAAAGAAGTCGATATTCTCGCGGACGGAAAGCGTCGGGTAGAGATTGCGACCAAGCCCCTGGGGCATATAGGCGACGCGGGAAAGGAACTCGTCCCGCTTGCGACGCTCGGTGAGATCGAAGCCGAGAACCGAAAGACGTCCCGTTTGCAGCTTTTTCACGCCGGATATGAGGCCGAGCAGCGTCGACTTGCCTACGCCATCGGGCCCGACCAGCGCGGTGGTCTTCCCCTTGGGCAGGGAGAGCGAAACCTCGTTCAGGGCGACGATACCGCCATATCGATGCGAAAGGCTTTCGATCCGTATCGCCTCTTCGGGGAGGATCTGAGCGGGCGGGATCATTTGTCGATCTTGGTGAGGTCGGGCCAGGGCTGGCGCGTATCGGTGCGCACAAACCCGTCCGCCGTCATGCCGGCTTTCAGCCTTCCGTCCAGGCGACGGGCGAGATCAGGCGCGATCTGCAGCTTCACTCGGTAGGACAGGTTCTCGCGTTCGCTGGCCGTCTCGACGAATTTTGGCGTGAACTGCGCATCGGGCGCCACGAAGCTGACGCGCGCGGGAATGGCGTCGCCAAAACCCTGCGGAAGAATGCGTGCCTCGTCGCCGATCCTGATCTTGCCGGCGACCGAAGCGGGCAGGAAGATGGTGAGCCAGGCATCCTCGGCATTGACCAGCGACACGATCTTGCCGCCCGGTGGCAACATGGTTCCAGGCTCGACGATCCGATATTCGACGCGCCCGGGCGTCGGTGCGATGATCCGCAGGTCGGCAAGGCCGGCTCTGGTTTGCGCGATCAGGGCGTCGGCCTGGGCAATGGCCGAGCGTGCCTCGCCGACACCGCCGCCCGCCGCCTGGGCGCCACCTTGCGCAGCACCCAAGGCCAGGCGACGCTGCTCCAGCTCGACGTTCGAGACCATGTCACGCTCCCGCAGCTTGCCGGTCTCGACCCAGTCGATGCGGGCGAGCTGAGCCTGACTGTCCCGCGCGGCGAGCTCCCCTTGCGCGCGCATGAGGGCGGACACTGCCTGTTCGCGCTTGGCAAGCGCTCCGGCGAGTTGGGTTTTGAGGTCTACATCATCCTGCCGGGCGATGACCTGACCCGCCCCGACGAGATCACCTTCATGGACGTCAAGCGACATCAGGCGGCCAGGATATTTGGCGGCAATATCGGTGCGCGTCATCTCGAGACGGCCGTTGCCGCGCACGATGGTATCGGGGAGCTTGTCGGTGCGTCCAAACATCCACCACAGCCCGAAAGCCAGGGCGATGAGGACGACGGCCAGAATGGGAATGACGATAGGGCCCCGCAGCTTCACGCTATACCTCCTTGAGCGTTCATCGCACGAGCGCCACGCCGATCCGTAGGCGCGTCACGTGCTTGTTATAGTCGAGCAGATTTTCGCCATAGCCGGTGAAGCCCTGGCCGAAGAGATAGAAGTCCGGGCCTCCGCCCAGGATACGCCGGAACGGGTAGGAGAGCT
Organism: Sphingobium scionense; assembly: GCF_014197035.1. GTDB lineage: Bacteria > Pseudomonadota > Alphaproteobacteria > Sphingomonadales > Sphingomonadaceae > Sphingobium > Sphingobium scionense. The sequence goes on along the minus strand of NZ_JACIEU010000043.1, from coordinate 11,660 downwards.
CGGCGGTCAGAGCTCCCTTGCCGCTACCCAGGTTGAGACGGGTAGAAGCCGAGACGCGCAGCCCATCATCCTCGCCGGCCTCAATGAAAAGCCCGCTATTGCCGCGATATCGGCGAATGTCAGGATTGTCCGAAAGGTTTCCGAGATAGAGCCACAGCCGCGGCGCGATCGTCAGCCTTCGGTCCTCGCCGAGCGAGAAGCCGGCCATCGGGGCCAGATAGAGCATGTTGAGGCTGCGCGAGGCCGCGCCATCGCGTCCATTGGACTCATGGCGAAGGCCGATCTGGCCGCTGATCGTGGCCTTATCTGACACGGGCAGGGCAGGCGAGAGATAGAAGAGCTCGGGTTGATAATCGATATTGCGGAAGGGCGAGGATTTCGCCGCCACGTCCCAGAACATGCGCTGGGTATAGGCGAAATAGAGGCCGTCGATCAGCGAGGGAGAGCGGTCCATCCGCGCTCGACTTCCGAACAGCTGATATTTGAAACTGATCTGGATGCGTGCGTCGGTGTTGGTGCCGGGGCCATAGACCGCATAGATCGGTTCGTAGACCGAGAGATTGGGGATGAAAGCATTGCCCCGGGTTCGGTCTGTCGGCGATGGTGTGACGGAGTCTGGCGATATCTGCGGAGAGGTCGGAGGCGTGAGCGAGGGCGCGGCAGTCAGGGCGACCGGGGCAGAGCGGTCGGCCTCAGGATCGACGCCGATCGTCAGGAGGATTTGCTGCGTTGACCAGGAGGGAATGGACAAGGCCGCGCCGTCCATGACGTCCTGAAAGTCGATCCGGTAGCGCGCCGCCGCAAAGCCATTGGCCGGGATCGTCAGAACCGCAGCCTGTTTTTCGCCTCGTTGCAGCCAGACCTTTCGATACGTGCCGTTGCTGACCAGATCGGCCGCAACCTCGTCGGGAAGGCGAACCTCCTGCGCGGCCGCCCCGGCATTGAGAACGCGCACATCGACAAGGATATGTCCGCTCTGATCGCGGTTGCCTGCGCGCTGGACGACATACTCCAGAGCAGCTTGCGCGTGCGCCTGCGACGCCAGTACGGCGCTGGCTGCGAGGGCAAGAGGGGCAGCCCGAACGATCACGCGAAAAGATGCTGCCCGTTATCGACCGGAATGATCGTGCCGGTGATCCGCTTCGCGGCATCGCTGACGAGGAAGGCGGCCAGCGCGCCGACGTCGCTTACGTCAACCAATTTTCCTGCGGGAACCTGCGCGGCAGCCCGATCGAGCAACTCGTCGAACCGGTCGATTCCGCTTGCGGCGCGGGTGGCAATCGGCCCTGGTGAAATAGCGTGTGCCCGAATGGCTTTGGCGCCCAGTTCCGCGGCGACATAGCGCGTTGCGCTTTCCAGGGCCGCCTTGACGGGACCCATCAGGTTATAGTGTTCGACCACCCGCTCCGAACCATAGAAGGTCACGCAAAGCAGGCATCCGCCCGTTGCCATCAGCGGTTCGGCGAGCTTCGCCATGCGAAGGAAACTGTGGCAGGACACGTCCATCGCCGTCGAGAAGCCTTGCGCACTGCTGTCGACCACCCGACCGTGGAGATCCTCCTTCGGCGCGAAGGCGATCGAGTGCAGCAGGAAATCGAGGCCACCCCAGCGTTCTTGCACCTGGCCGAAAAGCGCCTCGAGTTCGCCGGGGATGCGTACATCGCACGGCGCAGTCCATTCGACGCCGAGCTGGTCGACGACAGGCTGGACCCAGTCCTTTGCCTTTTCGTTGAGATAGGTGGCGGCAAGCCGGGCGCCGCACCGGGCAAATGCCTCCGCGCATCCTGCCGCGATGCTATGTTCGTTTGCGATCCCGATGACGAGGCCGCGCTTGCCGGTCAGATCTACAAGCGGTGTCATTGGGCGGTCTCCTGCAGCAGGCTGAGCGTGTGAATTGCGATCATGCGTTCCTCGTCGGTGGGGATGACGAGGGCCTTGATCCGGCTCTCGGGGGCGCTGATCAGCGTCTCACCTGCAGCATTGGCGCGATCATCGATCTCAAGGCCCAGCCATTGGAGCCGGCGACCAATAAGACTGCGCATGCCCGCGTCATTTTCGCCGATGCCAGCAGTAAAGATGATCCCGTCCACACCCTCCAGCGAAGCGGCAAGGGCGCCGGTGTCACGGGCTACCCGCCAGGCGAAGAGATCAATCGCTTCTTTCGCTTCGGGTGCGTCGCTCGCGGCAAGCGTGCGCATGTCGCTGGAAATGCCCGACACGCCCAGAAGGCCCGATTGCCTGTAAAGCATATCCTCTATCGTCTTGGCGCCCATGCCCATCTGCGTCATGAGATGCAGCACGACACCGGGGTCGAGACTGCCCGAGCGGGAGCCCATCATCAAACCGTCGAGCGCGGTGAACCCCATGGTCGTGTCGACGCTTTGCCCCGCCGCCATGGCGCAAAGGCTCGCGCCATTGCCCAGATGTGCGGCGATGACCTTGCCCGAGGCCAGCGCCGGGTCGATCGCGGCGAGGCGCCGGGCGATATATTCATAGGAAAGGCCGTGAAAACCGTAGCGACGGATGCCCTGGTCGTGAAGCGCACGGGGGATTGCGAAACGAGAGGCGAGGGCTGGCTTGTCATGATGGAAAGCGGTGTCGAAGCAGGCGACCTGAGGCAGGTCGGGATCAAGCTTGGTGATCGCCCGGACGGCAGCCAGGTTATGGGGCTGATGCAGGGGCGCCAGCGGACAAAGTGCTTCCAGCTTGTCGATCAATTCAGAATCGATGCGCCGCGGGACGGAAAATTCTGTGCCGCCATGGACGATGCGGTGTCCGATGGCGGCGATCTCATAGCCTTCAAGTGGATGCTGCATCGCCCAGGAAAAAAGATCGGCCAGCAAGTCGGCGTGGGTAAGGCCTGCGCCATCCGGCCAGGTGCGATCGAGCAGGATCGTACCGTCCGTCCTTCGGGCCTTCAGCGCTGGCGCTATCCCGATTTTCTCGATCTTTCCGCCGGCCGCGAGTTGGAGGCTGCCTCCCGGCTCCATGGCGAAGAGAGAGAATTTGATGCTCGACGAGCCGGAATTGAGGCTGACGACCGCCTTCATGCACTTTTGCCCCCGGGCAATCCAGGGGCTGCCGGCGTCACGGCGCGCGCCATCAGCACCGCCACTGCGCAGGACGCGAGACGCGTGCGCAGGCTGTCGGCACGGCTCGTCAGGATGATCGGCACGCGCGCGCCAAGCACGATACCGGCCGCGTCGGCGCCGCCCAGGAATGTGAGCTGCTTGGCCAGCATGTTCCCGGCTTCGAGGTTGGGCACGACCAGAATTTCCGCATGGCCCGCAACTTCGGAAACGATACCCTTTTCCCTGGCCGCGGCCTCGCTGACCGCATTGTCGAAGGCGAGGGGTCCATCGAGAATGCCGCCGCTGATCTGCCCGCGATCCGCCATCTTGCAGAGCGCCGCCGCATCCAGCGTCGAAGGCATTGCCGGGTTGACGGTTTCGACCGCAGCGAGGATCGCGACTTTGGGCGCCTCCATGCCGATCACATGCGCGAGATCGATGGCGTTGCGGATGATGTCGGCCTTTTCCTCGAGGGAGGGGGCGATGTTGATAGCGGCATCGGTAATGATGAGCGGTGTCGGCCGGCCAGGCACGTCCATGACATAGGCATGGCTGATCCGTCGTTCGGTGCGAAGGCCTGTAGCGGAAGAGACTACCGCGCCCATCAGTTCATCCGTGTGCAGTGATCCCTTCATGACGAGCTGCGCTTCGCCCGTGCGCACCAGTTCCACCGCCTTGGCCGCTGCGGCATGACTGTGCGCCACCGGCACGATCCGGAAACCGTCGATCGCGCGCGAGGCCGCAGTGGCTGCGGCCTTGATCTTCGCATCGGGCCCGATGAGGATCGGGGCGATCAATCCGGCTTGCGCCGCATCGAGCGCCGCAGTGATGGCGGCTTCGCTGCAAGGATGCACGATCGCCGTCGGGACCGGATCGCTACCACCGGCAAGCTCCATCAGCCGGCGATATTTGTCATGATCGTTGAGGCGAACGTCCGGCAGCTCCGCGCGCGGGCGCAGCACCTTTTCGCCGGGCGCGATCACCTGGGCCTGGCCAGTGATGACATCCTCGCCATGCTGGTTGGCGCAGCGGCAGTCGAGGATCAGGATTTTCTTCTCCGCACGCTTCTCGACGACGGTGACCGAGGCGGTGATCGTGTCGCCCGGTGCGACGGGGCGGCGGAAGCGCAACGACTGGTCCAGATAGATGGTGCCAGGACCGGGTAGTTGCGTTCCGAGGACGGCGGAGATGAGGCCGCCGCCCCACATGCCGTGGGCAATGACGTGGCGGAACATGTCGGTCGCGGCATATTGCGCGTCGAGGTGAGCCGGATTGACGTCGCCAGACACCAGGGCGAAAAGCTGAATGTCTTCCGGCTCGAGCGTTCGTGTGACCGATGCGGTGTCGCCAACTTCGATTTCATCGAAGGTGCGGTTTTCGATCATCGCTGGACCGGCCATCGCTCAACGCTCCTTCACATAGTGGCCAGGTGCCGGATAGAGCGCGGGATATCCCTTGTCGGGCGATCCCATCGGGGGAGGCGGGACGGGCTCGCTCGAATGGTCGACCAGCCATTCGCCCCAGGCGGTCCACCAGCTTCCCTCATGCGGCTCGGCGCGCGTAAGCCATTCCTCCGCGTCGAGCACGGGGCCGTCTTCCACACGATCGAGCACGCTGTAGCGACGCCCCCTGTGGCCCGGCTCCGATACAATGCCGGCATTGTGACCGCCGCTTGTCAGCACGAAGCGGATGGAGGCCGGGGAGAGCATGTGGATCTTGTGGACCGACTTCCACGGCGCGACATGGTCGCGTTCGGTTCCTACGATGAACATCGGTTTGCGCAGCGCCGACAGGGAAATAGCCCGGCCGTCGACCTTGTATTTGCCTTCGGCCAGATCATCATCGAGAAACAGACGGCGCAGATACTGGCTGTGCATGGCATAAGGCATGCGCGTGCCGTCGGCGTTCCACGCCATGAGATCGTTCATGGGCGCACGCTCGCCCATCAGATATTCGGTGAGGATCCGCGACCAGACGAGATCGTTCGAACGCAGAATCTCGAACGCACCGCCCATCTGGCTGCTGTCGAGATAGCCCCGGCTCCACATCATGTTCTCGAGCAGATTGAGCTGGGACTCATCGATGAAAAGGCCAAGTTCTCCGGGTTCGCTGAACTCGGTCTGGGCCGCGAGCAGGGTGACGCTCGCCAGCCTGTCGTCGCCATCGCGCGCCATTGCGGCTGCGGCGATGGACAGCAATGTGCCCCCGAGACAATAACCCAGCGCGTGGATATGCGCGTCGCCGCAGATCGCGTGGATGGCATCGATCGCTGCCATCGCGCCCAGCCGTCGATAGGCGTCCATGTCGAGGTTGCGGTCGGCGCTGCCCGGATTGTGCCAGGAGATGGCGAAGACCGTGTAACCCTGGCCCACCAGCCAGCGGACCAGCGAATTGTCCGGCGAAAGATCGAGAATATAATATTTCATGATCCAGGCGGGCACGATCAGCACCGGCTCCGGATGGACCATCCCGCTCGTCGGTTCATACTGGATCAGTTCGATCAGTTCGTTGCGATAGACGACCTTTCCTGGCGTCGCGGCAACAGTCTCGCCAACCGGGAACGCCTCAACTCCCGCCGGTGATTCCCCTCGTGCAAGGCGGCTCATGTCCTCGAAAAGATGCTCGATGCCGTCGATGAGGCAGCGCCCGCCTGTTTCGACGATCCGCTTCTGGAGCACGGGATTCGCCGCGATAATGTTCGTCGGCGCGACGATGTCGAGGATTTGGCGGGCCGCGAACGCAACCATGTCTTCATGATGACGGTCCACGCCCTTTATGCCCGTCGTGGCGGCGTGCCACCATTGCTGGGTCAGCAGAAATGCCTGCACGAGAAGATCATAGGGCTGTTCCCGCCAGGCAGGGTCGTCGAAGCGGCGGTCCTGGGGCAGCGGCTCGATTGCGGGAAGGGTGTCGGGATCGCCGGCGCGCCGGGCTGCATAATCAGCCAGTCGCATATATTTGCGACCCAGCTTGGTAGCCAGTTGCAACTGCCTGCCCGGAGAGATGGCGAGATGGAGCGCCCAGTCCGACCATGCCTGAACAAGCGTTGCGGGAGACAGGCCATGCGTTGCCTGAGCCACCATCGCAGCCGCTGCGTGATCGAGCGTCTCGGCGAGGCCGTCGAGGGGGTCGGTTTGGTGTTCATCGATCGACATGCTCAATCTCCTGCGGCGGCAGAGCGGCAATGCCTGCGAGCAGGCGAGTCCCTCTGCTGTGTTTCTTTGCGCAGGCGCTCGGCAGCCTGCAGAAAGGTTAAGTACCTCCCCTTTGAGGTTCACCGCGGCGGAGCGCATGGCTCGCCGTGGAGCAAAGTCTCGACGATGGTCTCTGCGATGAGAATTCGGGCGGCGTCCTCAGGGATCTCGGGAGCAAGCGATCGCAGGACAGTAGGAAAGCTGGCGGGTTGATTGGCAGCGGCGCTCAGCAACGCGAAAAAGAGCGCAGGGTGACTGGCCCTGATTATGCCCTGAGCGATTCCGGCCTCGTAAAGCGTCCGACAACTTTCATAGGCAGGATGGATCAGTTGTTCCGTAACCAATGTCGACCGCTCAGACCTATCCGCTGCGTGCCGAACGACAAAATCCCTCACATAGGGATGGTCCGAATAAAAATAGATTATGCGCGTAATCGCGTCGCAAAGTCGGTCATGAACCGAACGGCTATCGTCTGAGGCAATCTTGGAAATTTCCGCGATTATTCCGGTCGTGCTCTGTGTTATCGCTTCCAGGCAGGCTTTCCAGAGTTGAGCTTTGCTTCCGAAATGCACGCGGATGAGGTTTTGACTGACGCCAGCGGCCGATGCGATTCCTCTCAGATCTGCGCGCTCGAACCCGTCATGCGAAAATGCGCAGATGGCAGCCGCCAGCAATTCCTGTCTGCCACCAACCATATCCTTCTGCCTGCGGCCTCGGGGCGACGGGAGAGGATGAATGGCGACTTCTGTCGGCATGTAGACTCCATGATATGTTCAATTGAACATATATTATGGGTTGCACTTGCACAATGCCTGTTCGGCCGAAAAATCGAACGATCAGCAGAGGATGGGCGAAGCGCCTCTGAAAATACGGCAGTCCCGCTGGTGAGTGATCGCGACGCCTGGCGTCGATCAGACACCTTTACCACGCAGTGCTCGCTCCCATCACAACCGGGCCGCCGGGGCGACGAGTTCATAACCGAACTGCAGCGCCTCGCGGCTCCGCATTGAGCGCGATCTCAAGAATATGGAACAGAGTGGAGAGGCTGCGGAAGCTGAAGCCCGCACGCCCCGAGCTTCGCCTCGCTCGAAGAGGTAACGCAGCGGCCGAGGTCATCGGGCTATCCGTTCATCCTCGCGGCGACCGGGCGAACCCAAGCCCAGCGAAACTAGCCGACTCTCGTCCGTCTCGGGAGGCGCCACGGTCGCTGCTTCCCGCTGAGGGTGTCGCACGGAAACCGAGTATCCATACTTGAACGATCGTTCCCGAATCGCTATACATGACCTATGGCAAGACCTCGGGAATTCGACACGGATGCTGCCCTGGACGGTGCGATCACCGTGTTCAGCGAGCATGGATATGAGGGCAGTTCGGCGCAGATGCTCGTGGACGCCATGGGCATTGGGCGGCAGAGCCTCTACGCGGCCTTCGGCGACAAGTGGCAGCTCTATTGCGCGGCGGTGCGGCGCTACGGCATGGGCGAATGCGCGGCGCATTTCGAGGCGCTTCGCAGCGGCGCGCGCGCCATTGACGGGATCGGGGCCATGCTGCGGCGCGTCGTGGAGACAGCAGCCACGCCCTGTCTCGGCGTCGGCTCGACCTGCGAGTTCGGCGCATCGCGGCCGGACCTTGTCGATATCCATGCAGCACTGGGCAGGACATTGCACATGGCCATCGCCTCGCGCATGCGCGACGCGCAGCGTGAGGGCGATGTTGCAGCCAGCCTCGATCCCGAGGCTCTCGCGCAATTCCTGATCGCCAATATCGCCGGGATCCGCGTCGCCGGGCGTGGCGGCGCCGACCGATCAACCCTGGCTGCCCTGCAGGAGATGGTCATGCGCGCGCTGCGCTGACCCCTTTTTTGACCAATTACTGAACGATCATTCAAGATAGGAGAAAGACATGCGAGCAGTGGTGATGACCGCGACCGGTGGCCGCGAGGTGCTGGAGCAGATCGAGCGACCGGAGCCTGTCGCCGGGCCGGGCGAGGCGCTGGTCGAGATCGCGGTTGCCGGGGTCAACTTCATGGATATCGGCGTGCGTCAGGGGATTGCCTGGACTGACATGCCCAATCCCTAGATCCTGGGCGTCGAAGGCGTCGGTCGAGTTCTGGCAGTCGGCGAAGGCGTCGAGGCTGTTCAGCCCGGCCAGCGTGTCGCCTGGGTCTATGCGCCCGGCAGTTATGCTGAGCGGGTCGCGATCCCGGCAACGACGCTGGTGCCGGTTCCCGATGCGGTCGACGATCGAACGGCGGCCTCGATCATGATGCAGGGGCTGACCGCCAGCCATTTCGCGACCGACTTCTATCCGGTCCTGCCCGGTGATATCGCCTTCGTTCACGCTGCGGCAGGAGGTCTTGGCCTGCTCCTGACCCAGATCATCAAGTTGCGCGGCGGCCAGGTGATCGGTCGGGTCTCATCTGAAGAAAAGGTCGCCACCGCCCGGGAGGCGGGCGCCGACCACGTCATTGTCGATACGGAAGGGCGATTTGCCGAAGAGGCCCTGCGCCTGACCGATGGAGAGGGCGTCCATGTCGTCTATGATGGATCGGGACCGACAACGTTTCAGGGTTCACTCGACGTCCTGCGCCGGTCGGGCACCTTCTGCTGGTATGGCCCGGTGCTGGGTGGGCCAGGGCCACTCGATATCATGAGCCTGCCCAGGAGCATCAAGATCGGCTACGCCGTCTTCTTCGACCATATCCATACCCCGGAACTGCTTCGCAAGCATGCCGCGCAGCTCTTCCAGTGGGTCGCGGACGGCAGGCTCAAGGTCCGGATCGGCGGCGAATATGCCCTTGCGGATGCGGCGAAGGCCCACGCGGATATGGAGAGCCGCAGGACCACCGGAAAGTTGGTGCTGATCCCGTGAGCGCTCGGGTCGCCATGGTGTTCGGGGGATCGCGTGGCATTGGCGCCGCCATCGCAAACCGGCTCGCCGGTGATGGTTTCGATCTGGCGCTGACCTATGTCTCGCAACCTGATCGCGCCGCTGAGGTTGTCCAAGCGATCAACGGCCTGGGACGCAGCGCCATCGCGATTCAGGCTGATAGCGCCGATGCCGATGCTATCACCGCATCAGTGGCGCATGCGGTCGATCGGTTGGGCATGCTCGACGTCGTGGTTGTCAATGCCGGCGTCCTTCGCCGCGCGACAATCGAGGCGTTCACGCTCGAGGATCTCGACCTGATGCTCGACGTCAACGTGCGCGGCGTCTTCCTCGCCATCCAGGCTTCGACCGCGCGGATGCGCGATGGCGGGCGCGTGATCACGATCGGCAGCAACACCGCTATTCGAACTGGCTCGCAGGGCAGCAGCGTCTACGCCATGACCAAGGCCGCCGTCGCGACCATGGTCAAGGGCGTCGCTCTCGACCTCGCGCCCCGGCGTATCACGGTCAACAACATCCAGCCGGGACCGATCGAAACCGATCTGACGGCTGCGATGGTTCCGCGCCCGCGCGACCTCATTCCACTTGGGCGGGTCGGCAAAGCGGAGGAGGTCGCGTCGCTCGTTTCCTATCTGATTAGCCCGGCGGCTGGTTACATGACGGGTGCCAGTCTGACGATCGATGGCGGGTATGTGCTCTAGCGATCGCCACGAAATACTGCAGTTCGGTCGATGACGACGAGAATTGCCGGGCGCCCTTCTCATGATTGACGTTCTGCGCATTCTCTCAATTCTATTGGACGTCGACTGGGTAAGGCATCGCCCTTAAAGGGGCGCGGAAGGGATCACATTGATGTTTACGGACGAAGAGCGGATCAAAGGGTCGGCGAAGCTGCCCGCCCATAGCCGGCACTCCCATGCGCCGCTCAAACTTCTCGCGGAGATGGCTGCCGAACATGGCCGTGAACTCGTCGCTTTGTTCTACGATACGCTGCTTCGTGACCAGGAGGCTGCCCAGTTCCTGAACCACGCTGTGGTGCAGGAGAGGCTCAGCTCTTCCCTCATTGAGTGGCTCACGCAGTTGTTTTCCGGACAGGACATTCGCGACTCCCCCGAAAAGCAGGCCCGCCAGAAGATCATTGGCGAAGTCCACGCTCGCATCAAGATTCCGGTCCATCTCGTAATGACAGGCGCGCTGGTGATCAAGACACGGCTCGCTGAATTGCTGCAGGGTCAGGCAGTCGATCCGTTGGTAGGCATTCGCGCGCTTCAACTTGCTGATGCGCGAATGGACACGGCCGTCATGCTCATCAGCCAGTCCTATGTAAAGGACACCACGGCAAGAGCGAGACTAGATGAAGCCTATCGGCTCTTCTCTCTGGATCAGGACGCTGCAGTCGACAAAGAGACGCAGCGCGCCAGCCTGATGGAGTGGAGCCAGAACACACTGTTCGCGCTTCTGCAAGCTGGCCCTGGTGGCGGGTTGCTCCGCTTGGGCGATTCCGCCTTCGGACTTTGGCTTCGGCATCGGGCACAGTTCATGTTTGAGCAATCGGCGCAGTTCAGCACTGTGGTCCGACTTGTCGAGCGCATCGATGAGATGCTCCTGCCAGAGCTGGATGCTCCCCGTAAGCGTCAGGATGGCTCATCCGCCTTGGCGGATTTGCGCGCCGCAGTTGACGAAATTTCCTTCCTGGTCGCTGATCTCTTCCAGACATTAAGCACCATGGAAGGAGGACGCGATCCGCTGACCCGTGCCCTTAACCGCCGTTTCCTGCCTGCCATACTTGGCCGCGAGGTCACATTCGCGAAGGAGAACGGGACAGCGCTCAGCGTCATGCTGGTCGATATCGACCACTTCAAGGCGATCAATGATCGGCACGGCCATCAGGTCGGTGATGAAGTCCTCCGGCAGGTGGCACAAGTGATCGTCGGGAATGTCCGGGCGACGGACTTCGTTTTCCGGTACGGGGGCGAGGAGTTCCTGATCGTCCTAGTCGAGACAGGCATCGAGGCTGCGGCCAACATAGCGGAGCGCATTCGGGCAGATATGGAGGGCCATATTTTCGAAACGGGAAGCTCGGGCGGCCTCAGTGTCACCGCGTCGATCGGCATTGCCCTGCATTCCGGCCATCCCGATCAGAAATTCCTGATCAAGGCCGCGGATGAGGCACTCTATCGGGCCAAGGCCGCAGGTCGCAACACGGTGGAACTCGCCCCGATTTATGGAGAAGGCGGGAAGGGGATTTGGCCGCTTGCCACATGACGTTCTTTACACCCAGATGTTTACGGGCATCAGGCTCCAAGTTTCCTGGATTTATCGGTGGCGGTATCGCTCGAGACCGCCACTTGCGTGGCTTGCATAACCAATCTCCCATGCTGCCCGAACATGGGAGGCACGGTAGGGATTGGCTGTCCGCCGTCAGCACCAATGGCACAGATTTGAGGTTGTGATTTAAGGAGGATCTGGGCTTCGTCGTAGTGACGAAGGAACGAAGATGAAGCCC
>NZ_JACIEU010000042.1 GCF_014197035.1 Sphingobium scionense | reverse complement strand
GGAATAAAGCGTAGGGCACTGCCTTGAACGTGACGACGATCTCCGTATCGCGCGCTGCCAGCGCCTTGCCGGTGCGCAGGTAGAAGGGCACGCCGTGTCGACTTCCAGCTTCAGTGCGACATAGGTCTCGGTCCTGCTGTCGGTAGCGACATCCGGGACCTTACGATAGGCCGGCACGTTGCGGCTACCGACACAGCCCTTGCCATATTGGCCGCGCACTGCGCAGACTGCGGTGGGCTTGCGGCCTATATGCCTCCGCCTCGGTACCCGGATTGAGCGTCCAAACTAACATGTCGGGATAGAGTGAAGGTCACCGGGCCACCTTTTCCTCGTCCGGAAGCGAACTCGTCGCCCCCGTTACCGCTCATATGGTCGCTCGCTTGCCCTGCGCATGAGCCGATCACCGTCATCCCAAGTTCTGCGCCGCCTGCCTTGTCCTGGGCGATCTGCGATCAGATGCCGTGGCAGGCGTCCCTTCTGTCTAGCGGCAAATACGCATTACCGCCGGCAGATGGTCTGCATAGTCTGCCAAGGGCAACCAACGAAGCTCTCAGCGCAGTGAGTGTGGATCGGAAGGAAATAGTATGACGATCGCGCTTAACGGGTTATTTCGATGCCGGCTGCTCACTTTCACACGGTGGTCGTGTTCCATCTGGGCGATTTTCGCCGCGCTCACTGTGCCAACGCTACCTTCGCCGGCCAGGGTCGTTCCCGCAGGGGAAGATACCTCGACCACCAAGCTCGCGGGTGTCTGGTCATTTGATGGCCGATCCGGCTGTAAGTCGGGGATGGCCTGGGTTCTTAATCGCAACGGATCTTACAGCGAAATCCGATTGCCTGACCAGACGCCGCTTGGCGGAGGAAAGTGGTATGAACGCGGCGATACCATCTATTACTCATTGCCGCGAGTACTGACAGCGGCCGCGGGACGGCCCGACAAGCGTATGGCCATTATAGAGCGCGGCCCGCGGCGCCTGGTGGCCGTGACGAACCGCAGGGTTCGTCATGTGATGCACAAGTGTCCGGGATGATCGAATGCCTTCGATCGAGATGTGCGAAACGTTCTGGCCCAAGCCCGAAAAGGGAACAAAAACGAGAGTGGAGTTCGAAGTCATACGTCGAGCATTGCCCCCTTATTGGCATATGCGGGATTTCGATTCTTGAGTTGTTCCCACTACGTCACGGAAAACTGACCCATCATGCCTTCGTCCTCGTGCTCCAGGATATGGCAATGGAACAGGAAGGGCGCCTTTGAAGCAGGCTGGTCGAAGCGGATTAATAACTCGACCGGTTCGTCCACGACGATGGTGTCACGTGGCCCCTGATCAAGAAGATCTGGCTCCTCGCCATCGCGACTTAGCACGTCGAAGTGCACTCCATGAATGTGGAAGGGATGGGCCATTTTCTGCCCGGAGACTTTCCATATCTCGACGGCGCCAAGCTCGACCTCCTCATCGATTCGATCCATATCGAATCGCCTGTGGTTGATCGTTAGCGGCTCTTCGTCGCTATCCATCATGCCTCCCAGCCTCATGTTGAGCACCAGACGTCGCCGTGCGACGACCGTAGCCGGATCTGGCACCGCGCGGGACGCCAGGAGGAGGGGAAGCGTGGTGCTACCTCGCTTACTCGATGCCAAGCGCGGTGAGAATGTGAGGACAGTTTCATTGCCTGCGTTGTTTTCGCTAGCCTCGTGCCGATGCATCATGCTCATGCCATGCATCCTCAGGGTGCTTTGGTCTGGAGCCGAGACCAACGAGACCGGTCTGCCATCGCTGAAGTCCACCAAAATCTCAGCCCGCTGACCGGAGGCCAGAGGGAGGGACTGCAATTCAACGGACTTTTCCAAAAGGCCGCCCTCGGTGCCGATCCAATAAAAGGCTCGTCCGTCGCTGAACGAAAGATCGTAAGTCCGGGCATTCGAACCATTTACAAGCCGCAGCCGCACTAAGCTTCCGGGAACGTCTGCTCGCGGGTTGTACGCGCCGTTTACGAGAATAACGTTGCCCCGCCTCCCGTCCAGCGCCACCATCATGCCCGCCGGTAACACCAGACGGCCATCCACGAACTGCCGATCCTGGATCAAGATTGGTAGATCGTCGACGCCATAATCGGAAGGCAAACCGAGACCTTGCTCTTCCTCGTCGGTGACGAAGAGCAATCCCGCTAGGCCTGCATAGACCTGCTCCGCCGTTTGGCCATGTGCATGCGAATGATAAAAGAGAGTGGCCGCCGGCTGACGGATCGGCAGCGTCGGACGCCAAGTCTCGCCTGGACTAATGGTCTGGTGGGGGCTGCCGTCCAGCTCTCCCGGTACGAGCAGCCCGTGCCAGTGAACCGTGGTATCAGCAGACAGATTGTTGCTGACTGTCACCGTCACGTCGTCCCCGCGATGTACCCGCAGAGTCGGGCCGAGATAGCTGCCGTTGTATCCCATGGTGGCGCTCCGCCGCCCTGGGAAGAAAGTGGTTTCCCCTTCCTGCGCCCTCAGTCCAATTCTCTGCCCATGGTCGCGTGCATCTAACAGGCGAGGAATGGGCAGCGTGCCTGCTTGGTCCGGCGTCGCAAATCTGCGCGTGCATGCCGCCCCCAGCAGGAGGCCTCCGCCCGCCAAGAGAGTTCGCCGATTCAGAAAAGTCATTTCGAAGCCCCTCCTGAGCAATCGTGAAACTGACGCAAGCGCGCTTTTCTCGATCCCGATGAGATCCACCGAGGCGAAGCGCCGCTCTTCCCTTAAAGGGCGCGCGGGAGGGCAATATCCGTAATACCCGAACCGATCGCTTTTGTGCCCGCCCCCTCTGGGAAGACAAAATTGCCCTTCTAAGCTGGTCGCGGCCCTCGCCAGTTGATCAATCATCAGCCAGGCGAGCGTTCAATCACTGCGGCACCGATCCGAGCGAGCGTCTATTCCGACAATTTAGCCTGGGCCAGTCCGAGTGGCTGGTTCGGCGGTGGGCCTTGCCACGATCGCGCCGAAGCAAAAGCGGCGTGCGATTTACGTTTCGCTGTTCGCCACTGCAGCAGGCGGCGTCGCTTTCCAGTGCTCGGGCTAGGCGGAGGCTTTGATGGCCGCCGTCTTCGGTCATCCGCGCCCAGCTTTTGCTAGCAGCCGAACTAAAGCGGACATTGCAGGCTGACCGCCAGCTTCGCAAATTACGTATACTGCCGCCTCCAGGCCGACACCATCTCAACGGCAAGCTCCCTGGGGAGCGAGAATCGACCGGGCATGTGTCCGGTCGAACTGAAACTCAGACTTGAAGGAATCATATTTGCGCAAGAAAGCAGCGATTATCGCGTCGCTCGCAGCCTTTGGCGTCCTTGCCGTCGGCGCCGGGCCAGTTCTCGCCGATGGGATGCCGCCGGGCATGCCGGACCTTGAGCAGACGCTCAAGGCGAAGCCGGCGCCGGCTCGGTCCGAGACGGCCCAGATGCAAGGAATGCGACACCGCGAAGTGCGGATGCACGGTGAGATGATGCAGGACCATCGGATCGCTATGCGGGAGATGGGAACCCAGGACGGAGCCTCCCGCATGTTGCGTAGGTCGCGGGGCGGTTGCTGACCCTGCACTTAAGCCAGCTCCGATCACGAGGCGGGGTGGCCAACGACCGTGGCCTGGTTCAACTGCAGCTTTGGCCCGCCGTTCTCCCACGGCGGGCCAATTGGTTTTTGCACTTCGCTGTCGGCCGCCATCAAGCGGGATCATGAATTCGCTTGACCTTGGACCATGGTCCACCCCGCACGATCCCGCGCATGCTAGTCGCGATCCAAAGCGGATTCGTAAGTTACGTATACAGACTGCGTCTCGCTAGCAGCATTGAAGCTTCGGAATTGCCGGGATCGGAACGTCGATCGGGCAACAGGAAGAACACTCGGAGACCCTCAATGCGACAGACGACATTTCTCGCGGCGCCCGTCAGCCTCTTCGCGACGCTAACCTTCGCCGCCGGCACCGCTCTCGCCCAGTCGACGCCCGCGCCCGCGCAGGCTGCGCCGGCCCATGCCCACCAGCAGGGCATGGATCATGGCGGGCAGCAGATGCACGATCAGATGATGAAGGATCATCAGGCCGGCGCGCAGAAGCAGCAGGGGCAACCGGCCCAGCAGGATCAACAGGGCATGTCGGGGATGGCCGGCATGTCCGGCGGCTCGCCTGCATCGAACGGCTCGGGCATGGCCGGTAAGGCGAAGAGTGGCTGCTGCAAGATGCCGATGAAGAAGGCCAAGCCGGCGGCGAAGAAGAAGACCGCCAAGCCCATGGCCGACAAGCCGATGAGCGACATGTGAGGTTTCCAGCCCCGAGAACAGACCCCAGGGGCTGAGGGCCCGCCGTTCCCCCGCGGCGGGCCAGTTCTTTGACGATGCCCAGCGTCGCCCCGTGCTCCCAGCTTTCAAAACCGGGTCCGAGCGTCTGACTTGACAGAGGAAACAGCGATGCGAAAACATCTTGGCGTCGGTGCTGCTGTTGGCTTTCTGCTCTTTGGCAGCACGCCGCTCCTCGCACAGGGTATCGGCCATAGCTTGTTCATGCGCGGCAAGATCGTCCGTATGGATGCGGGCGGCACAGTGGCCTGCCTGGGTAAGGCCGATGGCGCGCACATCGGGCAGATACTCGAAGTCTATCACGCAACGCCGCGCCACCGCCGTCTTGTCGGTCATGTCGAAGTCGACCAGATTTTCGACGACCATTATGCTCATTTCCGCGTGAGGGACGGGACGCTTCAGAAAGGCGATTGGGTGAGCCTAAAGCGCGTCCGGGCGTAACGCCAGAATTGGAATGCCAAGCGCCGCCCTCGCCAAAAGAAGACTCGGCCGAGTAACGCCTGTCTCGGCATAATTCCGATCAGGCGTGCGCGAATACGTTCAGGAGTCGATGAATAGTCATCGGCTCTGTTGGCGTGTCTGACCCTCAAGCCCGCGACCCCGATACCAGACTACCTTCTGCGGAACTTACTTATAGGCCACCCGGGCAAAGAGATTACTCCGTCAGGCCATCGATAGAGATGGAGTCAGGTTATGTTCGAGAAGGCGATCGGGACCATTAACGCGGCGGCCTCCTTCCGACACCGCTATGATAATTTCATCGGAGGCCGCTGGAGCGCTCCTGCGGGCGGCGAGTATTTCGCCGACACGAGCCCGATCAATGGCGCCCAGATCGCAGAGTTCGCGCTGTCGACGCCGGAAGATGTCGAGCGCGCGCTCGATGCGGCGCACGCCGCCAAGGATC
Organism: Sphingobium scionense; assembly: GCF_014197035.1. Lineage (GTDB taxonomy): Bacteria > Pseudomonadota > Alphaproteobacteria > Sphingomonadales > Sphingomonadaceae > Sphingobium > Sphingobium scionense. The sequence continues at coordinate 22,556 of NZ_JACIEU010000042.1, read as the reverse complement.
AATGGGCAAGGATCGCGCCCGCCGAACGCGCCAGGATTCTCAATCGCGTCGCCGACCGGCTCGAAGACAATCTGGAGTTGCTGGCACTTGCCGAGACGATCGACAATGGCAAGCCGATCCGCGAGACGCGCGCTGCCGACGTGCCGCTCGCGATCGACCATTTCCGCTACTTCGCCGGCTGCATCCGGGCGGAGGAAGGCGGCATCTCGACGATCGATGCGGACACCATCGCCTATCATTTCCGCGAGCCGCTCGGCGTCGTCGGCCAGATCATCCCGTGGAACTTCCCGCTGCTGATGGCGGCGTGGAAGATCGCCCCGGCGCTGGCGGCGGGCAACTGCACCGTCATCAAACCCGCATCCCAGACGCCGCTCACCTTGCTGATGTTCGCCGAGCTCACCGCCGACATCCTGCCGCCCGGCGTGCTCAATGTCGTTACCGGCCCGGGACGGACCGTTGGCCAGGCGATCGCCGCCAATCCGCGCATCGCCAAGGTCTCGTTCACCGGCGAGACCGTCACCGGCAAGCAGATCATGCACGCCGCGGCGGACCATCTGATCCCCCAGACGATGGAGCTTGGCGGCAAGTCGCCCAACATCTTCATGGCGGACGTGCTCGACGAGGACGATGCCTTCTTCGACAAGGCGCTCGAAGGCTTTACTTTGTTCGCCTTCAACAAGGGCGAGGTCTGTACCTGCCCGTCGCGCGCCCTGATCCATGAGTCGATCTTCGACCGCTTCATCGAGCGCGCCGTGGCGCGCGTCGCCGCGATCCGCCAGGGCGATCCGCTCGACCCGTCGGTCCAGGTCGGCGCGCAGGCGTCGGAGGACCAGCTCCACAAGATCCTGGGCTATATCGATATCGGCAAGGCCGAGGGCGCGCAGTGTCTGGTCGGTGGCGCCAGGGCGCTGCCGGGCGGTGCGCTCGACCAGGGCTATTTCGTGCAGCCGACCGTGTTCGTGGGTCAGAACCACATGCGCATCTTCCAGGAGGAGATCTTCGGTCCCGTCCTGTCGGTCACCACGTTCAAGACGGTCGAGGAGGCGATCGCACTTGCCAATGACACCGCCTACGGTCTTGGCGCGGGCGTCTGGACCCGGAGCGGCAACACCGCCTACCGGCTCGGCCGCGCGATCGAGGCCGGGCGGGTCTGGACCAACTGCTATCATCAGTACCCCGCCCATGCCGCCTTCGGCGGATACAAGGCATCGGGCTTCGGGCGTGAAAACCACCGGATGATGCTCGATCATTATCAGCAGACCAAGAATCTGCTCGTCTCCTATGACGAGCACGCGCTCGGCCTATTCTGACCCCCCGCTTAAAAGGAGAAACGGACATGGCGAAAACCATGAAGGCGGCGGTCGTCCGCGAATTTGGCAAGCCCCTGGTCATCGAGGACGCGCCGATCCCGACGGTCGGCCCCGGGCAGGTCCTGGTCAAGATTGCGGCAACCGGCGTGTGCCATACCGACCTGCACGCGGCAGAAGGGGACTGGCCGGTCAAGCCCAACCCGCCCTTCATTCCTGGCCATGAGGGCGTCGGGCATGTCGCCGCCGTTGGTGCCGGCGTCACCCATGTGAAGGAAGGCGACCGGGTCGGTGTGCCCTGGCTCTACACCGCCTGCGGGCACTGCGTGCATTGCCTGGGTGGCTGGGAGACGCTTTGCCACGAACAGCAGAACACCGGCTATTCGGTCAATGGCAGCTTTGCCGAATATGTCCTCGCCGATCCCAACTATGTTGGTCACCTTCCCGACAATGTCGACTTCCTCGACATTGCGCCGATCCTCTGCGCGGGCGTCACCGTCTACAAGGGATTGAAGGCCACCGAGGCCCGACCCGGCGAGTGGGTGGTCGTCTCCGGCATTGGCGGGCTCGGCCACATGGCGGTGCAATATGCCCGAGCCATGGGTCTCAATGTGGCCGCGGTCGACATCGACGATAGCAAGCTCGACCTCGCTACACGCCTTGGCGCCACACTGACGGTCAACGCGCGCAACGAGGACCCTTCGGCAGCGCTCAAGAAAGCCATTGGCGGCGCGCACGGGGCGCTGGTGACCGCCGTTTCGCCCAAGGCGTTCCAGCAGGCGCTCGGCATGGTCCGGCGCGGCGGCACGGTCGCGCTCAACGGCCTGCCGCCGGGCGACTTCCCGTTGTCGATCTTCGACACCGTGCTGAACGGCATTACCGTGCGCGGCTCGATCGTCGGCACGCGGCTCGATCTGCTCGAGGCACTGGCGTTCGCCGGCGAGGGCAAGGTCAAGGCCACGGTCCATGCGGACAGGCTCGAGAACATCAACGACGTCTTCTCCCGCATGCATCATGGCGACATCGAGGGCCGGATCGTCCTCGACCTCGCCTGAAGCCGACTTCGCGAAAGTACAGTTCATGTCTCCCTTACATATCCGGCCGATCGCGCGGCGCCGTTTCGTCCAGGGGCTGGCGATCGGCGGCGCGGTCGCCGGTTTCGCCCCGGCGCTTCTCGCGCGATCCGCACCAACCTTGCCCGCTGAGCTGAGCGGGACCGAGTTCGACCTCGAGATCGCCGAGCTGCCGGTCAACTTCACCGGCAAACGCCGTATCGCGACCGCCGTGAACGGCAGCGTGCCCGCGCCGGTCCTGCGCCTGCGCGAAGGCGACACGGTCACGCTGCGCGTACGCAACGGCCTCAAGGAGATGTCGAGCATCCATTGGCACGGCATCATCGTGCCGGCGGAGATGGACGGCGTGCCCGGCATCAGCTTTGCCGGCATCGCGCCGGGCGAGACCTTCACCTATCGCTTCGAGGTCCGCCAGAGCGGAACCTACTGGTATCACGCTCACACGCTCGCCGAGCAGACGGGACTCTATGGAGCGATCATCGTAGAGCCAAAACAGGTGCCGACGGCGCGGGCGCCCGATCGCGACTATTGCATCGTGCTCAGCGACTGGTCGGACGAGCCGCCGCTGCAGATCTTCCTCAATCTCAAGAAGCAGAGCAGCTACTATAATTTTGCGCAGCCGACCGCCGGCGATTTCCTCAAGGATGTCGGCACCATGGGCTTGGGCAAGGCGCTCGAGCGGCGGCGGATGTGGAACAGCTCGCGGATGAACCCGACCGACTACAGCGATGTCTCTGCCGCGACCTACACCTATCTGATGAACGGCGCGCCGCCCGCCGGCAACTGGACCGGTATCGCCGCGCCCGGCGAGCGCGTGCGCCTGCGCTTCGTCGGCGCGGGGACGGCGACGTTCTTCGACGTGCGGATCCCCGGGGTCGAGCTGACGGTCGTATCGACCGACGGGCAGCCGGTCGAGCCGGTCACGGTCGAGGAATTCCGGATCGGCCCGGGCGAGACCTACGACGTCGAGTTCACCATGCCCGAGGGCGGCGCCCGCACCATCTTCGCGCAGGCGATCGATCGGAGCGGCTATGCGCGTGGCACGATCGCACCGGCCCCGGGCATGGCGGCAGCCGTGCCGCCGCTCGATGCCCGGACCTGGCTCGAGCCGGTCGACATGATGGGCGCGATGGCGACGATGGGCGCAATGGGAGGCGACGCGCATGCCGGGCACGGCATGACCGAGATGCCGGCCAGGGCACGGCACGCCCGCACCGAATATGGCGCCAATACCGACATGCGCGTCGACTATCCGCGCACCAATCTCGACGATCCCGGCGCCGGGCTGCGCGGGCGCGGCTGGCGCGTGCTGACGCTGGCCGATCTGCGCACGCCGGGCGGCGATCCCGACCCGCGCGAGCCCGAGCGCGACATCGAGCTGCATCTGACGGGCAATATGGAACGGTTCATCTGGTCGCTCGACGGCATCAAGCTCAACGATTCCAGGCCGCTTCATTTCAAGCCAAACGAGCGGCTGCGCGTCACCTTCGTCAACGACACGATGATGGCGCATCCGATGCATCTGCACGGCATGTGGAGCGATGTCGAAGGCCCGGACGGCGCCTTCCAGGTCCGCAAGCATACGGTCGTGGTCCAGCCCGCCCAGCGGGTGAGCTTCCGCGTCACCGCCGACGCCATGGGCCGATGGGCCTTCCACTGCCATCTGCTCTATCACATGGCGGCCGGCATGTTCCGGGAGGTGGTGGTCGCATGATCCGGATTTTCCCCTCGCGCGGCATCGCTCTTGGCGCTGCCCTCTTCCTGGCGGCGGCGATCACGGCTCCCGCCCTCGCGCAGGATGCCTCGCCCCCGTCGCCCGCCGCCACCCCTGCCCAAACGGCCACTCCCGCTCAGCACACCCCTTCCGCGCAAGGCTCTCAGGACCATGCGGGCATGGACATGCCGGGCATGGATATGACCGACACGAAGGCGTCCGGTAACGGCGCCACGATGGACATGGGCTCGATGCAGGGTGGCAAGGCCCCGCCGGACGCGCGCAACTCGGACGATTATGCCGACGGCTATCGCAACTCGACGCTGCCGGGCTATGAGATGGCCGACAAGCTCTCGATCCCCAAGATACTTGTCGATGAGCTCGAATTCGCCAGCGGCAACGAGGGTCAGGGCGTGGGTTGGACCGTGCTCGTCACCAAGGGTCAGGACAATGACAAGCTCTGGCTGCGCAGCCAGGGCCTCAAGAACTCCCGCGACCAACGTCTCGATCCGGAGAGCAGCGTCGAGGCGCTGTGGTGGCACAGCAAGAACCCGTTCTGGGGCACGCTGCTCGGGGTCAGGCAGGATCTCGGCAAGGGCGCGACGACATGGCTGGCCGCCGGCGTCGAGGGACTGGCGCCTTATTGGTTCGACGTCCAGCTCACCGGCTATGTAGGAACCGATGGGCGTCTCGCGGCGCGCGCCAAGGCCTCCTATGAGGTCCTGTTCACCAATCGGTTGATCCTCACACCGCAGGTAGAGACCAATATCTATTCGAAGCGGTCGAGAGATCGGCAGCTTGGCAGCGGCTTCAGCAATGTCGAGCTGAGCGGACGGTTGCGCTACGAGGTGTCGCGCAAGTTCGCGCCCTATATCGGCTTCGTCTGGGAGCGTGCGTTCGATGGCACGGCGGGCTTCCGACGCCTGCGGGGCGAGGGGTCATCCGAACACCGGCTGGTGATCGGCTTGCGCGCTTGGTGGTGATACCGGCTCTCCGACGAACCGCTGACCCGCTTGTTCCCCAAGGCGAATCACACGATGGCAAGCGTGGTCAATCCTCCTTCATTGTGTTGCTGCTCGCGGCGGTGTCGGCCTCGGCAGGGCAGACGGCCATTCTCGCTTTCCTTCCGACCCTGGTCGACCCAAATCCCGGCGGGCTTTCCTCAGCGCATGATTTTCATGTCGCGAGCTTGACCGCCGTCCACCCGCTGGCAGCACTGGTGGCGGCACCGCTTTGGGGCTGGATTGCTGACCGGGTCGACTACCGCGTCATGTTGCGCACAGCGCTCATTATCCTCGCGATGGTGACTGCACCAGTTGGCCTCGTAGCTCTGCCGACTCTCTACGTTTTGCGCACGGTCGCGGGGATGGCGGCCGCCGCCATCATACCGCTTGCGCTGCTCAGTGCGAGTTTCGCCGCGGTCAGCCGTGGGGAGCAGGCGCGGCGTTTCACCTGGTTGACGGGGTCTGTATTTTTGGGAGACCTCGGCGGACCGCTTTTGGCGGAAGCCTCCGTTGCGATCATGCCCGGCGCGCCGCTCATGATCGTTGCTGCCAGCATCGGCACCGTCGCGGGGTCGCTTTGCCTTGTAAGCCTGCCAGGCCGCTGTGCGCACTGCCTCGACTCAGGAGATCCGCCGCCGCCGACAGTCTGCGCCACGGGAGTCCTATTACTCATCACGATCGCTGCGGGGGCCGGGCTTGCCGCTATGCACGTCAATCTCCTGATGACGCGCAGTGCGGTCTCGCTGAGCCGCGAGCAGATCGCCTGGATGCTCAGTCTTTGCGGATTCGGCATGCTGGCGGCGCAGATCTTTCATGCAAGGCTCGATTGGTTAGTGAAGGTTCCCGGGCGTCTTGCCGGATTGACGCTCGGTTTGCTGGCAGCGGCGCTCGTTGCCTTTCCACTCGCATCAAGCATAGCCGATATGAGCGTGTTCATCCTGGTCGCCGGTTGGAGCTCGGCGAGCCTGCGATTGGTCACAAGCTTCTGGATCAGCGGTTCTGCGGCGGCCTCAGGGGTGAGGCTTGGCCTCCAGCATTCGGCTGCCAGCATCGGGCAGGCACTGGCGCCCGTGGCGCTCGCTTTCGCCGCACCCGGCGCTCAGCCTCTCGTCCTCTGGAGCATTGCCGGCCTGTCGCTCCTGCTGCTTGTGGTCCTGCCACTAGCTTGGAAACGGCCCTCTTCAGGTGCTAATTCGTCAGGCGGATAAGGGGAGCGCGTAAATCGATATGAATCGTACCGTCCACCACTATCCAAGATGTGTTGCTGTGACAAATGAGCCCAGCCGCGGGCAAGGCCCTTGGGCGCAGCTGGGTTGGTTTCCTCTGGAAAAACGACGTGCTCGTGTCCCCACCTGGCCTCTTTAGCGTTGGCGGTCGGACGCGGTCCATTTACTCATTCGACGAGAGGCGTCTGTGACGGCCGATTGCCTCGAGGAGTAGACGGCTCCTTAGTGGTTTAGTGATCATGTGATCAAAGCCCGCGTCGGCAGCGCGGCGGGCGAGAACCTCGTCATGGAAGCCCGAAATCATGATGGAGCATCCGGACCAGCCCAGTGATCGGAGTTGGCGCAGGATCGAAAAGCCATCAATGTCCGGCATGCGATAATCAACAATCAGGCAATTGGCTCGCTTGGCACGCGAATCGGCCAAAAGCGCGCTACCACTTGTATAGCTACAGACGCAGTAGCCACGGGATCTAAGGAGAAGCTGAAGGGCACGCCGAACACCCGGGTCGTCGTCGGAGACGAGGATGGTGTAGCGCCCATCACCTTGTGTGTCAGAAAACGAAGACATCTCGCGCGACATGAGGACCTGTTGCATCACGGCAATGGCTCGCACGATGCGGCATCCTCGTCGCTACGTAGAGGGCGCAGTTATCACGTCTTGCGACCGAACCCGGCAGCAAAGGCGATCCTCAACGCCTCAGAGAGATTGCGGACCTCGAGCTTGGCCATGAGGCTGGCGCGGTGAACCTCGACCGTCCGGGATGAGCAACCCAGATCATAGGCGATCGTCTTGTTGGGCAAGCCGTTCGCCAATCCTTCCAGCACTTCCTGCTCGCGGGGGGTCAAGGCAGCAACCCGCACCTCGGCTTCCGACGATTCCAGCGCGCGAAGGTCGACATCGTCGAGACGAGCGAAAGCGCGCCTCACGGCCTCGAGCAGGGCAGCCTTCTCGAAGGGCTTTTCGAGAAAGTCAATCGCGCCGCCTTTCATAGCCTGCACAGCTACCGACACATCGCCGTGGCCGGTCAGGACGATGACCGGCATGTTGATCCCACGCGCAGCCATAGTGGTCTGGACTTGGAGACCGTCCATTTCAGGCATCCGCACATCCAAGATAACGCAGCCTACTTCAGCGGACTTCGCTGTCCTGAGAAATTCCACTCCGGAGGTGTAGGCGATGACATCATAGCCCGCGGTTTTGAGCGCGAAGCTTGCCGCCTTGCGGATGCTCTCCTCGTCGTCGACCAGATGAATGATGCGTCTATCCCCCATGTTCCTCCTTCGCCCGCGCATGGATCAACGTAAAATGAAAACGGGTGCCGCCGCGGTCGGGTCGCTCCATCCAGATGCGGCCGCCATGCGCTTCGATGATGGTCCGGCAGATCGAGAGGCCGAGGCCCATGCCGTCGGCCTTTGTCGAGTTGAACGCCGTGAAGAGCTGCTCGCGGACCTCGTCGGCGATGCCGGGGCCGGTATCCTCCACGGTCACCTCGATCAGCCCGTCAGGGCGCAACCTGGTCGCCACCTTGAGGTCGCGAACCGGACACTCCGCCATCGCCTCGATGGCATTGCGCATCAGGTTGACCAGCACCTGCTGGATCTGCACCCTGTCGACGAGGACCGGCGTCGCGGCGGGATCGACCGCGAAAAAGCTGCGTATGCCGCGCTCGCGTGCGCCGACCAGCGCGAGCTGGCTCGCCTCGGCGATGACCTGCGGCAGCTCGTGGAGGCTCTTGTCGACCTCGCCGCGGGCGACGAAATCGCGCAGGCGCCGGACGATATGGCCGGCCCGCAGCGTTTCCTGTGCCGCATCATCCATCACCGACCGTAGCGACACGAAGGGTTCGTCGTCCCGCTCGTCGAGCATGTCGCGGATCGTCTCGAGATAGAGCGCGACTGCGGCAAGCGGCTGGTTGAGTTCGTGGGCGAGGGTCGAGGCCATCGTGCCCATCGCGCTCAGCCGGGAGACATGGACCAGCTCCGCCTGCAGTTCCTTGAGCCTGAGCTCATCCTGCTCCTTGGCGGTGAGATCCTGGATGAACCCTGTGAAAAGCCGCTGGCCCTCTTCACCGGCCTCGCCGACCGACAACTGCATCGGGAAGGTCGAGCCGTCGCGGCGCTGGCCGACCACGACGCGACCGAGGCCAATGATCCGGCGCTCGCCGGTCTGCAGATAATGCGCGAGATATTCGTCATGCCGGTCGCGATCGGGCTGGGGCATGAGGCAGGAGACGTTGCGGCCGACGAGCTCGGCTTCGCTGTAGCCGAACAGGCGTTGTGCCGCTGCGCTGAACGACGTGATGGCGCCGGTCTCGTCGATGATGATCATCGCATCCGGCACCGTCGCCAGAATCGATTGCAGATGCTGCTCGCGGGTCTCGATCGATGCGCGGACCGCCGCCTCGTCGGTGACATCGCGGCTGATGCAGGCGAAGCCTCGATGTGTGTCGCCTTCGAACAGGGCGCTGATCGTCAGGCGCGCGAGATATTCCGCGCCGTTCTCGCAGACCCGCCACGCTTCGCGCTCCAGCGTGCCCTCGTGAAGGGCGGCCGCCAGGTCTGCGCCTGGACGACGCGCCGCAATCTCGTCGGGCGGGTAGAACAGGTCGTGGGGCTGTCCCAGAACGCGATCGAGCGGCCAGCATTCGGCACGCTCGCCTTCTTCATTATAGCTCAGCACGATCCCGGAAGGATCGAGCAGCGTCAGGACGTGGCCGCCAGCCTGTCGCAGGAACAGCGGCGCAAGCCGCGCTACGTCGCTTGCAATCTCGTCCGCCCCGCGCCTCGTGTCGACCATCGGCCGGCTCACATACCTGGCCGGGCGCACGTATCCGGGCGTAGCCCGACCGTGCCACTCAGCGCCGCGCGAGTATGGCCTTCATCTCGTCGATTTCCTGCCGCTGCGAGCGCTTGATCGATTCGCAAAGCCGGATGACTTCCGGATCGCTGAGCTTTGCTTCCTGGCACATCAGGATCGCCCCGGAATGGTGCGGGATCATCGAGCGCAGAAAGGCCGTGTCGCCGATCGTGGTCTGGGTGCGGATGAGTGCAAAGCTGCCGAAGAAGGCGACCAGCGACGCGGCGATCAGCGCGATGTTGGCGGCCTTCGACGCGAACATGTGCCCCATGGCGAGGATCATCAGCACCACCATCGGCGCGACCATCATCAGCGTCATGTAGAGCATGTTGAGGTTGTTGTAGAAGCTGTCGAGCCCGTCGATCATGACGAACATCACCAGATACATGATGACGCCGCTGATGACGGTCTGAACGGCAAGGCTCCAATAGGCGCCCATCTTCCGGGTGTTCATGTGGGACGAATGGTCCATGGCGTATCTCCTTCGCTCGGCGCCGGCCGACCTGGGTATGAGTGTAACGCCCCGCTCTCTTGTTCGCCCCCGCCATCAGCCGTCCTGATGCTAAAACCAGAAGCGAACGCCGGCGACGAAGCTGGTGGCATGGACGTCCTCGCCCGCAAGCCTCGACAGCCGCGCCGTGTCTCCGGCTTTGCGCAGATAGGAAACGCCGATGTAAGGCGCGAACTGGCGGCTGAATTCGTAGCGCAGGCGCGCGCCGAGCTCTATGTTGACCAGCCCCGAACCGATGTCGTTCTCCGGAATATCCTGTGCGGCGAAATTGACCTCGGCGCGCGGCTGGAGGATCAGGCGCTGGGTGATGCGCTGGTCGTAATAGCCCTCGACCCGGCCCAGAACATCGCCCTTGGTCGAGAGGAACAGCGCGCCTTCGACCTCGAACATGCCAGGAGCCAGGCCCTCGACGCCGATCGTCGCGTAGGTGCGGTCGGGCCCGCGGCCGAAGTCCTGGCGGATACCGCCCTGAAGATTGAAATAGGGGTCGATGGCCCGGCTGTAGAGCACCTGCACCTCGGCGCTGTCGATGCCGCGGCCGAACTCGCCTTCGCCCTCGCTCTTGAGCCAGAGCCGGTTGATGTCGCCGCCGTAAAAGCCTTCGCCATCCCAGCGATAGCCATCGCGGCCGCTATGCGCCTGATACTCGAACAGGTTGAGCAGCACCTGCCCGAAATTGTTGCCGCCGCTATCCTTCATCATGATGTCGCGCGAGCGCGCCATCTCGCCGCCGGGAAAATCACGATCGGCGAAGTGGTCGCTTGGGGGAGGCGGCGGGGGCGCATTGCCGGCCGGAAGCGCCGTGCCGGTCATTTGCATGCCGGGCATGGCGGGCATTCCCGGCATCGTTGTCTGGCCATGCTGCGAATGGTCCATACCCGGCATCTCCGGCATCGCGGGAGACGCGGGTTGCGGCTGACCGGCCGCATCTCCCTGCGGCGCAGGACTGGCCTGGTGCTGCGAATGGTCCATCGCCGAGGTGGCGTCCGGCGCTGGTGTCTGAGCGCGCGGCCTGGCGGCGGCCTTGTCCTTCTTCTTCTCCTGCGCCGGCGCCACTTCGCCCGGCGGCGCCATGCCGGGCATGCCGTGCATCGAATGATCCTGGGCAAAGGCGGGCGCGGCGGAGAGAAGGGCGATCGCGCTCACCAGCGGCGTGAGGATGCGGGTCATTACGCGTCTCCCTTCGGACGGACGCTCACGACCCGCATCATCCCTGCATGCATGTGGTAGAGGAGATGACAGTGGAAGGCCCAGTCGCCGACCGCGTCGGCGGTGAAGTCCCAGGTCACCTTGCCGCCGGGCTGGACGATCACCGTATGCTTGCGCGGCGCATGATCGCCATGCCCCGTCACCAGCTCGAAAAAATGCCCGTGAATATGGATCGGATGCCCCATCATCGTGTCGTTGATGAGATTGACGCGCACCCGCTCGCCTTCGATGAAGGGGATCGGCTCGTGATGGTCCGACATTTTTTCGCCGTCGAACGACCACATGAACCGCTCCATGTTGCCGGTGAGGTGAATGTCGATGCTGCGGCTCGGCGCGCGCACGTCCGGATTGCGATCGAGCGCCATCAGGTCCCTGTAGACAAGCACCTTGTGGCCGACGTCGGCGAGGCCCTGGCCGGGCTCGCCGGTGCGGTCTACGGGCATCGGCGAGATGGTCTGGACGCTCGGGTCGCGCTTCACCTGCGGCGCGTTCGAGAAATCGCGCATCTTCATCGAGCCCATCGCGTGCCCGCCATGATCCATGCCCGCCATCTGGCCATCGGCGCCCATCGCGCCGTGGTCCATGCCGGCCATCGATCCATGATCCACCCCGCTCATCGCGGAATGATCCATCCCCGAATGGTCCATGCCCGCCATGGCGCTGTGGTCCATGGTCGCCACAGCTGCCGCCGCGCCGGTCGCGAGGCGCGCGGAGGCGTTCTTCTCGGCTGTGGGATCGACGCCCCGCATCGCGCCGCCCGACATGTCCATGCCTTCCATGCCCGGCATCGAGGACATGTCCATGCCCATGTCTTTCATGTCGGCGAGCGGCCGTTTGCGTAAGGGAGGCACCTCGCCGGCCATGCCGGCGCGGGGCGCAAGCGTGGCACGCGCCATGCCCGAGCGGTCGATCGCCTCGCCGACAAGGGTGTAGGCCTTGTCATCGCCTGGGCTGACAACGACGTCGTAGGTCTCGGCAACACCGATCTGGAACTCGTCGACGGTGACCGGCATCACATTCTGCCCGTCGGCCTGGACGATGCTGAGCGGCAGGCCGGGAATGCGGACGTTGAAGGTGGTCATCGCCGACGCATTGATGACGCGCAGCCGCACCCGCTCGCCCGGGGTGAAGAGCGCGGTCCAGTTGTCCATCGGACCATGGCCGTTGACGAGATAGGTGTAGGTGGATCCGGTCACATCGGAGATGTCGGCCGGGTCCATCCGCATCTGGCCCCAGTCGAGCCGGTCCTTGAGCGGCTGATCCTTGCCCGACAGGAGCCCGGCCAGGGTCTGGCGCTGGAAATTGAAATGGCCGGGGTTGACCTTGAGGCGCCGGAAGATCGCCTGCGGCGAGAGCGCGCTGTGATCGGCGAGCACGATGACATGCTCGCGGTCATAGGCGACCGGATCGGCACCGGCGGGATCGATGATGATCGGGCCGTAATGGCCTTCCTGTTCCTGCAGGCCTGAATGGCTGTGGTACCAGTAGGTGCCGCTTTGCACGACGGAGAACTGGTAGAGGTAGTTCGAGCCCGGCTTGATGCCCGGAAAAGACACGCCCGGCACACCGTCCATATTGGCCGGCAGGATCAGCCCGTGCCAGTGGATCGAGCTGTCCTCCTCCAGCTGATTGATGACGTTGAGCCGCACGCGCTGGCCCTCGCGCAGCCGGATCAGCGGGGCGGGGACCGTGCCGTTGACGCCGATTGCCCGGAACTTGCGCCCGTCGATGGTCATCGACTGCCGGGCGATGGTGAGCGTGATGTCTTCGCCCGACACGGTCGGCAGCGTCGGTCGCATCCCCGGCGAGATCGTCTGCGCCCAGGCCGGCAGCCAGGCTGACAAGGCGGCGCCGCCACCGGCGAGGGCCGCGCCGCGGAGGAACTGGCGGCGGTCGAGAGCAGAAATCATTCGGTTGTCTCAGCTTTAAGAAAGAGGGCGGACCTATTGGAAATACGCAGCGTGGCCTCATCCCCCTCAAACTTTCTTCAACATTTCCGCGAGGCGTGCGCGGGCGCGGTAGAGGCGGGTCTCGACTGCCTTCTGGCTGATGCCGAGAATCTCGGCGGTTTCGGCTTCCGATTTCTCGCCGATCGTCCGCAGGATGAGCGTGTCTTTGAGAGAGGCGGGCAGGGCGGCGATCGCTTTCATCGCCTCTGCCAGTTGCTGCTCGGCGCCGATTGCCTGGTCGGGTAGCGGCGCCTCATCGGCGACGTCATCCGCCTCGCCCAGCGGCAGGGCCATGGAGAAGAAGTTCCGGACCGCGCGCCGGCGCCGCCAGTCATGGCATTTGTTGATGACGATCCGGGACATCCAGACCTGGAAGGGTCGCGCAGCGTCATAGCGGTTGAGTGCGGCGAAGGCGGCGACGAAGCTCGCCTGGGTCACGTCGAGCGCTTCGTCGCGGTTCCCGACATGGCTGCGCACGAGGCGGTGCACCCAGCCCTGATGCCGGCGGACCAGCTCGCCATAGGCCGCTTGCCGGCCTGCAAGCGCCAGAGCCGCAAGCTCCCCGTCCGAGCAGTCGGGGAGGTGGAGCGTCATTTTTTCTCGGCCGTCAGCGCTTTCACCACGGCGTCGTCGAACTTGTCCGTCTGATCCGGGCGCAGCACGGCCCGCATCGCGAAGATATGCTCGAGTGTTTCCTTCTGCAGCGCGCCCATCGCCTGGTGCGAGCGATCCACCGCCCCTGCAACCCGAGGACCATAGCCATGCTCCGCCTCGATCGCCTCGGCGAGCCGCGCGTTATCGGCGCGCAGTTCGGCCTCCAGTGCCTGACGCCGGATCGCATAGTTCTTCTCGATCGTCTCGAGACGGCTATGTTGCGCGGTGTCCAGCTTCAGATCGCGATGGAGCAGGTCGTGCAACTCATTTTCGACCGGGCGCACCGGAACCACATAGACGCGGCCGATGACCACACCGGCGATCGCCGCGGCAAAGGTCAGCAGGACGAGGAGCAGGAGCCGGCGGTCGCGCATCATTGTGAACTCAGCAGCGTCGAAGGAGCGAGCGCGGGCCGCGCGTCAAAGGGCGATATCGGCCCGGCTTCGGTCGACCGCACAGGCACGGCCGAGCCGGCAATTCCCAGGAACAAGGCTGCTGCCGCGGCGATACCGAATGTCGTGGCGCTCAGGCGGGGCATGGCCTGGAGCCGGGCGATCTCGGCCATGACGCGGCTGTCCAGCCCGGCAAGCCGGGGATCGAGCGGCGCTTCCCGCAACCGGCTGAGCATGTCGTCGAGGTGGTCCATGATGTTTCTCCGTCTTCACTTCTCAATACGCAGGATGGTCCGGCAACCCTTGTCCGGGAACAAAAAGAAAATTGCGAGGGGTGCAGGTCGCGGCTGCGTATTCTCTCATGTCACTGACAGGAGAATGTCCAAATGCGCTTCTTTTCGCCGCTCGCAGCCATCGCCGCCGTCGGCCTGAGTGTTTCTGCTCCGGCCTACGCCCATCCCAAGCTCGTGTCCTCGACGCCCGCCGCCAACGCCAGCGTCCCGGCGCCGTCGCGTATCACGCTCACCTTCAGTGAAGGTCTGATGCCGAAGCTGTCGGGCGCCGAGATCGTGATGACCGGCATGCCCGGCATGCCCAACCACCGCATGGCGGTAACCGGCTTCAAGACGTCCGTCGAAGGCGACAAGACGCTCGTGCTGACGCTCGCCAAGCCGCTCATGGCGGGCAGCTATCAGGTCGCCTGGCACGTCGTCTCGACCGACACGCACCGCATCCAGGGCAATCTCGCCTTTACCGTCAAGTGACGCCATGAACGACGTGGCACTCGTCGCCGTCCGCTGGGCGCTCTACGTCGATCTCGGCCTGCTGTTCGGCCTGCCGCTGTTCGCGCTCTATGCGCCCGGCGGCGGCCGGATGGTGCAGCGGCATCTGCCGATGGCGGCAATGGTGGCCGGTCTCGCCTGTCTCGCCCTCCTGCTGTCGGCGCTGGGGTTCGCGTTGCAGGCTGCGGCGATGACCGGGCTGCCACTCGCCCAGCCTGATCTTTCCATGGTCGCAGAGCTGTTCAACGGCACTTCCATGGGAACGGCGCTGAAGGCGCGCCTCGTCGCGCTCCTCGTTCTTCTGCTCTGCATCCCCTTCTATCGCCGGCAATCCCGTCCTGCCTTCATCGCCTCCACTCTGGCGGGCGCGGTCGCGCTCGCGACCCTCGCCTGGAGCGGGCATGGCGCGGCCGGCGAAGGCGAGGCGGGCTGGCTGCAACTGCTGGCCGATCTCATCCATCTGCTCGCCGCCGGCGCCTGGGTCGGCGCGCTTGCCGCCTTCCTCGCGCTGGTTCTTCCCAGGCTCGCAACCGATGATGTCGCCGCTGAAGACATGGACCAGGTCACACTGGCCGAGGAAGCCCTGCGGGGTTTCTCCCTCGTCGGCACGATCATCGTCGCCCTGCTGATCCTGACCGGGACGGTGAACGGCTGGTTTCTGGTCGGCCCGGGCAACATCGCCTCGCTCGGGCAGTCGACCTACGGCCTGCTGCTCATCGCCAAGCTGCTGCTGTTCGCCGGCATGCTGGGCCTGGCCGCGCTCAACCGTTATCGCCTGACCCCGGCACTTGCGCAGGCGATCGAGGAAGAGGACGCGCCACGGGCGCAGGCGCTGCTGCGCGCGAGCCTCGTCGTCGAAGGCGGTCTTGCGATCGTCATTCTCGGGCTCGTCGCCTGGCTGGGGACACTATCGCCGCCCATGTCGATGTAGCTTATCGTTTCGGACGCCTCGCGTTGGGAGAAGCCTATGCAATCCTACACCCCGCCCCTCGGGACCGGATCGACGAAAGACTATGATCGCGCGATCCGCCTGTGGACGCGGGAGAAGCGGTGGCGTGCCGCCATGCTCGCCGCCCTGGCGCCCAAAGCCGGTGAGACGGTCGTCGACGTCGGCTGTGGCACCGGCAGCTTCGCGCTGATGCTCAAGCAAGCCGAGCCCAGGACGCAGGTGATCGGTCTCGATCCCGATGCCGAGGCGCTCGACATCGCGCGGCACAAGGCCGCTGTGCGGCGGGCCGATATCGACTGGCGTCAGGGATTTGCCAGGGACGTGGCGCCGGGTGCCGCCGACGCTGTCGTGTCGAGTCTCGTGCTGCATCAGATGCCGGTCAGGGAGAAGGCGGCAACCCTGCGCGCCATGTTCGCCATGCTGCGCCCGGGTGGGCGCCTGGTGATCGCCGATTATGGCCGCCAGCAGGGTTTCATGCGGCTTGCCTTCCGCCTGACCGTGCAGCGGCTCGATGGCATCGATGATACCCGGCCCAATGCCGACGGCGTGCTCCCCGGCCTGATCGCGGCGGCCGGCTTCAGGCATGTGGCCGAGACGTTTCGGCTTTTGACCATCACCGGCGCGATCGACTTGTTTACGGCGCATCGACCGGCGCAGGACCACGGCCTTACGGTTGCCAATGACCTTGGCTGATGGCGGCCAGGCGAACGGGCCCGCCGATTTGTCCGCTTAGGCGATTACGTATTGACCCTGACACGGTGTCAGACCCTAGATCGTCAGGCGTCGAAAGGAGCAAGGCGATGAACGAGACACATGGAGCGGCGCATGGCGGCGGTTGCTGCGGCGGCCACAGCGCCGCGAAAGCGGCGACCGGCGTCAAGGACCCGGTCTGCGGCATGACCGTCGACCCGGCGACCACGGCGCATCAAGCCGAGCATGGCGGTGAACGCTATCATTTCTGCAGCGCGGGCTGCCGGGCAAAATTCATCGCCGATCCCGAGCGCTATCTCGGCCCGCCGGCACCGCCGGTCGCGGTGCCAGAAGGCACGATCTGGACCTGCCCTATGCATCCCGAGATCCGGCAGGACCATCCCGGATCCTGTCCGATCTGCGGCATGGCGCTCGAGCCCGCGACAGTAACCGCCGACAGCGGCCCCAGCCACGAACTGGTCGATTTCACGCGCCGCTTCTGGGTCGGCCTGGTGCTGGCCCTGCCGGTGCTGATCCTCGAGATGGGCGCGCATCTCTTTCCCGTGATCCATCGCCTCGTACCGATGTCGATCTCGGTATGGATCCAGTTCGTGTTGGCGACACCCGTCGTGCTCTGGGCGGGCTGGCCCTTCTTCGAGCGTGGCTGGGCCTCGCTCAAGACCCGCAACCTCAACATGTTCACCCTGATCGCGATGGGCACCGGAGTCGCGTGGATCTACAGCGTCGTCGCGACGCTCGCGCCTCAGGTGTTCCCGCCGGCCTTCCGCGGTGAAGACGGCATGGTCGCGGTCTATTTCGAGGCGGCGGCGGTGATCACTGTCCTCGTGCTGCTCGGCCAGGTGCTCGAACTGCGCGCGCGTGAGCGAACCTCGGGCGCGATCAAGGCGCTGCTCAATCTCGCGCCCAAGACCGCGCGCCGCATCGGTTCCGATGGCAACGAAGAGGAAATCAGCCTCGATCTGGTCGCGGTCGGCGACCGCCTGCGCGTGCGGCCCGGCGAGAAGGTGCCGGTCGACGGCGTGGTCGAGGACGGCCGCTCCTCGCTCGACGAGTCGATGGTCACCGGTGAGTCCATGCCCGTCACCAAGGCCAAGGCCGACACGGTGATCGGCGGCACGCTCAACCAGACCGGAGCGCTGGTGATCGTCGCCGACAAGGTCGGACGCGACACCATGCTCGCGCGGATCGTCCAGATGGTCGCCGAGGCGCAGCGCTCGCGCGCGCCGATCCAGCGCATGGCCGATCAGGTGTCGGGCTGGTTCGTGCCGGTGGTCATCGCGGTCGCGGTGGTCGCGTTCATCGCCTGGGGTATCTGGGGCCCAGAGCCGCGCTTCGCCTACGGGCTGGTGGCGGCGGTCGCCGTGCTGATCATCGCTTGTCCTTGCGCGTTGGGTCTCGCAACGCCGATGTCGATCATGGTCGGCGTCGGCCGCGGCGCCGGGCTCGGCGTCCTTATCAAGAACGCCGAAGCGCTCGAGCATATGGAAAAGGTCGACACGCTCGTCGTCGACAAGACAGGCACGCTCACCGAAGGCCGGCCTGCCGTCACCCAGATCGTGCCGGCGCCCGGCTTCGACGAAGCCGAACTGCTGCGGCTTGCCGCCTCGGTCGAGCGGGCCTCCGAGCATCCGCTCGCGTTGGCAATCGTCGAGGCCGCGAAGGATCGCGGCATCGCCACGAGCGACGTCATCGACTTCGACTCGCCGACTGGGCGCGGCGCGCTCGGCACGGTCGAAGGGCGGCGCATCGTCCTCGGCAATGCGCGGTTCCTTGCCGACGAAGGGGTTGCGACTGAGGCGCTCGCCAGCCAGGCCGACGCACTGCGCCGGGATGGCGCCACCGCGATCTTCATCGGCGTCGACGGCACGGTCGGCGGCGCCTTCGCGATCGCCGATCCGGTGAAGGCCACGACGCCCGAAGCGCTCGCCGCGCTCAAGGCGGAGGGCATTCGCGTGGTCATGCTGACCGGCGACAACCGCACCACGGCGGAAGCGGTCGCCCGGCGCCTGGGCATCGACGAGGTCGAGGCCGAGGTGCTGCCCGATCAGAAGAGCGCCGTGGTCGCGAAGTTCAAGCGCGAGGGGCGCGTGGTGGCGATGGCCGGCGACGG
This sequence comes from Sphingobium scionense, assembly GCF_014197035.1. Taxonomy (GTDB): domain Bacteria; phylum Pseudomonadota; class Alphaproteobacteria; order Sphingomonadales; family Sphingomonadaceae; genus Sphingobium; species Sphingobium scionense. The sequence goes on along the minus strand of NZ_JACIEU010000042.1, from coordinate 4,108 downwards.
GGTCAACGACGCCCCCGCACTGGCTGCCGCCGATGTCGGCATCGCAATGGGATCGGGCACCGACGTCGCGATCGAGAGCGCCGGCGTGACGCTGCTCAAGGGCGATCTCATGGGCATTGTGCGGGCACGGCGGCTGAGCCAGGCGACCATGTCCAACATCCGCCAGAACCTGGTCTTCGCCTTCATCTACAATGTCGCCGGGGTGCCGGTGGCGGCGGGCGCGCTCTATCCGCTGTTCGGCATCCTGCTCTCGCCGATCATCGCGGCCGCCGCCATGGCGCTCTCCTCGGTCAGCGTGGTCACCAACGCGCTGCGCCTCAACCGGAAAGCGCTGTGAACATCGGGGAGGCGTCGAAGCAAAGCGGGGTCTCGGAGCGGATGATCCGCCATTATGAGAAGATCGGCCTCATCCCGGCGCCGCCACGCCGGGGTGCGGGCTATCGCGACTATGGCGCGCGCGATCTCCATCGCCTGCGGTTCATCGCAAATGCCCGCGATCTCGGTTTCCCGATCGAGGAGATCCGGACCCTGCTCGGCCTGTGGGCCGACACGGGCCGCAGCAGCGCGGATGTAAAGCGGGTCGCGTTGGCGCGGGCGGAGGAATTGCAGCGCAAGGCGGAGGCCCTGACGACCCTGCGCGAGACCCTGGTCGATCTCGCCGAGCGCTGTCATGGCGACGAACGACCGGATTGTCCCATCATCACTGAGTTGAGTCTCGACAGAAAATGTTAAGGCCGGCCGCCTCTCCGGCCAGACCCGTTCTGGCGGCCGCGGTGTTGGTCGCACTCGGCATTCTCACGATGGGGCTCGCGACATATTTCCTCGCAGTCCGCCCGCCAGGGCGATCGCACTGAGCCTCCTGGTCGTATTTGGCCGCTTTCTATACAGCAATGTCGTGCTGAGTTCCGACTTCTTGTGGGCTGTCGTCGGCTTCTTCGCGCTGGCACTCACTGCCCTCTGCCTTCTTGGGCTGGCATATGGGAGGCAATCCCTCCGTAGGACTTCGGAGTGCGCAGAGGCTTCCCGCGCTTCAGGGCTTGTTGCCCCGCAGCAGGAGCGAGAGTGTGCAGAGTCGAAGCAATATCCCTGACCCGTTGGACGGTCTGGCCACGACGCTGGATCGATCGAGCTTCGCCGCCATCGCGCAGCTGACGTCCGGCCAGTCGCCCGCCACGCTGGCACAATCCTATTCCGACTGGTGGGCACATATGCTCTGCTCGCCGGGCAAGCAGCTCCAGCTTGCCGCCAAGAGCGGGCGCAAGCTGATGCGGCTTGCCGACTATGCCATGCGCAGCGCATCCGGGAGCGATCCGGAGCCCGCGATCGATCCGCTGCCCCAGGATCGGCGCTTCGCCGACGCCGCCTGGAAGCGCCACCCGTTCGACCTGATCGAACAAGCCTTCCTGCTCCAGCAGCAATGGTGGCATGCCGCCACCACCGGCGTGAGCGGCGTGACGAGCCACCACGAGGCGATCGTCGAGTTCGCGACCCGCCAGATGCTCGACATGGTCTCACCGACCAATTTCATCCCGACCAACCCCGTGCTCCAGCAGCGCATCCTCGAAACCGGAGGACAATGCCTTGTCGAGGGTGCGCGATTTTTTTGCGACGACCTGGAACGCCTGGTACGCGGGGAGCCCGCAGCGGGCACGGAGGCCTATCGGGTCGGCGAGAAGGTCGCAGCCACGGCTGGCAAGGTCGTGTTTCGCAACAGGGTCATGGAACTGATCCAATATGCGCCCGCAACCGAGACGGTGCGTCCGGAGCCGATACTGATCGTGCCGGCATGGATCATGAAATATTACATCCTCGACCTGTCGCCGGAAAATTCGCTCATCCGCTGGCTGGTCGGGCAGGGCTACACCGTGTTCTGCATCTCCTGGCACAATCCCGACAGCGCCGACCGCGATCTCGACATGGAGGATTATCGCCTGCTTGGGCCGATGGCCGCCGTGGATGTCATCCAGGTGATTACCGGCACCGAGAAGATCCACGCGGCCGGCTATTGTATCGGCGGCACGCTGCTCGCCATCACCGCGGCCGCGATGGCGCGCGATGAAGATGAGCGTCTGGCGAGCGTGACGCTGTTCGCCGCCCAGACCGAGTTCAGCGAGCCGGGCGAACTTGGTCTGTTCATCGACGAGGCGGAGATCAACCTGATCGATGCGATGATGTGGGCGCGCGGCTTTCTCGACAGCAGCCAGATGGGCGGCGCCTTCCAGATGCTGCGGTCCAACGATCTGCTCTGGTCGCGCATCCTCTCGACCTATCTCATGGGCGAGCGCGAGCCGATGACCGACCTCATGGCATGGAACGCCGACGGCACCCGCATGCCCTATGCCATGCACGCGCAATATCTTCGGCGCCTGTTCCTCGACAATGACCTGTCCGAAGGGCGCTACGAGGCCGGCGGCCACCCGGTCTCGCTCTCGGGGCTGCGCATGCCGATCTTCATGGTGGGCACGGAAACCGACCATGTCGCGCCGTGGCGCTCGACCCACAAGCTCCACATGCTGACGGGCGCGGAGATCCGCTTCGTGCTGACGAGCGGTGGCCACAATGCCGGGATCGTCTCCGAGCCCGGGCATCCTCATCGCCATTATCGCATCGCGACACGGATGCAGGATGGCCCGGCGCCAGGTCCCGATGCCTGGCTGGAGCGGGCCGAGCTGCGCGAAGGGTCGTGGTGGCCGGAATGGAGTTCATGGCTTGGATCGCACTCGGGCGAGGCGGCGGCCCCACCGGCGATGGGCGCGCCCGAACGGAACTATCCGCCGCTCGGTGATGCCCCCGGGCGCTACGTGCTGGAGCGCTGAGCCATGGCCGCCGCCAACCTCATCGAGAACCGCACGTTCGACGAGATCGCCGTCGGCGACACGGCCAGCCTCACCCGCACGCTGACCGCCGACGACATCCAGCTCTTCGCGGCGGTGTCAGGCGACGTGAATCCGGCGCATCTCGACCCTGTCTATGCCGAAACGGACATGTTCCACAGGGTCATCGCTCATGGCATGTGGGGCGCGGGGCTCATCTCGGCGATCCTGGGAACCGAGCTGCCAGGGCCCGGTGCGATCTATCTCGGCCAATCGCTTCGCTTCACCCGCCCGGTGGGCGTCGGCGACACCATCACGGCCTGCGTCACCGTCGCGCAGAAGCGCGCCGAGCATCATGTCATCGTTCTCGACTGCACCTGCGTGAACCAGAAGGGCGAGACCGTCATCAGCGGCCAGGCCGAGGTCAAGGCGCCCACCGAGAAAGTCAGCCGGCCCCGCATGCCGCTTCCCGACGTGCGGATCGCCAGCCACGACCGCTTCCGCCAGTTGATGGCGCGCGCCAAGGACGGATCTGCGTGCGTCACGGCCGTGGTCCATCCGTGCAGCGCCGACGCCATGCGCGCAGTGGCTGAGGCCGCCGACGCCGGCATCGTCGTTCCGATTCTCATCGGCCCTGCGGCGCGTATGACGAATGCGGCGAAGGACGCCGGTGTCGATATTGCGGCCTTCCGGGTGATCGACGTCCCGCACAGCCACGCCGCCGCCGCCGAAGCCGTCGCGCGCGTGCGGGCCGGCGAAGCCGCGCTGCTGATGAAGGGCTCGCTTCATACTGACGAGCTCATGGGCGCGGTCGTATCGTCCGACACGGGCCTTCGGACCGAACGCAGGATCAGCCACGCCTATGTGATGGACGTGCCCGGCTATCCGCGCCCGCTCATCATCACCGACGCCGCGATCAACATCGAGCCGACGCTTGAGGATAAGGCCGACATCGCGCGCAACGCGATCGACCTTGCCCATGTGATCAGGATCGAACAGCCCAGGGTCGCGATCCTCGCCGCCGTCGAAACGGTCAATCCGAAAATGCGCACCACATTGGATGCCGCGGCGCTCTGCAAGATGGCGGACCGGGGCCAGATCGAAGGCGCGCTGCTCGATGGCCCGCTCGCCCTCGATAATGCGATCAGCGAGGCGGCCGTGCGCGAGAAAAGTATCGTCTCGCCGGTCGCCGGCCAGGCGGACTGTCCGTCGTCAGAACATTCGGCACAACTCGCGGCGTAGATTAGCGGAGTGCGGACCTCGTCAGGGGGTTGATCTTAGGCGGCGAACTTGCG
>NZ_JACIEU010000041.1 GCF_014197035.1 Sphingobium scionense | reverse complement strand
AAAATCCAGCCGGCTGCTTAAACCATCGAAATGAGGGGTCCCTTTTAGACGCCGATCACCCCGCTAACGGGGTTCTTTTTGCACGCCGATCCACAGCGATGCGCGTTTCGCGCTTCACCAACAGCAACCCAGAGCGAATAAGCTGGGCGCACAGCAGCGTCGCATATGCCAGTCTGATCCGGCCTTTCTGAAGGCTCTGGAAGCCCGCGTGAATGATCCGCGAAGGTTTGCTGCCTTCCTTGCCGGGATGTCCTCCTACATACGCCTGAGCGCCCCCTGTGGCCGATGCGGAAGCTTCCGTAGACGAACCCGTGACCGCGCCTGCTACACTTGCCACCTGAACAGGGGGCGCGAGAATTTCGAGCGCATGAAAGCAGGGCTTGTCCCAAAGGTCAGGCAAAGCCGTGACGGCTATCTGGACATGGTGGACCGGCAGCGTCGGGAAAAGAACGATGAGTTTATTATTAAAGAGTTTGGCCGCGTCAGCGTCAGGCGGTTCCCGACCGGACGATTGGAAGTCACGTATCCCGATGGCTATGTCGAACCGGACCTGAGCAAAGTGTCAGGGCAGCGTGTATGGGAGTTGATGGAAATGCTCCCCGAACTAAAAGACGCGCTCATCTGGGCAGGTTGGTATTAGCTAATTCCGGCCGGGAAATGCGTCCATTCTAGCCTGTAAATCAGACATGCGGCGTCGCAACTCCGGGTCAGAGGAACGCGCCTCCACGGTCAACGGCGCGATGCTGGCGGCATCCTGGGAGGGAGGCTGTAAATCAGCCACATCATTTACGTTCACAGGATCACGGCTTGCGTATTCTCGTGCTGCCAATTCGAGGAATAGCCGGTCCTTGCCAGTGAGCGGATAGTTATGGCCGTTTGCTTCTATCTCCATCAGGATCGAGCCAATCGACAGATGGCAGGCGTTATATTCGTCACTCGAAAGATCATAGTCTCTCATGCCCTGAGCAAATGCTAGGGCTGCAACGGCGATTTTGTGCGGTCTTGGTCCCTTCTTCCCGTTGAATTGCCCTTCATCTTGACCATAGGCGCGAGCAACCAATTTGCTCGATAGCGCCTTTGGATCGAGGTCAAAAAGGCCGGTATGCTGCCATCGCTCCAACAAGTTTTGGACGACGACGGCTGCTGCACTGAGTTGAAGCGTCACCTTGATGGCCCCGAACATTGCTTTCTCCCAAGCAAATCGATGATAGCGTTTGGGTCGTAAATACCGTGGTCATAAAATAGTCAAGCCACGATGGCTTGGCAGTGGCACGGATCGCAGGACATCATGACACAGACGGGCAGTTGATTCGACTGGGCATTGCGATCCGCAGCAAACGCAAGTCGGCTGGACTATCGCAAGAAGCGTTGGCGGATGCTGCTGGCATTGATCGCTCGCACATGGGCAAGATTGAGCGCGGCGAACGGAACGTCACGTTCTTGAACCTAAGTCGCATCGCCGCCGCTATCCAATTACGCCCTTCCGAACTTTTGACGGAAGCGGACCTTTAACGGCGTTCCTTGGTAGCAGGCATCATTCCGCCTGTTTGGCGCCCTTTACCCTTTAGGCGTCGGCAATTTCAGGCCGGGGATGCGAAAGGATGCGATGGCATCGACCAAGGCCCGCATGGATGGAGCCGCGCCATATTTGTCAGCAGCGTCCTTGCCCTCATGTCCTTGGAATTGACGGCATACCCGCTCATTGATCCCAGCATCAACGGCCAGCGTTTTCCATGTATGCCGGAAGGAGTGAAAAACCTTCGCTTTGTCATCAATACCGCAGGCGCGCTTATACCGGCTGAACCACTGGCCCCATTTGTCGGTCAGCTTCATGCCGATACCAATAGGCTGTAGGGCAGGAAAGACCCGTCCCGCCTGATCGGGCAGCTTGGCCACATAATCGACAAAGCCCAGTTCAATCAGCTTGGGATGAAGCGGCACTAAGCGCCTGCTCGCGTCGTTCTTGATTTGATTGGGCAAGGCGTCATCATCGCCTATGTCCGTAATGTCGATGCACCACGCCTCTTGCCGCTGTTCGGCAGCGTCGATGTAGGCAACGCGCTTCACATCACCGACCCGAAGCTGGCCGATTTCCTCCCGTCGCGCACCCATGAACAGTGCAATGAGCGGCATCCAATATGCAGCCTCCCCATAGCCAGCCTTGGACCGCTTATCAGCCTTATAGACCGACCCAGAGAACAGCGCGTTCAGGTCATCAATGCTGAAATCCTTGCGCTTCTCGCCCCGCTCGCTAACCGCCATTTTCACATCACGGGCGACGTTGACCGGAACAATATCCTCTTGCGCCGCCCACTCCAGCAGGGTGCGGAGGTAGGCCAGCCGGTCCCGCACATTGATTTGCGACCGCTTAGGATCAGCAATCAGCATACGCTTGTAGGTCATCACATCGGCCTTGGTGATTTGCTCGACGGACTTCCGACCAATCATGCTGTTGAACAGCTTGGCGTCCCGCCAATAGGCGTCCTTGCCACGGGGCGACGGCTTGCGCTCAGCGGCCCAGCCATCGACAATATCGGTATCGAGATAGACGCCCTTGCCCTTCCCGGCTGGGGTGCCGCCTTCGTATTCTACAGCCTGATTTTTAGCTTCCGATGCGCGCGCCTGATTGCGCCCCAGCATACGACCGACAAGCTGTTGCTGTTCAATCTCAGCCATTTCACGCTCATGCTGGACCAGCAATTGCCCAGCCCGGAGAATGTCGGCGGGAGAGGCGTCAATGCTTCTGCCCTCCATCATGGCATCCATGATCGGCTCCAGCGCCTCAATCTCACTGTCCTGATCGCTTAGCGCCTGCCCCAGAAGGTCAGCCTGCTCTTGCTCCCATTCCCACTGTTCCCGGTCCCGCCTTAGCTGTGCAGGGGATCGCGGTAACGATGGCATCGGAGCTGGCTTGTCAGCAGCAGCCTTATCCCGGCGTGCTTGGTCCAGCAGCTTATGAGCGGCCTTGGTATGATCGGGGATGATTAGCTTGGCGGCATCCCGGTCCTTTAGGCCCAGAGACATTTTGATTTCCCGCTTGCCACCCATGAATGGGCGCAAGTCCGCAGGCACGGTCATGCGGAAATAATAGACGCCGTTGGGTGCTTTGTGCAGATAGGAACACATTGGCTTCGTCCTCGTACGTTTGTACTAGACGCTTGTGAAAAAGCCTGCAATTCCAATGTTTTCCAGAGATTTCAAGCCCCTAGAAAAAGTGGTGCCAGAAGAACACTCTTATCGGGCATTCAAGCAGCTGATTTACCCTGCAAATTGGCAGTGGGAAATCGACGGCACCATCAATAACACCATCACATCGTCTGGAAAAGGCTGGATCGCAGTGGACGAACCATGCACCTGCCAAGTGACCTGCTCAATATAGTAGGTGGGCGTTATCCCGGAAGACGTTGTCGCCGAATAGCACTTATCAGAGAAAGCCAGAGGCAGCAGTTGGACCTATGGTTTCCTTTCGGTTGAAGGAACTCCAAGATTACATGGCGACACCGCCGCTCCCAAATCCTGATCAATACTACGCTACGTCATCCCAAGAGACCCTCCCGCGGAACGGACCCGTGCTCTGGTCGGGTGCTGCCTGCTGCGTCGCAGAGCCGACTTCGTTGAAATCAAGCGCCACATTTTGGGACATTTCTGCCGTTCTGAGATTACACGCCAATGACCGCCCGCGCCGAAAGCGGCCAATCACGAGGGATGCCAGCCGTGGCGACTGATTGCGTCGATCAAGGATGAGCGGAGGCGTTGAACGATCCGCAGAAAGCTGGCTTCCTCATCAAGCGCCCGGGCCAGTACGATGGCTCCCTGTATGCCGGAAACGGCCTCCTCGGCAAGGGATGCGGCTAAGGCTGGCGGAACCTTGCCCGCTTCAAGGCAGCGGGCAAGTGCCGCGATCCAGCGCGCGAAGTAGCCCTTCACCTTCACTGCGAAGGCATCGCCGGCGGAGTTCAGTCCGAGGCTTCCAACGACACATACCCTTCGCCCGGAGTGGAAATAGGCGGTCACATCGTCGAACATCGCCGTGATCGCCGCCGCAGGATTCAGGGTCTGCTCCAATGGCGCGAAAATAGCGTTGGCAAACCAGCCATCGATATTCTCCAGAACGGCGTCCATCATCTCTTCCTTCCCACCGGGAAAGAAGTTGTAGAGGCTGCCTTTGCCAAGGCCGGTTGCCTTTGACAGGGTGGCCAGGGTCGCGCCCTCGAACCCGTGCTCGCGGAAGGCTTCGGCCAAGGCCGATATTGCACTTGCACGATCGGTGAGGGCGCGTTTGGCTTTCACAGGTCGAGGTCGCTCAACGAGGCATGATCATCCGGACGGCGGCCCAGCGGCCAGTGAAACAACCGGTCCGCTTCCTTGATCGGCATCTCGTTGATGCTGGCGTGTCGGTTCGACATCAGTCCGTCTTCTGCAAATTGCCAATTCTCGTTGCCATAGGCGCGGAACCACTGGCCGTTGTCGTCGTGATACTCATAGGCATAACGCACAGCAATGCGGTTGCCGGTGAAAGCCCAGAGTTCCTTGATCAGGCGGTAATCGTGTTCCTTGTTCCACTTTCGCTCAAGAAAGGCCTGAGCCTGCTCGCGGTTGGTGGCGAATTCCACGCGGTTACGCCAGCGCGTATCCAACGTGTAGGCCAGTGCGACCTTGGCTGCGTCACGGCTGTTCCAGCCATCTTCGGCCAAACGCACCTTCTGGATAGCGGTTTCAAGGGTGAACGGGGGCATGGGAGGACGGGACATGGAATTTCCTTTCGTGGTGGTGGCCTTGGCAATTGTAGGAAGCGTGAGTGTCACGGCAGATAGGGAAGCAATGAAAGTGCGGCGTTTCATCCGAGTCTCCTCGAAGGGCTCTAGCCCTGTACCGATAGGTACAAGATGTTTTTTGCACGGCGAGACTGGAGTGTCGTCTGCTTGGCAATGTAAGATCGATTTCTGAGGTTTGATGAACACCCTTGGCAGGGAAGGGCCGTGGTCAGCTCTCACCGTTTGCAGTGTCGGTGACATGAAATACGCCAGCCCCACTGTCAGCTTTGAGGAAAGACCGACACTCGCAACCGGCGTGCCCAGCGTCTCGAAGCGGTCGAAACCCACTATAATGCGTCAAGCGAGTGGAAGGATCTGCCATTCAATTTGTGACGCTGCGCATGGTGACGTCGCGTTCACTGCTGATAGCTCACAGGGGATGATTCAACTTAACCCCGGTGAGGCATATGCGCCGGTCGCCGCAACCTTGCGATCGGATCGCACGGGACGAACCATGCACCTGCCAAAGTGATCTGCCCAATATGGTAGGTGAGCATTAACCCGGAAGTCGTTGTCGCCGAATAGCACTTATCGGAGAAGGCCAGAGGCAGCCACTGGAAATGGCGGTTTCGCCGCTGGCTGATTGACACTCTGCAACGCCGCAAATTCGAGTTATCTGCCTTCGACGGATGCGGCTATGCGAAAACGCCATCATTCCACCCGGGCATGCTGTGTCCGACAAATGGAAGCATCAGCTGTTGATGGCGTTCGTGAGAGCATGCGCCATGTCACGCGCGGTTCGGGCCGCGCCCATCAGGGTAGCTGAACCCGGTCCAGTCCAGTCACCATATCCCGCAAGCCACAGATGCGGCTCTTTGACCGAACGCTGGCTCTCGACGACGACCTTTCCATCGCCCTCCACTACCCCTAGTCCAACCAAATGAGCGAGCGCGGGCCTGAACCCGGTACACCAGATGATGGCATCGACGGCCATGTTCGATCCGTCCGGCCAGACGACGCCAGTAGGCGTCATCCGGTCAAAAGGCCTTACCGAAGACAAGTCGCCCCGGTCGCGCGCGGCCTTGATCGGCGGAACCATGACGATGTCGCCAATGCCTCCGACCGGCACGTCACTTGGGCCGCCCTTCATGCGCGCGATGGCCCGTTCGAACAGCACACGGCCATCAACGTCATCAGGCAGGAAGATAGGTTCCTGGGTCGTTACCCACAGGGCACGGGCTATCGGGGCAATTTCGGCCATGATCTGCGCGCCGCTGTTGCCGCCGCCTACCACCAGCACGGTCTGCCCGGCATAGTCTTCGGGGCCAACATAGTGCGCGGAATGAACCTGGCTGCCTTCGAACGACGCGCGTCCAGCTATGTCCGGCACATAGGGATGCGACCATGTGCCGGTCGCACTGACGACCATTTTCGCCGTCATCTTGCCATGGTTCGTGCTGATCTCCAGCCCTGCGCCGCCTGGCTCGATCGTCTCCACACGGACAGGGCGGCGGATCGGCAGGTCGTAGCGTTGCTCATAGGCGTGCAGATAGGCGAGCACATCATCGCGGGTCGGATAGCCTTCATGATGTGGCGGCGGCATCATCCATCCGGGAAGCGAACTATATCCCGCCGGCGAGAACAGCCGGAGCGAATTCCAGCCATGACGCCAGGCGCCGCCCGGCCCATCTTCGCGATCGAGGATCAGGAAGTCCGCTTTCGCACGGCGCAGATAATAGCCGAGCGACAGGCCCATCTGCCCGCCGCCGACGATGATGATGTCATGCGTGTCCAATGTCTGGTCCTGACCGAGGCCGGCAAAGGGGATCATGCCAGGCCAGTCCTGCATGGGCTATTATGTCACCTGTGACGATAGGCGATGCGTGGCCACTGGCAGATATGGTCGCCACCCCTCATTCAGAGGTCGGTCCGGCAAGCGCCTCGCGCATGATGTAATAGAGGCTGTGCTGCTCGATCGTGCCCTTGACCAGATGCGCCATCGGCCCTGATGCGCGGGCCAGCACATCGTCGCCACCGTGCGTTTCCGACCCCAGCGGCACCAGCGCCTGCTGGCGATAGTCGAGCGCCGTCGTGTCAGTCTGGAGCGGATCGGCGCGGGGTGTGTCGATCGTCGCACCCGGACCATTGGCGTAGCCCAGCGTCGTATAGCCTTTGCCATCCTTCGCCTTGAGCGCCTGACCGCCATTGGTCACCGTACCCAGGATCGGGTTACCCCGACCGGGGTAGCCGCTGATCGCGAAGGTGTGGCTATGGTCCGCGGTTGCCAGCACCAGCGTATCCGTGCGGTCGGTCATCTCCATCGCGACCTTGACTGCCTCGTCCATGGCGATGGTGTCCTCCAGCGCCCGTCGGGCGTTCCCGGCATGATGGGCGTGGTCGATCCGGCCGCCTTCCACCAACAGGACATAACCCGTTTCGCGGCTGCCCAGCATGGTGATTGCCGCGCGGGTCATATCCGCCAGCGAGGGCTCTCCGCCGGTGTCCTTCGCCCGATCGGCTTCATATTGCATATGGTCGGGCTCGAAGAGGCCGAGCAGGCGCGAGGTCTTGGCGAGATCGACCTTGGCGAAGGCGTCGCTGTTCCAGACATAGGCACCACGCGGATTGCGCTTGCGCCACTCTTTCGTCAGGTCGCGCCGATCGGTACGCTTGCCCTTGCCATCGGCATATTCGGGGTCGCGAGTTTTCGCAGGCAGAAAGTTGGCGCGACCGCCTCCTAGGATGAGGTCGAGCCGTGAGCCGACGTCGCCCTCGATCATCTGCCGCGCGATGTCGATGCAGCCCTGCGCGCGGGCGTCGGCGGACAGGTCGCCATCGGCTTCCCAGTCGCGCTGGGCGGTGTGGGCATAGGTGGCGGCAGGCGTCGCATGGGTGATGCGGGCCGTGGAGATCACGCCGGTCGCCATCCCCTGCGCCTGGGCGAAGCCGAACAGTGACGGCAGGCGATGCGCCTTGCTGGCCGCGCAGTCATTTTCCGCCACTTCGGGGCCGACGCCGATAACGCCATTGCGGGTCTTGACGCCGGTCAGGATCGCCGTGGCGGTTGGTGCCGAGTCCGACACCTGCCCGTCATGCGAGTAGGTCTTGACCAGCGCGGTGTTGGACAGGCGGTCCATGGCGGGCACGAAGGATTCACCGTCCAGGCCCTGCCGCTGCCCCTGATGGATGCGCGCTGCGGTCAGGGTGGCTACCCCCATGCCGTCGCCGATGAACAGGATGATGTTGCGCGCCTTGCTGACCACCGGCGCATCCGCCTTGATACGCTCCAGTTCGGCCATGGCCTGCGCGCGATAGGCGTCCGTCGTAGTGGCGTGCTGGGCCAGCGCCGGACCTGCGGTAATGAGTAGCGCAACGATGGAAGCGCAAGCGAAACGGCGGGCAGCCAGCATGAAAGGTCTCCTTTAGGAAAATCTCCTTCCACGCGATGATGACAGAAAGACGACAATTATTCGATATTTTTACGTTTCTCGAAATGTCATTGACGGACGTCTTGTAGGACCATAATTCGACGGTGATCGAATCGAGGTAGCAATGGACCAGGATAAAGCTGTCGCTGCGCTTGCCGCGCTGGCACAGGATACACGGCTTTCTGTGTTCCGCCTGCTAGTGAAGGCCGGCCCCGATGGCATGATTGCGGGATCACTTGCGCAGGCAATGGATGTGCCGCCGTCCACCATGTCGCACCATCTGGCCAAGCTGGAGCAGGCCGGACTTGCCATCTCATGGCGGACCAGCCGTCTCATTCACTATGCTGCGGACTATGCCGGGATGCAGGCGTTGCTCGGCTTTTTGATGGCGGATTGCTGCCAGGGCGATCCCCAGATGTGCGACAGCCTTCTTTCATCCATCCGTTGCGATGCAGTTTCTGAGGGAGCCCCAGCATGACCGACAAAATCTATAACGTCCTGTTCCTGTGCACTGGCAATTCCGCCCGTTCCATTCTGGGCGAGGCGTTGATGAACAAGCTGGGCGAAGGCCGTTTTCGCGCCTGGAGTGCAGGCAGCCAGCCCAAGGGCGAAGTCCACCCCATGGCGCTGTCCGTCCTTTCGGGCCTTGGCTTCGACACCGACGGGATGCGGTCGAAAAGCTGGGACGAGTTCGCCGTGCCGGGTGCGCCGCAGTTCGATTTCATCTTCACCGTCTGCGACAATGCGGCGGGCGAGACCTGCCCGGTGTGGATCGGCCATCCGATGACCGCGCATTGGGGCATCGAAGACCCCGCGGCGGTCGAGGGCGAGGGACAGCGCGACGCCTTCCTCCAGGCGCTGCGCTTTCTGCAGAACCGCATCGCCCTGTTCCTGGCACTGCCGCTTTCCAGCCTCGATGACATGGCGACACGCCGCAAGCTCAAGGAAATCGGACAAAGCGACGGCGCCAGCAACAAGGCGGGAGCGGACCTATGACATATGACATCATCATCTATCACAACCCGGAATGCGGTACGTCGCGCAACACGCTGGCCATGATCCGTAACGCGGGTATCGAACCGCATGTCGTGGAATATCTCAAGACGCCGCCATCGCGCGCCATGTTGGAAAGCCTGATTGCGCGTGCCGGGATCGCCCCCCGCGCCCTGCTGCGGGAAAAGGGCACGCCCTTCGCAGAACTGGGTCTGGATGATGACAGCTTGTCCGACGCCGCGCTGATCGATGCGATGATGGCGCATCCGATCCTCATCAACCGCCCCCTGGTGGTGTCGCCGCTGGGCGTCAAACTCTGCCGCCCCTCCGAAGCCGTGCTCGACCTGATCCCGGCGGCCCAGCAAGGCGCCTTTACCAAGGAAGATGGCGAGCAGGTGGTGGATGCCACTGGCGCCCGCATGGGCGCGGCCTGAACGATGGCGGCGACCGCTGTCCGTCAGGCAATTCCAGCCGACGCTTCGGCGATTGCCGCCATCTACGCCCATCATGTCCGCCATGGCACGGCCAGTTTCGATACCGTGCCGCGCTCCCTGGTCGAAACCGAAGGCGGGATCGCGGAATCTTCTGCAAGAGGCTGGCCCTTTCTAGTCGCCGAGCAGGACGGGCAAGTGATGGGCTATGCCTATGCTACCCAATTTCGCGACCGCCCTGCTTATGGCTCGACCTGCGAAAACTCGATCTATGTCCATCCCGACCGCCAGAGCCAAGGCATCGGCAAGGCGCTGTTGGGTGCGCTGCTGGGGCAGGCGCAGGCGGCCGGATTTCGCCAGATGATCGCCGTCATCGGGGGTGGCGAACCGGCGTCGGTTGCGCTTCATGCCCGCCTCGGCTTCCAGCACGCTGGCCGCATGCAATCGGTGGGGCGCAAGTTCGGCCGCTGGCTCGACACCATCTACATGCAGATTGCGCTGGGCGCCGGAGATTCCGCCCCTCCGCTCAAGGAACCCCAATGACCCAGACCTGTCGTCCGCGCCTGTCGTTCCTCGACCGCTACCTCACCTTGTGGATTTTCCTCGCCATGGCGCTCGGCGTCGGCCTGGGCACAATGGTCGAGGGGCTGCCGCAGGCGATCAACACCCTGTCCTGGGGCACGACGAACATCCCGATCGCCATTGGCCTTATCCTGATGATGTATCCGCCGCTTGCGCGGGTGCGCTACGAGGAGTTGCCGCGCGTGTTCGAGGACAAGCGGGTGCTGGCGATCTCGCTGATCCAGAACTGGATCATCGGGCCGGTGCTGATGTTCGCGCTGGCGGTTCTCTTCCTGCGTGACCAGCCGGAATATATGACGGGCTTGATCTTGATCGGCTTGGCCCGCTGCATCGCCATGGTCATCGTCTGGAACCAGTTGGCCAAGGGCGACAATCAATATGTTGCGGCGCTAGTCGCGTTCAACTCGATCTTCCAGATCCTGTTTTTCAGCGTCTATGCCTGGTTCTTCCTTGCTTTCCTGCCACCACTGTTTGGCCTTGAGGGCAGCGTCATCGACGTCAGCTTCTGGACGATTGCAGAGGCAGTGCTGATCTATCTCGGCGTGCCGTTCCTAGCGGGATATCTGACCCGCAAGCTGTTGGTCAGGGCAAAGGGCGATGACTGGTATGAAGGCCTATTCCTGCCAAGGATCGGTCCCGTCACGCTGATCGCCCTGTTGTTCACGATCGTCGCCATGTTCAGCCTGAAGGGCAACGAGATCGTGACGTTGCCCGGCGACGCGATCCGCATCGCCATCCCGCTGACCATCTATTTCGTCGTGCAGTTCACGATCAGCTTCTTCATGGGCAAGCTGATCGCCAGCGACTATCCGCGCACCACGGCGGTGGCCTTCACGGCGGCGGGCAATAATTTCGAGCTGGCGATCGCGGTCGCCATTGCCGCGTTCGGCCTGGCTTCTCCGGTTGCGTTCGCAGCGGTGATCGGTCCGCTGGTCGAGGTGCCGGTGCTGATCCTGCTGGTGAACGTCGCCTTCTGGTTCGGGCGGCGATGGTTCCCGGCTACGGTTCCAGCGAGAGATCGGGCATGAATATCATCGCCGCGCCCTCCTTGTTGATCTTCCTTGGCGCGGCCTTTTTCGAGATCGCCGGTTGCTTCGCCTTCTGGGCCTGGGTGCGGCTCGGCAAGTCGGCCCTTTGGTTGTTGCCGGGCGGCGTCTCGCTGTTGATCTTCGCCTGGCTTCTCACCTTTGTCGACAGCGAGGCGGCAGGGCGCACCTATGCCGCCTATGGCGGCATCTATGTACTGGCATCGCTTCTCTGGCTTTGGCTGGTGGAGCGGCAGCAACCCGATCAGTGGGATATGGTCGGCGCTGCCATCTGCATCATTGGCGCAGCGGTCATCCTGCTCGGCCCACGCGCGGCTTGATGGAGTTGAATATCAATATGTCGGACTTTCGCTATCTTCGTACCCTGTCTGGTGCCGACGCGCTCCCGGCGTTGAACCCGGACTATGCGCATCGCCGTCCGGCGCTGGGCCTTGGCGAACTGGATCCGCCACCCCGCATCCTGCTGCTCTACGGATCGCTGCGGGATCGGTCCTATTCGCGGCTCGTCGTCGAGGAGTCCGCGCGCCTGCTGCAATATTTCGGGTGCGAGACGCGCATCTTCGATCCGCGCGACCTGCCGCTGCCTGATCAGGTTGCCGGCGACGATCATCCCGCTGTCCATGAATTGCGTGCCCATTCGCTCTGGTCGGAAGGCCAGGTCTGGTGCAGCCCGGAACGCCATGGCCAGATCACGGGGATCATGAAGGCGCAGGTCGATCATCTGCCACTGGCCTATAAAGGGTTGCGACCGACACAGGGGCGGACGCTGGCGGTCATGCAGGTGTCGGCGGGGTCGCAATCCTTCAACAGCATCAATACGCTGCGTGTCCTTGGACGATGGATGCGGATGTTCACGATCCCCAACCAGTCCTCCGTCGCCAAGGCCTATGAGGAGTTCGACGAAGCGGGGCGGATGAAGCCGTCGGCCTATTATGATCGTATCGTCGATGTCGTGGAGGAACTTGTCAGGTTCACCGTCTTGCTACGCCCTCATGCCGACCAACTGGTTGATCGCTACTCGGAACGCAAGGAACGCGACGAACCTGTCGTTACGCATGTCGAAAAGGCAGGACTTGCCTAACGATCACGATCATCGGTGCGTACCATCACGCGCCTGGCACCCGGCAAGCATCGGAAAAAGGCACGCATCGACAAGGCGGGTTTGAAGCCGTCGGATCGCTGCCCTGCCTCGCCGTGTCGCTGCCTGTGACGGTTGGCCTATCGGGGCCTCCATGTTGCGCGCGATATCGACGATGAATTGTACGTCGTTCGATCGAGGGCCGTGCCGAATGATCGCGACCACTGTCACCGCAAAGCGCCATGAAAAAGGGCGAAGGTGACGTTCGCCCTTTCACGTCGATAGGCAAGCCCAACGGCAATCTCCCCTGCGGTATTGCTTCTGTGAATCAGAATGTTAGTCTGGCTGCGCGCTGCGAAGGTGGCGCCGAGGCTTGAGAACCTCGCTTGGGAAGCCAGTTTGACCCGCCATCGACGCGGCCGGGTGGCCGACGCGCATGTCCAAGCCGCTTGCGGCCAAAGGCGTCGGCGCATGTCTCAAGCATGTTCTCTACACCCGGCTTTTGTCGGCAACGCCTCGCCAGTTGCATGGAGGCGTTGTCGATGGTGCGTGAAGCGAGATCCCCAAAGGACGTTCGGTCGAGATGTCGACCGCATTAGGCGCTGCGCGCCTGCCTCTTGATGAATGCGATCCGCTTCCGCCTGGCCATGACCTGGTGGAAGCGCCGAAGGACGTGCTTGGCGATCTCTACCGCGCCGAACGGCCAGGATTGCTTCGATTTCTGTCGCGGCGCGCATCCGACGACCGCGCCGAAGATATCGTCCAGCAGGTCTTCGCCCGCATGGCCGGGAAGACGGCGGCGCAGACGGCTGCGATCCTATCTCCCGCAACCTATTTGCGCCAGGCGGCGCGCAATCTCGTCCGCGACGACGCCAGGACGGTCGGACGCAATAGCGCGCACCTGCATGTGTCCATCGAAGACGTGGCGTTGCCCGACACCGACCCGGTCGCCGCCCTGGAGGCCCGTGACCGGCTCGCGCGGATCGAGCAGGCCGTCCTTCGGCTCAAGCCTCTTCGGCGACAGATTTTCCTCGCATGTCGTCTCGACGGCTATAGTTATGCAGAGATAGCCGAGCAGACCGGGCTGAGCATAAGGGGTGTCGAGAAACAAATGAGCCGGGCGATCAAGCAACTCGGGCGACATCTGCGCCACGATGACTGATCCTGAACGGGCCTCGATTCCACCCGCCGTGCATGACGCGGCTGGCGCTTGGCTGGTGCGTCGGCAGGCCGGTGCCGATGCCGCGGTGGAACAGGCCTTTGCTGCTTGGCTGGAAGCCGATCCGCGACACCCCATCGCCTATGGACAGGTGGCCCGCGATTGGCGCGACAGTGCGCAGCTTGCCGACAGTGCCGTCGGTCGCACCCGCAAGCTCGTCCGCGCACCGTTTCTGATGCGCCGAAGCACGCATGTCGGTGCCGTCAGCCTGAGCCTTGCTGCCCTCCTGGGATTAGGCACTGTCGGGATTGTCCGGCACGCAGGATCCTTTGGTTTTGTCGCTCCGGCCGAGGCGGCGACCTACCAGACAGCCGTCGGTGAAATTCGAAGCGTGCGTCTCGCGGACGGGTCGAACCTCACGCTCGATACGTCGACCGTGGTTCATATTCGTTTCAGCCGTGCGTCCCGGCGGCTCGACCTTAAGCAGGGGCGGGCGCGTTTTTCGGTGGCGAAGGACGATCGGCCCTTCACCGTTGCCGTTCCAGGCGGCGAGATCGTCGCGCGACACACGCTCTTCGACGTCAGCGTCGTCGGGCCGCAACCGCTGGTGTCCTTGATCGAGGGAGAGGTCGCGCTTCTCAGCACCGCTCCTGATGGCAAGGGTAGCCCGCAGCGGCTCGTTGGCGGCGAGCAGGCCGCGCTGGGCCAGGCTGCCGCGCCGCGCCCGCTGTCGATGGCCGACGCACGATGGGTATCGGGCATGTTGGCACTTGAAGACACGCCGCTGGGCAATGCGGTGGCCGCCATCAATCGCTACAATCGAACGCAGGTACGACTGGCCGACCCGCATCTTGCCAGCCTTGCCGTCACGGGTGCCTTCCAGGCGCGGGATCCGCAGCAATTCGCCCGTGCGGTCGCGACCATGTTCGGCTTGACCGTCGATAAATCGCATCCGGATATTCTCCTGCTGCAGTCGAGACGCGCGCGAACTTCCACCCTCCCCTAAAATAGTTGGCGGGTGTTTTCCGCCCTCATCGTCTCCCGCCCAACCCGCCCCTTCGGCGGTTCAGGGGAGACCAAAGACAATGCATATATTTGGGAAGAACGGGCTTCATCGCCTTGCGGGGGTAGCCTTGGTCGCCAGCGCCACGACGGCCCAGGCGCAACCAGCCCAGCGAATCGGCGTCGACCTGCCCGCGCAGCCGCTCGGGCGTTCGCTTCAGGCGCTGGCGTTGCTGTCCCACAGGACGGTTCTCGCGGATGCGACGCTGATCGGGGACAGGCAGGCGCCGTCCCTCCAGGGTGCCTATAGCATCGAGGACGCGCTGCGCCGGCTTCTCGAGGGGTCGGGGCTGACCTTCGACCGCGTGGACGAGAGTTTCGTCGTCCGGCCGTCGCGCGCGACCGGCGACCGGCAGGGCGATAGCGACGGAGCGGGTATCGTCGTAACCGGCAGCCGGATTCGCGGCGCGCCGATTGCGTCACCCGTCACGATCCTGAGCGAGCAGACCATCCGGGCCACCGGATTGGCTGATCTTGGCGACGTGGCCCGCAGCCTGCCGCAAAGTTTCGGTGGCGGACAAAATCCCGGCGTCGGCTTCAACGTACCGTCGAGCACAGGCGGCAATGTCGGTGGCGGATCCTCCGTCAACCTGCGTGGCCTTGGCAGTGACGCGACGCTCACGATCCTCAACGGGCGACGCGTGCCTTATGATTCGGCACGACAGGGCGTGGACATTTCCGCCATCCCGCTGGCTGCGGTCGACAGGATCGAGATCGTCGCAGACGGCGCTTCGGCCATTTACGGCTCGGATGCGGTCGGGGGCGTCGTCAACGTCATTCTCAAGCGCGATCATGACGGATTGCAGACCCGCGCGCGCATCGGCGGCGCTACCGACGGCGGCAATTTCGAGCAACGCTATTCGGTTCTGGCGGGCAGCCGATGGCAGGGCGGCGGCGGCTTCATCACCTACGAATATAACCGCAACAGCGATCTCATGACGAACCAGCGCGACTATGCTCGCGTGCGACCCAACGTCACCATCCTCCCCGCGAGCCGACGCCATGCGATCGCCGCCAGCGCGCATCAGGATATAACCGGCAATCTCACGATCGAAGCCGATGGGCTGTACAATGAACGCACCGGCGCGTTCACCTATCCGCTCAATGCGGCAGGCGATCTTGCGATCAGCCGAACGCGACAGACGTTCGATTCCTACACGCTGGCCCTGGCTAGCGCCGCGCGTCTGTCGCTCGGACCGTGGCAGCTCAGCCTGTCCGGCACCTTCGGCAAGGGTCGCACCTATTTTCAGGGTGACACGTTCAGGAACGACCAGTTCGCGAGCACGGCCTTCGGCCGCTACGACAACCAGACGGTCACGGGCGAAGTCGCCGGCGACGGCCCGCTGTTCCTGCTGCCGGGCGGCGAGGCGAAGCTTGCGATCGGCGCCGGTATCCGGGCCAATGATTTCGAGATATTCCGTGGCGCGGGCAATATCAACAACGCCCGGCCATCGCAGGACAGCCGCTATGCTTTCGCCGAGATCAACCTTCCCGTCATCGGTCCCGACCTCGACATTCCGCTCGTCCACAGGCTCAACCTGAGTGGGGCGCTGCGCTACGAACGCTATCGGCAGATCGGTGAGATCGTAACGCCCAAGCTGGGTCTGACCTACGCACCTGGCGACTTCGTCGATGTCAAGGCGAGCTGGGGGCGGTCGTTCCGCGCGCCGAGCTTCATCCAGCTCCATTCGATCCAGCAGGCGCTGCTCTATCCGGTCACGACGTTCGGCGGCACCGGCTATCCGACGGGTGCGACGGCGCTGTACCTGACGGGTGGCAACAGCGATCTGAAGCCCGAGCGTGCGCGCAGCTGGTCCACCACCCTCGCGCTGCATCCGCCCGCCTGGCCGGGTGCTTCGCTGGAATTCAACTATTTCTCGACGCGTTATGTCAACCGGATCGTGACCCCGATACCGATCGCGTCGCAGGCGCTGGGCGATCCGGCGAATGGCGGACAGGTCACGCTTTCGCCCACCCCAGCCCAACTGGCCGCGCTGGTGGCCGGTGCCAACGAGTTCATCAACGCGACGACGTCGGCCTATGATCCGACGACGGTCGTGGCGGTGATCGACAACAGCAATGTCAATGCCGGTCGGCAAAGCATCCGCGGGATCGACGTGCAGGGCCGCTACCAGACGACGCTGGCAGAGGGACGATTGAGCCTGTCGGCCAGCGCGACCTATCTCGACAGCAAGCAACAGATCTTAGCGACCCAGCCGGTCCGGCAACTGGCGGGCACCCTGTTCAATCCGCCGCACTGGCGCGGTCGGGGCACGGCGAGCTGGGACAAGGGCGGTCTCGGCTTCGCGCTCACCCTGAGCCATATCGGCGGTGTCGACGATGAGCGGACAGCCTCTGCGGGACGCGTCTATGGCATGACGACGGCCGATGTCAGCCTTCGCTACCGGATCGATGGCGGGCGCGGTCCGCTGGACGGCGTCGAACTGGGGCTGTCGGTCCAGAATCTGACCAACGAGGCTCCCGCGGTGATCGCGACCAGCCTGTTCTACGACACGCCCTATGACTCGACCAACTATTCGCCCGTGGGTCGCTTCGTGGCTTTCGAGCTCGTCAAGAAATGGTGAGGGCGACGCTCTTGAGGATCGGCCTGGGCTGGGTCCTGGCGATGACGCTCCTCCTGTCGACCCAGGCTTGGGCGCATTGCGCCGATCTGCTGCCCCGCGCTGTGCCACCGGCAGGACGGCAACGGTCGATCGCAACGGCCGATCTCGCGCGCCTGCGCGATATCGGCCGTCCCGACGGCGCACTGCTAGGGGGCATGAGCCCGCTCGCCATCTCCCCGGACCAGGCACGCATCGCCTTCGTGATCAGCCGGGCCGATCCCGTGGCAAACGCCTATTGCGTCGGGCTGGCGGTGATGGACCTGCGCTCCGGCAGCCGCCCGCACCTCCTCGACCAGGGCGGGGAGATGATCCTCGCATCGGGCAATGTGCGTGGGCTGATCACGCCGACCGGCTATGTCGCGACGGTGACGCCGGCATGGTCGCCGGACGGCCGGTGGATCGCCTATCTGCGCCGGGATCGCGGCGTCACCCAGCTCTGGATGGCACGGGCGGAGGGCGGCATGGCGCGCCAGCTCTCGCATTCCCCGGTCGATGTCGAACAGTTCGCCTGGCGGGCCGACGGCAGCGCCGTCCTGTTTTCGAGCCGGACCGGACAGGTGTCCGAACGCGCCGCAGACGCCGCCGCGGCATTGACGGGCTATCCTTATGGCGACCGCTTCGTGCCGGCGATGAGTAGCGTGCCGCTGCCGGTCGTCACGACGCCCTTGTCCGCCTATGCCGTCGATAGTGCCAGCCTTGCCATACGACCGGTCGCTGGCGAAGATCGCACGCTGCTGCCACCCGACGCCCTGAACGACCCCGCGCCACTGCCCGCCGCGGACGCTGGCGATGGCCGTCGCGCCTGGACCGCGCACAGCACAGCTAATCTGCTCAGCCCGCTCGTGCTGCAGGCCATAACGGCGTCCGGCCAGCCGATCGCCTGCACCGCCGGTGCCTGTCGCGGCAAATATACCGGTCTGTGGTGGATGCCCAAGGGCGGCCCGCTGCTCTTCATGCGGCGCGAAGGCTGGGATCTGGGCGAGCTGGTCCTGTATCGCTGGCAGCCCGGGTCAGGACAGCCGCGCGCCGTCCTGCGGACGAGCGGGGTGATCGACGGATGCGTCGTTGCGCGAGCGCAGCTCATCTGCCTGCGCGAAAGCGCGACCGTCCCGCGCCACATCGTGCGGATCGACCCGGCAACCGGGCGGACGGAAAGCCTCTATGATCCCAATCCCGAATTTTCGGCGATCCGTTTCGGCGATGTCGAACGTCTCTACTGGCGCAACGATCGCGGCCTCGAGGTGCGGGGCGACCTGGTCCTGCCGCCGGACCATAAGCCCGGCACAAGGCTGCCGCTCATCATCACCACTTATTGGAGCAGCGGCTTCCTGCGCGGTGCGACGGGCAATGAATATCCGATCCATGTCTTCGCGGCGCGCGGCTTTGCCGTGCTGAGTCTCCATCGCCCGCCCTTCGTCGCGGAAGCGGATGCGACGGTCATCGATGCGGACAGGCTGAATGCCGTCAACGCGGCGAACTGGGCCGAGCGCCGCAGCCTGCATTCCGCCGTGCTGGTGGGTTTACAACGCGTCATCGACATGGGCGTCGCCGATCCCGATCGCATCGGCATTACGGGCCTCAGCGATGGATCGAGCACGGTGGGCTTTGCGCTGATCAACAGCCGACGCTTTGCCGCCGCGGCCGTGAGCACATGCTGCCTCGAGCCCTGGATGGTCAACGCGACCTTCGGGCCGGCCTTCGCCCACACGATGCGTAAACAGGGATGGCCCGCCGCCACGGCCGACGACCGCCAGTTCTGGGCGCCGGGGTCGCTGATCCAGAATGCAGCCTCGATCGATACGCCCCTGCTCATGCAATTGGCCGATCGCGAATATCTGACGGCGATCGACGTCTATGCCGCGCTGCGGGAGCAGGGCAAGCCGGTCGACATGTATGTCTTTCCCGACGAATATCACAATAAATGGCAGCCTGCGCACCGGCTCGCCATCTACGACCGCAATCTCGACTGGTTCGACTATTGGCTCAACGACAGGATCGATCCCGATCCGCGCAAGGCCGACCAATATGCGCTATGGCGATCCCTTCGTAAGCAGCATCGCAAGGCCAAGGACGATTAGGTGCGGCTTGCGATCCAGGCCTCGACATCGGCGAGACGCATGATCCTGTGATAGTCGGTCCCGCGAACGAGCGCGCTTTCGTCAAGGGCGCGCTCGAGCTGCGGCGCATCGAGCAGGCCCGCGCCGCGCAGCCGACCGTCGAGCAGCATCGCCCGAATGGTGGTGCGATTGGCGGCATATAAGGCGGCAATATAGCCGTCAGGCGACCCCTTCGATCGGCGCTGCACGATGTCGGCAGGTAGTCGATCGGCATAGGCGTCACGCGCGATCACGCGATTGCGCCCGTCGCCGAACCACCACCAGCTTGGTATGCGAAGGCAGGCTTCCACGACGGGCTGCGAGGCAAGCGGAGAGGCACGACGCACGAGACCGGGCAGATCACTGGCCTCGGCCCAGGCCTGCGCGGCCACGATCAGCGCGATATGCGCCGCAGTGCCTGTCTCGGCACCTTTCGGCGCCAGCAGCCACGGATGTCCGGGCATCATGGCATATCCGCCGGGCAGCGCCGGGGCGAGATATTGGGTGTCGGGATGCCAGCGATAGGCAGGCGACCGGCGAAAGGCCCGCCGCGCCGCGTGCGCCAGCACAGTGGGCGCACCGACCTGTGCCAGCGCGGCGATCGATCGTGCCGTCGACCATGTTGCGCGCAGGCTGCGGCCGCGCACGAATGCGTCCGTGACGGGCGCGGCCGACTGGAGCGCACAGAATATATTGTCGCCCCCACCGCCATCGATCACCAGATCGGCGCCAGCCTCGCCGATCGCATCGGCCAGCAGCGCATTGGTGCCTTGCATGAAACTGCGGGCCACGGGATTGGCTAGTCCAGCCGCGTGCGAGCGGGTGATATCGACAAGATCGACATCCCATTCGGCCTCGATGACGGGAGCGCCCAGATGGCGGGCCACCGCACGCGCATAGCGCCGCTCGTCACCGACACCGCCATGGCTGGAGAGATTGAAGCAGCTATAGGCACCGCCCTGGCTGGCCAGCGCCGCAGCCAGCACCGATGAATCGAGACCGCCAGACAGCATCAGCAGCATGCGATCGGCGGTGGCGATCGGCGCACGGATGGCCGTCGTCACGGTCTGGCGGAGCATGGCCATGCCCTGCTCGCGATTGCCGACCCAATGCCGTCGGCCGGCATGATCCCATGGCGTCCAGGCCTGTGCGATGGTAATCCAGCCATCGTTGATCCCAAGACAGACGCCGCCTTGCACTTCCGAGACGCCCACAAGGCAAGTCGTCGGCGACGGCATGTTCTGAAAAGCGAGCCGGTGTGCGATCGCATCCCAGTTGAACCCGGCCGACCGCCAGCCCGCGGCATCCAACAGGGCGAGGTCGGACGCGACCAGCAGCATGTCCCCATGGCTGGCATAAAGGCAGGGCAATTGCCCGAACGGAGCCCGCATGATCTGCAGTGCGGTCGGCCCATTCCGCAGGATCGCGATATAATTGCCCCAATAGGCCCGCATGAAGGCATGGGGTTCGATCTGCCCTGACAGGGGGCCTGCGCCCTCGGTAGCGACGTTCACCGGCACGCTCTTGTCGGCCGGGAAAATCGATCCCAGGACCAGTCCGCGCCCGCCCTGCAGCCAACCCACCGGCAGGCCTGCCGTCGTCACGATCATGAGGCCGATCTCATCGAGGACGATCGTGAGGTCCGATCGATCGGCGATGGCCGATCGGACCCATGGCGCGATCGGAGAATGCGCTCCGCCGGTGCTCGCGATGATGAGATAGCCTTCCATCACACCACCAGGATGGGCGTGAACGGCCGGAGGAGATCGGGCTCGTCGCCAATGACCGCACCGTCCAGTTCGACCCAGCAATGCGCTTGAAACGGATCGAGCTTGACCCCGAGGACGAGGTCGGCGCGCGCGCCTTGCGCCATGAGGGCGGACATGAGGGCCATCGACGTCGCCAGGCACCGATCGCGCGTGGGGACGATGAGCGCGGCGCGGCGATAGGCCCCTTCTATCCGGGCGATCGCGGCGGGCGCCGGTGATCCTGTCCTTGCGTCTTTCTGCTTCTGGCGTTCGAGATATTGGATATTCTCGGCGAGCGGACGGTGCCTGACACGCCGCGACCATAAGGCCCGCCTGGCCAGCGCCATGGCTATGCTGGCGATGGAGGGACGGGCGTGCAGGTCGGATTTCCCCGTCGCTATCCAGGATCGGGCCGCGCAGGGGCCTGGTGATGGGGCGTCGCGGCTGGCGATGAGGATGCCCATCTCGACCAGCGTGCTGGCTAGCGCAGGATCAACGGGCGCGCTCTCGCAAAGCGCGGAAAACGCCCTGTCGAGAGGCGCGCTGAGGCAAAAATAACGGTCTGCGACGAGGTCGAGGAACAGCGATCGTTCACCGATCCTGCAGAAGCTCAAGCCGTCGCGCAATCTATAGCCAGCCATGGGACATCGGCGACACAATGGCGCGCGGCGCGAGCCGCGCGCCACCGCATCAATCCTCGGTCAGGCCGGTCAGGATCTGGTTGAGACCGACATCGCCGGCGTTGCCGCCCGGCCCCTTGGTCTCGATGCTGGCGGTGCCGAGGTCGATGACATTGTCTTCGCGTTCCATGATGCACTCCTTCTGTCATGCTGCGAATTGCAGCCATGGCAGCTTAGGAAGCGCGGCGATCTATCCGAACTTTATACCGATTCTATATCGATATTGTTTCGCCCCTGCGCGGAAACGGCCTGCTCAATCGAACCGGTAGACCGCCCGCACGATCGCGGCGGCGGCCCGGCGACGGCGGCGGTGGTAGGCCGTGCTCAGCCGACGCAGCCCGTCGCGTTCTCCGCTGGCCGCGGCAAGACCGATCGCCGCCAGTTCCTCCTCCACCCCGTCGAGCACATGGGGCTCGACGGAGCGGGTGGCATGAAGGCGCGCATTGAGGCGATCGACGGCACGGGGATGCTCGCCATTGGCCGACCGTCGGGCGACCGCCAGGAAAATCTCGCCTGCACGATCCGCGATCGGTTGATCCGCCAGCACGGCCGGCATCGGGGCGGGAGCCGTGGTGCGGGGCCATGCGTGGATCGCCAGGCCCAGCAACTCGGCCGACCAGTCGTACAGATCCTTGAGCGCCGGTTCGTCGAGCGCGGGGATATGGAAACCACCGCTCGTCCGCGTTTCGACCAGCCCCTCCCCCGTCAGGAGATGCAGCGCGTCGCGCACCGGCGTGACGCTCGAGGCGAGCGGCGCAGCGAGGACCGCCGGATCAAGGCGGTCGCCTGGCCGGTATGCACGGGTCATGATCCGTTTTCGCAGGGTCTCATGCACCCGTTCGGCGGTAGGGCCGGAATTCATGACGCCGACCCTTGGGCGGCCGCATAGGCGTCGACCAGCGCCTGCTGGTCAGGTCGCAGCGCGTCGATCGCGCCCAATGGCCCATCGGCATGGTCGCCCAGCAGAATCGAGGGACACTGGCCTTCGAAATTGCCGAGATTAGGGCGATGTTGCTGGTAGCCGACCAGGGCCGCAAGGTCCGGCGCAAAGCTTCGCGCGATCGTGGGCGGATAGGCCAGCCACGGGTTCTCGTAGGGCTTGAGCCAGCCGAGCGCATAGCCGACCACGACGCCGCGTCGCACTGTGCCGGTGACGTTGGCGCCCGCACCGTGCAGGGTCGAGCCGAGCATGATCAACGCCGCACCGGGCGCGATCGCGGCCGCGAAGGGCGCTTCTTCGGGTTCGGGATCAAGTGCGTGTCCGCCATGGCTGCGCGGCCAGACTAGCGTTCCGCCATTGTCCGGCGTGAAGCTGCTGAGCGGCCACATCACGTTGACGAGATATTCGATCTCGCCGACCGGGCCGCGCCACATGTCTTGGTCACGGTGGGGAAGCTGCGCCGGCGCGCCGGGATGCACCGCGATCGCCTGGGTCGTGTTGAGCTGGATGCGATCGCACCAGGGTGACAATATCGTCTCGACGACACCGAGCACGAGCCGCTGCTGGACCAGCGCCGCGGCATGGCCCGAGCGGATCAGGAGCCGACCGAAGCGCTTGGTCGTCGTGCCATAGAACCCGCCCTGGCCAAAGGGCGTGCGGATGAAATCACCGGCCAGGTCGGCGTCGAGCGCGGCGATGGTTGCCGACGGCAGCGCGTCGGGGATGATGCAATAGCCCTGGGCCAGCAGGTCGGCAGCGTGGCGCGCGATTTCGCTGGAAAGGTCGCCGGGAAGATCAATCATGTCTGTCATGTCCTGTCTCCCGCTTCAGGCCGCGACACGCTGGTCTTCGCGCAAGGCCGAAGCGACGATGCGCCCGTCGGCAAGCAGCGCCGGGGTCTCCGCCGTGATGTCGATACGAAGCGCGGCAAGCATTGAGCCGTCGATGACGCGCGGCAGGCCGAGCGGCATGCAGCGCCAGCCAAAGGCGAGGATCTGCTGGTACCAGCCCATCTGCGCGATCGCGCTATAGGCGGTTATGCCGCTCGCGAGCGCATGATCGACCAGTGCGTTGACGAGGGCATCGCGCACCTGGCGTCGTTCGCGCGCCCTTAGCCGACGATCGAGGCAGAAGCGGGTGATCTCGAAAATATCCGGGGATCGGGGCGGTGCCTCGTCGCACAGGTCGCGATAGAGATGGCCAAGTATATGGGGACGCATCGTCGGCAGCAGCCGCGCCGATCCCAGGTGGGTGCCGTCAGGTTCGGCAAGGATCAGATAGGTTGCGTGGACATCGTCGAACTGGTCGACCTCGTAGCGGTCGTCGAGGACGGGCACGTCCCATTTGAGCAGATCGACGAAGACGGATTTGCGGGCGGCGAACATCGACCGCAGGACGGCGTGCGATGCCGACGGCGCGGCGGATTGAAGGACATGTAGCATGACAAGGACTCCCTGGACGTGATCGGTCCAGGGTCGCGCTGCTGCAGCTCATGCCGCTATTCCGGAAAAGGGTAATATCGGCGGCGGAAGATATCGGAGAAGGTCAGGGTTCCGTCGAAGAGCGTCAGGATCACCAGATATGTCCGCTTGTTCACGCCGTAACGCTCGCAGGCCTGCTTGATATGACGGGCGACCGTCTCCTCGCCGACGCCCAGGATCAGGCTGATCTCCCAGTCGCTCTTGCCGCGCGCGACCCAGAGGACGCAGTCGCGCTGGCGGTCGGTGAGCATCGGTCGCAACGTCACCTGCTGGCCACCGCGGATCGACCAGATTCGCCGCGCGCCCTCGAACGCGAACATGCCGGCAAGTTGCGCCAGCGGCAGCATCTCATGCGGGATCGGCCGACCGGCCTCGTTCGCGAACGAGCAGGAACCGCGCGCTTCGCCGGGCACATGCGCCGGAACCGTGAAGCCGTCCCCGATGCCCTGCATGCGCCCCAGCGCCAGCACGCGGTGGTCCTGCCGGGTCATCGGGATCATCTGCGATATCCGCGACCAGGGGAAACCGACATTGGTCATGTGGCTGGCGCGGTGGACCGGATCGGATACCCCGAGCGCGTTGCGATCATAATAGTCGGCCCAACGCGCCGGATAATTGTGGAGGCGGATGGCGCTGCCGCTCGCCGCGACGACGTCGACATGATGCGTCAGCGCGAAATATTGAAAGCCGAGTTGATCCGTCATCGCCGCCGTGGCGGCGATGAGATCGTCCGGGTTTGCGACGGCCTCGATGACGCGCATGAACTGCGTCGCCATGCTCTGCATGCGCATAAGGCGGCATCGCGATCCCCGGCGGTGTCTCAAGTCACCGCATGTCCGGCGATCGCCCTTTCCCTGTATTTCGGGTCGAGCACGGGTGTCTCACGTCAGTGCGCGACGACTCACGTCATGAAAATGTCATATCACAACCGCTTCCTGCTAAATAGTGCAGTGCAGCATGGTCCGGGTCCGCCGGAGCGCATATTGCCCACGCCAACCCTTCTTGTCCTTGATCGCCGTTCGACCAGCGGCACCGAGCGCGGCGGGTGACCGTGCCGACCGGCGAACCGTCTTCGCCGGACTGGCGTCACGGGCAAGGCTATGCGCGGCTGCGCGGCATCGATCGCGCCGGTCTCATGTGGGAATGGCTACGCCGCGATCCCGCCTATATCGCCTGGCATGTGCAGGCGAGTACCGCCACCAGGGGCATTCATCCCGAACCGCTTGCATGGGGGCTTCACTTTCGCCGAACATCCGAGCCGCGCTGCGCCCGAGGCCCGGATCATCTGGCATGCCGAATTTGATCCCGGGACGATCGCCGTTGCCGCCATGCCCGCCGATCCATCAGATCCCGACAGCCTCGATCTTGCCGATATCGCACCCTGGCTCACCGTCGCCAGCGGCGCAGGGGGGCGCGAACATGGCGTCCTCTCCGACGGCTGGCATCATATCCGGTTCGACATCGAGGAAGGGTGCCTGACGGGACAGCAAGCCGTCCTGCTCCATTTCAGATTGCAGGGCATCCAATCGTCGGAGCGGCGATTGCTGCCATTGCGCCGGTTCCTCCACCTGTGTCGCACGCGCCGTTTCTCCCGCTCGCTATTCCCGCCCGATCCCCAGATCGCCCGCATGGTCGACATGC
Source organism: Sphingobium scionense (assembly GCF_014197035.1). Lineage (GTDB taxonomy): Bacteria > Pseudomonadota > Alphaproteobacteria > Sphingomonadales > Sphingomonadaceae > Sphingobium > Sphingobium scionense. Next base: position 4,829 of record NZ_JACIEU010000041.1, on the reverse strand, counting down.
TGCGGGTCCATGACGCGCTCGTGCAAGGGGCCAGCCAGCGCGAGATCGGTGCCGCCCTGTTCGGCGAACAGCGTGTGGCGCTGGATTGGTCGGTGCCATCCGATTCTCTGCGATCACGGGTCAGGCGTCTGGTTCGGGATGCGGGCATCATGGCACGCGGTGGCTGGCGGCAATTGATGCGGCGAAAGCCATAGCCCCCTATGTGGTCCGTGCGGTGCGTCCTGTCCTTTGGATAGGCTTTGCCCCCGAAGGGATGACGCCTCGCGCCGGTGAAGCGGCGCGACCGCGCTCTACGGCGCGAAGCCAGGCTTCTCGCCGCCAAGCCCCGGTGCCGGGTCTCGGCCTGGCGGTAACGATCGGCTGGCGCGAGTCAGCGCTGCTGACCCTTGCGGTCGCCGCTTGCGGGGCGGCGCTGTTGGTGGCCTCTCCCGGTGGCGCGGGAGTGGTATGGTCAAGGTCCAAATGGCTACCTTTGACCATTGCGGGTTCTGATCGGATTGTGGGACAAAGCGGTCCCACCGAGAACCATGATGAACGACGGCTCTCACCAAAACCGGGCGTTCATCCGCTTGTAAATGTCTGCATCAGCGCAGAGGCCGTGACAACTAAAGGGTGGTTTAGTCGTCAGACAACCGACTGATTGGTTGATCGTAGCTCGTCAGCGTCGCGCCAAGCCGAGCTTTGGTATTGCCCGTATGAAGATCATTTCTGCGATCAGTTCGACAAGCGTCTGCGCGACGATGATGGCCGGCAGCAGTGGCACTGCACCGGGCACGGCTAAGGCCAGCGGCAACACGACCAGCGAATTGCGCGTCGCCGCGCTGAACGCGATCGACCTCCCCGCCTCCGCGTCGAGCTTGGCTAAGCGGGACGCCCCCCAGCCTAGCAGTGGAGCGGCAATCGCAAAGACGATATAGAGCGGCACTACTCGCAACGCAGCGCCAATCGCCTTTCCGAGTTGCGGAACGACCGCCGCTATGACGATGAGCAGAACCAGCGCCGTTGCCGGCACCGGCAGCAGGCCGAGCCATGATGAGACACGTTCACCCGCTGCCGATCGCCGCGCCCACACCTGCACGATGACGGCCAGCGCCAGCGGGATGACAATCAGCCAGAGAAAGGCGTGCAGGAATGGCCCGGCTTGCACGAGCCGCGATGCATCCGCGCCAAGGAAAAGCTTAAGGTAGACTGGTAGCATCAGCATTTGCACGATGAGGAGGGCAGGCGTCGATGCGAGCAGCAATTTGGCGTCGGCGCGTCCGAGGTGCGCGAACGTGACCACATAGTCGATGCATGGGCATAGCAGGACAAGCAGTACGCCCAACCGGATCATTGGATCGTTCGGTGCGAACTGGATCAGGACCGCCACCAGTAGCGGCACGATGATGAAGTTCGTTGCCAACATTGCGGCCAGAAACCGGGCCTGGCGGAACGCCCGCCCCAGCTCTGCCAGCGGTACTTGCAGAAAGGTGACGAACAGCATCAGCGCTAGCGCCGGGTTGATCGCCACCTCCCATGATGCTGTGCGAGGCACTATCAACGCGATCACTGCGCCGATGACGACCGCAGCGAAATAGATCGCGACCTGGCCTCCTTCGAGGCGGTCGCGCATGGCGGTGATTGTCATGCCGCTATCTCCCCGAGCTTATTAGCGGTTCGCTGATTCCAAAAGAAGCCAAGGACCAGCAGCGCGGTCATGACGAGCTGTGCAATGACCGTCTCGCGCGTGGGATAGATCCCCAGCAGTTCTACGCGGGGGAAACCGGTCCATGGAGTAACCGGAAGATAGCCGGCCTCTTGTAGCGCGGCGCTGCCCTTGCCGATCAGCACGACCGCCAGCACCGCGATCAGGGATGAGCTGTAGGCAAAGAATTTCCCGATCGGCAAGGTGCGGCTGTAGCGCATCATGACAAAGGCAATCACGGCCAACAGCAGGATCGCCGTGAATGCACCCGCGACTACCGCGCCCCCATTCCCTTGGCCCCAGATCGCGGCGTAAAACAGGATCGTCTCGAACACTTCACGATAGACGACGACGAAAGCGAGCAGGAAGAGGAACCATGCCGATCGCCGGTTGAGCGCACGGCTGAGCTTTTCCCGAATATAGCGTTGCCACGCATCGGCGTTGCTCTTGCCGTGCATCCAGATACCGACCCACAGCAGCACGAGCGCGGCGAACACCCCGCCAAAGCCTTCGGTCAGTTCGCGGCTAGCCCCGCTGATCTCAATAATCCATGTCGCCGCTGCCCATGTCGCAGCGCCGGCAACCAGCGCTGCGACCCATCCCCCATGAACATAGGGCAGCATGTCGCGCCGATCGGCTTTCGACAAAAAGGCGATCATGGCGACGACGATCAGAAGGGCCTCCAGCCCTTCACGCGCGAGAATGGTAAAGGCGGCGAGAAAGCTGGATGTGGCCGACGCCTCGCTTGGTGCGAGCGCGGTTTCGGCATCTGCGAACAGGCCATCAAGCGTTGCAACGCGATCTTTGACCGCCTGCACCGGCTCGCCCTTGGCGATCGCTGCGCGCAAGTCGCCCATTGCGCCCTCGATGCGGATCATCAGTGCGTTGTCGCGCGCCGACAGCACGGCCTCCACAGGCTCAAAGCCGTCGAGATAGGCAGACAACGCCAGATCGGTCGCGGCCTTGCTGTCTCCGCGCCCGTAGGCCGCTAGTGCCTCGTCTAGCCGGGTGCGAGCGAGCGCAAGGGTGCCCGTCGCTGCCGCCGTGACGGTGGCCTCCGGATGATGCCGCAAATAGGCCATGAGCTGCTGCGCCTTGTCATCCCCGACTTCGGCCGCGAACGTAGCCGGCGTTGTGCCGACGAGCTTTTCGAGATCGAGCCGCTTGCGAAGATCGGCGTCGGCGTCCCAGAGCGCCTTGCCGTTCGCAGCTCCGCTCGCGGGATAGGCGAACGAGCCGGCATAGAAGGCCAATGCCCAGCGGTCCTGTGCGGGCAACTCTGCGAAGCTCACCATGCTTGTGCCGTCCAAGCCTTGCTCGATCACCTGATAAAGCGCGAAGATACTGCGCTCGCTCGCCCGTTCTTTATCGGCGAACGCGATCGGCGGTGGGTTGAGCCCACGCGCCTGCGGACCATCCCCCTGGCCGCTCGCACCATGACAGTTCGCGCAATGCTGCGCATAGAGCGCCTTGCCGCGCGCGACGTCGGGAGCACTCGTAGGCGCCAGCGGAACCGGATAGGTTTTGATGAGATCGGCGGCAAGTCCGCGCGCCGCTGTCGCGACAGCCTGTGGCGGCGCTTTGGCGGCAATGATCCGTTGAAGGTTGGTAGCCTGGCCTTGAAGGCCACCCCGCGCCGACGAGACCGGTAGTTCGCCAATCAGCTTGCTTGCGGTTGCGGAGAACTCCTGCATTTCGGCATATTCGGATGCGCTGGCGATTTTTCCGTCCGCGACTGCTTCAGGGTAATCCACAGCGATATAGTCGAGCAGCCGCCATATCGTTTGGGCTGGCGCGGTTTGCGCGGATGCAGGTGCGGCCGAGAGAATGATACCGAGCATCACGGCCATCAAAGTGCAAAATAACGTACCCCGTCGATGTGCGCGATTGCGGCGCATTAGCAGGGAAACGCCGCAATGCATTTGATTGAGCCACGATTCAGAGCCATTGACTAGCCCATTCGTGGCAATCCGGGGGAGAGTCATCCGAACGCCTCATTTGCGCCGCCCGCCAGGAACGACTATATTTCAAATTGTGTTGAACTAATGAGCGACAGATGGACGAAAATCAAGCACTCACTGCCTTCGCCGCTATATCCAATCAAACGCGTCTCCGGATCGTGCGGATGCTGGTCATTATCGGCGCAGGCGGCCGTTCAGCGGGCGCGATAGCTGAGGCACTTGGCGGCGCGCCGGCATCGCGCATATCCTTCCACCTGAACCAGCTTGAAGAGTCGGGCTTGGTCGAAAGCCGACGCGAGGGAAGGTCGATCATCTATAGCGCGATCTTCCCTGCGCTTTCCGATCTTGTTGCATTTCTCATGCGCGACTGCTGCGAAGGACATTGCGCGGTGTGCGACAAGGCCATAGCCCTATTCGCGAAATGCACAGGACGGCCGACCGATCCCGTCGATTAGCTGCGGAGCAAAGTCGCGATCGGCCCCTCGAAAAGCGGTCATATATCGGCGGGGACCATCATCGCTCTTGCTAATGCGATAACGGTCTCAGTGATTATGGTGGCAAAGGTCAAAAACTCAGTTGCGATGCTGCGGATGGCAAAAGTCCACTCACTGATTAGGCTGTGCGTTTTGAGCATGCCTCTCGAAGAACGGTCCCAAGGCTGGTTACACAGTGCTATTTTAGGGAGCCAAAGCAGACTGGCTCCGAGCAGACTATACAAAAGACTGCGGCGCCACCACGGCTAGGGACAGATGATTCGGGGCGTGTACCGACGGTCGGTGAACGGGGGGCACTCGGAAATCCCACCGTTCATCCGCGCTGAGTTGGATGACGTATGTTGGTTGACGGGAGCATCGCACGCTTTCAACGGCAGACGTTCTTTAGATGGCCATTCGAGCCATTGGAGAATGATCATGGAAATGCCTCAAGCTGAACCCGCTGCCACCAAGCGCCAAGTCTGGAATGCGGGGAGGACAGTCGGCGCGAAGCGCGCGCTGAAACTGACGTGACCCCCTGATTTTCCTCCAAGTGCGATTAGAGTCCGGCCTGATGGAAGGACGGACGATGAAGCGATTGAGGTTCACGAAAGCAGTACGCATCCGTTGAGCGTCGCCTTGCCCGGGACGTGACAGACCGCTCTTAAGGTCGCTCTTGAGCGCGGTCGTAGGAGCGGTTTTTGTGGGTCA
>NZ_JACIEU010000040.1 GCF_014197035.1 Sphingobium scionense | reverse complement strand
TGACCCACAAAAACCGCTCCTACGACCGCGCTCAAGAGCGACCTTAAGAGCGGTCTGTCACGTCCCGGGCAAGGCGACGCTCAACGGATGCGTACGGTTAATCAGGTCGCCCAGGAAGATCAATTCGCCTTTGGGTCCACCGCGCGCTGCCTCATCAGCGCGGATCTGCGCGAGCAGACCATCGAGCAGGTCAAGATGGCCATGAATGTCGCCGATGGCATAGAGGCGACGACCATCAGGCGCGCGCGCAGCGGGTCTTGGAGCTTTTACAAAGCGGGAGAAAATTTTCGCAAGCATCGGTGGATGCGGTACCTTGCCGGCCTTGAGCAGTGAAAATGAGAGCGATGGTGAAGCATAGCAGGGTTTCAAGCATAAAACGCTGGAAAAGTAGCATGTTGGGCCTGGCACTGATAGCGGCAGCCCCAGTCCTTATGTTCGGGGTACCGACATTGGCAGATGAGATGCCTGCCTTTGAGGCCATTCGGGCAGTTGATGCGGAGATGGCGAGCATCGGCTACCGCCTCGCCGTCTCCAATGCCAGCCTGTGTGATCGGCAAGAGCCTGGATTGGGGCTGCTGCTTCATACACCCGATCAATATTCGCTTGATGTGCGTGAGGCGGCGATTCGCCACTTTCGCTTCGATGGGCCGTTGGGGGTGGAGGCGGTCATGCCCGGCTCGCCGGCGGCGGCGGCGGGAGTACGTGCTGATGATACATTGTTGGGCGTGGGACAAAGGCGTTTCAGTCCCGTCGATCCTGAAGCCAAGGCGAGCACTGCCGCGCTTATCAATGCGACGCGCCAGATCATGGCGCTCCCCGCAGACCGTCCGCAGGTGCTCCACATGCGTCGTGATGGGGTCGACCAAGAGCGCATCGTCATTCCGGCCCCAGCATGCCGTTCCCGGTTTGAGGTGGTGCTGGGCTCTGATTTTGTCGCTCAGGCAGATGGTGAGATAGTGCAAATAGGCAGTCGCTTCTTTGCGGATTATCCTGAATGGGTCACTGTGCCGATAGCCCATGAACTGGCACATAATATCTTGCGGCACCGCGAGCGGCTCGAGGCAAAAGGCGTAAATTACGGCCTATTGTCAGGTGTCGGCCGCAATGTTCGTTATTTTCGGCAGACTGAAATAGAAGCGGACATTTTGTCTGTGTCACTCCTTGCCAATGCGGGATATGATCCAAAAATCGCCCTGCTTTTCTGGCGCGCGTTCGGCCCTGTGCATGGTGCGGGCATATTGCGCAGCCGCTCGCACCCCGCCTGGAAGGATCGCGTGGCCACTATGGAGCGCGCGATCGCCGAACTGGAACCAGAAAGCCCGCGCCGACCTGCCATCCTAACCGCGCGCAACCGGCCGCTCGACGGAAACTGGCAGGCTCTACTGGAGAAAAGGCGCTGACCGTCACGGCATTGCTCTTCATTCAGCGCGTTGCTGCTCGCTCGTAATGTGAGGTGGTGCGGGAAATTTGGACAGGTTGTTAAGCTAATCCCGACCTGAGGAAGGACGGGAATGAAGACGACGAGAAAGCGCTACAGCGCGGAGTTCAAGGCGGAGGTAGCGCTGGAGGCGATCCGTGGGGATCTGACGCTGGCCGAGCTGGCGGCGAAGCATGGCATTCACCACAGGATGATCGCGTCGTGGCAGCGCCAGGCTGTTGAGGGAATGGCAACGACGTTCTCCGGGGCGGGCGATGCGGCCAGAGCCTCCAGCGAGGGGGAAGTGGAGAAGCTGCACGCCAAGATCGGTCAATTGGTCGTGGAGCGGGATTTTTTAGGCAAAGCCTTCGATCGATGAGCGTGGACCGAAAGCGATCGATGATCGAGCCTTCGCACCACCGCCTATCGATCTGGGCGCAGTGTGGACTACTGTCGATCAGCCGATCATCCTATTACTACACGCCGGTTCCGCAGACCGATGCGACATACCTGGACATGCCTTGGTATGGCAGCCGCCAGATGAGATTCAGGGGTTTCATTGACGCAGCCGGATCGAGACTATGGCGGCTATCGTCTTTCAGTTGCGCTTGAGAGAGGCAGGAACGGCCGGCCAGTGGCGCGATAATATCTATCATTTGTATAGCACATCGCTATCATTATTAAGTCATTACGATATAATAATAGAATGTCTGGCGCGTCCTGCGGGCGCGGCTCTATCCCCGCGTTACCGCTCCGACAAGCCCGCAAGCGGTCTTGCGCGTGATCGCGCCGTTTGGACGCTTCGGCGAAGCGGGATTGAGATTATAGGCGTCAGGCAGTGACGGCCGCCGCACATTCCCAGCGGTCCACCGCCCTATGAAACCCCACCCGCTCCGCATTGCTGATCCGCGGGCGGCTCGCCTTTGCGCCAGAAGGCGCGCATCTTGCCCCGATCGTTCAGAGGGGCGTCGGCGACGATCGCGCGCGCGGCCTGGATGAACTGCCCATGCCGAACACATAGACCAGCGATGCAGGCGGTATGGCGGCGAAGCGCGCCAGCGCTGCGTCGCAGCGCCGGAGCAAGGCGCGGAAACTCTCTGCCCCCTCCCCGTCGCAATAATCAGGATCGGCCGCGCTCCAATAGCGTTCGAGGTGCGGCATCCGTTCGGCGCTGTGCGTGCCGTTCAGCGCGCCGGTTGCAGATAGGTGAACTCCTCTATCGGCCACGTCTTCACCGGCGCGTCGGGAAAGCGGGCGATGGTCGGTGCGGCGGTTTGCCGGGTGCGGGCAGTCGTCCCGTCCAGCACAGACGCAGCGAGGCAGGCCCGCTTTCCCGACGCGCCGGTAATGGTGTGGAGTTTTTGGGTCCGATCATCGCTTAAGCCTCAATTCAGCCGCAAGGCGCGGTCGTGATCCTGGCCGGGGCCGATGATGCGATGCACGAAGACGCGATCGGACTGCACCGAATAGAGGATGCCATAACCGTTGTAGGACCGGCGACGGATGCCATGCCGTTCATAGCGTGGGATCAGCGGAAAGGCATGGGGCATCGTCCCGATCCGGGCCGCCGCATCGCGCAATTCTTCGATGAACGTCACAGCTCGCGCCGGATTGTTGGGCGCGATCCATTCCTTGATTCCTTGCAAATCGCGACGGGCTTGCGTCGATAGCCGCACCTGCATCAGTGCTGCTTGCGATCGGCGGTCGCCTCAATATCGGCAATGATTTCGGCGCAAACGTCATGGAGATCATGACCGCCTCCGGCTTCCATCTCTTTCAGGCTTGCCTCAATGGAGGCGTCGAGGTCTTTCAACCAGCGTTCCTCGTCCACGACAACGCTCTGATCGCGCCGGATCAGATCGCGCACATAGTCGCTGACGCTGGCATATTGGCCGCTGTCGATACGCTGCTGCACGTAATCGCGCAGAGGATCGGGCAGGGATACATTCATGGTCGCCATCGGTGTAACTCCAATGCCATTACGGCAAAATTGTCATAGCGGGCCTGTCAGGCAGGCAGATCGTCCGCATGGAGGTCTGCCATCAGCGCCTCAACGTTGTCGAACCTGACGCCCTTTCCTGCCGCTATTTCCGCCATCGCCTCGCGGGACGCGGCGTTTCGGTGCCTTGGGCAGCTCATTGCCTATTAGTGACATAGGCGCGGGGCAGCTCGTTTGCCGTTCTCCAGCTCTCTAGCCATTTATCGACTTCCTCCATCGTCGCGTGCAGGCCGGTCGCCTGATATTCTTCCCATGCGCGCACGGCATCCCGTTTGAACGCCTCGCGCCTTTCCTGCATGGTCGCCATCGCACTATCTTCAAACCCATATGGCAAATATTGCCAACATGTTCAAGGCGACTCTGATAGCCTCTCCCTTTCCCGTAGATTCAGGGGTTTCATTGACGCAGCCGGATCGAGACTATGGCGGCTATCGTCTTTCAGTTGCGCTTGAGAGAGGCAGGAACGGCCGGCCAGTGGCGCGATAATATCTATCATTTGTATAGCACATCGCTATCATTATTAAGTCATTACGATATAATAATAGAATGTCTGGCGCGTCCTGCGGGCGCGGCTCTATCCCCGCGTTACCGCTCCGACAAGCCCGCAAGCGGTCTTGCGCGTGATCGCGCCGTTTGGACGCTTCGGCGAAGCGGGATTGAGATTATAGGCGTCAGGCAGTGACGGCCGCCGCACATTCCCAGCGGTCCACCGCCCTATGAAACCCCACCCGCTCCGCATTGCTGATCCGCGGGCGGCTCGCCTTTGCGCCAGAAGGCGCGCATCTTGCCCCGATCGTTCAGAGGGGCGTCGGCGACGATCGCGCGCGCGGCCTGGATGAACTGCCCATGCCGAACACATAGACCAGCGATGCAGGCGGTATGGCGGCGAAGCGCGCCAGCGCTGCGTCGCAGCGCCGGAGCAAGGCGCGGAAACTCTCTGCCCCCTCCCCGTCGCAATAATCAGGATCGGCCGCGCTCCAATAGCGTTCGAGGTGCGGCATCCGTTCGGCGCTGTGCGTGCCGTTCAGCGCGCCGGTTGCAGATAGGTGAACTCCTCTATCGGCCACGTCTTCACCGGCGCGTCGGGAAAGCGGGCGATGGTCGGTGCGGCGGTTTGCCGGGTGCGGGTATAGGGCGAGGTGACGATGAGCGCAGGTGCTTCGACCCAGTTCGCCGTGATCGCGCGCGCCTGTTCGTGGTCGCGCTCCGTCAGCGCGATCGTCGCCAAGTCGTGACAGGGAACACCGGCGTTGCCAGTGCTTTCCCCAGGTCGGATGAATATCGCCCTCATGGCTATTTCAGCAGTTGCGCAGCGATTCCCTGCCCGTCCAGCAGTTTGACCGCCGTTTTGTCGAAGGACACGAACGTCTCCCCGCCGAGCCATTGGCCGTCAAAGGCGATCACCCCATCCGCGAAATCGCCGCCGGCATCGAGGACGGCTAGGCCGGCATCGACCGCAGGGCGATTGACGACGACGTTCTCCGCTTCGATCACGCCCCGAATCGCGGTGGCAATTTCGGACCGAGCTTTCTTGTAGAGTCGTTCCAAAACCCAAGCGAGTTCGCACAGCGAATGCACGCTGATGGCAACAAGGCTTGCGTTTTCCATCGCTTCGACGGCGGCGAGGCCCTGTGCTTCGTCATCCGCCAGAACTAGGCGCAGCAAGACGTTCGTGTCGGCCGTGATCTTCATTTATCGTCCAGACCGGCCATACCGGCAGCAGCGCCCGCGTCTGCGATAGCGTCGTTGATTTCCTCGATCGTGAACCGGGGGCCGTTGCCCTTTCCTTTGAGCATTCCGTGCAGCTCCCGCCACGACCCTTTGGGCCGATCCGCTTTCAATTCCGCCCGCCCATCGGGCAGTAGGTCGAGCCTGATCTTGCCTCCGGGCTGGATGCCGAGATGCTTCAAAATTTCCTTCCGGAAAGTCACCTGGCCCCGCGCCGTTATGCTTAATGTCGTCATGGCTATTACCTCCGTATCGAATAGAGGTAATGCAGAATCGCCTTATTTTCAAGGCCGCAATCCTGATAGCCAAAAAGTCTAAGTGACTAAGCTCGACTTTGTACGTTTTTCGTCAGGTCCAGATCCAGAAGATGCTGTTGCTGGCGATGTAGTCGAGGGCCTGATCGAGGGGCAAGATGCATCCCCCCATTTCGTCGTTATCTTCCCATTTTCGGCGGTGTGACCAGTATAGGCCCAGTCGGCCCCAAGCTGCGATTTTGGCCAAGTCGGAGAACGTTTTGGGAACGTGGCATTCGGTATTGACGATGGAAATCATAGAAGAGGACAGTTCGCTCCATCATAGGGAGTGGGTTGATGGATCGGAGTATTCCGGGCGGGGATTTGATCGGACGATGGAGCCTGAGCTTTGCCGATATTGATTTTGTAAATTCGAAGCCGGCCCTGACGCGCCTTGGCCTCGCCGCGCAGCTGAAATTCTTCGCTTCCCTGGGGTTTTTCGCGATCGATCCCGGCTCAATCCCTACCGATGGCCTCTCGTACCTGGCCGAGCAACTCGGTGTCGAGGCTGGCGAGATAGCCGGTTATGTGAACACCCGCATGCTTCAGACCGTACTGGTTGAGCCGAAGTGGGCGGGGCGGATGACGCCGGAAGATTATCGTGGTCTCACGCCGTTGATCTACAGTCATGTGAACCCTTATGGCCGCTTCGACCTCGACCTGAACGACCGGATTGATTTTGGACGGCTTGCAGCGTGAGGCGGCTGATCGGCCTATAACATTTGGGTGCACCCGAACGTGACGATCGGAAGTGACATATACGACATGTCACAAAAGGGTGGTTCCGTCACCAATGTTACTGTACGAGGGCAAAGCCACCCTAATGTGACGGATTTGCCCATGACCCGCGTCGGCTACGCCCGCGTCAGCACCATCGACCAGGATCTCGACATCCAGGTTGCCCGGTTGAAGGCAGCGGGCTGTGAAATCCTCCGCTCCGAAACAGGCTCGGGCGCATCGCGCACTGGACGCACGGAGCTTGAGACGATCATGCAGTTCCTGCGCGCCGATGACGAACTCGTCGTCCTGCGTCTCGATCGGCTCGGTCGCTCCACACGCGATGTTCTCAATCTGGTTCATGAACTCGACCAGAAGGGAGCCTCATTGCGGGTGCTTGAGCCGGAGGTGACGACGGCCGGAAGCATGGGGCGGATGGTGATCACCATTCTGGGCATGGTCGCGGACATGGAACTGACGTTCATCAAGGACCGGCAGCGCGCCGGGATCGAGGCGGCGCGCGCCGAAGGCGTCTACAAAGGCCGGAAGAAAAACATCGATGACGATGAAATCCGACGCCGGATCACCGCCGGCGCGAGCAAGGCCAGCGTCGCGCGCGACCTCAAGATCTCAAGAATGACCGTCTATCGGGCGCTTGACGTCATTCCTTCAAGGATCGGGCTGCCGGAAAAGCCGCCTTCTGTCACCATCGCCCTGCATCTGACCATCGAGAACTTCAACAAGCATGGTCGTGGCAGAAAGCCCGCTCGCGAGCGCATTGAGGCGATGCTGGAGCGGGATTACCAGATGCAAAAGACCGGGAACTGCGATTACACGCTGACCGTCGCCTATGATCAGGGTGCCGATGGCGTCAGCCTCGATGATGAGATCGCATCTCTCCAGACAGAGATGTTCAACATCGCAGAGAGCTACAGGTGCTCGATCGAGACCGATGTTTACGAGATTGGAGGACAAGAGCGAGCCTGGTAGATCGCCATGTTCAATCTTTGTTCTTCAACATGGCCAAAATCGCAGCTTCGGGCCGACTGGGCCAGGTAGCGGCGCGCCACTATGCTGATCTGCCGTCGCTCCGGCCCCTGCACGAGACGGCCGTCGCCGACGCCTTCCGCGCAGCGGTCGCCGCCGCGATGCCGACCGTGCTTCCGCCCACCGCCGAGCAGGCGTTGCGCAAAGCGCCCGATCAGGCCGAGCCGCTGATGCCGCTGGCTACCGTGGGTCCGTTGCTCGACGGCGAACAGGATGTCTGGCTCGCCGCCTGCGCGGGCTTCCATAACAGTCCCTTCGCCGAGGCCGGTTCGCCCTGTGCGCAGCCCTTCTGGGGCTGCCTTGATTGCCCTAACGCCGTCATCACCGCGCGCAAGCTCCCCGCGATCCTGGCTTTCCTCGTCTTCGTCGAAGAGCAGCGGCTGAGCCTGCCCGCGACCGACTGGGCGGCCAAGTTCGGCCGCGTCCATGCCCGCATCACCGCCCAGGTCGTGCCGGCCTTCTCCGATGCCGTCATCGCCGATGCGCGCCGGCAGATGGAGAGCGAGCGGCTTTATCTGCCGCCGGAGGCACGCGCATGACCATACCCGCCCATGCCCAAGAGCCTGCCTTCGACGATCGCCCCGTGCTGGCGAGCGCGCCGCTCAAGGAGGGCCACGCCCGCGAGGAGCTGTCTCGCGTCGGCGACCCGAGCTGGGATCTCGGTCTCGCCGTATTCCGCGAGAACGCCCGGCGCTGCCACGTCACCGTGCATTTCGACGTGCTCGAACATGCCGATGTGCAGGCGGCGATGCGCGCCTATCTCTATGCCCGTCTCAACGTCGATCTTCCCGGCTACCGCCCGAAGCTGCCGCCGGCGAGCATTCGCCAGGCATTCAACCGTGCCCGCCGGTTCTTCGCTTTCGCCCGTGAGCGGCTCGGACGGCTCGACGTTTCCCGTATCGATCAGGCATTGGTCGATGCCTATGCCCGGCACCTTCGTGCCGATCCGGCCCGGCGACCCGTCATCGTCGGCCACCTCCTCGAAGTGGTCCCCGATCTCTATCACTATCGTGACCACCTCGCTGGTGGAGGTCTTGCATTCGAGCCTTGGGCCGGACAGGCGCCCGCCCGTGTCGCGGGCTACCGGCATGTCCGGGAGAACCGCACGCCGCGGTTCCCGGAAGAGGTCATCGCCGCGCTGCTCGCATGGTCGTTGCGCTACGTCACCGTCTTCGCTGACGACATTCTCGCAGCCCGTCGCGAGCTTGATCGGCTCGAAGCGCGCCGGGATCGTCTCGTCGCCGCCGACTCCGGCCTCCCGGACGCTGATCGCCGGCAACGTCGCCGCACCCGCCTGAAGGCCTATTTCGGTCGCCGACGCCGCGAGGGGCGCGGCGCACCGATCTGGGGCACCGCTCATAACGGCAAGCTGCGCGTCGACCCCAACACCGGCGCCGTGACCCCACCGATCAACGCCCATCTCCTGCATCTCCATGCCGGGATCGACGTGCAGGCCGAGCCAGGCGCGCATCTCCTGCTGACCGGCGGTGAAGCGAGGTTGATCGACGCAGTGGCGGCCGAGCTGGGGGTAGAGGTCGGCGGCATGGACACGCCGATCTCGATCGATCCCGAGAGCGGTCGGCCATGGCGCGAGCGCTTCGACGCGAAGACTCTCGCACACGAGGAACGGATGCTCCAGGCCGCCGCCTATATCGTGTGCGCCTACCTGACCGGCATGCGCGACTGCGAGGTGCAGGCGATGCGGCGCGGGTGTCTCTCTATCGCGCGCAGTGAGGACGGCCTGATCGAGCGGCATCGCATCCGATCGACCATCTACAAGCGCCGGGCGGCCGTGGGTGAGGCGGCGAGCTGGGTGACGATCGAGCCGGTCGCCGATGCGATCACGGTGCTCGAACGCCTGTCGGCAGGACCGGCGCGCGCCAGCGGTAGCGATACGCTCTGGCCGGTGCTGCGCGCGAGCGCCGTCTCCAAGACGCATCTGTCGAGCGAGGTGGTCCGTCAGCTCAACACCTTCCGCGATCACCTCAACACCGCCTTCGGCAGCCCCGATATGCCGGTCATCCCGCCCGGTCCCGATGGCAAGCCGTGGCGCATCACGACGCGGCAGTTCCGGCGCACGATCGCGTGGCACATCGCCAACCGTCCGTTCGGCACCATCGCCGGCATGATCCAGTACAAGCACGCCTCGGTCGCCGCGTTCGAAGGCTATGCCGGGACCAGCGCATCGGGGTTTCGCGCCGAGGTCGAGGCGCAGCGCCGGCTCGGTCAGACTGATGACCTGCTGGACTATTTCGACCGGCGTCAGGGCGGCGCATCGCTTGGCGGGCCGGCGGGACCGCGTATCGGGCGGACGCTCGACGATGCCGCCGTTCAGCTCGGGCCATTGCCCGCCATGATCGCCGATCGCGCCCGCCTGCGCGTCATGCTCGCCAGCGTCGCGCGCACCTTCCATGTCGGCCCGCTCGCGGATTGCTTCTTCGATCCCGCGACCGCGCTCTGCCTCAAGCGCGTGACGACCCCCGATCCCGCGCAGCCACTCACCGCCCTGTGCGAGCCGACCCGCTGTCCCAACGCCTGCATCACCGCCCGCCACAGGCCGGCCTGGGAACGCGCGGCGGCCGATGCCAGGGCGCATCTACGCGAACGGCGCATCTCCGATCTCCAGCGTCAAGCTCTCCAGCGCGAGCTCGATCGCCTGACCGCGGTGATTGCCGGGATCGATCCTCTCGCGTCGTAGACCACCCCGGCTGTTGGCGGAGTCCTGCGCCGATCGGCGCGCCCGCGCAACGGCTTCGCCGTCCTTCGCTTCGCTGCGGCCCTGACGGGTGCGCGAGCCCCCCTGTGCCCGGCGCGAACGGGCCTCCGCCGCCGGGGATGGTCCCCGGCGCGAGAACGGAGAACAGATCATGTCAGCCTCACCACGCTCAGACGTCTACGCTCGCGTCACGCAAGCGATCGTCGACGCCATCGAAGCCGGCACCGGCACCTGGCGCATGCCGTGGCATCATTCCGGCGCCGACGTCACCCGCCCGACCAACGTCGCCAGCGGCAAGCCCTATCGCGGCATAAATACGGTCTCGCTCTGGGCGGCCGCCTATGGCAGCGGCTATGCGAGCGGGGTCTGGGGCACTTATCGCCAGTGGCAGGCGCTCGGCGCGCAGGTCCGCAAGGGCGAGCACGCCAGCCTCGGCGTCCTCTGGAAGGAGTTTCGCGCGAAGGGCGACGAAGCCAGCGACGATGATGGCGACCACCGACGGCTTTTCGCCAAGGCGTTCAGCCTGTTCAACGCCGATCAGATCGATGGCTATGCGCCCGAACCGGGGCCGGTCCTGCCCGAGAGCGAACGCCTCGCCGCCGCCGAAGCCTTCATCGCCGCGCTCGGCATCGATACCGTCTACGGCTCGGCCAGCGCCTATTATCACATCGCCGAAGACCGCATCCACATGCCGGATTTCAGCGCCTTCCACGACGCCCACGGCTTCTACGCCACCCATATTCACGAGGCAGCTCATGCCAGTGGCGCAGCCCATCGGCTCGACCGGGATTTCAGCACCAAGTGGACCAAGCACGCGCTCGCCATGGAGGAAGCGACCGCCGAGCTGACCGCATCGTTCCTGCTCGCCGATCTCGGGATCGCGCACGAACCGCGACCCGATCACGCGGCCTACATCGCCTCCTGGCTGCAACTGCTCAAGGACGAGCCCCGGGCGATCTTCACCGCGGCGAGCAAGGCGCAGGCGGCGGCCGACTGGATGCACACCCGGCAGCCATGATCCAGCAGCAACCAACGCTGAGCGGCCGATCCCTCGCGGGCTCGGCCGCTTCGTCGCGCATGGCGATGCGCGGGCTTCGCCCGCTCACCAGCGGACGCCGCTGGCGCGGCGGCGCTGATTTTTCGGGCCTCCCTCGATGCGGGTCTGGTCGGCGCTCCCTGCTAGGCCCGCCACGGCGCGCCGCAAGCCCGGCTTCGCCGAGCTGCTCCATTTCATTTCGCCCCTCCGGGTGCGGCCCGCCGCTTGCGCGGGCCTCTCCGGTCGTTCTCGCCGCCCACCCCCGCCTCGGGGGAGCCATGGGGTTTTTGGGCAGTGCTGGAGGAACCGATGGTTTTTACCTTCCAACCACCGTTTTTGGCTGGACTGTCAGGATATTGCGCCGAGCTGGGCGCATCCTTCATCGGCGCGATTGTCGGTTTCAAGGTCGAGGAACGCGAAGACCATGCCGCGTATATCGAGCACTGGTTGACCGCGCTCCGCAACGACAAGCGCGCCATTTTTGAGGCAGCCCGCGAGGCGCAGAACGCCGCCGACTACCTGTTGGCGATGATGACCGACCAAGCGGATTGAATGCCCCGCCCCGCAAAATGCACGAGACGCCGCGCTTGCGCGGCGTCTCATTTCAGGAAAGTGAAATATGGGGGGCTACTCAATGTGGTTTATATACAAATCCCGACATGTTAACTATGGGCGGGAGCAGGTCGTTTTTAGGTGCAAAATGGAAAATATCATCGACACCTACAGGAATCGCATCAAGGCGATGGGGTATGAGCCGCGTCGGCAGGAAGACATTCCTGACGTGATGGCAGCTTATTGCGAAGCAATCGCAAATTGCAAGATTGAAGGACTTGAATTGGTTTCGGATGACCACTCTTTTTGTTTGCTGTTGGTCGAAACCCAAATTCCCGTCGATGTGGCGATTGGTCTGGCGCAGGACTACAACCGTGATGTTCTGTCCCGCCAGAAACTTGCTGCATGATTGGTGAGCGACCCTTACACCTGGCGTAACAGCGACGTTCTTCGGAACAAGCTGGGAATCCGCGACGATAATATTCTCAAGGAGCGAGAAGCTTTCTTCTCGGTTGTCCGGCATGGCGAGCTGATTGTGCAGCGCGCCATGCCGGCGACGAATGCGCGCGAGTATCGCGAACTGCACAATCATCTGTTTCAGGATGTATATGATTGGGCGGGGCGCTTTCGGACTGTGGACATAAGCAAACCCGGCAGCACTTTTGCGCGAGCGCACTTCATTGCCCGCAGCATGGAGCACGAATTTAAGCAGCTGCCCGACCTCCAAACCCTCAAGTCGATGGATCGTGATCGCTTTGCCGATACCATGGGACGGCATATCTCCGAATTAAATGCCGTTCATCCGTTCCGTGAGGGCAATGGTCGTACCATGCGGCTGCACTTGCAGCTACATTCCCTTGCGGCCGAAAAATTCGTCTCGATCCAGGCAATGGGGCCGAAGGACTGGATGGAGGCGAGCCGCGATAGCTTCCATACCGGAAATCACGCCTCCCTCGCCAAAGTTATCCGTGATGCCATGCCCCTCGAACAGAGCCGCGTCGAGCCAGCGCGCGGGCCAGCGGGCATCGCGTTTCCGCCCTCGATGGAATCTCTCATGCCAGCTGGCGAACGGCGCGCTATGAGCATCGAGCAAGCCAAGGATCAGATCAGCCGTTACTTACCTACTGCGCAAACCGTTGCGTCGCGGCAGTATGAGCAGCTTAACCGGATCGCGGAAACGTCCGCTGACATGCGCCAGCTAGCCGCCCGTTCTGCGCAGGAACTCGCCTTTTTCCGTGATCCCAAAGGGCCGATGCACCACCTTCAACTGATCGAACAGCGCCGCTATCATCAAATCGAAGTCAGTTGGTCCGAGGGCATGGACCCGCTGCAACGAGTCCGCGCCATCAGCGCGGGCACTGCTGATTTCCTTTCGAAAATGACCGACCGCGACATTCAGGCCGCCGATCGCGTGCTACGTCTGCAAGTCATGCCTCCCGGCGTCAGTCAGGTTGATCTACGCCTTGCCGCGCAATTCGAGAAAAACTCGCCTGAGCAGAACCGGGCCGATGCCAGGTTCGCGCAATTCCAGCTGGCCATTGATAAGCGCGTCGCCACAGCTACCGAGCGCGGCGCATCGAAGGAACAGCTGGCGCAGATCGTCGAAAGCGCAAAGGTGCATGTCGCCGCAACATTGCGCGAAGGCAAATCACCGACACAGGCGGCCGAGAAATCAAAGGACCGCGAGCGCTGAAAATGAGCGGCCAGGGCCGCGCGCCTAGTAGTCTGTCAGCTGCCACATAGGATCGAGCGGCCCAGGGCCGCGCCCCGTCAGTGGTGGCAGTTGCCACCGGGGGGAACACCAAGGGCACCCGCCCTTTCGTTCCCGAAGCATAATCGACAGGACCGGGTTGCTCGACAAGTTCGGCCAGTTCCGGCGCGCTCGCGCGCGCCGGGGCCTCCCTAGACGCGCCGCCCGCACCACTCCCATCGATTTTGCTTCCCCCTCCCCATCCCGCGCTTCGCCAGCGGGTCAGAGCCGCAGGCCGCAGGCAGCGGCTTCGCCTAAAGGAGTGAGGAAAATGGAAGCGACAACTGACCAGATCGCCACCATCGCGGCGCTGAACGACATTGCGCGGCGAACGATGGGTGTGACTTGTCGCACCGTGATTACGCAAGGCATCGCGGCGCTGGACGAGAACACGCAGTCCGACATTCTCAAGATGATCGAGGGCTTTGAGGATTTCACACCCGACAACGACCCGCACGGCGAGCATGACGCCGGTTTCCTTTATCGTGATGTGATCGGCCAATGGCATACCCGCTGGACTGACGACAGCACGCGCCCAGCCCTCTCGGTCATGTGGAAGTTCGACTATTACGACCGCGATCTTGAATTTGGCAGCGCCGAACCGTGGAATCCCGATGCCACAACCCGCGTGCTCACCATTCTCCTAACCAGTGAATATTGAGGGAGGCCATCATGACCAAATCGCCCCCGGTTATCGAGCTTAGCTGGCGTGATGAGAATTATGGTTCCGTCTGCGCCGTCGCCGCTTTCCGCAACTATGCGGGCACACTGGATTGGAGCGACCGCACCCACCAGCGGTTTCGCGGATGCCTGAAACGTGCAGGCTTCGCGTTCCATTGGGGGCGATGCAGCTATATCGCCACCAGCGGCACCCGCGAAGAGAGGCAGCACGCCCTTTGTGACGAGCTGGCCCGCGCAGGATTCCAGATCGACAGCGGCGACGTGAGGGCAGAGGCATGAACCGCGAACGCCGCAAGCAGATCGCCGCCGCCCGCGTGCTGATCGACAAGGGCAAAGCCCTGTTGGATGAGGCGCGCGACATGCTTGAAACCGTCAAGGATGACGAACAGGCCGCCCGCGAGAATCTACCACCCAGCCTTGAGGACAGCGAACGTGCGCAGGCGATGGACGCCGCAGTTTCCGAACTGGAAAGCGCGATTTCAGCCCTTGAAGACTTCGACGCCGACGAGATCGGCACAAACCTCGACACCGCCAGCGAATAGGAAGGATTGACCATGCAACCCATGCGCCACCTAGATCGAGACACGCGCCGCGCCCGCCTTCTGGCGGCGCGCACGCGCCCCGTCGGCGGCATCAACCGGCGCGGCATCTTCACCGGCCATTGGGACGGCGGCGATGTTGTGCGCCAGTTTCGCGGCGACAACGGATCATGGATCGGCCTTGCCGCCTACAAGGCGAAAGAAGAGCCGGAGCCGCAGCCATGAAAATCAGCAACACGGCGAGCGCCGTTCGCGTCACCCTCTCGCCTACCGAGATCAGCGATTTGCAATTTGTGATCGAGGCGGCCGAGCGCGCGGGGCATTATATGCCCGCGCGCGTCCCCAACATCATGGCGGCGCTGACGCGCAGCGCCGACGATGTTCGGATGAAACAGGCGATGAAGCGGGCGGAAAAAGATCGCGTAACGCGGATCGAGCAGGACCGGCGCGCGCGCGAACGCCAATTCATGCTAGGCGACCGATACAGCGTCATGGCGAGCCGCGCCGACTACGCCGATGCGTCTTCCGATCCGGACGCGCGCCAATGGGTTGACCTAGTGTTTCATGAAATCATGCAGAGGCCGCTTCCCGATCAATACGAACTCCGGCGCGACGTGTGGCGTGTCCACGTTGTCCAACTGGACGGCGGCACGCTCGGCGCTGTTGTAGGCGGCGATTGCACTCAAACCGCCGACCCCGCCGAAATTGCTTCCGTAGCGGAGCAGCTGATCGCCCGCTTCGAGGGCAGAGCTTGACGCGCGTGGAGCGGTGGCAGCTGCCACCGCTCCAGAGAGATCTAGAATTTGGTGATGAGAGGCAGCAGCGCCGCCGCTTGGCTTCCCAGGACCGGCACCCAATAATTCGCGGCGCGGTAATCAGGGCCGTGATCGACCGCCATCACCCCAAAGACATATCCGATCATCGGCAGCGTCCACAGCAGACGCCCGCCCAGGTCCACGCCCATCAACACCAGCGCAACGCCGAGCACGGCCCAAAGCGGAATCAGTCGTTCCATGATTTCGCGATGACGGACTATTCGCCATGCGCTTTCCCGGTCATCGGCGCTAACCTGCGATACGAGGCCCATAGCTTCCCCTTTTCATCAACGGTCGCCGGCGATCATCCAATGGCTTCACGAAAATGTGAAGAGCGTTTCGCGCGCAGTGTCGTCAATCCGTTGTATAGCCTTCATCGAGCGAGGGCGAAGGACTGTGACAGCGGCCTTTCGCAAATCCTCTCGCTCAAAGGAGGTGATGTGATTTGACAGCATATGAAGCAGCTCAATTGACGATCGCAGCCGTCGCGCTCGTGATTGCAATTGTGAAGCTGGGGAAGTCCGATAAGGGCTGATCCAGCGGGGCGGGTGGTCTGACAGGGCCGCCCGCCCTAAAAGTTTGAACCCGCCGTGTGACAGCACGGCGGGTTCAGGTAGGTGCGTGAAATGAATCAGCACACGAAGCATTGCCTATATAGCCCTTTTCCCTTGCCAATCCAATAACCGGCGTGCGCGCGGCGCGTTCCCCTCCTGTTCCGTTTGGCGCATAAGCGCCCAATGGCCGCGAACTACAACCGCCCCAAGCCCATTGATCCTATCTGGTATCGGCAAGGCTGCTATCTGCGCATCCAGTGCGCTTGCGGTCGCCGCGTCGTCGCCCCGCTGGGCGACTTCGCCCGCTCACGCCGCATTTCTTTCGATACCCGCATATACGAACTCATCGCGCGGCTTCGGTGCAGCCAGTGCCGCCGCAAACCTTATGCGGACGTGTCGCGCAACCGCTCGGGCAATTAAACTGACGGAGGATCCGATTACTCGGATGCTTCCGGCGCTATCCGTTGGGCATGTCGCCGGCGACATGCCGCAGCGCCCGCTAGGTCGCCGCTATGCTATGACCTGGCGGGCGCTTTTCCTAGATTGAGGCGGCAATGCCGCCGCGCCCGCTGTTCGACTTCGGGGCCTGTTCCTGCCCCCTGCCGCAAGGGCTGGACCGTCTCGGCCGCTATGCGGCCTCGCTTGGCGATCAGGCGGGTTTCCCCGCCCTTCCTTCGCTTCGCTCCGTGCAGGACGGGTGATTCCCCTCCCCCCTGATCGGCCCTGATTTGCGGCATTCCCCGGCCCTGCTCGCCGCTGGGCAGAATTCGATGACCCGTCATCGCCTTCGGCTCCATTCTAGGCAGGGAAAACAGCACATGACCGACATTCCGCTGGCCACAATTCTTCGGATCAACGCCGCCCGCACCATCCCGCTCACTCGCTATGAGGAAGAGGGCAATTTCGACCGCTTTGGCTACATCAAAGACCTTGCCGAAAATCATGGCGCTGACCTTCCCGCTGTCATCGAGATTGCCGACCTACTAGGGCCGGAGGAAGATTTTGACGGCCTTGTGACCACCATCGAGGACGCCGCCGAGGGCTTCGGCTTTGGTGCTCTTATTGTCGGGGGGGCGTGAACATGGGCCAGGAGCTTATGACGCCCGCGCAGATCGCGGATATTTGCGACGGCCGAGACAAGGCCATAGCCCTTTGGCTCAGCCTCTATGACACCTACCATGCAACCCGCGACGAGGCGGCCCGCCTGACCCTTGGCGGCGCACTGTCGCTGTCATGTGGCCGCGACTGGACCGAGGACACGTTGACCCGCGCTTTTATCCAGTCGCAGCCTATCGACCAGCGCGACAAGGAGACGGGAGCGCGCAAGACCATCGACGCACGCGACAATTTCGAGCGCGTCTTGACGCACACGATGGACCGCCGGTGCTGGGCGGCCCTCATGGAGCAGCTGGGTTTTGACCAGCTGCTAGATCAGCAGGCCCGCAAGGAGTTTCATGACGGCTTGCGCGATGATCCCGTGCCGTTCACGCCCGACAACTGCGCCGCCACTTTCGGGAATATCTGGACCAACCGGCGCGACCTTTATTTGCGCGGCATCGCCAACGTCTTCGCCAAGCTGGATCGCCGCTTTCGCTCGCACAACGGTTTCAAGATCGGCGCGCGTCTCATCATCGACCGCGCCTTGAACGAATGGGGATCATGGGACCGCTACGAGCGCCGCGACACGTTGCGGGACGTGGAGCGCGTCTTTCTGGAACTGGACGAAAAGCCCCCGGTTTCAGAGGGCCACAGCATCGCCTCACAGGTTGCCGATTCGGCACGCGTGCGCGGATCGCTGCCAACCGTGATCGAGGGCGACTATTTCCGCGTTCGCGTCTTCAAGAATGGGAATCTGCACATATGGTTCGAGCGTGACGACCTTCTGCAGAGCGTGAATCTGTTGCTCGCGGAATATTACGGCGAGGCTATCGGTGATGGCTATGAGACGACCGAGGCAGAAGCGGCCCCGGCCTATCATATCACGCCCGCTAAGAACTTCGGCGCGTTCATGACTTCCCCGGAGATCGCCGCCCAGGTCATCGAACATGCGAGGATCAGCACAGGCCAGCGCGTTCTAGAGCCTAGCGCGGGAAAGGCCGCGCTTGCTTCGGCCGCGCGCATCGCTGGTGCCGATGTAACTTGCGTGGAGCTGCAACCCGGCTTCGCCCACGAACTACGCGTAATCCACGGCTTTGCCGATGCGATCGAGGGCGATTTTCTCGCATTGGACCCGGCCCATTACGCACCGTTCGACGCGGTGATAATGAACCCGCCTTTTGATCGAGGCCGCGACTGTGACCATGTGCGCCATGCCCTCGCCTTTCTCAAACCGGGAGGCGTGCTGGTGGCAATCATGAGCGCGCGGGCAGAGTATGGCGAGGATCAGCGCCACAAGGCGCTACACCGCATGATCGCTGGTTGCGAGGCGATCTATTTCCACGGTCGCAAATGGATCGACCTTCCCCCCGGTTCTTTCGCCCACGCCGGAACCAACGTGAACACTGTTTTGCTTGCGATCCGCAAGCCGGGTTGATCGGTGCAGGCGGTGGCAGCTGCCACCGCCTGTCCTGGCGCAGATTGAGGCGGCAAGCCGCCGCGCTGATTTGTCGCGTTTGGGGCCTGTTCCTGCCCC
Organism: Sphingobium scionense; assembly: GCF_014197035.1. Taxonomy (GTDB): domain Bacteria; phylum Pseudomonadota; class Alphaproteobacteria; order Sphingomonadales; family Sphingomonadaceae; genus Sphingobium; species Sphingobium scionense. The sequence goes on along the minus strand of NZ_JACIEU010000040.1, from coordinate 12,492 downwards.
CTGCCGCAAGGGCTAGACCGTCTCCGCCGCTGCGCGGCTCCGCTTGGCGACCAGGCGGGTTTCCCCGCCCTTCCTTCGCTGCGCTCCGTGCAGGGCGGGTGATCCCCCTCCCCCCTGATCGGCCCCGTTTGCGGCATTCCCCGGCCCAGCGTCGCCCGCTTTCGGCAGAAGTCGATGACCCGTCATCGCCTTCGGCTCAATTAGGAAGGGAAAGCCCATGAAAATCCGTATCTACCGCCAGACCGAGCAGGACTTTGACCGGATCGAGATCGAGGGCGCGACCTTTGAAACCATCGTCAGCCGGGCAGCGGTCGAGGGGCTTCAATGCAGCGGTTACGACAGCAATCCGAGCCAGCGGCCTGAGTTGCAGGGCGCACCGAAATTCAAGGGCGTTTGCGGTCCTATGTGGGATGGCGATGCGATCCGCTACGAGTGCAGCGCCACCTATGCGGAGTTGAGCGCATGAGCGCCGCCGCCGCGATACGCACCGCGCAGGCCGACCAGCTGGGCGACCAGATCATTGCCGCAGGCTTCGCGCCAAACGGCTTTGTGCTGGACATTAACGGGGCGCTTGATGTGCCCCGCGACTTTCCCCTTTCCGCGCCGTGGAATCTGCCGTCGCGCCTGTTTCAGTTCCCCATCGAGGTCATCCGCGCAGAGCAGGACGAGCCGCGCAAGATCGGCCTTCGCCATCCTTTGCTTGCCGCCCATCCTTTCGTGCAACACGTCGAGCGTGCGCTAGGGATCGAGATCGCCCGCGATGGCGTGACGAACCGCCACGGCTACAGCAACCGCGTTCATTCGCTCTGGCATCATGCGGTGGACCTTATCAGCGCCGGGAAATGGCGCGAATTGCTCGCCACGCAGGAGTTCACCGAGCCGCGCAATATCTTCAATGCCGTTGTCTATGGCCTTCGCTATTCGGACCACGCCGACAGGAAGGCGAGCGGCCACATCAGCACCGTCGAGGCCCGCCAGATCATGCGGGAAATGGGAGCTACCGAGCCGACCGACCGCGCCGCGTTGCTTCGCAGCTTTTCCGCGCCGTCGCCCTGCCAGCAGGAACGCGGGGCCGAGCATTGGCCGATCAATCTTCACGGACCTTGCGCCGAGGATAAGGCATGGTCTTTCATCATCGGGATCGAGGATGGTTGGTTTTCCTATGACCGTTCCGGGCATCTGCAATGGTCCCCCATGGGCCGCGACCGTTACGCGGCAGGCGATAGCGCCAGCTTTACCGAGGCGAGCGGCCAGACCGCTTTCGCCTTTTGAGGGGATCGAGCATGGCCCGCCATTGCATCCGCGAACCTCGCTACGTTCCCCCGGTGCAGCGCATCGGGGAGCAACCCGACTTGTTCGGTGGACCGACCCTTAGCCACGTTGCCGAGCGCCAAGGACCGCCGAAAGGATGGCAGCGCCAATTGCAGAAATGGGGCCGCTGCACCGTCATTGCCGATCTTGAGGCAGCGCCGCCGTCTGTCATCGACCCTCCCCCGTCCCCGTCTCCGGTTTTCCTTGTCGCTTGCGTTGCTGCGAAGCTGGACCGCCCCGCCCCGGCGCGCGATCTTTACGCATCGCCATGGTTCCAGAAGGCCCGTGCCTATGTCGAACGACAGGGCGGCGCATGGTTCATCCTGTCAGCAAAGCATGGCCTGATCGCCCCGGAAACCGTCATCGCGCCCTATGACGAAACGCTAGGCGCGATGAAGGCAGGCGCGCGCCGCCTTTGGGGCGCGCGCGTGATCGAAGCAATGGCCGAGCAGATCGACGCCGCCGCGCCGCTGATCGTTCTCGCAGGCCGCAACTATCGCGATCCCCTTTGGCCGCAGATCGAACGGCGCGCATCGGTTCCGATGGAGGGGCTTGGAATCGGTCAGCAGCTCGCTTGGTTGAGCGACAACTGAGAGCGAGAATTGTCGCGGTCCATGCGCAACTTCGCACGATGCGCTTGGGGGCATCTGTTTGTCGCGCCGCCCTTTCAATCTATCCAACGCCATTTGGCGTTGTGAGTTTGAGGATTATAGGCCCAGCAACGGCCCAAGCCCCCCGGTAGGGCCGCCCACTCTCGGCAAGCGCAAATGGCGTAGTTTGCGCTTGCCGGGAGACCAGTTGCCCTCTCTATATGGCAAGGTGACTGCCCTCTCACCGACAGCGCCCTTGTGGACCCAAGATCAGGCCATCGCCTATGAGGCGGCCCTTGAGGCCATCAACGACGTTATCGCCGGTTACAGTGAGCAGATCGCGCTCGAGCATGGTTGCGTAGCGCCGAACGCGGCGCGGATCGCTTGGCTCGAAATGCGGACGGATCAGGCATCGGCCACCGGCCATGCGCTCAATGTGGTGGATGATGAGAATGTCCGGCAAACGCTGCTGGAATACAGCGCGATCGTTCGGGCGCGAGACGGCGCAGGGTGAAGGTCCGCTCGATGGGCGGGCGTTAGTTTGTTAAATCCCCCCGTCAGTGTCTTCCTAGCATGAGGGCTGCACCAGGCCGCATCAAGGATCGGCGGTTCCCCCAATTTGCTGCGCAAATCGGCTCCCCCACCGCCCGCTAGCGCGGCCGCTTCGCGGTCCCTGACCCGACCCGGCGCTGCCCTCCCCTTGGCCTTGCCAATTCCGGCAACAAGGAGGTTGTTATGTCTCATCGTCTGTTCGCTCAGCTGGCTTTCGAGCGTGCGCTTGGAAATGCTGCGATCGAGGCGCTGGCGACCGCGTTGAACGATAAGGATCATTTCGACGCGGAAAGCATGTGGCCGAAAGACCCGATGTTTATCGGCAAGACGAGTGCTGACATCGAGGCGGTTGCGGCCGAGCTGGGCCAGATCATCGAGGACCGTATAAAGGACGTGCTCGACGGCCCCGGCATCCGCAACATCGAGCGCGGCGAATGCGTCTATCCGCAAGTCGTCGCGGTCGTGCTGGCGGCCAAGGCGAAGCGCGGCCAATCCGGCTGACGCCGGAGGGGCGGGCTAACCCCGCCCCCTTTCGCCCGCTGGGCGAAACCGATGATCTCGGTGCCATGCAGAGCGCGGGGCGGGGCATCGAACCCCGCCCCGCGCAATCTCTTCTCTCTGTGTGTCGTGGCATTTTGGCATGGGTGCGCGCCAGCTTTCAAGGATCGGCGGTTCCCCCAATTTGCTGCGCAAATCGGCTCCCCCACCGCCCGCTAACGCGGCCGCTTCGCGGTCCCTGACAGCCGGCGCCGGTGCCCATGCCGGGTGTCTCCCGTCACCAACGAGAAGGAGAACCGGATGCACATCAAATTGTTTAGAGCACTGAAAGCGGCTAATCTGTCCGACGACGCCGCAGCGGAAGTTGTAGAGGCTATTGAGGAGTATATCGCCGTGAAGGTTCAGGAGGCGAACAAGGGAATCGAAAGCAAGCTGACGGCACAAACTTGGGTCATCGGCAGCGTCGGTTTCGTCCTCGCAGTCATCGGCCTCGCGCCCGCTTTCATCAAACTGTTCCAGTAAGACAAAGGGAGGCTTCGGCCTCCCTTTTTTTGCCGAACCGCCTGATTGTCAGGAGACGCAAATTGACCGACTTCGCACAAGCACGGCTCGATATGTTCGAGAGCGGTTTATTCGGCCAGGGCAATGCTTTCTGGCGCTGGATCGCCACGGACGAGGCGCGGCCCTATCTGACCGCTTTCGCCGTCGATCGCGCGCCACCCAGCGGAAGCGAGTTTTTCGCGGCCGATCTTAGCGCCGAGGATCTACTTGATTCCGAACACCTGGCCGAGCTGGCCCAGAAGATCGAAGCGGCTCACGGCTACCCCAAGACAGGAGAACGACAGTGACCGCATCACTCGCCGAGCGTCGCAATCCGCTCACCATCAAGCCCGACCCGTCCAAGGCCGCGCAGGCGTGCCGCCTGCTGATCCGCGCCTATCTTGACGGCCCCGATGGCGTCGAATGGTCGGACGTCCAAGACGCCCTGACCGTCGCCCTGCAAGCCTTTCACTTGCCGGAGACGTTCGTTGAAACCGAGGGCGGACGATGGCAGTAAGGCACAGCACTTCGCGCCGTGGCTTCCGAAACACGCAGGAGAATTCAATGCGGAACATCGCTCTAGTCCTGGCATTACTTGCCACCACTGGCCCCGTAGCAGCGCAGGATTACCTAGGCACGCATCTCGACTCGGTTCGAGACGAAACACTGCGTCGTCACCAACAGGACATGGTGACGGACAGGCCTGGCGAGAGAAGGTCCAAGGCGCCTCCGCGTACCACGCCGTCACGGCAGGTTTCGCAGGCCGAGCGGCAAGCCGCCTTCTCTAGAAACAAGGCCGAGTATCGTCGCAGGATGCTGCGGGACGGCCCCGCCGCAGCGAACCGATGGCTGGACGAGCAGGCTGACGCAGCCCCGGCCGACGCCCGTCCGAGGGCGACAACGCGCACCGGCAAGACGAGCTGCAAGAAGGTTCGCTGGGTCAATCGCGCGACGCCGGGATTCGGTGGAGGCCCGATGACAATGAGCCGGGTCGCCGTCTGCGCGGACTAGTTTGCGAGGGACGCGATCCGCCCCGACCCGGCACGACTTAAGCGCTTAAGCGAAGCCGCCCCTCGGGGCGGCCTGGTTCGCCTATCGCGACCCCGGCGTTGCGCCGGCGTCGGGTTCCTTGTTCGCAGCTCCGGCCGGCGGCCGCGTAGCATGCTCCGCACAGCTCACCCCTTCATTCCCTGCATTACAACCAGCTCCATCATTCTGCTGCACCACCACCAGGCGTGCCGTTGAGCTGTTGTTGCCGGGGTTAGGATCCACGACCCCCGCAGGTGGAGTCACCGTGGCCGTGCTGACTAGCCGCAGCCGCCTAGCGGCCCGCAGCGGTGGCCGGGGAACCGGCCACCGCACCCGCAATCCGAGACAGGAGCCACGCCATGAGCAACGACACCGAGACGGCAGCCCGTGCCCTGGTCGAAGCCACCCGCAGCGGCAAGCTCGGCGACGCCTACCGCGTCCTGGACAAACGCCCCGTGGACGAGGTGCAGGCAATCGCCTTGCAGGCCGGATTCTCGTGCATCAGCCGCACCAACCGGCGCAGCTTCATGGTGCACATCGTCCGCCAGGTGGCGGACGCCGCCCGCAACAAGACCGACGGCTACGGCCTGCGCGACCTCGCCGCCAAGGCGGCGCGCTGACGCCCGCCGCCAAGGGCCGTGACCGGCCCCTTAGCGCCGTGCGCGCCGGGGTTATTTGCGAGTAGCTGTGCGCTGTTGCTCCGCCACGTCGCGGATCATAGCTGCCCAGCATCCCAAGATCATGCCCTCTTCATTATCGACTTCGCTTGTGGCGACCGCATAGATACCCAGCAAGTTTGCAACCTCGCTCGCCTCGACAATGCCTTGGCGCGCAAGCAGCGTGGCAAACATCGAGAGTGCTCCCCCCATTGCCCGCACCAGCGGCGCATCTTGTAGCAGTCGGTCAAATTCGCGGGGCGGGTTACTGGACATAGATTGTTCCGATCAAATTAAGCGACTGCCTTTCAGGACTTATCGCGGGAAGTGCTATCCGCTGCCAATAATTCGACAACCGATAATCCGAAAACATCGGCAAGGCTCTCCAAGGTAGCAAGCGTTGGATTACCATGTCCGCGCACCATGTATGAAATATGTGACGCCGCAACGCCCGAGCGTTCGGACAACTCCCCTTGAGTTATGCCTAGTTTCTTTAGTTCGCGAGCGATGTTGGCCCCTAGCTGGGCCATCAACGGCGATGTTCGTTTCAGGTATATGGTTGGCATCGTGTTCGCGTCCTTCTGGCTAGGCGCAGAATGTCGGCACGGGCAGCATGGCGCAATAGGGTTGCTCTAGAAGCTATTTGCGCCATGGCTTTCGCGCCTAGCGCAGATGGTATAGATTGTGCGCCATGTTCGTGCTGGAACATGGGATAATGAACATGCAGTCACCGATCGCGCTGTTTAATGCGAAGCTTGCCAAGACGGCGAACCATAGCGCAACGGCTTCGGCTGATAGCCTCGGCGGCAGCGCGATCGAGCGGATCAACGATCCTCACATTATGGACAAACTGCTAGCAACTCTCGAACCGCGAGAAGAGCAAATTGTGCGCCTAAGGATTGGTGGTCCCGAGGGGGAAGCGCAAACGCAGCGAACAGTGGCAAGTGTGGTGGGGCTTTCGCCTGGTTCGATCGGACAGATCGAAGCAAAGGCCTACAGACGGATGCGATGGGTGATGAACAATCTCGGCACGGACGCGGCCGTGCTCGATGCGCTCATTGCGAAGCGAAATGCTGATAGGGCGCGGGAAGAGGAAGTTGCCGCTAGCGCGGCCGAAGCAGCGGCCAGAGAGCAGGACCAAAAAAGGATTGATGCTCGACACCGCGATGAAAGGCGGCGCGCGAAAGCTCGAAAGCGAGCGTGGGAGCGCCAGCTACGCAAGGCGGAGGAACAGCACCAGGCCTTGAATGATGAGGCGGCTTATCTTGCGCAGCGCATAATCGCGCTAGAAGGACGGAACCGGGTCATTCGCATGTTTCTCCCCCGCAATTCTGAGCTTGAGCGATTGCGCGCAAGAGCGCGCCAGTGCGGAATTGAAATCGCACAAGCGGACGCAGGCATTGCCAAGCTTCGCTCATCGCCGCCCGAGGGGCCTGACCTTGCTGACTGAGAACGTTCCTTCCCCTGCCCCACAGATTGCCCGCGTCTATCTGCGCGTCAGCACCGACGCGCAGGATTTGCGTCGCCAAGACGCGATCGTGGGCGAAGCAAAGGCCGCAGGCTACTATGTCGCGGCGGTCTATCGAGAGAAGGCATCGGGTGCCCGCGCCGACCGCCCCGAGCTTTTGCGCATGATTGCCGATCTTCAACCCGGCGAAGTAGTGATCGCGGAGAAGATCGACCGGATAAGTCGTCTCCCCTTGACCGAGGCTGAGCAGCTGGTTGAGACAATTCGTGCGCGAGGCGCGCGACTTGCCATTCCCGGCGTCGTGGACCTGTCCGACCTCGCGGCCGATGCCGATGGCATCGCCCGCATCGTGCTCGAATCTGTTCAGGCGATGCTCTTGAAGATCGCCTTACAGATGGCCCACGACGATTACACCGATCGCCGCGAGCGACAGCGCCAGGGTATCGCCTTGGCAAAAGCCGCAGGTCGCAGCGGAGGGCGCAAAGGCGATCGGGCAACGCACGCCCGCATTGTGGCATTGCGCGAGGCGGGCAAGAGCATTGCCAAAACGGCAGAGCTGGCCGATTGCGACCGCAGCACAGTCAAGCGAGTATGGGCGGCGCATCGCGCCGCCCAGGTGCAAGAACCCAGCCCTCAGCGAAATCACCGTGAGCGGAAACGCTGATTGCCCTTTCTGTTCGGCTTCGCGCCGGTGGCAGCTGCCACCGGCAGTCCCCTGCCCGCGTCAACGGACTGCCAGCCAGGGAAAGAGCGGCGGAGCCGCGACAGGGTTTTCCAATCGCCCCCATGCCGATCGAGCGCAGCGACCTATGGGCGCCAATGGCCGGTGGCAGCTGCCACCACCGCCAGTCCAAATTGCTGCATCTACTCGGGCGGTTTCCTTTGGGCGTTGCTGTCTGACGGATACGAACTGCGCATCGCCACTAATGCGGGCAAGCAGAAAACCGGCCTTCGGCCTTGGGTTTCCGCAAGCGGACCCTCCCATTTTCAGCTTGCCCGCGTGGCTCAGCTCCGCCGCAAAAAATCCGTCAGCAACGCTTATCCAAAGGAGACTACCATGCAGAACATCGCTGAATTTCGGATCATCGGCCGCGTTGGCAGTGTCGATACGACCGATAAAGTCACCCACGTTTCCGTCGCCGCGAACTACAACCGCAAGGATGGCGATGAATGGAAGACCGATACGCACTGGAACCGTGTGACGTTCTTCCGCCAGCTGGCAGAGCGCGCCGCTGATCTGGGCAAGGGCGACCTGGTTCACATCACCGGACGGGTCCGCCAGAACAGCTACGAGAGCAATGGCGAAACCCGCTACTCGGTGGACCTGATCGCTGAGGGGCTGGGCATCCTGACGAGGGGCGGGGCTGATTAAGCCCCCTCCCTTTCCCCATAAGACGGGCGGCCTAGCGGCCGCCCTTTTTTGTGGACAATGCCTCTCATAGACCCTAACGATAATAGGGTCTAATTTTGCGAGGCATCTGTGGCGGCCAAACTGTTCAATCGTGTAGCGAGCTTGCGCATCGCTGCCGGACTTACGCAATCCGAGCTGGCGGCGAGGATTCACGTCTCACCTGAAACAGTCGCCGCCATCGAGAACGGCAGGCAGGACGCCACTTTGATAACGGCGCTCCGAATGTCCCACGCACTGCGAACTCAAGTGCCGAACATCTTTAGGGAGCAGCCTTTCCCTAAGCTGATCGGCTCCGATCGAGGCGAGAGCCGCACAGCTTAGGAGGTCACTATGCGCCGTCAGATCGTCAGCAAACTCCGGCGTGCAGCAAGCGCGCTACGGACGGCTATGCTTTTGGCGTGGCTTATCCTGCTGATCGCAGCTGGCGCGCTCATGCTGATCGTGGCTCTTATTGTCGCCACGCTGGCCCACGCTGCCTTTGGCTGGTGGGGCGTGGCCGTGGTCGCAGCTTTCGTGCTGGCGGCTATCTTCGGCAAAGATCCACCGACCGAACCAACCAGCCCGCGTCGCAAGCGCAAGGGCCTTCACCTGAATGACGATCCGAACCCATGGTATATGCAGTCGCAGTATCGCTTCGGATCGGGAAATAGCGCCGCCCATAACCGCTGGCACAAGTAGCCCGTGGCGCAGCCATTGAAGGGATTCTCAATGCGAACAATCGTAGTGACTAATGAGCGCGGTGGCATCGGCAAGACCATGCTTACCTGTCATATCGCGTGGCATCTGGCCGAGCAGGGCAAGCGTGTCGTGGTCCTTGACCTGGACAAGCAATGCCACAGTGCCGGAATGCTGAAAGCCGAGTTCGAGCAGATCGGGCCGGTTCAGTCGATACTCGACTTCGCCCCCGGCGAGGAACCTCCGGCGCTGGCTTGCTTCAAGAACACGAGGCAAGTGGTCGAACTGACGACTGACGGCCCGCAGCAGGGCCAGCACATCGCCGCCTATGTTCGCGCCATTCGTGCCGGCCTTGCCAAGCACTACGACTATTGCGTGATCGACACGGCCCCGGCTTGGGATGGCCGCAACCTTATGGCGCTGATCGCATCCGATTATGTCGCGGTGCCTTTAGACCCCGACAAAACCGCACGGCAATCGCTCAACGAGATTTCGCAAAGCATCAGCCTTGCCAATAAGGTTCGGGGGGAGGGCAACGAAACCCGCTTCGGGATCGTGTTCAATCGTGTGCAGACGACGAGTGAAGTGTCTAAAATGCTCATGGAGCGGATCGGGCAGGCGCTACCCGCCAATGTTGTCCCGCATACCATCCCGCACCGCGAGCATATGCGCGAGGCGGCCCTTCTCGAAATTCCCGTGTGGCGACTTGCCAAGGATACGCGCCGCAGCGCGCCGGTCCTGCGCGAAGTCGTCTCCTACATTGTCGATCAAGCTGAGAGGGAAGCCGCATGAGCAAGGCAGCTGTCAAACCGGCGAAGAAGAGCTTTGCCGACTTCGATATGGACGCGATGGATTTTTCGGCCGTCCCCGCGAATACCGAGTTCAAGGCAGCTGGGCGGTTTCAGCGCCTTCCGCTCGCTGACATTGATCCAGACCCCGCGCAGGTTCGCCGGGAGTTCGACCAGGCCGAGATTGATGCACTGGCCGCGACCATCAAGGACCGCGGCTTGCTGCAACCCATCGTCGTCGCGCCAACATCGAACGGCCGCTACATCATCCGATACGGCGAGCGGCGCTACCGCGCGTGCCGCCAGCTTGGTTTCGACCAGATCGACACCGTTCTGGATCAGGCCGACGCCGAACGCGATATTGGCCTCGACCAGTTTCTTGAGAACGAACAACGCCAAGCCCTAAGTCTGGCCGAGCGCGTCAGTTTCATCGCGAGCCGCGTCAGTGACACGCTTTCGACAAAGGATCTAGCCGCGCGCATCGCCAAGCCGCATTCGGAAGTGAAGCGCCTCTACTCGCTGCGCACCTTGCCCGAGGACATTCTTGCCGCGTTGAAGAATTGTTCTCCGCGCGCCGCCGTCGCCATCAAACACGCGATCGAGCTGGACGAGAAGGCCACGCGCAATTTCGTGGTCACGAATGAAAATCCGACAGCCGCCGCCTGCGAGCAGTTTCTTGCCACGCTCCAAGGCGGTCCCGATGAAGAGAGCGCTCAGGCCGGCGCCGCTAAACCGAATGACGATTCAGCGCTGCCCCAAGAATCGCGCGCGCCGGTGGCAGCTGCCACCAGTGCAGCAGATGAGCGTCGGGAGCGGCCCGAACTGGATGCCGGCGACGACGAGCGGGAAGGGGAGGGCGCTGCGCTTGCCGAGCGTTCCGATCACAAGCCGCGCACCCCCCGTCAGCCGAAAGAGGCCAACGACGCACCGGCCATCATCATTCAGGGCCGTCGCGGGATTGTTCTCAGCGGCCAGGTCACGGTTCGGTTCGACGGCGAGGCTGCGCCCCAAACCTTCGACTTCTGATAGCTTTTACCGTCCACGTTCACTCAGCATTGAGGCGGCGTGGAATTTTGAAGCGGTGGCAGTTGCCACCGCTTTTTGTTTGTGGGGTAGGTATCTACTGTATGGCAGGATAAGCCTTGCGGCGGCTAATGTTAACCGATACGCTCAATCCTATCGGATCGCGCTTCACGGTTGGGAGATACCTACCCCACATGGAAAAGACGCTGGGCTTCAAGATCGAGGCGGCCAAGCTCGCAAAGATCGACGCGCTCGCGCAGACGAGGGGAGGGCGCGGCCCCTTCATGCGTCAGCTGGTTGACGCGGTGCTCAGGCAGTCCGGGGCGGCCATCGAGGCCGCGCCTGTTGCCGACCGCGAGGCCGCTGGCGAGCACCGCCTTTATCTTCGGCCCACCGAAACCGAACTGGCCGTGATCCGCCATCGCGCAAAGGAGCGCCGCATGACCCCGGCGACCTGGGCGATGGCTCTTGTGCGGCGACACATCGGCATTGCCGCGCCTGTCGATCGCGAGTTGCGCGAAGAGCTGTTGAATTGCCGTCAGGCGTTACAGCGCATTGGCCGCAACGTGAATCAGATCGCCCGAGCGGCGAACAAGATGGCGCTGGCGGACAATGCAGCGGAGATCGCCGGCGAGCTGCATAAGGTCAACGACCTGCGCGCGGCGATCGGCGCGGCCGTCGAAGGTATCGGTGCAGCCACGAAGGCCGATCTTGTCTATTGGGAGGTGCCCGGTGAGCGACTTTGACAGCAGCTTTGAGGCGGGCCAGCTCGCCGCGCTGTTCAAACCAAAGCTGACCAGCGACCCGAACAGGCGCGGCGCCGACATGTTGCTGCGCTCGCTTAGTTCGAGGCGAGCAGGCCAGGGCGGGAGCACCCGGGCGCGGCTTGCTCGCATTGTCAGCCGTGCTCCGGAGGTCATGGTCAAGGTTACGGGCAGGCCGAAGGGCAAGAACCACGCGGCTGCGCATTTCGACTATATCGGCCGAAAAGGCGATGTGCCGCTTGAAACGCGCGATGGCGACATTCTGACTGACAAGGAAGATCGGGCGGCGCTGGCGCGCGATTGGGGCGATCCTGTCTATTGGCGTGACAATTCTACCGTAGCCGCCGTGAGCATGGTTTTTTCGATGCCGGCAGGCACAGACCCCGACAAGGTTCTTTCAGCGGTGCGCGAAGTCGCGCGGAGCGAGATCGGGCATGAGTGGGATTACGTCCTGGCGCTGCATACGGACACACCACGGCCTCACGTGCATGTGACGGTTGCAGCGCGCGGTGACACGGGGAAACGCTTCAACCCGCGACCTCAAACGCTGCATCATTACCGGGAGCGCTTTGCCGAGGAATTGCGGGCGAGGGGGGTTACTGCCGAGGCAACGCCTCGCGCAGCGCGCGGTGTCGGCCGAGCTGGTCAAAGCATGGCCCTGAATCGGATGCGGCAGCGCTACATGGCCGGCACCGCACCTGCACCGTTTGCCAATCAGAAGATCACTGCGGCCGCGCGAGACCAGCTGGCGGGGCGGTCCACCGCTCCGGATTTCGTGGTGCGCGGGCGGCAGGCATGGAATGAGACGCAACACCGCTATCTAGCCGCCGCCAAGCGCCTTGAGGCAAGCAGCGATCCAGCTGACCGCCAGCTTGCCGACCAGGTGCGGCAATTTGTGGGGGCAGGGCGAACGCCTACAATTCATGAGCGATCGGTAGCCGCGATGGAGCGGAAGCGGCAGAGCGAACGATCTAGGAACCGCGATCGTTCGCGGGAAGGGCCAGGACGATAGTTACTGGCCGTGCTTGGTCCAGCCAACGCTGTTTGCGCGTTCCAAAGCGACCAAGGCGTCTGATACCGCCTTCTGCGCGACTAGTGGATTGATCGGAACGAATGAGTCCGCTTGAGGGATTCCCATTCTTTCGGTGCCGTGCGACGATGCGGCATGCGAACGGGTATCGAGATCG
>NZ_JACIEU010000039.1 GCF_014197035.1 Sphingobium scionense | reverse complement strand
ACGAGGACCCCCGACCTTTCATCTGGAAGGCCGATCCGGACGAAATTATAGCCGCTGTACGGCGCGGGCACCAAGTGTTGGAATCAATCCACTAGGTCGATGCCCGGTCCCGATGATCCCGGCGAGACGTTGGCGGTTTCATCGGTCGGGCACTCTGAATGTGCGGTCATATCTCACCTGCCTTTCGCCCTCCCCTCGCGGTCGTCGCCGTAGATTCCGTGGAGGAATATCCCGACAGCCGACCTCACTGCCGCTTCGACTTCGGCGGAAGTGGGCGGCGGTTGGAGACCGAGAACGACACGCAGATGGAGATTACCGCGGAACATGCCGACAAAGTGATCGGCCGCCGCTCGACAATCTTCGAGCTGGATCTCGCCGCGATCGCGAGCCGATTCCAGAACCTCGGCGAGTCGATCCGACGCGCGCCCCGGCCCCTTCTCGAAGAAATCCTTCGCCAGTTCAGGAAAGCGCCCCGCTTCGGGCATGATCGACCGATAAACACCGATCAGCCCCGGCGACATATACATCTTGAGAAGCAGTCGCCCAAAACCGAGAAGGATTCCCTCAAGGCTACGGCCTTCAAAACCGTCAGCCGAAAGCGCTGAAAGCGCCGTGTCCGCGCTCTCGGACACCAGCGCCGTGAATAGGCCCTCCTTGCTCCCGAACTCATTGTAGATCGTCCGCTTCGACCCGCCAGACCGCTCGATCACCGCGTCGATGCTGGTGGCGGCATAGCCCTGCTCGAAGAAAACCTGTGCCGCCGCTTCAAGGATGGCGGCGCGCCTGCTGTCCTTGGAAGGACGCTTAGCGCGGGTGGCTGTGGCCATTTGTAACTCCATTCGCCTTTCCCCTTGACGGGTAATACACGTTACCTTACCAGTCAAGCCGATAACAGATATTACCAACGGTGGACAATGCGGCGACTAGCAACTCTCGTGATGGTGGCGGGGCTGAGCGGATGCGCGAGCATCCCCGATCTCGGCCCGCGACCCGAGCCGGCCCAACCCGGCACCTTCTCATCGTCGCGCTCGCTGGCGGGCACGGCGCAAGACTGGCCTAATGACGAATGGTGGCGATCCTTCGAGGACTCGCAGCTCGATACGCTGGTGAACGAGGCGCTGCGCGACTCGCCGACGATCGAGCAAGCCGCCGCGCGCATCCGCATGGCCGGCGCACAGGTCGAACTGGCGCGCGCCGCCTTGCTGCCGAGCATCGGCGCGACCGTAACCGGGCGCGAGTCCCGCATCACGCAGAGCATCGGCCTCCCCACCGATGGCGACTGGCATTGGCTGGTCGCTGGGCTGGGAAGCCTCAGCTACGACCTCGACCTATGGGGCAAGAACCGGAAGGCGTTGCGGGCGACGGTGTCCGAAAGGCAGGCCGTCGAAGCGGATGATGCAACCGCGCGTCTCGCCCTCGCGTCGGCCGTGGCGACCACCTATGTCGATTTCGCGCAATTGCTGGTCCGCCAGGACGTCGCCACCGACGCAGTGCGGATCAGGCGGGCCACGCGCGATCTGGTGGCGCGACGCTTCGATGCCGGCATCGAGCCGCGCACATCGCTCGAACAGGCCCAAGGCGGCGTGGAAACCGCCGAAGCCCAGCTTGCCGCGATCAACGAGGCAATTGGGCTAAGCCGCAATGCGCTGGCCGCGCTGGTCGGCGCGGGGCCGGATCGCGGATTGTCGATCCAGTCGCCCGCGCTTCGGACCCGCCGCGCCGACACCCTCCCCGCCAACATCCCGGTCGAGCTGATCGGTCGCAATCCGATGGTGGTGTCGGCCCGCTGGCGGGTGGAAGCCGCCGCCGAGCGCATTGGTGTCGCTCGCGCCGGCTTTTATCCGAACGTCAATATCAGCGGCCTGATCGGGCTTGCCTCGTTCGGTCTCGACAATCTGTTCAAATCGGATTCTGTGATCGGTTCGTTTGGACCGGCGATCAGCCTACCCATTTTTCAGGGCGGACGGTTGAGTGCGCGCTATCGCGGCGCGCGGGGCGATTATGACGCGGCGGTCGCAACCTACAACGAAACGCTGCTTCAGGCGCTCCATCAAGCCGCCGATGCGGCGACGTCACTTCGCGCGCTCCATGAGCGGGTGGACAGGACGAATGCGGCGGTCGCCCGTCAGGAGGCAGCCTACAGCCTTGCCAACATGCGTTATGAGGGCGGCCTGTCCGACTATCAATCGGTCCTCATCAGCGAGGACGCGCTTCTGACCGCTCGCGAGCAAGCGGCCGCCCTGCGCCTGCGGGGCTTCATCCTCGACATCGCCTTGGCGAAAGCCTTGGGCGGCGGCTTCAAAGCGGCTGTCCCGGCCAGCGACAGCAACTCTTGATTGGGAACAGCCATGACCGACGCCACTCTTGAACAAGACCACGACATGCAGGACGCCCCTCCTCCATCCAGGAGCGGGAAGCGAAAGCGCCTTTTCCTCATTTTCGGCGGCGCAATCCTGCTGATCGCGCTATGCTGGTGGATATGGGCGACCTTCCTCGCCGGCGACACGGAATCGACCGAGAACGCCTATACCAATGTCGAGGTCGCACAGGTGACGCCGCTGGTCGGCGGCCCGGTCAAGCGCGTGGCCGTGGTCAATACGCAGGCGGTGCACGCCGGTGACGTGCTCGTCGAACTGGACGACACCGATCTGCGGCTCGCGGTCGCCCAGGCCGAGGCGGCGCTGGGCCGCGCCCGCCGTCAGGTCCGGCAGGTCCAGGAAAATGACGCGAACCTCGCGAGCCAGGTGGACGTTGGCCAGGCTGATCTCGTTCGAGCACAGGCCGATCTCGACAAGGCGCTCCTCGATGAGCGGCGTCGCCAGCGTCTCGCCGGCCCCGGCGCGATCTCGCAGCAGGAGCTGTCGGATTCGCAGACGGCGGTTCGCGTAGCGCGGGCAGCGGTGACGCAGGCCAAGGCGCGCGTGGCGGCCGCCACGGGCGCACGGCGCGCCAACCAGGCGCTTATCGAGAACAGCACCGTCGAAACCAACCCGGAAGTCCTCGCCGCGAAGGCCCGGCTCGATCAGGCGAAGGTGGACCTTTCGCGCGCCGTGATTCGCGCGCCGGTCGATGGTGTCGTGGATCAGCGCCATGTCGCGGTCGGCCAGCGCGTGCAGCCGGGCGTGCCGCTGATGGTCGTCGTTCCTGTCCAGAATATGTATGTCGACGCCAACTTCAAGGAAGGCCAGCTCAAGCGGGTCCGGCCCGGCCAGACCGCGCGGCTGACCTCGGACCTCTATGGCTCGGACGTAGTGTATCATGGCCGCGTGGAAGGCTTCGCGGGCGGATCGGGTTCGGCCTTCGCCGCGATCCCGGCGCAGAACGCCACCGGAAACTGGATCAAGGTCGTGCAGCGCCTGCCCGTCCGCATCCGGCTCGATCCGAAGGAACTGAAAGAGCATCCGCTGCGCGTCGGACTTTCGATGCACGCGACGGTCGATCTGTCAGAGGCACGGTAAAATGTCCGCAAGCGATGCTTCGCATGGGGGGGGCGGCTATCCGCCGATGACGGGCGCAAAGCTCGCCATGGCGGCCGCTGCCCTGTCGTTCGGCAACTTCATGGTCGTGCTCGACACGACGATCGCCAATGTGGCGATGCCGACGATATCGGGCGATCTTGGGGTTTCGACCACCGAGGGAACGTGGATCATCACGGCCTATGCGGTCGCCGAGGCCATCACGGTTCCGCTCACGGGCTGGCTCTCGCGCCGGTTCGGGGAGGTGCGGCTGTTCACGGCCTGCGTCATTGCGTTCGTGATCTGCTCGATCCTGTGCGGCCTGTCCGGCTCGCTCGGCTTCCTCGTCCTGTTCCGCATCCTGCAAGGCTTCGCCGGCGGACCGATCATTCCGCTTTCCTCCACCCTGCTCATATCGGTCTTTCCCAAGGACAAGAGCAACATCGCTCTCGCCATCTGGGGCATGACCACGGTGGTCGCGCCGATCTTCGGTCCAATCCTGGGCGGCTATATCTCCGACAATTATCATTGGGGCTGGATCTTCTACATCAACATCTTCTTCGGGATTGCTGTTGGCAGCGTGGTCTGGTGGCTGATGCGAAACCGCGAAACGCCGATCGCGCGCAGCCGGATCGACATGGTGGGCCTGATGCTCCTGGTGGTGTTCGTCAGCGCCTTCCAGACTATGATCGACAAGGGACGCGAACTCGACTGGTTCTCATCCTCCTTCATCGTCTGGATGGCGATCGTCGCGGCGATCGCGCTCGGAGCGCTCATCCTGTGGGAACTGACCGACGATGATCCGGTAATCGACCTGTCGGTGTTCAAAAACCGGACGTGGCTCGTCTCCACCATGTCGCTCGGTCTCATGTTCGGCCTGTTCTTCGGCAACATCGTGCTGACACCGCTCTGGCTCCAGCAGATGATGGGCTACACGGCGACCTGGGCGGGCTTCGCGACCGCGCCAATGGGGATATTGGCGGTCGTGACCGCCCCGATCGTCGGGCGGCTCATGGGCAAGATCGACCCGCGGCTCATCGTCACCTACGGGATGGTGGTCCTCGCCATCTCCTTCTTCATGCGCGCGCATCTGAACGCGCAGGCCGATTTCATGTCGGTCGCGATCCCCATGTTCGTGCTGGGCGCAGGCGTCCCGGCCTGCCTTGTCACCCTCACGTCGCTCGGCGTGTCGGAGCTGCCCCCCGAAAAGATCGCGAACGGGTCGGGATTGCAGAACTTCATCCGCATCATGGCAATGGCGGTCGGCGCGTCGTTGACCTCGACCTATTGGGAGAATGCGACGAAGGGAAATCGGGCCGAACTGGTCGCGATCATCGATCCGACCATGACCCCTGCCCCGCTGCCGGGATTACAGCCCGGTTCGGGTCTCGCCGCCTTCTCCAGAATGGTCGACATGCAGGCCGTGATGCTCGCTACCAACGATTTCTATGCGATGGCGACTATCCTCATCCTGATCTTCGCGGCGGTAGTTTGGCTCGCGAAACGGCCCAAGGGACCGCTGAAACAGGTAAGCCATTGAGGACGTTCCGTGCCGCGCAAGAGCGAAAGCGAGGAACAGCGGCGCGGAAACAAACGCGAGGAACGGCGCTGCGCCATCATCACAGTCGCACAGCGGCACTTCGCTGAACATGGGTTCGGCGGTGCTTCCATGTCCGCCATCGCGGCCGAAATTGGGGGGTCAAAAGCCACGCTTTGGGCCTATTTCCCGTCAAAGGAGGATCTGTTCGCAGCCGCCCTCTCCACCTGGCTGGATGAACTCGAACCATGCGGCAGTGCCCCTTTGCACGGCGATGTGCGACAGCGACTGAGCGACTATTGCGCAAAGTTCATGTCCGCCATGCTGACGCCGTTGGCCGAAACAGTGTTTCGCCTTATCGTCGCTGAGGGCGCGCGCTTTCCAGAGTTGGGCCGCGCCTATTATCGTAAGGTGCTCCAGCGACACCACATGATTCTGTCCGAACTTCTTGAAGATCTGATTCGTTCTGGTCGGCTCCAGCGCCGCGCACGGGCGCCGGCCAGCTTAAGGGCGGCCGAGCAGCTTCTTGAAATATGCATGTGCCGAATGCTCGTCCGGCGAATGTGCGGATTGAAACCAGACAGCTCGGCCGACGCGATCGCGAGAGAGGCGGCCGAGGCGGTGGACATATTCCTCCATGGCTATGGCGCTCGACCCCGAAGAGTCAGGTAAGTCTCCACATATCAACCCGCGACGCTCAAAGGCTCGCGGACATAGCCTAGACCATGTGATAGTCGCTCGACCGCCTCTTTCGGATCAATGGTGAGGCGCTTGGCGATCTCGTTAACCGAAAGCCTCTCTTGCCTATGCGGAACAACGCACGCTCGGTCAGATGGGGCAGTTCGTCAACGGCATCGGGCCAATCCGAACATGTGGCTCATAGAGGAGCTGCAACGCGCTGGCGTCGCTATCCATGTGTGCAGCCACGCCCTCGCCAACCAGAAAATCGAGCGAAATGACGTCGCAAAGGATGTGATGATCGACCTCGCGGCCATGGTCACGCTGGCCAATCTGCAATTGAAAGGCTGGGCGGTCATCCCTGGATAGCAGCCGCCCCGCTTTACAGCAGCGCAGATGTCGTGGACTGAGCGATCGCATAAGGCAGTCTTAAGCCTGCCGTTGGAATAGCCTTCGACGCCTTCGGCAGTCAGAACGCGATCTCATCTCGCATATAGGATCGCGGACTGACTCCCAGCTCCATCCGGAACGCGTAGATGAAAGCCGATGGGGAACCATAGCCAAGGTCCAGCGCGGTTCTGGTGACGTCCATGCCCCCTCCCAATAGCTCGATGGCTTTGAACAGCCGCATCCGCCGCCGCCACGATCGCAGCGTCATGCCGATTTCCACCTCGAAGCGTCGACTCAATGTTCGCGAGGACATGCCCAGATCGCGTGCCCAATCCTCAGCTGAACGGGGATCGGCCGGATCGGCGTAGAGCGCTTCGCACAGGCGCGCGAGCGCTTCGTCACGCGGCCAAGGCAGAGCGGCCGAAACAGGGATGGCGCGACGGAGCTGATCGAGGATCATTTGTGTCACCCGGTCAGCATATCCGGGGTCATCTTCCTCGCCATGCAGGTGCGCGGCTTCGGCGATCAGGGCTTTCAGAAGTGCGCTGACAGGAAAGACCGTGGGCTCCTCTGGAAGCGCGGAGACGGCCTCGTTCGCGATCCACAGGCTGCGAAACTGAGCGCCAAGCAATGATCCTACGCGGTGCGTGATCCCGGCGGGAAGCCACACGGCCTGTTCGGGGGAAATGACGAACGATCGTCCGGCGATACTGACGGCAAGCACACCGGAGATGGCATAGACAAGCTGTCCCCAATCATGGCTGTGCTCAGGGAAGTAGCATCGTGCCGGGACAGTCTGTGCGCGCACGGTCATCGGTGCTGGCGAAGGCGCGTCGGCGGGCGCTTCTATCGACTGCCAGCCCGACATGGGCGAATATTGGCCGATATTATACATGATATGTCGGATAATCGAAAGACCGACATATTAAAAGCAGATATGATAAATCGTGACGCCCGGCGGCGTGCGTCATCTACAGCACGAGAATCTGGAAAGAGCCGCCATGGCGCGTTTCGACAATTACGAACTCTCCCTTTCAACCGCATCGGATGAGGCGGCCGCGCTTTATCGCGACGGCATAGCGTTCATGCTCGCGGCCTGGCCGGGAGCGGCGGAAAATCTCGACGCTGCGATCGAGGCCGATCCGGATTTCGCCCTCGCCCACGCGGCCCGCGCCCGGCTTCATGCGATGCGTGCCCAGCCCAGCGAAGCGCGGGCGCGTATCGCAATCGCGCAGGATAAGGCCACAGCCACTCTTTCCGAACGAGAGGCGAGCCATGTCGAGGTGCTGGCGCTCGCCATAAACGGCAAGTCGCAAGACGCGCTGAAAGCCGCGCTCGCCCATGTGGAACGCTGGCCCCGCGATACGCTCGTCCTGTCGCTACCGCTCGGCGCTTTCGGCCTGTTCGCCTTTTCCGGCATGGCCGAACACAACCAGGCCAAGGTCGACCTGTGCGAGCGTCATGCCGCGCATTTCGCCGACGATGACTGGTGGTTCCTCACCTATCGGGGCTGGGCGCTGGCCG
The DNA here is from genome assembly GCF_014197035.1 of Sphingobium scionense. GTDB lineage: Bacteria > Pseudomonadota > Alphaproteobacteria > Sphingomonadales > Sphingomonadaceae > Sphingobium > Sphingobium scionense. The sequence continues at coordinate 24,277 of NZ_JACIEU010000039.1, read as the reverse complement.
AAAATGGCGAGGTCGCGCACGGCCGCGCGATGCTGGAACGCGCGATCGAACTGCGCCGCCATAACGCCAATTGCGCCCACGCGCTGGCCCACGCCATGTTCGAGGCAGGCGCCAATCGCGAAGCGGAAGCGCTGATCGCGCAGTGGCTTCCCGATTACGACCGCAGCGGCATCCTCCACGGGCATATCGCCTGGCACGCCGCCCTCGCCGCACTGGAGCGGGGCGACGTCGATACGGCGCTCGCCATCTATGACGGCACGGTGCGGCATTCGGTATCGCTGGGGACGCCGATCAACATCGTCAGCGACGCCGCCTCGCTCCTCTGGCGGCTGCAAGCCTATGGCCATGCCGTTCCCGAAGGACTTTGGGAGGATGCGGCCGACTATGCGCGGCGGGTCTTTCCCAAGCCCGGCCATGCTTTCGTCGACCCGCATATAGCGCTGCTCGAAGCGGCAACCGGCGACAGCGCGGCGCTCGGCCGCCGCATCGCCGCGCTGGACGAACTGGTCGCCAACGGCGCGATCGGCGCGGGCGCGATCGTCCCCGCCATCGGCCGCGCCGCGCTGGCCTTCGCCGAAGGCGATAACGCCGGATGCGCGCATATCCTCGAACCGATGACGATGGATTTCGCCCGGATCGGCGGCAGCAACGCCCAGCGCGAAGTGATCGAGGATACGCTTCTCGTCGCCCTGATGCGCGCTGGCGAAGCGCAAAAAGCTCGCGCGCTTCTCGATCGCCGCCTCCATCGACGCCCCTCGCCGCGCGACACGCGCTGGCTCACCGAACTGGCCGCCTGAACCATGACGAACGCGAACATATCTTTGGAACAGCACGCGCCCGAGATCGGAAGCAGGCGCGAGCAACGCGGCAACATCCTCCGCCTTTCGCTGGCACAGGCGCTCGCCGGGGCCAATTCGACCGTCATCTATGCGACTGGCGCGATCATTGGCGCCATGCTCGCCCCCGACAAGGCGCTGGCGACTCTGCCGATCTCGATCTTCGTGGTGGGCATGGCAGCCTGCATCCTCCCAACCGGCAAGATCGCCCATCACTACGGGCGACGCGCAGCATTTCTCGCCGGAACCGTGGGCGGTGTCCTGGCGGGGCTGCTGGCGGCACTGGCGGTCATTCTCGGATCGTTCTGGATCTTCTGTCTCGCGACATTTTTCGGCGGTGCCTATGCCGCCGTGGTTCTCTCCTTCCGCTTCGCCGCAGCCGATTGCGTCGAACCGGAATGGCGACCGCGCGCGCTCTCGATCGTCATGGCGGGCGGGGTCGCCGCCGGCGTGATCGGACCCCAACTCGTCACCTTCACCATGGACCTGTGGCCGCCGCATATGTTCGCGGCAACCTTCATCGCCCAGGCAGTAGTCGCGGCGCTGTCGGCAATCGTGCTGACGGGCGTGCGGCTCCCGATGCCGACCACCGCCGAATTGGCTGGGGGGCGGCCGCTGGCGGTCATTGCGCGGCAACCGCGCTTCATTCTCGCGGCGACCTGTGGCGCGGTGTCCTACATGCTGATGAACTTCCTGATGACCGCCGCGCCGCTCGCCATGCGGATGTGCGGCCATAGCCAGGCAAACTCCAACCTCGGCCTGCAATGGCACGTCATCGCCATGTATGCCCCCAGCTTCTTCACCGGGCGGCTTATCACGCGCTTCGGCGCGGAGCGCGTGGTGGCAGTCGGTCTGGCGCTCATCGGGCTTTCCGCCGCTGTCGGCCTCGCCGGGATCGACGTCGCCCATTTCTGGGCAACGCTGATCCTTTTGGGCGTGGGCTGGAATTTCGGCTTCATCGGCGCCTCCGCGCTGGTGCTCGAATGCCATCGGCCCGAAGAGAAGACGCGCGTTCAGGCGCTCAACGATTTCCTCGTGTTCGGCACGATGGCGGTCGGCTCCTTCTCATCGGGTGGGCTGCTCGCCTCGCATGGATGGAGTTCCGTGCTGTGGGTGTCGTTCGCGCCGCTTGCCCTTGCCGTGGCTGCGCTGGCGCTATCGGCGGTCGTGCGCCCTTCCCTGTCGATCGAAAGGGAAAGCGCATGACGGCAGCAGAGGTCATTGTTCGAGCCGTGCTGATCGGTGTCGGTGGCACCGTCATCCTCGATATCTATGCCGCTCTCGCGCAGCGCCTGTTTGGCGCGCCAGCGACCAACTGGAAGATGGTCGGCCGCTGGATCGGACACATGCCGGAAGGCTGGTTCATTCAGCCCAATATCGGACAAGCCCCGCCCGTGCCCGGCGAACATGCTCTGGGCTGGATCTTCCACTATGTCATCGGCGTCGGCTACGGGCTGCTGCTGGTGGCTATCTGGGGAAGCGGATGGCTCGATGCCCCTGATCTCTCCGCCCCGCTGATCCTCGCGCTGGCGCTGCTGGTTCTGCCCTATTTCGTGATGATGCCGGGCATGGGCATGGGGATCGCCGGATCGCGCACGCCCAAACCCAATGTGACCCGGCTGAAAAGCATGATCGGCCATTCGGTGTTCGGCGGCGGCATGTATCTTACGGCACGACTGCTCGAAGCGGCAATATGATCCAACTCCTGGAAACCGCTCTTATGACTTTGCGGTCTGCTCGGGTCGGGAGCGGTGCTTTCGAGATGAACCGAACCATGGATCTCAGCGCCGGCGGCCACGCCAATCGTCGCGCGCGGCCCGGCGTTCCTGTTCCTTCCTCCCGCTCTCGCGGTCTGGTTCACCCCCCTGCCCTGCTACCGCGCGGCGATCACGCTGGCCGATCTGCACCGCCAGGGTCAGGCGTCGCGAGAGCGGCAACGGCATATCAGCGACAAAATTGCGGACCTCCGCAGCCAGCGCCCGGTCCTCCGGCCTGCCGCTGCCCTCAAGCGTCCTCGCCGCTTGCTCATAGGCTCCCCTAATCGCCCGCTGGCGTCGCAATGCCTGATCGTCCTGAGGCCGATACTCCGCCTCCGGCGCGCGTGCGATCCGAGCCGCCTCGTCCAAGGTCCGGCGTCGAAGGCGAACGGACTCCCCTCCCCTATCTTTTGGCCTGCGGTTCCCACGCAGCTCGATCTGCCGCACCGCGGATGGATCAGCCTTCCGGACGATGCCACGGGCACGTCTCGGCGTTGCTTCGGCCTCTACGCCGCGCGCCCGCAATTCATGGGCGAAGCTCTCACGAAATGCGTGCAAGTCGGCCTTGCGTGGATTGAACCGCACGCCCTGATAGCCTTCAGCCGCGACCGTGATGTGGACGTGCGGGTGGCCGGTATCAGTATGGAGCGCCATGGCGTAGCTGAATCGTTCCCCCAGCTCAACGCGCGCAAAGGCCCGTGCGGCGTCGTGAACGATATCAGCCGGGATTCCTGCTGGCATGGACAGCACCATGGATATGGAGGTCGGACGCGACCGGCCCCGATTGGTAGCGTCGTCCAGCGCTTCCCATTCGGCCGCCAGTTCCCTTAACCCTGCGACGCTGGCGATCCGCTCTCCATCGCCTGTCTCGACGTCCAGTTTGCCGTGACGTCCGATATATTCGAGATGGGCGCTCAGATGCCCGCCGCCGCGCTGTCGTCCTGAAACCTTGACCACCACCTCGGGCGCCTTACGCACGATACGCGCCAGCTTTGCGCGCGCACTATCCGCCGCATGTCCCCTTCCCCGCCCGCTCGATAAACGCAGCGTGGCCCCTCTCACGGATCGCTTGCCGCCTATAGGCGGCCGCCATGCCTCCATGAGCGAAGGTAGCGCGAGCACATCATCCTCGTTCATCATCGCCTCTCCAGTAGGACAGGTCGCCCTTGAGGGCTTGGCCAATCGCGCGCGTCTGTTCAGTCACATCTTCGCGCATGGCCGCGACCCGCGCCGCCTCGCGTGCAAGATCAAGCCGGGAGTCCGTCATCGTCGCGGAATGAAGGGCATGGACCGCCTGATTGATATTGAGGCCGACGCGCCTGATCTGCCGCCAAGCATCGGCAAGCGCCTGCCGCTCCGGAAGCGCCGGCGGCGCGTCGTCACGAAGCCGATGTTGCACCAACGTCGCGACCCAGACATTGCGCGTAAGCCCGCGTTCTGCGGCCGCCTGGTCGAGCAACCCAAGCTCCTCATCGGACAAGCGGATTTCGACGCGGCGGGATCGACGCACAGGACTGGCAGAGGGGGCTTCCCCCTCCCCTGCCTCCCCTGCCGCTCGCTCGATCAGCTTTCGCAGCAAGACAGAACGACCGCCCTCGCCCGCTGCTACGCGGTCGAAACGCCGAGCCAAGTCGGCGGGCAGGCGGACTCCAAAAAATGTCACATAATAGCTCTAATGTTTTACATGCCCGGCTGCAAGCCTATCCCGCCATCAAGCATTTCGAGTTCCCCTCCGCTATGCACATGCATAGTCTGACGCTGGCGGACCTACCCGCCAAGCGCGTTGTGCGTTTCAGAATGACCGCGGTCCGCGCCTCTATGCATATGCATAGCCGAACGCGAGAAAAGCTCGTGCGACGCGAAAATCAGGTAGCCGCGTCGAAAAGCCGGACCTCGCTGGCGGACACCGTCACCGGCTCGTCTGCGCCTTCGAACAGCACGGAAACCGTATCGGGCAAGATCAGCCGTCCATTCCTGCCGCCCACGGTAACGGTCACGATTGGGACGGCCGGGGCGGCAGGGGCTACCGCCCTGCCCTTCCCCCTACCCGATGCAGGCACCGGATCGGATACAGCCTGATCGGGATCGCCGCGCGCCTCGCTCGCCGTCTCGACAGGTTTCGGGACAGGAGTTTCGACGGGGCGCACAACCGCTTTGGGAGGTTGCGGGTCTTTAAGCCCGCGCACGAAATTGGCGACCGCCGCGGTGGTCACACCCTGCTCACGCCGGGATGCCACAAACCGCTGGACCGCCTCGGAATGCTTACGAGAGGCGATATGAAGGTCGTAGAGCGCTCGTCGGGGCCAGACGTCGATCAGATCGCGCAGATAACCAGCCATATCGGGGGCAGCCGCAAATTGCGTAATCTCAGCAGGTTTGCAGCTCAGTTCCTCCGCGATCGCCTTCTTGCTCCAACCCTCCTTCAACAGCCGCTGCACCGCCTCGACCATTTCGCTGGTGCGCAAATCCGCCCGCTGTTCGTTCTCGATAACCTGTTCAACGAGGTTGTCGGCTTCGCTCGCTGTTTCGGAAACAATCGCTCGGATCGTCCGCTTGCCCGCGATTTTCGAGGCACGCCAACGCCTTTCGCCGAAGCGAATGACGAATTTCCCATCCTCATTTGCGGGTCGGACGGTAATCGGTTGCAGAACCCCCCGCCGCCCGATCGATTTCGCTAGACCTGCCAGCTCCTCCTCATCAAAGTCACGGCGCGGATTTTCGGGATCGGGAATCACATCGTCCAACGCCAGTTCCTGCACCGCTGCCGCAGTCTCAGCCACCCGCGCATGAAGAACGCCGCTGATCTGCGCCGCTCGCTCCCTGAAACTGCTCACTACACGATCTCCTTGGCCGGAAGGCCATCCATACGGTCGCGGATCTGGGACAGCACGAAGCGCATTTCCTGCCCGGCGACGACCGCCGCACGTTTTTTGAGGGTCCAGACCGGCACACCCTGCGAAACGGCTTCTTCATAGCCGTCGCGCTGCGCCAGCAGGCCGTTGAACACCATGCTCGTCCCGATTGTCCGCACGATCTCCGCGACATTTTCCTTTTCGCGCGGGCTATGGCTGTTGAACCGGGACGGCAGCAGCCCAAGAAAATTAATCTTACGCCCTCCCCTGCCGCTTTGCTCGGCCGCCTGAATAGTTTTCAGGAGCTGTTCGACGCCATCAAGCGCGTAATCTTTCATCTCGATCGGGGCGACCAGATGATCCGCAACAGTCAACGCAGCGAAATTCAGCGCCCCCCAAGTTGGCGGAGTGTCGATAACGCAATAATCGAACAGCGCGGGGAAAGCATTGAACGCCTCCACCATTTGTTGAACGTCTTGGAGCTGGACAATATCGAGCGTTTCATCTGATTCGAGCACGGTCAGACCAGGAGCGCCCGACAATTCGAACTTGGCGTCTGGGTCGAACAGGTCCGACGATCGCCCTCCCCTACCCGCGGCCGCAAGTGTGCGAGACCCATTGCCCTGAGCGTCAAGATCGATGAACAGGACGCGCGCGCCATCCTCGGCCAAGAACCATGCAAGATGCGTCGCTAGCATGGTCTTGCCGACGCCGCCCTTGCGGTTGTTGATTACGATCGTCTGCATCGGCCGGATGCCGGCTTTTCCGTCTTTCTTAGCCATCGTCTCGCCAACCGCCCCGCAACATCCGCTGATAATATTCCTCGGCAGCACGATCTCCGCGCCGACGCTGCCTCGATCTGCCGAAAAAATACGACAAGGCGAAGAAGCCGATGATGCCGACAAGGATGGCATGGTCGGGATTCGCCGCAAAATATTCAGACATCACCCGTCTCCTTGTCCCACGCCTTCTCCAGCCTGTCGCCCTCGCCTGTCGCGCAAATCGGAATCGGCGACCTCCAACCCATAGGTGGCCTTGAGCGCCGACAAAATGAGTGCGCGAAAGGTCATCCCGCCCTGATTCAGCGCGATCTGAGCAATCTCGTTGCGCAGCGCCTTTGTAACGCGAATCTGGACGATCGCATCCTCGTCCATCGCGTCGACGCCGCTCGCGGCCGACTTTCGCTCGTTCAAACCGTCCGTCCTTGCTCCCGCGCCGAAGAGGAACGCGGATCGGGACCATAAGCGAACGGATTAATGAACTCAATACTTCATACTATTTGTCGATGATCGCCCGCGGCGATCTGCACGGCGCGGCTATGCACATGCATAGTCGCGCCGTGCCGAAATGGCGACACGCCATTTCTCGACGGGCCGGGCGCGCCGTGGCATGGTGGAAAACATGAAGGACAGCGAAGGATTCGGACGGCGCGGCGAACGCGGAGGGGAGGCGATGGCGATCGGCGACCTCCTGCGCACCGTTGCAGCGCCTGCCATGCGCCGCATGGGGTTCGGCCGCTCGGAATTGGTCGCACGCTGGCCGGAAATCGTCGGTCCAGCACTCGCGCAACATACGACCCCGATGACGCTGCGCTATCCTCCCGGCAGTCGCGCGCGCGGAGTTCTCGATATAGCGACCGATCGTGCGCAAGCGGCCGCCGTGCGTGCGGAAATCCCCGAACTGATCGCCCGTATCAATGAACGGTTCGGATATCCGGCGGTCGCGCACGTCAAAATCTGCGTCCGCCGTTGATCGAAACGGCTCGAGGGCCGCGCGACTATGCACATGCATAGTCGCGCGGCCGCAGAGTGGGGGAGGGGGTGCCGCCCCGGACCTCCGAAGCCCGAAGGCTCTCTACGGCGCTATCTGGGGAGCGCATTCGCCTTCCAGCCTCAAGCCAGCTTACGAGGATCATGGGATCGGTAAGAAATGGCCGATGGAGCTGTATGCTCCATCGGCCCGCGCACATAACAGCTTTCGGATATATCGCCTTCATCCTCCGGCTGCTCGGCAAGGGAAACTATGGCCCGCCTCCGCAATCGCAGGGCAAGCCTTGGCCTCCCAATCATATCAATCCGGCTTCCTGATCGCCAGAATGACCGTGTTGATGTTGGTCCCCGCATGGGCGAACGATCCGGCGGGCAGGTCATGCCATTTCCGCCAGCCACAGGCGGGGCGGCAACGCGCCACGATATCATGCAAGGCCCGGTGCCGCTTGTCCTCCCGAAATTCGGCGCGGGCGCTCATCACGGCAACAAGGATGCCTCCCGGTTTCAGAAACTCGAAGGCATGGCGGACATGATCGCAATCGCGGCCCCTGTCGAAAGGCGGGTTCATGATGATGCGATCATAGGAAGGCGAGGGGGGGAGGGTCAGGAAATCCGCCTGCCGCACGTCCTCAAAACCGTGCAGCACCCGTAATTCATGCGCCAATCCGGGCTGTATCTCGATGCAATCCACCAGCGCCCCGGCCTTGTGCGCCGCCTTGGCGAGCACGCCGGTCCCGGCGCTCGGTTCAAGCACGGTCAGTCCCTTGCCGATCATCGCGCATTCCATCACGCGCCAAGCGACTTCATCGGAGGACATAAACGCCCCGAAGTCCTTGGCAGGCGTCAAATGAAACTCCGGTGCGTCAGGGGCCTCGGTGCTGTTGTAGCCGTCCCCGATCACCTCGCCATAATATTCGGCCAGCAACTTGTTCACCTCCTTAAGCAAGTCCTTGCGCTCGAACCACAGGTGCAGATTGCCGTTGCCGAAAACGCGCACGCGAAAATAATCGCCGTGAATGACGAACGGCGTATAATCGCGCCCGGAAATCACCTGCTCGGTTATGCTCATGCTTTCGGGGCAGGGGCCTAGCCCGTCCAGTTCGCGGAAAACCCGCTCCACGTCCCGCAACGTATCGCGCCGGTTATAGTCGCTCCACCACCGCCCGCTATCGCTTAGCGCGCGCTCGATGATGAGACGGCTCCCGATCTTGAAACCCTCATGCGAGCGGAAACGCCGGTCCAGCGCCGCAAAGGTGTTGGCGATTCCGCGCAGGTAGATATCGCGCCGGTTTTCCCAGATATGACCGAATGTCGCCGCGCAATTCTCGGTCGTGAAGGTGGGTGGCACCCCCTCAAGGCCGGAATAAAATTCCTCGCGCGCCTGCCGGTCAAGAAGCTGGTCGAAACCCAGCGTTTCCAGCAGATGCCGCCAGCAGCGCCGATCAACCGCCGCCGTCATCTTCGCGGCGAAATGGTCGCGCGCGCTCGTCTTGATCGTGCTGTGCGTTTCCCGGTCGTATGCTTCATGGTCGGTTTTTGCGAGGAAAGCGCGCGTCAGGCCGGTATCGTTGTAGCGGTCGCCTGACGGCGCGGTTAGCGAGAGCGCCCCGCCAATGCTCAACCCGGCGGCCTCGTCGCTCAGGCGGTGGAAGCTGTCGAAGGCGTCCAGCCAACGCGCGATGGCCAAATCCCGGCCTCCGGTGATCTCGTCGATCTGGACACGGTTCATCAATTCAAAAGACATGGCGATTCCTCGCAAATAGGGGAAGCGGGGGCGGACGGCGCCGCCCCCGGCGCGTGGCCGATCAGTATTCGTCGGCGCGCAGGATGGTCAGGACGCGACAGGTGACGGCGGGGTCTGCCGGGTCGGGCGATCCCCATTCCGTCTGGCGGTCGTAATAATCGATCTTCCAATAGCAGCGGGTTCCCAGCCACTCGAAATCGCCGAAATCGCGTTCGCCGTGCGGGTTGTTGTCCTCGCTGAAAGCCGAGTAGTTGGCGACGATGGCCATAAGCTCGATCTGCCGCGCAATGGCGGTCGCGGAGTCGCTATCGACCAGCGCAAGAATGCCTTGCGTCATCACCACGATATTGGGCGCGGGACTGTCCAGCTTCGCGCGCATCTGATCGTTGAGCACCGCAACACGCTCACGATAGGCCGCAAGCTGTTCGGGAGTCATTTCTGCAAAGTTTTTCATCTGCTTATTCCCTTCTTAAGATGGAGCCGAAGGCGATGGCTGCCATCGACTTCTGCCTGAGCGGCGAGCCGGGTCGGGGAATGGCGCAATGAGGGCTGATTGCGGGGGAGGGGGATCACCCGCCCTGCACAAGCGCAGCGCGGAAGGGTGGGGACACCCCCGCGATCACCAAGCGAGGGAGCCTGCGACCGAGACGGCTTGGCCCTTGCGCCAGGGGGCAGGAACAGGCCCCGGAATCCCTACAAATGCGCGGTGGCATGCCGCCTCACTATCGAGACAGGGAAAGCGAACGTGCCCGCCTGCGGGCGCCACAGGACAGGGCAAGCCCTGTCTCTCCGCGCCGCGACATGACGGGCGCGGACTTTACGCAGGCGTCCGGCAAGGCCGGTCATCATTGTCGGTGCTGGAGGTCTGCGCCGCGCTGGGGCAACGAAGATGGACGGCAGGGCGGAAGATTTGATAGTCAGATTGGCATGGCCCAGATGGACCGCCTTTTCCCGCGCTGGACGTCCTCATGGGGCGCACTTGCCCGCTCCAATGCCCATGTGCGGTCGCAATGCCGTCTCTGCGGCATCCAGCAGCGTATAGATGCCTCGGTGCAGGCGCTTCGTTTTGGGGCGACCGCATCCCCCTTTGACCAGCTCGACAGGTGCAGCGTGGTCGGCTGTCATGGCAGCGTCTATTTCTTGGCCGCGCGTTCCTATGGGCGGCAATGGCTGACGCTGCTTTCTGGCGAAGATCGGCTATCCGGCGCGGCTCCCGCTGCCAATGCGCTAACGCTGGACCTTGTGCGAACTGGCCCGTCCGCCTGATCGCAGCCACATCCCTGCCAGCGCCGGTAGCCGAAGAACGCCGTATCAAGCGCCGAACAGGTTCGATCGTCAAAATGCCGGGCCTGTCGCCTGCGGCGGGCGCGGCATTTTTTTAACCTCGACCAAGCGGCGGGCATCGCGCCGGCGAGCTGGGCGACGTGGAGCGGAGGGCAGGGGGGCGTTGCGGGGGGACATGTCCCCCCCCAGAGGGGGTAGGGCGAGACGCGGCACGCGGCTCGAACTCAGGGGGAGACTTCCCCCCGTTATTCCGCTCTAAACTTAGAAAACCACTATCCGGCCTATAGCGTGGGAGAACGCATAGGAAGCTGTCCTTGCAGCTTATGGAGACATGGGCTGGCAAGTGTGTTACAACGTGCACGACACACGGAAAGGAGGCCCCAATGGGTGCCAGCACAACGATGACGATCCGCGTCACGCCCGATCTCAAGGAGAAGCTGGGCCGACTGGCGCACAATACGCGCCGCACGCGGTCCTATCTCGCGGCCGAAGCCGTCGAATCCTATGTAAACCGCGAACTGCGTATCATCGAAGGTATTCAGCGCGGGCTTGCCGACATGGAGGCAGGCCGGGTTACGCCGCATAAGGAAGCGATGGACCGGATTGATGCCGCGATAGAAGCCGCCAGCAACAACGCCGCATGAGGCATGTGCAATGGTCAGACGACGCGCTGGATGATCTGGAATGGCAAGCCGTCGCCATCGCGAAGGACAACCCCGACGCTGCGCGTCGGGTCGCGAGGCGGATTCGAGCGACAGGCGACAATCTTGCCGATTTCGCAACAGGACACCCCGGACGGGTCAGCGGCACATATGAAAAGTCGGTCGCCGGGCTCCCCTACATCATCGCTTATGCGCTGAGCGAGGATGAAAGCGTGGTGACGATCCTCCACGTCATCCACACATCGCGGAATTGGCCGGAGGAAGAATGGCCGCAATAGAGCGGTGAATCGGATGAACGAACCCCAATAGCGCCCGCGCGGCCCCAGGGCCGCGCCCGCCGCACCGCTTTGGCGGTGAGGAGCGCCCCCGCCAAGGTGGGGGCGCTGGCGCGTCGCCCTTACGCCTCGGCCGTCTCCACATCGGCCCGCCGCCATAACCGGATGAGTTTCACGATCTCCGCCCTGCGGCCAAAGGCATCGGCATAGGTCGCGACGCCCTGCTGACCGAGAAACGCGAACAGGGTCGTCATGTCCGCCGCGATCGCGCGGTCCACGCTGAATAGGTCGGCTATATCGAAACCACCCCAATCCGACGCGTTCCACCATGCCAGCAGGAAATTCGCGGTGATGCGTGACTGTCCCGTGTCTGACAAAGCCACGGTCAACAGGCGATCAAGCGCCGCCTGCGCTTCGGAATGAGGGATATTGCCGGTTTCGTTCATCTCGCACCTCTTGGCCTGCATCATGGCGCATCGCGATCAGAAGGCAAAGGCTCCCTGAAACGCATTGGATGCCTAGAAGGCGAAAGCAGCCTGTCCGCTGCTTTCGGTGAAGCTGACGCTATCACCCGCCGCATAGCGGTCACGGCCTAGCTGGGACCATTGGAGGTAGCCGGAACGGTCGCGACTGAACCATCCGTCCTCGACGCCGATGATGAAGCCCCATGCCAAATCCTCGGCACAGTCGGGGCCGGAATTGATCGGCCAATGCTCGCTGCCATTGTCCTGTCGGCAAATCGTGGGCTGCCTGAATGCACGAGTGATCGCGCTCCGGTCGGCGGGTTCGGTCGCGCCCATTTCGCGCATGATCGCTCGCGCCTCCGCCGTGTTGATAAGACCGGCGGCCTTCTTGTCCTCATGGTCGGAATAGCGGCACCCGTAGGCGACGGCCCGCATGATGCAGCCGGGTTCGGTGAAATCCTGCGTTTCGAGCAATTCGCGCCATTTGCCTGCGCTGATAAGGTCGACGGCGTGCCACCAGCGCGCCGTGGGAGCGGTAGTATAACCGAAGCGGTTGGGAGCGCCGTTGCGGTCGATCTCGAAGCCCAGCGCCGCTTCTACGCGCCGCACATAGGGATGTTCGGCCAGCAGGGGATGGCGAAGCCCGATCCTGCGAGGCTGGTCGCCATCGGGCGGGCAAACCTCGATAGGGAAGCGGAACATGCGCGAGGGCAGATTCCAAGGCGCGGCAAGCGCGAAGTCACGGGGCACGTCGAACGAACGGTTTATGTCCAGAATGGCGTGGTTCGGCGCAAAGCCCGCCGCGACGATCTGTTCGCCCAGCTCGTCTTTGATTGCTTCGGTCATCGCCCCGCCTCCTTGCTGGTCACACGGTCCAGAAGGCGCACCATCTGCGCGGAAAGCGATTTGGCGGTGCCAAGGACATTGGCCCTGTCGTTCGTATAGTAGGCCACACTAGGCCACCCGCTCGGCGTGATCCGGTGCCAGTCGGCACTATGCTGACGCTGATCGGCAAGAGCGATAGACGCGAGGCGGTATGTGATCCGATATTCTCCGTCCGCCTTGGTGATCGCCATATGCGGCAAGGCGCGGATCGCGGCAAAAAGCTCCTGATCGTTGGTCATGGCGCGTCCTCCATCCCCGTCTCGAAGGTGCGCCGCTCGGCCATATAGTCGCCGCTCCGCTCGCAATCCTCGCAAGTCTCGTGATCGTGAACCGATACAAGGGTCCACTCCTGCGCCTCGGCGTCCCATGCGGCCGCTGCGTCCTTAAGAATGCTGGCGCTCCCGCAGTGAGGGCAACGCATTTCGATGTTTTCCATGATGCTCGTTCCTGTCAGGAAGTCAGAAGATGCCGTGGTCGCCGCGCCAGATGGATGCCATCTCGCAGCCAAGCTCATGCGCGCACATGGCAAGATCGAGGTCGAAATCCTCAACCTGCTCGCGGTCGGCGCTTGTCATGGCCCGCCAGTCGATCCGCGCCAGAAAATCGTCGCGTCGCGCGCAAAAGCGCTCCAGTTCGGCAAGTTCCCGCGTGATCCGTTCCCGGTGCTGTTCGCGGGTTTCAACGAGGGTCGGCATGGTCACGCCCCCCCTGCGGGAAAGCTGTCACCATCCTCATAGCGACGCGCTATAGCGTCCAGCTTGCCGGACATCTCCTTGAGCGTCCGCGCGGTTACATAGGTGAAACAGCCACCCGCCGCTTTGGCCAGCGGCTCATGATAGTAGGTTTCCCAGCCTCGCCCGCCCCGCCTGATCCGCATAAGATAGGAGGTTTTCCCGGCCATCGTGTAACCGACATATTCACCGGCCTTGAAGCCGCTGGATTCGATATTGGCGTGGTTCAACATTCCAGTTCCCTTCTTAAGATGGAGCCGAAGGCGATGGCTGCCATCGACTTCTGCCTGAGCGGCGAGCCGGGTCGGGGAATGGCGCAATGAGGGCTGATCGCGGGGGAGGGGGATCACCCGCCCTGCACAAGCGCAGCGCGGAAGGGCGGGGACACCCCCACGATCACCAAGCGAGGGAGCCTGCGACCGAGACGGCTTGGCCCTTGCGCCAGGGGGCAGGAACAGGCCCCGGAATCCCTGCAAACAGCGCGGCCGATCTATCGGCGGCCATTGCGATCATTGGCGGCGTCGCCGGCGAATGACCGCCGCCCCACGAAACGAGACCGATCCATGCGGGGAAATGCCGGGGTGAGGGGGGCAGTGACAATCTGCCAGGGTGGTGCGGGCGCAGCGCAGCGAGCCTCGGCCGGGCTGATTGTCATTGTGGGGGAGAGGGGCGCGCGGCCCCTCTCCCCGGCGCACAAGAATCTCGCCGCCCTGGGCGGCGTCACTTTCCCCGGCTCGCGGCGAGCTGCGCCGCGAGCCAAGCCTTTTGCTGGCCGATTCCCAATCCGGCCATCGGAACGCGGGCGCGGGCGGCAGCATAGCCAAGCAAGGGCGCGCGGTAATGCCTCCCCGCCAGAAAAACGATCTCGCCCCGGAAATGGAAACCTAGAAGTTCGTCTAGCTGGGCGATAACGCGCGCACCCCATTGGCGGCGGTCGAGCGCGCTCATCGTAGCGAGCGCCCTATCATAAGGATCGACAAGGGTATCGGGATGCAACAGGCCATGCTCCGCCGACAGGATGAACCAGCGGGAACCAGTGCTTTCGACGTAGGCGCGGGCTTTCCCGAACCAATCGGACTGATAAAGATCAGCCGCGCGCCGACGGGTCGCGGCTTTCTGCGCCACGCAACTGACCAGATATATCGCGTCTGTCACCGATCATCCTCCAAATCCGCGAAGTGGTCGGCAAGATGATAGGCGAGAAGCTGGCGACCCCATGTTTTGGGGAGCGGTTTGCGCTCCGCTTCATGGGTGACGGTCGGCCCGCCGAACAAGTCCAGTTGCTGGCCGATCAGCTTGGGAACGGGGACATAGCGGGGCGGGCGGACGCAATGGCGGGCCATCGGTCACCCCCTCTCGCCCGGCTGCGCTTCATCGGCCGCGCCGTCCCCTGCGAATAGGGAAGCGCCAAAGCCAAATCCTTCGGCGGCGTCCTCGATGGTAGTTACAAGGCCGTCAAAGTCCTCTTCCGGGCCTAGCAGGTCGGCAATCTCGATCACGGCGGCAAGGTCCGCGCCATGGTCCTCGGCTAGATCGCGAAGATAGCCAAAGCGATCAAACGCCCCGTCTGCTTCATAGCGCTCGATAGGCACGGTCCGCTCGGCGTTGATGCGAAGAATGGTGGCGATGGGGATATCGGCGCTCATTGGCTGAACTCCCGATATGCGGCCTGATCCTCGTAGCGGATGGCATCCACGTCCCACATCGGCCCCAGCACCCCCTTGAACTTCGGCTGTCCGATCAGTTGTTCGCGCTGACTGCGATTGCTGTTGAAATAGGTAAAGGCGTAACCCTTCGCGGCGGCGGCGCTGATGGCCTCGTCCGGCGTGGCGGCGTCAAATTCGGTGACGCTGACGGCCTTGCCGATCATATGGACAATTCGGTATTTCACTGGCTTTCCTTCCAAATTGGAGCCGAAGGCGATGGCTGCCATCGACTTCTGCCTGAGCGGCGAGCCGGGTCGGGGAATGGCGCAATGAGGGCTGATTGCGGGGGAGGGGGATCACCCGCCCTGCACAAGCGCAGCGCGGAAGGGCGGGGACACCCCCGCGATCACCAAGCGAGGGAGCCTGCGACCGAGACGGCTTGGCCCTTGCGCCAGGGGGCAGGAACAGGCCCCGGAATCCCTGCAAACAGCGCGGCCGATCTATCGGCGGCCATTGCGATCATTGGCGGCATCGCCGGCGAATGATCCCGGTCAAGAACCCCGCCGGATCGGTGCGCCGATCCGGCAACCGCTACAGGTCCAGCTCGCCTTGCCGGAACTCGGCGGGTTCCTCGCCTTCCCGGCCTTGCCATGCAATCTTGTCACCCTGCCAGATGGTGACGAAAGCGCGGCCCCGCTCCGGTTCGGGGTCGGGCTTGCGCTCGAAATTGTAGCAGAAGCTGCGGCCCATCGTGCCGCCGCTGGCGACAGGGCCGCCCGGACGATGGCGGATATGATGGCAATAGCCGCTCGGTTCCTTGACCCGGCGACCATAGCCGCCCTTCCATGCCCGATAGTCGAATTCCTCCCGCTCGGTGGGCGGTTTCCAATGAAGGCAGCGGCTACAGGCAGCATCATAGGGGCGGGGTGCATAGGCCGGGGGCGGCGTCTGCGGCGCCGGATCGTCCAGCGGCGGTCCCCCGTTGTCGCCTATGCCGGGGCGGGGGGCCTTCATTGTTCATTCTCGATCGGCTCGACGTCGCGTAGCTCGACGAAAACGATCTTCTCGGCGCGCTCGGCCCCTACCGGATCAAGATAGATATGGACATAATCGGTGATGGTTCGGGATATGCGCCAGACCACGCCGACGCGGCCCGCTCTGCGCTCGAATTGGCCGTCGATGGACGCTGACGCTCCTATGAGGCGAACGCGCTGGCCAAGTCGCAGCCAGTTTGCCGCTGAACGGAGCATCGCCGCCTTTTCTTCGTCGCTTAGCGCGGGGCGGCCGATGCCGAATGCTGCATGGGGATCGCGCGCGATCCGGGCCAGCTTCTCGTCAATAGGCTCCGGTTGCCAGTCGATGACCGGCCCCGGCTTCGTCCGGTGCATGTGTGTCACCGCCCTCGCGCCGAATAGATCGGGCTGCACGCCTATAGTGCGTCTGGCGATCATGGCGGCATGATAATCGTGACGCCATTGCCCATCGGGTGTTAGGCGCGGCTGCTCGCGCGCGAGTGTCATAAGCTCGGCAAATTCCGCTTCCGACACGGTGGCGATCCTCGGGTTGTAGCCTGTCACCGTTCGGCCGCGTTCGTCTGTGTCGCCGCTCATGTCGCGGCCCCTTCCGCGACGGCAGCAGCGGCCAATATGCGAAGAAAAGAGGAAAGCCGCTCGATCCTGTCGGCGGTCGTGTCGTCGCTGGTGGTGTCCATGTCGTAATGGTCGAGATAGACGCGCAGTAACGCGCGATATTGATACGCATCGGGGCCACTGGTGAGGCTCGCGGCCAGATAATCATATCCGGTTTGCAAACGCAGTTGCTCGTTCGTGGTCATGGCTCGGTCCTTTCGATAAATGGCGGTGCGGCTGCGCACCGCCCCTGATCGGTCAAGCGGCCTGCCGCGCGGGTTCATCGGTCATGTGGGAGAGGATCAATTCGCTCGCGGCCTGCGCGGCGGCGGCGGCGCGGAAGATGGCGCGCTTGTCGCCCCGAAGCGCCTTGAGCCAATCGGCAATATAGGCGGCGTGATCCTCGCGCTCGGTCGGTTTCATGCCTAGCTGCGCGCAAAGCATCGCTGCGCCAATCTCGGCAATCAGTTCCTCGAAAGCCCGGATTTCCTTGCTTTTGCCGTAGTCGCGAAGGCTGTCGCGGTCCAAGCGGTCGGGATGCCCGGTGCTATGGATTCCTTCGTGGGCAAGGGTCGCATAGAAGGCGTTGCCGCTCACGAAATCGCCAAAGGCGGGCATCTGGATGCGATCTTCGGACTGCCGATAGAACGCGCTCGATCCCCCTTCGCTATAGGGAACCGGGTAGCGGGCAAAGGCGGCGTCAAGGTCCGGGTCGCGCTCGTCGCGGTTCTTGATCTCGACAACCGGGACCGGATATTTCGCCATGTCCAAGCCGTCGATTTGCTCGACATTGAACACGACATAGCGTTTCAGATAGCGGCGGGTTCGATCCTCGCCGTCATCGTCGCTCTGATGCTGCTCGGCCTCGTTATCCTTCGGGGTGAAGGTTCCGGCATGAACGACAAGACTGCCCTTCTCGCCCTTGCGGACCTGACCGCCCAACTCGCGCGCTTGCCGGTAGGTCATCCAAAAGGGATTGGCGTATCCGTGCCCCATCGCTGCGGACCAAAGCAGGAGGATATTGATTCCCCGGTAGGGAGTCCCTTCGTGCCGCATGGGAAGGGTCGCCGCCCCCGATGCCCAAGATGGCGACCAAGGGCGGGTGCCTTCCTCCAACAGAGCGATAATGCTGGCTGTGACCTCTTCGTAAACGTCGATCCGATTGGCTTGTGCGCTGCGGGCTGATTTCCGTGCCATGTGCTTGTTTCCCTTCCTAAAGATGAAGCCGAAGGCGCTGGCGTCATCGGCTTCTGCCTGCTGGCGAAGCGGGTCGGGGAATGGCGCAATGAGGGCTGATTGCGGGGGAGGGGGATCACCCGCCCTGCACAAGCGCAGCGCGGAAGGGCGGGGACACCCCCGCGATCACCAAGCGAGGGAGCCTGCGACCGAGACGGCTTGGCCCTTGCGCCAGGGGGCAGGAACAGGCCCCGGAATCCCTGCAAACAGCGCGGCCGATCTATCGGCGACCATCACGATCATCGGCTGCATCGCGGGCGAATGATCGGCGCTTCGGAAAACGGCTCGGCCATGGCCCGCCGAAGTTATGCAGGAGGAGAGGGGGCAGCGAAAATCTGCCGGGGTGGTGCGGGCGCAGCGCAGCGAGCCTCGGTCCGGCTGATTATCGTTGCTGGGGAGAGGGGGCCGCGCGCCCCTTTCCCCGACAGACACAAGGATCTCGCCGCCCTGGGCGGCGTCATTGATCGGCCGCGGCGTCGACCAGGCGGCATGGGTCGTGCCGGCGAGTTGGGCGACGTGGAAGCGGGCAGGGGGGCGTTGCGGGGGGGCGCGTCCCCCCCCAGAGGGGGTAGGGCGAGACGGCGAAGCGGCTCGAACTCAGGGGGAGACTTCCCCCTTCGATCGCGTAACCCGGACCTCCGAAGCCCGAAGGCTCTCTACGGCGCTATTGGGGAGCGCGTTCGCCTTCGGGCTTGTCCACATGACAGAAACACGCAAGGCAGCTTTGAGGGTGGAAACCGTGGCCGTTCGGACGTGAACGAACATGAAAGAGGGGCGGGCCTTGCGGCCCCGCCCCAGCGCTATCAGTCGGCGCGTTCGGCCGCGTGAGCGAGGATGCCGAACTGGTCGACGATGCGGTCGACGGTGTAAACCGTCTCGTCACCCTTCTCGTAGCTGCTGTCCCGCAGCCGGCCTTCGACCCGCACCAGGTCGCCGACCTTGGCCTTGTCCGCGATATAGTTGCGGGTGCCTTCGCGGAAGATCGCGACGCGGTTCCAATAGGTGTCATCGGCCCATTCGCCGGTGTTCTCATCCTTGTAGGGATAGTTGGCAGCGATCTTCAGGTGGACTACACCGTTACCGGCCTTGATCTCACCGATGCGGCCGATGATCTCGAACTTTGCAAGGTTACGCATCTTCATTTCCTTTCTTCGGGTTGATGATGGAAATGGGCGTCGCGGCAGCTTCGGCGCGTGCAAGGAAAGAAACGGAGGGTCCGTGGCACACGGAAACCGTAGCCCCGGCCTCGGCGGGGTGGTTGTTTCCTTGCACGTCTGAGCCGGGGCGGAGCGATCTTCCATCAGCAAAAAAGCCCGTTGAAAGACATGGATGCAGCTCCTTGGTCGTTCGGGATTGCCGCGTGGTGTGAGCCAGTTCGGTAGCGGCCCGCGTTTCGCCCGATCGCTGCCGACATGCTCAAGGATCAAGCACCCCGGCGACCACGAGGACAATGGAACTGTAAAACATAATGTCTATTGTTTTACAACCGCGAAGGTCTTTCGCGAAGCTACTCGCAATATGCGACAAGGCTGGCGGCATGGTGCGGGTCGCACGCTGCGGGTCGATTGCAGGAGGGCGAGAGGAGATAGGGCACACCGATCCGCTTCCTCGCCGTTCCACGTCGACGCAATGTCGCGGTGACATGCCGCTCGGCGCTGGGGCGGTCCGGAAAGGACAGCCGCTTGGTCCGCCCGCGCGCGCCGATGCGCCCCCAACTCGTCTCAACGATGTAGGAGCCGAACAGGTCGCAGGTCACGACGATTTCATAGCGGCGCCGAATATTGCGGGCAGGATCGAGCGCAATCAGCTCGATGGGAATGAACGGGTCTGGGAAGCTGCAATCCATCCCCGGATTCTATCGGCCCCGGTGAGGCAAGTCTGGCGACTTTTTCGAATCAAACCGGGCCAACTGATTCATCGCATGAATCAGTTTCACGTCGCGATTAGGGTTGCTTCGAGCCACCACAAACCGAACCGTTCGGTTGACTCGTTTCCCAACGATATGCGAACTGGAGGCTCTGTTACCTTATCTGAGATGGAAAGCGTGATGTGCGTAAGTTGAAAGTCCGTTACCTGCTTGCCTTAGCCGGAGTGGCTGCTTTCCCTTCCGCTTCCCACGCACAGCCCGGCATCGAAATCCTGGTAAGTCATATCGGAGATCGAGGCAGCGACGGAACGGTGCCCGTCGAGGTCCGGCTGCTCAACACCAGCGATCAGCCCCAGACGGTGGTTTTACCCAATCGCGTCGAGGCGCGCCTTACCCAAGGCGAAGATGCGCGCGCCATCTGGCTTGAGCGCGCCGCAGCGATGCCGGCGTCGGTGGTCGTCGCATCGGCCGGGTTTGCTTCGGGGCGCTACAGTTTTTCCGCATCGTTCCTTGCCGACGGCGCGCTGCTGTCAGTCCCCGCGTGGAACGACCAAAAGGTTGCGATAACGGTGAACGCCGGAGGGGCTGCTGGCGGCCGCTCGGTCACGACGGCGGAGGCGGCTAAGCCAACTCCGGCGACCGCCGACGCTCCCACACTTTCCACCGCCGCGCCAGCGGATCGGTCCACGGGAAATGCATTCCTCGCAAATTTGTCCGCCTATGAACCGATCTACGCTGTCTATGGTCCGGGCACCAACACGGACGCGCGGCTCCAACTGAGCTTCAAATATCAGCTTTTCGGCAGTCATGCGCGGCAGGACGGGGGTCGTTCGATGCTGGACGGCCTCTATTTTGCTTATACACAGCGCATGTTCTGGGATCTTGGTGCCGAGTCCTCACCATTCCGTAACATCGACTATCAGCCAGAGCTGTTCTATCTGTCGCCGGGTGTCGCGGTTTCGGACAAGGCAACGCTAAGCGGCCAAATCGGTGTCCGCCACGAATCCAATGGGCGTTCAGGCGATGCATCGCGCAGCGTCAACGGCTTCTATCTCGCTCCCATGGCCGCTTTTTCGCTGAGCGGCGACACCAGGTTGGTCGTTGCTCCACGGCTTTGGCTCTATGCCGGCGACCTTTCGGACAATCCCGATATCCGTAGATATCGAGGAAACACCGGCCTCGTTGTGGAGATTGGGGAAGAGGATGGACTTCGCCTCTCTACGTCCAGTCGATTCAACTTTTCGAGCGGCAAGGGATCGGTTTCCGCCGATCTCTCCTATCCGATGCGCCGCATTCTTGGCGGCGGCCCCGACTTCTACCTCTTCGGCCAGAGCTTCGTGGGTTATGGAGAAAACCTGCTGGACTACAACAAACACACGACGCGGTTTCGCATTGGCGTGGCGCTCGTGCGATAAGCTCGCGGGGTCTAGCGGCCGCGATCATCCTTGTCGCGCCTTTGATCGGTGCGCCCGCGATCCGGCTCCGCCTTCGCCTGTGGGACGATCCCATAGCGTTGCAGCGCGGGCGCCAGGCGGTCGATCTCCGCGCGCTTATAAGCGGCTTCCTCGGCCGTGAGAGGACGCCCGCGCTCGCGCTCGACAATCTCACGGGCACGCGGCTCATCAGGGGAGAGGGGATGGGAAAAATCGAAGCGATGCAGGATCTCGCCGCCGCGCCGATAGATGGTGAGGCGGTCGGCAAGGCGCTCATCCTGCATCCGATCCAGCGTATCGAGCATCCCGCCCAGCGCGGCCCCATGCGCCTCCATGCTCGTCATTCGCCCGTAGCCGCGGCTGTCCTTCTGCGCCACGAAGCGCTGGAGGATGCCAAGCGCGCTCAACTCCGGATTGACCGCCAGTGCCCGCGCATCGGTCACAAAATCGTTATCGCGAAAGCGGGTGAGGGTTTCCGCCACCTTGTCGGGCAGGCGCATAGTGCCTTCGACAGCGACATTGCAGCGCCGTGCAGCGGCGTCAGCAATCGCCATTTCGATCCACCGGCCCGAATCGCGATCGGTGAAGAAAGCTGCGGTGCGGTCGTCATGGCGCTGCAATTCGCTATAGCGCGGATGGAAGGCGCGCAAATCATCGCCGATGATTTCGATCAGGCCCCCGCGCCGATCGAACTCGGCGTGGGCGGCCGCCAGCAAGGCGCTCTTGCCAGCGCCGGGCTGACCACCAAGCACCAAGGCGGTAGGGCGCTCGACCGGCGCGGCCTGCGCAAATAGCAGCGGCGCGATGCGGCTTTCGTAGATCGCGCGATGCTTGTCCGGGGAAAGCCGATAACGGTCCGGGTCACGATCCATGCAGATCAGGCGGCAGCGGCCAACTCGCTCTTGCTGTCGCGGGCGCGGACGATCGCGCTATATTCGCGGAGCACTTGCGCAACGGTCGCGTCATCAGTGACGCGCAACGACTTCATGACATCGAAACAATGGCGCGTCTGCATTTCGAGAAAGGCCAATCGCTCGCCATCGGGCTTCGGCTTGGCCTGCTCGGCATCGATCTCCGCGCTATAGCCCGCGATCACGTCCACCACCGCCTCGCGCGCCGCCTCGAAGGCGACGGCCTGGTCCTGAGTCCAGAGTGGAGCGGCAATCTCGGTCATGGCGATAATCCTATCAGAAAAGGCGGGGCGGAACAATTGAGGACCGCGAGCTGGTTCAGCGCCCGCGCGGCCCTTGGGCCGCGCCCGCCGCGTCGCCTTGGCGGTGGGGCGCGCCGCCGCCAAGGCGGCGGCGCTGGCGCGGCCTAGAGTCAACCACTGGCCTCTCCGTCTGGAAGAACGGGTTCGACGGACAAGCCGGGAAAGACGCTTGGGAAAAACTCCCGCTGCCGGCCCCTCGCGTCGGTGGCGATGATTTTCCTAGTGCTGACGGGACCGCGCGTCACATAGTCGAACACCCAGCTTTCACCGCGAAAATCCGCAATGGCCTGCCCCGGCTTAACGGGCTGGCCCGCCAGCATGGCGCGATAGTGAGGCCCGCTCACGCGACCGACTCCCGCGCGGCGACATGAGCGGCAACCGCCGCATATTCGCCGGGGGAATGATCGCGCAGGAAATCCAGCGCCGCGCCATGATAGGCACTGCCTTCGGCAGCGCGGGCGGCGACGTGCCGCCACGCCTCGTCGTCGCTGGTGAAACACTCATCGGCATCCACGCGCTGTAGCTGGTAGGGATCGGGGCGGCCGATCTCGCAAAGATCGAATATGCCCCAGCCCTCGGCATGGGCCTGCTGGTTATCGAAGGCGGGTTCATCATAATGCTGCATGGCTATCGTCCTTGAATTTGTGGCGTTGGGGAGGGGCCGCCCCGAAAGAGACGGCCCGCTTCCGTTTCACTCGGCAGCGACCGCAAAGTGCTCGTCATGGTCGTTGTCGGCCTCGGCAAAGGGGCACTCGTCCGCCGCCTCGGCCTCATCGGCGTCGATATCCTCGCCATCGCCGTCCTGCCGCTCGGCCTCGTCCTCCGGCTCGACTTCGGGTTCCTCCGGGGTGACGAGAGCCGGGGGGAGCCAACCGTGACCGGGGACGCGCTCGGCGCAGGCTTCGGCCAACATATCCTTTTTCATCTTCGCGCAATTCTCGGCGGCAGCGGGGCCGCAAGCCTCGGTCAACGCCGCAAGCATCGCCTTCTTGGTGATCGCCCCGAAAAACTCGACGCCACCCTCCCAATGCTCGCGCATATCGAGATTGGCGGCGCGGGCGATCCGGTCCACCGAACGCAACCGTTCCGGGTCGGCATATTTGCCATGGCGACCATCGATCAACGCGGCGGTGCAGGCCGCGAGCAGGCGGGCAATATCGGCATCATCCAAGGCCAGAACCCATGCGAAGCGATTGGCCGCTTTCTTCGGCGCGCCCGCGATCAGGTCGGCCACCCCGGCATAGGGCGACGCCATTTCGCGCGTGTTATAGTCGAAATGCTGGGCCGGTTCCTGAATGTCCGTGCTGGCGCGAAGCTGGACCGCATGGGCGTCGGGATAGCTCTCCGCGAGGATCGGCAACAGCGCATCGAGCAGCACCGCATTGGCAAGGTGCTGGTTCTTCGCAACCTCGGCCTGCAAGGCAACAGTCCGCATCCGCGACAGTTCCTCGGTCATGCGGGCGTCATAAAGGGGTCGGGGCGCGCCGGTCCCGTTGCTGCTGCCGCTGGCGCTGCGGGTGCTGCGTGGGGCCTTGCGGGTATAGGCCGTCACTTCGGCCTTCCCCTGATGGCCGACCACGATCAACAGGACCGCGCCTCGCTTGGCCTCTTCGGAATAGTCACGCTCGACAGTGCCGATCCGGTCGATCTGGGCTTCGATCTCGCGCAATTCCTCATCAAACTCCAGATCGAAATCTTCGCCAAGGCCCGCGAACAACTCCGCGATCCGTGCCTCCCGCTTCTCCTGTAGCTCATCCATGAACGCCTCTTCGGCATCGGACAGGGTGCGCGTTTCCTGATCGGGATAGAGCCGGTGCCACCGATAGCTGTCATAGGGCGTATTTTCGGCGGCAATGACCTCGCCCCAGCCTTGCGCCTCGGCTTCGGCGGCAAGCGTATCGGGGGTTGAGTAGCAACGGAACAGAAAACCTACATAAGGCGCACCTTCAGGCATCGTCGATACCCACTGCACCGGGGTCGCGTAGCGGCCGAAGT
>NZ_JACIEU010000038.1 GCF_014197035.1 Sphingobium scionense | reverse complement strand
GCGCAATTTGCCGTGATCTTCGGCGAACGTTTCATCAGAGCCATGGCGGCCTGATGATCAACCGCCCGGCCGCACACGGAAATCCTGACAGTCCCAGGCGGCGTCGTTGCGGATGCGCGAGGCCGAAATCCAGGCCTTGGTGCCGTGACCGGTCAGGTCGCCGGTGTTCACAACGCCGAACATGCGGAAATAGGGGCGATCACCCGCGCCGTCGGCAACGATATTGCCGTAGCTGACGCTGGCAAGAACGCCATAGTCATCGCTCGGTTCAAGGGTCTTGATGTTGACGGTGCCGCCAACCGCAGCAGCGGTTGGGCTATCGACGTCGGTCGAACCCAGGTTGACGTTGATGTTCTCGATCAGCTCGGCGTCAACCTGCTGGTTGGTGTAGATCGCATAGTTGCCCGAGTCATTGAGCGGGATACCGTCAAAGGTCTGCGAGATACGGTCAGAGCTGAAGCCGCGGATGGTGAAGCTGCCACCCGACGAACCCCAGGGATCGTTGTTGGTGAAGCTGACGCCCGGCACCAGGTTGATGATTTCGTTGACCGACTGCCCCGGACGCTGTGCCTGGATGATTTCCTGGCCCAGAACGACCTTCGCCTTCGGCGAGTCAGGAATCTTCACGCCGCCAACACCCTGGTTGACGACGGCGCCGGTTACGATGATCGAATCGAAATCATCCGAACCGGTCGACTGCGCGAAGGCGACAGCCGGGGCAGCGACGGCGAGAATCGCGGCGCTGCACTTGAGAAACTGCTTCATTGACCCTTGTCCCTTTTTCAAGAGTGGCGCCCCAGGACGCCCTAACCATTTTGCTCTTCGAGCCGGCGCCGCATCTGGCGGCCACTGGCGACGCCCCTGTGATGCTATGATTGCAATTATGTTACAATGCAGGTGCGGGACTGTCACAATCAGGCAGGGACTTTACCTAGACGCCGGGAAACGACTTGAAATTCAACCATATCACACTGATTTTATTGCATAATATGCCGAAATTTTACAGCGCGACACCACTGGTGCAATTTTACAACGGATCGGGAATTTTTGTGCAGTGCGAAAGACTTGCACGAAAAAGGGGCCAGTGGATGGTCCACCGGCCCCTTTTGTTCCAGCCTGAACGGCGAATGAACTAGGCGGCGTCTTCCGCGCGCTTGTCCTTCTCGCTGAACACGCGAATCGGTTCCTTGGTGCCGGCAACGACGTCTTTGTCGACCACCACTTCGCCGACGCCCTCCATCGAGGGCAGATCGAACATGGTATCGAGCAGGATCGCTTCCAGGATCGAACGCAGGCCGCGCGCGCCGGTCTTGCGCTCGATTGCCTTCTTCGCAATCGCGGTCAGCGCATCATCGGTGAAGCTCAGTTCGACATTCTCCATGTCGAACAGCTTGCCATATTGCTTGACCAGCGCGTTCTTCGGCTCGACCAGGATCTTGACCAGAGCGGTCACGTCCAGATCCTCCAGCGTCGCGATGACCGGCAGACGGCCGACGAATTCGGGAATCAGGCCGAACTTCAGCAAATCTTCCGGTTCGCTCTGGCGCAGCAGTTCGCCGGTCTTGCGCTCCTCGGGCGCGGCGACATGGGCGCCGAAACCGATCGACTTGGCTTCCAGACGGTCGCCGATGATCTTTTCCAGGCCAGCGAACGCGCCGCCGCAGATGAACAGGATGTTGGTCGTGTCGACCTGCAGGAATTCCTGCTGCGGATGCTTGCGACCACCCTGCGGCGGAACCGAGGCGGTCGTGCCTTCCATCAGCTTGAGCAGCGCCTGCTGCACGCCCTCACCCGACACGTCGCGCGTGATCGACGGGTTCTCGGCCTTGCGGCTGATCTTGTCGATTTCGTCGATGTAGACGATGCCGCGCTGCGCCTTCTCGACATTATAGTCGGACGCCTGGAGCAGCTTGAGGATGATGTTTTCCACGTCCTCGCCGACATAGCCGGCCTCGGTCAGCGTGGTGGCATCGGCCATGGTGAAGGGCACGTCGAAGGTCTTTGCCAGAGTCTGCGCCAGCAAAGTCTTGCCGCAGCCGGTCGGGCCGACGAGCAGGATGTTCGACTTGGCCAGTTCCACCTCGCCCGGCTTCGAGCCGTGGTTGAGGCGCTTGTAATGATTGTGGACCGCGACGGACAGGACACGCTTGGCGCGCTTCTGCCCGATCACATAATCGTCGAGCACATCGCAGATTTCCTGCGGGGTCGGCACGCCGCCATCCTTCCTGCCGACGAGACCGCCCTTGGTCTCCTCGCGGATGATGTCGTTGCACAGTTCCACGCATTCATCGCAGATGAAGACGGTCGGCCCCGCGATCAGCTTGCGCACCTCATGCTGCGACTTGCCGCAGAAGGAGCAGTAAAGCGTGCTTTTAGAATCGGAGCCCGTAAGCTTAGTCATTCGCCAATCTTTCCTCCCCGCCGTCGGCACCATGCCGGTTCTGGCCGGGGATAATCTGGTCCAAAGGCTATCCTAGACCGGGGCACGGCGGTTTCACAAGAGGTGATGTACCGCGCCCCGGTAAAGATCGCCTTTAGCCGTCCGCGTTTTCCGCAGCGGCAGGGCGGCGATCGAACACTTCGTCGACCAGACCGAAGGCCTTGGCCTCATCCGCTTCGAGGAACGTGTCGCGATCCATCGCCTTTTCGACCGCTTCCAGCGTCTGGCCAGTATATTTTACGTAGAGATCGTTCAGGCGACGGCGAATCCGAAGGATTTCCTTGGCCTGGATCTCGATATCCGACGCCATGCCCTGGGCGCCGCCCGACGGCTGGTGGACCATGATGCGGGCATTGCCGAGCGCGATGCGCTTGCCCGGCTCGCCAGCGGCTAGCAGGAAACTGCCCATCGAAGCGGCCTGGCCGATGCAGACGGTGCCGACCTGAGGACGGATATATTTCATCGTGTCGTGGATCGCCATGCCCGCCGTCACGACGCCGCCCGGCGAATTGATATACATCCAGATGTCCTTCTTCGGGTTTTCCGATTCGAGGAACAGAAGCTGGGCGACGATCAGCGAGGCCATATGGTCCTCGACCTGGCCGGTCACGAAGATGATCCGCTCGCGCAGAAGACGCGAGTAAATATCGAAGCTGCGCTCGCCACGGTTCGATTGCTCGATGACGATGGGAACCAGCGCGGCCATGGGATCATGCATGATGTTGGTCATTGTGCTCTTTCAGTCAGGTGCTTTTGCCCGGCCCCCTACATCGGCACAAAACCCGACTGGTTCAAGGGGGAACCATGTGCCACCCCTACCGTTCCACAATCGTTTCAAATCGCAACAGGGGGAACAAGCCGATGGTTTCCGACGTGCATCCCAATATTCCACCCCATGACGGCGGTGCCGGACCGGGGCTGATCGCCGCCTTCTCCTTCGGCTGGAAGGCGCTGGCGCTGCGCGGCGCCGCCTCGATCATCCTGGGCATCATCGCCCTGTTCTACCCGTTCAGCGCACTGTTCGCGCTCACGCTGATCTTCGCGGTCTATGCGCTGACCGACGGCATCTTCTCGGCGATCAGCGCCTTTCGCCGGATGGGGCATGGCCGCCACTGGGGCGCGATGCTGCTGCGCGGGCTGCTGGGCATTGCCGTCGGCATCATCTTCATCGTCACGCCGATCGCGATGACGATCACCTATGCGCTGCTGACCGTGTTGCTGATCGCGGGATGGGCAATCATCGCCGGCGGGCTGGAAATCATCGCCGCAATCCGGCTGCGCAAGGAGATAGAGGGCGAATGGCTGCTGGCGCTGAGCGGGCTGCTCTCGCTGTTGCTGGGCCTGTTCGTCGTCTACCTGGCCTTTGCCAACCCGCATGTGTCGGTGGCGATGCTGGGCTGGGGCATCGGCTTCTACGCGCTGGTGACCGGCGTCACACTGCTGATCCTGGCGATGCGGCTGCGCCGCCGGGTTCAGTCCTTCAAGGCATAGTCGCTGGGCGCACGGAAGGCGAGATAGGCGAGCCGCCGCACTTCGCGGCGGCCGCGCACCACCGTGTCGAGGATCAGGCCGCACATGCCGCTCAAGGTCGCCAGGATCATGAGGCCGGTGACCAGGATCGCGGTCGGGAAACGCGGCACCAGACCGGTCTGGGCATAGGTAACGATCAGCGGCGCGGCGAGGCCGACGGCCAGTGCCGCCAGGAAGGCCGCGATAATGCCGAAGAACAGGATCGGCCGCTCGATGCGATAGAGGGTGATGATCGTGCGCAGGATGCGCCAGCCATCGCGATAGGTGGACAGCTTGCTGACCGAGCCTTCGGGACGCGCGCCATAGGCGGTCATCACTTCGGACACCGGCATCGCCAGTTCGAGGGCATGAACGCTGATCTCGGTCTCTATCTCGAAACCGGCGGACAGCACCGGGAAACTTTTCACAAAGCGGCGCGAGAAGACGCGGTAGCCCGACAGGATATCGGTGAAGCTGCGGCCGAAAAGCTGCTTCAACAGGCTGGTGAGCGCCCAGTTGCCGAAGCGGTGGCCGCGGCGATAGGCCTCCTCCACCTGGTCGCGGCGACAACCCACCACCATGTCGAGATTATCCTCCAGCATGGCAGCGACCATCGCCGGCGCAGCGGCGGCCTCATAGGTCGCGTCGCCATCGGCCATGATGTAGATATCGGCATCGACGTCGGCGAACATGCGGCGCACCACATGACCCTTGCCCTGCTGGGTCACGCGACGGACGATCGCCCCTGCCCCGGCCGCCAGTTCGCGGCTGCCGTCGGTGCTGTTATTGTCGAAGACATAGATGTCGGCATGGGGCAGCGCGCGTCGGAAATCCCGGACCGTCTGCACGATCGCACCCGCTTCATTATAGCAGGGCAGGATCACCGCGACATGCGGGGTTGCGACACCCTCGCCATTCGCCACCGCCGGGAATTCCTTCATCTGCCGCACGCTCCTGCGCCCCTCTTGCCCCTGCCATGGCCCCGCCATGGTTAATATTTCGACTGCCCTGCCCCAAGAATGCCGGCGACGATATAAAGAAAAGGCGCCCGGACCTCCACATGGAAGCCGGGCGCCCTTCTCGTCTCTAGCCTGCCGGCTTATTCAGCCTTGGCAGCAGCCTTCTTGGCGGGAGCCTTCTTCGCCTTGGGCTTTTCCTCGGCGGCGGCTTCTTCAGCCGGGGCTTCGTCCTTCTTGGCAGCAGCCTTCTTGGCCGGCGCCTTCTTGGGCGCGGCTTCCTCGGCTACCACTTCAGCTTCGGCCTCGGCAGGCTCGGCCTTCTTCTTGGCAGCGGCCTTCTTCGCCTTGGGCTTGTCGTCATGATCGTGGTCATGGCCGCAGCCCGGACCGTGGACGTGGGGCTTCAGATCGCCATCTTCGGCTTCGATCGCGGCTTCCAGTTCCTCACGGCTGACAGCGCGGTCGCTGACTTCAGCCTTTTCGAACAGGAAGTCGACGACCTTGTCCTCATAGAGCGGTGCGCGCAGCTGGGCGGCAGCCATCGGATCCTGGCGGACATACTGCACGAAACGCTCACGGTCCTGCGGGCTGTACTGCTGGGCAGCCTGCATGATGAGACGGTTCATTTCATTGTCCGAAACGACGACATTGTTGGCCTGGCCGATTTCCGACAGCAGCAGGCCCAGGCGCACGCGGCGCACGGCGATGCCGCGATAATCTTCCTTCTCGGCTTCCATTTCGGCCAGAGCGGCTTCCGGATCGGCTTCATGGCTGGCTTCGTGCTGAAGCTGCTGCCAGATCTGGTTGAATTCGGCTTCCACCATGCTCGGCGGAACGTCGAAGTCGTGCGAAGCGGCGAGCTGGTCGAGCAGCTTGCGCTTCATATAGGTGCGGGTCAGGCCGTTATGCTCCTGCTCGATCTGGCCCTTGAGCAGATCCTTGAGCTGGTCGAGACCTTCCAGGCCCAGCGACTTGGCGAAGTCGTCATCGAGCTTGGGCTTGTCGGCGTTCAGCACCGACTGCACGGTCACGTCGAAGGTCGCCGCCTTGCCGGCGAGGTGCGCGGCACCATAATCTTCGGGGAAGCTGACCTCGATGGTCTTTTCTTCGCCCTTCTTCACGCCGCCGAGCTGCTCTTCGAAGCCGGGGATGAACTGGCCCGAACCGATCTTCAGCTTCACGCCCTCGGCCGAACCGCCCTCGAACGCTTCACCATCGACCTTGCCGACGAAGTCGATGACCAGCGTGTCGCCGTCCTTCGCCTTGTGGCTGGCGGCATATTCTTCCAGCGCACCCTGCTGGGTGGCGATGCGGCCGGCCTGTTCCTCGACCTGCGCGTCGCTGACTTCGGCTGTCAGGCGCTCCAGCTTCAGACCCTCGATGCTCGGGGCTTCGATCACGGGCAGAACTTCCAGTTCGACCTTGACCTGGGCATCCTTGCCGAACTCGAAGCCTTCATCCAGCTCGACCGACGGCTGCATCGCGGGACGCAGCTTCTGGTCGGCGATCAGCTTCTGAACGCTTTCCTGGATCGAATTGTTGAGGGCATCGCGCTGCAGGCTTTCACCATGCATCTTCTTGACGAGGTTCGCCGGCACCTTGCCGGGGCGGAAGCCGGGCATGCGCACCTGCGGTGCGATAGCCAGCACTTCCTTCTCGACGCGGGCGTCGATATCCTTCGACGTGATGGTCACGGTATAGGCGCGCTTCAGGCCCTCGTTCAACGTCTCGACAGTCTGCATCTTTTCTCTCAAACGCTTTCTTCAGCTGAATATCGTTGGCGACGGATCAAGCCAGGGCCTGACACTGGTGCGGGCGAAGGGACTCGAACCCCCACATCTTGCGATACCAGAACCTAAATCTGGCGCGTCTACCAGTTTCGCCACGCCCGCATCGGTCGCCGGTCGGCGCGGCATAGAGAAAAGCATTGGCGAGAGCAAGGGATATGCATGCGGCCATGGAACCGGCATCCTTACCCAGGCGTAGCATCTTCTTTGCAGGAGAGCATAGCATGGCGACCCAGCCCGATCCAGCGCCCGACGGCATCCCCGCCCCCGACATCATAGAGCCGCAATCGCCGCCCGAAATGCCGCCGCCCGCGACTCCGGATGAGACTCCGATCAACGAACCGCCCGAGATCATTCCCGAGCAGCCCGATTATGACCAGCCCGACAGCGCGCCGGACGAGGTGCCGCCTGACATAATTTCGTAACCGCGCAACAAAAGAAGGCGGCCTAAAACTTTTTTGCAACAGGGTGGAACTTTTTATGGCGGATTACGGAATATGCGTAATCGCGTGCTGGACACCCCCCGGATTCCATGATTGAAATATGACAACAAAAAGAAATGCTGGAGAGGCGCGCTGACATAAAAGGGGGTCGACGTGCATAGGGTTCGCGCCAAGCTAGAATGGTTCAAGACCGTGATTTTGCCGCAGGAAGCTGCCTTACGGGGCCGTCTGCGTCGCATTTTGCCTTCCACCCATGAGCTGGAGGATATGGTCGCTGAAGTCCTGGCCCGTGCCTATGCCACGGAAAACTGGGAAAATGTCACCACCGGGCGCGCTTATCTCTTCACCATCGCCCGCAATCTCGTCATCGACACCGCCCGCCGCAACAAGGTGGTGAGCTTCGAGACGATCGCTGATCTGGAATTGCTGGGTGGCGAAAACACCATCGAGGCACAGCTCCATGCCCGCGAAGCGCTTCGCCAGGTCGAGGCGATCGTCGATTCGCTGCCTACCCAGTGTCGCCGCGTCTTCATTCTTCGCCGTATTCACGAAAAATCGATGCTGGAAATAGCGGAGGAAATGTCTCTGTCCGTTTCTACTGTTGAAAAACATCTGGCCAAAGCCATCGGCATAGTTATGCGGGCCTGGGCAGAACGTGAGGAAACGGATTTCGAACGTGCAGGCGTCGGGACCAAGTTCAAACAGCGGGGACAGGGACGCGATCGCGTTGGAAGCCGCGCGCCTGCTGGCCAGGCTTAACAGCGACCCTACGCCCCAGGACGAAGACGAGATATGTGCGTGGATCGAGGCCGATCCGCGCCATGGTGTGGCCTTTGCCCGCGCCGAGGCCGCCTGGGATGCGGCCGAGCGGCTGAAGAGCGCCGCCGCCGAAGTCAACCTGCCCCCGCTCGAAGCGATCGTCAGCGAGGAACAGCAGCGCCGGCTGTCGCGCAACATCATGATCGCCGCCGGCATCGCCATCGCCTTCTTCATCGTCGCCGCGATCGTCACCATCCGCACCTTCAGCGGCGTGGATCGCTATGAGACCGCCGTAGGCCAGATCCGCGACGTCGCGCTGGCCGATGGCTCCACCCTGCACCTCAACAGCAATAGCGAGGCGGAAGTCCGCTTCACCGATATCGGCCGAAAGGTACGGGTGCTGAAAGGGGAAGCCTCTTTCGACGTGGCCCATGACAAGGGCCGCCCTTTCGACGTGGAGGTGCGATCGGCCCTGATCCGCGCGGTCGGCACCGCCTTCAACGTCCGCATGCGCCCGTCGGTGGTCGAACTCACCGTGACGCAGGGCACGGTGACGGTCCATTCGGGCGATAGCGGACTGGAAAAGGTCAGCGCCGGCAGCGGCGCGGTGATCCAGTCGCGCAGCATCGACCTCACCCATCTCAGCCCCAAGCTGATCGACCAGCGCACCGCCTGGCGCGACCAGATGGTTGAACTGGACGGGGAAACGATCGAGCAAGCGGCCAGCGAGTTCAACCGCTATCGCCGCGCGCCGATCCTGATCGGCGATGCGCGCGTCTCCTCGTTGCGGGTCGGCGGGCGCTTCCGCGTCAGCGACAGCAGGGAATTCCTGTCCGCCCTGCAACTGAGCCTGCCGATCCGCGCGGTGAATGGCGAGGATGGATCGGTGATGCTGCTCTATCGCGATGAACCGGATGCCGCCGACAATGCGATGGCACCGAGCGAATAGGGCCGCTCAGCCGAGCAGGTCGCGGACCAGTTCGGGCACCAGTTCGCTTGCCGGGCCAAGCCGGCTTTCCTCGAAATAGCTGCTGCCCGCCGACGGATCGAGATTAAGCTCCAGCGTTCGCGCGCCATAATGACGCGCCATCTGGACGAAGCCGGCGGCCGGATAGACCGCGCCCGACGTGCCGATCGACACGAACAGATCAGCCTGCGCCAGCGCTTCCTCGATCCACTCCATATCATAGGGCATTTCGCCGAAGAAGACGATGTCGGGCCGCAGGCTGGGCGCGCCGCACCCCGCACAGGCGCTGCCGGGCGGCAGCGGATCGGCCCAGGCCACCGCCTTGCCGCAGGCGGCACAGAGGGCGGATTTCAATTCCCCATGCATGTGGAGCAGCCGGACCGCCCCTGCCCGCTCATGCAGGTCATCGACATTCTGGGTGACGATCAGCAGATCGCCCGGCCAGGCACGGTCGAGCGCAGCCAATGCCTCATGCGCCGGATTGGGCGCCACCTCCGCCAGCTTCGCCCGCCGCTCGTCATAGAAGCGATGCACCAGCGCCGGATTGCGCGCCAATGCCTCGGGCGTGCAGACATCCTCCACCCGATGCCCCTCCCACAAGCCATCCGGCCCGCGAAAGGTCGCAAGCCCGCTCTCGGCCGAAATACCCGCGCCGGTGAGGATGACGATATTGTGGATGTCGGTCGGCATGGCGGGCACCTCGGCAGGCAGACTTACGCCTTGGTCAGCATCTTCTGGGCGCTGGTCTTGATGAAGTCGGAGATCGGGCCGGACATCATCTTGAGGAACATCGGGATCGATACGGTGCCGCGCACCTTGTCCTCCTCGATCAGCAGCTTGACCGGAATAGTCTGGGCCATGGCCGAGATTTCCATCTCCAGCGCATAGTCGGACGGCCAGGTCGCGGTCATGGTGCCACCGCCGGGGATATGCTGTTCCAGCTTGGGCAGGCCCTGCTCCACCCGGCGCTTCGCTTCGTCACGGCCAAGGTCATGGGGAATGTCGATGTCCATCCTGTTTATCCTTGTCTGATGGTCAGTTCTGAAAGGCGATGTCGAGCGGCGGCAGGCCGGCGATGGTCGCCTGCACCGCCTGGCCGGGCGCGATCGGGCCGACACCGGCGGGGGTGCCGGTGAAGATCAGGTCGCCGGGCGCCAGTTCCACATAGGTGGAGAGATTGGCGATGATTTCGGGCACCGACCAGATCATGTCGGCAAGGTCGCCCGACTGGCGCGGGTCGCCATCGATGCTGAGCGCAATGGCGCCGCTGGCCGGCGGGGTGCCGGGGTGGATCGAGCCAATCGGCGCGGAGCGATCAAAGCCCTTGGCCATGTCCCAGGGACGACCGGCCTTCTTCGCGATCGCCTGCATGTCGCGGCGGGTGAGGTCGATGCCGACCGCCCAGCCATAGATCAGCGCCAGCGCATCCTCGACCGCGACATCCGTGCCGCCCGCGCCGAGCGCGACCACCAACTCTACCTCATGATGCAGATCCTGC
The DNA here is from genome assembly GCF_014197035.1 of Sphingobium scionense. Lineage (GTDB taxonomy): Bacteria > Pseudomonadota > Alphaproteobacteria > Sphingomonadales > Sphingomonadaceae > Sphingobium > Sphingobium scionense. The sequence continues at coordinate 23,203 of NZ_JACIEU010000038.1, read as the reverse complement.
GTGCGCGGGGGGAAAGGCAGCGATGCACCATTCTCGACCACCGCATCGGCCGGCTTGGTAAAGAAGAAGGGCGGCGCGCGATCGGGATCGCCGCCCATCTCGCGCGCATGTTCGGCATAATTCTGCCCGACGCAAAAGATGCGGCGGACGGGGAAGCGATCGGCGCTGCCGTCGATCGGCAGGGTCGGAACGGAGAGTCGGGGAAGATCGAGCATGGCCATCTCTTAGAGCCAGTTCGAAAAATCGCGAAAGAGCGATTTTTCGGTACGGTACCAGCCCACTCCCCCGCCCAACCACCCGATCCAGTGTCATCCTGTCGGGTGGTTGGGCGGGGGAGTGGGCTGGTACCGGCTTTCTCAAACGAACTCCTAGCCATGGTCGGTCGCCTTTCCCAAGAAATTCATGGTGTCGGATGACAAAGGGTCGCCGCTCTGGCATCGCCCGCTCACTTATCTTCAAGGAACGGATCAGGGCATGACCAGCATCGGGATTTTCGGCGCCGCCGGGCGCATGGGCCGCGCCATCGCGCAGGCCGCGACGGAGGCCGGGCTGACCGTGGCGGGCGGCACCGATCGCGACGGCAGCGGCGAACTGGCGCCGGGCGTCGCCATCACCAATGATCCGCTGGCGCTGGCGCAGGCGGCCGATGTACTGATCGACTTTTCCGTGCCAGCGGCGCTGGCCGCCAATCTCGACGCCTGCATCGCCGCGAACACACCGATCCTGATCGGCACGACGGGACTGGAGGGCGAGCATCATGCGCTGATCGACCAGGCGGCCACGCGCATCCCGGTGCTGCAGACCGGCAATACGTCGCTGGGCGTCAATCTGCTCGCCGCGCTGGTGGAGAAGGCCGCCGCCAGCCTGGGCGATGACTGGGACATCGAGATTGTCGAGATGCATCATCGCCACAAGGTCGACGCGCCTTCGGGCACCGCGCTGCTGCTGGGCGAAGCGGCGGCGAAGGGGCGCGGCATCGCGCTGGCCGAGCATAGCGAGCGCGGCCGCGACGGCATCACCGGCGCGCGGGCAAAGGGCGCGATCGGCTTTGCCGCGTTGCGTGGCGGATCGGTCGCGGGCGACCATCAGGTCATATTGGCGACCGAGGGAGAGCGGATCGAACTGGGCCACCGCGCCGAGAATCGCACCATCTTCGCGCGCGGCGCGATCAAGGGCGCCAGCTGGCTCGCCGGCCAGCCGGTCGGCCGCTATGACATGAAGGGCGTATTGGGGCTCTGATGCCATGAACAAGGACCAGATCTTCGACTTTTTCAGCCGCCTGGCAGAGGCCAATCCCGCGCCGGTGACGGAGCTGGAATATGGCAATGCCTATCAGTTGCTGGTCGCGGTCACCCTGTCGGCACAGGCCACCGATGTCGGCGTCAACAAGGCGACCCGCGCCCTGTTCCGCGAAGTCGAAACGCCCCAGCAGATGGTCGATCTGGGCGAGGATGCGCTGAAGCAGCACATCAAGACGATCGGCCTGTTCAATACCAAGGCGAAGAATGTCATCGCCCTGTCGGCAATATTGGTGCGCGATTTCGGCGGCGAGGTGCCGCAGGATCGTGACACGCTGACCACCCTGCCCGGCGTTGGCCGCAAGACCGCCAATGTCGTGCTCAACACCGCCTTCGGCCAGGAAACCTTCGCGGTCGACACCCATATCTTCCGCGTCGGCAACCGCACCGGCCTGGCGCCCGGCAAGACGGTGCTGGCGGTCGAGGACAAGCTGGAAAAGCGCGTGCCGCACCCCTTCCGCCGCGACGCCCATCACTGGCTGATCCTGCATGGCCGCTATGTCTGCAAGGCGCGCAAGCCGGAATGCTGGCGCTGCATCGTGTCGGACCTGTGCCGCTTCAAGCCCAAGACGCCGGAACCCGGTAGCGTCGCAAAAGCGGCCTGATCCATCCGGCAGGCGGTGCTAGGATGGAGACGGAAATCACCTCCGCGAATCGTCTTGTCAGCACGAAGGAGAGAGACAATGTCCATCCGCCCCATCCTCACCGCCGGCCTGCTGCTGGCTTGTAGCCTGACGCCTGCGTTCGCCAAGACCAGGGATAAGCCGGATCCCTATGTGCCCAGCGGCAATCCGGTCGACTGCATCACGATCAGCCAGATCCGTTCGAGCAGCGTCCGCGACGATCGCACCATCGATTTCGAGGTGAGCGGCAAGAAAATCTACCGCAACACCCTGCCCAACAGCTGCCCCAGCCTGGGCTTCGAGCGGCGCTTTTCCTATCGCACCAGCATGTCGCAGCTCTGTTCGGTCGACATCATCACCGTGCTGTTCAACGCCGGGCCCGGCCTGCAACCGGGCGCCAGCTGTGGCCTGGGCAAATTCCAGCCGATGGTGAAGGCGCCGAAATAAGATTTTGGAACAGGCCATTTTGTGGCTGGCGCGGTTCGAAGCCCTTTGCTAAGCGCCCTTTCTGACCAGCGTCATGCACCCATAGCTCAGCTGGATAGAGCGTTGCCCTCCGAAGGCGGGAGTCAAGCTGTTTTTAGGGCGCTGGATGGTAAGAATAAGGTTGTAATAACAAGGCTTTAGGTCGATTTTGACGGAAGCGGATTTTCGAGGCAAAAGTGCCGCGGAAGCACCACGGAAGCAGTCGGCAGATTGACGGTTTTCCAGCCCCCGCTTAGGGGGAACCGGATGCACTCGTAGCTCAGCTGGATAGAGCGCCGCCCTCCGAAGGCGGAGGCCACAGGTTCGAATCCTGTCGAGTGCGCCAATTTTCCCTTAAATAGCAACGTCTTATCGGCCATCGGCAATCGTGGTCATTCGAAGCGTCGGCTGGCCACGGAAGCACCTGGCGCTCAACTCCCCCCGATTCTCCTTGGTTTTGCGTGGTTTCTGTAGCTTCTTGCGGAAGCGCCTCTCCTACTGGACGGCGCCCTTCCGCATCGTTGCCGAATCGCGCGTATCAGGAACGCAGATCGGACCCGCGAGCCGACCATGATCGACGCATGGTCGCTAATAAGCAGATCCCGTGGGCGAGCTGCGCTTCAATGAAAGTTTCGAGACTTCAATCTGAGCGTGCCTTCATGGCGGTCCGCTCCGCGTGAGCCAGCCATGAGCGGTGGCCGATCGCGTGGGTCATCCGTTGCGCCAAATCGGGCGCCATCGTCGCGCCCACCGGGCTTCGGAAAGGCATCCCCCATTTCGCTGAGACCGGACAGCAAGGGCGTCAGATCGAACAGCTTCGCGCAAATGAGGTGGATCACATCGCCCTCGCGCTGGACGCGGCCCTGTATGCCAAGCATCGCCGAGGTCAGGACAATCCCCCGCTGCTTCTTGTACAGGTCCGGCCAGACCACGAGATTGGCGATGCCGGTCTCGTCTTCAATCGTGATGAAGGTGACATTCTTCGCCGAACCGGGCCGCTGGCGGACCAGCACTAGCCCGGCGGCGCGAACCGATCGGCCATCCCGGAGGCTGTTGGCCTCCGCGCAGGAGAGGAACCGCTGCTGAGCCAGGTCGGTGCGTAAGAACGCCACCGGATGCTGGCGCAGCGTCAAGCCGGTATGGCGATAATCCTCGACCACCTCGCGGCCCGCGGTCATCGCCTTCAGCCGCACGGCCTCCTCGACGATCTCAGCGGGCGGGCGCCCATCATCGCTCGCGCTCGCCGCGAACAGCGGCAACGGCTCATCGCGCAGCGCCTTGATCGCCCAGAGCGCCTCGCGCCGCGCCTGTCCGAACGCCGGACGGAACGCATCGGCTTCGGCCAGCTTCACCAGCGCGGCCGCCGGCACGCCCGCGCGGCGCCAGACCTCATCGATGTCGCCGAACGGCTGCCCGGCACGGGCCGCGACGATGGCGGCGGCATGGGCATTGGCGAGGCCGGAGACCCGGTTGAGCCCGAGCCGAACCGCGAAACGATGGTCGCTTGTCGGCTCGAGCGTGCAATCCCAGCGCGAGGCATTGACGCAGACCGGGCGCACCTCGACCCCGTGCTGCTGTGCATCGCGCACGATCTGCGCCGGTGCATAGAAGCCCATCGGCTGACTGTTGAGCAGCGCGGCGCAGAAGACATCGGGGTGCCAGCATTTGAGCCAGGCGCTGGCATAGGCGATCAGCGCGAAGCTGGCGGCATGGGATTCGGGGAACCCATAGCTGCCGAACCCTTCGAGCTGGCCGATGATCTTTTCGGCGAACTCCTCGGTATAGCCGCGCTCGATCATGCCGCTCATCAGCCGTTCGCGGAAATGGGCCACGCCGCCGGTATGCTTGAACGTCGCCATCGCGCGGCGCAGCTGGTCGGCCTCGGCCGCGCTGAACCCGGCGCAGACCATCGCGACCTGCATCGCCTGTTCCTGGAACAGCGGCACGCCGAGCGTCTTGCCCAGCACCTTCTCCAGTTCGGGCGTCGGGAAGTCGACCTTCTCCTGGCCCTCGCGTCGCCGCAGATAGGGATGGACCATGTCGCCCTGGATCGGTCCGGGCCGCACGATCGCCACCTGGATGACGAGGTCATAATAGGTCCGAGGCTTGATGCGGGGCAGCATCGCCATTTGCGCCCGGCTCTCGATCTGGAAAGTGCCGAGTGTGTCGGCCTTGCGGATCATCGCATAGGTGCGCGGATCTTCGGCCGGGATCGACGCCAGATCGAGATCGATGCCCTTATGTGCGCGCAGCAGGTCGAACCCGCGCCGCATGGCCGAGAGCATCCCGAGCGCCAGCACATCGACCTTCATCATCGAGAGCGCGTCGACATCGTCCTTGTCCCACTCGATAACCTGTCGATCCTCCATCGCCGCCGGTTCAATCGGCACCAGTTCGTCGAGTCGGTCCTCGGTCAGCACAAAGCCGCCGGGATGCTGGCTGAGATGACGCGGCGTCCCGATGAGCTGGCGGGCGAGATCGAGGGTCAGGCGAAGGCGGCGATCGTCGAGGTTGAGGTTCAGTTCCTCGGCGTGCTTCGGCTCCGCGCCCTCGGTCGACCAGCCCCAGATCTGTGACGACAGCAGCCCGATCATATCCTCGGGCAGGCCCATTGCCTTGCCGACGTCGCGCAGCGCGCCCTTGGCGCGGTAGCGGATCACGGTCGAGCAGAGCGCGGCGCGGCTCCGGCCATAGGTCTCATAGACCCACTGGATCACCTCCTCGCGGCGCTGATGCTCGAAATCGACATCGATGTCGGGCGGCTCGCGCCGTTCCTGGCTGACGAAGCGCTCGAACAGCAGATTGTTGCGCGAGGGGTCGATCGAGGTGATGCCGAGTACATAACAGACGGCACTATTGGCCGCGCTGCCACGCCCCTGACAGAGGATGCCCTGCGACCGCGCGAAGCGGACGATCGAATCCACCGTCAGGAAGTATGGGGCGTAGTCGAGGCTTTCGATCAGCCCCAGCTCGTGCCTCAGGGTGGCGGCGACCTCATCCGGCAAACCCTCGGGGTATCGCTCCTTGGCCCCTTCCCAGGTCCGCTTTTCCAGCGTCGCCTGCGCTGTCAGGCCGTCGTCGACCACTTCGTGCGGATATTGATAAGCCAGTTCCTCGAGGCTGAACCGGCAGCGAGCGGCCAGTTCGGCCGAGCGCGCGACGGCTTCGGGCCAGAGGCGGAACAGCCGGGCCATCTCCTCCGGTGGTTTGAGGTAGCGGTCGGCATGACGGTTCTTGGCGAACCCGACATCGTCGATCGTGCGGCCCTCGCGGATGCAGGTCATCACATCCTGAAGCATCCGGCGCTCGGGATGGTGGAACAGCACGTCGTTGGTAGCGACCGTCGGCACGCCCGCCTGCGCCGCCAAGTTGGCGAGATCGTGCAGCCGCAGGAAATCGCGCGGACGGCGGCGCAGGGTCAGCGCCATGTAGCAGCGGCCCGGAACGAGGGATGCAAGGCGGCGCAGGCGCATGGCGGTCACGTCGTCGGCGGCATCGGGCACGAGCATGGCGATCAGGCCATTGCCCCAGTCGGAAAGATCGTCCCAATGCAGCTCGCACTTCGCCTTGCCGGCTCGGGCCTTGCCGACCGAGAGCATCCGGCAGAGCCGGGCATAGGCCGACCGATCGGTCGGGTAGACGAGCATGTCCGTGCCATCGGCAAGAATCAGCCGGCACCCCACGATGAGCCGCACGCCAGTTGCTTTCGCCGCGACGTGTGCGCGGACGATCCCGGCAAGGCTGTTGCGGTCGGTGATCGCCAGCGCCTCGATCCCCAGCACCGCCGCGGTGGCGAACAGTTCCTCGGCGCTGCTCGCTCCCCGAAGGAAAGAGAAATGCGAGGCGCATTGGAGTTCGGCATAGCCGCTCATGCGAAGATGCCATGCAGATACCAGCGATGGTCGCCGGTGTTCGGATCTTCGCCATCGCCCCTGCGGAACAGCCAGAAGCGTTCGCCCGCTTCATCCTCGACCTGGAAATAATCCCGGACGACTGACAGCTCGCCATCGCGCACCCACCATTCCCCGAAGATGCGTTCGGGACCGTCGGCGCGCTTCACGCGGCGGCGCACGCCGCCCCAGGTAAAGCTGGCGGGCGGATGATCGGGCAGCAGCGCCATGGCTTCCACCGGCGCGGGCGGATCGAGCAGGCGCGACGGACGCGGCCAGTCGTTCGGCCAGGAGACGCCGATCGGCGCGGCAAGCGGTTCAATCCGCGCGACGCTGCGCTCGGGCACCTCGCTCTGGGTCGGCGCGCAGCGGTAGAGCCGGCCATGCGCTACACGGTTGGCGAGTGTATCGACCAGATCGGAGAGATCGGGCGTCGCCGGATCGATCAGGCTGGTGGCCGTGCTGCGATAGTCGAGCGGCTCGGCAATGCTGGCAGTCAGCGTCATCAGCTCGATCCCGAACCCTGGCGCTATGGTCTCGATCTTGTCGCAGAGCAGCCGGGTCATCCGCTTCACATCGCGCAGCGGCTTGGCAGTGCCCGCACGGATCGCCTCGATGCGATTGTCGACACGGGTAAACAGCAGGTCGAGCCGCCGCGCGCCGAGACCCTCCCGTTCCAGCTCCTCGCAGAGTTGGACCACCAGCTTGCCAGTATAGCGCGCCAGCGTCTCGGGCGCGCCGATCGGTTCGGCAAAGGCGCGGCGCACGCGGATCAGTTCGGGCGCTTCGACCAGTTCGAACGGTTCCCCGGTCCGGCCGTAGGCCTGATCGAGACGGCGGCCGACCTCGGGGCCGAACCGCAGGGTCAGCGGCGCGCGCGGCATCGCCGCAAGCTCGCCGACCGTGTCGACGCCGAGACGGCGCAGCGAATCGACCGTGGCCGCGTCGAGCCGCAAGGCCGCGATCGGCAGCGGCGCCAGCTGCGCGTCGAGATCGCCCGGTTCGACGATGATTAAGGGTGATCGGCTGAAGCGCGCCAGACCATGCGCGGCGCCATAGGTCGGCGCGATCGCGATGCGCGCGGCAATCCCGGTGTCGGCAAGGCGCTTCGCGAGATCGGCGACGAAACCCTCTTCACCGCCCAGCAGATGCGAGGCGCCGGCCATGTCGAGCCGGAGCCCGTCGGGCGGGTCCGCCGCGACGATCGGCGAATAACGCCGGAACGCCCAGATCGCGAGCCGTTCGAGCGCCGCCTCGTCGCCCGCCGGATCGGCATCGCGCACGTCGAGGCCCGCCACCAGCGCCTGCGCCTTGGCGACCGCCATGCCGGGCATAATCCCTTCCGCCCGCGCGGCGGCATTGAAGGCAAGGATCAGGCGCTTGCGGCCCTCGCGGCCGACCAGCGCCAGCGGGGTCTCAGGCGACGGCGCCGATGCGCCGAGTGTCCGTATCAGCCGGTCCGTTGGCCAGCTCGGCAGGAAGAGCGAGACGGCCCGCGTCATCGCAGGCCTCCAGCTCGAAGTCCGCGCAGTCGCCCGCGCGCGCCCGGATCAGTTCGACCAGCCAGCGCGCCCGGCTGACGCCGGGCACCGGCAACGGCGCGGACGGGAGCGCGGTAACGCGCCAGCGAGTGACGCTCGCGGTCGGCTGCCCGAAGTCGGCCGCTTCGGTCATGCGCCGCCAGCGCCGAATGGCGAGCGCGAACGTACCGGATTCTTCCGCACAGAGCTGCAAGCGGCGCGAGGCCACCATCGGCAGGCGGGTAAGCTCGCCCACCACGGCCGACAAGCCGCCATGGCGCAGCCCTTCCTCCATGCAGGCCAGCACCGCCTTTTCCTCGCCGACCTCGGCGAAGATCACGCGGTCGGGATGGAGGCCCGCCTGCGCCAACGACGGGGCGAAGAGATCGCGCCGGGTCATGCACCACAGCACCTGTCCCGATGTGCGCGCGGCAATGCCGGCCGCAAACAGTGCCGCGGCCGCGCCGTGGACGGCGCCGTTGCCGCCGCCGGCCACTTCGTGCAGCGCGCCCAGCGCCAGACCGCCGCCCGGCACCTTGCGGTCCACCGCCTCGATCCCGAACGGCAGCACGCCGCGCGCGCGCTTCCCGCCCGATTCGATGCGGGCGATCTGATCGCGGAGCGCGGAAATCTGTGCGTTGGCGGGCATGGGCGGCGAGTCGAAAACATCTGCGTTGCTCCAAATGTTCTCTAATTGTTCCTCCTTGCCGCGAGAGTCAATCTGATCGCCGTGTCCTGCGACCCTTCGCGCCGCGCACGATCATTCGATTTCAGCACAACGGGAAAGAAACGTCTTCTCGCTATCGCCGGAAACGAGAGGGGGAAGAATGTCCGACGAACTCGCTGACGCCCAGGCCTGGTATGATCGCGCACAGCACCACATCGCTGAGTATCGGTCGCTCGCCTATGGGGAGAATGACCGGACATGGCAGCTTCGCCGGGACAGGGCCGATGATGGCCGTCACATCTACTCGCTGCATTTCAATCGCGGACTGTTCCCGCAGTTGAAGCCGATCGCCTGCGAGGCCGCGAACGCCATGTTCCAGTCGCTCGACAACATCATCGCCACGGCCGCCCGGCAGGCCGGGGTGCCACGTTCCCCTCAGATCGCCTGGCCCTGGGCGCTTCAGCCCGATACCGACTCTAACTTGGCAGGCGCCGTGAAACCCGCGATCGACAGCCGCCTGCAGGACATGCGCAAACGCGGGATGCCCGAAGCCTGGCTGGATCTGGTCGCCGCAACCGTCGCCGAGCACGCGGCAGGCCTTGTCCACATTGATGTGGTCAAGGAAGTCTCTCTCAGCGGCAAGCATTGGGAACTGGTGCCGACGAAGGCGAACGCGGTCGCAATCGGTTGGCACCTACCGGGAAACGCCGCCCAGAGCTTCGCGGACATCCCGGCGGATCACTTCGAGACCGAAGATGTTTTCGTCTTTCATGAAGGCGACCCCATCGAGGTGAGTCAGTTTCAGATCGTCTCGGGAACGAAGCTCATCGCGCCGGGAAAGGCGCACCAGCTGGAGCCGATTTCTGCCTTCGGGTATACGTCGCGCTTTGTTGAGACGGCTCTCGCCAATGCAAGAGTGCTTCTGGCGACGTGACCTTGCCTATCGTTCACGCCGATGCTCGCTCATCCGGCGTAATCAGAAAACTGGCCATCCATTGCCGTTCTTCCGGTGACGGATCAAATGCAACGCCTTCGCCCATCGGCTTCCAGTAGCGGCAGTTCCCGATTTCATCATGGAACACCAGCTCGGCCGTCAGGAACAGCATCCACACATTGCCGCGCATCGAACTCACAATGAAGCTGAGGGCTTCATCATCCGGCGTATAGCGCCGGATCGGTTCGAACGCGGCATGAACCGGCCCGATATGAACGAACTGATTGCTCAACATGCCATAATACATGCCAAGCGGCTCCAGCACCTCCTTTGCCCATCCGACGCATTTTGTGGATTGCAGCGTGCCGGCGTGAAACTGTTCCAGAGCCGTGGGCCGGATCGCGATCGCGATCACCGTGGCGATCGTCTCGATCAATGACCGGGCAAGCATCCCATATTGGCGCCGGTAGCCATGCCGAGCGACCTCAATGCTCGCCAGATAGGTGCTCATCGCACTCGACAGCAGTCGGGACACCGTCGCCTTGTATCCATTGTCGTCCAAGCGCGGCAGATGCCGAACGCACAGGCCGGCTGCCAGTCCGAATACCGCGCTGCACGCCGCGATATCGTCCTTGGCCACCAGATCGAACGATCGCCGGATCTTGGGGCCGTCACGCCGCAATTGATTCTGGATCATGTCCTTGGTGGTGAACACGAAACGCTCGTTATCGGTGTCGATGTGGAGCGTCGCCACCTTGTCGCGCGGCGGGAATTTCGGTCTTGCGCCTCGGGTGTTGCGCCTGGATCGCCTGCTCATAGAAATACTGCGCTTCCGTCCGACTTGTCGCCCTTGGCGACGATAGTCAGCGCATGATCGGGTAATGGGCGCTGCAACGCCGCGACTTCATCCCAGGGTGCGTTGAGCCAGCTATCCCATTCCTCCTTTCTGGTTAGGATCACCGGCATCGCTTTGGGGTGATAGCGCCCTACCTCAGCGTTCGCCTCTGTGGTCAGGAAACCGAACAGATCGCAGCTTATCTCGCCTTCGGCCTTTTTCCGTACCGAGGTCCAGTGGGTCCAGATCCCTGCGAAGAATGCCAGCGGCCGATCCTCGCTCAGCGCGAACCAGACCGGCTTGCGGTCGCCGCCGGGTGACTGGTCTGGTTCGCTGAAGGAGGTGAACGGCACCAGACAGCGTGATTGAGAGCCGAGCCAGCGGCGCCAGTGCGGACTTTTCGTATTGCGGATGTTGGTCACACCCTTGTCGACCGATTTGCCTTCGAGCGCGAAGGCCGGCGATGGCATTCCCCATCGCGCCATCACCATTTCCCGACCACATTCCTGGTTGCGGACAATGGGCGCCGGGTAATCAGGATAGATCCCGGCCATCGCCGGCAGGTTGCCCGTGTGGTCGGCCATCACCTCGGCGAGTTCGCGAATCGCCGCCTGACCTTTGACCAGAGAGTAGAGGTTGCACATCCCGGCATCATGCCGCCGTTTCTGTGCGGGGCAATCGATAGTCTTGGTGTGGATTTGGCCGGGAGGGCTTGGGGGGAATGACTTCCCCTGACCGCAAGCCCGCGACGCGGTCTTTCGCTACCCCTTCGAGCGGGGGCATGCCGCCCCCGCAACGCCCCCGCGAGAGTGAGAGGAAAGCCGGATTTTCGTGACGGGTTGAGCGTCGCGAGAGAGGCTCGGGACCGACCCGTCGCGGAGATACGCGATGGCGCGCAAGTTCAAATCCCGGCCAGCAGTTCCTGACCGGCCGACCCTCTATCAGGACATCACCAACCAGATCATCGCCGAGCTGGAAGCCGGCCGCGTGCCCTGGGTGCAGCCCTGGGCCTCGGCCAAGGCCCCGCTCCAGATGCCGCACAACGCGTCGAGCAGCCGCTGCTATTCCGGGATCAACATTCTCATTCTTTGGCACGCGGTGGTCTCGCGGGGATTTTCGAGCAACGCCTTCCTGACCTTTCGCCAGGCGCTCGAACTCGGCGGCAATGTCTGCAAAGGCGCGACCGGCACCACTGTCGTCTATGCCCATCGCTTCACCCCGGGCGATGAACGGCGCCAGGCCGCCGAGGAAGGCCGCACGCCAGGCACGATACCGTTCCTGAAGCGCTTCACGGTGTTCAATCTGGACCAGTGCGAGGGGCTGCCTGACGCCTATACCGCCGCGATCCCACGACCCGATCCCGATCAGATCCTTCCCGAGGCGGAAGCCCTGATCAAAGCGACGGGCGCGGATTTCCGTATCGGCGGAGATCAGGCTTATTATGACGTGGCGAACGACCGGGTCTGCGTCCCGCCACCCTCGCGCTATTTCGATCCGATCAATTGGAATCGAACGGCTTTTCACGAACTCGGTCACTGGACGGGCAGCAAAGAGCGCCTCGACCGGGACCAGAGCGGCCGCTTCGGCTCGGAGACATATGGACGCGAGGAACTGGTCGCCGAGATGGCCGGCGCCTTCGTCTGCGCTGCGCTCGGCATCGAACCCACTGTCCGCCATTCCGACTATATCGGGGCATGGCTCGACATCATGCGCGCGGATGATCGCGCGATCGTTCGTGCCGCGAGCGCCGCATCGAAGGCGGCCGACTATCTGCTGGCCTTCCGCGATGCTCCCGGCATTGAGGCCCGAAGCGCTCCGACCGAACGGAGGGCGGCATGACCCTTCTGACCCCCGAGCTGCGCGCGCAGCTCATCGCCAATGCGGCCGACCCGCGCGGTGACCATCTTCCGGTCGCGAAATTCTTCAACCCCATGGGCGCGGGCGTGTGGCTTGCCACCATGCTCGAACCCGATGGCGATACGCTGCACGGCATCGCCGATCTCGACATGGATTACGTCGACTATGGCCTGTTCAGCCTGGCCGAACTGCAAGGCCTCGACGTCGGGCTCCAGCTCGGCGTCGAGCGCGACATCCTGTTCGAGACGACGGCGCCGATCTCGGTGTGGATTGATATCGCCGATATCGCCGGCGGCATCCGCGCAGCCGAGCGCATCATCGCCCGGCTCGAGCGGGAGGGCTGATCCATGCGCTTCCGCAAACGGCCCAGGCCCAAGCAGTATGAAGAAACGTCGCGCAAGCGCGCGGCGTTTCTCACCAAGCAGCGACGCGAGCGCGAGGCGCTGCCGCTGTTCGCCGACATAATCGCCGCCGGGCAGCACAGCGTCGAGGAGGAAATGGCGCGGCGTGCCGAATGGTGGCCCCGCCAGCAGCAGGACCGCCGTGATGAGCGAGCGGCCGTTTGGCGGAAGGCCCGCGCTCGGCTGTTCGCCTTGCCCGCCGAGCGACGCCGGGCGATCCGCGCTCTCTGGCGGGAATGTCCCTACCCGGCGGACCCCCATAGCTTCGCCGACTTCCTGCACCAGATCGAGGTGGGCAAGCTCGACATCGCGCGGCCGGGCTGGCGCTTCCACGCCCGTGTCCAGCCCCGGACAACATTGACCCCAACCACCTTCGCCGAAGCGTTCCGCCAGATCGGACGGCGCAAGCTCAGTCCGAGCGGCGTGCCTGGCGATGCCGACACGCTGCTGTTCTGCGGCAATCTCGGCAAGGGCATCCTGTTTGTCGATCGGTTTGTCGATCCGGGTGGGGAGCCCGCAGTCACCTTCGATGTGCGCGGGGTCTGCTCCAGCGACGATCTCGCGCTGATCGAGCGGCTCGCCCAGGCCGCGGAAGACCGGCCCGTCGCGGCGCGCCTGGTCGAACGACCTCTTCCCCGAACCGAAGACGGAGCACCGGCCGAGCCCCACCGGCTGCTGATCCTCGCCTGCTCGGCGACCAAGCGGCGCGATGTCGGCTGGATCGACGCGGTCGACCGCTATGACGGGCCGCTCTGGCAGACTGTCCGCGCGGTCTGCCCAGACCGGATGCGGATCAAGGTCGCGGTGCTCTCAGCCCGCTACGGCTTTCTCGATTCCCGCTCGCCGGTCGAGGATTATGACGCCCGCCTGACCCCGGACCTTGCCCAGCGCATGATCGCGGGCGGCATGAACCGACGTTGGCCGCGTCCGCCGTCGGCGCGCAAGCCCGACACCTATAGCGATTCTCCCGGTTGCCAGATCGCTTCGCTTTCAAACCATGGCACGCGGCCGTTCACCGACGTCGCGCTCGCCGGCGGGCATCTCTACATCGGGGTGATGCGGGCCTTCCTCGACGGTTTCCGCGACCTGCGCTGCGTCGCCCCCGACGCGCGGATCACCGAGATCAACGGCCCGATCGGTATCATGCGCCAACAGGTCCGGGGCTGGCTCGAGGAGCGCTGGCCGTGAGCGGGCGGCCGCCCGGCGCGGGGCATAATAACGGGCCGCCGCTCGACGATGACGATCCTCCGGCGACCATTCGGACATGCCGTTGGTGCCGGCACTGGTCGCCGCCGTCCGAGCGGGAGGAGCGCGACTATGAGTTTTTCCGGCTCGGCCTCTCGCGCCGCCGCGTGAAGCGGCCCAGCGGCGCCTGTGATCGGGTGCTTATGGCGCCCGGCAAACCGCTCGCCTTCTCGGCCACGGTCGCAGAGTTCTCCTGCCTCAACTTCGCGGCCAAGCCGTTGCCGCCTGTGGAGATACCCCGACGCGGCGGCTTCGTGACGATCTATGAGGGCGACAAGATCGTGTGGCGCGGCAATGCGGAGGATCTGCCCGAGGAATATCGCTGACCAATCTCGAAAGCGATTCCGGTCGGCGGGTTCAACCGACCTCTCCGTAATTCCGTAAATCCGTCGATACGCACCTCAGTGGATCATCAAATCCGCATGGGCCGCGCGGGACCGCCTGCCACCTCCCTCATGAGCCGAAACATAGAGTGAGAGGGAGGCTCTGGTTTTCGTGACGGGTTGGAGGCTGGGAGAGAGTCTTCCGGCCGCCCGTCATGGAGACGTGTCATGGCAAAAGCCCCATCGAAGATCACCCTCAACCAGTCCCAGAACATTCCGTTCGACAAGCTGGTCCTCTCGCAATCGAACATCCGCCGCGTGAAGCATGGCGTGACCATCGAGCATCTGGCCAATGATATCGAACGTCGCGGCCTTCTCACCGGCCTCAACGTCCGGCCTGTGCTCGACGAGGCCGGCGAGGAAACCGGCATGTTCGAAATCCCGGCTGGCGGCCGCCGCTACAGCGCGCTGGCGATCCTGGTGAAGCGCAAGCGGCTCGCCAAGGACGCGCCGGTTCCCTGCGTGGTCAAGGCCGCGAACGATCCAGTTCTGGCCGAAGAGGATTCGCTTGCCGAGAACAGCGAACGCGAACCGCTCCACCCGCTTGACGAGTTCCGGGCGATGAAGACCTTGTTCGACAAGGGCGAGCAGGAGGAAGCGATCGCCGCACACTTTCGCGTCACGCCCGCCGTTGTGCGCCAGCGCCTCAAGCTCGCCTCGGTCTCGCCCGCCTTGCACGAATGCTATGCCGAAGGCGACATGACTCTCGACCAGCTCATGGCGTTCACGGTCAGCGACGATCACCAGCGCCAGGAGGATTTGTGGGGTCAGCTCGCGGCCAGCAGCAACAAGTCGCCCTGGTTCATCAAGTCCAAGCTGCTGGAGGACAAGGTCGAGGTCTCGGACAAGCGCGTCCGCTTCATCGGGCTGGACGCCTATATCGCCGCCGGCGGCGCCGGTCCGATCCGTGACCTGTTCGAACCCGACGATGGCGGCTGGCTCTCCGATCCTGCGCTGCTCGATCGCCTGGTCGACGAGCAGCTGCGGGCGGAAGCCGATACGATCCTGGCCGAAGGCTGGAAGTGGGTCGAGGCGCTGGTCGATCTGCCCTATGGCTATGACGAGGACTGCCGCGCCATCGCCAGCCAGGTGCAGCCGCTGACCGAGGCGCAGGAAGCGCGGATCGTCGCCCTGCGGGCCGAGGCCGATGCGCTTGAGGCCGAGTGGGACGGCAAGCCCGATGTTCCGGAAGACGTGGAACTGCGTATCTCCGCCATCGACGCCGAGCTTGGCCTTCTCGCCCAGGGCAACCGGGTGTTCGATCCTGCCGAGATCGCCAATGCCGGCGTGTTCATCGGTCTGGAGGAAGACGGCACGCTCTATATCGACCGTGGCTATGTCCGCGCCGAGGATGAGCTGGAGCCTGACGATGCCGGCGAAGGTGGCGATGAAGCGTCCCATGCCGGATCGGATGACGCGTCCGATGAGATCGGCGGCGAGCCGGCCGATCCCGAGTCCAGCACGGCCCCGTCCAGGCCGGCTCCGAACGATGACGATGATGACGGTGAGGTCATCAAGCCGCTCCCGGACCGTCTCGTCGCCGAGCTGACCGCCGCCCGCACGCTGGCGCTTCAGGATGCCTTCGCGCAGTCGCCTTCGGTGGCCTTCGCCGCCGTGCTGCACGCGATGGTGCTGTCGGTCTTCTACGTGGGCCGCACCGAAAGCTGCATGGAGTTGGCGGTCCACCGTGTCTCCATGCCGTTCCAGGGCGCGGATCTGCGCAACAGTCCGTCGGCTGCATCCATCCAGGAACGGCACACCCGCTGGAAGGAGCGTCTCCCCCAATCCGACAAGGATGTCTGGGATGCGCTCCAGCAGCTCGACGGCGGCGAACAGGCCAGTCTGTTCGCCCATTGCGCCGCCTATTCGGTGAACGCGCAGTGGGAGCCGGTTCCCAAGCATGGCGGCGGCCGTGTCTCGGCGCACGGCGTCGCGCGCCGCATCGACCACGCCAACGTGCTGGCCCGCGCCGTGGGTCTCGACATGATCGGCGCAGGCTGGCGCCCGACCTTCGACAACTACCTCAACCGGGTCGCGAAGCCGCGCATCCTCGAGGCGGTGGCCGAGGCGAAGGGGCCGCAGACCGCCGGGCTGATCGACCATCTGAAGAAGGGCGACATGGCGCGTGAGGCCGAACGGCTGCTCGCCGATGCGGATTGGCTCCCCGAACCGCTGCGGACGCCGGTGATCGAGGAACCGCTGCCGCTCGACGCGGACGCCGATGCCTTGCCGGCGTTCCTCAACGAGGATGACACCTCCGATAAGCAGGAAGCTGCCAACGACCAGGAGGGCGACGACGAATACGATATCGCCGCCTGAATGCAGGTGCGGGACGGGTCGGCAGTCGCTGCCTCGTCCCGCATCGCCTTTTTCACCTCAACCCCATTCTCAGCCCGGCCACGCGCCGGGCTTTTTCATTTTCGGAGATCGACGATGACCAATCCACCTTTTGTTCCCGCCTTCGACATGACCGCCTTCCTCGCCCGCCAGGCGGAATTCGATAAACGAGCGAGCGAGATTTTTCCCGTCAATAAGGCTGCTGTCCTGTCTGTACTGGCACGAGCTGGCATCACCCTTGTCACCGTGCGGTTCGATGGCGGTGGCGACAGCGGTCAGATCGAAGAGATTGACGCGCGTTCCGGTGAAAGCAGCGCCGACCTGCCCGATACATCTGTCGAGATCGCCCGCTGTGAATTTCACGACGAGGAGGTCCGGCATGTAACGGTCCCGCTCCCGGAAGCGATCGAGGCGATGTGTTACGACCTCCTCGAAAGCAAGCACGGTGGCTGGGAGAATAATGAAGGCGGTTATGGTGAGTTCACCTTCGACGTGGCCGCCGGGACCATCGTCTTCGACTTCAACTATCGGATCGAACGATCCGAAAACCATTATCACGAACTATAGGGAGGCGATGATGGGCCATTGCTATCATCACGCGCTCTCGTCCGTGCGGAAATGGGGCGGCTCGGCCGAGGATTATCTGCCGCTGCATCAGTGGTTCGACGAGTCCAAGGCGATCACCGCCGATTTCCGCCATCGCGCGCTGCGCCATCATGCCGAGGGCATATTCATGCTCGAACGCTTTTACGGCGCGACCATCACCGTCTCATGCGGGCGGGTCGTTCCCGTCCGCTTGATCGGCGAACAACATGTCCTCGAAGATCTCGGCTTCATTCCGAGCTTCGCGGACTGGGTGCGCTGCATCCGGCCGCAGCCGTGGATGGGCCGCGCCCAGCCGATCCACAAGCTGGTGGACCCTTTCGCGATCGAAAGCCCGCCAGCGTCCTGATCTGTACCCCATCACCTTTCTCGAGAGCCCGGCCGCGCGCCGGGCTTTCGCGTTTTTGGAGACCCGATATGGCTGATTATTTCTGTTCCACGGTGGTTCAGCCCACCATTCCGCTGAGCGCGATGACGCCGCTCGAACGATTGATCCTCTCCGGCATCTTCAGCAGCGATGCGGATGGCGACGGCCTCTATTTCTATGCCGAACAGGGCGCCAACGATATGCCGGCCTATCCCGTCGATGAGGTCCGCGCGGCGCTCGCCTTGTCCGGCGATGTTGAAAGCGCCGCGGCAGACACGGTCCGGGCGGGCCTCGCTGAACTCGGTGATGATGACGCCTATCTTCAACTGGACTTGTCGGTTTCCGGCTGGGAGGTGTTTTTCCAGAGCATCGTCCGGCGGTCGCCCGCGCTTCCTTATGTCTCCGCCATGTCCGCCTGGACCTGCACGAAGATGCGGCCAGACGGTTTCGGCGGCATGGCCGTGCTGATCACAGCCGACGACATCATGGCACGCACGACCGAGTCGATGCTCGATGAAATGCTCGGTATCGCCGAATATGGGCCGCTCGGCGTTGAGCCGGGGCTCGGCTCGCATGTCCTCCTCCGCCTCTGCGAGGAGCATGTCCGCGCGACCGTGGAAGTGGTCTTCGAGACGGAAGCGCTGGATGGTCTCCAGATCGCCGATGTGAGCAACGCCGATATCCGTCAGGCATCCCTCGATGTGAAGGCGGCCAGCGACCTCTCCCATGAAGAAGGTGACGCCGCCTTCAAGGCCGCAACGCGAGCGATTTCTCTCGCGGCCGAGCGCAAACTCGCTGCCCGATGAACGGCGCAGGCCGGCGGGTTACAGCCGGCGATCAACGCCCGGGCGCTCTGCGCTCGGGTCTTTTCCTTCCAAACAATGGAGACTGACCCATGAAGATTTCCGACATCGAAACCGCCGGTCCGGAGACGCTTGCGCCCGTGTTGCTCACCGTCCTGCAGCGCCTCGGCCAATTGGGTCGCATCGGCGCTGTCGCGCTTGCGCGTCTTGTCGAAGAGCATGACGCAGACGTGGAAGAAGCCCTGGAGTGGCTGGCTGACATAGCCGCGGGGTCGCTGCGGGAGTGATTCGGTCTGCCGCCGGTCCCGTCTCCGGGCCGGCAGCCAGAGTGAGAGGGTGACGGGGAAGCGGGTGAGCCGGCCGGCTTGAGAGAGAGCGGTCGGCGGCTCGCTTCCTCGCTGCTCTCCCGGAGACCTCACATGACCGAAAGAACTGGCGACGCCCCTGTTGCGGGCGCGACCTCCATCATTCTCGATGGCGCTGCGGTTCACGCCACAGCGCCTCTCGGGGCCGTCCTGCGCTACTTCGATGGCGCGCCGCAGCCGCCGGCCCGGCACACGCGCAAGTCACGGGACTGGCAGACGCGCAACAGCACCGGCCGCCTCGTGGAAAAATCGCCGTCGGCGGCTATGGGCGGCAGAACCTACCCGGCAAGCTTCGTGCTCCACGAGGGCACCTTCATGTCCGGCATCACGCCGGTCCTTGTCGCGCGTCGTCACTATATGGTCACGACGGACCTTCGCTTCGAAGTCCTCGAATTGCCGCAGCCGGGCGTGGTGCGGGTTCTCACCCGTTGGAACGGTAAGGACGAGCTTAAGCATCTTGCCGCCAATATGGCGGACGCCGAAAGCTGGGCGTCCCGGAACCGCTATTCCAATCTCGTCCTTCAGCTTGTCGAGGATGAACCCGTCATCTCGACCCTCAGGAGGGCGGCATGAGCCCGGCGCCTTCGGTTCCGGCCACCTATGGCCGCACCGCCGACGCGCTGGGCTTTCACGACCATATCGCTGAGCTGGTCCAGCACAGGGAGGAATTGCTGCGGCTTGATCGCAAACGCGGTAACGGAAAGGTCGCGACGCCTTGGGGCCAATCCCAGTCCAGCGAGATATACGCCGATGGAGTGGTCTTCCATTCCACCGCCAGCCATGGCGGCTTCAAGCTCGATCGCGCGCATAACGCGAGGATGCCCGCAGCCATAAGGGTTGCCGGTGGCTGGTATGAAGAAGATGCCGAATGGGCGAAGGTCGCGACGGGCTTCCCCGATCTCTTCACGGCCTATGAACGGCGTCACGCTGAGAAGACCCTGCGTGACTATTACCCAAATTGCTGGGAAACGATCCACGACCGTTTCCTGGCGCCCGGTGAATCCGTCGAGAATGATCGGCGGCTTTTTGCTGAGAAACACCGGCACGATTGGGTGGTCGTGTCGGCGATCCGTTCCAGAGATAATCCGGGCATCACCGATTGTATCGCCCGGCTCGGCGGGCGCCGGGATGAAGGTCGTGAACGGCGCTTCCAAGTTCCATCCGACGAATATGTCGCCGGGCGCTTCGGGTTCATAATCGACGAGGCTCGGCACTTGGAAGTCTGATTGATGTGGGCGGCTCCGTCTTGGAGTCGCCCATTTTTTTGCCTGCCGCCCAGAGTCGGTCTTGCTCCCGGTTCCTACAGAAGCCTCGTTACCGTCCCGAGAGCCGTTCCTCCTTCGGCCAAACGGCGATCCAGAGTGCAAAGCGTTGCCCCTCGCTCCGCTGCAATTGCGAGGTGCAGCGCATCACCGGCACGCAGGTTCAGCGAAAACTGATCGGAGAACAGCGCCGCGTTACGGAAATTGGCGGAAGCCACCGGCATGATCGTCAGGCTTTCGCTGCAAAGTCGATGGAACTGGCTCAGCACCTCGGCGCGTTGGGACGCATCGAGCTGGCCGGTTCGAACTTTGATCGACAATGCCGAAGACATCTCCGTCACGACCCAGTCGCTGATGATCAGCTCCTCGGGGTCTTGCCCCGCCAGCCACTCCTGAATCTCCGCCGTGCGGTCCTCATTCGTCAGAGCCGCGATCAGCAAAGACGTGTCGAGATAGAGCATCAGTAGCGATCACCATCGCGCATGGCGCGCGTGAACGTGTCCGCGCCTTCGCTTTGGGCCGGAAGGGAATCGGTCAGTCGGCGCAGCCGTGCGGCATCGATCGCCTTGCGCGGCCGTTTTGCGGCCTCAAGGCGGGCCACAGGCTTCCCACGGCGCAGGATATCGATCGTGTCGCCAGCAGCAGCGCGATCGACCAGTTCACTCAAATGGGCTTTGGCGTCCGCCAGGTTGATACCGTCCATGACTCGCTCCTGACTAGGTAGTTGGTCACATATAAGGTTTTACGGCAACAACGGCAACGCCGCATCCAGAACACCGGTCGGTGCGGGTGCCATCGTGATTGCCGAGCGAGAGGAAGAGATAGGCCCGGGACGGGGTGAGCCTGGCGGGTTTGAGAGAGAGGGTCCGCCGGCTCCTGCCCCTCGACCTCTCCCGGAGCATTCCCGATGACCATGAACCGTTCCACGGCGCTCGCTGCCGTGCCGCTTGGCGCTGCCCGCCATTTCACCGGCACCGCCGAGAAGCTGCTGGCCGCCGCCCAGCTTATCCTGCCCCATCTCGAAGCAGGCCGCGCCGTCGACGCCCAGGCGCTACGCGGCGCGATGGAAACCGCGTTTGGCGGCTCCGACGCCGAAGGGCTGTGGGACTGGAAATCGGCCTATGACGCCTGCGAGGCCGCGCAGATACTGTTCCTGCGGAAATACGGAAACACGATCTTCCTCAAATACGCCGATCCGCAAGCCCGGCTCGCGGCGATCGAGAAGATAGTCGGGCTGATGCCCACCCATACGCGCCGGTCGGAAACCTCCCAGGCGCTCCAGCAATTCTCGACACCCGCGGGCCTCGCCTATGTCGCCGGCGTCGCCGCTGGCTTCCAGCCCGGCGAGCGGATGCTCGAACCCTCGGCGGGCACCGGCCTGCTCGCGATCCAGGCGGAGATCGCAGGCGCGCGCCTGATGCTGAACGAGCTGGCCGAAACCCGCGCCGCGCTGCTCGATCTGCTATTCCCGCAGGTCGGCGTCACCGCGCACGACGCCGCCCATGTTCACGACTATCTCGATCCCGCTGCCGTGCCCAACGTGGTGGTGATGAACCCGCCCTTCTCGGCGATCGCCCATGTCGAGGCGCGCATGAAGGATGCGGCGCTGCGCCATATCGGCTCGGCGCTGGCGCGCTTGCAGCCCGACGGCCGCCTCGTCGTCATCACCGGCGCCTCCTGCGCGCCGGACAATCCCGCCTTCACCGATGCGTTCGTCGCGCTCCAGGAACGCGGCCGCGTCCTGTTTTCCGCAGCGATCGACGGGCAGGTCTATCGCAAGCATGGCACCACGATCGACACGCGGCTGACCGTGATCGACCGCACACCCGCCGACGATCCGCGCCACTTTCCTGCCGCTCCCGGCGTTGCGCCCGATACCGCGACCCTGCTCGGCTGGGTGCTGGCTCAGGTCCCGCCGCGCTTGCCCGCGCCCGATACGCCGCCGCCCAGCGCGCCGCTCGCCGTGCAGGCGATGGCTGCTCGGCCGGTACGCCCCGCCGCAACCGCCCGGCCTATCGCGCCGACGCCTGTGATCGAGGGCGTCGAGCTGGCCTATACGCCGTGCGTTGAAGCTGTGCCGGATCATGGCAATCTGACCGATGCGATCTACGAGCCCTATGCGCTTCAGTCGATCCGCATTCCCGGCGCCAAACCGCATCCCACCCCGCTGGTCCAGTCGGCGTCGATGGCATCGGTCCCGCCGCCGGTTCCGAGCTACCGGCCCTCGCTCCCGGCGCATCTGGTCGGTGACGGCGTTCTTTCCGATGCCCAGCTCGAATCCATCATCCTCGCGGGCGAAGCGCATGGCGAGCATCTCGCGGGCGCGTGGACCGTCGACAAGACCTGGGACGTCGTCACCGCGGCGCCGGACGATGTGGAGACCGCCGTCCGCTTCCGGCGGGGCTGGATGCTGGGCGACGGCACCGGCGCGGGCAAGGGCCGCCAGGTCGCGGGCATCATCCTCGATAACTGGCTGAAGGGGCGTCGCCGCGCGGTCTGGGTCAGCCGGTCGGAGACTTTGCACCAGGACGCGATGCGCGACTGGGAGGCGCTCGGCCAGGAGCGCCTGCTGTTGACGCCGTTCTCGCGCTACCGACAGGGCACGCCGATCACGCTCGATGAGGGCATTCTGTTCGTCACCTATGCGACGCTGCGCTCGCAGGAACGGGCTGAGAAGGCGAGCCGTGTCCAGCAGATCGTCGACTGGCTCGGCTCCGATTTCGACGGCGTAATCGTGTTTGACGAATCCCACGCAATGGCCAATGCCGCCGGCGGCAAGAGCGAACGCGGCGACCAGGCGCCGTCGCAGCAGGGCCGGGCTGGGCTCCGGCTCCAGCATGCGCTGCCGGACGCGCGCATCGTCTATGTCTCGGCGACGGGCGCGACGACCGTGCAGAATCTCGCCTATGCCCAGCGCCTGGGCCTGTGGGGCGGCGAGGATTTCCCGTTCTCGACACGCGGCGAGTTCATCGGCGCGGTCGAGAATGGCGGGGTCGCGGCGATGGAAGTGCTGGCCCGCGACCTGAAGGCGCTTGGTCTTTACTCGGCCCGGTCGCTCAGTTTCGACGGCGTCGAGTATGAGATGCTCGAGCACGCGCTGACCGCGCCCCAGATCGCGATCTATGACGCCTATGCCGGGGCGTTTCAGATCATCCATAGCAATCTCGACGCGGCCATGCGTGCCGCCGGCAGCAACCTGAACAGCCAGGCGAAGTCCGCCGCGCGGAGCGCCTTCGAATCCGCGAAACAGCGGTTAGGTCCCCGTGCTACAACTGTATTGTTTGGTTCAACGCAGTGTCGTCGCAGGGCGGCAGCGCCAGCGCGGAGATTTCAAGCTTGCGCAGCGCT
>NZ_JACIEU010000037.1 GCF_014197035.1 Sphingobium scionense | reverse complement strand
AACAGCCCGCCGATCAGATAGCGATCCCGCAGCTCCTCGTTCGACACGCACTCCATCATGTCCGGGTGCGTCGCATAATAGGTCTTGTCGAACATGATATCCTCACCCGTTTGTCTGGAATTTCTCCCTTGGGAAGCAAATTTGGAAACCGGTGTCAACCTTTAGCCGGCCAGATTAACCGGACAGAGGCGCGACCGAACTGCGCCGGATCAGGGTCGAACTGAACAGCGACGGCTCGCTGACCTCCGCTTCCTCGCCGATGGCGGTGCCGATCAGCTTGAGCGCAGCGGCCCGGCCCATGGCGGCGATCGGCCAGCGCACCGTCGTCAGCGGCGGCCAGACGCGGGTGGTGAGCGGCGTATCGTCGAAGCCGATGATCGACAATTGCTCCGGCACCTCGATCCCGCGCAGCCGGGCGGCATAGAGGACACCGGCCGCCATTTCGTCGTTGCTGGCAAAGATCGCGGTCGGCGGCGAGGTCAGGTCGAACAGGTTTTCGGACGCAGAAACCCCGGATTCAAAAGTATATTGTCCGTCCGCGACGAGGCTGCGCGGCAGGCTGATGCCGGCTTCCGCCAGCGCCATCTCGAACCCCTCGCGCCGCTCCTTGGCCGAGCGGAAACCATGCGGCCCGGCGATCAGGCCGATCCGCCGATGGCCCTGCGCGATCAGATAGCGCACCGCGTCGGCCACCGCGTCCCGGTCATTGGAGGCGACCATATGTTCGGGGTCGTCGAGCAGCGCCGAACCCATGCGGACATAGCGACAGCCGGCATCGTCGAACAGTTTGGACAGACCGTCATTTTCGGAGAGCGGCGGCAGCACGACGACGCCGAACAGGCGCTGGCGCGTCACGAAATTATGGATGTCCTCCATCACCATCGCCGCCCCCCTGTCCACCGGGCGCACCACCAGCTCGAACTCGGTGCCGTGCAGCGCCTCCAATATCCCCTTCTGCATGCTGAGCACCATCTGGGCATTGGGATTGTCGTAGATCAGGCCGATCAGGAAATTGCGCCCCAGCGCCAGCGCGCGCGCCTGCGGATTGGGAACATAGCCGGTCTGGCGGATGATTTCCTCCACCTTGCCGCGAGTTTCCTGGTTCAACAGCGGCGATCGGTTGATGACGCGGCTGACCGTCTTCTTCGACACGCCAGCCATGCGGGCAATGTCGTTGATCGTCAGCTTGGCGGTCGCGCCCTCATCCCTGGGTGTCTTTGTCATGGCCCTTTTATAGCGCGCTTATGCCCTGCAACCAGTGCAATATGCGCCGCTCGGTAAATCTATTGACACCGGTTACTCTTGCAGGCATCCCGAGAGACAGAACCAGCCGAGAGGATCATCGTGACCGCCGCTTCCCCTGCCGCCATTGCGCGCGCCTTCGTCACCGCCCGACAGCGCGCGACGGGCTTTTCCGACTATCCCGGCCCGATCCCGCCCAGCCTGGCCGATGGCTATGCGATCCAGGCGGAGGCGCTGGCGCTGGTCGATGCGCCGGTCGGTGGCTGGAAGGTAGGCCGCGTGCCCGCGCCGCTGGTCGAGCGCTTTGGCGCTGATCGGCTGGCCGGGCCGATCTTTACGCCGACCATCCATGCCCTCGCCCCCGATGCCGCCGGCCTGGTCTTTCCCCAGGGCTTCGGCGCGGCGGAGGCCGAGTTTCTGCTGCGCATCGGCCAGGCGCCCGACCCGACCCAGACCAGTTTCACCCTGGAGGAAGCCGCCGCGCTGGTCGACGCCGTGCATATCGGCCTGGAAATCGCCAGTTCGCCCTTCACCGGCATCAACGAGCATGGCCCGGCCGTCACCGTTTCCGACTTCGGCAATAATAACGGCCTGCTGATCGGCGCGGCGGTGCCGGACTGGCAGAGCCTGGCCTTTGCCGAGATCGACATCAGCCTCAGCATCGATGGCGTCGTCGCCGGCACCGGCCGCGCCGTCAGTTTCCCCGACGGGCCGATCGGCTCCGTGCGTTTCCTGCTCGAAAATCTCGCCGCGCGCGGCATAAGGCTGCAACCGGGCGCATGGATATCGACAGGCGCCGTCACCGGCGTGCATGAAGTGCGCGTCGGGCAGGCGGTGGTTGCGGACTTCGGACCGCTCGGCACCGCACACTGCGTCATCCGCCCCCAAGCGGCCGCCTGACAAGGCCGCAGGGCAAGAGGAGAGGAAGAGAATGAACGAGGCCGTCGCCGGAGCAACCCAGAGGGTCGGGCGCTATCGCTGGGTGATCGTCGGGCTGTTGTTCGCTGCCACCGCGATCAACTATGTCGACCGGCAGATGATCGGCGTGCTGAAGCCCACGCTGGCGGCCGAGATGCACTGGTCGGAAACCGACTATGCCAATATCGTCTTCTGGTTCCAGGCGGCCTATGCGATCGGCTATCTGGGCTTTGGCCGGCTGGTCGACGCGATCGGCGCGCGGCTGGGCTATACCGTCGCGATCATCATCTGGACCATCGCCCATGTCGCCCATGGCGGCGTGCATAGCGTGACCCAGTTCGCCTTCGCCCGCTTTGGCCTGGGCGTCGGCGAATCCGGCAATTTCCCCGCCGGCATCAAGGCGGTGACCGAATGGTTCCCGCAAAAGGAACGCGCCTTCGCGATCGGCCTGTTCAACGCGGGCGCCAATGTCGGCGCGATCATCACCCCGCTGCTGGTGCCATGGCTGACCATCCAATATGGCTGGCGCTTCGCCTTCATCGCGACCGGCATATTCGGCGTCGTCTGGCTCGCCGCCTGGCTGATCTTCTATCGCCGGCCGCAGGAGCATCCGCGCGTCGGCGCCGAGGAACTGGCCTATATCCAGCAGGACCCGGCCGATCCGGTCACGCCGATCGGCTGGCGCCGGCTGATTGCCGTGCGCGAATGCTGGGCCTTTGCCGTGGGCAAATTCTGCATCGATCCGATCTGGTGGTTCTTCCTCTTCTGGCTGCCGGGCTATCTGGGCGAGCGCTATGGCCTCGACCTCATCAGCTTCGGCCCGCCTTTGGTCGCCATCTATCTGTTGTCGGACCTTGGCAGCGTGGCCGGCGGCTGGCTGTCGGGACGACTGATGAAGGCCGGACACAGCGTCAACGCCGCGCGCAAGCTGACCATGCTGGCCTGTGCCGCTGCGGTCACGCCGGTCTTCTTTGCCCAGTCGATCGACAATCTGTGGGTCGCGGTCCTCGTGATCGGCATCGCGACCGCCGCGCATCAAGCCTTTTCCGCCAATCTCTATACCCTGCCGTCGGACATGTTCCCGCGCGCGGCGGTCGGGTCGGTCGTCGGCATCGGTGGCACGGCGGGCGCGATCGGCGGCATGCTGATGGCGAAATATGCCGGCTATATCCTCGACAGCATCGGCAGCTATGCGCCGCTCTTCGCCGTCGCAGGCAGCGCCTATTTCATCGCCCTGCTGGCGATCCACCTGCTTTCGCCGCGCCTGGCGCAGGTGAAGGTACCGGAATAAATTCCCTGGGGGAGGGACTGCCCCGGACCGGCGATTGACATGGCCGGTCCGGGGCGCCTTGCTTCCTCAGCGACCATACGCCGAAATCAGCTTCTCGCTTTCCTGCCAGAAGCGATCGACGATCGCTGCATCCTCGACCAGCTTGTTGGGCGTGCGCGGTGCGCGGCGATACCAATAGCCGCCATTGCTCGCGCCCCCTTCCGGCGCGGTCGCCAGCCAGACCAGCGTGTCCGCCCCCTCCGCCTCGCTCGCCTTGTCGAGGCCGCGCGAGCGCTCCTGCGTGTCGGCCGGCGCATGGGAAAAGAAGTTCGAGTCGACCGCGCCGGGATGAACGGCATGGGCGACGATCCCCTCCCCCGCCAGCCGATCCGCCAGCGCGCGGGCGAACAGCACATTGGCGAGCTTGCCGGTGCAATAGGCCATGCCGGGGCTGAACCGCTCCAGATTTTGCATGTCGTCCAGGTTGATCGCCGGGATCATCTCGCTCGCGTCGGAGGCGGTATTGAGGATGCGCACGGCGCCCGCCGGCTGATCCTGCGCCGCCTTGCGCAACAGCGGCAGCAGGCGCTGCGTCAGCAGGAACGGCCCCAGATGATTGCCGGCGAAATTCGCCTCCAGCCCCTCGTCCGTCATCACCAGCGCATCGGTCATGCCGCCGGCATTGTTGAACAACAGGTCGACCCGGTCCGTCAGCGCGGCGATATCCTGCGCCAGTTGCGCTGCCTCGCCGAGCAGCGACAGGTCGGCGCGCAGCATGGCGACCGGCGCGCCGCTGGCCTCCGCCGCTATCTCCGCCTCGGCAGCCGCCAGCCGTTCGGGATCGCGGCCGGTGCCGATCACCTGCCAGCCCTGCCGCGCCATGGCCTTGGCGATCGCCTTGCCGATGCCCGAACTCGCGCCCGTCACTACCGCCACCCGTGCCCGTTCCACCATGTCCTGCTCCTGTCGCTTATGCCGGCAAGCTAGGCGGTCGAACGCAGGCCAGACAGCCGCAGGAGCGATATGTGAAGCCAGGCGTCCATAGCAAAGCTATCACCCCCCACAAGCAAGGGGCGGGTTTCACCCCGTCGTGGCGTTCGCTATGTCCCAGCGCGAAACATAAGGGGGGACGCACGGATATGGATCGAGTGCTCGGACTTGCATGGGCGGCGCAAACGCCCTTAGGTGACGCCATGACGGGTCGCACCTCCTGTCGTCATGCACCGCAGGAGCGGTCGTGACGATCAATCCGCTTTATTCCCTGACGGGCTTCATCGTCGGCACGCTGGTCGGGCTGACCGGCGTTGGCGGCGGATCGCTGATGACGCCGATCCTGGTGCTATTGTTCAATTTCCACCCCGCTGCGGCAGTCGGCACCGACCTTCTCTATGCCTGCGTGACCAAGAGCGTGGGCAGCCTGGTCCATGGCTGGAAGCGGTCGGTCGACTGGGCGATCGTCGGATGGCTGGCGCTGGGATCGATGCCCGCCGCGATCGGCGCGCTGATGGCGCTGCGGGCGATGGGGCCGCCGTCGGCCGCGGTGGTCGATCCGATCAAGGTAACGCTGGGGGTGATGCTGCTCCTTACGGGGCTGGTGCTGTTGTTCCGCGAACGGATCACCGCCTGGTCGCGCACCCATGGCCAGGATCGCAGCCCAACGATGACCCGCAACCTCACCGTCCTGCTGGGCGTGATCGTCGGCGTGGCGGTGACCATCACATCGGTCGGGGCCGGGGCGATCGGCGCGACCGCGCTGCTGATCCTCTATCCCCGCACGCCGCTGGCGCGGATCGTCGGCAGCGACGTCGCCCATGCCGTGCCGCTGACGCTGGTGGCGGGCATCGGCCATTGGTGGCTGGGCACGGTCGACATGTCGCTGCTCGGTTCGCTGCTGATCGGATCGATCCCCGGCATCATCGTCGGCAGCCTGCTGGCGTCGCATGTGCGTGAAGCCGTGCTGCGCACGATCCTCGCCACGATCCTGATCATCGTCGCGCTGAACCTGATCCTCTGATCCTGCCTGCGTCAGTCCGGCAGGAAACCGGACTGACGCAGGCGATCAAGGGAATCGCGCGCGATCGGCGCGGACAGACCGTTGGTCAGGCGGATGTCCCGGCCCTTGCCCACGCTTGCTCCTTCGGCAAGCGCCGCCTTGGCCACCCACCAGCTACGATGGGTCTGCGCGCCGGGCACATCGTCCATCTCCGCAATGGCGTCGCGCAGCCGCATCAGGATCAGTTCGCTGCCATGCGGCCCATGGATGCGGACATAATGATCCTCGCTCTCCAGCGCGACTATGGGGCCGGTAAAGGCCGGGCTGAGACGCTGATGAAGGCGCACTTTATCGCCCCTCGGGGGCATGGACGGCGGCGCGACTTCCGTCGATGGCGAAACAAACGGGGAAGCCGGCCCCATATGCTCATCATAATAGCGCAGCAGATGCGCGTCCGCCCGCTCCGCCCACCAGGTGATGGTCATCACCAGCAGGCAACAGAGCAGGGTGAAGGGCAAGAGACCGGCATAGCCGCCCAGCAACCGCACCTCGTCCCGCCCGACCAGCCGCCAGATCAGCGCCATCGGAAAGCTGGAGGCGACCATGCCCCAGAAGACCAGCGATCCGCGCGGCAATCGGGTCGCCCGCGCGATCGCCCGCCAGGCGATCAGCGTCGGCCGCGCGAGGATATAGGCGCCCATCAGCATGATCCACCAGCGCCCGGCGCGTAGCAGGAAGTCGCCCGACAAATAGGTGCCGAAAGGGCCAAGAAAGCCGACCACCGCCGCGACCGGCAGCATCGCCCAGAGTTCGAGCAGCACACGACGGAGACGTTTCACGCAATCCCCCTCACCATTCGCGAAACGCGAACCGCGAATGGCCCGGTTTTCCGCGCTTTTTCTTCTGTTCCTCCTGCGTGACGAAAAGCCGCTTGCCCGTCAATCGCGGCCTGCCATCGCTCATCCTCATACCGGCGGGCCGATGAATGGATCATCCGCCCCGACCGGCCAAGGAGACAGACCATGACCGATTTTCTGAGCACCAAGGGCGCGATCGCCATCATGTGCTGCGCCATCATCGCCCATATGGGCGCCTTTGCCCTGGCCCTGGCGTGATGCACCGGACAGCCCCTTCCCTGCCTGTCCGACACATCAGAGGTCAGCGGCAGGCCGGGTTGCGGGCATCGGGATAGGCGAGATAGCTGATGCTTGCCGCCGGCAACGACTGCATGCCTTGCGCGGCGACGCCCTTGAGATCGGGGAGCACCCCATCCTGCCCCACCACCAGCGTCCGGCCGTTGAACTTGACGCTGCCCGCGTCCAGAGTGTCGGCGGTCAGCGTATAGCGGGTCGCCCTGCCGGCCAGCGACAGGCTGGCGGGATTGGCGGTATCGAGATTGATCGCGACCAGCGCGACGCCGCCGGGCGTGCCGCGCAGGCACTGGCTGTAGAGATGCAGCTTGCCTTCGTTCCGCCCCGCATCCAGTACGACATTGCCCATCAGCCGCGCCCATAAGACGGCCGCCCAATAGCTCGGCCGCGGCATCATCGTCGCCTCGTCGATCAGCGCATAGTCGCTGGCCGCCAGCGTATTGTGGAAGACCACCGACACGCCCTGCTTCGCCTGCCGCCCCAACTGGTCGACATAGCGGAAGCTGTCGCGCCAGGTCGCCGCCCAGGCATCGCCGCCACAGGCCGCTTGCGCCGTTTCGGTGATCCAGATGTCGGTGCCGGGCGCAAAGCGCTGCTGCCGCTCCTTATAATAGCCGACATAGGCATCGGCGCGTGCCAGCCAATCCTCGTCCAGCGCCCGGTCCGGACTGATCCCCGCGCTCTTGTCCATCGCGGCACAGCGTTTCGAGACGGTGCCGTAGAAATGATAGGAGAAGATATCGACCTTGGGCCGCGGCTCTGCGCTCATCAGCGCGTCGGTCGGCACCTGTCCGGCATTGGGCGGAAAGAT
Source organism: Sphingobium scionense (assembly GCF_014197035.1). GTDB lineage: Bacteria > Pseudomonadota > Alphaproteobacteria > Sphingomonadales > Sphingomonadaceae > Sphingobium > Sphingobium scionense. The sequence continues at coordinate 26,833 of NZ_JACIEU010000037.1, read as the reverse complement.
CACGAAGCCGGCCTCGCCAGTGCTGCCCGGACCGACGATTTTCATATCCTTCGCCTCGGTATCGCGAAACATGCGAAATGCCGCCATATCCCTGGCAAATGCCGCCGCATCATAGCCCTTTGGCAGGCCGACCATCGGCCCGACATTGGGTTCGTTGATCAGTTCGGCGGCATAGATATGGCCGCCCAACCTGTTGGTGTAGGCGTTGAGCTTGCGCGCCTGGTCGGGATCCCACACCCCCGATGCGTCCCGCGCGCCCTCGCTCACCGGGAAGGATATAACCAGCTTGCCGCCGACCGCCTTCACGAAATCGACGACGCCGGCCCATTGGGCGCGGGTCAGCACACTCTGATAGCCCTTTGGCGGCGTCGCAGGGGGCGGCGCATCGCTGTCGTGGAAATAGATGCTGTTGGCCCATGCGCCGCTGACCCGGACATAGGTCGGTCCCAATGCGCGGGCCAGATTACGCAGCCGCCTGTCACCCGTCAGGTCGATGGGCTCACGCTTGCGGAACATGGCGGCAGCCAGGTCGACGCCACCGCTGCCACTGGCTGCGGGCTGGGGCGCTGCATCACCGGGCTTGGGATAGGGCGCCCAGAAACGGCCGCCGACCACCTCCACCATCTCGACATTATAGGCCTGATACTGATCATCCACCTTCGCCACCTGGGCAAAGCGGCCGGGGTCGGCAGGCGCCGTGGCGGCCCCCAACATCGTGCCCGTCATCAGCAGCAGGGACAGGCTTCCCGACATCAACAAGCGGCCTTTTGTCACGCCATCCTCCCTCGATTTTGGGGGAAGCTAACCCGGCGCCGCATCATCGGCAAGTTGGCATGACCAATTTGGACAAACCAATCACGACAGCGATGGGCTCCGCCGTGCCGATTATGCGATTTTTCTTAGGAACAAAAGGAGCCCTCGCGCATTCCGGTATCAAGGCGCCAATAATATCCAATCCAAAAAAATATCCCCAAAATGCACGATCCCCGTAAAATTCCCGAGGTTCGCTCGGCGTGATTTTGGATAGAATGACGAAGAACAGGGAGTATCCAGCCATGAAGCCAATTCGTAGCGCTAGCAGCCCCCAAGCCCGTGTCGCCTTTACGCCGACCAGCAAGAAGGCCGGCCAATGGGTCCAGACGCCGCACGGCTTCGTCCGGGTGGACAGTCCTGCTCCGAAACATGCCGACTGAACGGGCCTGACGGACAACCCTAACGGGCGGACAGCCCCTTGTTGCCGCCGTGCAGGCGCAGCTTGAGGCTGTTCTGATAATAGGCCACGGCCTGATATTGGCCGATCAGGACCGTCAGTTCGATCAATTGGGCCTCATCCAGTCGCGCCGCCAGTTCGGCCCAGGTTGCGTCGGTGATCATCGCATCGCTGTGCAGTTCCTCAGCCGCGCGCAAGATCGCCCGCTCATACGTGCTCCAAGCCGGATCGGCCGAACCGGTCACGATCCGCTCCACCTCATCCCGCCCAATGCCGGCATGGCGCGCGATCATGACATGCTCGCCCCATTCATAGGGCGCCTGACATAGCCAGGCGATGCGCAGGATCGCCAGTTCCCGATCGCGCGCAGACAGTTTCCCCTGGGTCAGCAGTGTCACGCCGACATCGGTCTGGCGGGCGAACAGCGCGGGGTGGCGCATCATGGTGCGGATGATTTCGGGCAGACGCGCCAGCACGGCGGACATGTCGCCCTGCCCCTGCGCCTGGGCCTCAGTCACGTCAGTCAGCAGGTCCGCCTCGCGCGCGTCGATGCTCTGGTTGATGGCGATCATCTGCCGGATCAAGGGATCGAGGTCAGCGCTATATTCGTCGATGCTCAGCGCTTCGATGCGCGGGACATCGCCCAATATCTGGGCATGACGGCGCGCGATGCGGGCGGTTTCGGCCTCTTCGTCCATGCCCTTCCCCTGCATATCTATGGCCGCAACGGGGTGGCGTGACGCCCCGGCAGTGTCAAACCGCCGGGGCGCTATCTGTCAGCTCAATAGTCGCCGGGCTCGGAATGGAACTCGTGCCAGACGCCGTTGAGGATGCCGAAGCCGACGGCCAGACCGACGCCCAATATCCAGGCAAAATACCACATAGGTCTGATCCTTAGTAAAAGTCGGGGTTGAGGCGGATTTCTCGGTCAGTCACCCGGCCGAACATCACCTTGTAGGCCCAGGCCGTGTAGGCCAGCACAATCGGCAGGAAGATGACGGTGCAGATCAGCATGGTGAACAGCGTGCCGTGGCTGGACGAGGCGTTCCACGCGGTCAGGCTGGACCCCGGATCGATCGAGCTGGGCAGAATGAAGGGGAACATCGACAGGCCTACGGTGCTGATGATGCCGACATTGGCGATCGACGAACCGGCGAAGACCAAGGTGTCGCGCCGGCCACGAATGCCCAGCAGTGCCAGCACCGGTCCCGCAAAGCCCAGGAGTGGCGCCAGCAGCATCCAGGGATGCGCGCCATAATTGTCGAGCCAGGCCCCAGCCGCCGCGACTGCGCCGCCCATATGCGGGTTGGACGGGCCGTTGGGATCGATCACGCCGTCGACGCGATAGCCCATGCCGCTCCAGGCGACGAACAGGCCGCCGATGGCGAACAGCAGGATCGACAGGATCGCCGCGCCCTGACCATAGAGGCGCACGCGCTGCAGCACCGGCCCTTCGGTCTTGAGGCTCAGCCAGCCCGCGCCATGGAGCACCAGCATCGCGACCGACAGCAGGCCGGTCAGCAGGGTGAAGGGCGTGAACAGGCCCAGCAGCGACCCTTCATAGAACATGCGCAGGTCGCCATCGAGGCGGAAGGGCGCGCCCACCAGCACATTGCCGACGGCGACGCCGAAGACTAGGGCCGGCACCAGGCCGCCGACGAACAGCGCCCAGTCCCAGCCGGCCCGCCAGCGGGCATCCGGCTTCTTCGAACGATATTTGAAGCCGACGGGCCGCAGGATCAGCGCCGACAGCACCAGGAACATCGCGAGATAGAAGCCCGAAAAGCTGACGGCATAGACGAAGGGCCAGGCGGCAAAGATGGCGCCGCCGCCCAGGATGAACCAGACCTGGTTCCCTTCCCAGGTGGCGCCGACGCTGTTGATGATCATGCGCCGTTCCGCGTCGGTCCGGCCGGCAAAGGGCAGCAAGGCCGCCGATCCCAGGTCAAAGCCGTCGGTAAGGGCGAAGCCGATCAGCAGCACGCCCAGCAGCAACCACCAGATGACGCGCAGCGTTTCATAATCGAGCGGAATGGTCATTGTCCTAACTCCGGTTGGCGGGCGTCATTCGGCGGGCACGGCGCGGAAATCGGGCGCCGGCTCGGCGGGGCTGTCAGGCCGCCAGGGGACATAGCGTTCCGGCCCCTTGGCGATGGTGGCGAGCATCAGCTTCACCTCGATCACTGCCAGGATACCGTAGAGCAGGGTGAAGCCGATGATGGTGGTCCACAATTGCGGCACCGTCAGGCTGGAGGCGGCGAGGAAGGTCGGCAGCACGCCGTCCACCGCCCAGGGCTGGCGCCCGATTTCCGCCACGGCCCAACCGACCTCGATCGCGATCCAGGGCATCGGCATCATGAACAGGGCGAGCTTGAGGAACCAGCGCGCATCGAACCGCCGCATCGACGAGAAGGCAAAGGCGGTCGCGAAGAAGGCGATGAAGGCAAAGCCCAGCCCCGCCATGATGCGGAACATCCAGAAGATCGCCGGCACATTGGGCACGGTGCTCCAGGCCGCCTTCTCGATCGTCGCGGCATCGGCCTGGCGCGGGTCGGCGATGAAGCGCTTCAGCAGCAGGGCATAGCCCAGATCCGCCTTGTTTCGCTCGAACGCCTCGCGCGCGACCAGATCGTTGCGATCGACCTTCAGCGTCTCGACCGCATCATAGGCGATGATGCCGGCGGCGATCCGCACCTTGGCGGTGTCGACCAGTTGGTTGATGCCGGTGACTTCGCCGGTCAGGCTGCGGGTGGAGATGAGGCCCAGCACATAAGGCACCTTGATCTCATGCGTGGTCTCGCGCCCGCTGTTGGACGGCAGGCCGAACAGGGTCAGGCCGGCCGGTGCAGGCTCGGTCTGCCACATGCCCTCGATCGCGGCGAGCTTCATCTTCTGGTTCTCGGTCAGCGCATAGCCGCTTTCGTCACCCAGCACGACGACCGACAGCGACGCGGCAAGGCCAAAGGCGGCCGCGACGGTGAAGGAGCGCTTGGCGATGGCGATATGCTTGCCCTTGAGCAGATAATAAGCCGACACGCCCAGCACGAAGACGCTGGCGCAGACATAGCCCGCGCTGACGGTGTGGACGAACTTCGCCTGGGCGACCGGATTGAAGATCACCGCCATGAAGTCGGTCACTTCCATCCGCATCGTTTCCGGGTTGAAGGTCGCGCCTATGGGATGCTGCATCCAGCCATTGGCGACCAGAATCCACAGCGCCGACAGGTTCGACCCCAGTGCCACCATGAAGGTGGTAAGCAGATGGCCGCGCTTCGACAGGCGATCCCAGCCAAAGAACATGAGGCCGACGAAGGTCGCCTCCAGGAAGAAGGCCATCAGGCCCTCGATCGCCAGCGGCGCGCCAAATATGTCGCCGACATAGTGCGAATAATAGGCCCAGTTGGTGCCGAATTCGAACTCCATGGTGAGGCCGGTGGCCACGCCAAGGACGAAGTTGATCCCGAACAGCTTGCCCCAGAAGCGGGTGATATCCCGCCAGATCGGGCGGTCCGTCATGACATAGACGCTTTCCATGATGACGAGCATGAAGGAAAGGCCCAGCGTCAGGGGCACGAACAGGAAATGATATAAAGCTGTGAGAGCGAATTGCAGCCTGGATAATTCAACGACGGCCATGCTTATCATCGCGACCCCCTTTCTTCCCTGAACCAAGTTGGCTGGCGAAATATGGACGAGACGGCGCTACATCATTGAGACAGATCAAATTATATTCTGTCGCCAAATCTAAATGAATGGGACACAAGGTCTAGCTAGGGAAAACCGCAGGCATGGGTTGGGTTATCGACATCATCGGCGCTGCACTGTTCGCGGCCGGACTGGCGCAGGGCGTCAGCGCACTGGCCGATGGCGTCGCGATCGGCTGGCTGGCGCCGCTGCTGCTCCTGGCCGGCGGGCTGGTGCGCGCGGCCGGGCTGATGCTGGCCCATGTCCAGGCGATCCGGTCGGCCCAACGCATCGTCGCCGCGCGGCGATCCGCGCTGCTGCCCCGGTTGCTCGGCGGGCGGCTGGCCCGGCCACTGCTGGCGGGCGAGAATGCCACGCTGGCGATCGACCATCTCGCCGCGATCGAGGCGCATGGCGCCCGCTTCCTGCCGATCCGCAAGGCGGCGGCGCTGGGGCCACTGCTGGTCGCGGTGATCGTCGCGACCGCAAGCTGGGTTTCGGCCGCGATCATGCTGGCGACCTTGATCCCCTTCGCCTTCGGCATGGTGCTGGCGGGCACGGCCGCGCGCGCGGCGGCGGAGCGGCAACTGGCGGCGCTGGCCGAATTGTCGGGCCTGTTCGTCGACCGGCTGCGCGCGCTGCCGCTGATCCGTCACCATGGTGCGCAGGCGCGGATCAGCCGGCAGGTGGCGGGCGCCGCGCAGGAGGTGGCGGCCCGCACCGGGGCGGTACTGCGCGTCGCCTTCCTGTCGGGTGCCGTGCTGGAATTTTTCGCGGCGCTCTCGGTGGCGCTGGTCGCCGTCTATTGCGGTTTTGCGCTGCTTGGGCTGCTGCCCTTTCCCGCGCCCGAAGCGCTCGACCTGCGCGCCGCGCTGTTCGCGCTGGCGCTGGCGCCGGAATTCTATCTGCCGATGCGCCGCCTGGCCGCCGCCTATCATGACAAGCAGATGGGCGAAGCGGCGGACAAGGCGATCGCCGCCGCCCTGCCGGAAGCGGAGGTCGCGCCGCATCCTGCCAGCCCCCCGTTCGATGGCCTCCATCTCAGGGATTTGCGGATCGGCATCGGCTCAGGGATCGGCCCGGTCAGCCTGACGCTCAAGGCCCATGACCTGATCGCCCTCACCGGCCCGACCGGCAGCGGCAAGACCAGCATGCTCGCCGCGATCGCCGGACAGATTGATCCGGCCTCGGGCGAACGCACGCCTGTCGATCCCGCGCGCATCGCCTGGGCGGCCCAGCGCCCGCTGCTGCTGCCCGGCAGCCTGGCCGACAATATCGCCCTCGCCCGCCCCGATGCCGACCGGGCCGAAATCGCGCAGGTCGCCGCGCGTGTCGGCTTGACGCCCATGCTGGCCGCGCGGCCGGAGGGACTGGACCTGCCCATCGATCATCAGGGCGCCGGCCTGTCGGGCGGCGAACGGCGGCGCATCGGCCTCGCCCGCGCCATCCTGTCCGAACGGCCCGTTCTGCTGTGCGACGAACCGACGGCCGATCTGGATGCGGAGAGCGCCGCCGACATCATCGCCCTGCTGGTCGCCTTGTCGGCCGAGCGGGCGATCCTGGTCGCCACCCACGATCATCGCCTGACCGCCGCCGCGCGGATGGAGGTGATGCTGTGAACCCGATCCGGATCGCCCTCGACAAGGCGACGGGCTCCGCCACGCTGCTGCGCCGCGCGACGCTGTGCGCCGTGGTCGCGGCGCTGGCCGGCATTGCCCTGCTGGCGCTGGCAGGCTGGTTCCTGACCGCCGCCGCCATGGCCGGCGCGGCGGGCACGGTCGCGGTGCAGGCGTTCAACTATCTGGTGCCCAGCGCCGCGATCCGGCTGCTCGCCATATTGCGCACCGTCTCGCGCTATGGCGAACGGCTCTGGTCGCATCGCGCCGCGCTCGAAGCCATGGGCGGCCTGCGCGCCAGCCTGTTCGCGCGCCTTGCCGCGCAGGACAGCCGCACCGCCCTGCCCCTGTCGAGCGGCGACGCCGCCGCGCGACTGACCGGCGACATCGACGCGCTGGAAGATCTGGTCGTGCGCCGCCCCAGCCGGATCGCCGGATTCATGGCCGCGCTGGCGGGCGTGATGCTGGCGGCGAGCGGCAGCTGGCTGTCAGCCCTGCTGCTGGCGGTCATGCTCGCCGCCCTGCCGCTCTTGCTGCGCATCCTTGCCCGCCGCCTGACCGAAGCCCCCACGCAACAGGCTGCCGACGCGCTCGGCGCGCTGCGCGCCCGCTATGTCGAACTGGCCAGCGCCCGCGCGGAAATCGCGGCCTATGGGCTGGGCGATCGGGTGATGGCCGAACTGGCACCGCTCACCAGCCGGCTCGATCAGGCCCGCGCCCGCCTGTTCATCGGTGAAGGCGTGCAGGCCGCCCTGCTCGCGGCCTATAGCGCACTGGCGGTCATGCTGGTGCTGCTCGGCGCCCATGCCCCCGCGCCGCTGGTCGCGCTCGCCTTGCTGGCCAGCGCCGGCGCGGTGGAGGCGATGGCCGGGCTGTCGCGCACCGCCTTCCGCCAGGCCAGCGTCGATGCCGGCCTCGCCCGGCTGGCCGCGCTCGATGCGCTGCCGCTGGACGATGCGCCTGCGCCGTCCGCTGCGACGGCCCAGGCCATCCGATTGGGCGCCGTCGAATTGCCCCCCGGTGCGCGGGTCGCCGTCACCGGCCGCTCCGGTTCGGGCAAGAGCCTGCTTGCGGAGGGACTGGCCGGGCTGCGTCCGGTCACGGCCGATGTCGCGCTTGGTGGCCATCCCTTGCCGGCCTGCTCTGGAACGGAACTGCGCGACCAGTTCGCCCTCTCGCCCCAGGACGCGCCGATGCTGGCCGGCAGCATCGCCGACAACCTGCGCCTCGCCCGGCCCGGCATCGATGCGGCCGATATGGCCGATGCCCTGCATGTCGCCTGCCTCGACCAGCGCATCGCCAGCCTGCCCGGCGGGATCGACTATCGGCTGGGCGAAGCCGGCGGCACTTTGTCGGGCGGCGAACGCAAGCGGCTGTCGCTGGCGCGTGCGCTGCTGACCGGCCGTCCCTGGCTGTTGCTGGACGAGCCGACCGAGGGGCTGGACGCCGCGACCGAGGCGCTGCTGATCAGTCGGCTGCGCATCTGGCTCGACCGGACCGGCACCGGCCTTATCCTGATTTCGCACCGCCCCGCGCCACTCACGCTGACCGACCGACAGGTGCCGGTGTCGGCCATCGCCCCCCAGCCGGGCCAGGGTCTACCCGGAGTGGCAAGCGCAGCGTGAGGATGATAGGCTTTGTCTTGCAAGCGCTTAGCCACCGCCCGACACAAGAGGGAGATGTTCGTGCCGCCAACAATCCTCATCGCCACCGATCTGACCGCCCGCAGCGATCGGGCCTTTGACCGGGCCGTCGAATTGGCGACCGACCTTGGCGGCACATTGCTGGTCGCCCATGCGCTGGACAAGGGCAATGCCGCCGATGTCGCCCGCGCCTCCGATCGTGCTGGCCGGGTCATCGCCAAACTGACAGACGGCATCGCCACGCCCGTCGAACCCGTATTGATCCAGGGCCGCGCACCAGAAACCATCGCGGAACTGGGCAAGGAACGCGGCGGCGCGGTGATCGTCGTTGGCCCGGCCCGGCACAATCATGTCGGCGACTTCATTCTGGGCACCGCGGTCGACTATCTGGTCCGGCGTTCGCCCGTACCGGTGCTGGTGGTCAAGGAACGGCCGCGCCATCCCTATCGGCGCATCCTGATCGCGACCGACTTTTCCGACTGTTCGCTCCATGCCGTGCAGATGACGGCCATGCTGTTTCCCAAGGCGCGACTGGATCTGGTCCATGTCTATGATGGCGGCTTCCCGTCCCGCCTCGATCCCGACCAGACCCTGGCCTTCGCCCGGTCGGAAGCGGAACGGGAAAGCGCCGAATTTGCTGCGCGTCCGGAACTGGCCGGCCAAGCCCGCCCGTTCCAGGTCGAACTGATCGAGGGACGTGCCGGCGAGGTGCTGCCGACCCTGATCGCACAGCGCGATGTCGACCTGCTGGTGCTGGGCGCCCATGGTCGCAGCGGCTTCGTCCATGCGCTGATCGGCAGCCGCGCCTCCGAATTGCTCGAAGGCGCGCCCTGCGACGTGCTGATGGTGCGCAATTAGAAGCCGTCGATCTCCAGCGCCATGATCGACGCTTCACCGGCGGCGATCGTGGCGGCCAGGCCCTGCGCCTGCGGCAGGACGCGCAACGCGAAATAGTCGGCCAGCTTGCGCTTCGCCTGATGCAGCGGGCTGTCGCCCTGTGCGGCGGCCTGCGCCATCCGGGTCCACATCCAGCCCATCGACACCAACGCAAACAGGCGCAGATAATCGACCGCCGCCGCGCCGGCCGCATCCGTGTCCGCGCCCTGCAAGGCCGCCGTCGCCGTGCGCAGCGCGTCGAGCGCCGTGCCGGTGCTGCGCGCGATCACGCTGCCGCCGGCCGCTTCCACATCGGCCGCGATCAGCGCGAAATAGCCTTCGACCACCGCGCCGCCCGCGAGCGGCAGCTTGCGCCCAACCAGGTCGGCCGCCTGCACGCCATTGGTGCCTTCATAGATCTGGGCGATGCGCGCATCGCGCACATATTGTTCCATGCCCCATTCGCGGATGTAGCCATGGCCGCCAAAGACCTGCTGCGCCTGCACCGCGCTTTCGAAGCCGAAATCGGTGAAGGACGCCTTCACCACCGGGGTCAGCAGCGCCACCAGCGCGTCGGCCCTGGCCCGTTCGCCGGCATCGGCATGATGCTGCGACCGGTCATGCTGCAACGCGGTCCAGCCGGCCAGCGCGCGCCCGGCCTCCACGAAGCTGCGGATATTGAGCAGCATCCGGCGAACGTCCGCATGTTCTATGATCGCCACCGGCGCGCGCACATTGTCCGCGCTGCGGCCCTGCAGCCGTTCCTTGGCATAGCCCGCCGCCTGCTGATAGGCAGCGCCAGCGATGCCCAGCCCCTGAATGCCCACCATCAACCGCTCGGCATTCATCATCGTGAACATGGCGGCCAGGCCGCGATGCGCCTCGCCCACCAGCCAGCCGGTCGCGCCGTCATAATTCATCACGCAGGTCGGCTGGGCATGGATGCCCATCTTCTTTTCCAGCGCGCCGACCGACATGCTGTTGCGCTGGTCGAAGGCACCGTCCGCGCCGGGCAGGAATTTGGGCACTAGGAACAGGCTGATCCCCTTCACCCCGGCCGGTGCATCGGGCAGGCGCGCCAGCACCAGATGGACGATATTGCCGCCAAAATCATGGTCGCCCGACGAGATGAATATCTTCGTGCCGGTCACCGCATAGCGGCCATCGCCCTGCGGCTCGGCCTTGGTCTTCAGCAGGGCGAGGTCGGTGCCCGCGCTGCTCTCGGTCAGCGCCATCGCGCCGGTCCATTCGCCGCTCACCATGCGTGTCAAATAGGCCGCCTTCAGTGCCTCGCTGGCATGGGCGGCGATCGCCTCGCACGCGCCGCGGGTCAGGCCGGGGAACAGGCCGAAGGACAGGTTGGCGGCCGACAGCATCTCGTCCAGCCACAGTTGCAGGATGAAGGGCAGCCCCTGCCCGCCATGGTCGGGATCGGCCGACAGCGCCGCCCAGCCGGCATCGGCAAAGTCGCGATAGGCCTGGGCAAAGCCGGGCGGCGTCCGCACCGCGCCGTCGATCAACTGGCTGCCATGCTCGTCGCCTTCGCGGTTGAGCGGCGCCAGGCGCTCGGCGCACATGCGCCCGGCCTCGTCCAGCACGGTCACGGCCAGGTCGGCGTCGACATCCTTGTTCAGTTCCGCCATCGCCTGGTCGAAGCCCAGCACCTCGCTCAGCAGGAAGCGATAATCGTCGATCGGCGGAACATAGCTGTACATCGAACCTCTCCAATATTGCTGCGGATCAGCTATACCAAACATCTGTTACAGTCAAACGCGCACGGCATCCTTGCCGCTGCGACACGCCCCGCTGATACCCCGACTATAACCGATCGTGGCGAAAAATGGCGACGATCTGCGCAGCGATCTGCGCCCGCGTCAGTCGGCCATCGCGATACCAGTCGGCCGCCGAATTGAGCTGGCTGAGCAGCAGCGTGCGATAGAGCGAACGGTCGATGTCCGCGGGCAGCGGCAGCGCCGCCACCAGATCCCGAAACAATTGCTCGAACCGATCGCGGCGCGCCACCAGCTGGTCGCGCACGCCATCCGGCACGGCGCGGAAATCGTTCATCATCGGCATGGTCAGCGAATCCGCCGCCAACTGGATATCCAGCAGGCTGGCGCAGGCAGCCTCCAGCCGTGTCCAGGGATCGGCCTGCACCGCGACCGCCGCCGTGATGCGCGCCTCGGCCGCGTCCAGCGCGCCATTATGCAGCTCGACGAACAGCGCGTCCTTGGACTTGATATGATGATAGAGCGATCCGCCCAGCACCCCGGCCTGTTCGCCAATGTCGCGCATCGACGTGCCGCGATAGCCCTTGCGCGCAAATATCTGCGCGGCGATTTCCAATATCTGGCGGCGGCGGCCCGACCCTTCGTCGCGCCCGGCCGTCGATGCAGCATCCCCGATTGTCATGTCAGCGCGCTAGCACAGGGCGGGACGGCAGGCCACGTCTCCGCCCCCCGTCCGATGCCTGCCCGTCAGCCAATATCCTTGACCATCGAGTCGAGCATATAGCGCCATATGTCGGCCGCATCCTGGCGATAGCCCTGTTCCCCCTCGTCCGCACCGACATGGCGAAGCAGTTCCGCCCCGGCCTCGGCCATCCAGTCGCTCGGTTCATGCAGCGCCTCCAGCACGGCACGAACCTGAGGCAGATAGTCTTCCCAGGGCATGTCGGCGTCCGATACGCCCGCTTGCGGATGACCATCCAACCTGCACAAGGCCCTGGCGGCGCGCTCTATGGGTTTCATGCCGGCACCTTCTCGCCATAGGGCGCATCCGCATCGCGCGCCGGAATCGCGCCGCGCCGACCGATATTCCATCCGGCCAGCCGGTGCCCTGCCAAGGCAGCCTCTGCCGGCGCAGCGCCGGCCAGCCGCGCATGCAGATAGCCGCCGTTGAAGGCATCGCCCGCGCCACTGGAGTCCACCACATCGACACGCGCCGGCGGCGGCACCAGCGCGCCACCGACCAGACAGCCTTCGGCGCCCAGCTTGACCACGATCTCGCGGCCCTCACCCACGCCCCAACGGACCGCGGCGTCGGCGGCATCATCGGCCTCGCCCATTTCGACCTCATCGGCCAAAGTCGGCAGCCCGATGTCGCACAGCGCGATCGCCCGGTCGCGCCAGGCCCGCGCGGTCGCCGCATCGCTCCACAGGCGCGGTCGGTAATTGCCGTCGAAGGCGATCCGGCCGCCCCGTCCCTTCACCCGCTCGCACAGCGCCAGCAGCGCCTCGCGCCCGGCGTCGGGCAGGATGGCCAGGGTGATGAGCGAGAAATAGAGCAGGTCCGACTGGGCCGCCGCGTCGACCATGGCAGCGCTTTCGGGCAGGTCGAACATCGCCCTTGCCGCCGCCTCGCCGCGCCAATAATGGAAGCTGCGCTCGCCGGTCTCATCCGTCTCGATCGCATAGAGGCCAGTGGTCCGGCTGGGCGTGCCGATCAGCAGGCCGGTATCGACGCCTTCCGCTTCCCACGCCTTGCGCAGATCCTCACTCATCGGATCGGCACCGATCGCGCTGGCAAAGCGCACCTTGTCCCCGGCCCGCGCCAGATGGATCGCGGTGTTGATGACATCGCCACCATAGCGCAGGTTCCAGCCATCGCCGCTGCCCCGGCTCAGTTCCAGCATTGCCTCGCCGATGACGGTGATAGTCGCGTCGCTTGCCATGTGATCCTCTCTGATTGCAGCAGCGTCGTGCGTGCCCTGCCCCATGAAGTCAAGCCGTTGCAATCCCGTCCCATATGGCGGAACAGATTGCATTATGCCGCGTTTGCCATAGGCAAAGAGACAGGATCGAAAATGTCAGGGGCGGAAATGGGGACGACAGAGACAGGCCAGCCGGTCAACCGGTTCGAACTGCTGGTCCAGAGCGTCACCGACTATGCCATCTTCATGCTCGATCCGGCCGGCTTCGTCGTCAGCTGGAATATCGGGGCAGAACGCGCGAAAGGCTACACCGCCGACGAGATTATCGGTCAGCATTTCTCGACTTTCTACACAGAGGAAGACCGGGCCGCCCATGTGCCCGCCGCGGTCCTTCGCACCGCCGAGATCGAAGGGCGGTTCGAAGCGGAAGGCTGGCGCCTGCGCAAGGATGGCACCCGTTTCTGGGCCAATGTGGTGATCGACCCGATCCGTGACCCCGCCGGCCATCTGCTAGGCTTTGCCAAGGTTACCCGCGACCTCACCGAACGGCGCGCCGCGCAGGAGGAACTGCGCCGCAGCGAAGAACGCTTCCGCCTGCTGGTCCAGAGCGTGACCGACTATGCCATCTACATGATCGATCCGGTCGGCACGATCACCAGCTGGAACAGCGGCGCCGAACGGTTCAAGGGCTATAGCGCCGAAGAGATTATGGGCCAGAATTTCGCCCGCTTCTATTCGGAGGAGGATCGCATTGCCGGCCTTCCCTCGCGCGCGCTCGATACCGCCCAGCGCGAAGGGCGGTTCGAGGCGGAGGGTTGGCGCATCCGCAAGGACGGCACACGGTTCTGGGCCAGCGTCGTGATCGATCCGATCCGCGACCCCGCCGGCGAACTGCTGGGCTTTGCCAAGATCACCCGCGACCTTACCGAACGGCGCCAGGCCGCCCAGGCGCTGGAGCAGGCGCGCGAGGCGATATTCCAGAGCCAGAAAATGGATGCCATCGGCAAGCTGACCGGCGGTGTCGCCCACGATTTCAACAATTTGCTGGCCGTGATCGTCGGCAGTCTCGACCTCGCGCGCCAGCGGCTCGCCGCCGGCGCCGACATCAGCCGCTATCTCGACAATGCCATGACCGCCGCGGATCGCGGCGCGACGCTCACCCAGCGGATGCTGGCCTTCGCGCGCAAGCAGGAACTCAAGCTGGAACAGGTCGATTGCATCGGCCTGATCCACGGCATGGCTGATTTGCTCAAGACCACCATCGGCAGCAGTGTCGCGATCGAGACCCGATTCCCGCTGTCGCTGCGGCCGGCCCATGCCGATCCGGCCCAACTGGAGCTCGCGCTGATCAACCTGGCGGTCAATGCGCGGGACGCCATGCCCGCGGGCGGCCGGTTGCTGATCGAGGGCAGCGAGATCACCCTGGCGCTCGGCGAACAGCCCGATCTCGCCGCCGGCAGCTTCATCCGCCTGACCGTCACGGATGAAGGCGAAGGCATGGACGAAGCAACGCTGACCCGCGCTCGCGAACCCTTCTTCACCACCAAGGGGGTGGGCAAGGGAACGGGCCTTGGCCTGTCGATGATCCACGGCTTCACCCAGCAATGCGGCGGCGCGATGACCATCGCCAGCCAGCCCGGCAGGGGCACCAGCGTATCGATCTGGCTGCCCGTCGCCCTGACCGACAGCAGCAGCGAGCGCACGACGATCCCCTGCGAACCGGACGAACTGGAAACCGAACCGCTCGTCATCCTCGCGGTCGATGACGACGAACTGGTGCTGACCAATACCGCAGGCATGCTGGAATCCATGGGCCATACCGTTTTTCAGGCCGCTTCCGGCCAGGAAGCGCTGCATATGCTGGAGCAGGGACGCATCGACCTGGTCGTGACCGATCATGCCATGCCCGGCATGACCGGCGCACAGCTGGCCGACGCGATCGAGGATGCCTATCCCGACCTGCCGGTGCTCATCATCACCGGCTATGCCGAACTCCCCGCCGACGCCAACCGCCGCCTGCGCCTCGACAAGCCCTTCCGCCAAACCGAACTGGCGATGATGGTCCATCGTATCCGACACGACAGCGCGGTTCGCCGACTGGTCCCCATCGGCACAGACGGCCACCCCTAAAGTCACATCCGGCAATATGTGACAGAATTTCACATATTTTCTTGGCCTTATGTCTTGCCATCGTCATGCGCATGGCGGATGACTATTGCATCCTGACTATCAGAAACTCCACGGGATCCATGCACAAAGCCACACAGCCGACACCGACGTCGCATTTCTTCACATCCTTGCGAACGCGGCTCCATTATCTCGACTGGGGCAACCCGTCGGCGCCGCCGCTGATCCTGGTCCATGGCGGTTTCGACCATGCGCGCAGCTGGGACTGGACGGCGCGCGCGCTCGCCCGCGACTATCATGTCATCTGCCCCGACCTGCGTGGCCATGGCGACAGCAGCTGGTCGTCGGACGGCTCCTATATGATGGCCAATTATGTCTATGATCTGGCCCAGCTTGTCGAATTGCTCGATCGCCGGCCGGTCACCATCGTCGGCCACTCGCTGGGTGGATCGATCAGCCTGCGCTACACCGGCCTCTACCCCGAAACCGTGGAGCGCGTGGTCGCGATCGAGGGGCTAGGCCTGTCACCAGACCGCATCATCGAACAAGCGAAACGCAGTACCGAAGAGACATGGATGGGCTGGATCGATACCCGCCGCACCAATGCCCGTCGCTCACCGCGCCATTATGCGACGATCGAGGCAGCGGTCGCCCGCATGCGCGAGCGCAACGACCATCTGTCGGTCGAACAGGCGCTGCATCTCACCATTCACGGCGTCAACCGCAACGAGGATGGCAGTTATAGCTGGAAATTCGATCCCTATCTGCACGGCGCCGCCCCCCAGGCCGGAACGGATGCCAACCTGCCCGACTTCTGGCGCCGCATCACCTGTCCGACCCTGCTGTGCCTGGGCCTCGACAGCTGGGCATCAAACCCGGTCAAGGATGGACGCATCACCCATTTCCAGCAGGCCCGGCTGGTGGAATTCCCCCATGCCGGCCACTGGCTGCATCACGACCAGTTCGAGATGTTCGTCAAGGAACTGCGCGTCTTCCTGGCGGAATGAGGTGCGGCCTCAGAGCCTGTCTGGAAAATGCGCGGAAGAGCGCATTTTCGATGCGGCACCAGCCCGCGCCCCCACCCGACCACCCATCAGGGTACCATGTCTGGGCGGTCGGGTGGGGGTGCGGGCTGGTGCGGATGCGCCAGAAGCGCATTCCCAGACAAGCGCTCAGGCAACGAAGCCCGAAACCGCCGCCTGATATTCCGCCTTCAGCTGGGCGATGAAATCGCCGGCCGGCTGCACCGCCTTGATCGCGCCGATGCCCTGGCCTGCACCCCAGACGTCGCGCCAGGCCTTCTTGTCGCCGGCCAGGCTCTCGAAATCCATGTCCGCCGCCTTGGGCAACTTGTCCGGATCCATACCGGAAGCAATGATGCTGGGGCGAAGATAATTGCCCAGAACGCCGGTAAAGACGTCGGAATAGACGATGTCGCCCGCACTGCTATCGACGATCATCTGCTTATAGGCATCGACCGCATTCGCCTCGGCCGTCGCGATGAACGGGGTGCCCATATAACCAAGGTCCGCCCCCATCATCCGCGCCGCCGCGATCGACCGGCCGGTCGCGATCGCGCCCGACAGCGCCAGCGGCCCGTCGAACCATGCGCGGATTTCCTGGATCAGGGCAAAGGGCGACAGCGTGCCGGCATGTCCGCCCGCACCCGCCGCCACCGCGATCAGGCCATCGGCGCCCTTCTCGATCGCCTTCCTGGCAAAGACATTGTTGATGACGTCGTGCAGCACGATGCCGCCATAGCTGTGGATCGCCTCGTTCACCTTCTCCTGCGCGCCCAGCGAGGTGATGACGATCGGCACCTTATATTTGACGCACAGCGCCAGATCCTCTTCCAGCCGTGCATTGGTGCGGTGGACGATCAGATTGACGGCGAACGGCGCATCCTGATCGGTCAGTTCCGCACCCAGCTGCTGCAACCAGGCCTCGAACGTGCCGGACGGACGCGCATTGAGCGACGGAAAGGCGCCGACGATGCCGGCACGGCATTGGGCGATCACCAGTTCCGGCTGCGAGATGATGAACATCGGCGACCCGATCAGCGGCAGGGACAAACGGCCTTGAAGCGAAGCCGGCAGGGTCATGATCGGGGTCTCTCCTTTATCTGTCCGAACCGCGCTATCATCGCTCCGCGCCCGGAAAAAGGCCAAAATCAACCGTATTGCTCAAGCAATACAGTGGTGCTATGATCCCGATCCAGGCCCGACAAGGAGTGCCCCAGAATGTATAGCGAGAGCGATCTGCAAGATGCCGTAGCGGCCGGCGCGCTGACGCCCGCCAGCGCCCAGGCGCTGCGCGACCATGTCGCCGGGCTGCGCGCCAGTTCGGTGGACGAGGAACATTTTCGACTGCTGACCGGCTTCAACGATATTTTCGTCGCCATCGCCTCGGTGATCCTGCTGGTCGCGGTCGCGGGACTCGGCAACGAGGTCCGCCTTGGCATCACCACTCCACACCAGCCCTCCTTCGTCTCTGCCCTGTTCGTCGCCGGCACCGCCTGGGGCTTGGCCGAATATTTCACGCGCCGCCTCCGCATGGCGCTGCCCTCGATCCTGCTGCTGCTCGCCTTTGTCGGCGGCATCGCCTTCGCCGCCGCGCTGCTGATCGGGCCGGTGATCCCGGACGCGCAGAATGACGGCGCGGGATTGGTGGCTTCGATTGCCGGTCTCAGCGCCGCGATCGCCGCCTGGTTCCACTGGCGCCGCTTCATGGTGCCGATCACCGTCGCGGCCGGCGCCGCTGGTGTGGTCGGGATCATCGCTGGCCTTGTCCTATGGCTGGTTCCCTTCAGCCACATCCTGCCCTTCGTTCTGCTGCTGGTCGCGGGCCTTGCCATCTTCGCCCTCGCCATGCGCTGGGACATGAGCGATCCGGGCCGCACCAGCCGCCGTTCCGACGTCGCCTTCTGGCTGCACCTGACCGCCGCGCCGATGATCGCCCATTCGCTGTTCCAGTTGCTGGGCATCAACCATGGTCTGGTCGACGCCGGCCAGGCCTTCCTGGTGATCCTGCTCTATCTCGCCTTCGGCCTGGTGGCGCTGGCAATCGACCGGCGCGCACTGCTGGTCTCCAGCCTCGCCTATGTCCTCTACGCTCTCTACAGCCTGTTCCAGAAGGTCGGCGCGGTCGAACTGTCCGCAGCACTCACCGCATTGGTGATCGGTGGCACGCTGCTGCTGCTCTCCGCCTTCTGGCACCGCGCCCGCGCCGCGATCGTCACCGGCCTGCCGCCGGCACTCGCCAGCCGCCTGCCCTATCTCAACCGCGCGACGGCCTGATCAAACCCAACAAAAAGGGCCGCTTCCTTCGATGGGAAGCGGCCCTTTTCCGTATCCATGCCCGTCGATATCAGTTCATCGCCAGGATCATGTTGCGCACCTGGGGATAGACCTGCTTTTCCCATTTGCTGCCGGAAAAGACGCCGTAATGGCCCACGCCCGGCTGTAGATGATGACGCTTCAGATGCGGCCGCAGGCCGGTGCACAGGCCATGGGCAGCCGACGTCTGGCCGACCGCGCAGACATCGTCCTTCTCGCCCTCGACCGTCAGCAGCGCCGTCTTGCGGATCGCGGCGGGGTTCACCGCGCGGCCATGAACCGTCAGTTCGCCCTTGGCCAGCAACATGCGCTGGAACACCAGGTCCACCGTTTCCAGGTAGAATTCCTTGGTCATGTCGAGGACGGCGAAATATTCCTGATAGAAAGTCTTGATCTTGTCTGCCTCGACCTCCTTACCGTCGGCCAGCAGCTGATACAGCTCGCGATGCTGCGACCCATGTCGTTCCATGTTCATCGACATGAAGGCGGACAGTTGCAGGAAGCCGGGATAGACTTCGCGGCCACGCCCGGCATAGCGGAACGGCACGGTGGAGATCAGATTTTCCTCGAACCATTCGATCGGCTTTTCGTTCGCCAGTTCGTTGACCACCGTCGGCGCCGCGCGCGGATCGATCGGCCCACCCATCAGCGTCATCGACTTGGGCGTCGCCGCGTCCTCATCCTCGGACATCAGCGCCACGGCGGCCAGTGCCGGCACGCAGGGCTGGCACACCGACACCAGATGGGCACCGGGGCCGATATCCTGCAGGAACTGGATCACATAATCGACATATTCGTCGAAACCGAAGCGGCCGGCGGCCATCGGAACGTCGCGGGCATTTTTCCAGTCGGTGATATAGACGTCATGGTCCTGCAACAGCGTTGCCACCGTGCTGCGCAGCAAGGTCGAAAAATGGCCGGACATCGGCGCCACCACCAGCACCCTGGGCTGCTCGGTCTCGACATCATCCTTGACGAAATGCAGCAGGTCGCCAAACGGCAGGTCCAGCACGACTTCCTCGCGCACCGCGACCTCGGCATTGCCGGTCTGGACGCGATCGATGCCATAAGCGGGGCGCTTGTGCGTCATCCGCGCGCCCTGGAACACGTCCATCAGTGCGAACATGCGACGCGGCATCGGCCAGTCAGCCGCCGGCCCCATATGGTCGCGCATCGCCAGCGCCATCCGGGCGCCAAGGCGCGCCGGGGCCAGCATGTCTTCCATCGCCTGGTAACCGTCGTAAAGCATTCGCATATTGCCAAAACAACCTTGTTGAACCGGGGGAGACGACTCAGTCTTTCCCATAAACGCTATACATGCTTTTCATGTTGCACTGCATCATGATTGATGGAAAATAACATTCGGCATGTCCGCCAGGGAACCGCCCCTGCGATTTTGCGTTTGGGGGCCGGGAACCGTGTATCGGGAGAGACTGCATGGCCGTCGCGGAACTCACTCTATCCAGCAAGACTTACTCCTCCTGGTCGCTGCGCGGCTGGCTGCTCTGCCGGCTGGCGGGGCTGAAAGTGGAGGAAAGGATCATCGCCATCGATGATCCGGAAAGCCGGGCCGAACTGCTGCTGCTCTCGCCGTCCGTGCTGGTCCCGCGCCTCACCCATGAAGGCGCGAGCGTCTGGGATACGCTGGCGATCGCGGAATATCTGCACGAACTCTATCCACAGGTCGGCATGTATCCGGCCGAACGCATCATCCGCGCCCATTGCCGATCGGTCTCGGGCGAGATTCATTCGGGCTTTGCCAATCTGCGATCCGCCTTGCCGATGAACCTGAAGGTGCGCCATGATCGCTTCCCGATCTTTTCCGGCGCCAAGCCCGATATCGAGCGGATCGAGACGATCTGGACCGAATGCCTGGAGGCGTATGGCGGTCCCTGGCTGTTCGGCGAGAAACCGACCGTAGCCGACGCCATGTTCGCGCCCGTCGCCCAGCGCTTCCTGACCTATGCCGTGCCGCTCTCGGCGAAATCGGCCGCCTATTGCGACACCATCAACGGCTGGCCGCTGATGCGCGAATGGATCGATGCCGCCCGCGCCGAACCCGATGATATCGAGGAACTGGATATCGAGTTCTAGCGCGTACGGGCGCATTTGGGGGCTTCAACCCTCCAGACGCGCAGATTGTTTTTTTCGCTGGCGGGCGAAGGATATAAAACTTTGCTAGCCCAACCGGTAAGGCGAAGTTGGACGGAGGCGTCTTGCTTCTAGAACCCTCGTCCATCATGCTTCCTGCCCTCCTGCCCCATAAACGAAGGAGGGCAACCCGATGGCCCGTTACCCCGCCGATCGCGGGCGTTGTTCTGCTAATCCCTCAACACTCAGATCAATGACGCGGATCGAAGATGCGGCCTGATCCGCGCTGCTGGGCAGTCGCAATCCAGATGCCGGCCCATCCCCACATCCAATAACATGGCTGATCGATAGCACAGCATTGCTGCCTCGCCCCACATTTTACGCTTCGCATGTTTCCGAATCGTTGCATTTGCAAATCAATCGCATTAAAGCGCCGCCCCAACATCCAGGGCGCCATGTTCAGGGCATGGCGAAATATGGGGGAAGTGTCTTATGTCCTTTGCATCGAAGAAAAATGTCGTCCGCCACGGCGCGGCGTCGATCGTGGCCTGCATGCTGCTGGTCTCGGCCAGCGCTCATGCCCAGGCGCCGGCGGACACGCCCGATGCGGATGCGCCCGCCCCGGACTCCATCGTCGTCACCGGCCAGAATGAGATTAACGGCCTCAACCTCACCACGCGCGAAACGCCCCAGTCGGTCACCAGCCTCGACAGCCTGCGCATGCAGGAACAGGGGCTGACCGACATCTCCGAGGTGATGGCACAGATCGTCGGCATCCAATCCAACCGCTCCAGCGCGCTCGGCACTGACGGCACCAACTATACTGCGCGCGGCTTTGCGGTGCAGAATTATCTGGTCGACGGCGTCGCGCGCCCGTCCAACATCTATGGCTTCACCGAAGATACGGCCGACATGATCGCCTATGACCGGATCGAGGTGATCCGTGGTTCGGCCGGCATGATGACCGGCACCGGCGAGCCGTCAGCGGCGATCAACATGATCCGCAAGCGTCCCGGCGCGGACCTCAGCGCCACGGTCGCGGCGACCATCGGCTCCTGGGACAAGTACCGGCTGGAGGGCGACATCGGCGGCGCGCTGACCGCCAGCGGCCATATCCGCGCCCGCGTTGCCGGCGCCTGGCAGGAGAATGATACTTTCATCGACCGTGAACATGCCAAGCGTCAGGCGCTCTATGGCGTGATCGAGGCCGATCTTGGCCCCAGCACGCTACTGACCGCCGGCGTCGAATATCAGAATTTCCGCAACGAAGGCGCCTCGCGCGGCGGCGTGCCGCTCTTCTTCACCGACGGCACGAAGACCAATTTCGCCCGTTCCACCAATGGCGGCGCCAACTGGTCCGACTTCAGCCGCAAGAGTGTCAACATCTTCGCCTCGATCGCCCATGATTTCGACGCCAACTGGCATTTGCAGGTCGATGCCGAGCATAAGTCCGGCTCCTATGACGAGACGATCGGCTATTATTTCGGCACCGCGATCGACAAGGAAACCGGTGATGGCGGCACCTTCTACGCCACCCGTTGGGCGTCGGACCTGACGCTCGATGCTGTCTATGCCAATCTGCGCGGCGCGTTTCAGGCACTGGGCCAGGAACAGCATGTCGCCCTGACCGTGAGCCACACCCGTTTCGACGACGACCAGACGCCCTATCCCGGCTGGTGGGGTGGCAGCGACTATATGTATCCGATCAACGCCTATAGCTACTTCCCGACCGGCGACGTGGCCAAGCCCGACCTGACGCCATCGGGCGGCACCGCCGGCAATCGGATCGAGACCAGTTCGCTCGCCGGCGTCGCTCGGCTGAAGCCGATCGGCCCGCTCTCGATCATCGCCGGCGGCCGCCTCACCTGGTGGAAGCAGGACAGCTATGCGCAGGATGTCACCGGCCCCAAGGTCTGGAGCCCGGTGGTCGATGAAAAGGCGGTCTTCACCCCCTATGCCGGGCTGGTGCTGGACTTTACCAAGGCGATCTCGGCCTATGTCAGCTATGCCAGCGTGTTCACGCCGCAAACATCGCGCACGGTCGATGGCGACGTCATCGCCCCGCTCGAAGGCAATACCTATGAAGCGGGCCTCAAGGCCGACTTCCTCGACGGTCGTCTGAGTGCCACTGCGGCCGTGTTCAAGATGAAGCAGGACAATTATGCCCTGGCGGACGGTCCGGGCATCTTTGCGCCCGATGGCAGCTCGGCCTATCATGCCGTATCGGGCATGAAGTCGTCGGGCTTCGAACTGGAGGTGAAGGGCGAAATCCTGCCCGGCTGGCGTGTCGCAGGCGGTTTCGCCAACGCCCGCGCGGAGGATCGCGACGGCGTGCGCCAGATGCCGCAGATCGCGAAGAACAGCATCAAGATGTTCAGCGCCTACACGCTGCCGGGCAATTTCAGCGCGCTGACGATCGGCGGCAATGTCGAGTGGCAGGGCAAGACCACGGCGGACGGCGAAGGGCCGAACGGCGAAACCTACAGCCAGGGTAGCCTGGCGATCGTCGATCTGCTCGCCAATTATCGCTTCACCGACCATCTCTCGCTGTCGGTCCATGTCGAAAATATCTTCGACAAGACCTATTATTCCGGCCTCTATCTAGGCAGCGCCCGCTTCGGCGAACCCCGCGCCGTCAAATTCACCCTGCGCGGCACGCTGTAAGGGGCAGGCGAGCCACCTGTTTCGGCCTAACTGAAACAGCTTCGGCAAAAAGGTGGTGGAGCGAAGGTCCGCTCCCCACCATGGGGCCATATCGACTTTATCCGCCAGGTCCAGGCCAGCCATCCCGAACCATCTTCCCCCCGCCCTGTGCGGGGGGTAAGGCACGGGCATGAAACACGCTCTCCCCCTTCTGGCCCTCGGCCTTGCCACCCTGCCCTCTCCCGCCAATGCACAGACCGGACCGGCCCAAACCGATCCGGCCAAGCTGGAGCAGTCGGTCCGCACCATGGCGTCCGACCTGTTTGAGGGGCGCGCGCCCGGCACCGTTGGAGAAGAGCGCACGATCGGCTATCTCGTCGCCCGTTTCGAGGCTCTGGGGCTGGAACCGGGCGGCCCAGACGGTCAGTGGGTGCAAACCGTGCCGCTGCTCCACACCCACCTTGGCCAGTCGGAAAGCCTGTCGGTCGCGCAAAATGGCGCCACCACCCCCTGGACCTTCGGCAAACAGGTCTATCTCTCGACCCTGCAGCCCAAGGACAAGGTCGCGCTCGCCAACGCGCCGATGGTGTTCGTCGGCTATGGCGTGTCCGCCCCGGAACGCGGCTGGGACGATTTCAAGGGCGTGGACCTCAAGGGCAAGATCGCCGTCTTCCTGATCAACGACCCGGATTTTGAAGCCGCAAAGGGCGAAGACCCGTTCGGCAAGTTCGGCGGCAAGACCATGACCTATTATGGCCGCTGGACCTACAAGTTCGAGGAAGCCGCCCGCCACGGCGCGATCGGCGCGCTGATCGTCCATGACACGCGGGGCGCCGGCTATGGCTGGAACGTCGTCGTCAGCCCCGGCGGCGAAAATTACGACCTCGTCCGCCCGGCCGACAAGCTCACCAGCCTGCAGGTGCAGGGCTGGGTCGAGGGCGAAGCGGCCAAGGCCCTCTTCGCCGGTGCCGGTCAGGATCTGGCAGCGCTGCGCAAGCAGGCCCGCTCGGCGAAATTCAAACCGGTCGAGTTGAAGGGCGCAACCTTCTCCGCCGCCTTCCCGGTGACCCAGGAAGTGGTGAAGAGCGCCAACATCCTCGCCCGCATCCCCGGCGCCAAGCGCCCGGACGAGACGGTCATGTATGGCGCCCATTGGGACGCCTATGGCAAGGGCGCGCCCGACGCGCAGGGCCGCATCTATCGCGCCGGCGCCAATGACGACGCGCTGGGCATGGCCGGCCTGTTCGAAATTGCCCGCATCTTCAAGGCCGGCCCCGCCCCCGACCGCTCGATCGTCTTCGCCGCCTGGACGGCGGAGGAGCGCGGCCTGCTGGGGTCGGAATTTTACGCCCAGAACCCGGTCTACCCGCTCGACAAGACGGTCGCCAACCTGACCATCGACGTGCTTCAGACTGCAGGCAAGGCGAAGGACGTGATCCTGATCGGCAAGGGCCAGAATGTGCTGGAGGACGATCTCGCCAGGTTCGCCGCAAGCCAAGGCCGCGTCATCACCCAGGAAAGCCTGCCCGAACGCGGCCTCTTCTACCGCGCCGATCATTTCTCCATGGCCAAGCGCGGCGTGCCCGTGCTGCTGATGATGGGCCTTGCCGGCGCATCCGACATGATGGAGGGCGGCCGCACCGCCGGCCAGGCCTGGATCGATGCCTATACCGGCAAATGCTATCATCAGGCCTGCGACGCGGTCGACGACAGCTGGAAGCTGGACGGCGCCGCGCAGGACGTGGACCTGATGTACGACATCGGCCGCGACCTCGCCTTCTCGGCCCGCTGGCCCGAATGGAAGGCCGGCTCCGAATTCAAGGCCATCCGCGACAAGAGCGCGGCTGTTAGGAAGTAAGCCCTTCTACTCCCCTCCCTTCCAGGGAGGGGCCGGGGGTGGGTGGCGAGCGTAGCGAGCCTCCTTCGGAGGCACCCACCCCTTAATCCCCTCCCTAGAAAGGGAGGGGAGATAGTCAGGCAGCGCTCAACCGATACAGTCCCGCCCCATGCGGCGGCAGCGTCATCGCAATCCGTTCCGCCTGCTGCCCCAGCGCCCGCCCCGCCCACAGGTCGTGCACCGCCACCGGACCGTTCAGCCCCAGATCGCGCAGCCTGATCCAGACCTCGCGTGGCTTGTCGCTGACGTTGAACAAGGCGACATAACGGTCCGCGCTCCCTTCCGCCTTAGCCGACCAGATGCGCCCGCCATCCTCGATATAATGGGGCTGATTGTCGTAACTCGCCTGATTGACCGCGATCACCTCCTTGTTGGTCAGCAGCGCCAGCGTCGCCGCGTCCAGATGCCGCAGATCGCCGCCCATGATCAGCGGCGACCGCGCGATCGCCCACAGGGTCATCAGCGTCCGCTGCTCGTCCGGGGTGAAGCGAGTATCGCGCTCGCCCAGCGCCAGCCGTCCCAGCGGCAGCATGTCCGCATCCGGCCATGATCCCGGCCCACGATAGGGCGTCCAATTCTCCAGCCGGGTAAACTGCGCCTCCAGCATCGCCCAGTCGTCCCAGAAATCATCGGAGATGCGCCACATCTGCGCATATTTGCGCACATGGTCGCCGCGCATCACCGGCGTCTCGCCGGGCGAGAGGCTGAGGATGATCGGCCGCCCGGTCGCGACGATGGCCTTGTGCGCCGCCTCGATCTCCGCCGCATGGGCGTCATAGGGCCGGCTCATATCGTCCATCTTGACGAAATCGACGCCCCAGTCGGCATAGAGGCGGAAGATGCTGTCATAATAGGCCTGCGCGCCCGGCCGCGTCATGTCGACGCCATACATGTCCGGGTTCCAGCTACAGATGCTCTTCCTGTCGGCAATGTCCGCCGCGCGATATTTCGTCCCCAAGATCGGCAGATTCTGCTCCACCGCCGCGCGCGGGATGCCGCGCATCACATGGATGCCGAATTTCATGCCCAGCGCACGCACATCCTTGGCAAGCTGGGTGAAGCCCTTGCCGCCGGCGCTGGAGGGAAAACGATTGGGCGCCGGGATCATCCGGCCATAGCCGTCCATCGCCGGTTTGGGCTTGGCGTTATAGGTATAGCTCGACGCCTCGGGCTCATACCACTGAATGTCCACGGTGAAGATGTCATAGCCAAAGGGCAGCAGCTTTTCCGCCATGATCCCGGCGGTCTCGCGGGCCTGCGCCTCGGTGATGGTGGTGGCAAAGCTGTTCCAGCTATTCCACCCCATCGGCGGACGCGGCGCCAGCACCGCTTTCCCCGCTTCCACCGGAGCTGCCCCCGCCCGCACTGCGCCAGCAGCCGCAAGCCCCGCCACGCCACCTGCGAGCATATCGCGGCGACTGGCCTTCCATGTCATCCTCATTATTTGTCGGAGTTAATAGGAAGGCGACAAAAATAGCAACAGCCGTTCGTTTCGAGCCTGTCGAGACATCTAGAGCCAAGCCGCATGGACGAGTGCGACACCCGGCAAATGGCCAAGATTGGCAGGGAACGGCCCCTTTTCGTTCGTCATTCCCGCGAAAGCGGGAACCCATCGCCCAACGATGCGTCGGGCGACCAGGCCGGGAGATCGATCCCCGCCTGCGCGGGGACGACAAAATGGGTGGGTAGCGGACTGTCCGGTTCGGAGCGCATCAATTTCAAATCCGTCGCTGATTTTATCCATCTGCCACGGAGCTTCTCAGAGTGGGTAGATCACTCGACTGACTGTCGAGACTGCATCGCTCAATTTGACCATATGGGCGCCGTGAAAGATAAAAGTCATCTTGAAGCGGTCGCTTGCAAGAGATGCGGCGAACATTGGATGCTGCAATTTTTCTGTCCACAACGAAACGTTTGGATGATCTTCGATTATCGTGAAGCCT
This sequence comes from Sphingobium scionense, assembly GCF_014197035.1. Lineage (GTDB taxonomy): Bacteria > Pseudomonadota > Alphaproteobacteria > Sphingomonadales > Sphingomonadaceae > Sphingobium > Sphingobium scionense. Next base: position 116 of record NZ_JACIEU010000037.1, on the reverse strand, counting down.
GGGTATGCAAGGGACCAATTCGGGTCGTGTCCCACGGGGTGGTGTAGGAAGGTTTCCCTGAGAGGGTGGCCACCGTCGATCTTCTGGTAGGGTTCGGATGCGAACTCGAACCTGGA
>NZ_JACIEU010000036.1 GCF_014197035.1 Sphingobium scionense | reverse complement strand
TATATCCCGCTCTTCCATACGCAGCTCCTCGCGGCGCTGCCGATAATCTCACATCTCGACCCTCAGCTCCACTGCGTCTGCTATCGGATGCGTACCGCGCAATATCTATGGATTCACCGAAGACGGTCGAACCTTGTTGCACCCAGCAATGAGCGGTGAAGGGGTTGATCCGCACGCCGATTACTAGCGAAGGATCGTAGCCGACGCGCAAGTATCGCCGGATCATCGCGATCGCTCGCGGAAGACAACGATCATTTCGTCCAAAGACAAAGTCGCTGACCTCAAAGGCCGCCGACACTGCAAGGTGCGATGTCGAAAGGGGGTAGGAATGTTCACGGCGGAACCGAAGGCGCTCTCGCTCAATCAGACGTCGAACATCAGCGACACCTCGGCGTACCGTGATCCGATTTGATCGCAGCCTCTCGTAGAATGCTGCCGCTATTTCGAAAGCTGGCGGCGCATAAACATAGGGTGGACCAAGATCGTCGGTCGGTACAATCATAGGAGGAGATCGGTCTATACCGCCCTCCAGTGCATGCTCACCCTCGAGTATTTCAAGAGCGATGAGGTCAGCGATCAAGGTATCGTCAGCGCCATCATCCGGTTTACCCTCCGCCGAGATCACGAGTTGGAATGCGCGGTCGACGTCATCGGGGATACAAAAATATCGGCTAGCATCCTCATCCAGAAAGATCGTCCGGCCCTCGACCACGCAGAAATGCAATCCAGGCTTGATGCGGAATTCCATCGCCAACTTTCCTTCCAGAAAGGAACGTCCGCAGCGATCAATCTGACGGACGTTCCAAGGCGACCGATTCAGTCGGCGGAAAGCCCGCCGAAGATCGGGCGCAGCCCGTTCTGGTTGTCGTTGACCGACATAGCCCCGCCTTTGGTCTGCTGCATGACCCCGCCCAGATCGAGGCGTTTCATGTCACGCTTGTCGTTCTTCTGTTGCATGGTTCATTCCTCTTCAGCTGCCGCACTGATTTGCGACCGAGGGAGGATAAGATGATCTCCGGGCGATCCATCAAAATATATCCCGACAAGATGACTGGATATCCACGCAACCCACGTGGCTGGGTAGGACCAATGGCTCAAGATACTCATTATAATGAGATTTATGAAGATTTTCGGCGATAGATCACTCAAAGGTGACCTTTTTGCCGCTCAATTCTCCGCACATGATAAGTTTCAAGCCTGCGCCGCATGCTTTTTTGAAGGTCCGTGACCGAAAGATTGGTCAGGGTTCTTACCTCTTTCTCGGCGTCGCTAAAATCCTGAACCTCGGCGATTCGAACATAGTGAAGCCGTTCATTCAGATTGCTGACCGACAAGATCGCAAACTCGTTGCCCGTGGCAGTTGCAAGGGAAAGAAATAGTGAGCCGATGGCGCGCGAGATTCCTACAGGTGTCGGATGCAGGACAGATGGCGTTGCCTCCTCGATCGCTCGCTTCAAGACGGAGAGCCTGACTTCGTGAACCAGGCCGATGAGAAGGCTCATATTCCATGCGTATAATTGAACCAGCCTCTGTCCACTGTACTGGGATAGTCGAAGACCTCCATCAGGATGCGGCTCGATCAATCCCTCGCCCATCAACCGGCATAGAGCCTCTCGCGCAGGCGTCTTGCTTGAGCGGTACCGATCGGCGATCTCTTGTACATCGAGCCGGCGGCCCGGCGAAAATTCACCGGCGGCATAATCTTCTTTCAGCGATCGATAGACGATTTCCTGGAGCGACGGATCCATGGCCGACATCATAGCCCAGAACCCGCGCAAACGGCTGGCACCGACCATGCGGGCGTCAGTGCTCGTGTCAGATGATCGAGCTTTTGCTGAGCGATCATCTCAATGCACATCCGTTCAAGGTCGCTGAGATCACCTGTCGCCAGTTGCCGCGGGAAATTCATCCTCTGCCCCGCGAAGAGAAGCGGGATCAGGATGTGGCCGGTCGACAGTCCAAGCCGGTAGGCGCAGAGGAGATGATCGTCGAGGCGCGCCCGGGGATTTCCGGCTTCGATCTCCCGCAGCCAGCGCACACCCATTCCAAGCTCGCGCGCAAGATCGCGCTGCGTCAGCCGACGTTTCTTCCGTGCTTCTTCGATTTGCCGTCCAGATTGCACTTTCACATACAGGATCGGACTTTCAGCAACGGAAGTCGCCAAATAATGCGACATGTCCGTGTCTCCTTACGGGAGATACCGCCCGCCAAGGCCATTCCATAGATCGGAACGCTAAGGTGTACTTACCACCACTGTCAATTGGGAACATCGGCCAACTTGTCGGGATTTACCCAGCAAGATCATTAGGATCGCGCGAAGCCGGGGTCCGAGCCCCCGAGAGCAACACTCTATCGAAAGCGCGCAGCAGCGCCCCGCGCTCCGCCTTTGTGATCTGCAGGAGCGCCAAGATGTAGATGTTTCCGAGAGTTGGTTGCCTGGTTTCTGGGGACTCCTCCTGAACGCGTTCTGTGATACCGGTCGCGACATCCCAGAGTTGGCACGACGCTCCGACATGGTGCTCTTCCCTGCCTGCGAGAAAGCCCAGTTCCTGGTCTCGTAGCTGATCGATGATCTCGTCGGTGGGCATTCCGTTGAGATATTCGACCGCCACGTGGAGCGTGGTTCCCCATGCGATCAAGGATCGGGTGATGCGAATCAGGTGGCAGTGAGAATCGATCAGGACGTCTAATCCCGCCGGTGAAAGCCTGAGCTTAAAACTGCGGCGCGCTCGACCCATCACCCTTTTCCTCTGCAAAGCTAGCCCTCAAAGCTCCATTCACCAGTGTGAACGGAGCCATTTTCACGACGAGGCACTGCAGAATGGGCATTATAATGCCGCTTCTGACAGAACCTGCTCTTTTGAACGATCAACAGTTCCATCTGACCAAGCTCGATCCCCCGATGCTTTGTTTGGTCGCTTCGGCACTTCAGTGCCCTCCCTATTGCGGCAGGCTTTCCTGATGCGCATTGCTCGGGGCACACCGGATCGACGGGCGGAAGAAATCCAAATTTCAGCCCCATCGCGCCGACCAGCCAACCCCCAAATCCGAGCGCCTCACGGCGCCACGAGGAGACGCGCGCCATGGACTTTCCATGCTCACCGACCATGCTTGCAGGAGCATTTCTGCTCATCGTCGGCGCCACCCCTGCCCTCGCTGATTCCTATCGTCCGGATGCCGAGGGCTATCCTTGTGCTCAACGTGCAAGGCTCGGCATCGTCCAGAGCGAGAACGGTTTCTCAATCCGCGAGGCAGCCGAGAGCACCACGCCTCGCGCCGTAGCGGAACCCATTCCGACACCTTCGGTGATGACGATCAAGTTGGGACACTCGGTTTCGATCGACAGCCGGATTCTCGCGCGCACCTCCCTCGTTCGTACGGAGTCCCCCGATGCCCCGCAGCGCTAAATTGATCATCGCCGCGTTGCTTTGCGCTTCGGCGCCCGCCTACGCACAGGACAACAGCGCCGAGCCGCTAACGGCCGCAGCCGCGGAAGCTCAGCGTCAATTGCAACAGACCTTTACCAATCTGACGTTCGAGGATTTCGGTCCGGCGCCTGTCAGTGGACCAATATATCAGGCCATTGCGGGCGGACGAGTCATCTATTTCGCCCCGGAGAGCGAGCACCTCCTGTTCGCAGCGATCTACGACAAGAATGGCGTCAACCTGACGGCATTGGCACAGGACGCCAGTGCCAGGAAGCGCCTCGGCGCGATCAACGAAGCCGATGCGCTCGTGATCGGTCCGGCAGGCGCGCCCAAGGTGGTCGAGTTCACCGATCCCGACTGCCCCTATTGCCAGGCGCTCGAGCGCTTCTGGCTTTCCAAGGCCGCCGAGGGGAAACCCGTTCAGCGCCTCGTCTACTTCGTGAGCGGTATCCATCCCCAGGCGGCGGCGAAGGCCGAGCATATACTTTGCGCACCTGACCGCGAGGCGGCGTTCAAATCCATCTATTCGGGCGCTCAGCCAGCGACGCTGCACAAATGCCGCCCCGGCGCCGAGAAGGTCGCTCGTGACGCGGAGACCGTCCGCAAGATGGGCATTTCGGGCACGCCGACGATGTTCGTGGAGGGCAGGCTCATCTCCGGCTTCCAGCAAGGCGAACTCGAAGCCTTTCTCGAGGCGCAAGCGCGAAAAGGCCAGCCAAGCCCATAGGAGTGCCCCTTTCGTATTTGGCGGACCTCGCCCGTGCTCGCTCGCCTGAGCGTCCGCGAGGACCGGAATGCCGGCGGGAGCGCACCTCCAGGGGTCGTCCAACGCCATCGCCGGCCGGACACGACCTCGATCGGTACCGGCAAAGCATGATCCGGACGGCTCCATTGATGACAAGGAGACTGCATATGTTGACTTTGATCCGGGGAAGGACGTTCCGCACGATCGACGCGGCGGTCCTTTTCCTCCTGGCCGCGTTCGCTGCAGCCGGTGTGGCCCATGCGTTCGCGGCTCCCGCCGCCGGCGACCTGGGGTACGACATCTACGACATCGTCGTGAACCAGGGGGTAAAGGGCCCGCTCGGCTTCGTGGGCGGCGTGGCCGCCTTCCTGTTCGGCGTCTCGCGGCTCTTCTCGAACATCATGATCGGCATCCCGACGATCGTGGCGGCGGTCTGCCTCATCAAGGCGGATTCGATCCTCCAGACCTTCGGCATGGTGATCTGAAGACCGGCCGGTCGACCGGCTGGCCGGCCGCCGACCAATCGAACGGAAGGTGATGGGCACCTTCCGAAGACCACGCCCATCGGCGTGGTGAAGCAAGGAAGAAGAGCGTGGACGAACGTCTGCCCCAGTTCCTGCACCGACCGGTCCAGATCCTCTGGTTCGACAGTCAGGAGTTCATCGTCGTCATGGCCACGATTTTCGTTGCGGTCATCGTTGGCGGGCTGATCGGCTGGACGCTCATCGGCGCTCTTCTTCTCTTCATTCCCTGGAAGCGCAGCAAGCCGCGCGGGTTCATCCCGCATCTGGCCTGGCGCTGGGGCCTTGCCCGCTTCCGCAACTATCCGGGTCCGACCCAGACCCGCTTCTTCGAGTGAGAGCGATGGCCCATCCCTTTCGACGCAAGGCGCAGGAAGACATGATCGGCGACACCCGTCCGAGCTGGCATCTTCACCGCTATCTGCAGGGCTCCGCGAACCTCTTCGAAGAGAACCGGCTTCTGAAGATCGCGATCGCCGGCCTGTTCGGCATCACCGCGGTGCTGGGTACGGTCATCTACAGCTCGAACCAGAACACACGTACCGTGATCGTCCCGTTCGGCGCGGACGGCGACCTTTATGTGACCGGCAACAAGCCATCGGAGGGTTACCTTCGCTCGGTAACGTTCAACATCGTCGGGCTCGTCGGCACCTATTCGGCCTACTCGGCCGATCGGCAGTTCCAGGAACTGCTCAGGATCGTTCATCCGAGCGCCTACAACGGCTTGCGCGATAGCCTCAATCGGCTGCTGGACGAGCTTCGCAACAATCCCACGCTCTCGATCGCGACCTACATCCGGGGCGACCAGCCGGTCACATGGTCGGGCAGCGAGATCCTCGTGCCCGTCGAAAAGGTGCGCGTGATCGGCGGCGTCATCCGCAAGTTCCGGGGCAATTTGCGCATCCGATACGCGCTCGAGAACGGTCGCTTCTGGCTGATCGCCCTGCAGGAGGAGAATTTCAGTGCCGAAGTCCGCTAGTCTCGCGAGGCTTGGCTGCCTCACGGGCGCGATGGTCGCGTCTCTCGTCGCCGCTGTTCCAGCTCTCGCCCAATCGATCGCGGCGCTTCCCGATCAAACGAGCCGCATCCGCCTCTCCAACCGCGACGTCAATCATGTCGTGTGTGTGGGCGGCGAGATCGAGGATGTGAAATTCTCCGCCGAAAAGGGGCTTGCGGTCGAGCGTGGTGGCTCGGACGCCTGGATCAAATTCCTGGTCCTGGAAACCGAGGATGCCGCTTGGGGCGGCGCGAAGTCGCGAACATATGTGACGACGCCATCGGAATTCTTCGTTTCCTGCAACGGCGCGATCTACCCGCTTTATGCCGAACCGGCCGACATTCCGGCACAGACGGTGACCCTCGTACCCGGCGGGGCGCAGCGTGCCCGCGCCAACGATGCACTGCTCGGTCCGCTCGTCGAAGAAGAACGCGCGGTGGGGATTGCTCTTGCGATCCTGCAGGATCGGATACCCGCTTCCTTCTCCGAGGTCGCCCCTTCCCGGGAGCGGCTGATCCTGGCCGGGCTGCCCGGCGCATCGCTGGACGAGCGACGTCGCCTCGAAGTCGAGGGCATGAGGCTGTCGGTCAGTGAATATCTGGTGCGCGCCAGCGCGGGAGTCGCGATCGATGAGCGTGATTTCCTCGACGCCGCGCTTGGTGTCGACATTTTCGCGATCACCCTCGATCGATTGACCTTGGCGCCGGGCGAGACAGCGCGTCTGATCGTCGTCCGCCGGAGCGCCCAGCCATGAGCGCGCTAGAAAAAACACCGGAAGGGCGGACTCCGGCTGCACCATCGCAGGCAGCAGCAGGGGATTCCACGGATGTGTCTGTGACGTCGCCGCCTCTGCTGGACCTCCCTGCGCAATGGGCGAAATTGACGTCGGACCAGAAGCTGCGCGCCAAGCAGCTGGGTGTGATTTCGACGATCGCGATGCTGGGTCTTGGCCTCTACACGGCCAGCCGGAGCGGTCGGGAGGAAGCGCCCAAAGCGCCGCAGGCCTCGAATCTCGACATGGGCGCGGGCCTGCGCGGCGACAGCCTCGAGGTGAAGCTGCGGGGCGATCTTCAGAAGATCCTCGATGGACAAACTCTGCTCGGAGACCGCGTGACCGCGATCGAAGAAGGCAAGGTTGTCCCAGGAGCCGGCAGTCGAAATTCGCCGAGCATGGGAGGTGACGGGGATTTGCCCCCCGCCCTTCCCGGCGACGTACCCGCCTATCCTCCCGCTCCGGCCGAGGCCAAGGGCGCGATGGATGAGATTCCGGCACCGCCAAGCGCGCCGCCCGCTCCGCCTGCGCCGCCTGCGCCCCCGACCGAGAGACAGGTTGGAGCGATCGGCGCGGCGACAAGCGCACCGGCACAAGAAGGGAGCGCGGGCGGCGGGGCCGGGTCAAAAAAAGGGAAGCGGACGATCTATTTGCCGCCTGGTTTCATGAAGGCGAGACTGCTCACGGGCATCGACGCGCTGGCGAGCCGGGACGCGACCAGTAATCCCGAGCCGATCATCGCGCGGGTCCAGGCGCCGGCGGTGCTGCCGAATGAGGTCAAGGCCAATCTGGCGGGCTGCTTCGTCATCGGCAACGCGACCGGGAGCCTTGCCAAGGAGCGGGTCGAGATCCAGCTCGTCTCGATCTCCTGCGTCGACTTCGACGAGCATGCGGTTGTCGATCAGGCCATCAAGGGCTTCTTTGTCGATGCCGACGGCAAGAAGGGCTTGTCGGGCAAGGTGGTGACCCGTGCCGGCGCGACGCTTGCCCGCTCGTTCATCGCCGGCACCATCGCCGGAATTTCCCAGTCGGTAGAGGGCACTTTTGGAAGGCTCTCGACCTCGGCGCTCGGCAGCGTGCGCAGCCTGGATGCGGGCGATGCTCTCAAGTCGGGCGTGGCCGGGGGCCTCTCCAAATCATCGGACAAGCTGACCGATTTTTATCTCGATCTTGCCCGGCAAGCCGGGCCGGTCGTCGAGGTCGGTGCCGCGAAGGATGTCGTGGTCGTCATCCAGGAGGGCCTGGCCCTCGAGATCAAGCCCTCGGTCGGGAGCAAATTCTGATGCGGCCGCCCCCACAGTCTACAGGAGATACCGCCATGCGACTGCTGGCACACCGGTACATTCACCGAACCTTGCTCCCTCTCGCTCTGCTCGGAGGCCTTGGGGGATGCGCGACCGTCGGCTCGATGATGTCGCCCTATTCGGAGAAATTCTCCTGCAAGAATGACGATCACGGTCAGTGCATCCATCCTGACAGGGCCTATGCTGAAGCGGTGGCCGGCGCGACTTCGAAGTCGGACCCCAAGGTGACGAACGATCGTGCGATGCTGCGGGGGACCGGAGACGGTCGAGGGCGCGGGAGATCGCGAGGCGAAAGCACCGGCGGTGCCTATGGCAGCTACCGCGATAGCGTCTATCGCGAACTGCAGGGGTTGGTCGAAGCGCCGGTGACGCCGATGCTGAAGCCGGCGCGGACCGTCCGGACGCTGATCCTGCCCTATGCCGATCGCCAGCGTCCCGACCGTCTCTACATGCCACGCTATGTCTATTCGGTGGTGGACAAGCCGGTCTGGGTGGTCGGTGGTACGCTCGTGGGCGCGCCGGACCGCGCGCGCCAGGCGCCTATCCTCGGCCAGGTGCGCGATCGCGTTGCGCCGGACGGCGAAGCGGCGCCCGAGACCGGCACGGCGGTGCCGACGATTGCGCCGCCTTCTCCGGAGCGCCACCCATGAGCGCGCGGGCCTCAAGCAGCGGGCTGACCTATGCCCGTCTCCGCAGTGCCGTGCGGCGCGACAGCTTTTCGGACTATCTCCCGCTCGTCGCTTGGGAGGCCGAGACAGAGGCATTTCTGTGCATCGACGATACCTGGGGTCATGCCTGGGAGCTGGTCCCGACCGCCTATATGTTTGCCCATGTTCAGGGAGCCCTTCAGGGTCTGCTCAATATCCATTTCCCGGATGGGACGGTTCTCCAGCTCCATACGTTTGCCGATCCGCTGATCGACGATGCGCTCGATGCCTTTCTGGACCTGAAGACCCGAGACGATCCGCTGATTCAGGCATCGGCCCGGCACACCCGCGCTTATCTGAGCGAGGGACGCCATGGTCTCAAAGCGCTGCATGGCATCCCGGTCCGTAATTTTCGCACGCTGCTGTCCATCAAGACCCGGCGGCCGTTGGGCGAAGATCTGCGCCGGCAAGTGGAGGAACAGCTCTCGAAGCTCGGCATCCGTCGCCTGCCTCCGCAGGAGATGGTCGCCTTCTACCGGCGCATCTTCAACGGTGTCGCCGATCCCGCGCCCGGCGTCTTCTCGGATGGAACGACTGCAGGCGCGCCGTCCATCGCCAAGCAAATCATCGATGCCGGCCCGGACCTGGTGTTCGAGGGGTCGGAGGTGTTTCTTGGTAATCAGGTGGCCCGGTGCCTGACGCCAAAAGCGCCCGCGCGGCGCATTACCGCCGAGCGCGCCAATCGCCTGATGGGCGGAATGCGCGGTGCGTCGGAAGACAGCGATCAGATCGGCGGGCCGTTCCTCTACACGCTCAACATCCTGTTCGATCATTCGCAATTCGAAATCCACAAGCGCGCGCAGATCCTCTCCGCCCAGAAAGCGGCGGGCAGCTTCGCAGTGGAGGTCGGCAAGCAGATCGAGGAGATCGGCTGGATCCTCGACGAGGCCGGCAACAGCAAATTCGTCCGTGTCATCCCGACCATCTGGGTGTTCGGCCGCGACCGTGCCCATGCCCGTGATCTTGCAGCACGGGCCAAGCGCCTTTGGGAGGGCGAGCCCCTGCCTTTCTCCATGCAGGAGGAAAGCTATCTCAATCCGACGTTGCTGGTGATGAGCCTGCCGTTCGGACTTTATCCTGACCGCACGACGCTGAGATTGCTCGAGCGCGACTTCCGCATGCCGGTAAAAGCGGCCGTGCTGCTGGCGCCGATCCAGACCGACTTCCGCGGCGGCGGTCGCCCTGCGCTGCTGTACACGGGGCGCAAGGGCCAGCTTGTCACGCTCGACCTCTTCGATCCCAGGATCAACAACTACAATTTCATCGTGTCGGCCGAGAGCGGCGCGGGCAAAAGCTTCCTTCTCAATAATTTGTGCCAGCAATATTATGCCTGCGGAGCACTCATCCGCATCATCGACATAGGCGGCAGCTATCGCAAGCTCTGCACGCTCTGCTCGGGTCGCTACATCGATATCGGCGAAGAACATCTGGTGCTCAATCCCTTCGACATGGGGCTCGCACTAGACGGGGACGACAAGCAGTCGGCCATTACCATGGCGGTGGCGATCGTCGCGGAAATGGCGAACGCCTCGACCCGCAAGGGCGTTACGACCTCGGAGTGGAACCTTCTGAAATCCGCCGTGCAATGGACGATCGACACGGGGCGCGCGGATCATGGGATCGATTCTGTGCGCGAGTGGCTGGGCACCTATCCGGAGCTGGTCGAAAACGATCTGGACCGGGTCGAGCATCTCGTGCCGACGGCCCGCGAACTGGCCTTCAACCTGCGCGATTTCGGATCGGGCGGCGCCTATGGTCATTATTTCAACGGTCCTTCGACGCTCGATATCCGTAACGACGAATTCGTGGTGCTCGAACTTGAGCGCCTGAAGGCGATGCCGGACCTGTTCAACGTCATCGTGATGGTGGTGGTGAACGCGGTCACGCAGGAACTCTATCTTTCCGCGCGCGATCGTCCGCGCTTCGTGCTGTGCGACGAGGCCGCGCAGTTCATGACCCGGACCGACGGGCAGGATCTCTCCCGTCTCGCCGAAGCCTTCGGTCAGGGCTATCGCCGCGCGCGAAAATATCGTGGCTCGTTCGGGATCGTGCTGCAGTCCATGAACGATCTCGCGCTTTTCGGGGGCACCGGTCAGGTCATCCTCGAAAATGCCGCGACGCGGTTCCTGTTGCAGGGTTCGACCTACGACCGGGCCGTCGACAACAAGATCTTGGATTATTCGGGATTCGTACTCGATCTTCTGAAGTCGGTCCGCAACTCCAAGCCCAACTATAGCGAGGTCTTCATCGACTCGCCTTTGGGCCTCGGCATTGCCCGGCTCGTGGTGGATCCCTTTTCCTACTGGATCAATACCTCCGCGCCCGACGAAGTCGCCGCCTTCGAAGCGTTGTTGCGCCAGGGGCTTTCACCGCTCGAAGCCATCTGCCGGCTCGCCGAAGTCGATCCTGCGCAAATCTTGGGCGTCCCTCCTGCGTCCGGCCCAGTGGGAGCATGACCATCATGGGACGCTACACGCCGCACCCCGATCAATTGCCGCTCAACTGGTCCGATAACGAAGCGATAGAGGTCATCGTAGAGCAGCGGCTTGCTGAGCGGTTCGAAGCTGAGTCCTTCCTCTGGCGCTTCAGGCTCGTGCTGATCGAGACCGTCATGATGGGCTTGCTCGTATTGATCGCCGGGCTCTTCCTCAAGCAGCCGACCATGATGGTGGCGCGCGCCTCGCTGATTGTCGCAGCCTCCTGTCTTGCCACCGGACTGCTCCTGCTGAGCCTGTCGGCCGGGACGGCCAAGCTGATCACGCGCCTTCGCAGGAGAAAGCGCAAATGAACGGCCTCACCTCCTCCACACCCTCGCGATCGGCCGTCCGGCTTACCGTCAGCGGCTTCCTCCTGATGATGATTCAGAGCGCGCTGCTGCTGATGTCGCCGACGCTGGGCGAGGATGCCGGCCTCCTGATCTGGATCCTGACCCCTTTGGCCTTCGCGGCGTTTGTCACCGCCCTCATCGGCGTTCCCGAACCGCCCGAAGCGCATTGGAGACGACGCCATGGCCGCTGATCGTCCGATCGAAAACGCATTGCGTGTCGGGACAGGCAACAGCCGAACCCCTTCAGCGACCGTCCTCGTGGGCGACTGCACATGGATCGCGACATCCGTGATCGACCTGAGCAGCGTTCGCAGCAGGAGTCTACCGGCAGAAAGGCCTACCGAACTTCCCGCCATTCTCATCCGTACATCTTGCCCGCCGGGAGGCCCTGTCGACGACGGGTTCACCGGATCGGGAGCGGTGGGCGAAGCCTGCCTCCTGAACGGCCGGCGCTATCTCGGCTGCGAGATCGATCCCGTGATGGTCGAGCGAACTCGCCTTCGCCTGCAAGGCTTTGCGGTCTTCTATCCGGAGGATGGCGATGATTGACCATGTCCGCTGCAGGGGTGCCACCGCACGAACCGGTCTGCTGCTGATCGCGATGATGGCTGGCAGTGAGGTTTTCGCCGCCACCAACCGGATCGGGCGCACATGGCCGATCGCGGAACCGGACGCATTGGCGGAGATCGAGGCCAAGGCGGCCACCTTGCCCGCCGACATGAGCAAGGCTTTCGGTCCACGCGAGAAATGGACTGCCCTCAGGGCCGCTCCGCTGGATATCGCAAGCGCGGATCGGGTGCGCAGCGTCGTTCCGTTCTACACGCTCTATTTCGACATCAAGCTGCCGGACGGCAAGACCCTCTACCCCAAGGGCTTCACGTTCAATCCGCTGACTTATGTGAAGCTGCCGCAACGCCTGGTGATCGTGCATCCGCGCGACCTCGGTTGGGCGCTCCGCAATGCCCGGACGAGCGACTTCATCTTGCTGTCCGCACTCGGGGGCCAGAATGGCGACGCGATTGACCTGAGCGAAAAGACGGGCCGGGCGATCTACATTCTCGAGGAGCGGGTCAAGCAACGCCTGGGTCTGACCGTCGCCCCCGTCATTGTCGAACAGTCCGGCACGCGCCTCATGCTCACCGAGTATGGGCCAAAGAGCCGACTGGCCCCAAGCGCCGCGAAAGGAACGGCGCGATGAGCGGCCGCCTTCCTTTCTTCGTCGTTGGGCTGGTCATCGGGTTGCTGATGACGATTGCCTGGCCGAGCCAGGCCCACGCCTCCAAATGCGAGGCGGGCACCGTCTTTAACCCGATCACCAAGGTGCGCTGGACCTGCATCTTTCCCATCACGGTCGGGGGCATCCGGGTGGGGAGCTTCGACAAGCTCGACAAGGCGCTCGACGCGCAATCTTCGTCCAAGCCGTTGTGCGCCTGCCGCAAGGGCGCGCAATTTTGGTTCGGCGTCAAGGTCTCCTACTGGTCGCCCAACCGGATGATCGACGTCGTCACCGAACCGGGCTGCATGATGGTGATGGGTGCCGATCTGCTGCCGACCGGCGGCAAGCTGCAGGGCAGCCAGTCCTCGATCGCGGATGGGACGAACACCCGCAAGATGTTTGCGCAGATGCATTACTACATCTCGCCGGTCTGGGCGATGCTCGACATGTTCACCGACCTGCCGTGCCTGGAGAATGACGGTTTCGACGTCGCCATGATGACCGAGGTCCTGCCGACCTGGCAGTCGGGGACGCTGGGAGCCATCATCCAGCCTGAGGGCATCCTGTTCGGCAATCCCGCTGCCGGTCTTGCCTGCATGGGCGATAGTGCCGCCGCGACTGCCGGTAAGGTCATCGATCCGCTCTTCTGGTGCATGGGCTCCTGGGGTGCGACCTACCCCATCGCCGGCGACATCCATTTCGACGACAGCGTCGAAGCCTGGGCAGGGCTCGCCGCGCGCGGAGTGTTCATGATGGGGCGTCTGGGCGCGCTGACCATCAGTTCGGCCGATGGCTGCTCCTTCATCCCACAGCCTGTCTGGACCAAGTCCCGTTACAAGCTCCAGCTCATGGAGCCGGTCAAGGGCGGCAAGTGCGTCAATATCGGCCGTCCCGGGGCGCTCTGGTCTTCGGCCAAGCACGCCCCGGGCAAGGACAATGCCCAGTTCATGCTCTTCGAAAAGGTGATCTGCTGCGCCGGGATACCCGTGCCATGAGCAAATCGCCCACCCGGGTTCCCGCGCAAGACTGCCGTCCATTCCGGAGGTCTGTTCGCCAAGGCCCCTACGGCCGATGGCTGCTGCGCGGGACCGGAGCGGCGCCGCTGTGCCCCCCTGGCGGCGTCGCTCCACCCCCGGCCAGCGCGGCCGCAACGCTCCCCCGATGGAACTGGCGTATCCTCTCCGCCTGTTCCGTCTTCGCGACCGCGCTGGCCCTTCCTTCCGGCTCACCCGTTTCGGCGCAAACGATGGAAGAGCGCGCCCGCACTGCGGCGGAGGCTTCGCGTGCCAAGACCAGCGACAGCGATACTCTCCATCAGAACTATGTGACGCCGGGCCTCGCCGGGCAGCCGATCTCAACGATCGACAACAGCCGGACCTTCGCGTCCAACATCGCGTGCCAGAAGACCGCGACGATGCTGGAGGTGCTCGTACAGCCTTCAGCGAGCGGCGATCTCGGCAAGATCACGATCGCCCGCGACACCGATCTCGACGGAACGGTCGACAGCAGTGCGAGCCTGCCGGTGCCGGTGTCGGGCATCTGCGCCAATGGCGTGGTCTCTTGTCAGCCCGGGACCTGGAACAATTGCAGCTTCTTCCGCTGGGATGTCGACGACGCCAAAGGGCTCAAGCTGACGTCGGTCGACATGCCCAAGCTTGCCGGCTGCTACTGCCTCAACAATAGCTGCGGCACCAACCTCGCCTGGGGCAACATGTCCTCGGTGCTGCGCGACCTGGGCGGAGGAATGATCGGCGCCCTCACGACGGCCGATCCGCGCTATGGAGTCGCCGAGGCCGTGATCGACGGGCCCGTCATCCGCTATGTCGGCGCGCAATCGACGGCCTGTTCGTCCAATCCAGATCTGAACCAGACCGCTTACCGGACCAATCCCGCCTCTATCGCGTCGGACGCCTATACAGCATCGAGCGGCAGTGCCGTGTTCCAGGCATTGAAGGGCTCGGCGACCGGTGCCGGCACGGCGCTTCAATATCGCCATTGCACGATCGAGCGGCGTGTGACCGTGCTCAAACCTGGCGCGCAGGATATCATCAGCCGAACCTCGGGCGGCTATTCGACAATCCAGAACGGTTCGTCCTTCGATTTTCTGATGGGCTCGCCGGCAGATAATAGTCTTGCGGGAGGTAGCTGCACGCTCGTCGATTTTCGCATGACGCTGCACGTGAGCGAGCCCGAACGGATCGTCGATGCGCGCCTGACACAATTCTTCGCCGATGACTGGGCGCAGGTGCGCGTCGACGGGCAAGTCGTCGGCTCGGGTCCTTCGCCCTGGACGACGCCCGGGGTTCCGCCAGGCAAATGCGAACTCAAGAAGACCTTTTATGCCTACCCCAATCTCGATTTACGCCCTTATCTCACAGCGGGCGATCACGAGATCTGGCTGCGGGTCGCGGTTGCATCGGGTGGCGAAGGCTTTGCGCAGGTCCATGTCGAAGTCGACAATAGCTGCAAGACGCTGGAGCAGGTCGTCGACGGCTGCGGGGCGATCGCTTCCGACCCACAATGCAAGCTCGACAGCGAACTGGTCGACGGCGTCCAGACTTGGGTCGGCGGCGTTGCGACGGGTCTGAGGCCCCTGCCCCAGACCCGCATACTCGGCGGTCCGACCTGTCCGACCGATCTCACGCGCGATTTCTTTGTGAAAGATCGCACCTATCGTTGCGCGGTCGATGACATTGCGAAGCCCGACATGAGCCGGGGCGCCTATATCATCGACCGCTCGACCGAGACGATGCTCGCTGATCGCACGCGGCAGAGCGATGGAAGTTTCGCTACCTCGACACGCCCGTTCACCCTTCCCGACCGCGGCTCGGTGGCGGCGTGTGAGCCGGTCTGCAAGACGCGCGCGCCCAGGGTCAATAGCGATGCCGCGCCCGATGGCGTGGTGGGCGCCAAACAGAATGCGCCGACCGGCTACGACAGCTTCTTCCACGCCTGCAGCGCTAACAATCAGTGCCCGGCGGGGCCTGGTGAGGAGGTCGTCACCGCATGCGGATGCCTGGACGATTTCCCGGAAGCGGTCGTGATGATGCAGACGGTGCGCCTCGCCGGCGCCGACATGGTCTGCACGGGCAGCGTGCAATGATCGGCCTGCCGACAATCAGATCCAGATTTCGCGTACACCGTGCCGCGTTCTTATTCCTGCTCGGCATAGGTTTCGCCATTGCTTTTCCCGGTACCGCTGCGGCGCAGGTGATCTGCGCAGCGGACCTCAACAGCAATGGCGATGCGGCCGATGAAGGGGAGCAGGCAAACTGCCGTTCCACAACCAGCGGCGCCTGGCTCTGTCCGATTCAGGAGGTCGACTGCCTCGCGGATGACAGGGGCCAGTATAGCTGCCCGATCGGCCCGCAATATGCGTGCCTCGTAAAGACCGAAGGCGGTCCCCCGGCATGCTCGCCCAACCAATGCGCCGATCTCGCGACCAATCCGATCGTCGATGAGCCGCCGATGGACGACCCAGGCACGCAGGCCGATGGCGGCATCGACGCCGACGGCAATTGTTTAGGCGCCATCGAGATTTTCTCGGGACGCGGGATGCGGTGTCGGCCTGCGGGGCTTTCGACGACCTTTGCCAATTGCTGCAAGGACAAGGGCAAGATCGTCAAGGACGGCATGGGCTCCTCCATCTCCTCGATCGGAACCAAGATCGCGGTCGCCAAGGGCGTGTTCACGGGCATGAAGGCGGCGTACACCGCGTTCAAAGCGGGGGCCACCGCGAGCCAGGCGGCAAGCGCCGGCGCCAATGCGCTCGTCGTCGGCCTCGACCCAACCTCGATCGCCGTCAGCCTCGCGATCAATTTCATGATCGATTTCCTGTTCTCCGGCTGCGACCAGCAGGACATGGAGACGGCGATGCTGCGCTCGTCCGGCATGTGCCACGAGATCGGCAGCTACTGCACATCGAGCTTTCTTGGGGTCTGCCTCCAGAAGGCGCGCGGCCATTGCTGCTTCAACACCAAGCTCGGCCGCATCATCCAGGAACAGGGCCGCCCCCAGCTCAAGGCATTCAACGGCAATCTCTGGGGCACAGCCAAGAAGCAGATGTGCCGCGGGTTCAAGCCGGAAGAGTTTCAGGCTCTCGATTTCAGCAAGATGGATCTCTCCGAATATTATGCGGACATCGAAGCCCGCGCTCAATCGGACATCCAGATCGACATGGGGGAGCGCATCGATGCGTATCTCAAAGCCGTCAATCCTTAACACCACGCTCCTCGCACTCCTTGGGGCGGCGAGCGCCGCCCTCGCCCAGGACGCCTTGCATCGCACCGCGAGTGAAACGGCTTCCGGCGATGCGCGCCAATCCGCAGCCGAACAAGGGCAGGCCAGCATGGATCGTCTCCAAGGCGCTCTTGCGCGCAGCAAGGACGACGCGGCACATCGCCCCGATCCCGAGCTTCCACGCACCGACAACGCCGCTGACGGGCGCCGGGCTTTCGATGGCCTGCGCAAGAGGCTGCCCGCGCCGGACATGGACGCCCGCGCGCGCGCCGCGCAGGCGCGTGGACAAGCCAGCCTCGCGGCCGAACGAGAACGACAGGCGAAGGCACTGCGCCAGGCGCTGGGCCTCGAGCCTGCCGAAGAGAAGGCTCTCGCCAAGGCATCATCGGCGGGAACAGACAAGGGATGGGTGCCGATCCTGTTCGTGTCCTCATCCATGCCGGTTTCGACGCTCCGCAATTATGCGGTCCAGCTCGAAAAAGTCCGTGGCGTCATGGCGTTTCGTGGCGTGCCCGGAGGGCTGAAGAAGATGGGCCCAATGGCAAAGCTCACTGCGGAAATCCTGCGTCTCGACCCTGGCTGCGAGGGCCCGGCCTGCGTGATGCGCGACGTTCAGTTGATCGTCGATCCGA
Organism: Sphingobium scionense; assembly: GCF_014197035.1. Lineage (GTDB taxonomy): Bacteria > Pseudomonadota > Alphaproteobacteria > Sphingomonadales > Sphingomonadaceae > Sphingobium > Sphingobium scionense. The sequence continues at coordinate 19,182 of NZ_JACIEU010000036.1, read as the reverse complement.
TCGTCTTTCGCCAGCACGCGATTTCGCAGGTTCCGGCGCTGGCAATGATCCCCGGCGATCCCACCCAGGCTTATTGCGAGCGTGACGACGAAAGCCCGCGCGCCGCCCACGTCGTTTTCGGCGATAGCGCGCTTGCCGGCTTGCTCGAAGAATATGCCCGCCTCGGCGGAAAGAAGGAGGTCAGCCATGCTCAGGCTCTTCTGGGCGCTCGCTAGGGCGTTGGGCAGCGTCGGGCCGCGCCTGCGCCGTCTGCCCCGCGAAGCGGCGATGGCGCTCGGAGCGCCGGGGCCTGACCAGCCAGCCCGGCCCGAACGGCTATGGCGCGCGATGCTGGTCGTCCTGCCATTGGCCCTGTTCGCTGCTGTCCTCATGCCGCAGATCACTCTGGTGATGACGCCTTCGATCGAGGCCTTCGCCGTGCGCAGGAGTCCGGGGCCGATCGTACGCGGCGACTATGTGATGTTCACGCTGCGTCACCCGATCGTAGGTCCCAAGCCGGTCTCGGTCACGAAGCACGCGCTTTGCCTTCCGGGAGATCGGCTCACCATGTTCGAAACGCCGTCCCCTCTCAAACCGAATAGCCAGGACGGCCACTATTATTGCAACGGAGTGCTTTTGGGCGTGAGCCTGCCGCAAGCCCATAACGGAATGACGCTCGATCACATGAAATGGAGCGGCGTTATCCCCGTCGGCATGGCCTATGTGGGCTCGACGCATGCGAGGGGGTTCGACAGCCGCTATCTGGGCCTGTTGCCGATCGCGGACCTCGTTCGCATGGAGCGCATCCTGTGAGCGCGCGCCAACCAGGAGCGCACTGCGAGGGCCTCTTTCCGCAAAGTCGTCCCGCTAGTCTGCAACAAGGTGAGACTGCTGGTGCGCTGAACCGGTGCTCGTCAGCCGTGCAGAGTTCGGACTGCCTCAATGGGCATCAGGAGAACACGCTCTCCGATCGGCGAGGCGATGAAGCCATGCCGTTCGTAGAAGGCTACGGCATCATCATCGATGGCATGCACGACGACGGCGCGCACGCCGGCGATTTCCGAGGCCGCGGCACAGCGGCGGAGCGCATCGGCAAGGAGGTCCGCGCCGAGACCGATGCCCTGGAAGGCGACGTCCACCGCAAGCCTGGCAATGAGAAGCAATGGGACCTTGTCGGGCATTCCGCGACGCAGCCTCGCGGTGGGCAGCGCGGCGCGCTCCTCCATGGCCGTGGTGATGGTGTAGTAGCCTACGACCTGGTCAGGCTGGTCGGCGTCACACACAACATAGGTGCGGGCCGACGCGCCCTCGCTGGCAAGGGCACGCTCGGCGAGCCAATGGTCGAGCGAGGGGTGTTGTCCATTGTCGAACGCATCCACACCATGGTCGGCGTTCAATCGCTCAGGTGGAGTGACGCGGCGCGAGGACATGACAACGATCGTTGTGTCCGGTCATCGACTCCAGAGCGGTTGGCGCTTCATCAGCTTTTCGAGGGCAGGCGATGGCGCGGGCGGCGCATCGAGCATCGCAAGAAATTGCTCGTGGCTCTCGGCATCAAGGAAGAAAGTTCGCTGATCGAGGATAGCCGCTTCGGCCTCCCGCCGCGCGCTGGCGAGCATGAACTCGGACAGCTTCTGCCCGCGCAGCGAAGCGGCACGGGTGAGCAGCGCCTTGAGCTCTGCGGCAGCCCTGATCTGAATGACGTCATCCTTGCGCGGGGCCGCGCTTCGGTCCGAACGAGCCTGTGCCATATTTCTAAACTCCTCGGCGCAATCTGGAGTTTTGCCACGACATTGTCAATACATTCGCGCGGCTGTCGTCATTCGTGCTCGCGCGCGCGCCTGATGGCGGTGGCGATCCTTGCCGCCGCCCCATCGGCGCATGGACAGAACGCCGGACCAGCGAATGCCGTGTCGAAGCAGGGCTACTGGTGGTATGAGGCGCCCAAGGCGCAGGCCGAGCCGGAGCCTGAAGCGCTGGTGAAGCCCGTCATCCCGCCGATGGCGGAACTGGCGACATGGACGCCGCCGAAAATCCGCAAGCTCATCGAGGAACAGCGCGACTATGCGGCGACCGTGCTCACGGTCGAAGCGGTCGCCGATTTCTGGCGCCTGCAGGATTTCGCGCGTCGCAAGGCGCGTGCCTTCGCCGGGGTCACCCAGCTTGCGATGCTTCAACATCCTGAACTCAACTCGAAGTCCGCCGACCCAATGGTCGGTGACGCCCGTTCAGAGCTGGCTGCGCAAAAGGACGCCATCCGGCGATCCTATCTGCGCAGCCATGCAGGCGAGTTCGCACTCGTGATGTTCTCGCGTTCGACCTGCGGGTATTGCCGCGTCCAATGGCCGATCATTCAGCGCTTCCAGGAGGAGACGGGATGGCAGGTCACGCTGATGGATATCGATAAGCGCCCCGAGGTGCGCGAGCGGTTTGGCGTTGAAATCACGCCCACGACGATGGTCATTCGCCGCAGCAGCCAGCAGCGCATGATCATCGCCTCCGGGGTCGAGGCTTATCCCAACCTCGTGCAGATGGCCTATCAGGCAGTGCGCCTGCTGCGCGGCGACATTCGGCCCGAACAGTTCATGACCGGCCCGGGCGAGGATGCAGGCTTCTTCGATGCATTGGGCAACGGCCCCGTTTCGGCCACCGATCCGCGAGCGCTTGGCGGCGATCTCATTACAGCATCCGGGGAGCCGCAGCCATGATGCGGGGACTCGTTCTTCTCGGCATACCGGGCCTCGTTATGGGTTTAGGTTCGGCGGCGGCACAGACCGTGAGCCGCCAAGAGGCCATGCGTGCGGCGATCCATCCCGTCGCAGATGCCAAGTCGATGCAGGCCTGGCTTTCGCGTGTTCCCGAAACCCGGGACTTTCCCGATGACTTCGCGACTACGCTGCGTGGCCATGGCGCGGCCTTCGTCATCGAGATGACGACAGCACCTGGCTGCCTTCCCTGCGGCGATCTCTGGACCAAGCTCACGGCTCTGGGAGCGCGTTACGGATGGCAGGTCCGCACGATCAGCGGCCAGGAAGCCATGATCCGATCTGGACGTCTGGGTCTGCCTTGGGTGGGAAATCCGGTCGCTTGGGCGAGACCGATCGGCGACGACGCGCGCGTTGTGCCGGTGGCGATCGGCACTGACCATTCGCCCAATCTTGCACGCAATCTCTATCTGGCCGCGAAGATGCTGACAGGCGTAAGGCCTGCGGTCGGTGTCCGGGCCATGTCCAAATTTACCGGCATCGTGGGCGTGCCGCAACGCCGGGATGGACAAGGGCAATGAGGATCCATCGGACGCTCACCCAGCAATTTTGGATCAATGATCCAGATTTGCAGGGTTACTTCACGATCCGAGATGGCTCGTCGGGATCATCCGTCCAATCGCACTTCGGAGAGTCAGGCATGAACGCCCTGCTCAAAGCTCTGTCGCTTTTAATCCTCAGCATTATCGCCATCGGCCTTGCCCAACCAGCCCATGCCCAAAGCTGGGCGGAGAGTTGGTTCGACAATGTGACCTATACCTCTCCCGGCAGCTTCGAGGATCAGACCCGGGGCTATGTGACGGCGGGCGGCATGTCGGGCCGAGTGGACGTCCATAACGACTATCTCATGTCGGTCAGCCTGCCCAAAGTGCGCGCCGGCTGTGGCGGGATCGACATGTTCCTTGGCGGCATGTCGTTCCTCGATCCCGACTATCTCGTCCAGAAGCTCGAGAGCATCCTCCAGGCCGCGCCGGCAGTGGCGTTCCAGTATCTTCTTGAAACGCTGGATGAAAAAATGGGGAACATCATCTCGAAGATGGAAGCGGCGACCAACTTCCTCAACTCGATCCAGGTCAACGACTGCCGGCTCGCCAACCGGATGGTACAGATTGCCAAGGGCGACGACAACATGTCCGGCATCATCGAGGAGATGACTGGTTATCGCTCGGTGAAGCAGGGGTTCGCCAAGAGCTATCAGCAGAGCCGCGAGAAGATCGAGGCTAACAATAATAATCCGACCGAGGACCTCAGGGACGCGCTCGCAAATTGCCCGGCGGAGGTGACGGATATTTTCCGGACCGGTTCGCTCCTCGCGCATGCTGCATCGCGGGTCGGAGCGAGCGACTGGGCAAGCGTGATGCGAGCCCGCGTCGGAGACGTGTATATGCGTTGGGACGACGGCGACCGCGTGCCCCTGTTCACGGCCATTCCGCAATGCGCGGGGCAGGATACGGAAAGCCCGCAGGATTTTCTGACCGGACGCGTCCAGCGCCGTTCCCTCAACTTGCCGCCGACCGGTGCCGATTGCGCGCAGGACGGTAGCGGCCGGGGCGCCCTTGTTCTTGCGCGGGAGCGAATGCAGTCGATCGCCACCAAGATCCGCACGCGCACAGCGCTGTCGGCGGAAGAGCGTCAGTTTGTCGCGAACGTCCGCACCCTGCCGGTCTATCGGATGCTCGAGTGGGGCGTTCGCCAGGGCGTGGTCGACTCGGTGATCGCAGATACGGACGAACTGGTGGCGCTCACCCTCGCCTATCAGATGCTCAATGATTTGACCCGCACCATCGACTTCACGGTGACCAACGCCGAGCGTGGGACGACGGTCGCAGGATCGGCTGACGTCAACAATGCCAATGTCTGCCAAACGCGGATCCTGTCCAAGGGTATCGAGCAGTTGCGCGACCTCAGGGACGAAGTGCTGCGGCAGCGCGCGCAGATGCGTCAGAGCTACATGGCGGCGCTGAACCAGGCCAATCTCTCTGCCAATTATGCGGGGCTGCTGCGTGACCGCGATCGCGACGCTCGCGACGCGGCGGGCGCTGCCGCCCGCAACCAGTAGGATCCTTTCCGAGATGCGCAGGCTCACCAGGCTTCTTGCCGCCCTCCCCGCCCTTTTCCTCACCTCGCCGGCGCTCGCGGTCGATACGAGTTTTCACACCTATGACGGCTTCGCCGAGACGGTTGATGCGTTCAGGCTCGTATCGATGATCTTTGGCGATCCGCGATACGAAACCCTCGTGATGATCGTCGCGACCGTCGGCATCGGCCTGGGAGCGATCATCGCCAGTGTGCGCGGGACAGGAATGGGTCTGGTCGCCTTTGGCTTCCAGATTCTGATCGGCGTCGGTCTGTTCGTCGGCCTCATCGCCACGACCGGCACGGTCCATGTCTATGATCGGGTCCGCAATGCCTATCAGCCGGTTGGTGGCGTCCCGAACCTGCTGGTCTTGGTTGCGGGCGCAACGAACATGATCGAGCGCGCGATCGTCGAGACGATCGACGATGCCACGCTCGATCCCAATGCGAAGATCGAGTTCGGCGCAGGCGGGCACAGCTTCGATCTGTTCCTGAACGCCGTCTCGCCGCGAGGGCCGATGACCGACATCTTCCTGGACGCAACGATCAAGGATTATGTGCGGCAATGCTATCCGGTGGCGCGTGTATCGGCTGCCTATGGGGTGGACGATGATCAGCTCTTCCGCACGTCCGCCGATCTACCGACGGCATTTGCGGCGATGGCGGGGCCCGCCACCTTCTCGACCATTTACACCGAGGCCGACAAGGGTGGCACGACAGTCAGCTGCACCGACGCGTGGACACATATCTCGGATCGACTGTCCGACCCCGTCCTGTTTGACGGCTACACCAGGCAGATCTGCGCCCGAACCGGCTACAATACCGACAACGCCCAGCAGCTGGTTCGATGCCGTCAGCAGCTGGGTGAGATGGGGCAGATGATGCTCGGTCATCCTCTGTCGGCCCAGGCCTTCATGACCCACATTCTTCTCGGCAATACCGTTGGCGACGTATTGTTCGAAGACTCCCCGGCCAGCGCTGCAAGGGTTATGGCCAACCGTGCGGTCATGTCGAACGGCCTCGCGACCATGTCCGTGGCGAATGAGTGGATGCCGACGATCCGCGCGACGGTATTCGGTATCATGCTGTTCATGATCCCGATCGCGCTCCTGTTCATCCTCACGCCCATCAACCTGCGGGTCGCGAGCTTCGCGCTGGGCATGTTCGTGTTCGTGGCACTCTGGGGCGTGATCGACGCCGGCATCTTCCAGCTCACTTTGGGCCGTGCGACGGCGACGCTTGCGGAGCTGCGCTCGAATGCGCTCGCCGCCAATGCCTGGCTGCTCGCGCCCTCAGCCGCCATGAAGGCGCTGGCGATCTTCGGCAGCTTCCGAACCGCCGCTGCAGGCCTCGCCGGTGCCTTCGTCTTCACGATCTTCCGGTTCAGCGGCAACGTCTTTACCGCCTTCACATCGGGCTCCCTCGGAGTGGCAAGCCAGGGCGCCGCCGCCGCCGCGCCGATGGGCACGGCCGAAGGACAAGCTTCGGCGCTGGAAGCGCAAGCTTCCGCGATGGGAACACGTTCACGGGTAGCAGCGGCATCGAGCTTCGGCGATTTCGGCGAACGATCGACTTTCGGTTCCAATCGTGCGTTTGGCGAGGCTGGCCACGTTCTGGGAGAACGGCCCGGCACTGCCGGCGGGACCGCGATGGCGCTGGGCGGCATCGAAGGCGCACGTCAATTGGGGAACCTTGCGCCTGCCCTGGCTGGCCGGGATCTGGCCGATCCTGCGGTCTCGCGCGCGGTTCAGGCCAACGCCGCAACTACCGCGATCCACCAGTTCGCCGAGAAGGATGCTCTGAGAAGCCTGGGCAATGGCTATTTCGGCCAGGGCGAGGCTGGCGAGAGGGCATTCGCCGCCTTCAGCCAGAACCTCGTGCAATGGCGCGCATTCGGCGACCAGAGGGCCTATGGCATGATGATGCAGGGCGCGACCCGTCATTTCGAGCGGGCCGGCTATTCGGCAAGCGATGCCGAGCTCAAGGCCTCTGGCGTGATCGGCGAGGCGCAGGCCGATCCGACGTTCGCCAAGCTGATCGCCAATACGTTCGACCAGGAGCAGATGTTGCGGAACGACCTCACCTCAGCGCAGGTCCAGGTCGGTGCGATGGAAGGTCGGCGCGACTATGCGGGCGAGAATGTCGTCGGCGTCGAACGCGCCAATGTCGCGACCGAGCAGGGCTGGCGTAGCGGCAACAACCAGGGCCATCGCGAGGCGGCTTCCATGCTCGGCCTTTCCGTGGACGAGACATCTCGAAGGGTGGGATTCATCAATGCGCTTTCCGGCGAAGCGAGGAGTTCGGCCATTACCCAGCTCTCCAGAGCGACCCGGCGCAACGAAGCACAGGTCATGGCAGCGCTCGAGCGCTACAACGCCGCCGTACAAGTGGGGACCGCCGATGGCGCGAGCGCAGAGGCGGCTCGCGAAGGCACGAGCGTTTATGGCCGCACGCGGGAAGCGGCGGGCTATGACTTCGCCGAGCGCTCTGGCAGGCTGGATGCGCAGCGGGAGGTTGGGCCTGACGGGACACGCTCGGCTACGCGAATTGGCGAGCAGCGGCGGCAGTCGGAGAATTTCGGCTATGCCGAGGGCGCCGCGGCTGCAGGCGTCTCAACGCGCGAGGCGGCGCGTCTCGACAGCTTCATCCAGGCGCTGCGCCGGACCGCCGGCAATCAGGTCGACATGACCGAAGGCGGCGCGGCCGGCATTGCCGATCGCGCGCGGAACGAGCGTTTGACGTCGATCGTCGACCGGGAGCGCCTGACTCGCATGCAAGGGTTGCTCGCCGAAAACGGCATCAATCTCACGAAACGACAGATCGCGATGGACCAGAATGGTGATCTCAGCCTCAACCTCACGCCCGAGACGGCGGCGGCAATGTGGAAGGCCGGCCTCATCAACGAAAGCCAGCTCGGCGCGATTGCCAATGGCGGACATGCGCGCTTCAGTTTCGCGCACAATGACTTGCTCGTCTCGAGCGGTACGGACTTCAGCCGTTCAGCGCGCAGCGACACCAGCACACGGTTCGAGGCTGGCAAACAGGCTGGGCCGGACACGATCGAGCATTTCATGGGCGGCGGCGCCGAAGGTCAGGCCATGCTCTCCAACTGGCTGCGCGGTGAATTCGAGATGGACCGGAAAGGCGAGTGGCGTCTCAAGCCGCAAGTCGCCGATACCCTCCAGCGTGACGTACAGGCGATCATGGCTCAGACCGGATGGCAGAGAACGCTGGCCCGATCTGCGCAGGACCAAGTCACGATGGGAACGACTATTAACCTTCAAGCGGGACGCTCGGTCGAAGTATCTGAGGGCAAGGAACTAGGCGGGCGTACTCCAAGCGTTGGAAGGCGGCAAAATTCCCGATCTCAGGCCCCACGGAAAGCGCAGACAGCATCCGGCCAAGCCTCAGCCGGTGTCGGCTTCAACAGCCAGGATATGGGGAGCGCGACAGAAAATGCTCAGTCGACAATGGATATTGTCAATTATGATGTCCGGGAATCGATCGCTGCCGCCGAGCGTGCGGCAGCGCGCTCCAGCGATCCTGCGGCAACCTTCTCCAGTGAACTATCGAACCGTATCTTGGGGAGCGAAGGCATGCGCAATCGCTACCTTCAGGATGCTGACAACGGGCGTGCCACCTTTGATATCACCGGTCCGCTCACATCGCTGGAGCAAAACTCTGTTCTCTCGAAAGGAAGCTTCTCGACGGATATTGCCGGTAGTCCCGGCGACGGAGACAGTAACTTCAAAAAGCGCTAACGGTGCTTTCCGGTATGAGGATTGATGTAGCCCGGATTGTTGGGGTTCATCGGGTTGCCGATCCATAGCGGACCAGAGCGGGGATCCATTGGATTGGACTGTGCGCGCCATCTTTCCATACTCCGCGCAAGCTCATCTCTGCTGTGCTGTGCAAAAAAAGCCTCCGCGTCTTCATCAGACAGCGGCACACCATCGCCTTGCCCGACGAAGTTATCGAGGCGCTGACGAAAGTAGCCAACGCCCAGCGCCATGAGCGCAGTCATCGGGAAGAACAGGACATTAAGGTAGCCCGCGAACCCTCCGCGATAAAATGCCTCCAAGGCGTCGACGCGCGTCGATGCGGCCATGCCTATCCACCACACTGGAATGGCTGCCCACCAGAGCTTGGCATACCAAGGCGACCAGAACCACGCGGAAAGCTTGGGCACATCCGGCACGCTCACATTGTTCCGTTCTTCGATGGCGCATTCCATCGCGAATTCCTTCCAGATTCGCCTTACCATCAAAGCCATCGACCGTCACGCTCAATCGACAATCCGCCCTTGTCGTTTTTGTCGCAATTGATATATTGCAGACAGAAAGGACAGTCATGGCCGGCACCGCCCGAGTTGCGAAATCCAGCAGGCGCGCCTCGCCGCGCGGAGCCTTTGCCGCAAGCGACACGTTGCGGCACAAGGCGCTGGAAAAGCTGACGCTGGCGATTGCCAAGGCGGTAGAGTCTGCCAGCGACGATACGCTCGCTGATATCGTCGGCTCTGAGGATCTGCGGCACGCGCTGGTCATCGCGCCACGCGACATCGCTCCCGAAGCGCCCGCCGACCTCGAAGCGATCAGGGCAGCACGCGAACGGACAGCACAATTTCGCGAGGAAATGGCTGAGCGGGCTGGCGGCATGTTCGACCGCGCTCATGTCGCCGAGATGCTCGGGGTCTCTCAGGGCGCGATCGACAAGCAGCGCCAGCGTCGCCAGATTCTGGGCGTCCCCTACGGAACGGAGATCCGCTATCCCGCCGCGCAGTTCGCAAATGGCGAGACGTTGCATGGCCTCAAGGCGGTGCTGGAAGCCTTTGACGACATGAACCCCTGGGAGCAGTTGATGATGCTCACGACGCCGCTCGATGGGTTCGGATCGCCCCCTGAGACGATCTTCCAAACGCTCGCGAGACGGCCGGAGCAGAGAATTCTAAAGCAGCTTACGGGTTTGGCGGCGGGCTGGACCGCCTGATCGCAAATGGCGTCCATCCGATTGAGACGTATCGATGCGGGCGTGCGCTTTCATCGCATACATCGCGCCGAGCACAGTCCGATCTTCTTCGGTCCTGCTGGCCATGCACCGCAGTCCCGCTTCGATTCGCCCGATGGCAGCTACAAGGTGCTCTACGCAGCACGGACGCTTGAAACGGCGTTCGGTGAGACGCTCGTTCGAACTCCCGAGACCCCATACATCCTGTCGTCAGGCATCGAAACCCGAGTGCGCAGTGAATTGGAGACCACCAGAGCGCTGAGGCTCTATTCTTTGATCGATGCCAGTGTCTCCGCACATAGCCTCTCCTTCACCGATCTCCATGGTATCGATTATCTACGATGCTGGAAGGTCAGCGCCGAAATTCATGCAACGACCGTCGCCGATGGCATCCTTTATACCTCTCGGCTCGACAACCATCGGTGCGTAGCGCTATTTGATCGCGCCGCGAACGCGATTGCCGAAACGACAACCAAAGCGGTTGCAACTGCAGCGGCCCAGGCGACCGCCCTCGCCCATCATTTCGGAAAAAGATTTGTTGAACCCTGAATGGCCGAACCGGCGCGGCGCCAATACGCGCTTATCGGGCATATCGAGGCAGCCACGCCATCAACAAGGTTCACATGCGAGCTACGGATTAGTTGTCTGCCTATCCCGTTAGTGCCGACCACCATTTTGCAGAGAATATTTGACTCTGCGCATGGCAACGAAGGCAGGGACTTTAGCCATCGGTTGAGACTTTAACCGTAACCTGGGGCAGATCCGCATCCTAGAAATGGCGCGCCCTTCGATGGTCGCCTATCTTTTTGGTTCGACTGTGCTTCGGGCAGGGCAGCGGCGCGCACCTAGTCGAGGAAGGCACCTTCATAAAATTCTTGAAACTTTCACCATTCGGAAGTATCTAGAATTTTATGAGCGCACTTGCTTCAAACCTGTCCGATGGAAAGCTCGCCGGCCGCATCTTTGATGAGCGGCAGCTGGCCGAAGCGATCGGCGGCAGTGATGCGCGACGGTATGCGCTCGTAAACCGCGCCCTGAAAGACGGTACACTCGTTCGGTTAAAGCGCGGCGCCTACCTACTCGCCCGATCCTCCCGCGCCGATACACCTCATCCCTTCGCGGTGGCGCAGGCTCTCCTTCCAGGCAGCTATGTCTCGTTCGAGACCGCCCTCTCCTATCATGGCTGGATTCCCGAGGCGGTCTATGTCACCGCAAACGTGACGCCCGGCCGCAAGACGCTCGAATTTGAGACGCCGGTCATGGGGCGCTTTTCCTATCATCCGCTCGCCATCCAGAAATATCAGTTTCTGGTCGGCGTCGAACGGCTGAAATTGGGCGCCCTTACCGCATTTGTCGCCACGCCCTTGCGCGCGCTCCTCGATCTCGTCGCGCTGCGCAAGAGCAGTTGGACGGACCTCGGCTTGCTGACGGCTGGCTTGCGTATCGATGAGGACCATATCCTCTCGATCAAAGCCAGGGAATTCGCGACGCTCCGGGGCGTCTACAAGCACAAGGCGGTCAACGATTTTCTTCGATCGCTGGAGCTTGACGTCAGTGCCGACCGTTCTCCATCGTCCGAAGCATCGCAATGATCGAGATGCTGCAGAAGAAGCTCCGTGACTATGGCGCCGCCAACGCCGTTGAAGAGGAGAATGCGACCAAAGAGATAATCCAGGAGATCGCGCTCTATGCTCTCTGGCGCGCCGACTTTTTCGATGTCGCGCTTTTCCAGGGCGGCACAAGCCTGCGCATCCTGCATGGACTTCCCCGTTTCTCGGAGGATCTCGATTTTCTGCTGCGCGCGCCCGATGCCGCGTTCCGATGGTCCCCTTATCTCACTGCGCTGGTCGAAATCTTCGCTCAGTTCGGTCTCAAGCTCGAAGCGCAGCCGAAGGAAAAGATGGACAGAGCGGTGCGCGAGGCAGTCCTGAAGGATGACTCGATTGCCAGCCAGCTCAACCTGCGTTTTGCAGGATCGAACCGCGCCAGGGCGATCAGGATCAAGCTTGAGATCGACACCAATCCTCCGGCTGGTTCGGGTGAAGCCACGACCTTCCTCGACTTCCCCGCCGATTACGAGGTGCGGCACCAGGATCTGCCGTCCAATTTCGCGCTCAAGGTTCATGCTCTGCTCTGCCGCCCCTATCTCAAGGGCCGCGACTGGTTCGACTTTTCCTGGTATGTTGCAAATCGTGTTCCCCTGAACCTGCCGCTGCTTGCCGCCGCGCTGCAGCAGGCCGGACCGTGGCAAGGCAAGCTCGACGTAAAGTCCGACGGCGGATGGCTGGTCGATACTTTGAACGAGAAGATCAGTTCCATTGACTGGAGCGCGGCTGCGAGCGATGTCGCTCGCTTCCTCCGTCCGGCCGAAGCTAAGTCCCTTAGCCTGTGGAGCGAGCGCTTCTTTCAAGCCAAACTTAGCCAGCTTGCCGGAGAAGGCATCAAATGAACCTGTGGAGGTTGGCGACCTGGCCTGCGGGGATCCAATCGATGGACATGCGGGAAGTCAGTAAATGGACGCGCGAGCCGGGTTAGCGCCGCGCCAGCATTGCGCGCGACCTTCTCGGCATGGGATTGCGGTTATCGGCCACCCGTCAGCGCCGCCCACCATTGTCTGAGTGAAAATCTACTGCCCGGTTGGCGACGGATGCGAAGGCTGAGGTGATCGAGAAAAGGCTCTGCGGCAGGCTCGAACGGCGATTGGTCTGTCGAGCTCTGCTTTCCCCGTTCGATCTGAGGTAGGTCGCCATCCGCAAACAGAGAACCTTGGTTCGAATCGTCTTTCGCTTTCATGAGGCAACTATACGCACAGGCACCAAGCCAATGAACCTGATGAGCGCCGCCTGAGTGGCGCAGGTAAGCCGATCCCGACAGATTGTCTCAATTTGTTCTGGCCCCCGCTACCACAATCTGGCAGAATGGCAGAACAATAGCTTCGAAGGCAGAATTTCATGAGCGGCACGCTCAATATCAAGGATCCCGAGGCCCATCGCCTCGCGCTCGCCATCGCTCAGGAAACGGGCGAGCCAATGACACGCGTCGTGATCGAGGCCCTTCGCGACCGGCTCTCCCGCATTGAGCGTCAGCGGGAGCGCGCCAGCGTCTCAGAGCTGTTGACGATAGCCGGTCGCGCTGCGAAACTTGTGACGAAGCCGTACAGCACGCACGGGGACGAACTCTACGATAGCGACGGGCTCCCGAAGTGATCGTCGACACCTCCGCGCTGATAGCCATTCTTTATGGCGAGCAGGAAGCCCCGATTTTTGCCGAAATCATCCATAAGGCGGACGTCTGCCGCCTGAGCGTCGCGAGCTATGTCGAACTGACAATCGTAGTCGAAAAGCAGCTCGGCCCCGAAGGCACGCGTCACGCCGAGAATTTCGTGCGGCGTGCCGGCATCCAGATCGAGCCTGTCACGCTCGAACAGGGCCTGATCGCTCGGCAGGCCTTTTTCGATTTCGGCAAGGGACGCCACCGGGCCGCACTCAACTACGGCGACTGCTTTCCATATGCTTTGGCGAAAGCTGTCGACGAACCGCTGCTCTTCAAGGGCAATGATTTCAGCCAGACCGACGTGGAGAGCGCCCTGCCCCGCGCCAATCCCCCAGTGACGACGAGACCATGAAGACCGATATCGACCATCTTCCTGTAAACAAGCGGCGCGAACTCGAACGGGTCATCCAGATCCTGTTTGAAGAGTTCGAGGACGCCCATGGCCAGCCGACCGGCCCACGCAAGCTTGGCCGTATCCTCAAGATCATTCTCTACGGTTCCTATGCCACCGGACGATGGGTGCACGAGCCGCACACCAAGCGCGGATATCGATCGGATTTCGATCTGCTCATCATCGTCAACCAAAAGGAGCTGACCGACCGGCTCGAATATTGGGATAAGGCGGAAGAGCGCATCGACCGGGAGACGATGATCCTCAACCGGCTGCGCACTCCGGTCAATTTCATCATCCACACCTTGCAGGAAGTGAACGATGGCCTCGCGCACGGCCGCTATTTCTTCATGGATATCGCCCGCGACGGCATTGCGCTCTATCAGGCCGATGACAGCGAACTGCATAAGCCCAGGCCCAAAACGCCGCAGCAGGCGTACGATATGGCCAAGGGCTACTATGATCAATGGTTCGAACTGGCGGTATCCTCACGGATGACTTATCAATTCTGCTACGATAATAAGCAGTTCCCCGATGCCGCATACAATCTTCAACAGGCCTGTGAGCGGCTCTATTACTGTATCCTGCTCGTCTTCACATTTTACACGCCGTACAGCCACAATATAAAATTTCTGCGCCAGCTTGCGGAGCGACTGTCACCCCGGCTTGTCGAAGCCTGGCCAAGGGAAACCCGAAAGCAGGAGGCCCGGTTCAACAAGCTCAAGGACGCTTATGTGAAGGCGCGACACTCGGATCAATTCAGGATGACCGAGGAGGAATTTGCGTATCTCGCAGAGCGCGTCGAGATCCTCGGGACTATCGTCAACGAGCTGTGCCAGGAGAAGCTGGCGGAACTGAAGGCAGCACTGGCCCCCGACCAGTGAACTTCGTTGGCCGCCTTTCCAAGGGGATCGTCTCCTGACGGGTATTGGCGCTGTGGAGGCCAGTTCCCAAACTTGATTCTGGAGCCGCCAGACCATTGTCATTCAAGCGGGAGGTGCCGATGAACGAGGACATACCGGATGCGGCGGCACGGCGGATCGCTCTGGCTCTGGTCGAGCATTGCGTCCGGAACACCCAGTTGGAGGAAATCCACGCGGGGAAAGCGCCTGAGAGCCTCGCCGGCGACTATAGCGATGTGAAGGTGGTTACGCCCTACGGCGAAATTCCCTGGACCCGGGTTTCTCGTATCTCCGATGCAGAGATGAAGGCCTTGATGATCGAGATCGTCAACAAGGTCTATACATTCGTCACGCGCCTCGAAGATGTGATCGTTCTCCAGGACTCCGCGCGGTGGAACAGGCCGGAGCACGACCCCGCTCTGCTCGCCTTCGCCAATCGTCGTGCCGCGGTCCGGAACTCTGAAGACAGATAGCCAAAGGGGGTCGCGATCCGCACTCTCGACATCGACTCTCGGCGGTCATTAAAACAGCCGGCAAGGACAGCGAACATGCTCCCGACTACCGGGTCAACGCCAATGGCGTCGAACTAGGCGCCTGGAGCGAGACGGCGATGGACTCCGGCGAGAAATACCTCTCGATCAAGATCGACGACCCGACATTACCTGCGTCGATTTACGCCACCCTGATCCAGGGCGAACAGGGCTAGTACAAGCCCATCGGCTCGGGATGACTGAGAAGGGCGCTCCGCTCAGCGTGGAACGACTGCTTCCATGCTCGAAAGCTCATTCTTACCGAGAGAAAGAAGCAGATAAGCTCAATTCGTAGCCGCGATCGTCGCCTGGCGCGCGATCAGCAGCCACGTTCCGTCGCGCTTGGCCCAGACGTCCGTGAAAGGCCGGGTCACCTGTTTCCCCGCGCCGGGTCCCTTCGTCGGCACCATCGTGTCGTACCCCATGATCACCGTGATCTCCGGTTTTTCACCGACGAAGGTGATATGTTTGTGAAAGTCTTTATAATCGAGGAAGTCGTCCTTCATTACGGCGATCACCTGATCACGCGTCAAAACCTCATTGTTCGGCGAGTTGACGACAAAGTCGTCGGCCCACACCGCCTTCACCCCCTCAGCGTCGTGGGACATCATGGCTTTGCCCAGTCTGCCATAGGCCGCTCCGATTTCGGGAGGTAGCCTGGCCCCCGGTAGGGCCTGGGCAAATGCTGGTGACGCCAAAAGAGCAAGCGATATTCCGATCGTTCTGAGCACTGTGGCCTGCCCTTCCAAGAGTCCGTCGGCAATACTGACAGACTGTACGGCTGATGCAATCGTCGGCTCGACTGCTCGCGTTTGCCGGTGCTCGCCGTTCTCTTTCGGCCTTTGACCACACTTCCCTCGCGTGAGGTCGCGGCCTGAGCAAAAGAGACTTCGACATGGCGACCATCGGCACCTTCCAAGAGCGGCAACGAGTATAAGGGCTCGATCATCACGCTAAGCGTTCAGGCCAAGAACCTTCGCATCGTCCGCAGGGCTATGGCGGCAACGGCAAGGTCCCCAGCCGGCGCCTCATGACCGGCGACATCGCTTTCGGCGCCGGGTGGCAGAAGACGATTCGCGTGGGCCGCGACTACATCTCGGTCAAGCTCGATGATCCGAGCTTCGCAGCGTCGGTCTATGCCAGTCTCGCGGAAACCGACAACGGAGATTACGCGCTCATCTGGTCCCGATGACCGGCTCGGCCGCCCCGCTTCGGCGAGGCGGCTGTTTCGCGCTGCGGGCGCGTCTAGGCAGTAGGTTCGGCTTTCTTGCGCCTGCCCTTCGCAAGCTCCGCCGCGCTGCGGGGCTTCCGGCCCAGGCCGATCTTGATGGCCAGCGCCTTGCGCTGTTCGGCATAGTTGGGCGCGACCATCGGGTAATCGGCGGGCAAAGTCCACTTGGCGCGATATTCTGCGGGCGTGAGCTGATAATGCGTCATCAGATGCCGCTTGAGCATTTTCAGCTTCTTGCCGTCCTCGAGACAGACGATGAAGTCGGGCTTCACCGAGGCGCGCACAGAGACCGCCGGCTGTTGCAGCGGTTCCACGATCGGGGCTTCGCTGCCGAGGCCCGCCAGCGCGCCATGCACGCGCGCGATCAGGCCCGGAACATCGCCGACGGCGACGCTGTTGTTCGAAACATGTGCTGACACGATGTCGGCCGTCAGCGCCAATAGGGCTTCGTCTTGCGCTTCCGTCATAATCGTCTCCTGCTCAACTGATCGACATCAGCTCTGCCCGAAACGGCACCGCTTATCGACCCTCGACGAACAGCGCGTCGCGTTCCGATACCTGCGCGGCGCTGGCGGTCAACACCAATTGGGTATCCCCATCCTTCGCGAATTCGATCACAGCACGATCGCCGGGCTCGCCGCCTTCGATCGTCTCGCGCATCAGCTTGCGCAGCCTGCGGCCAAGCGCGCGCGGATCGACGCGACACTCCTTGTAGAGCGGAACACGCATCCCGCAGCGCACGTCGCTGTCCTCGCCATGCCGGACCAGCGCCTTGGTCGATCGCGATCGCGCGAAATCCTGAAGCGCCTCGATCAGCTCGGCGCCGGCATCGTCAAGCGCGATCGACGTGGTTTGGGTCGTTACCGTCATTCCGGCTCCTCCTCTCCCCCATATGGTCGCGGTCGCCGTTCAGGCAGCGGCCGACCTGAAGTCTCCAATCTCCACCGAGCGACCGGCGAAACTGGCCGTGATATGCAGCTCGCCGCCCATCGCGGCGATCAGCTCGCGCAGCGTGCTCACCTTCATGTCGGAGCGACGTGCCAGCCTGGAGATAGCGGGCTGCTGGATGTCCATGACCTCGGCCAGCTCCTCCTGACTGATGCCCAGCCCCTCGCGCAGCTGCTCGAGGCTGACCAGCTCGGCCTCGAACTTCACCGTAAGGGCCTCGTGGCGCGCGAGACGTTCGGGGCTCCACCCCTTCTTGGGATCGGCAAACGGGCGATGACCGCTCATTTCATCAATCCTTCCTGCCTAAGTCCTGCAAATACGCGCCGTAGTCATCCGCGAACGGGATCATCCGCCCGTAGAAGTGGTCATCCCCGGTCTTGTCGCCCCCATCAACAGGATCGCCGATCGCCGCGGATCGAAGGTGTAGAAGATCCGCAAAGGCCGTCTCCCGCTCTGGATACGCAGCTCGCGCATGTGCGAGTGCCGCGAATTGTTGATCAGTGACGGGGACCAGAGGTTCGGCCCCTGCGCGATCAGCCGATTGATTGTCGGTTGGATCGCGGCCTGGTCGGTCTCGCCAAGGTCGGCATACGAGTCCCGAACTCACTGGTGCTCTCAACGTCCCAGCTCATGCGCGGACTTATTCCATGCATGGAATACAGACGCAATGCCTTTCGGAATCAAGAACGCGCAGCGCGAGTCCGGTCACACCGCAACCGGCAGCGGTCGCGCCAGCGAAGCGCTCTCCCGTCCCCCATCGCATCGTCAAGGCCATCCAATCCTTTTGGTGTAGTACAGTTCAGCTTGCGTGCATCTTGCGGCGCCATCTGGCGGGTGTCATACCGGCCGCCTTGGCGAAAGCATTGGTGAAGTGAGCCTGGTCGGAGAAACCGCATTCTAGAGCGACTTGCGCCAGTGGGAGCGCGCTACTGGCCAGCAAGCGCTTTGCGCACAGGATGCGTTGGTTAGCGAACCATGCGTACGGCGAGATACCGACTGTATTGGTGAAAGCCCTCACGAAATAGCAAAGCGACAATCGGCAGCGTGTAGCTACGTCAGAGATCGAGATCGCGCCACCGAGACTGCCACACATCGTGCGCATCGCCAGACTGACCTGCCAAGGTGCAAGCACCGGACGACGACTTGTCGTTTCTGCCCGGGACTCTCCGAGTTGCCTTCGGGGTGTAGCCGTGGCCCCTGTTCTCGCCCGCACCGGTTGGGCGCCGAGCATGAGGCTCGCACCCACATTTCCACAAGCCGCCATAGCGACCCCCTATGGGTTGCGAGGCAGTCTTTCTGCGCCGGGAACGTCCGCGCCCTGCCCTATCGACCACCACCAAGATGCTCTCCGGCACAAGCCAGCGCGACCTAGGAGGAGATCCTACTATTCCCTTAGGGCTGACACATCGGGAGACAGAAAGGCGCCCTACTTTTTTGAGCCAGATGTCTCCAATGCGCGGTTGAGGCAGCGTCATCAACGGTCCGGATGCTTGGGCCGTCGCAGGACCTTCCTGAGGTACAGCTCCACTCGAGTAAGCTCCTTTTGAACGGAACGTTTGTGCAAGCCGAATTCGGCTGCAATCTCGCTTTGCAGCTTCTCATCGCGCCACTTTGCCAGGAATATCGCACGCTGTCGGGTCGGAAGGGCGTGCAGCGCATCCATTGCACGATTCATTTCATCCAGGGCTAGCGCCGCAGTTTGCTGGTCCGGCGCGTCGTCCGGGATTTCGAGAAGTTCCTCGTCGCCCATGTTGACGGCGCGCCAGTCGCTCCGGTTTCTGTTTTTTGCGAAATTGACCGCCATCCTGTATAGATACGCACGTGGGCTATGAATCTCGCTGATGGCCGGTTCCGACCTCAGCTTCACATAGACGTCGTGAATTATCTCGGCCGCGACGTCCGGGGAGCGCACATGCGCCGAGAGGCGCGTTAACAGCACAACATACTCAGTTTCGAGCAGAGCGAGGAGTTGGTCGACCGGACTTTGACTGTCCGTCGTCAGAACATTCGGCACAACTCGCGGCGTAGATTAGCGGAGTGCGGACCTCGTCAGGGGGTTGATCTTAGGCGGCGAACTTGCGGT
>NZ_JACIEU010000035.1 GCF_014197035.1 Sphingobium scionense | reverse complement strand
CCGACATTCATATCTGGGCGGCATCAGCCCGCTCGCCTTCGAAGCCAAGGTGGCATAATGAGAGAGGTGACCGGCACAAATCCGTTACAAGTCCACTCTGGAACTGGGTCGATCTCAATCCGAGCAAGCGCGTCAACGTCACGCTTCCCAATGGCGAGATCCTGCGCACCGTGATGAAAGCGGTGCCCTATGTGCCCGAGGTCATCACCGCCTGGGCCGTCGCGATGCGCGGCCTCATCGGCGCCTTCCTCGTCTCGATCTTCATCACCATTCCGGCGGCCATCTGGTTCGTCGACATCTCGCACCGGCGGGGGCGTTCGATCCTTCAGGAACGCCATGAACGCGGGGCCATGCTGGTCGACCGTTCTGTCCTTCTCGCCGAGATCAATGAGCACAACCGGATCAAGTTCGAAGAGGAAGCTGCGGACCTCTTCCCCGGCCTGTCCCCGCGGCAGGTCTTGGCGCTCCCGTTCCGCGCGCGCAAGGAAGCCGGCATCCATCATCCCTACACGCTCGCCGGCATCCCCTTTCCGCACCGCACCGAACAGTCGCATGCCATGCTCATCGGCACCACCGGCTCGGGGAAGACGACCGAGCTGAGGAGCCTCGTCACCCAGATGCGCGAGCGTCAGGACACCGCCGTGATCTTCGACCTCACCGGCGCCTATGTCGAAGCCTTCTACGATCCCACGCGCGACACGATCCTCAATCCGATGGACGCACGCTGCCCGGCCTGGTCGATCTTCAACGACTGTCGCACGCACAGCGAGTTCACCGCCGCTGCCGCGGCGCTGATCCCGTCTGACGGCGGCTCCTCCGAACCCTTCTGGGCGCTCGCCGCGCGCACGCTCTTCATCGAGATGTGCATCCGCCTGATGGAGCGGGGACAGACCAGCAACCTTGCGCTGTCCGAGAACCTGATGACGGCCGACCTGAAGCGCGTCCACCGCTTCCTCGCCAACACCATCGCCGATCCGCTGACCGCCCCAGAAGCGGCCCGCATGGCGGAATCGATCCGCGCCGTCTTCAACACCAACGCGCAGGTCCTGCGCTTCCTGCCGGACGAGGGTGAGCCGTTTTCGATCCGCGACTGGATCACGCTGACCAAGAAGCCCGGCTCGATCCTGTTCGTGACCTCGAACTATGTCGATCTGCCGATGAACCGGGCGCTGCTTACGCTCTGGATGGACCTCGCCATCAACCGGCTGATGACGCTGCCGCGCACGCGCAGCTTGCGCACATGGTTCATGTTCGACGAGCTCGGCGCGCTCCACCGCCTGCCCGCTATCGAGAACGGTCTCCAGACTGCCCGTGCGTTCGGCGGCGCGATGATCCTCGGCATCCACAGCTTCGAGAAACTCGTCGAAGTCTATGGCGAGCAGGGCGCACGCAACCTCGCCTCGCTCGCGCGTTCCAAGCTCATCCTCGCGACCGCTGATCTCGACACCGCCGAACAGTGCGCGCGCTACATCGGCAACCGCGAGGTTCGCCAGATGGATGAGGCCTATAGCTACGGGTACAACAACACGCGCGACGCCTCGACGCTTACCCCGCGCAAGCAGGTCGAGCCGCTCGTCATCGCCGACGACATCACCAATCTGCCCTCGATGCACGGCTTCGTGAAGTTCCCCGACGGCTTTCCCGCGGCGCGGATCCTGCTCGAGTGGAAAGACTATCCCCAGGTCGCCCAGGGCTTCGTCCAACGGCCCGACGTCGGGCCGGTGCGGTCAAAGCGCGGAGAGGAAGCGTTCGACGAGGATGGGGCAGGGGAGGCAGGCGGGCGCGACGGCTCGTTGCAGGTGGTGGAAGAGGTGGCCGAGACCACCAATCTCGCCCGTGATCTGGCCGCGCGCATCTTGTCGGCCGAGGTCGAGGAGGAGGACGATGCCGCCCGGCGCGCGGCCCAGCGCGCCGACGATCGTGACGAACAGGCGACGCCCGCCACCCATGCCGCGGACAAGGCACAGGCTGCGCGCACCAGCGGCGAGGAGCAGACGGTCTCCGCGCGCGACAGGGACGATCGCCGCGATGGTCATCGGCACGGCGAGACCAGCCCGCAGATCGAGGACCAGACGCTAGTCGAGCTGCGCCAGGCTTTCGCCAGCGGCCGCGAGGATGACAGCATGGATATGGGCATCTGATGCTCTCGGTCGCCGGCGTCCGCTCCGCTTCCGGTGCCGCGAACTATTTCGCGAAGGACGACTATTATACGGTCGAGGGATCCTCCGAGATCAGCCTGTGGGCAGGGGAGGGGTCGGAAGACCTTGGTCTGTCCGGCGGGGTCTCCAAGGACGCGTTCGAGGGCGTGCTCAATGGCATCCTCCCGAGCGGCGAGGCGGTCGCTCAGGTCGAGAATCGCCGCGCCGGCTACGACCTTACCTTCTCGATGCCGAAGTCGGCCTCGATCATGGCCTATGTCGCCGGCGACAAGCGCGTGCTCGAGGCCAATATGGCGGCCGTCAAGCAGACCATGGCTTGGGTCGAGAAGAACCTCGCCGAGGGGCGGCGCGACATCGAAGGCCGCAAGGTGCCGGTCCAGACCGGCAATCTCGTCTATGCGCTGTTCCAGCACGACACCAGCCGGGCGCTCGATCCCCAGGCGCATATCCACGCAGTGATCGCCAATCTCACGCGAATGCCCGACGGCAAATGGCAGGCGCTCCATGCCGACAAGCTCTGGAGCCACAACAGCATCATCGGCTCGATCTATCACGCCTTCCTGCGCGCCGGGCTCGAGCGAATCGGCTACAGCCTCGAGCTCAAGGGCAAGCATGGCACGTTCGAGATATCGGGCGTCCCCAAGGCTGTGATCGGCGAGTTCAGTCAACGCCGCGAAGAGATCCTCGATCACGCGACACGTCTGGGCATCAAGTCGGCCGAGGGCCTGCGCGAAATCACCAAGCGCTCGCGCGATCCCAAGCTCGATGTCGAGGATCGCGCGGCGCTCAAGCAGGGCTGGATCGACCAGGCTGCGGCCCACGGCTTTGACGGCAAGGACCTGCGGGCGGCCGCCGAGGCACGCGCCGGGCTGGCGGCTCCGGAAAGCGCCCTGGAGCGCGGCTACCGCGCCATCGTCGATGCCGTCGACGGCGCCCGCCAGACGCTGGGTGCGCTGCTTCGTCCCCAGGATCCGCTGGTGGACAATGCGCTCGCCCGGGCGGTCAAGTCGCCGGGGGAAGCGCGGGCGCAGCTCGCCGTCGCCTCCGCTGTGCGCATGATCTCCGAGCGCGAAGCCGCCTGGCCCGTCAATCTGCTGAGCAAGACCGCGCTCGATCTCGGCCTCAAGGGCGTCACCGTCGACATGATCGAGAAGCGGATCGACCGGCTGGTGCAGAACCGTCAGCTCATTCCGGGTGTCGCGACTGCCGCGGATCGGACCGGTCGTATGGTGACCACGCAGGAAGCGCTGCGCACCGAGGAGAAGATCCTCGGCGCAGTCGAGGACGGAAAGGGAAAAGCCGAGCCGATCGTGGCGGCAGCAGACGCGCCGCAGCGTTTGCAGGATGCCGCTGCTCTGCTGCTCAACCCGGGTCAGCTTGCAGCGGCGACAATGATCCTCTCCTCCGCCGACCGCACGGTGTCGGTCCAGGGCGTCGCCGGCGCCGGCAAGTCGACCATGCTCCAGGCGGTCGCCCGGGTCGCCGAAGCCGAAGGCCGATCGATCACCGGCCTCGCATTCCAGAACAAGATGGTGGCGGACCTCGCCGAAGGCGCGGGCATCAAGGCGCAGACGATCGCGTCCTTCGTCCTCGCCAATGAGCGTTTCATCACCGAACGTGACACGCCCCGATATGACGCCGCACGCGAGAAGCTCGCCGGCACCATGCTGCTGGTCGACGAGACGTCGCTGGTCTCGAGCAGCGACATGCTCAAGCTCCACCAGATCACGGCTGCGTTGGGGGTCGACAAGCTGGTGCTGGTCGGCGATCGCCAGCAACTCTCCTCGATCGATGCCGGCAAGGCCTTCGCCATGATCCAGGTCGGCGGTGGGACCGTGGCGCGCATGGACCAGAATATCCGTCAGCGCACCGACCAGTTGCGCACGGTCGCCGCGCTCGCCAATATCGGCAAGGCCGGCGATGCGCTAAAGGTGCTGGGGGACCGCGTCGTCGAGGCGGCCGAGCCTGCTGCCGCCGCCTCCGACATGTGGCTTGGGCTTGATCCGCTCGAGCGCGAGGCGACCGCCGTCTTCGCTTCGGGCCGCGATGCGCGCGCCATCATCAATCAGCGCATTCAGGACGGGCTGATCGCGGAAGGCAGCGTCAAGGGCCAGGCGATCCATCTCACCGTCTACGAGCGCGTCAATACGACCCGGGAGGAGCTGCGCTATGCGTCGACCTATCGGCAGGGCCAGACGCTGGAGGTCGGCCGGGGCGGCGCGCAGGATGTCGGCATCAGGGCGGGCCGCTACGATGTTCTGAAAGTCCATGCCAACGGCAAGGTCGAGTTGTCGGACGGTCGCCGTCGGATCCGTTTCGATCCCCAGAAACTGTCGCCGACAGAACAGCGCGACCGGCTCCAGCTCTCCCAGAAGAAGGACCTGCAGTTGCGCGACGGCGACCGTATCCGCTGGACCGCCAACGACAAGGAGCGCGGCTTGCTCAATGCCGCTCTCGCGCGCGTTGTCGGCATCGATGCCGATGGCGTGAAGGTTGAGACTGCAGACAAGGCACTCGTGACGCTCGGCCTCGGTGATCCGATGCTGTCTCGGCTCGACCTTGCCTACAGCCTCAACATGCACATGGCGCAGGGGATCACCACCGACAAGGCGATTACCGTCATGTCGTCCCATGAGCGCAACCTCTCGAACCAGCGCCTCTTCAACGTCGGCGTCACCCGCGTGCGCGACGAGCTCACGATGATCGTGGACGACAAGGAGAAGCTAACCCGGCAGCTCGACATGAACCCGGGTAACAAGACCTCCTCCCTCGAGACGCTCGGCCGTCTCGACATCGACGGCAAAAAGGGGCCGGGCGCTCAGCCGCGCGAGAAATTCGACCCGGGCCCGATCGACGGGGTCGATCTCTCCGACCTCCCGCCAATCCCCACCGACCTTCCGCCGCTGCCCGATGGCGCCGCGCCCGCGCCGGCCGCGAAGGCTCCGCCGGCACCGCCGGATCTGAAACCGGATCGCCCCGATCCGCTGCCGCCGCTGCCCGAGCGCAGCCTCGGACTCGACTTGTGAATGGAAACGTCGCCGGCGCGGTGCCCGCGGCCAAGAGAAGGAGACGAACGATGGGTTGGGACTTCGAACAGGCCGGCAAGTTCGGCAGTGAAAAGGCGGCAGACGACTATGCCCGCCGAAACAATATCGACCCGCGCGATGTGCAGATCACGCGCAAGGGTGACGAGGTCGAGCTCAACATCCGCCGGTCGGCTCTCGATGGCCGCAACTTGCGCGACAATGGCGAAGGCCGCCGGGACGGCTGGGGCTAAGGGAGGCGATGATGCGCACATCCGAATTTCTGCTTTCGCTCCTGTTCGTGGGCGCTATCGTGGTCCTCGGCTGGTCGAAACTCTCCCGGGGCTTCGGTCCGAAGAAGCCGCTGGAGCCTGTGGCACGGCCGTTCATGACACAGCGCGAGCAGGCCATGCTCGCCGCGCTGGAGCGCGTCCTGCCGATGTACCGTCTCCATGCTCAGGTCGCGATGGGTGCCCTCCTCAAGGTCCCGTTGGTGCCGGGCCGGCGGCCGACCCCGGCCGATTGGAATCGCTTCCAGCGAAAGATCGTCGACTTCGTGGTCGAGGATCCCACAACGGGCAGCTTGGTCGCATTGATCGAGATCGACGACCGATCGCACGAACCCGGCAAGGATCGCGAGCGTGATGCGATGATCCGCAGCGACGCCTGACACGCCGCGCGCAGTCAACTCGTCACAAGGGGGCGGCAGGACCATGGTCAAGAAGCTGGCTCCAGATATGGCCGCAGCGATATGAGATCCCGCCAAAGCACCCGTTGCGTTCCGGTGAGATTTCTGCAGATCGTCTCCACATCAACTCCGAGCCATCCTCGCCAAGGCATCAGCCGTAAAGACACACGCAGCGTGTCCTGTCAGGTCCTGCTGTGGGAAGCGCTGAGCAGCGCTACGGCGATATGCTGCGCAGGATCTCCTCCAGACGCCTTTCTCCGTCCACCGTTTGGGCACCCCGCGCCAGACCGCCTCGGATCAGCGCCTCAGCCGCTGGCTCGGCGAAGAGCCTGCTCCATTCCGCTTGCTCGCGCACGAACCCGGCCCCGAG
Source organism: Sphingobium scionense (assembly GCF_014197035.1). GTDB lineage: Bacteria > Pseudomonadota > Alphaproteobacteria > Sphingomonadales > Sphingomonadaceae > Sphingobium > Sphingobium scionense. The sequence continues at coordinate 30,735 of NZ_JACIEU010000035.1, read as the reverse complement.
ATCGGGAGGCGGCAGCACACGTTTGGCTGCCTGCACTACGCCAGCCGGCAAGGCGGCGATATGGCGGGCCAGCGTATCGACGAAATCGTCGAGCTCGGTCGCGGGCAGCGCCCGGTTGATCCAACCATAGGCGGCGGCCTCCTCCGCGCTGAAAACGCCGCCTCCCAGAATGATTTCCAGGATGCGCCCGCGGCTCATGCGCGTCGAAAGATATTGCATCGCGCCTCCGCTCGGCACGATGCCCATGAGTGCCTCGACCTGGCCGAGACCGGCTCGTCCGATCGCTCCAAAGGCCATGTCACAGGCGGCGATGAACTCGGCGCCGCCGCCCCGCGCTACGCCAGCGAGCTTCACAATGGTTACTTGCGGAAGCTCGCGAACCAGTTCCCCAAGTGCCTGGAAGACGTTTAGGCCAGCGGGCACATCACGCGCGATCTCGTCGAACGCATGCGGATCGTCGATCAACGCCATATCCACATGAGCGATGAAGAAGTCAGGAGAACCGCTCTCGAAGACGATCACGCGCGTAGCATCATCGTTGCGAACCTTGATCAGAAAATTCCGCAGGTCCGTCATGAGCGCGGCGTCGAGAATGTTGACCGGTGGATTTTCGATCGTGACGGTCACGACGCCCGACCGGTGCGCGACGCGAAGCTTCTGATAGTGGTCCGACATTCAAGCCTCCTGATTTTTGGCGGCGGCCGCATTTGTCGAATCCATATCGTATCGAGAACGGGATCAGTAGCTCCGGAACCGGGGCAACTGTGTCACGCAAGCAGGAACGCCCGCGATGCCTGCGTCGCCGTGACTTGCGAGGCTGGGGCACGGTTGGAATGTCTCCGGGCATCAAGCGGGACCTTCCCAAATCAGTCGCTCCAACTCGCAGGCGCCGGGGTCGCCGGAGTGATCGACAGTGTGGCGCCGCGACCTGATGCCGTTGACTGATTGGGCAACGATAATTCGAAGTGATCGCGGCGCTTGACTGGTAAGGGCGATGGCGTTCCGCATTACGCGACACGGCAAGTCATTTTGTGGAGCTACTGGCGCGACCACAGGATTGTTAGTCCCATTAGGAGGCGGGTGCGACGAAGCCGACGACGAAACTGCTCGCATCGCACACGAACCGCGGCGCCTCGTCGGAACAGTACCAGGAGTCCCAATGCTACGCCTTCTCGCACGTAAACACGCCGCTCTCGTATCCGTTGGCATCGTCACCATGCTCTGCATGGGTTTCGGAGGAGATGACGCGAGCGCGCAAGGCTGGAATCGGAAGCAACGCGAGGACGCGCGCACGTGCGAGAGCTTCGGCAACAGGTATGGCACACCCGCCTTCAGCGATTGCATGCTTTCGCAGCAGCACAGGCGCGACACCAAACAACTCCGGTCGATTGAGGAGACCGAAAGGCTCTCACGCATCGCCAGGGACGGCCAGATCATGGCCGAACGGGCGCGCCAGCAGCGTTGCGAACGCAACCCGGACCGCCGCGAGTGCCGTCGCCGATAACTAAGCGGGTACGCCGAGCCATTTCGAACATCTTATGGGGCGAGTGAAAATGATCCGGAAAGCATTGATCGGGTTCGTAGCGATTGTTTGGTTCTCCGCAGTTCAGGCGCAGCCGGCGCCGCAGAACTCTGGCGCTGATCTGATCGTTTTCAACGCGAAGATTTTCACTGGCAACCGTGCCCAGCCAGAGGCGACGGCATTGGCCGTCAAGGACGGGCGGATCTATTCGGTCGGCCCCGATGAGGCCATCTTGGCCCTGAAGAACCCTTCGACCAAGGTGATCGATGCCCACAGCCGTAGGGTCGTGCCTGGCATTGTCGATGCCCATATCCACGTCCTCAATGACCTGGCCTTCAACTACAATGTCCGCTGGGATGGTGTGCCGACGCTGCGCCAAGCATTGACGATGCTTCGCGAGCAGGCAAGACGCACGCCGGAAGGTCAGTGGGTCAAGGTAATCGGAGGTTGGTCTCCTTATCAGTTCAAGGAGAACCGATTCCCGACGCTGGACGAGCTACACGAAGCGGTGCCCAATCACCCTGCGATCGTGCAATATGCGTACAATCAGGCCTTCCTGAACAAGCAGGCGATGACGGCGCTCGGCGTAGGGACTGATCGGTTTCCGAAGCTCGACGGCGTCGAGATCGAAAAAGACGGCCGCGGAAATCCCACCGGCGTGGTCCACGGCTACACGTGGCTGTTTCTTGCCTTGGAAGCGATGGTGCCGCAGCCCAGTTTCGACGAACAGGTGAGTTCGCTGGCTTATAGCGTTCACGGCCTGAACCGGTTCGGCGTGACCTCGATTATCGATAACGGCGGCAGGTGGCCATATCCCGACGCGCAGGCAAGGGTAAGCGTCCTTGCTCGCGACAACCGCCTCAATGTGCGTATGCCCTTTGTAGATCTGCAACTCGGCGATGGCGGGCCGGTGAACATGGTGGATCTGGAGCTTGAGGCGATCACGAAGACCGCGCCGATCAGCCCGGGACAGAACCTGTATCCCGCCTTGGCGCACGGGCATGAGTATCGCGGAGCCGGCGAGGTCTTGAGCGGAGAAGTGCACGACCACGAGAATTTCGACCGCCCAGCGGTCGTCATCGAGCCGGACACGATGCGGCGCTTCGTCGAGGAGGATGTGAAGAAGCTGGTCGAGCGGCGCATCCCGTTTCGCATGCACATCAGCTATAACGAGAACATCTCGCCTTTCCTCGATGCTCTGGAGAAGGTGAACGAAACCATTCCGCTCGGCGGGCTGCGGTGGAGTCTCGAACACGCCGAGACCATCAGTCCGCAGAATATCGCTCGGGTGAAGAAGCTGGGGGGCGGTATCGCCCTGGATGGCAAGATGGCGCTGCACGCAGATGGCTTCATCAAGACATATGGTCGGGAGAAGGCATTGGAGACGCCGCGCCTTCGCATGCTCGTCGACAGCGGCATCCCGCTGGCCATGACCACCGATGCCTTCCGGGCAGCGACGTACAATCCGTGGGTTGGCATAAGCTGGATGGTGACCGGCAAGTCCGTGTCCGGATCCGAAGCGCTCGCCAAGGACAACCGGCTTACCCGAGCCGAGGCGCTGAGACTTTTCACCATCGGAGGCGCGTGGTTCATGAACGCAGAAGCGGAGATCGGCGCCATCGCTCCCGGATATTTGGCCGACTTCGCGGTGCTCGACAGAGATTACTTCGCGGTGCCGGAGGACCAGATCAAGTCGGTCTCCTCTGTCCTGACTGTCATGAACGGCAAAGTCGTCTTCGGCGGGCAGGATTATCGCAACCTTTCGCCAGAGCTCCCCGCGATCCTTCCGGCATGGTCGCCCGTCAAATACTTCGGGAGCTACTACGGAGAGAAGTAAGTCCAAACGACAGACCTGGCGGCGGGCACAGATCTATGGTGCTCGCCGCGGGCACGATCCCAGCCACGAGACGCCGCATGCTTTCCTTGGCGCTCAGCGCTGATCCACGCTGCTGCGGGAGGAGAGAGGCAGATGGCGCCTTGCCTGAGTTCTGCCGACGTCAATCGACGTTCGCCGTCGACCGCGAAGTCCCAGCGGTGCGCGCCCGTTCCGAGGGGCCTCGCAAGCGTCGTGGGAGAAGGGCCGAAACCGCCTTCGCATTGAGGGCGAAGTCAAGCTGATGGGGGTCTTCATACTGAGAGCGTTTCCGTATCCTCGGTCGAGCGCCCGAAACACTCGATCAGCATCTCGGTGAGGACCCGAATCTTACGCGACGGGTGCTGTCCCGGCGGACGGACGACGTAAATGCCATGCTCAGGGATGGGATGATTCGGCATCACTGGCACCAGTGCGCCCGAGTCCAGATGTTCCTGGATAAGGTCGTTAGGAAGAGCTGCGATCCCGATCCCGGCCACCGCAGCGGCGACCAGGGCGACGCCGTTGTCAGCCTTGAACCGACCTTGCGGTCGCATCGTGATGACCTTGTCATCGACCGTAGCGAGCCATGTCTCGGTTCCCTGCATCAGCGCCTGATGGGTCACCAGCTCTTCGGGCGTTTCCGGTGATCCGTGCTTTGCAATGTAGGCCGGCGACGCGACGTACTTACCGATAAGCGGGCCAATTCTTCTGGCGATCAGGTTAGAATCGGGCAGCATGCCGACGCGGATCGCGCAATCGTATCCCTCGCCGACCAGGTCGACGAACCGATCCGTATAGGCGGCGTGGATGTGTAGTTCCGGATGGCGCGAGGCCATATCGGCGAGGACCGGCGCGAAGTGCGTCGGTCCAAATGACAGCGGCGCTGCGACGCGGAGGCGTCCCCTCAACTCGCCTGCCGGCAGAACTGTTTCCTTGGCGAGATCTATCTCGGCGACCACCCGCGCGGCGTATTCCCGGAACGTCGCGCCGGCTTCGGTAAGCGCGGCACCCCGGGTGGTGCGAGCGAGAAGCTGGACGCTTAACTCCGCCTCAAGCCGGACAAGCCGCCGGCTGACCATTGATTTGGATATGCCGAGGCGGCGAGAGGCGGGCGTCACACCCCCCGCGTCGGCGACCTCGACGAACGTCCGCAAATCTTCAATTTCCATTCAGCGTTCCCCTTCGTGCGACACAGTACATCGTCCGCCGATGCTACCGCACCGGAAAGGGGAATGGCAACATTCGAACCCGGGACGTCGTCTTGATCGATGTCGGCGATCCACGGAACCAATTTTAGGAAGGAAGACCTGCCATGACATTCCGCAACGGCCTCGACTCGCTTCTTCGCCCCGAAGATTCAGTCCTCGTTCTGATTGACCACCAGCCCTATCAACTCGCGAACTTGAACAGCCACGACCCTCAGGCTGTGGTCAATCTCACGACCGCCCTGGCGAAGCTGGCGAAAGCCTTCAACGTTCCGACCATTCTCACCAGCGTGATCGCGGGCCGCGGCGGGCTCCTCTTCAAGCAGATCACCGACGTCTTTCCGGGTCAGGAGGTGATCGACCGGACCTGGGTCAACACCTGGCAGGACCAGAAGGTCGTGGACGCGGTCAAGGCGACCGGCCGTAAGCAGCTCATCATCGCGGGCCTTTGGACCGAAGTCTGCGTTGCGATGCCTGTGATCCAGGCCGCCGGCGAAGGCTGGGACGTGACGGTGATCACCGACGCGTCGGGCGGTATCTCGAAGGAGTCTCATGAGGTCGCCGTCCAGCGGATGATCGCGGCCGGTGCGAACCCGATGACTGTCATGGCGCTCGCTGGTGAATGGCAGCGCGACTGGGCGCGCACCGAGCATGTCGAAGACCTGACCGAGATCCTCATTCAGCACTTTGGCGGCAGCGGAATTGCGTATCTGTGGGAGCAGCAGCTCCTCAAGACCCCCGTCGAGTCCGACGCGGGCTGATCGCGATGGTTGGCGAGTATCGGCCAGGCGCGCTGTGGAAGACCGGTGTCATGTCGATGCTCGCCATCACCATGCTGCGGCTCAGACGCGCAAGACATCTTCTTTCCGGCGATGGCGGTCAACGCAACATTTCGCTCACCGATGCCGGGTGGCGCCTGCTCTTCGTCGCCGCCGCGGCGGCGATACCGTTCGCGGCAAACGCGCAGGTTTCGACCAACGTGGAACGCGCCCCGACGCTGACGATCGAGCGCTATTCGGAAGACTGGTCCTGGCTCGCCGATCCCGCAAAGCGGACGGGGGATTGGGCCGAGCCATTCAAATATATTTCGTTGAACGACGACGGCAGCGTTTACCTCTCGACCGGCCTCGAGGCGCGCACGCGCTACGAAGGCTATGACAATGTGCTGTGGGGATCATCGCCGAACGACGGTTACGTCTGGAACCGTCTGATGCCTTACGCCGACCTGCACCTCGGCAAGGTCCGCGTTTTCGCGATGCCGATTCTTTCGGGGATTTCGGGCACAGATCGGCCGAAGGGCCCGGCGGACGCCACCGGCATCGATATGCTGCAGGCGTTCGTCGACGTTGACCTGCCGGTGGCGGGTGACGATACGCTCCGCCTGTCGGCGGGCCGCAAGCTCGTTTCTTTCGGATCGGGGCGGTTCATCGACCGGCGCTATGGAACCGGCGTTCCTCTGCCGTTCGACGGGTTTGAAGCGATCTACACCGGCAAGACGCGCCAGGTGACCGGCTTCTACCTCCAGCCGGTCGACACGCGGCTGGGCGACTTCAACGACAGACGATCGCGCAGCAAGGAGGTATGGGGCCTTTACGCCACGCAGTGGCTCGACTCTAGCCACTTGAACGGCTTCGATGTGTATTACATCGGGTTGCAGGATCAGAACGCCGTCTTCGATCAGGGGGCCGGCAGGCAACTGGCGCACACCTTCGGTTCGCGAATCTTTGGAGACAACGGGACCTGGGCCTGGAATGTCGAGGCGGCGTATCAGCGCGGCACCTTCGCCGGTTACCAATCTGAGGCGTGGGGCGCGGGGTTCGAGACGCGGTATCGCTTCCGTGACGTATCGCTGCAACCCGAGCTTGGGCTCACAGCCGACGTCGTATCCGGCGACGGGAATCCAAACGACCACAAGCTGGGAACGCTGAATGCACTTTTCCCCAACGGCAAGTATTTTGGAGCGCTGTCGCCGGTCGGTCCGAGAAACCTGATCCACGTCCGGCCATCGATCACGGTTCATCCCCACAAGGACGTCGCGGTGTCGCTGACCGGCGTGGCCTATTGGCGCCAGAGCACCCAGGACGGGGTCTACTCGGTCCCCGGCTTCCTGGTCCGCAGCGGCAAGGACAGCGACGCGCGTTTCATCGGCAAGGAGCTCGAACTGGCCGTAAGCTGGCAGGCGACGCCGAACGTGAACTTTACGGGATCGCTCAGTGCGTTCCAGCCCGGGGAATTCATCCGGGAAACCGGGCCGGCGCGGACGATCAAGATGATTGGCTTCCAGACGACGTTCAGGTTCTGATCGTGCGGTGGTCGGCGCTCCCCATCCTCGGCCCGGCGGGGGCGATGGGCCTGCGGGGTCGATCGTCGCCTTACAGGTCTCTGCGGGCAGTGGTTCTACCGCGTTTTCGTATTTTTCATCACGAAGGAGGGCTCTCATGACCGACCTCGTTCCGCCCGCGTACAATGCTGCTTCGCCCTTCGCCGACATGCGCGGCCATCACGTCGCGGTGCGCGCGCCCGACTATGAAACCGTCAAGCGTTGGTATGTAGAGACGCTCGACTTCCGGGTGGTCGCCGAATGGGACTATGGCGACCAGAAGCTGGCCTTCATCGCACCGCCAGCCGACGACCGCTTTCACATCGAGATCCTGGGCGGCGGCGAGCCGGCCCCCCGCGATGTGCGGCCCTACGCTGATCTGGGCGAAAGCCTCGTTTATGCCGGATATCACCATTTCTGCCTCGAGGTCGCGAGCATCGACGTGACGCTCGAAAAGCTGCGGGAACGCGGTGTGACTATCGTGGCCGGGCCGTTCCTGGTCGAAGCCATCAGCCGCCGGCTTGCCTTCTTCGCCGACCCTTTCGGCAACCTGATCGAGATTGCCGAGGTGGTCGCCTGATTTCCCCGGCGTCGCTCGACATGGCTTCAGTGGAGTAGTTTCGATGGACATAGGTATCGACAGCTTTGCAGCGATTCTGCCCGATCCCACGACCGGCGCGCTGCCGTCGGCGACCGATCGTATGGCAGAGCTGCTTGAGGAGGTCGAGGTCGCGGACCGGGTCGGGCTCGACGTGTTCGGCATCGGGGAGCATCACCGGGCCGAGTTCCTCGATTCCGCTCCGTCGATCATTCTCGCCGCGGCTGCTGCGCGCACAAGCCGTATTCGGCTCACCAGTGCTGTGACGATTCTGAGCGCGGCGGATCCCGTGCGGGTCTTCCAGGAATTCGCGACGATCGACCTGATCTCCCGGGGGCGTGCCGAGCTCGTCGTCGGGCGGGGTTCGTTCGGCGAGGCGTTCCCTCTGTTCGGTCTCGATACGCGTGCCTATGACGAGCTGTTTGCGGAGAATCTTGCACTCTTCCTGAAGCTCGGCGAAACGAGCCACCCAACGTGGCAAGGTCGGTTTCGGCCGGCACTCAACGGTCAGGGTGTATTCCCGCGGCCTCATCAGCCGCGCCTCCCGGTTTGGGTTGGCGTTGGTGGCTCGCCGCAATCGTTCGCGCGCGCCGGAACGCTAGGCCTTCCGCTGATGGTGGCCATTATCGGTGGCACGTTTGATCGGTTCAGGCCGGCGGTCGATTCCTATCGCGAGGCAGGTGCCGAGGCCGGACATGATCCTGCCAAACTCAAGGTTGGCATTCATGCGATGGGTTTCGTCGGTGAGACCGACGCCGCGGCGCGCGACGCCTTCTTTCCTGGCTGGGCGCACCTGACCGGCAAAGTCGGCCGCGAGCGCGGCTGGTCGCCGCCGACACGCGCGCAGTTCGACGACATGGCCGGCCCGGAGGGCGCGTTCCTGGTCGGCAGCCCGGAAACGGTGGCGGCCAAGATGTTGCGCGCCAGCGAGGCGCTGGGCGGCGTCTCCCGCATCACCTTCCAAATGAGTACCGCGTCGCTCGAAACGGCCGCGATGAAAAGGTCGATCGAATTCCTCGGTGCTGAAGTCGCTCCCATGGTGCGGGAACGCCTTCGAACAGGATGAGGCTTTCCACTTTCGAGCAAAGGGCAAAGGGCACACGACATGCCGACGCGCATTGGACGGTCCGGTCGATCCGTCGTGGTAACGGGTGCTGGGCGGGGTCTTGGACGTGAGATCGCGCTTGGGCTCGCCGCCAAGCGCTACATCGTCTTCGGCACCGCCAATTCTTCACAGGAGGCGGAGGATTTACGGCGTGCATCCAACGGGCGTGTCAGTCTGGCGGTATGCGATCTGAAGAATGCAGGGCCGGTGAGTGCTTGGGCCGCAGGAGTGTCCGAGGCGATCGGAGCCTCCGGACTCGATATTCTCATCAACAACACGACCCACCTGTCGCCAGGTCCACTTGAACTTCTCCCGCTGGAGGAGGTCCGTCAGGGATTTGAAGTGAATGTGTTCGGCGGGCTCGCGGTGATCAACGCCTTCCTTCCGGCATTGCGGATGGCGCACGGACGCATCGTCCAGATCAGTTCATGGACGGCGGAGATGCCTCGTCACTTTGATGGCGTATCGGGTGCGTCGCAGGCGGCAATGGAGGCCTTCTCGGCTGCCTACCGGGCAGAGTTGAAGCCCTTCGGTATCGACGTCATCGTCGCATCGATGAGCGATCTCGAAGCGGCCGGTTCGCGCGCTACCGCGGCATTGGCGCAGATCGACCACAGCATGACGGCGGCTCAGCGGAAGCTCTATGGCAATCGCCTGCGCGTCTGTATGGAGAAGCTCGCCGGCTCCGCAGCGCAGGGCGAACCGACCACCGTTGCGGCGCGCGTGGTGGAGCTATCGATCCAACGGCATGTTCCGCCCAGATCGTCGATCGATCATGATGCGGAACGCATGATGCGCGCGATCCGCGAACAAACCGACGCGGAACTTGATGCGCTTCGGATCCAACTGGCCGGACCCAACTGATTTCACCACCCAAGGCCGGATAATTCGGCGCGTTAGCAACCCCATTCAGCCCCGTGGCGGTGACGTGCGGGTGGCGCCGTCGCACCATGCACGGCCGCTACAGGAACTGTCCGTCGGGCGAGCGCCGGTTCAGGAGGGAAGCACGCGTCGACTCCCGTGGATCTACTCCGCCCGGGGCCAAGACGGTCAGGAGAGTTCCGCATTCTGCGACACAGCTTGTCATCGGGCGATGCTACTGAGCCGCTTGGGGGAATGGTAGGCTGCGCTTCAGAGATAGAATGGAGCGCTGTATGGACCGAATTCTCGCGATTAATAGCAGCACTTCGGGCGAAGGATCGGTTTCGCGTGCCCTGGTGGAGGACACCGTGCAGTCCTTGCTGGCGGCGAACCCCGATGCCGTCGTCACCCGTCGCGACCTGGGCGGTGACCCGATACCGCACCTGACGCCGAAAACCGTCGCCGGCATTCGCGCCGTCGCGGCGACTGAGGATGAGCTCGTTACCAAGTCGCTATCGGACGATCTCATCGCTGAGCTGCAGCACGCGACGGTCCTCGTGATCGGCGCGCCCATGTATAACTTCAGCATTCCGTCGTCACTACGCACCTGGTTCGACCATGTGCTGCGTCCGCGCGTCACGTTCGCTTACGGCGAGTCCGGACCGGAAGGATTGCTCAAGGGCATTCGCGACATCGTGATCCAGTCGCGTGGCGGTCTCTATACCGAGGGGCCGGCCAAGGTCATCGACTTCCAGGAGCCCTACCTCAAGCAGCTGCTCGGCTTTATCGGGATCACCGACGTCGCCTTTGTCCACGCCGAGAAGATCGGCTTTGGTCCCGAAGCGCGTGAAGCGGGGATCGCGCATGCCAGATCGCAGATCGCGGCCGCCGTCGCGCAGATCGCGGCCGGCGGAGCCACCTTCCCCAATCAGGCGGAGGGCTGAGCGGTTACGCGGGAAGCGTGACGCGGAACTGATGCCGGGCACCGTTCGCCAGACCATGGCCTCCAAGCCGGCCGCACTGCGATTGTGGCTGATCTGAGCCACAGGAAGACACTCCGACGAGAAGGATTGACCAGTAGATGTCAACACTAACGACAAAGGATGGCACCCGCCTTTTCTACAAGGATTGGGGACCGCGCGACGCCCAGCCCATCGTGTTCCATCACGGTTGGCCACTGAGCTCCGACGACTGGGACAACCAGATGCTGTTCTTTCTCGGCAAAGGCTACCGTGTGGTCGCGCATGACCGGCGCGGCCATGGCCGCTCGGATCAGACCGATATCGGCAACGAGATGGACACCTATGCGGCCGACGTCGCGGAACTGGCCGAAGCGCTGGATCTGAAGGACGCGGTGCATATCGGACATTCGACGGGTGGTGGCGAAGTGATCCGCTACGTTGCACGCAGCGCACCGGGGCGCGTCGCCAAGGCCGTCCTACTGGGCGCGGTGCCGCCCATCATGCTGGCGACGGAGCGCTATCCCGGCGGGCTGCCGATGTCGGTTTTTGATGGTTTCCGCCAAGCGCTCAGCCGCAACCGCGCGCAGTTTTTCCTCGCTGTGCCCAGCGGTCCATTCTACGGCTTCAACCGCGACGGCGCAGAAGTCAGCGAAGGCCTGATCCGCAACTGGTGGCGCCAAGGCATGATGGGCGGCGCGAAGGCCCACTACGACTGTATCGTCGCCTTCTCCGAAACTGACTTCACCGAGGATCTGAAGGCGGTATCGCTGCCCGTGCTCTTGATGCACGGCGAAGACGATCAGGTCGTGCCGATCGATGCCTCCGCCCGCACTGCGATCAAACTTCTCCCGAACGGCACGCTCAAAACCTACCCCGGTTTGTCGCACGGCATGTTCGCGACCCATCCCGACATCATCAACGCCGACCTGTTGGCGTTCGCCAAAGGGGAGGCCCTCGCGTGAGCGCCGTCGAGGACAATCCCCCCGAGCACCGCTTCGAGCTGCCGATCGAAGGCAGCCACGAGATGGCTGCAGCCTATTACAGGCTCGAGGGCGACAGTATCGTGCTAACCCATACGATCGTGCCGGAACACTTCTCCGGTCAAGGGCTCGGATCGAAACTCGCGTACGGCACCTTTGAGGCGATCCGTGCCACAGGACGCAAGGCAGTTCTGCTTTGCCCTTTCATGGCCGCCTACTACGCGCGGCATCCCGAATATGCCGACATCATCGCGCCGGAGAGCCCCCATGATTGAAATGGTCATCGAGCAGCGTCGCCGCGACCTGGGCGGCGGCTTCGAAGTCGGCCGCGTCCTGCCTTTCGCGAAGCGCCGTATGATTGGCCCCTTCATCTTCTTCGACCACATGGGACCGGTCGATCTGGCTCTCGGCCTCGACCGCAAGTTCGATGTAAGGGCACATCCCCACGTCGGGCTTTCGACCGTGAGCTATCTGTTCTCGGGCGAGATCATGCACCGGGACAGCCTGGGCTACGAGCAGCCGATTCGGCCAAGGCAAGTGAACTGGATGACGGCTGGCAGCGGAATCACGCACAGCGAGCGTTTCGAGCATGCCCGCGCGGTCGGCGACCGCCTGCATGGTATCCAAGCGTGGGTCGCGCTGCCTGAGGAGTTCGAGGAGACGGCGCCATCTTTCACCCACTATGCGGGAACGAACCTTCCGCACTGGAACGACGGCGGGGTTGCCGGTCATCTCATCGCCGGCAGCGCCTACGGCCTCACGGCGGGTGCCAAGACCCATTCCCCACTCTTCTACGCCCATCTCGAGATGGAGCCAGGCGCGGTTGCCGAGGTGCCGGACAAGCACGAGGAACGCGCGCTCTACATCGCGGCGGGCGCGATCGAGATGCACGGCACGCGCTACGAAGCCGGCCAGATGCTGGTGCTGGGTGCGGGTGCCTCGCACTTCAAGGCCAAGACGCATTCGACCGTCATGGTTCTCGGCGGCGAGCCCATCGGCGAGCGCCACATCTTCTGGAACTTCGTGTCGTCCTCGAAGGATCGGCTCGCCCAGGCGGCATCCGACTGGAAGGCGGGCCGCATGAAGCTGCCGGATGCGGACGATGGCGAATTCATCCCACTGCCGGACGAGCCGGCGCAACCGGCTAGCGCCGAAAAATGAGCGGCTCAGTGTCGAGCAGCGTCGCACTTGTGGCGGCGCTCTTCCTCGCTGGCAGCGGTCAGGCAGGATCGCCGGCAAGGGTGCAGGACGCACCTGCGCCCGCGTCCCGCGTCCCGACTCCAACGACCTCAGAGGTGACCGTCATACCCTTCGAGTTGGCGGACAACCTTGTCCGGATATCGGTGGACGTGAACGGACAGCGACGAAGCGGGGTTCTTGACAGTGGGGCGGGTGCGGTGCTCATCGACCGGCAGGCCAGCAAGGAACTCGGCCTCAGCGAGGGTGGCTCGGCCGGTGATGCCGCCGGTGGCGGCAACGAAGCGAAGGCGCTTATGCCCGTCACCATTTCACGGCTGGCGGCGGGGCCGTTCCGGTTCGAGAACCTCGCCGCATACGCGGTCGATCTTGGCAATCTGTCATCCTCGGCCGGGTTTCCCGTCGATGTACTTCTTGGTGCGCCAGCCTTCCAGAACGGAACGGTCAGTGTCGACTACGCGCGCCGGCAGGTAACCGTCGACAGATCAGGAGCTACGGTTCGATGTGCTTCTCCCATTCCGCTGGAGATCGTGCACGAGTCTCCAGTCGTTGAGATCGAAGTCCTCCCGGATGGCGGCGAACGGCCGGTTCGCCTCAAGGTGCTGGTCGACCTTGGCACCCGCCACAGTTCGTTGGTTCTGGGGGGCGACTTCGTTCGTAGCGAACCCGGCAAGAGGCTGCTCCAAAAGGCCGTCGCGAAAGAAATAGGCTATGGCGTCGGCGGTGCGGTGAAAGGTGCGGTCGTTCGCGTAGCCGATGTCCGTGCAGGCGCTTCCAGCTTCGGATCGCTGGAGGTCAGCCTTACCTCGGACGTCCCGGCTTTTGAAGGCACTGGGATCGACGGCACCCTGGGCGTCCCTCTTTGGAACGGTGGCGTGATCGCTTTCGACTATGCCGGTCGCCGCCTGTGCATCACGCGTCTCGAGAACTCAGGTCGTGCGGCCTCCATCAACGCCGACGCGCGGCGTCGCCATGCAGATCCGCGCTGACGGATCGGAGAGAAATCGAATGGTGGCACTGCGTACCCGCGCGACGGCTTCGGAAACCGGTGAAAGCCTCTTTGCAGTTCAAATCGAAATGGGTGCTCACAGCATTGTTGGTGATGAGCCGATCAGCGCTGGCGGCGAGGGACTTGGCCCAAACCCCTTCGAGCTAATGACGGCCGCCCTGGCCGAATGCAGTGCCATCACCGTGCGCTGGTTCGCCCGCCAGCAGAACTGGCCGCTTGAGCATGTGGAAGTGGTGGTCGATCACGCGAAGAAGCTATCTGCGGGCTCATCTACCCCTGCCGATGTCTTCGAGAAGACCGTCTTCATCCGAGGTGTCGAACTCGACGGTGCGCAGCGAAAGCGTTTGCTCGACGTCGCGGCCAAGTGCCCCATTCAACGCATTCTGGAGGGCGCCCCCGTCATCAATACGAAGCTCGGACGGTCCCTCGATGAATCCCTCGGCAAATGACCATGACTTCGCCAGCTAGCTCCGGACGCCCGAATCACGAAGGAGCATTGATGCAGCAGACTGCTCCCTTCGCCTTATCTGCAGTTCGAAGACCCGGCCTGCTATCCGCGAGCCTGGTTCTCGCTGGAGCCGTGGCGATGAGCGTTCACGTCGGTCTGCTGGCGGCCGGCGTGCCGTTTCCGCTGCCTCAGCCACCCGTCTGGGCTCAATGGCTGAATGAATTCTTCATGGCCGGTGCGTTGCTCGCCTTTCTCAAGCTCGCCCATCCCAGCATGGCTCATCGCAGCATCATGGCGCGGACGATCATCGCGTTCGTCATCATGGCTGCCATTCAAGAGACATTGCGCGTAGGGATCATGAGTGGGGTGGTGACGGGAGCCTGGGCCTATTCGGCGATCGGCCTGATCCGTCCGCTGATACGCGTTGCCATCGTTGCGCTGTCGTGCGTGGTCGCTGTGCGATGGGTTCTCGGCATTCCGTCGTTATTAATTGCCGCATTGGCGATCGGCGCGATCAGCACGGCCGCTCGAAAGCTTGTGGCCCACGCGCTTGAACCTCTCATCCAGCATTTCGCGTGGCTGGCCCGTCCCGATCTCTATGCGTTTCCATACCCGTTTCACGTCACCGTTGCCGCATATTTGTCCTTTGGTGAGGCAGTCGCCGGGGCGGTGCTGATGACGGTGCTTATCTGGGACGGGCTTCCAAGATCGAGGTCAGTCCGCGTGCTGATCATCGCCTTCCTCGTGGCGCTTCTCAAAGGCGTGATCGGCAACACGCTCTTGTACAGCGCTTTCACCGGCGAATCCGTCCTTGTGGGCGTTTTGAGCTGGAGCCAGTTTCTTTTGGAATTCCTCATTCTTGGAGCTCTCGTCGCTCTGGCTTGGGACGTATTCGGCCGCGACCGTGAGCCAGCGCGGGTGGGTGCTGAATGACTGGAGCCACCATCAACATTGAGAGTTTGCGCAGGCCCATGACGCTCCGGGCAATCGTGCTCTACGCGATCCTGGCTATCGCGCTGAGCTGGTGCATCCAGCTTCCGGCTATCCTTCTGCTCGGTCTCGACAACAGCCTCACAAAAGCGGTCTTCATCCTCGTGATGTGGTCGCCGACCTTCCTGGCCCTGGCGTTTATGACCCGCAGTCGAGCGGCGCGCGAGGGCGTCCGTTGGCGCTTGGGTAAATTAGGCTACCTCCCGATCGGGATCGGCGTGGAAACGATGATAGCCTTCGCCATGCTCGGGATCCTCATGTTGGCGGGATTGGCGACATCGGGATGGTTCACCTTTGCTGCGAGCGGGGTTTCTGTCGCGGGAGGACCATGGGTATTGGGCGCTGGTTTTCAACACTGGCCTCTCTTCCTGCTCAATGTTGGCGCCACTGCGATTATTTATTCGACCATCGGGCTTGTCGCGACGACCGGCGAGGAATTTGCCTGGCGCGGCTTTCTTCAAGGCCATCTGGAACAGCATTGTGGCGTTGTGGCTGCCATCTTATGGGTCGCGCTTATCTGGTGGGCGTGGCACTTGCCGGGGCTGATCGCCGGCTACAACTTCCCGGAAACCCCCTTGCTCGGCGCGCTGGTGCTGTTCCCGCTGCAGATGCTTGGCGCATCGTTGCTCTTTGGGTGGCTGACCGTTCGTTCGGGGAGCTTTTGGTCCGCGGCGCTTGCGCATGCGGCCGTAAACTCGATCCAGCAAGGGGTCTTCGACGACCTTCGGCTCTCCGGCTCCGCGCTCGACGGTCATCTCGTCAGGACGGCCCTGATCTTCGTTGTCGGTGCGATCTGTTGGTGGCGCCTGCGCTCGCCAGGCGGATCGAGCGAGGTTTCGTGAGCCAAGCAAGCATCGCCCCACCACCCGCCCGACATGTAAAGCGCCGTCGCACCTTTCCCCTTCGTGGAGACGATCATGCAACCACCCTCATTCTTCGTCACGCCCGGTTATGGCGACCGACTTCGAGACCTGCTCCATTACTCTCAGGCCGTGCGTATCGGGAACCGCGTGGAAATCTCCGGTCAGGGAGGTTGGAACAACGATCTTGTCATAGCCGCCGACCTCGAAAACGAGATCGCGCAGGCCTTTCAAAATGTCGAGCGCACACTCTCCACCGCGGGGGCAAGCTGGGCGAATGTTGTGCATGTGAACTCGTACCACGTCGGCGGATTCCCGCCGGTGGTCAACGAGACGATGGCAACGCTATTCAGGCGCTATATGCCCGATCATGCGCCGATCTGGACGCAGGTTGGTGTCGACGCACTTGGTCTTCCGGAAATGCGGATCGAGATTCGGGTGACCGCGATCGTGACATGACAACGCAGCGCTGGCGGAAGCCCTGGAGGCGGATATCCGTACCTGCATCATCAAAGAGTTCGAGCACAGATGAACGATCCGAACTTCGGCGTAGCCGTACCGCAGCACACCGTCCCTTTCCCGTCCTCGATAAGCGACGCCGCTCGTGCCGCGCTGGAACGTCTTGTCCGCGCCGACGGGAGCGTGCTGAACGCGGCCTTCGTCGCGCCCAGCCCCGACGACCTTCAGGCATGGCTGCACGTCAAGACCCAGGTCGACGGCCAATATGCGGTGGCGGTGAATGCGCTGGCCGGACAATCCGGCTCGACCGTCGAAACGCTTACCGGGCATGGCGCAACGATCCATCTTGCTACGCCGCGAACGCTAACGGACGAAGGGCGCGCCTATATCGACTTCCATGGCGGCGCGCTGGTGTTTGGCGGCGGTGAGGCCTGCCGTGTGGGAGCGCAGATGCAGGCCGACCAAAATGGCGTGAAATGCTACGGCGTGGATTACCGAACCCCGCCCGAGCATCCCTTTCCCGCAGCGTTGGACGACGCCCTGTCGGCCTATCGCTACGTGCTTGAGCGCCACCGACCGGAAGACGTCGTCATCGGTGGACGTTCGGCAGGCGGCAATCTTGCGGCCGCGACCCTGCTCAGAGCGCGAGACGAGGGTTTGCCATTCCCGGCTGGGCTGGTGCTGCTGTCGCCGCAGGTCGATCTGACGGAGTCCGGCGATAGCTTCGAGACAAATTGGCTTGTGGATCTGGTGCTGCCTACGCGTCTGACGTCGAGCAACCTACTTTACGCGGCCGGGGCTGACCTTTCGCAGGCCCACATATCACCGCTATATGGTGACCTGAGTGGCTTTCCGCCCACATTTCTACAGTCGGGCACCCGCGACCTCTTTCTTTCCAACACAGTTCGTATGCACCGCGCGCTGCGCCGGGCGGGCGTGTCGGCCGAATTGCATATCTTCGAAGCGATGCCGCACGGGGGCTTCGGGGGCGGAACCCCGGAAGACCTTGAGCTCCAACACGAAATCAGCCGCTTCGTGCAACTGCGATGGCCGAAGCAGGATGCACAAGAAACAGCCCCGATTACGTCCGACGGGAGGAATCAAAATTGAGCCCATTCCGAAAGAACCCCGAGGGCGACCATGGCTGATGTAAGCCTTGGACAAACGATTGGGCCTGCCGTCGCATTGATGGGCGCGGCTGTCCTTGCGGTGCCGCTATTCAGGCGGCTCGGACTGGGATCAGTGCTCGGCTATTTCGGCGCCGGTGTATTGGTGGGGCCATCGGTGCTGGGTCTTTTCACCGATGCGCAATCCATCCTTCACTTCTCCGAACTTGGCGTGGTGATGTTTCTCTTCGTCATCGGGCTCGAACTGCGACCCTATAAATTATGGGCGATGCGCGGCCAGATCTTTGGGCTGGGGCTTGCGCAAGTCGCTGCCGCTATCGCCACCCTGGGATTGACCGGCGCGCTCCTCTTCGGCTTGCCGGGCCCTGTCGCATTCATCGCCGGGACTGGCTTCGTCCTCTCCTCGACAGCCGTCATCATGTCGGTGTTGCAGGATCGCGGAGAGATATCGGGGAGCGAGGGGCAGAAGTCTGTCGCGATCCTCCTCTTCGAGGATCTGATGATCGTTCCGCTCCTTGCGGTGGTCGGCTTTCTGTCACCCTTGTCTCACGGGGAGGCATCATGGGCGAATTTGCTGGTTGCAGTTGCCGCGTTGTTCGCGCTGCTCGGCATCTCGCGCTGGGCGCTTAATCCATTCTTCGCGCTCCTCGCCCGTGCGCGGACCCGCGAGGTCCTGACGGCGGGAGCACTGCTCGTTGTGCTCGGGGCAGCGTTGCTGATGGACGTCACGGGCCTCTCGATGGCCATGGGCGCATTCCTCGCCGGCGTCATGCTGTCGAACTCGAGCTATCGCCATCAGATAGAAAGCGACATCGAGCCCTTTCGCGGCCTACTGATGGGGCTTTTCTTCCTAGCTGTCGGCATGTCCCTCGATCTCGCGATCGTTGCGGCCGAATGGCGGCTTCTGCTTGCCATGCTGGCTGCCTTCACGGTCGCCAAGGCCGTGGTCGTCTATGGAGTCGCGCGGCTTTTCGGCAGCTCCAATCACCAGGCGCTCCATCGCACCTCCATGTTCCTCCAGGGCGGTGAGTTTGCATTCGTCCTGTACACGGCTGCAACGGCCGGTGGCGTCATCGACTCACGACAGAATGCCGTCTTCGCCACCGTCGTCATCCTTTCGATGGCCTTGACCCCGCTGCTGATGATCGCGGCCGAGCGGGTCTTGCGGACGGAGACGTCGATGGACGGCGTCGATGATGCCCGTGACCTGAAAGGACGCGTGCTGATAATAGGCTTTGGACGGTTCGGGCAAATCGCCTCCCAACTGCTTCTGGCCCAGGGCGTTGACCTTTCAGTCATTGACAACGATCCAGATCGAATCCGTGACGCGGAGCGATATGGATTCAAGGTGTTCTTTGGAGACGGCGCGCGGCTCGATGTGCTGCATCATTCCGGCGCAGGCGGTGCCGATGTCATCATGGTCTGCATCGATGATCCCAAGGCTGCGATGCAGATCGTAGAGTTGGCGCAGCATGAGTTTCCGCAGGCGAAACTCCTGGTTCGAAGCCGCGACCGTGCGCATGCGGTGGAATTGATCCGGGCTGGCGTAGGCTATCAGGTCCGAGAGACAGTCGAGTCCGCCTATGTGATGGGCGCTGAAGGTCTGCGCGTGCTGGGCTTTCCCGAGGCTGAGATTGCTGACGTTGCTGAAGATATCCGCCGTCGCGACGATGAGCGCCTTTCCGAGCAGGTCCAGGGAGACGCCATGTCAGGAAGCGATCGGCTGCTCCTTCAGCCCCGGCCCGAACCGCTAGTGGGCACGCTCGCGCGCGAGTCCGGGAATGAACGAGTGTTGTAAGAGCCGGACGGCCACTCACGTGGAAAGTGAACCAGCCAACAATGCCGACGAACGAAAGCGACCAGAAAAATGCAATTGGAGATTAAAGCGGCCATCACTACTTCCGATGAGGGCCCTCAATCAGGATTATCGGCCAATCTGAAAGTCATCATGCGATGTAAAGCGATACAGCTGTCGCTCTTGGTAGCGTTGGTGACACCTCTATCTGCGACCGCCAATCCTCCAATCTCAACCAAATCAGACCGCGCTCCGGAAATGCGGCTGGCCGGCAAGACAGTTACACTGCCTCTTGTCATGGTCCGGGAGTTTCCCTTCATCGAGGGCGAGATCGCAGGTGTGAGGGGCAAGTTCATGCTCGACACCGGTATGCAGGATGCCCTTGTGATCAACGATCATCGGGTGCCGTTAGTTGGGGGAAGCAAGATAGGCACCGGTCATTTCGGCAGTGGCCAGACCTACGATGTGCGCCTCCATTCTGAGGTCCGGAAGATTCGTATCGGGGATATCGACTATCCGCGCGTAACCAGCGTGCGGAGCCAGGACGCGCGTATGCTCGAGAAGATCACGCCAGATTTTTTAGGCTGGATCGGCTACGGATTTTTCTCCAGCTACGCTATGAAACTTGATTATCAGCATTTAGAAGTAACCTTCTACGAAGAAGGTCCTGACAGATTTCTGGGTGGCGAAAAGCTCGTTGCAGCATTGCCGTTCGAAACCCGGAAGCTCCCCAACATCCCTTTGATACGGGCGCGTATCGGCGATGTGGATGCGATCGTCAGCCTGGACACCGGCATGTATGGGTCTCTGAATATCGGTGAGGAAAAAAGACGGCGCCTGCTTGACGGTGGTCAGCTAAGCTCAACGGAAAACCCGGACACATTCGACCTAGCGACTGTTCGGATTGCCGATAGGATCGACGTCAGCGCTCCGGGCATCGAGGTCGAAGAGGGCGCGTCGGCCAGCGCAGCGCCGGTTGGAATTACCGAAGATACAGAACTCGAACTCGGTTTTGTCTTCCTGCGGAATTTCAAGACTGTCTGGGACTACCGAGAGAAACAGCTCTACCTCCTTGCGCAATGATTTCTGACGGACGGCGAAATACGTGTCTCGACCGTCCCGTTGCACGCGAGGACCCGGGTTTCTCAGCATTTGTTCCTGCTGAACATCATCAGGTCAGGTCAGCGCTGCAGATCGATCAGCGGTGAGTTGCCGAACATGTTCTTGTATTCTCGGCTGAACTGGGCCGGGCTTTGATAGCCCACCTCGAATGCAACACGCGCCACATTGGTGCTGCCAGCCACAAGCAACTTTCTAGCTTCGAGAAGGCGCATTTGACGCTGAAAGGCGAGCGGGCTGTATCCGGTAACAGCCTTGAAGTGCCTATGAAATGAAGTCACGCTCATGCCTGCGCTTGCTGCCAATTCCTGGATGATCACTGGTTCGTCGTTATGGGCGCCTAGCCAGTCTGCGGCCGCCTTGATTTGCCGAACACGATCGTTCCGCTCCACGATCTGACGTAGCGTACCGCCCATCGCGCTTTGCAGGAGACGATAATAGAGTTCGCTTTCGTAGAGTGGCGCGAGCACCCCTATGTCGTCAGGCGCGTTCACAAGGCCGACGAGTTGCGTGAACGCTTCGCCGACCACGCCACCCAGATCGCCCGCCGCTACCGCGCATGTCCATCGCTCCTGATGTTTAGGCATGTCGAGTACGACCCTTGTGAGCCTATCGACGTCCAGATGGAGGCTGATGCCGACATACGGAGCATCCGGCGTCGCGCCAATGAGCTGATGAGAATAGGGCAGCCCAAAGGATGACGCAGCGCAGTCGCCGGCCGACATCTCGAAACGGTTGGCGCCCATCGTCAGGACTTTTGCGCCACGCGCGACGGCATAGAACATAGGCTCAAATACCGCCGCTGTGGGGGGCGTGACACTCGTGCTCGTCCATAGCGTCAAGCGTGGAACAGGTGTTGCCTGCCCAACAAGCGCGCCACGCGGAGCAATATGGGGTGCGATATCGTCAAGCAGGCGGCGGGTCGCAATCTCGAGATCAAACATACCCATTAGTTAGTCACTTGGTAGGATCAGGCAAGAGTAAGGTAGTATCGGGAATGCCGTTTCCTTGTCGCTGACCTATCTCAAGGACGGAAGGAAATGCGAAGCGATGACGAGGCTCCGAACCAAATTGCCGACGCCAATCGTGCACTTGCGCGAGGCGGACGTGACGGGCGGCGATAGCTTTCACACAACATGACGAGCTGAGACTGAGCTGCACACTGCTCGCGCCTTGCATCATACGGACTCGCGCCACCGGCAGCGTCAAAATGGTAGAAAAGGACAAATATATGATCGATCTGAATGGAAAACGTGCGTTGGTTACGGGAGCTTCGCGAGGCATCGGAGCCGCGATCGCGCTGGCGCTGGCCGAAAGCGGCGCGGACATCGCGTTCACCTACCAGCACGCCGCCGAAAAGGCTGACGAGGTTGCTCAAGCTATACATGGTGTCGGACGTCGCGCGGTCGCCATACAGGCCGATAGCGCAGACCCGGATGCGATCACGCGCGCCGTGAGCGAGGCCGTCTCGGCGCTCGGTGGTCTTGATATTCTCGTCAATAGCGCGGCGATCGGCCATTCCGGTCTGATCGCCGACCTCGATGTGGCCGAGTATCAGAAGCTGATGGACGTCAACGTGCGAGCACCAGTGCTATTCGCGAAGGCCGCCATTCCGCATCTCTCCGCTCGGGGGCGCATAATCTCGATTGGGTCGGGGCTCGGCGAACGCGTCCCATTCCCGGGCGTAACGGCCTATGCGATGTCAAAGGCCGCGCTTACGTCCTTCACTCGCGGGTTGTCACGTGAACTCGGGCCGCAGGGCATCACCGTGAACCTCGTGCAGCCCGGATCTGTGGATACTGACGCGAACCCCGCAGACGGCCCGGCGGCAGATTTCCAACGGAGTTTGACGTCTCTGGGCCGCTTCGCCAAGCCGAGTGAAATCGCGAATGCGGTCGTGTTTCTAGCAAGTCCTGCGGCGAGTGTAATTACAGGCACCACCTTGACCGCCGACGCGGGCGCGATCGCCTGACAGCAGGCGCTCGGTAGCGGTTGGGCGAAATCGGCGTCAGGGGATCAGCACGATGCGGCCGAGGACCTTGTTGTCCTCGGCATACCGATGGGCGGCCCCTGCCTCGGCGAGCGGAAACCTTCTGTCGATTGGCACGGTGAGACTGCCTTTCGCAACGTCGGCGAGCATCATGTCGATGGTTTGGCGCACCGCTGCACGTGACAGGACGGTTCTCATGAATACGCCGATGACCGTTTGATTTCGCTGCACCGCTGGCCAAAAATCCACTGTCAGAGCCTCGCCGCCGGCATTGCCCACGGACACCAAGACTCCTTCGTCGCGGAGCGCGGCGAGGGATGTCGCTAGGGTGGAACCCACCGGATCGACGATGAGGTCAACGCCTCGGCCGCCGGTGAGGTCACGGACCACGTCCACGACCGATTCGACGTTATGGTCGATCTAAGACAGCTGGCCCCTAGAACGCTCCCCGGACGATCTCTGACACTATGACGACGATCCCACGCCGCGGATCAGCCCGTCGCGCGGCAGCTCGCCTCATGTCTTCGACGTGGAGAAGCTGTCCTTTCAACCACGGACGCGAGACAGGACGCGGGCGGCAACATTGCTACGGACAGCAAGTTTTCGGCCGTAGCGCAGCGCGGTTGCCGGCGAACTCCAGCGTAGGGCCTGCGCAATGCCGACGCCATCCTCCCCCGCTGCAAACAGGTCCTGGGTCAGGCCGACACGCAGAGAGTGGGTGGACAGGGCCTGGATCGCGTCATGCAGCTTGCCCGCCGGCAGCGTCACCAGTCCCTTGTCGTAGGCGGCCAGCGCGATACGGCGGTAGATGCCGTTGACGCCTTGCCGGGTAAGCGATGCTGTCCCGACGGAATAAGTCGTTCGCGCCAGAGCAGTTTCCGGTTCTGCCTGCTGCGCGCGCCGTCTATCGACGCCGACCCGGCGGAAAAGCGGTCCTTCCTTGATGTCGCTTGCCTCCTCCCAGGCGTGAACCCGCCGCATGGTTTCGGCCGAGAGCCACGCCCAGGCGCCTTCGCCATCCTGGTCGGTCTTCGAGAAGGGGATGAACAGCGTCGCCGAGCCATCCTCCTGCTGATCGATTTGCAGACGTTCCACCACGGTGAGTTCGCTGACCCGCAGGCCCGCATCATAGCCCAGCGAGAGCAGGGCGGCATCTCGCAACCCCTGCAAATCGCCGCCACAGGCGTCGAGCAGTGCGGCGAGGGTGAAACCCTTGGTGACATGGGTATCCAGCGCCTTGCCCAGCCGCAAGGGGGCTGCCTGGCGCTGTCGAGCGCCCCGGCGCCGGCGGACGGCCTTGAGCGCCGCGCGCACCATCGGCGCGTCGGTAGGCGCGGTATCGCCCGCCAATCCCATCATGCGGTGTACAGAGCCGAGGCTCGCGATGCGGCGCGCGAGCGTCGCGGGCTTTTTGCCCTTGGCGTCGAGCGCATTCACATAGCGCACCATATCTTCGGGATCGGCCGGCAGCGGTGTCCGATTTTCCTCGCCGCACCAGTCGCGCCAGCAATCGAGATCGGCGGCGATTGCCGCTTTGGTCGCGTCAGCCATGGCCGCCAGCGTCGTCTCGAGCCCGAGCTGGCTGATCGCTGGCAGATCGGTTGGCACGATGCCGCCGATCGTGCGCAAGAGCCGGGTATCGACGGTTTCGGCGTCCGCGTTCCGCGAGCGCGTCGGCAGGGCTGCGTCGCCGGTCTTGACGACGATGATTTCCGCATTGGAGCCGTTGGTGGGCTTTTCGGACATCGCTTGCTACGAGCCCACGCGCCGGGCGTTATGACTATGCGGCACAAGACGCGGCACCGCTGTGCCGCGTGGTTTTTCCGAGATTGTTGTCATCTGAGGAATTGCCCCTTCCCTGCCGATTTCGCGGTGATATACTTACCATAACGATCAATTATGGTAAGTGAGAAAATTGCGCGGGGAGGGGTCTTTTACTGGCGACGGTCGAGCCTGAAATTCGCGCTAAAGTCGAGCGGCGTGCTCGACGATCCTCGCTAGGATGTCGCCGAAGGGCGGTTGCCCGCGATAATAGAGCGCGCGAGTAGTTTCATATGCCCGTTGGAACAGCTCGCGGGTTTCCCGGTCTTCGAGATGAAAGGCTGAGTTTTCGGCGATGTTCCCGTTGTCGGCCGCCGGGAAACGGGCCTCCTTGTGTGCGATATATTCCGGCGAACCAATGAACGCCTGGACGTCGGGGGCCGCTAACAAGCAATAGACGTCATAATAGTGGCGCAGGAAATTCTGCGGCATGCTGCCGTCTTCGAGATGTTTGCGATACTTCGTCGAAATCGTCTGCAGCTTCTCGACGAGCGTGTATCCGGGTTCGTAGCAGGGCACGTCGACGGCGCGGTTGTCGATCAATCCCTTCAAGCCGGATGCAACAGCCCTGTCATAGGCCCATGAACTGATCAGGCAGGGCCGGTTTGGCGCCACCTGATCGAAGCCGGCTTCAAGCAAGATGCCAGTCTTCACGCCCTCCGGCAGCGGATAGGCACTGGGGTAATGAAGACGAATTCCGGCGCTGCGCATCCGGCTGTCGTCGAATGCCTGATCGCGTTCTGCGCCTTCGAAACCGGCAATCGCAAGCTTCGGCACCAGGCCATCATAGAAGGCCCGTCGCGCGTCCACATGGATCAGTTTGTTCTGGTTCTTGCCTGTCGGCAGGTCGCCGTCCGGGTGGATCAGAATGTCGAGATCTTCCGAAAAACGATGAATCAGGCCGTAGCCCTTGGACAGGGAGGTGCCGCCCTTGAGCTCGAAGGCGAAGCCCAACTGCTGCAGCCCCCATAGGCCGTGCATGATCCAATAGTCTTTCTCGACGAGACCGGGATCGATCGCCTGGTCGCGCGCAACCACCGCGAGGAGGTCGGAAAAGTCCTTGCTGTCATGCAGGAGCATGGAAGGCCGCAGCAGCTTGAGCCGGTCGCAGGACGGGCGCGAGAAGCCGTTCAGCGCGAGCCGAACCGTACTCCTTCACCGCGCGCGTGAGCCGCCCGCGGTCCATCTCCCCTGCCCTGGCAAGAGCACGGGGAAGGATTGCCGCCTTGTCCTCCGGGAGCCGGTCGATGTTATGCAGGAGATCGACAAGCAGGACTTCCTTGGAAAGCCGCCTGGGAACCGAAGACCGCATACGAAAGTCGTACGTTCGTCCATCCAGTTTGAACCGACCATGGCGCTTACGATTATAGACTACGGGCTCGTTGTGGAGTTGGGTCATGCCCACGCCAAGCCCGTTGAATGCGTTTGGAGAGACCAGCAGGAACCGATCATCGCCGAGAAATGTCTCGACCAGCTTTTCAGGCTTTGCGGGCGCGACACCGAACCGGGTCTTGCGCGGCGCCATATAGACGCCCGCCGACACCTTCTCGAGCCGCCCTTCATCGACAAGCTGACGCACATGGCGGTCGACCGCGTTCGACCAGCGCGCCAGATCCTTGCGGCGGTAAACCTGACCTGGACGCAGGTGGCGCTTGAGTTGCGCAAGGGCGGACATGCTTCCTGTTTCCATGCGTGGCAGATATGCTTCCGGCTTGGATTTTGCAACTAATCTCATTAAAAATTCATGCAAAGAACCCACGATCCGACCGCGCCTCTATCCCTCGAAGTCGGCCGTGTGTGCCCCGCACATACTGCTGCTGCCGGTTCTCGCTGGTCGCGATACTCAGGTGAAGTGCGGCTCGGACCGCACCGACAGTGCATGATCGCCGCTACCTTGCGCTAAGGGAGCGACCGGATAACATGTTGGAATGGCAAAGGTGGCAAGCTTGGTGTTGGCGACGGTGACCGCTCCTTATGGCGCGAAGCTCTCCGCACATGAACTCGCGGCATTAATCGCTGATCCTAGCAGCGCGACCAACTTCAGCGCTGCCGCTTTCTCCTTTTTCTCCGAGGTCGATCCAGCTCTGCAACGGGAGTTCGTCGAGAAAATGGGCATTGATGTTGGGAGAGTCCGAGCGGTCGCGCGGCAGTTTTCTCAACTGTCGGGCTACACGCTTGCGCTGGCCACCTGAAGTGATCGCGCTCAGCCATGTGGCCGCTGCCTGGATGGACGGAAAGCAATCGGTCCTTGCTCTCCCGGCAACCAAACCATGAGCGACAAATTCTCTGCCTTTGTCATCAAGGCGCTGGTCGATACGATCACGGGCGGCGCCGGCAACGATAACAACCCGGCGATCGGAATCTATCGGTCGGGCCCGAAGATCGAACAATTCTTCCTCGATTGCGGCCTCGACATGCGTATCGGCGCGAGCTCTCGCGTGCCCGCGACGACGGATTTCCTGCGTCAGACCGCCAATCACTATGACGGCCAGAGCGATGTCTACATCACGCGCATCATCGAGAAGGTCTGCGATCCGCGCGAATATCTTACAGAACCCGATAAGGCGACCGCAGTTCGCGAGCATCTCAACAAAGCGCTCGCCGCAGACGAGCTGGCGGTGGTCATCGTCGGCGGCAAAGCGGTACTGACCAGACGCCAGAGCTCCGGGACGATCGTCGAACCCTTCATTCAGAAAGTCCAAACACTGGACTTCGACACGGTGCAGATGGAGATAGCGCGCGCCCTCCCCAATCTCCAGGATGACCCCGAAGATGCAGTAACCGCCGCATGCTCACTCATCGAGGCTGTCTGCAGATCCATCCTCATCGAGCTCGGGCTGCCGCTGCCGCCCCGAAAGGATATCGACGGCCTTATCCGCGCCGTCCAGGAGCCGCTGAACCTGTCGCCGGGGCGCAGCGACCTGCCCGCCGCAGTGGAAGCAGACGTCCGCCAGATCCTGAGCGGCCTGACATCGGTTGCAAAAGGCATCGGTGCGCTACGAACGCATGGTGGTGACGCTCACGGGCGTGAAAAGGGCTTCCGGCGGATTGACCCGCGCATCGCGCGTCTCGCGATCAACGCCGCCAGTTCGCTGGCCCTGTTCCTGATCGAGACATGGGAGCGCCAGGAAAAGCGCGCTCTGCCGCAGCACGCACCGGGGATTTAGCCTGAGGCGCGCGCTGCCTCTGCCCGGGGCTGCCCATGCGCGCCGCGGACATAGGGTTGCCGTCGATGTTCGCTGGTGGCGATGCCTGGGTGAAGCGCGGTTCGGACCGCCTCGGTCACGGTGTAGACCGCATGACGCTGAGCGCCGCGGTTTTCATGATCGACGAAGAACCCCTGGTAGTGCCGCGTGATCAGCCCGGCCCTCACCAGCTCCGACACCGCCCGGCTGATTGCCGTCATGCCGGTTTCGCGGACACGCTCACTGACTTCCGCCTCGACCAGGCGGTCGGCCTCGGTCGGATCACCTGGCAACTCTCCCCGGCCGACGAGCGCAGTTCGGACCTTGTCGGCGGTCGCGCGGCGCTGATGATGACGCGCGCCGCTGGGTGCGATCGTCGCGGCCAGCCATTCGCGGATCGGCACAAGTGCTTCGCCTTCGCGAACGAGCGGTCCCGCCTGCCCGTTGGCCCGCGCAACCCGCGCGATCAGGTCAAGCACCATAAAGGTATAGCGCGGCCGCGCCGAGTGCTCGGCGATAATGCGTACGATGTCGGGCATGCCCGTCGTCCGCTGGGGCGTCGCCGCCGCGAAGAGGTCCTGCTGGATCATGGAACGAATCAAGCACAAAGCTGGACTCTTGTGAATCCCCCAAATGCTCATGGAGACGGCAGACGGCACTTTTGCCATCCGTGTCACTTCACCCCTCCCCGTCATTTTTCTCGTCTTCACACCATGCTAGACCCGCCCCATGAGCAAAGATGAATCAGACCCCGATCTTATCGGGGAGGATCCCCGATTGGATGGCCTAAAGGATCGCCTCGCGGCGGCTCATACCGCCGAAGAGGAACGAACCCACCCTGCCCTACAGGTGCCGATGCCAGCTACAGCCTCGGTAATCGCGTGCTGGCCGAACTCCTTGGCGGCGTTGCCGGCGGTGCCCTGCTCGGCTGGATCAACGACAGGTTTGCAGGCACCGGTCCCCGGGGCCTGCTCATCGTAATTGCCCTCGGTATCGTCGCGGCCTTGGTCAACATCATCCGCATATCGAACCGCAAACCTGACGGATCGTGATGTTTGCCACCTACGTCACTTTACCTGGCGAGAGGTAAAGTGACACAGTTGGCACTAAAGCAAAGGCGGTGGCGTGCCGTAGTTCGCGAACGGGTTCGATCATTGTGAACCGCTGCCGTCATGCGGCTTCACGGCTGGGGATAGTTCGTTCGGACGTATTCATTCGCGGCTTCGACCGTGGCGAAGGTGCCTACCGTCACCATGTTTTCGTCGGGCCGCTGCGACATCTTTAGAAGCAGAATTTGCCCATTCTGAGGGCTCAAAACTGGCCGTTCGCGGACGCGCAGCCAATCAGCCTGTTTGGCCTCGGCCAGCGCGCAAGCCGCGTCGTAGTCATCGGCCACGCCAAGATGCGTAGACCGATCCCAGGCCCCACCGTTCAAGCATCGAACAGCAATACGGCCGTCGGCCATCGTCACCCCGAAAGGGCGATCCCACCATGCATCTAATTGGGCCTTGCTGCGCCGTTCGTTCGGCGTGGAGTCGAATAACTTCGGCAGCTTGGGGTCGAGCGGAATTCGGTTTGCCATACGTGCCCCTTACAGCATGGGAGCAGCACTAATAAAGCGCTGCGGAACACTCGATCAGCCGGCGCCGGTCTATGGCGAACGGCACCACAACGACAAATCGAAGACTTCGGAGAAGGCCTTGTAGGCACTGGCCTCCGTATGGAATGCGACTCCGGTCACATTGATGGTATAGTTTTCGGACAGCTCACAGAGATGGAACATCGACAGTTGGATTGCCGGAGACCAGCATGGCGGATTTCAGTCTCAAATATTACAAGCAGCGCGCCACGGGTGAATATCGTGCGGCCGCGCGGTCGACTTGTAGCGAGCGCATTCTCGCGCACCGGCAGATGGCGCGCCGTTTTGCCGAAAAGGCCCGAAAGGTCCGCCAGGCAGGCTAACGCATTCGCCTATCGTGTCATGAGCCGGTCTGCTGACCGCAGGGCCGACATTTTCATGCAGCACTGGTACGCCGATGGCGCAGGCCTATTCAGGCAGCTATACAGGGCCCGACTTCCACTGTGATGAAGGATCATCCGAATGAACAATAGTGAGCTTGCTGAAACCCTTGCCAGCCAGACCGGCACAACCAAAGCGGACGCCCGCAAGGCGGTCGACCTCGTCTTCGCGGCAATCGCGGATGCGGCCGCCAAGGGAGAGGAAGTGAGCCTCAACGGGTTTGGGAAGTTCAAAGTCAAGGACGTGCCCGCGCGCGACGGCCGTAACCCGGCCACCCGCGAAACCATCAAGATTCCGGCGTCCAGGAAGCTCACCTTCACTGTGGCGAAAGCCGTCAAAGACAAGCTCAACGGCTAGTCGAGGTTGACGCCTCGAGCCCCTGAGGACCGAGGCGTCGCCCCCTACCCTGCCTTGATGGTCGGCCCGGCACCAAATGAGCGATAACGACGAACTGACTGCGCTCATTCGCGATACATTCTCCCGCATCTGGCCAAGCGGCGATCCCGACATCGCGAACTATCTGACGCCAATGGTGGCGAGGTTCGCGCAGTCGGATTGCCGCGACAGCCATTTCCTCGACGAGTTCGGGAGCGGCGATCTCGGCAAGGTGGCGAGCCGGATCTGGGAAGCGATGCTCTATGGACGCTTTCAGGACCTCGGCTGGAACATGGCCAGCGAGGACAAGGGCCCCGACTTCATGGTCGATGGCCGGATCTATATCGAGGCGGTAGCCGCACAGCCGGGCGACGCCGCCAAGGGTGGCTTGCCGCAGGAGTGGCAGGATGGGGGCACCAGTGCCGCTGGGATGGTTCCCACCGACCAGATGCTCCTGCGCTGGACGTCCGTCATCAAAGCCAAGCGTGATGGCTATCTCAAATGCCAGGAACGGGAGGCGGTCGATCCGAACCTCCCGTTCGTGATCGCCGTGAACGCCTGCCGGCTGGGAGGCGATACCCACGGCATTGGGGGCGCCCCGCTCGCGGCCATGGCTGTGCTCCCCTTCGGCAGCCCGCAGGCCCATGTCGACGTGCATACAGGTCAGCCGCTCGGTGGCTGGCACCTCTCATGGCAAGACACCGTGCTCAAGGCCAACGGGGAAGAGATTCCCACCGACAGCTTCCTCCAGGAGGACTATCGCTGCGTCAGCGCGATCGTCGGCTGCTCGGGCTTCTACGTCTTTCCCGATGACCGCGACAAATTCTGTGGCCAACCGCTGTCAATCGGCGTGCAAACGGGACCCCTTATCGGCGCGCAAAAGGGACCCCCTGTCAGGATGGCGGAACGTTGATGTGACGGGCTTCCTTGCG
>NZ_JACIEU010000034.1 GCF_014197035.1 Sphingobium scionense | reverse complement strand
ACGCTGCGCTACACGGCCAGGCAATATGAGGATGATCTGCAGAGCGATGTGTTGCCCGATGCGCTGACCTTGGACGCCCTCGCCCGGCTGCCGATCGGTCCTGGCATCAGCCTGGTCGCGCGCGGAGAGAATCTGTTCGACGAGGATGTCGTCACCCGCAATGCCGGTGGATCGATCGACCTGGGCACGCCCAGGACGCTCTGGATCGGCGTGCGGTTCGGCCAATGAAGGGAGCCATCATGTCCGAAGACCTGTTTCCGATACCTGCCGACTGGGCGGCCCATGCCCGCATGAACCAGGCGGCCCGCGCCGCCGATTATCGCCGCTCGCTTGATGACGGCAATGCCTATTGGTTGGAGCAGGCGCAGCGGCTGGACTGGATCACGCCGCCGACCCGCGCATCGGACAGCAGCTTCGACGAAGCGGATTTCGGCATCCAGTGGTTCGCCGACGGCACGCTCAACGTGTCGGTCAATTGTCTCGACCGGCATCTGGCCGAGCGGGGCGACGTTACCGCGATCCTCTGGGAACCCGATGATCCGGCGGAAGCGTCCCGCAGCCTGACCTATCGCGAACTCCATGCCGAAGTCTGCCGCTTCGCCAATGTGCTGAAGGATGCCGGCGCGCGCCGGGGCGACCGCATCACCATCTATATGCCGATGATCCCGGAGGCGGCGGTGGCGCTGCTCGCCTGCGCGCGGATTGGCGCGATCCACAGTGTCGTGTTCGGCGGCTTTTCGCCCGAGGCGTTGGCAGGCCGCATCACCGATTGCGATTCCAGCATCGTAATCACCGCCGACGAGGGGCGGCGCGGGGGCAAGCGGGTGCCGCTCAAGGCCAATGTTGATGCGGCGCTGGCGCTCGACCATTGCACCAGCGTGCGCCGGGTATTGGTGGTGCGGGCGACCGGCGGGGCGGTGGTGATGCAGCCGGGCCGGGACAGCTGGTATGACGAAGCGATGGCGGGCGTCGCACCCGACTGCCCGGCCGAGGTGATGAACGCGGAAGACCCGCTGTTCCTGCTCTACACTTCCGGCTCCACCGGCAAGCCCAAGGGCGTGGTCCATTCGAGCGGCGGCTATCTGCTCTGGGCCAGCCTCACCCATGCGCTCTGCTTCGATTATCGGCCCGGCGACGTCTGGTGGTGCGCGGCCGATGTCGGCTGGGTCACGGGGCATAGCTATATCGTCTATGGCCCGCTGGCCAATGGCGCGACGACGCTGATGTATGAAGGCCTGCCGAGCTGGCCTACGCCCAGCCGCATCTGGGAGGTGGTCGACCGGCATCAGGTCCATACCCTCTTCACCGCGCCGACCGTGCTGCGCGCGCTGATGAAGGAGGGCGACCATCATGTCGCGAAGACCAGCCGCGCGTCGCTTCAATTGCTCGGCAGCGTCGGCGAACCGATCAATCCCGAAGCCTGGCGCTGGTATCATGGCGTCGCGGGCGAGGGGCGTTGCCCGATCATCGACACCTGGTGGCAGACGGAGACCGGCGGCGCGATGATCGCGCCGATGCCGGGCGCCACTGACCTCAAGCCCGGCAGTGCGACCTTCCCCATGCCCGGTGTCGAGGCGCAGATCGTCGACGGCGAGGGCGTGGTGCAGGAGGGGGCGAGCGAAGGCAATCTGGTGATCGCCCGGTCCTGGCCCGGCCAGATGCGCACCGTCTGGAACGATCATGAGCGCTTCTTCCAGACCTATTTCACCACTTTTCCCGGCAAATATACCACCGGCGACGGCGCTCGCCGGGACGCGGACGGCTATTATTGGATCACCGGCCGGGTCGACGATGTCATCAATGTGTCGGGCCATCGCATGGGTACGGCCGAGGTCGAGAGCGCGCTGGTCCTGCACGCAACCGTGGCGGAGGCGGCAGTGGTCGGCATGCCGCACGACATCAAGGGGCAGGGCATCTATGCCTATGTCACGCTGAATGTGGGTGAGGAACCGAGCGAGGATTTGCGTCGGACCCTGACCCAATGGGTGCGCAGCGAGATCGGCCCGATCGCCACGCCGGACGTGATCCAGTTCGCGCCCGGCCTGCCCAAGACACGATCGGGCAAGATCATGCGCCGCATCCTGCGCAAGATCGCCGAGGGGGAGGTGTCGGCACAGGCGCTGGGCGATGTCAGCACGCTGGCCGACCCGAGCGTAGTCGCGGACCTGGTGCGCAGTCGCGCCGGGGTCGCGGCCTGAAGGACAAATGCGACCCAAGGTATAATGGAGGCGATGGCCAGCCCTCCCTAGCGTTCTTTCCATAAACAGAGATGGGAGAGGAATATGCGGGGCAGGGGCTGGCTTTGCGCGGGTCTGGCGGGCGTGGCGCTGATGCCGGTATTGGCGCAGGCCGAGGAACTAGAGGCTGGTCCGGCGCAGACGATCATCGTGACGGCGCCGGGCGGGGCGATCGATGTCGATGATGCGCTGTCCGTTTCCGGCCGGGATATCGGCATCGGCGGCACGCCCGACCTGCTGGGCGCGCTGACCCGCAATATGGCCGGCATCACGCTGCAGGACGCGCAGAATAACCCCTGGCAACCCAATCTTCTCTATCGCGGCTTCGTTGCCTCGCCGCTGCAAGGACAGGCGCAGGGGCTGGCCGTCTATATGGATGGCGCCCGTTTCAACCAGCCGTTCGGCGATACCGTCCAGTTCGACCTGATCCCCGAGGCGGGAATCCGCAAGCTGAGCCTGCTTGATGCCAGCCCGGTCTATGGCCTCAACGCGCTGGGCGGGGCGATCCTGATGGAGACGAAGGACGGGCGCAGCGATCCGGGGCTGGAGGCGAGCATGACCGGCGGTCGTTTCGGCTATGCCGAGGCGAGCATCGCCGGCGGCTTTGCGCGCGGCAATTTCAGTGTGTTCGGCGCGTTCCAGTATAGCCGTGACGATGGCTGGCGCGATCATAGCCCGTCGCATCTCTATAATGGCTATGCCGATCTTGGCTTCGATACCGAGAAGGGCGGGCTGCACATGAAGCTGGTCGGCGCAAAGACCGACCTGACCGGGAATGGCGTGTCGCCGGTCGAGCTGCTGGCGGCGGACCGGCGCGCCGTCTTCACCTGGCCCGACAATAGCCGCAGCAGCTATGGCCGGATCAGCCTGCACCCCTGGGTCGCTCTGTCCGACACGACCCGGATCGAGGGAACGCTCTATGCCCAGCGACTGACCCTGCATACCGTCAATGGCGATGCCGCCGATATCGAGGGGTGCGAGGAGGAGGATGACGCCGGGCTGCTCTGCCTGGAGACGGTCGGCGGCGATGATGATGGGGACGAGACGCAGAGCGTCCTGACCGACGCGAACGGGAATGCCATTGCCGACACCCTGGGCGGCGAGGGCTATGGCGTGCTCAACCGGGGGCGGACGCGGACCGATGCGATCGGCGTGCTGGTGCAACTGATCGACGATCGCGCGTTGATGGGCGGGACCAATCATTTTGCGATCGGCCTGAGCTACGACACGAGCCGCACCCGGTTCGACACATCGACCGAACTGGGGGCGATGACGGACGAGCGCAGCGTCGAGGGGCTGGGGTCGATCATCGTCCAGCCGGATGGTGCGATCGCGCCGGTCGGACTGGTCGCGCACACCGATTATTGGGGCGTCTTCGTGCAGGACCGGTTGCCGCTGGCGCCGGGGCTGACGGCGGAACTGGGGCTGCGCTGGAACCATGCGCGGATCGAATTGGTCGACCAGATCGGCACGGCGCTGAACGGGCGGCACAATTTCCAGCGGCTCAATCCCGGCGCGGAACTGGATTATCGGGTTTCGGACGGACTGTCGCTGCGGGCTGGCTATGCCGAGACCAACCGCGCGCCGACCCCGGCCGAACTGTCCTGCGCCGACGAGAATGCGCCGTGCAGCCTCACCAATTTCTTCATCGCCGATCCGCCGCTCAAGCAGGTGGTGGCGAAAAGCTGGGAGGCGGGCGGTTCGGGCCGCTTCGTCGTCGGTGGCTGGACCGCCGACTGGCTGGTTTCCGCCTATCGCACCGGCAATCATGACGACATCCAATATATTGCGTCGGACATTCGCGGCCGGGCCTATTTCCAGAATATCGGCAAGACCCGGCGCCAGGGTGTCGAGGCGTCGGTCAAGGCGGCGCGGGGCGGTTTTACCGCCGGCCTCAGCTATGCCTTTACCGATGCCACCTATCGCAGCGCGCTGATACTGAGCAGCCCGGCCAACCCGGAAGCCAATGACGACGGCACGATCGACGTTAGCAAGGGCGATCGCCTGCCCGGCATCCCGCGCCACAGTGCCACGCTGAGTCTGGACTATGCCGGGAAGCTGGGCGGCAAGCGCGGCTGGTCGGTAGGCGGCGACCTGATCGCCCGGTCCGGCCAATATCTGGTCGGCGACGAGGCCAACCGGAATGCCAAGGTGCCCGGCTATCTGATCGCCAATATCCGCGCCGGCATCGACATCCTCCCCGGCGTCACCCTGTTCGGCGAAGTGCGCAACCTGTTCGACCGCCATTATGCGACCTTCGGCACCTTTACCGCGGTGGACGAGATCGAACTGGACGAGGCGCCGGGGGCGAGCGATCCGAGGGCGTATGGCGCGGGGGCGCCGCGCCGCTGGTATGCCGGGGTGAAGGCGAAATTCTGAAGCATGGCGGCGCCCGCAATCGGGCGCGCGCCTGCCGAAGTTCACAGTGTAAACGGCCTATTGGGGCCGTTTGCGCCTGTCGCGCACCTGCGACGCGTCGGTAACGCGCCTGTGCCGCGCCGGGGGTAATGGGGGGAGGGGCATAGAAGCGCGTCGCCCTTGCCCTTGTCGCGCCATCGTGACGCGACAGCCGCGCGCCACAAAAGCGTGCGGCACGCGTCGGGTGGGCTGGCAGGCTAAGTCGCTGTCGCATCGTAGAGGATTGATCAGAAAAGCAGCGTGTAGGACAGCGGGACGGGCGGTTGCCTACCCCGCTGTGACTAATGCGCTGCGCGCGCAAGTCTCGCTGCCCCTCCGCTTGCGGGAGGGGCGTGACGGAAACCCATCCAATTCGACTTTTTACCCCTCCGGCAGGTCCACCCTGGGTAGAAGTTCGGCCTCCAGCGCGGGATAGAGATGCGAGACGCTGCGTTGCAGTTCGTAGCGGGCGGCGGCCATGGTGGCGAAGCGGTCGGGGATGGGGAGGGTGCCGGCCTCCACCATGTCGAGGCCGGACTGCACGGCGGTGCGCAGCGTCGCATCGAGCCAGTCGAGCCAGTCGCGGGTCTGGGCGATGGCGCGGGTGCCGCCGGGATCGAACGGGCCATGGCCGGGGATCGCCGCCTTGTGCGACAATCTGGCAAGCGCATCCAGGCTCTCGCGCCAGCGGGTGAGGTTTGCGGTCGGGGTGCTGGGTGCGCGGTCGAGGAAGAGCAGGTCGCCGGCGATCAGCGTGCCGGTGCGTTCGTCCAATAAGGCGAGATCGGCATTGCTGTGGCCGGCGAGCGGCAGCAGTTGGAGGCGGCGGCCGCCGAAATCCTCCGCCGGCTGGTCGATCCGCCGGCCCGGCAGGGCAAGGTCGGTGCCGCGCATCCAGTCGCCCAGCAGGCGATAGAGCGCATCGGAAAAGCCGCGTCCGTCCCGTTCCATGTCGGCGATGGTGCCGGGCAGGGCGGCGACGATGGTGGGATCGAAGGCGGCGATGCCCATGCCATGGTCGGGATGGAGATGGGTGACATAGACCCGCACGACCGGCTGGCCGGTCAGTGTCTCCGCCACTTTCCTGAGCATGTGGCCGTAGCGGATCGAGGGGCCGGCATCGACCAGCAGCGTGCCGGCCGGGGTGGCGATGATCGCGATATTGGCGATCGCGCCGCCATTGGCGAAGAGCATCGGTTCGTCGGCGCCGTGGATCATCCACAGCCCATCGGCGACCGGTTGCGGATCGATGCGATAATCGTCGGTTGCGGCGCCGGTCAGCAGGGGGAGGGCGCCGGTCATGCCGGCCAGCGCCTGTCGGCGGTTGAGCATCATCGGCCGGTCGCGCCGGTGGCAGCGGGCAGGGGCGACTGGCGGGCGACCGTCACCTTGGCGAGATAGGCGCGGCCATTGGTGTCGCGCGCGGCGATGGAGAGCGTGTCGCCGGGATGGGCGCGGGGCATCAGCGTGATGGCGGGGTCTTCGGCGACGGCGGCCCATATCTCCATCTGACCGAGCAGCCGGCCGTCAGGGCCGGTCACGCGCATCTGTTCGATATGATAGGTCGGGATATTGGCGACGAAGCCGGTGTCCATCGGATGGCGGAAGGTGACGCGCAGCCGGCTGGCGCCGTCGGCGATCGGCCAGGCTTCGCCCCGCATTTCGCCCAGATGCTGTGCCCAGTCGCCCTTCACCCGGCTGACCGGCGGGGCGGAACAGCCGCCGCCCGCCGCATCGACCCAGCCGCCGCTGACGAGCCATTGGCCGTCGGCCAGTTGCACCGCGCCGCGCACCGGGGTGCGCTGGTCGAGCTTGATGCGGGTGGCGACATAAGGTTCGGCGCCGTCGGGACGATAATCGATGGCGATCGGGATGGGATTGAGATCGGCCAGGATCAGCATGCGCCTGACGGAGCCGAGGTCCGGACCGAGGCCGCGCGCGTCGAGCGCGACCGGGAAGCTGCGCTGATTTTCCGCGATTTCGGGATAGCTGACCTTCACGCGCGGATCGAAGCGGACCGGATCGTCGCCGAAGATGGTCTGCGCATGGGCGGTCCACATTGGCGAGTGCAGCGGATCGGCGGGATAGGGCGCGCGGGCAGGCGCTATGCTGCCGGCTGCCAGCAGGCAGGACATGGCCATGGTTGTCAGGGTCTTGCGCCTGTTCATCCTCTTCTCCCAAAGTCCATGCCTAGCGCGGAGGGAAAGTCGCTACCATTGCACCTTTGGTCGTGACGTCGGGAGGGATGGGGATGCGGGCGAGGATCGGGCTGATGGCGGCGGCGCTGCTGGTGCCTGGCGTGGCGCAGGCGCAGGAGGCCGGGCTGTTCGATGCGGCGGGCTATCGCATCGCTTATTATCGCAGCCCCGTGCATCGCCCGCCCGAGGGGGTGGGCAGGATCGCGCCGGCCGCGATCGCCGGGCTGCGGCCGGATGTCGACATGATCCTGATCGATGTGCTGCCGGCCGAGGGCGGCCATCGCGAGGCGGACGGACGCTGGCAACTGGCGCAGCCGCATGAGAGCATTCCCGGCGCCCACTGGTTTCCCGAAAGCGGGCGGGGCGCGCCGATGCCGGATATCGCCGACTGGTTCGCGCGCGGGGTTGCGCGGCTGACCGGGGGGAAGCGCAACCGGATGATCGTCACCTTCTGCCGCGCGGATTGCTGGATGGGCTGGAATGCGGCGCGGCGGCTGAGGGCGATGGGCTATCGCAATATCTGGTGGCTGGCCGAGGGGACGGATGGCTGGCGCGATCTGGGCCGCGACCTGAAGCCCGTCCAACCCGCGCGCCGATAGGACCAAAGGTCAATTGTCTGGCCCCCGTTTTTGGGCATGTTGCACGCTAACGGGGTAGTTCAAACCATTGATTTTCGGGAGAGAGTAAATGCTTCATCGTTCGGCGCTGGCGATCATCGGCGGCCTGGCCATGGCCAGTGCGATGCCGGCCGCGGCCAAGGACATCACCGTCCATATGAAGAACAAGGGCGCCGATGGCGCGATGGTGTTCGAGCCGTCCTTCGTGAAGGCGGCGCCGGGCGACGTGATCCATTTCCAGCCGACCGATCCCAGCCATAATGCCGAGACCATCTCCACCATGTTGCCGGCCGGTGCGACCCCGATGAAGGGGGCGATGAACAAGGAAGCGGTGCTGACCGTCAGCAAGCCGGGCCTTTATGGCATCAAGTGCATGCCCCATTATTCGATGGGCATGGTGGCGCTGGTGCAGGTGGGCAAGCCGACGGCGGCCGATGTGACGGCGGCCAAGGCGGTCAAGCTGCCGCCCTTCGCCGCCAAGCGGATGAATGCGGCGCTTGCCCAAGTGAAATAAGCGCGGGCCGGTCCCGCAAACAGGCAGGCCGGTCATCCACCAGGATGGCCGGCCTGTTTTCTGTCATTCGTAGCGCAGCGCGTGGATCGGGTTGGTGCGCGCGACCCGGAAACTGTGCGCGCCGATGGTGAGGATCGCGATCAGCAGCGCCAGCCCGCCTGCCAGCAGGAAGGGCAGCGGCGTCAGCGCGATGCGGGAGTCGAAGCCGTTGAGCCAGTCGCGCATCAGCCACCAGGCGACCGGCCAGGCGATGAGGTTGGCGATCAGTACCGGGCGAGTGAACTGCCAGACCAGCAGTTGCACGATCTTCCCGGTGCTGGCGCCCAGCACCTTGCGGATGCCGATCTCCTTGGTCCGGCGCTGCGCGGTGAAGGCGGACAGGCCGAACAGGCCGAGGCAGCCGACGATCACCGCCAGCAGGGCGAAAGCGGCGAAGGCCTGCGCCCGTGCTTCTTCGGCATGATAGACTTCGCGCACGATGTCGTCGCTGAAGCGGGCAGTGAAGGGCACTTCGGGGGCGAGGCGCTTCCACACGCTTTCGATCCGCGCCAGCACCGTCGCCGGATTGCCATGATAGCGGATCAGCATCTCGTTATGATTGTCGCGATCGAAGAGGAAGAAGATCGGGTCCATCGGGTCGCGGATCGAGCGGAAGCGCGAATCCTGGACAACGCCGATGATGGTGATCGGCACGCTGCCGCCAAATTCGTCGCGCACCAGGCCGCCGCGCACCTGCTTGCCGATCGCGTCCTGCGGTGAGGCAAAGCCCAGCCGCTTGACCGCCAGTTCGTTGACCACGGTATTGGCGCCGCGCGCGGCAAAGGCACGCTCGGCTTCCGGAACCTCCGGGAAGGGACGGGTGATGTCGTCGATCGGCCGGTTGATGTCGAAGCTTCGCCCGGCGAGCAGCTTGATGCCCATCGTGTCGAAGAATTTCGTGTCGACCTGATAGATGCCCATGCTGATCGGCTCTTCACGGCCGGGCACCAGGATGCCGCTATTGGTGTTGTTGGTGGTGCTGATGCCGATATTGGTGCGGCCGACCGAGGTTACGCCGTCGACCTTCTCGATTTCCCGCACCATCGTGTCGAGCACCGGGTCGAGCTGGCGGCGGCTGATGCCCGAAATCTGGATCAGCCCCTCGCGCTTGTAGCCGGGATCGGAATTGCGGGCGTAGAGGGTCTGGGCATAGACCACCGCCGTGCAGATGATGAGGCCGATCGACACCGCGAACTGGGCGACGACCAGCGCGCTGCGCAGCCGGCCCGATCCTTCCGCATCGGCGGCCGACTTGTTCGCCTTGAGCACGCGGGCGGGCTGGAAGCGCGACAGGTAGAAGGCGGGATAGGCGCCGCCGGCCACGCCGACCAGCAGCACCAGGCCGATGATCGGCAGGATGAGGCCGCCGCTGCCGAAATAATGGAGGGCGAGGTCCGCGTCGAGGAAGCGGCTGACCAGCGGCAGCAGCAATTCGGTCAGTGCCAGCGCGACCAGCATCGCCACCGCCGAGACCAGGATGGATTCGCCGATGAATTGCAGCACCAGCTGGCGGCGATTGGCGCCCAGCACCTTGCGCAGCGCAACCTCCCGCGCGCGCTGGCTGGCGCGGGCGGTGGCGAGGTTGACGAAATTGACGCAGGCCATGCCCAGGATGAGCAGCGCGACGATGGCGAAGGTGATGATCGAGCCGCGATCATTGCCCGGCGTCATCGACCCGTTCTGGGCCTTGCCCAAATGGACGTCGCGGACGTTGACCAGGGTAAAGTCCATGTCATCGCCCTGGTTGAAGCGACGGCCGCCGAAAAACTGGTCCGGGATGTTGCGCTTTTCCCATTGCGGCAGCTGCGCATTGATCGCCTTGACGTCGGCGCCGGGCTTCAGCCGGACATAGATCCAGCCCGACTGCCAGCCATATTGGCTGAGGAAATCGGGGGTCTGCGCCCAGTAGCTGGGCGGATCATAGCGGGCGAGCATGGTGATCTTGAGGTGCGAAGCCTTGGGCAGATCCTTGAGCACGCCATTGATGCGATAATCGGTCGAGATGCCGCGCGAGATGAGCGTCAGCGTCTGGCCCATCGGGTCTTCGCTGCCGAAGCGGCGCTTCGCCTCGCTGTCGGTCAGCACCATGTCGCCGGGCTTGGCCAGCGCGGTGCGCGGATCGCCCTTCACCAGCGGCAGGTCGAGCACGTCGAACACCGGGCCGTCGACGAATTTCATCTCGTCCACTTCGGTCGCGACACCGTTGCGCAGCGCGACCGGCCCGGCCGAAAGCAGATGGACGGACGCGGCGATCTGCGGGAAATCCTTCCGCAGGGCCGCCTGCGCGACAAAGGGCGCCATCTGGAGATTATTTTCCCGGCCGCCATGCGGGTCGGTATAATAGGTCTGGAACTGGAAGGTCCGGTCCGCCTGCGGCATCCAGGCGTCGAAGGTCAGTTCATTGCGGACGAACAGCAGGATGATGAGGCAGGCCGCCATGCCGGTCGCCAGCCCCAATATGTTGATCGCCGCATAGGTGCGGCTCTTGAGCAGCGACCGCAGGCCGACCGTCAGATAATTGCGCCACATGGGAAGTCTCTCCGTCTTGGGCTATCAGGCGGCGCGGCGCCGTTCCTGCAGGATGCGGCCGTCCAGCATGTGGACGACGCGGCTGGCATAATCGGCATGGGCGGGCGAGTGGGTGACCATGACGATGGTCGATCCTTCGGCGTTGAGCGTCTGGAGCATCTTCATCACTTCCTCGCCATGGCTGGTGTCGAGATTGCCGGTCGGTTCGTCGGCCAGGATCAGGCGTGGCTGCGACACCAATGCGCGGGCGACGGCGACGCGCTGCTGCTGGCCGCCCGACAGCTGGCTGGGGCGGTGGCGGGCACGATGGGCGATGCCGACCCGGTCCATCACCGCCTCGACCTTCGCCTTGCGCTCGGCGGCGGGCATGGCGTGATAGAGCAGGGCGAGTTCGATATTCTCGGCCACGCTCAGCTCGTCGATCAGGTTGAAGCTCTGGAAGATGAAGCCCAGATGCGTCTTGCGGATGCCCGCCAGCTTGGGTTCGGGCAGGCCCGCAATCTCGGTGTCGCCAAAGCGGTAGGAGCCGCTCGACGGGCTGTCGAGCATGCCGATCATGTTCAGCAGGGTCGACTTGCCGCAGCCCGACGGGCCCATGATCGCGACAAATTCGCCCTCGAAGATGTCGAGGTCGATCGCGTCGAGCGCGGTGGTTTCGACCATGTCGGTGCGATAGACGCGGCTGAGTTCACGCAGGCTGAGCAACGCTTGGGTCATGTCTTTGCCTTTCACTTCTTTTCGAGGACCAGCCGATCCTTGTCGGCGAACCCGGTATAGGGGGATGTGAGCACCTGCTCGCCGGGCTCCAGCCCGTCGAGAATCTCGATATAGTCGGCGTTGCGCCGGCCAAGCCGCACGGCGCGCTTGACCGCCTCGCCGCCGTCGGGCGTCACCACGAACACCCAGCTGCCGCCGGTGTCATTGTAGAAGCTGCCATTGGGGATGAGGCGCGCGCGCACCGGATCGCCCAGCGTCAGCTTGGCCTGGAGCGTCTGGCCACGCTGGATCTGGGGCGGTTCGCCGTCGAGGAATTGCAGGTCGATCTCGAACTGGCCGTTGCGCACGGTGGGATAGATTTTCGCGACCTTCATGCGGTAGCTCTTGCCGTTCCAGTCGACCGTCGCAGTCTGGCCGAGCAGGACGCGGGGCAAATAGAATTCGTCGATCCCCGCGACCAGCTTGTTGCGGCCGGGGCTGTCGATCTGGCCGAGCCGCTCGCCCCGCGCCATCGACTGGCCGACCTGGATCGAGAAGGCGGAGACGGTGCCGGCGACCGGCGCGCGCAGGTTGAGCGCCTCCAGGCTGGCGCGGGCGACGCCGAGGCTGGACTGGAGCGTGTCGGCCGAGGAACGCAACTGGGCAAGCTGGCTGGTCTGGAGCCGCTCGTCGGTCTGCTGGGTGCGGGCGAGGACGGCCCGGCGATCGCGCTGATAGGCGACGTCGTCGCGGGTATCGGCAAAGGTCCGGCCGGCGACGAAGCCGCGTGCGGCCAGCGGGGCTTCCCGCTCATATTGGCGCTGCGCCTTTTTAAGGTCGAGTTCCGCCTCCAGCAGCGCACGGCTGTTGGTGAGCCGGTTCTGCGACAGCGCCAGTTCCTGGCTGCGCATCGAATTGAGCTGCTGCGTCACTTCGGTCTGGCGGGCGAGGACCGACAGTTGCAGTTCGGCGTTGGAGAGGCGGGCGAGCAGCTGGCCCTTCTGGACGGAGGCGCCATCCTCGACCAGCACTTCCTCGACCCTGCCGCCTTCGATCGCGTCGAGATAGACGGTGATGAGCGGGGTGACGCGGGCGCGCAGCGGCAGGAAATCGTCGAACCGGCCCTGGGTCACGGTCGAAATGGCAATGCGATCGGCCGGCAGGGTCTGGCTGTTGCCGCTGGGCATATAATACCAGGCGGTGCCGAGCAGTGCGATCGCGCCGACGGCGCCCAGCGCGATCTTCGCGCGCAGGGGCAGGGTCTTGCGCGCCACCACCCGATCCATCGCGCCGCCGCTGCGGGGCTGGTCGCTGCGCGGCGTTTCGCTTGGCATGCTGACGACGCTCATGCGCGGCGGCTCCATTGTCCGATTTCGAACATTGCTTGTCCGATAGCGAACATCAGGCGAGGAAGGGCTTGCAATTGCTGCTGGCCCGGATCGGGCAGCGGGCCGTGCTGCTCTCGACCGCCATCTGGCGTGGCGCTTCGCAGCCGAACGGCCGGGAAGCGGCCTGCGGCGCGGCCATCACCAGCAGGGTGGCGGCGATGCCGAGCAGGATGGACAGCGATTTTGACAGCGAGGAGCCGGGCCGGGGATACATTGTCAGTCTCCATCTGGACATGGGCGCGCATGCCCTTTGGCCGATGCTTCGCAAGCGCTGTGCCATTTGCATTTTTGCGCAAAGTTGCGAGGGATCGCGCAGCCGTGGCGGGTCTGGCACGGATATTGATTGCACGGTTCCGGACAGGCGCTGTACGGGAGCGAACGGATGACAGAGGGGCGGATGACACAGGAGAAGCCATTCGAGCTGTGCGTCGTCATCGATGATGATGACGACATATTGCTGGCCGCGCGTCTGTTGCTGCGCGCGATCTTTGGCGAGGTGCTGACCTTTCGCGACCCCGAATCCGCCTTTGCCGCGACCGCCGGCCTGACCCCCGAAGCGTTCCTGCTCGACGCCAATTTCTCGCGCGGGGCGACCAATGCGGCGGAAGGGTTCGAATGGCTGGGCCGTTTCCTGGCGCGCGATCCACAGGCGGTGATCGTGATGATTACCGCCCATGCCGGGGTGCAGGTCGCGATCGAGGCGATGAAGCGCGGCGCGACCGATTTCGTGACCAAGCCCTGGTCGAACGAGCGGCTGCTGGCGACGGTGCGCACGGCCGCAGCGCTGCGCGCGTCGCGCAAGGCGGTGGCGCAGAAGGACAAGGTGGCGATGATCGCGGCGGCGCCGGCAGGGGAGACGCCGCTGCTGGGCACGTCGCCGGCGATG
The DNA here is from genome assembly GCF_014197035.1 of Sphingobium scionense. Lineage (GTDB taxonomy): Bacteria > Pseudomonadota > Alphaproteobacteria > Sphingomonadales > Sphingomonadaceae > Sphingobium > Sphingobium scionense. Next base: position 25,065 of record NZ_JACIEU010000034.1, on the reverse strand, counting down.
GCGCGGGTGCAGCAACTGATCGACCGAGCCGCGCCGACCGACGCCAATGTGCTGATCCTGGGCGAGAATGGCACGGGCAAGGAACTGGTCGCGCGCGAACTGCATCGCCGATCGCGTCGGGCCGAGCGGATCATGCTGCCGGTCGATCTGGGTGCGGTGGCCGAAAGCGTGATCGATTCCGAATTGTTCGGTCATGTGAAGGGCGCCTTCACCGATGCGCGGGCCGACCGGATCGGGCGGTTGCAGGCGGCCGATGGCGGCACCTTGTTCCTGGACGAGATCGGCAATCTGCCGCTGCACCTGCAGCCCAAGCTGCTGACTGCGCTGGAGCAGCGCAAGGTGACGCCGGTGGGCGCCAACAAGCCGGTGCCGGTGGACATCAGGGTGATCGCCGCCACCAACCTGAGCGCCGGGCAGATCGCGGACGAGGGGCGGTTCCGCCAGGATCTGCTGTTCCGCCTCAATACGGTCGAGATATTGCTGCCGCCGCTGCGCGAACGGCGCGAGGATATCCCCGCGCTGGTCGCCCATTATCATGCGCTCTATGCCCGCAAATATGCCCGGCCAGTGCATCCGATCGCGCCCGAGTTGATGGCCGCGCTGATTGCCTATGACTGGCCGGGCAATGTCCGCGCGCTGCGCCATGCGATCGAGCGGGCGGTGATCCTGGCCGGGGAAGCGCCCTTTGGCATCGAGGATATCCCGCTGCGCAGCCATGGCAGTCCGGAGCCGGCCCGGATCGACCGGGCGGCCGTGGTGGAGGCGCCGCCACCGGCCGACGACATGAATCTGGAACGGGTCGAGCGCCGGCTGGTCGAGACCGCGCTGATGAAGCATGGCTATAATATTTCCAGCGCCGCCGCCGAACTGGGCCTGACCCGCGCCTCCCTCTATCGCCGCATGGAAAAACATGGGCTTTGATCGGCGCTTCTCGATCGGCCTGGCGCTGCGGCTTGTCATCGCGATGGCGTGCCTGGCGGCGCTCGCCTGGGCGTTGATGACGCCGGACCTGGGCGCCGTGCGCATCCTGTGCGCGATCGGCGCGGGGGTCAGCGCGATGGCGCTATGGCATCATGTGCGCCGCGCCAATTTCGAACTGGCCCGCTTTGTCGAGGCGATCGAGTTCGGCGACCTGCAGGCGCGCTTTGCCCGGCCAGGATCGGACAGCGGATTCGACCAGCTGGGCGCGGCGCTCGATCGCGGCATCCGCAAGCTGCGCGACGATCGGGTGCGCTTGCAGGAGGCGTCCCGTTTTTACGAGGCGCTGGCCGACGATGCGCCGGCCGCGCTGCTGACCGTCGATCCCGACGGCCGGATCGAACCGGTCAACAAGGCGGCGCGCAAGCTGTTCAACCGCCATGCCGGCGTGCGGCCGGACGATTATGCCCCCTATGGCGGTCATTTTGCCGCGACGCTGACGGCGCTGGAGCCGGGCCGCAGCCAGACCTTGTTGATCGAGACCGATATCGGGCCGCAGCGCGTGCTGATCCGCTGCGCCAGCCTGACCCGGTTGGGCGGGGCGACGCGGGTGATTGCGGTGCAGGTGATCCAGCAGGCGCTGAACGCAGTCGAGGTGGCGGCGCAGAGCGACCTCATCCGCGTGCTGACGCACGAGATCATGAATTCGATGACGCCGGTGACATCGCTTGCACGCACCGCGTCGGACCTGATGGCGCAGGCCGATAATGGCGGCGATGCGCTGATTGCCGACGCGCGCGCGGCGGTCGATACGCTGGCGCGACGCGCCGACGGGGTGATGCATTTCGTCGAAACCTATCGCACCATCACCCGCCCGCCGCAGGTCGACCGCCGGCTGTTCGCGGCGCGGCCCTTTGCCGACGAACTGGCCAAGCTGTTTGCGGCCGATGCCGATCGCGCGAGCGTGCATCTGGATGTGGGGGTCAGCCCGGCCGACCATCGCATCGATGCCGATCCCGACCTGTTGGCGCAGGTGGTCATCAACCTGCTGCGCAATGCGGCGGATGCGGCCGAATGCCATCGCGACCGGCCGGAAGTGTCGCTGAGCATCGCCGCGATCAGCGCCGGGCGCACCCGGATCGAGGTGGCGGACAATGGTCCCGGCGTGCCCGAGGCGCTACGCCACGACATCTTCCTGCCCTTCTTCACCACCAAGAAGACCGGCAGCGGGATCGGCCTGAGCCTTGGCCGGCAGGTTCTGCTGGCGCATGACGGCACGATCGAGATCGACAGCGCGCCATCGGGTGGCGCGCTGTTCCGGCTGACGTTGTAGCGCGGCGGCCGGCCCCGATCAGGGGCAGGGATCGGGCAGGTCGCGATGGACCGCCTCGATCGCGGCGATGGCGTCGGCGCTGAGCGTCAGGTTGACGCTGTCGATGTCGGCCCTGAGCTGGTCCAGCGATGTCGCACCGATGATCGTCGCGGTGACGAACGGGCGGCTGTTGACATAGGCGAGCGCGAGCTGCGCGGGATCAAGGCCATGGGCATGGGCGATCGCGACATAGCGGGCGGCGGCCGGCGCCTGGCCGGGCAGGTCGTAGCGGACGAACTGGCGCGCCACGTCGCGGCGGGTGCCGGGCGCGATCACCCCGCCCAGATATTTGCCGGTCAGATTGCCGCCGGCGAGCGGCGAATAGGCGAGCAGGCCGACATCCTCACGCAGGGCAAATTCGGACAGGCCGATTTCGAACACGCGGTTGAGCAGATTATAGGCGTTCTGGATCGAGGCGATGCGGGGCAGGCCCTGGTCCCGCGCCAGGCGCAGATATTCGCTGACGCCCCAGGGGGTTTCGTTCGACACGCCGACATGGCGGATCTTGCCCGCCTTCACCAGATCGGCAAGGGCATCGAGCGTTTCCTCGATCGGCACGGTGTCGGGCCGGTCGGCCAGGGCGGACAGGCCGCGCACGCCGAAGGAGGGGACCGGCCGGTCGGGCCAGTGGACCTGATAGAGATCGATATAGTCGGTCTGCAGCCGGCGCAGGCTGTCGTCGATCGCCTGTTCGATATTCCGACGATCCAGCCGGTCCGCCGCGCGGATGCCGCGCGAGGGATCGCGGGCTGGGCCGGCCACCTTGGTCGCGAGGATGATGTCGTCGCGCTTCTTCCGCCCCGCGATCCAGCTGCCGATATAGGCTTCGGTCAGGCCCTGGGTTTCGCGGCTGACCGGGGTGACCGGATACATTTCGGCGGTGTCGATGAAATTGACGCCCTGGCCGATCGCATAGTCGAGCTGGGCGTGCGCTTCGGCTTCGCTGTTCTGCGATCCCCAGGTCATGGTGCCCAGGCAGATCAGGCTGACCCAGAGGTCGGTGCGACCGAGCGTGCGATATTCCATATGTCATGGCCCTTTCGTGGCAAGTGGCTGGTTTCTAGCCGGTTGTCGGCAAATGCAAAGCCATGGCGGGATCGGTTGAGAAACTCTCATTGACAGCATCCGTCCAGCCGCAGACAGGGAACAACTCGTCCATCGGTTAACCAAAGGCTCATCGGATCGCCCTAGGTTGCGACTTCCTTCCTGTTGGTGCGTTGATCGAGCATGTCTGACCTGTCTGATCTCATCCTGGACATGATTACCCGCTATGGCTGGTGGAGCGGGCCGATCATCGGCGTGCTGGCCTTTTTCGAATCGCTGGTGGTGATCGGGCTGTTCGTGCCGGCGATCGCCACCATGATCGCGGTCGGCGGGCTGATCGGGGCGGGGCTGGTCGATCCGGTGCCGGTGTTCGCCTGTGCCGTGTTCGGCGCGATCCTGGGCGACTGGATATCCTATACGCTGGGGCGGTCGGTCGGGCCGGCCATCTATCGCCATCGCTGGCTGCGCGGGCATCGGCTGGCCTTTGCGCGGGCGCGGCTCTTCTTTCGCCGCTATGGCTTCATCTCGGTGCTGCTCGGCCGGTTCCTGGGGCCGGTCCGTTCGACCGTGCCGGTGGTCGCGGGCGTGGTGAAGATGCCGCATGGCCCGTTCCAGATCGCCAATATCCTGTCCGCCCTGCTGTGGGTGCCGGCGCTGCTGCTGCCCGGCTATCTGGCCGGCGGCCGGCTGACCCATTTCGATTTCGAGGCGGAGCATTTCGCCCTGATGGCGCTGGCCCTGTGCCTGGTGCCGCTGCTGCTGGGGTGGCTGGCGATCCGTTTCTTCAACAAGCCGCGCCAGCGGCATCGCACCATGTCCGCGCATCGCGGCTGAAAGGTTGATGACAGGCTGATCGTCTAATCGGCGGCGGCCCAATTCACACCCAATAGGCTGCTCGCTGCGGCGGTGATGTTCTTCACGTCGTTGCCTTGCGGGACGGCGAGAGGATTTATGAACGACATCTGGACTCACATAGTCGCCGATTTTTCCAATCTCGGCTCTCCATCCGCGCTGGCCGCCTTTGGCCAGGTCGTGCTGATCGACATCATGCTGGCGGCGGACAATGCGATCGTCGTCGGCGCGCTGGCGGCCGGCCTGCCGCCTGCGTCGCGGCGCAAGGTGATCGCGATCGGCGTGATCGCCGCGCTGGTCCTGCGCATCGCCTTTGCCCTGCTGGTCACGCAACTCATGCAGCTTGTCGGTCTGGTCTTTGCCGGCGGCCTGCTGCTGGTCTGGGTCGGCTGGAAGATGTGGCGCGAACTGCGCGCGCATGGCGACCCCGAAGATGCCGAGCATATGGCGGGCAAGGCCGCGCCCAAGGGCTTTGCCCAGGCGGCCTGGGCGGTGGCCATTGCCGACGTCAGCATGAGCCTGGACAATGTGCTGGCGGTGGCCGGCGCGGCGCGGGAGCATCCCGGCATCCTGGTGATCGGCCTTGTCCTGTCGGTGGCGCTGATGGGCGTGGCGGCGAACCTGCTGGCCCGCGTGATCGAACGCTATCGCGCGATCGCCTATTTCGGCCTGGTCGTGATCCTCTATGTCGCCGGCAAGATGATCTATGAAGGGGCGATCGATCCGGCCACGGGCCTCATCACCCTGTTCTGAGAGCTGGTTTGGAAAATGCGCGGAAGAGTGCATTTTCGATGCGGCACCGGCCCGCACCCCCACCCGACCGCCCAGACATGGTACCCTGATGGGAGGTCGGGTGGGGGTGCGGGCCGGTGCGGATGCGCCAGAGGCGCATAAGGAAGAGCGGGGCCGGTCAGTCGGCCCCGCTCTTCCGCCCCATGGAGGCAAAGCCGAGCGGCGCGCCGATCAGCACCAGGATGACGCGGGTCAGATGGTGGATGACGACGACGCCCGGCTCCAGCGCCAGGCTGAGCGCGACCATGCTCATTTCGGCGAGACCGCCGGGCGAATAAGCGAGCGTCAGCAGCACCGGATCGACCCCGGCAAGCGTGCCGATCCCCGCCGCCCAGGCGAAAGTGACGGCCAGCAGGATCGCCGTCGACCCCGCCGCCAGCGCCAATATGCGCAGCAATTCCTTCAACGTCAGGCCAACGAAGCGGCAGCCCATGGTGGCGCCAAGGCCGACCTGTGCCGCGGCCAGCGCCCAGCCGGGAATGCGGAAATCGGCGAGGCCGCTCATATGCACGGCGGCGCTGACCGCCAGCGGCCCGACCAGATGCCAGGCCGGCAGGCGCAGCAGCCGGCCGACCAGCAGGCCCAGCCCCGCGCAACCCAGGCCCCAGAAGAGCAGAGACCAGCTGGCGACGTCGCCGGTCACCGGGGGGATGGCGCTGGCCGCGACCGGCGCATGGTCGAGCTGGATCAGGAAGGGCAGGATGAAGACGACGAGAAAGATGCGCGCGCCATGGATCAGGCCGATGGCGCGTTCGTCGGCGCCGCGCTCCGCCCCCATCACCACCATTTCGGCAATGCCGCCGGGCATGCCGGCGAAATAGGCGGTGGCCGGATCGAACTTTGCGACCTTGCGGAAATAGGTGACGCACAACAGCGCGGCGGTGGCGAGGAAGAAGGGCAGGGCGGCGAGCGGGATGATCCATTCACCCGCCTGCGGCAACAGGTGTGGGCCAAAGCTGCTGCCCAGCACCACGCCGATCACCGCCGCCATCGGGCGGCGGGTGGCGGCGGACGCCTGAATCGGCAAACCGGCGACGCTGGCGACCGCGCAGGCCGCCATCGATCCGAGCACCCAGGGCAGTGGCGCATGGATCGACCAGAAAAGCGCGCCGCCGGCTGCCCCGACGGCAAGCGCCGCCAGGAAGCGGAGGAGCGTGTCCGTTCCTTTAAGCAACGAACGGGAAGGCCATCGCGATGATGCCGACCAAAGTCATGACGATGCCGACCGCGGCGGCGGGCAGCAGGGTGAAGCGTTGATGATCGGCCAGGTCCACGCCCGCCAGGCTGACCAGCAGATAGGTGGAGGGGACGAGCGGGCTGAGCAGATGGACCGGCTGGCCCATCAGCGAGGCACGGGCGATCGCCATCGGTTCGACGCCATAATGGGCGCCGGCTTCGGCGAGGATCGGCAGCATGCCGAAATAGAAGGCATCGTTGGAGATGAAGAAGGTGAAGGGCATGGAGAGGAGGGCGGTAATCGGCGCCATATAGGGGCCGAGCGCAGGCGGGATGATACCGACGACTTCCTTGCTCATCGCTTCGACCATGCCGGTGCCGCCGAGGATGCCGGTGAAGATGCCGGCGGCGAAGATGAGCGACACGACCGAGAGCACATTGCCGGCATGGGCGGCGATCCGTTCCTTCTGCTGGGCGACGCCGGGATAGTTGACGATCATGGCGATGGCGAAGGCGATCATCATCAGCACGGAGAGCGGCAAAACGCCCCAGACCAGCAGTATGAGCAGCGCCACCACCAGCAGGCCGTTGAACCAGCGCAGATGCGGCCGGCGCGCCTCGGGATATTGCGACACGCCCAGGTCCGACGGGGCGAGCGACTGGTGGGCATGCACCCGACCCAGACGGCGGCGTTCCTTGATGCCGAACCAGAAGGCGAGGCCGAGCAGGAAGGCGAGGCCGCCGATCATGCCGGGGATGAGCGGAAGGAACAGGGTGGCCGGGTCCAGCTTCAGCGCGCTGGCGGCGCGGGCGGTCGGCCCGCCCCACGGGGTCAGGTTCATGATCCCGCTCGTCACCATCAGCAGGCAGACGAGATAGAGCCGGTTCATGTCGAACCTCTTATAGAGGGGAAGGAGCGCGGCGATGGTGATGATGTAGGTCGTCGACCCGTCGCCGTCGAGGCTGACGACCGAGCAGAGCACCACCGTTCCCAGCAGGATCAGCAGCGGATCGCCATGGACGATCTTCACCAGCCGGCCGACCAGCGGGTCGAACAGGCCGGTATCGGTCATGGTCGAGAAGAAGAGGATGGCGAACAGCAGCATGACGCCGGTCGGCGCCAGATTCTTGATACCGTCGATCATCATGTCGCCAAGGCCGGCGGCCTGACCGGCGATCACGCCGAACAGCGAGGGGATGACGATCAGCGCAACCAGCGGCGTCATCCGCTTGGTCATGATCAGCGTCATGAAGGTGGCGACCATCAGGAAGCCGAGCAGGGCAAGGTTCATCGCTGCGTCCTTGAAGGGGCTGGAGGGGAGAGGATCAGAAGGTCACGCCGACGCGGGCGCTGACGGTCTGGCCGTCATCGCTGCCCGTGTAGGTTCCGGCGCGGTTGTTGGTGTGCCACTGGATGCCGTTCAGCTGGATCCGGGTGAAGCTGTTGAGATACCAGTTGACGCCCAGCGTCGCGGCCCAGCCGTCGCCGCCCAGCACCAGGTCGGTATAATCGAGATTTTCGTAGCGGGCGGTCAGTTCGATCGCGCCGAGGCCGCCGTCGAAAGTGGGGCTAAGGACATTGGGTTGGCCGAAGCTGCCGAGACGCGGATTGTAAGGCGGCAGTTCGCCGGTCAGGAAAAAGCCGCTCGACAGGCTCCAGGCCTTGCTTTCGAAATTCGGGCGGCCGCCGTCGAGGCGGGCGATCCGGCGCCCTGCTTCGCCCATGACCCAGAGACTGCCGACATAGCCGCCCAGTTCCGCGCCATAGCCGGTGGTGGAGCGGCCGCCGACCAGCTCGCCGGTCGACACGCGCACCGCGCCGTTGAAGCGACCGCCGATGACGGTGCTGCGCGTGAGGGTGGTCGCGGCGGCAGAGAGAGCCTCGTCAAAACCCCAGGCGCCGACATGCAGAAGCGATCGGTCGGTCTTGATCGGGTTCCAGTGCGCGCGGAAGGCGGCGGTACGGCTGTCGTTGGTCGCCTGTTCGCCGTCGATCCGGTCGCCCGTCACGCTGACCGATGCGTGCCAGTTCGGGCCGAACATGCGGCCCATGATGCCGATGCCATAGAAGCCGCGCTGCGGAATGATCGCGGTCGATACGGTGCTGCGTTCCAGGAAGGGGGTGGAGTCGGAACCGGTGCTGCCTTCGAACGCGCGGTCGTTGAACAGGTGGCCGGCGCGGACGTCATAATCCACCTTGCTGCTGATCCTGTTGCGATAGCCCAGGAAGGCGGTGACGATGTCGACCTCATTTTCGGAAAAGTCGCTTTCGAACTGGTAGAAGAAGTGCGGCCCGACGCCGCCTTCCAGGCCCAGGCGTAGCGCGCGCATGCCGGTCGTCGTGGTGTTGCGGCCGCTATATCTGGACCCCATGGTCGAACTGACATCCACCAGGATGCGGCCGCGCGGTTTGTAGGTGAAGACGCCGTCGGCCGAGCGGAAGACGGGCAGGCCAGCGCCCCATTCGGTGGTGACGCCGGACGGATTGGCGGCCACGGCGCGGGCCTGTGCCACGTCGATGTCTGCGGGGCCGGGCGGCACGATCTGCGGCGCGAAGGGGGTGATGACCAGCGGCTGGATCGCGCCCTGCTGTGCCATTTGCGGTGCGGGCTGCTGCGGTACGGACGGCGTGCTGGCGGCGACAGCCTGCTGACCTTCCAGCTTGTCGAGCCGGGCCTTGAGCGTGGCGATCTCCGCCGCCTGGGCCTTCACCAATGCGGCCAGTTCATCGGCGCTGGGCGTCTGGGCGAGGACAGGGGTGGCGACGATCAGCGCCAGCGCGGCGCAGCCGCCGCGCAACATCAGATGGGACATGCTTATCGGGCTCCGGAAGCAAGGGCCGCCTGCCATTCGCGCAGGAAGCGCTGGCGCGTGAGGCGGTCGAGATTGACGAGAAGCTGCGGGCCGACGCGGATCGATCGGGCCTGGGCAGCGGGCAGGCGGCGGCCGTTGATATCGGTCCGCACCGGCCAGAGGCTGTGTTGCGCGAGCAGCGATTGCCCTTCGCGCGAGAGGAGGAAGTCGAGGAACAGCTTGGCCGCGGCGGGGTGCCGCGCCTCGCGCGCGATGAAGGCGATGCGCGACATCACGATGGTATAATCTTCGGGAAAGACGACGCCGATGCGCGGGTCGCGGCGGGCGCGTTCCTGCGCGTAGGAGCCGATCACATTATAGGCGATCGAGAATTTGCCCTCGGCCACGCCGCGCAGCATCGGTTCGGTGGTGATGTGCAGTTGCGGCCGGGTCGCGGCCATTGCCTCGACCAGCGCGCCGGTGTCGCGGGTGATGGCATAATCCTGGGTCAGATAAAGATAGCCGGTGTTCGACCGGACCGGGTCGAAGGTCGCGACCTTGCCGGTCAGCGCCTTGCGATCCTTGCGCAGCATCGCTTCCAGGGCGGCATGGCTGCGCGGCGGATGGGGCATCGCCTTCTTGTTATAGGCATAGGCGATCGGCTCTGCGGTGACGCCAAAGCCCATATTCTTCCACACCGCATTGGCGGGCAGGGCGGGCTTTTCGGGGCTGGCATAGGCCTGGGCAAAGCCGTCATTGATGAGCTTGACCTGCTGGTCCATCGCCGACGACCAGACCAGGTCGGCGGACATCCGGCCGCCGCGCGCTTCGGTCGAGAAGCGGCGGAACATCTCGTTCGATCCGAGGTCGGAATAGCTGACGGTGACGCCGGGATAGCGACGCTGGAACGCCAGGATGACCGGGGCCATTTCCGACGTGTCGGCATTGGCATAGACGATGACCTGCCGTTCGGCACGGGCGTCGGCGATCAGATCGTCATAGGAGCGCGGGTAGCCGGTCGGCCTTTGCGCCACCGCTGTCGCGCTGGTGACGGACAGGCTTGCCAGCGCCGCCACTATCTGAATAACCCTTCGCATCGACCCTGCTCCTCACATGTTCCGTTCTTCTGTCGGATTAGGAGGGTCAGTTACGAAGCCAAGCTGTCATCAACCTTTCAGCATCGGGTGCCCTATTCGGATTTTGATGATCGAGGATGACGCCGCGCTGGCGCGCAGCATTGCAGCGCTGCTGCGGGCGGGCGGCCATGCGGTGGACCATGTCGCCACCGGCGAGGATGCGCTGGCGGTGGTCGGCGGCGAACCCTATGCGCTGGTGATACTGGACGTGGGCCTGCCCGATATCGACGGCTTCACCGTATTGGCGGAATTGCGCCGGCGCGGCGAGAAAGTGCCGGTGCTGATGCTGACCGCGCGCGATGCGCTGGACGACCGGGTGCGGGGGCTGGACCTGGGCGCCGACGACTATCTGCGCAAGCCGTTCGAGCCGCAGGAACTGGAGGCGCGGGTGCGGGCACTGGGCCGGCGCCGGGGCGGCGATCCGACGCCGGAAATCACTGTCGGGCCGCTGACCATCAATCGATCGACCGGTGCCGCCGATGTCGCCGGACGGGCGCTGGACCTGCGCCGGCGCGAACTGGCGGTGCTCGAGTCGCTGGCGACCAGGGCCGGGCAGGTGGTGCCGCGTGAATTGCTGATCGGCGAGGTGTTCGGCTTTGACGAGCCGGTCGGCAGCAACGCGATCGAGGTGCATGTGACCCGGCTGCGCGGCAAGCTGGCGCCCGACGGGCCGGGCATCCGCACGGTGCGCGGCGTGGGCTATATGCTCGATGCCCAATGAGGGACGGCCATCAGGCGAGGGGCGGGCCATTGCCCTGCGCACCCGCCTGCTGGCGGCGATGCTGGGGCCGATGCTGGGCGCGGCGGCGATCATCGGCGTGGGCGGCGCGACGCTGATTTCCGATGTGGTCCGGCGGACCAACGACCGGGTGCTGGGCGGCGCGCTGGGCGCGATCGCGGAAACCGTGCAGGTGGAACGGGGCGAGGTGACGCTGGACCTGCCGCCGGCCGCCTTTGGCATGCTGGAGAATAGCGAGCGGGACAATGTCTATTACCGGATCGCGGTGGGCGGCACGCTGCTGACCGGCTATGCCGATCTGCCCGCGCCCGACCCCCGGACCATGCCGGTCGACCAGCCGCGGTTCCGCTTCGCCCGTTATCGCGGGCAGGACATCCGCATCGGCGAGGTGAAGCGCAGCCTGCCGCGGATCGCCGACCCGGTGATCGTGCAGGTGGCCGAGACGCTGGATAATCGCCGGGCGCTGATGCACCGGCTGATGATCGCGCTGCTGATCGGCGAACTGACGCTGGTGGGGGTGGCGATCCTGTTGCTGCGCCCGGCGCTGGGCTGGAGCCTGCGGCCATTGCTGCGCCTGCGCCGCGCGGTCGAGGCGCGCGATGGCGGCGCGCGACCGGATTTCTCGGCACTCGAAGCGGGGCCGCTGCCGAGCGAATTGCGGCCATTGGCGCGGGCGTTCAACCGGTTGCTGCGTCAGCTGGATCAGGCCACAGGAGGCGTGCGCCGCTTCACCGCCGATGCCTCGCATCAGATGCGCACGCCGATTTCGGTGCTTAAGGTGCAGATCGAACTGGCCCGCCGCGGGTCGAGCGAGGCGTTCGACGAGATTGCCGATGCGGCGCAGCGACTGGAGCGACTGGTGACGCAGTTGCTGGCACTGGCGCGCGCCGAGGAGGCAGGGGCATCGCCGCCGCTGGAGACGGTGGACCTGAAGGAGGTCAGCGCCGTGGTGGTCAACCGGCTGATCAACCAGGCGATCCAGGCGCAGGTCGAACTCAATCTGGAGGCGTCGGCGGCGGAAAGCTATCGCGTCGAGGCGCATCGCACGCTGGTGTTCGAGATATTGGCCAATCTGGTCGACAATGGCATTCGCTACAATCGGCCCGGCGGCACGGTGACGATCGCGCTGGCGCAGGGCGAGGACGCGACCCTGATGACGGTCAGCGACGATGGCCCCGGCATTGCGGTGGAGCATCGCGACAAGGTGTTCGAACGCTTCTTCCGCGTTGGCGGCGCCAGCGCGCCGGACGGCACGGGGCTGGGCCTGGCCATCGTCCAGTCTGCGGCGTCGCGCATGGGCGCGCAGGTGGAGATTGTCGAGGGCGGCGCGGGCACGCATATCCGCGTGCGCTTTCCGCGACGGGGGGAGGATGGCGGGGTAGGTTTTGTGGCAGAAATGACTGTTTCTGGTCGTTAGCCGTCAAAACCCGGCAATGACGGGAACCGGTCGCTTGGTTCCGGGCGGCTTTTCCGCTCAGAAGCGGGCCGACTGTGACGGCGCGCGCCAGCGGGGCGGGAACAGGTTTGGGCCTTTTCTGCCTTTTGGCGCGAAGTGCCCGATCAGCCCAGCTTGGCGATGACCTCTTCGCCGATGCGGGCGGCGTTGTCGCACCATTGCGAACGGGTCTTGCCCTTGACCGTGACGCCGCAGGCGGTGACGCCCAGTTCCGCATAGGTTGCGATGCGGTCGACGATTTGCTGGTTGGAGAGATCCTCGCCCGGCTTGTTGACGCCACCCAGGATCACGTCGGGCAAAGCGGTGCGGCCGATCTGCGCCGCATAGTCGCGCATATAGGCGATGCCGGCCTGAAGATCGGCCTCATTCTCCATCGCGGCGGTGCGGGTGGTGGCGCTGTTGACGCCGCCGCCGGCGGTGAAGAACGGGTTCCAGCCGTCGGCGAGATCGACCACGCGGCGGATCGCGCGCTTGGCATTGCCGCCGACATAGAGGGGCAGGCCGGGCTTTTGCGGCGATCCTGGGATGATGCGGTTGCCGAACGCCTGATAGCCGCTGCCCTCGAACATGAACTCATCGCCGCTGGTGGCGGCCCGCAGCGCGCGCAGATATTCGTCCATCAGTTCGTTGCGCTGGTCGAAATCGACGCCAAGCGCGCGATATTCGCCCTTGAGATAGCCCGCGCCCACGCTGAGCGTCACACGGCCGCCGGCAAAGGCGTCGAGCGTGGTGATGTCGCGCGCGACGATGAAGGGATTGCGATAGGGCAGGACGAGGATGCCGGTCTGAAGCCGCAGCGTCGTGGTGTGGGCGGCCAGCAGGGCGAGCATGACGAAGGGCGACTGGGCATGATGCCCGCCCGTGTCGAGCCAGCGGCCGGTGGGCACCGGATGGTCGGTGACGAGACCGGCGTGGAAGCCGGCCTGCTCCACCGTGCGGCCGATTTCCGCGACTGCCGCCATCGTGCCGAATTCGTCCGGCAGGTCGGCATGGTCGAAGGGCAGGGGAACGTTGATCTTCATGCGTCGGACACTCCATGCGGTTCGACCAGCACCCATTGGCCGGCGGCGTTGCGGACCCAGCCGGACGAGGCCCAGCTGCCGCCGTCGACCGGCAATATGGTCCCGGTGATGTAGCTGCTCATCGGCGAGGCAAGGAAAAGGGCGGCCTGGCCGCATTCGCTGTCGATGCCGGGCCGTTGCAGCGGGATGCGGCGGGCGGTGGCATTGGCCATGGCGGGCGGCACGGGGAGCCATGTCGCTTCGTTCACCGGGCCGGGGGGATTGCCGCGCGTGCCCGGCGTCGTCGTGAAATCGGGCGCGATCGCGTTCACGCGGATGCCGTGATCGGCCAGTTCCAGCGCCATGGTCCGGGTGAAATTGTTCATCCCCGCCTTGCAGGCGGCATAGACGGCATAGCCCGGCGCGGCGCGCGATCCTTCGATGCTGGAGACGTTGATGATGGCGCCGCCGCGCCCGCCCGCGACGATGTGCGGCACGGCAGCCGAGGTGGCGGCGAGCATCGAGACGAGGTTGAGGTCGATATGGCGGCGCCAGCTATTCTGGCTCTGGTCGAGAAAGGCCTTCCGGCTGACGCCGCCGACATTGTTGACGAGGATGTCGATGCGGCCGAAGCGGGCCTGGGCGGCGTCCACCATTGCCGCGACCTGATCGGGCTGGGCCATGTCGGTCGGGATGGGGAGGCAGGCGCGGCCGCGTTCCGCGATCCGAGCGGCCACTTCCGCGCCACGTTCGGGGATGATGTCGGCAATGACGATGTCGGCGCCGGCGTCTGCCAGCGCGAGCGCGATGGCGCGGCCGATGCCCGCGCCGCCGCCGGTGACGATGGCGACCTGATCGGTGATGTGGCACTGGTCTGGCGCCATGGCGCGATCCTCTTCCCCTTTTGACCGTCAGTTCGCGGCCAAGGGGGAAGGCGAGTCAATCGCGTGCCCGGTCATATCGACCGGGCGATGACGCTTATTGGGCGGTCCAGCCGCCGTCGATCGAGAGATTGGCGCCGGTGATCTGGGCGGCGGCGTCGCTGCACAGGTAAAGGGCAGTGGCGGCGACCTGTTCGGCGGTGACGAACTGCTTGGTCGGCTGGCCGGCGAGCAGCACGTCGTTCATCACCTGCTCGCGGGTCATGTTCCGCGCCTTCATCGTGTCGGGAATCTGGTTTTCGACCAGCGGGGTCCAGACATAGCCGGGCGAGATGCAGTTGGCGGTGATGCCGAAGGTGGCGACTTCCAGCGCGACCGTCTTGGTGAAGCCGTTAAGACCATGCTTGGCGGTCACATAGGCGCTCTTGAAGGGCGAGGCGACCAGCGAGTGGGCCGAGGCGGTCTGGATGATCCGGCCCCACTTCTTTTCCTTCATGTAAGGAATGGCAAGGCGCGTGGTGTGGAAGGCGGCGTTGAGGTTGAGCGCGATGATGAGATCCCATTTGTCGAGCGGGAATTCCTCGACCGGGGCGACATGCTGCATGCCGGCATTGTTGATGAGGATGTCGACGCCGCCAAAGGCATCGGCCGCTTCCTGCATCATCGTCTCGATCTGGTCGACCTTGGTCAGGTCATGGCCGCTGTAGAGCGCTTTGGCGCCCGAGAGCGCTTCAAGGCCGAGCCGTTCCGTCTCGATTCCGTCCGCGTCGCCAAAGCCGTTGATCACGACATTGGCGCCTTCGCCGGCCAGCGCCTTGGCATAGGCAAGGCCGATGCCGGAAGTGGAACCGGTGATCAGGGCGGTCTTGCCAGCGAGGGACTTGCTCATGCCATTTTCTCCTTGAGATGATCCGGCGCATCGAGATCGAAGGTCGCGCTTTTGCCGTCGAGAATGTTGCGGGCGATGAGATCGCCCTTGTGCATCACATCTTCCACCGAATCCCGGCCCTGCGCCCAATGATCGAGCATCGTCGCGCGGGAAAATTCGAAATCCTTGGCGCCACTTTCCCAGGCGCGTGAGCGGTAGATGAGGTGGACGATATTGACCGATCCGCCGTCGAGCATGTCGCGCAGCTTCCGTGCTTCCGCGCCGTCCTGCAATTCAGGCGGCAATTTGTCGAGCAGCGCCTGGATCGCGCCATGCTCGCGGCGCAGCCGCAGATACTGGTCGGTCACCTGGCGGGTGCGGCTGCTATACTGGATATCCTTCATGCGCGAATAGACATCGGTCATCTGCCGGGGCATCGGCCCTTCGGCGGGGAAGAGATCGACCTGGAACACCAGCATGTCGTCGGTCTGGTGGTTGAGGACATGGGCGAGCGGGGTGTTGGAGACGATGCCGCCATCCCAATACCAGCGCCCATCGATCTCGACCGGGGGCAGGCCCGGTGGCAGCGCGCCCGAGGCCATGATGTGGCGCGCGTCGATGCGGGTGTTGCCGCCTGGACCGCGCGTGTCCCAATAGGCGAAATTGCCGCTTTCCACGTCCACCGCGCCGACCGACAGGCGGACCGGTCCGTCATTGAGCAGATCCCAGTCGACGCAGGCGTCGAGCGTGTCCTTGAGCGGCGCGCTGTCATAGAAGCTGATCGCGCCGGCCGACCCTTCGGGCATCAGCGTCGCGGGCCACAGGCGCGGGCGGAACATGCCCGGTACGCCGAGCGTCGCGACCGTGCCGGCGGCCATCAGATGGGCGGCTTCGCGGATATGATCGATTTCGGGCAGGATCATGTTGGGCATGCCGCCCGAAACGGTGAGCCAGAATTTCTTGAGCCGGCTGAGACGCCGGTGCGGCGGGTTGCCGGCGATGATCGCGGCATTGACCGCGCCGATCGAGATGCCCGCGACCCAACTGACGTCGACGCCCAGTTCGTCCAGTCGCTGATAGACGCCGGCCTGGAAGGAGCCGAGCGCGCCGCCCCCTTGCAACAGTAGCGCGACTTCGCGGGGGAGGGGGAGGGGGGTGGTGGCGCGGCGGCGCGGACGGGGTTCGGTATCGGCCATGTCGCAGTGCAATATAGTCTTTGGATGCGTCATTCCAACTTAATGTCTCGTAACAAAGTCCTTCCTGTCGATGGAACGTGCATCGCCAGCGGATGGTTTGCAGCCGACCGGTAATGCAGTAGGCACGGGAAGGCTAAGCGAGGGAGGCCAGGGTGCGGCTCGACGACGAACAGGAAAGCAGCAATTTCGAGGTGCAGGACGGACGCGGCGGCGGTTTCGGCGGCGGCGGGATGGGCGGTCTGGGATTGCTGCTGCCGCTGATCGGCAGTCGTTTCGGCTGTGGCGGCATCGTCGTGGTGCTGATTATTCTGGCGGTGATGGGCGTCAATCCGCTGAGCCTGTTGGGCGGCGGTGGCGGCGTGCAGCAGCAGGCGCCGCAAAGCGCGCCAGCGGGTAGCCAGGACGCCAGCAAGCTGACCGAGATCCAGCATTGGTCGTTGAAGGTGCTGGGATCGACCGAGCGGGTCTGGGGCCAGATCTTCAAGGAAGCCGGCCAGACCTATCAGCCGACGATCCTGTCCTTCTATGCGCAGAGCGGCACGTCGGGCTGTGGCGCGGCGCAGAGCGCGATGGGGCCGTTCTACTGCCCGAACGACCAGAAGGTCTATCTCGACACAGATTTCTTCACCGAATTGCGCGACCGCTTTGGCGCACCGGGCGATTTCGCCCAGGCCTATGTGATCGCGCATGAGGTCGGCCATCATGTCCAGGATCTGGAAGGCACGCTGGGCCAGGTGAACCAGCAGCAGCGCCGCGTCAGCGAGGGGCAGGGCAATGCGTTGCAGGTGAAGGTGGAGTTGCAGGCGGACTGCTATGCCGGGGTCTGGGCCAAGCGTACCGGCCTGATGGAAGCGGGCGATCTGGAAGAGGGGATGAAGGCGGCGCAGTCGATCGGCGACGATACGCTGCAGAAGTCGGCCGGGCGTCGTCCGGTGCCCGAAAGTTTCACCCATGGCACCAGCGAACAGCGGATGAGCTGGCTGCGCAAGGGGCTGGACAGCGGTGATCCGGCCCAGTGCGATACGTTCAAGGGGGCGCTGTAACGCCGGTTAGAGAGAATCGGGTGCCGGCTCGCTCTGTTCGGGCGAGACGGCGGGGTGCGCCGAGGATGTGTGGGCGAGGCCCATGCTGGGCTGGCCGGCGTCGGCCACCGGTTCTCCAGCGGGCGGTGCGACGAAGCTCTGCGGTGCGCTGGGGGCGACGGGCGGTGGTGTAACGGCCGCTGCTGCTGGGGCTATGTCGATCGCAGCCGGTGCCGCTACCGGCTGGGCAACCGGCTGGTGATGCGGCGCGAAATTCTGGAGCGCCAGGACGATCATCGGTGCGACCACCAGCGTGCCGCCGGCAAAGACCTTGTACATCATCGAGTGACCCGCATTCCCGACTAGAAAATGGAAAGAGATTCGGGCCTTAGCGGCAAAACATGAAAAAATGCCTGCGCTTTATCGGTTAATGCTGATCAAGTTTCGCCAGCAGTGCCAGCATATCGTCCGGCAGAGTATCGTGCGGCGCCGAAAAACTGGTCCGCAGCGCCTTGCCTACGCCTTCATAAGGCAGGGGCAGGCCGACATTGACGACGCGGGCGCCGCCGCCGTCCCGTCCTGATGCCGATCGGCCAAGAGGTTTGCGCTGCATTTCCATGAGAGACAGAACGGCCATCTGCGCCAAAAGTTTCTGGATTTCGTCGCATTCGGGCGCGATATCGCCGTCAACAAGGAGACGGAAGCGTGACGGACTGGATCGACCTGGAAGCGCGGATACGCGCGCATTCGCCATTTCTGGCGCGGCAAATGGACCGCTATCCGGCCGTCGTCGCGCTACTGGCGACGGGCGATTTCGACGCGGCGATGGCGGCGGCGCAGGCGCAGGGCGTGCCGGAGGATGGCGTCGCCAGGTCGCTGCGGCGGCGCCGTGGGGCGATCGCGCTGGTGACGGCGGCGGCGGACCTTGGTGGTGCCTGGGATATGGACCGCGTGACGCGCACCCTGTCCGACTTTGCCGATCAGGCGCTGGCGGAGGCGCTGGCTGCGACCTTTGCCGAACGCTATCCCGATGCGGAGCCGCAGGGCTTCGTCGTGCTGGCGCTGGGCAAGCATGGCAGCCGCGAACTGAATTACTCGTCCGATATCGACCCGATCCTGCTCTATGATCCCCAGACCCTGCCACATGGCGAGCGCGAGGATGTGGCGGACGCCGCGGTGCGGATCGGGCGGCGCGTCAGCGAAATCCTGAATGCGCGCGATGGCGACGGCTATGTCTTTCGCGTCGATCTGCGGCTGCGGCCTTCGCCGGAAGCCACGCCGATCGCGCTGCCGGTGGAAGCGGCGATCGGCTATTATGAATCGACCGCGATGGGCTGGGAGCAGGCCGCCTTCATCCGCGCCCGGCCCGCGGCGGGCGACAGGGCGCTGGGCGAGTATTTCCTGCGGCAGATCCGGCCGTTCGTCTGGCGGCGCAGCCTGGACTTTGGCGCGATCGATGCGATCACCGACATCAGCCGGCGCATCCGCGACCATTATGCGCAGGGGCAGGCGTTCGGGCCGGGCTATGACCTGAAGCGCGGGCGCGGCGGCATTCGCGAGGTGGAATTTTTCGCCCAGGTCCACCAGTTGATCCATGGCGGGCGCGACCCGTCATTGCGGTCGGGCCATACGCGCACGGCGCTGCGGGCACTGGCGGCGGCCGGCGTGATCGAGGCGGAAGTGGCCGTGCGGCTCGACGAAGCCTATGTCCTGTTCCGCACGATCGAGCATCGCTTGCAGATGGTCGAGGATCGCCAGACCCATGAACTGCCCAAGAACCCGGACTCGCTGGACAATGTTGCGCGCTTGCATGGCCTGACGGACGCGGCGGCGCTGCTCGACCTGCTGCGGCCTCATGTCGAGTGGGTGGGGGCCAATTATGACCGGCTGACCGCCGCGCCCGACGATGGCAGCCTGTCGCATGACGAGGATAAGCTGAAGGTGCAGCTCAAGGAAATGGGCTTTGCCGATGCCGACTGGGCGGCGGCCCGGGTCGCTCACTGGCGCGACGGCACGATCCGCTCGCTGCGCAGCGGGGCGTCGCGCGAGGCGCTGGAGCGGCTGTTGCCGGTGCTGATGCCAGCGCTCGCCACCGCGCCCGATCCGGGACGGGCGCTCAACCGGCTGGACGACATGATCGGCCGGCTGCCGAGTGCGATCAACTTCTTCAAGCTGCTGGGCGCGCGGCCGGGGCTGGTCGAATTGCTGGCCGAGATATTGAGCCATGCGCCGGCGCTCGCTGATGGGCTGAGCCGCCGGGTCGAGCTGCTCGAAGGGCTGATCGATGCGTCGGCCTTCGACCCCGTGCCGCCAGTAGATGTCCTGGCGCAGCAATTTGCCGCGCTGGAGGCGGGCGAGGATTATCAGGCGCTGCTCGACCGGGTGCGGCAGCGGGTGAATGATCGCCGCTTCGCGCTGGGCGTGCAGATCGTGCGGGGGGGCGATCCGCTGGAGGCCGGGCGCGGCTATGGCCGGGTGGCGGAAGCGGCGATCGAGGCGCTGGCGGGCGCCACCGTCGCCGAGTTCGAGAGTGTGCATGGCAGGGTGCCGGGCGGCGAGATGGTGATCCTGGCGCTGGGGCGGATGGGCGGCGGGGTGCTGACCCATGCGTCGGACCTGGACCTGGTCTATCTGTTTACCGGCGATTTCCTGGCGGAATCGGATGGCGCGCGGCCGCTGGGCGCGACCCA
Organism: Sphingobium scionense; assembly: GCF_014197035.1. Taxonomy (GTDB): domain Bacteria; phylum Pseudomonadota; class Alphaproteobacteria; order Sphingomonadales; family Sphingomonadaceae; genus Sphingobium; species Sphingobium scionense. The sequence goes on along the minus strand of NZ_JACIEU010000034.1, from coordinate 5,129 downwards.
ATATTTCAACCGCCTGGGCCAGCGCATCACCAATGCGCTGTCGGTGTCGACGGCGGCGGGGCCGCTTTATGAGGTGGATACGCGGCTGCGGCCATCGGGTGCGCAAGGGCTGCTGGCGGTCAGCCTGGACAGTTTTGCCAGATATCAGCGCGAAGAAGCCTGGACCTGGGAGCATCTGGCGCTGACGCGGGCGCGGCCGGTGTTCGGATCGCCGCAGGCGCGGGCGGCGCTGGAGGCGATCCTGACCGAGACGCTGCAACGGCCGCGCGATTTTAACGAACTGGCGCGGCAGGCGGTGAAGATGCGGGGCGACATTGCGCGGCACAAGCCGCCGGCAAGCGAGCTGGACGTCAAGCTGGTGCCCGGCGGGCTGGTCGACATCGAGTTCCTGATCCACATCAGCCAGTTCCATTATCGCATGGGGTTCGACCCGGATCTGGGCAAGGCGCTGGCCGAACTGGTGGCGGCCGGCCATCTTCCCGCCGAGCTGATTCCGGCGCAGGAACTGATCACCCGCTTTTTGATCGTGTCGCGGCTGGTGTCGCCCAAATCGACCGAGCCGCCGGAGGCGACCCGGCCGCTGGTCGCACGCGCCTGTGGCGCGGCCGATTGGGACGCGCTGCTTGAAAGCTATGCCAAGGCCCGGCAAAGCGTCGGCGACGCATGGCGCGCGCTGGCCGCGCCCTATCAGGAGGATCAAGATGCTTGAACAGGGAGCGATGCTGCCCGACGTGGCGCTGAAGGATGCGGACGGCGCGGACTTCAGCCTGGCGCGCTATCGCGGCAAGCCGGTGGTGGTCTATTTCTATCCCAAGGCGGATACGCCCGGCTGCACCAGCGAGGCGAAGGATTTCACCGAACTGGCGAGTGAATTCGCGGCGCTGGGCGTGGCGGTGGTTGGTGTGTCGAAGGACAAGCCGGCCAAGTTGCAGAAGTTCGGCGACAAATATGGGCTGGCGGTGACGCTGGCTTCGGACGAGCCGGGCACGGCCTGCGAGGCGTTTGGCACCTGGGTCGAGAAGTCGCTTTATGGCCGCCAATATATGGGGATCGCGCGGGCGACTTTCCTGGCGGACGGCGACGGCAGGATCGTGCGGGTCTGGCCCAAGGTGAAGGTCAAGGGCCATGCCGCTGAGGTGCTGGAGGCAGCGAAGGCGCTTTGACCCTGCCACCTGTTCTCGATTCCGTGGGCGCGGGGTGCGCCCATGTACTGACCATTGCTGACCCGACCAGCAAGCTGATGGCGGCGCGGGCGGTGGCGCGGGCCTGGCGGCTGGGGCGGCTGGCGCATCGGTTCGACATAGCGATGCCCGACCGGCCGGCGCGGCCCGATGCGCCCGAACTGCTGCCGCCGGGGCAAATGCCCAAGCGCAGCAAGATGGGCACGGATCGCGGGCGGATCGCGATGCTGCATGCGCTGGCGCATATCGAGTTTGTCGCGATCGACCTGGCGTTCGACCTGGTCGGGCGCTTTGGCGGCGAATTTCCGGCGGGCTTCACCGACGAATGGATGCGGGTCGGCGCGGACGAGGCCATGCATTTCGCGCTGCTCGACCGGCGGTTGCGGCAATTGGGCAGCCATTATGGCGCGCTGCCCGCGCATGACGGGCTGTGGCAGGCGGCGAGCGAGACGGCGGGCGATGCGCTCGCCCGGCTGGCGGTGGTGCCGATGGTGCTGGAGGCCCGTGCGCTGGATATCACGCCGTCCACGATCGCGCGGTTCGAGGGGGTGGGCGACCATATATCCGCAAAGATGTTGCAGCGGATTATGACGGATGAGATTCGCCATGTGTCGGCCGGGACGACATGGTTCAGCCAGGCGACGAACCGATTGGGGCTAGACCCCGTCAAACATTACCAAATCCTTGTGAAACGCCATTTTCGGGGGAGCGTTAAGCCACCGTTCAACGACTCGGCGCGTCGACAGGCCGGTTTGACGCGCGATTTCTACGACGCGCTTGCAAGCTGAGCGGCGATTTGCAGTCTGCATCCAGCGGGGGCGATCTAGGTCGCCATTTTATTGAACATGGGGAACCCACGAGAGGCAAAAGCCTTCGCGGGCATAAGTCGGGGTCGGCATGTTGATTCTTCGTACTGTGAATGCGCTGGGTGCGCGTTGGTTCCAATCGGCCAGCAAGACGGCCAAGATTTTCGGGATGGTCGGCATGGTTGGCGTGATGTGCGCCGCAGCCCCGGCCAACGCCAAGGATGAAGATGATCCTTATGGCGATTCTTCCGAAATCAACACCAGCGCGCTCGGCCCGGCCGATGTCGGCTTCTCCAACATCTTTTCCAGCCTGCAGCGCATGGACGGCAACGCCAAGACCGCAGCCTATATTCCCTCGGGCCGCCCGGTCGAAAAGCTGTCGCTGACCTCGAACTTCGGCGTGCGTTCCGACCCGTTCAACCGCAGCGCCCGCATGCACAAGGGCATCGATATTCCCGGCCCGATCGGCACCCCGATCCACGCCACCGCCGACGGCATCATCAGTCGCGCCGGCTGGGCCAGCGGCTATGGCAACCTGGTCCAGATCTCGCATGGCAATGGCATGGAAACCCGCTACGGCCATATGTCGAAGCTGTTGGTTGCGCCCAACAGCTATGTCCATCGTGGCCAGGTGATCGGCCTGATGGGATCCACCGGCCGTTCGACCGGCAGCCACCTCCATTATGAAGTCCGCGTCGATGGCGCGGCGATCAACCCGCTCCCCTTCGTCGCCGGTCCCGACTATCTGATCGCGATGAACACCAAGCCGCCGATCGCCATGGGCGGTCCGACCAAGGCGGAGGAAAAGGCCGCCGACTGATCGGCCTTTCGCACGCAAGTTTCCAAAGCCCCGGCACCCATGGGTTGCCGGGGCTTTTGCTTGACCCTATCTAGGCATCATGGCCGATATCGATCTCACCCCTTCCGCCGCCGCCCGTGTCGCGGCGATCGCCGCCAAGCAGGGCAAGCCCGCCATATTGCGGCTGGCCGTCGAAGGCGGCGGCTGTTCGGGCTTCCAATATCGCTTTGGCCTGGCCGAGCAGGTGGAGGCCGAGGATATGGCGGTGGAGCGCGATGGCGTGACGCTGGTGGTGGACGATGTCAGCCTGGACCTGGTGCGCGGTTCTGCCGTGGACTTTGTGTCGGACCTGGGCGGCGCGGCGTTCAAGGTGACCAATCCCAACGCGACCGCCGGTTGCGGCTGTGGCACCAGCTTCTCGGTCTGATCGGCGCATTGGCTTGTAGACGCAGCCCACTTCTCTAAAGGGAAGTGGACAGCGAAAGAGACAGGTCCATCATGCGTATCGCCACCTTCAATATCAACGGCATCAAGGCGCGGCTGCCGCGCCTGCTGGAATGGCTGGACGAGACCCGGCCCGACATTGCCTGCCTGCAGGAGATCAAGACGTCCGACGAGACCTTCCCGGTCAAGGATATCGAGGATGCCGGCTATGGCGTGATCTGGCACGGGCAGAAGGGCTTCAACGGCGTCGCCATCCTGGCGCGCGGCGACCAGCCGGTGGAGGTGCGCCGGGGCCTGGAGGGCGAGCCGGAGGACGAGCAGAGCCGCTATCTGGAAGCCGATGTGAAGGGGGTGCGGGTCGCCAGCATCTACCTGCCCAACGGCAATCCGCAGCCGGGGCCGAAGTTCGATTACAAGCTGCGCTGGATGAAGCGGCTGCGCGAACGGGCGGCGGAAATCTGGGCGGAGGAAGTGCCCGCGATCCTGGCCGGCGACTATAATGTCATCCCGCGCGACGTGGATATCTATTCGCCCAAGGCGATGGCGGACGATGCGCTGATGCAGCCCGAAAGCCGGGAGGCCTATCGCCGGCTGCTGGGCGATGGCTGGACCGATTCGATCCTGACCCGCCATCCCGCCGGCGGCGTGTGGACCTATTGGGACTATCAGGCCGGCGCCTGGCCGCGCGACGCGGGCTTCCGCATCGACCATCTGCTGCTGAGCCCGGCGGCGGCGGACCGGCTGGTCGATGCCCAGGTCGACAAGGCATTTCGTGGCCGGGAAAAGGCGAGCGATCATGCGCCGACCTGGGTCGAGTTGCGTGATGTCTGAATTTAATCCGGATATTATTGACTCTATTATATCCGGGTAATAAATGCCGTGCCGAAGGAGATTCGGCATGGACCGCACATTGACGGCCTTTTCGGGCGACTATTGGATCGCGACCGGCGATGAGGATGAGGTGCGCGCGGCGCTGCGCGCCATGGGGGATGACGCCCAGAATATCCTGTTGTTCGACGATCGCACCGGGCGGCAGGTGGATATCGACTGGCAGGCCGATGCGGCGGCGCGCGCCGGGCCACGGGGGCGTGGGCGACCCAAGATGGGGGTGCAGGCGCGCGAGATCACCCTGCTGCCGCGTCATTGGGACTGGCTGGCGGCGCAGCCGCGCGGCGCTTCCGCCACGCTGCGGCAGTTGGTCGAGGAAGCGGTGAAGGTGAGCGCGGACAAGGTATCGCCCCGCGCGGCGATGGACGCGGCCTATCATTTCCTGACCGCGATGGCGGGCGACCGGCCCGGCTATGAAGCGGCGATCCGTGCGCTTTATGCCGGGGACAGGGCGGCGTTCGAGGCGGCGGCGGAAGGCTGGCCGGGCGCGATCCGGACGCATGGGCTGGCGCTGGCGGAGCCGGCCTTTTCCGCTTAGCTTCTGCGTCGCAAGGATCGGAGAGGCTGGATGACGGACGATTTTCTCCAGGGCACGGTGCATGAGGCGGCCGATGACATGCAGGCGGCGATCCGGGCCGATGCCGGCATCTTCGCGCTGTGGCAGGGGCTGACGCCGCTTGGCCGCAACGAGTTCATCTGCTGGGTCGAGGATGCCAAGCAGACCGCGACCCGCGCGCGGCGCATTGCACGCACTGTCGAGGAATTGCAGGAGGGCAAGAAGCGGCCCTGCTGCTGGGCCGGCTGCATCCACCGCACTGACAAGGCGCCGAGCCGCTGGCAACAGGCGGTGCTGATCGAGGGGAAGGGGAAGCGGGGCTAGGCCGGCGTGGACAGATTCAACGCTCGTCGACGGGCCGGGATGGGTGGCTTCCTGCCATTCCCCTCCCGTAAACGGGAGGGGCAGCGAGACTTAGGCGCGCAGCGCGTTAGTCGCAGCGGGGTGGGCTTGTG
>NZ_JACIEU010000033.1 GCF_014197035.1 Sphingobium scionense | reverse complement strand
ACCGTCGGCGGGCGACGCCGCCCCGCCGAAAGCCTCACAAATACTACGCTACGTCACCCCAAGCGACCCTCCCGCGGAGCGGGTTCGTGCTTTGGTCGGCAGCAGCCACGAAGCGCTGATCACCGATGGCAACTGCGGTGATGAATGAGATGCCTCAGAAGGTCATCGTTAGACTGGGCTACGCCGTTCCAGTCTCTTGATATCAGGACGCTGCTGGACCAGCTTGGACGTCACTGGACGATGGGGCAGAAGAGCTTTCTGCAGGGCATCCTAAGCGATTGATTTTTCTGCCAAATCATTGACGTACGAAATCGCCGGGGCATCACTAGCATGCCTTCAATTCGTGGAAAAGGCTGGACGGCGATGGACGCAATAGTTCGAGTCCTGTGCCAGTTCAGGTCTAGTCTTGGGACTTTCCTGCCATTCAACAGTACAACCGTGAACGACGGGTTTCGGGTGTGTCGGCCGTTCGCGGGGCGAGGCGCGGCAAATGGCCGGCATCAGCGATGGCGTGCTACGGCTTTCGATTGGGCTTGGGCATTTGGACGATCTGATTGCTGGTCTGGAGAAGGGGTTTGGTGCATGAGCGAGACCCCGGATTCGATCCCGCTCTGCCGCTTTGAGGAGTTGGTTCGCCGAGAAAACTGGCAAAGGGCGGCACGCGCCTCAGGTTCGGTCGCATCGCCGAAGAAGCTCTCCGCTGCCGATGACCTCAAATGTGGTGGGGTCGATATACCGGACAGGCTCTCCGGTAGAGAGAGCTAGGCGCTGCGCACCTGGGTAACGGCGTCGGCCGGGTTTCGTTTCAGCTTGACCGAAGTATTGAAACTCCAAAACGGTGATCGGCGAGCCATCTTCTCCCTCACAACGATAGCGCGCGCATTCCTCCTCCATCGGCAGAGCCTCTATACCGCTTCGGGTGCAAAGAGACTGAGCATATCGACCCGCCTCGCCAACAGGTCGTCGAGCGTGTAGCTGTCGAGCACGGCCATGAATGCGGCAAGCGCCTCGCGAAGAACGCCCGTCGCTCCGCACGCCGGCGCGATGATGCAGCTTCCGCAATCGACCAGATCGAACCCATCCTCCGTGTGCCGCACGACCGATCCGATGATAATCTCACCCGGCGGTCGCGCGAGCCGAATTCCGCCAAGACGTCCCCGAGCGCTCGCTACAAAGCCTGCTTTTCCGAGGTCGTGAACCACCTTCATCAAATGGTTTTGCGAGATCGCATAGGCACCCGCCATCTCGGAAATCGAGCATAGCCGATCAGGCCGCGCTCCAAGGTAAAGCAGCACCCTAAGGGCATAGTCGGTGTAGCGCGTCAGCTTCATGTCGCTTCCCGGTCACAGCGCCCAATCGACGCTGCACTAATATATATGCATTCTTGTTGCATGTTTCCAACCCGGTGATACATGTAGCATAGATACATGATTTCGGAGTCGGTCAATGGATGACGATAGGCAGGTTGACGAAGAAGGGCTGAGCCGTCTCGTGACGCTGTTCTATGCGCGGGTACGAGAGGATGCCGAGCTGGGGCCGATCTTCAACGACGCGATCAGCGATTGGCCGGAACATCTCGAAAAGCTGGCGGCATTCTGGTCATCGGTAATGCTCACCAGTGGTCGATACAAGGGTCAACCGGTGCCGGCTCATTTAAAGCACAAATCGCGTATTACGCCGGCGCTCTTCGACCGATGGCTAACGCTTTGGGCTGAAACGACCAACGAAATGATGTCGCCCGAAGCCGCCGCCGCTTTGCAAGCGAAAGCGAAGCGGATCGCCGAAAGCCTGCAGCTCGCCGTGTTTTTTCGGCTCGATCGGCAACGCGCGGAAGGCTCGGCAATCAATTCCGATACGCTGGATTGCCCAAGGCGGAGAGTGCAAAGCCATGCCTGACATCCTTCCCTATCGTTCCACACCGGTGTTTGATCAGGATACGCTACCGGCTGCCTTGCGGGCGCGACACGATACCAAGGCCGGTGTCTGGGGCCTGATCCGCGTTTTGGAAGGCGAGCTTAAGCTCACCTATCTCGATCCGCCTTCGGAGATCGTGCTGACACCGAACCAGCCAGGATTGGTTCTGCCGCAGCAGCCGCATTTCGTGACGCCGATGGGGTCAATGAAGATGCAGGTCGATTTCTACGATCAGCCGCCCGCGCGCTGACATTGCCGGAAATTTCAACGCATTTCAGAAGGAGAAGTTCATGTCGCAACCTCTTAGCGATCAGACGATCGCGCTCGTCAAGGCGACCGTTCCCGCGCTGGAAGCGCATGGTCTGGACATCGTACACGAAATGTATTCCCGGATGTTCCAGAACCCGGAAATCCGCGACCTTTTCAATCAGTCGCATCATGGCGACTCCGGATCGCAGCCGCGTGCGCTCACGGGCGCCATTCTCGCCTATGCCAGCAATATTGAAAATCTCGGTGCGCTTGCGCCTGCTGTTGAGCGGATCGCGCAAAAGCATGTGGGCCTTCAGATTTTGCCCGAGCACTATCCGCACGTTGCCGAGGCGCTCCTTGGCGCGATCAAGGCGGTGCTGGGAGATGCAGCAACGGAGGAAATCCTTGCGGCATGGGGCGAGGCCTACTGGTTCCTCGCCAATATCCTGATCGCACGCGAGCAGCGGGTCTACACAGAGCAGAAGGACGCGGCGGGCGGATGGAATGGCTGGCGTGACTTCCGCGTCGAAGACGTCTTGCGCGAGAGCAGCGTCATCAATTCCTACATTCTCCGCCCGGTCGATGGCGGACCCGTCATGCAGCACAAGCCGGGGCAGTATCTGACTTTCTGGCTGGAGATTCCCGGTCATCCGCCGGTCAAGCGCAACTATTCGATTTCGGCCGCCCCCAATGGGGAAACGTACCGCATTTCGGTCAAGCGTGAACCACATGGCCTGGCCTCAGGATGGTTCCATGACGAGGCTAGGCCCGGAACGGTGCTAAAGGTGGCCGCGCCAGCGGGGGAGTTTTTCCTTGCCGATCATGTCGAACGTCCGGTCATCCTCCTGTCCGGTGGGGTAGGTCTGACCCCGATGGTGGCGATGCTCGAAGCGCTCGCGCAGAGCGGCGCCGAAGTACCCGTTCATTATATTCACGGGACCCATGATCGCGACACGCATGCGATGCGCAACCATGTTCGCGCTGTCGCCGGCCAGGGCAAGGCGGTGTCGGTTACTGATTTCCATCAAACTCCGCTTGAAGGCGAAGCGCAGGGCCAGGACTATGATGTCGCCGGCATCATCACCGATGAGTGGCTCGTCGCCAACACGCCGGTCGGTGAAGCCGACTACTACATTTGCGGACCGCGCCCGTTCCTGCGTCACGCGGTTTCGACCTTGTCGCTCGCCGGCGTGCCGTCCGACCGAATTCACTACGAATTTTTCGGCCCGGCGGACGAACTGCTGGCAGCCTGATGGAGTAGGGGATGGGCGATATCACCATAGCCCGGGCAATTCATGTCCTGGCGGTTATGTTCTGGATCGGAGGCGTTGCCTTTGTCACGCTCGTGGTGATGCCGTTCATTCGCCGTGCGCATCCGCCAGCTGACAGGCTGGCGGCCTTCCACAAGCTCGAAGGCAGTTTCGCGGCGCAAGCGCGTGTGTGGGTGCTGCTTGCCGGCGTCAGCGGCTTCTGGATGGTGGAGCGCGGGCAGATGTGGGATCGGTTCGCCGATCTGCGTTTCTGGTGGATGCACGCGATGGTTGGCCTCTGGGCGATTTTCGCGGCGATGCTGTTCGTGATCGAGCCGCTGTTTCTTCATCGGCGCATGGAGGAGTCGTTGAAGCCTGCCGCAGACTTCGATCGCATGGAGGTCGTTCATCGCGGGCTTCTGGGTCTTGCAGTGGTCACGCTTCTCGGCGCCGTGGCAGGCAGTCATGGATTGCTGTGAAGGAATTGACTGGTGACCGGCATCGTGCCGATTGGCTGCTCGGAGCAGCCGTGGCGGGAACCCGGAGCGGACTAAGGTGTTGCAGCTTATGCGCAAGTTCCGTGGCCCGCTCCCCGGAGGCAATGCTGCGCTAAAAAACCGCATGGCAGCAACCAAAAAGGGGGGATTGATCGGCCATGATTTTGACATTGACCGAAGCCGAGCGACAGATCGCACTCGGAATTTCTGTCGCTGTCGCCTTGGGCGGGTTGGTTCTCGCCGCCGCAGGCACCCAAGACACGATGGAAGTTCACGGGTGGTTGATCCTGGTGTTCGGTGCCATTTGCGCAGTTGTCGTAATCCGAGATTTATGGGGACCGGAGCCGCCAAGATCCCGCCTCGAGAGCTACTATGATGAGCCGATCAAGGCCGGCATCATCGCGAGCATGGCCTGGGCGGTGGTCGCCATGTTCGTGGGAGTATGGGTGGCGGCCCTACTCGCGTTTCCCGATCTGACATTCGATGGCGCCTGGGCGAGCTTCGGCCGCCTACGACCGGTTCACACAAGCGGCGTGATCTTTGGATTTGGCGGGAACGCGCTTATCGCGACATCGCTGCATGTCGTGCAGCGTACGTCGCGCGCGCGGCTTCCCGATCAGCTTTCCCCCTGGTTTGTCCTTGTCGGCTACAATCTGTTCTGCATCCTGGCCGCCAGCGGATATCTGCTGGGTGTCACCCAATCGAAGGAATATGCCGAAGCCGAATGGTATGCGGACATCTGGCTGGTGATCGTCTGGGTGACCTATTTCGTCCTCTACATCAGGACGCTGGCGCGCCGCAAAGAACCCCACATCTATGTGGCCAACTGGTATTTCATGGCCTTCATCCTCGTCGTCGCAATTCTGCATATCATCAATAATCTCGCTGTCCCCGTCTCGCTGGGGCACGCCAAGAGCTATACGATATGGTCGGGCGTGCAGGATGCGATGGTGCAGTGGTGGTATGGCCACAACGCCGTCGCTTTCTTCCTCACGGCCGGCTTTCTGGGGATGCTCTATTATTATCTGCCGATACGGGCGCAGCGGCCGATCTTTTCCTATAGGCTGTCGATCTTAAGCTTCTGGGGCATCACATTTTTCTACATGTGGGCTGGCTCGCATCATCTTCATTATACAGCGCTGCCGCATTGGGTGCAGACGCTGGGGATGACGTTCTCGGTCATGCTTCTCGTTCCGTCCTGGGCTTCGGCCGGAAATGCCTTGCTGACGCTAAATGGCGCCTGGCACCGCGTGCGCGACGATGCCACGCTGCGCTTCATGATGGTCGCAGCCGTGTTCTACGGCATTTCGACCTTCGAAGGGTCGTTCCTCGCCATCCGTCCTGTCAATTCGCTGTCCCATTACACCGATTGGACCGTGGGCCATGTTCACGCAGGCGCGCTCGGATGGGTCGCACTTATTACTTTCGGCTCATTCTATACGCTGGTTCCCTCGCTCTGGAAGCGCGAGACAATGTATTCGCCGGCGCTCGTCGAGTGGCATTTCTGGCTCTCGCTGGCCGGGACCCTTATCTACATTTTTGCAATGTGGAATTCCGGCATCATCCAGGGTCTTATGTGGCGGACTTACACCGAGGAAGGCACGCTCGCCTATTCGTTCCTCGACTCGCTGAGAGCGATGTATCCCTATTACATCTCGCGCACCCTCGGCGGCCTTTTGTTCCTGATCGGAGCGGCGATCGGCGCTTACAATATGTGGAGGACCATTCGCGCAGCGCCATCTAGCGCGCCGGTAGAAGGCGACGTTCCTTTGAATGCCGCCACAGCGGTGGCGAGGGGCTGAGCGATGGCCGAACTCTTTCATCGCAAGCTTGAGCGAAGCGCCATCGGCTTCGTGCTCGCAATTGTCGCGGCCGCCAGTGTTGGGGGTCTCGTCGAAATCGCCCCGCTCTTCACGATCGATGAGACAGTGGAGAAGGTGCCTGACATGCGGCTCTACACACCACTCGAACTGGCAGGTCGGAATATCTACGTTCGCGAGGGCTGCTATGCCTGCCACAGCCAGATGATCCGCACCTTGCAGGATGAGGTCGAGCGCTACGGGCCTTATTCTCTGGCGGTCGAGTCCAAGTATGACCATCCGATGCTCTGGGGCTCGAAGCGAACCGGCCCGGATCTTGCCCGCATCGGCGGCAAATATTCGGATTTCTGGCATGTAGCGCATCTGACCAATCCGCGCGATGTGGTGCCCGATTCCAACATGCCGGCCTATGCCTGGCTGGCGCGCACCACGCTGCGGCTCGATGATCTGCCCTTACATCTGAAAGCCCTGCGCGCTGCCGGTGTCCCCTACACCGACGCGATGATCGAAAACGCCAGCATCGATGCTTACGATCAGGCGACGCCGGAAAGCTCGACGTCGTCCGGTGTTGCGGATCGCTACGGCCAAGAAACGCAGGTGCGCGTGTTCGACGATGTGGCGACCGAAGTCACCGAAATGGACGCTTTGGTAGCTTATCTGCAGGTCTTGGGGCGGCTGACCGATGCGCCGTACAAGAACACGGCTGCCCCCCAGAAGCCGCCGGAGCCGGTGAAATGAAGAGGAGAGACCCATGGATATAAGCCACGACGCTCTCGTCGCATTCTCGAAAAGCTGGGGGCTGTTCTACCTTATCGGGCTGATGATCGGCGTGCTCATCTATACGTTCCGTCCGTCCAACCGAAAGAAGTTCGACAGAGCCAAGCAAAGCGTTCTCGATCAGGATGACAAGCCGTGGACGTAGAACGCGATCCGGTCAGCGGCCGCGACACGACCGGCCACATCTGGAACGGCATCAAGGAGCTTGATACGCCGGTTCCGAAAGGCGTGCTGATCTTTCTGATCGTCACGCATCTTTTCGCCTTCGCCTGGTGGATCCTCATGCCGACCTGGCCAGTGGGCCATACTTACACCAAGGGCATACTCAACACGGACCAGCGCACATCGGTCGAGAAGCATTTGGTCGATGCGCAGGCGGGCCGCGCTGCCTGGATGAAGCGGATCGAAAGCGAGAACCTCGAACAGATCGCGGCCGACCCTCAGCTCATGGCGATCGTGCGCAGCACGGGGCACCGGCTTTTCGGCGATAATTGCGCCGCCTGCCACGGCATCAATGCCAAGGGTGGCTATGGCTATCCCGATCTGACCGACGACGACTGGATCTGGGGCGGCGATCTCGAAACAATCGCCCAGACCATGCGTGTCGGGGTCAATGTGGAGCATCCGCAAGGGCGAACCTCTCAGATGCCGTCGTTCGGACGGGATGGCATTCTCGACGCCGATCAGGTCAGTCTGGCGGCCAATTACATCTATTCCCTGTCGCATCCCAAATTCGTGACGGCGGCCAATCGCGCTTCGGTATTGTCGGGGCGCGAGGTGTTCATGTCGAATTGCGCGATTTGCCATGGCGAGGATGCGCGCGGCAAACGCGATGTCGGCGCGCCCAATCTAACGGATGCGCGCTGGATCTATGGAGGCGACCTCGATCAGATTGTCGAGACGGTGCATGGCGGTCGCCAAGGCCATATGCCGACCTGGGACGAACGGCTGAGCGCCGCCGATATCAAGATTTTGGCACTCTATGTTCACTCACTGAGTTTACCGGCGCCATGAGAGCGACGCGACGCAGATCACGATGGCTTGTTTGGAGCCTCGTAGTGGCGGGGCTGCTCCTGTTTGTGCTCGCGAATGCGCATTTCCTTTACGTAGCCTTTCAATCGCAACCGGATTGTGTGGGGCATTTGAAGGAGCGAGCGAGCGAGAGCGGCCAGTATCGCGCGGCGAAATCGGCATGCTGAAAGGTTGCTGGATATGACTGAGGAGAGCGCCTCTTACGGATTGCTGACCGAAACGTCGGGGATCGATGAAACCAGGAACGCCCGACTTCAGCGCCACCTCTCACCGCTCGTCGGCTTGCGCTGGCTTGGAGCGGGTTGGCGCGATCTGATGGATCGGCCGGTCCCGAGCCTTCTTTACGGTCTGGGCATTTTTGCCCTCTCGGTCGCCGCGGTCGCGATCCTCGCCCTGTACGGGCGAGATTATATCCTCTTTCCCGCGCTTGCCGGCTTCATGATCGTCGCTCCGCTGCTCGCCGTCGGACTCTATGAAAAGAGCCGGACCCGCGAGCAGGGCGAGACAATTGGTCTGCGCCGAATGCTTCTCGTAAAACCCGCAGCAGGGCCACAGGTCTATTTCACCGGCTTGCTGCTCAGCCTTCTGATGCTTTTGTGGATTCGTTCGGCGGTCCTCATCTATGCCCTGTTTTTCGGCGTTCGCCCGTTCCCCGGCCTGACGCACATTACCGCCTTGCTCGTGACCGAGCCTGTGGGTTGGATCATTCTCGGGGTAGGCACCGCGGTAGGGGGCCTGTTCGCGTCGTTCGCCTTTGCGATCAGCGTTTTTGCCATTCCAATGTTGCTCGACAGGAAGGTCGATGCTCTCACGGCGATGGGAACCAGCATGGCGCTCGTATGGAACAACCTTGCACCCATGGTCGTGTGGGGAGGGATCGTGCTGGCGCTTTTCATTCTTTGCGCGGCAACGGGACTTCTCGGGCTCATCCTTATTTTCCCATGGCTGGGTCATGCCACCTGGCATGCCTATCGCGCGGTCGCCGAAGCGGACGCCTAGGAATGGCGTCGCGCGCCGCTTTGAACGATGTCGCGTTGCGACGGACATCGACCCGCCAGTCGGTCGACGAGCTCATCCTCGCCAGCACGGTGCTTGACGATGGTCTGCTTCAGACTCAATTGTCGGTTCCTACCGCGCACTGCGGCGGATGCATGGGAAAAATCGAGCGGGCCCTGGCTCAGCTCGACGGCGTGGTGTCGGCACGCGTCAACCTCTCGACGCGGCGGGCCACGGTCACCTGGAAAAGAACGGCTACTATTCCTCCGTTGCTCGAAACCCTGTCCGAAGTGGGCTTCGAAGCGAATCTGCTGAGCAATCTCGAGGGTCAACCTGACCGCGAAAGACGCAGGCTGATCGTCGCCATGGCGGTCTCGGGATTTGCGGCGATGAACATCATGCTGCTCTCAGTGTCGGTATGGTCAGGCGCTGACCCAGGTACGCGTCATCTTTTCCATGCGATATCGGCGCTCCTGGCGCTTCCGACGGTAGCCTATTCGGGGCGCATCTTCTTCCAATCGGCATGGTCCGCCTTGCGTGCAGGTCGCACCAACATGGACGTGCCCATCTCAATCGGCATTCTTCTCGCGCTCGGCTTGAGCATCTTCGACACATTGCATTCCGGCCCGCATGCCTATTTCGACGCTGTCGTCACGCTGATCTTCTTTTTGCTGATCGGACGAACGCTTGACTATCTGATGCGCGACAAGGCGCGTTCCGCGGTGCTCGGTCTCGCCAAAATGATGCCTGCGGGCGCGAAGGTCATCGCCGAGGATGGTTCACGGACATTTGTGGCGCTCGACAGCGTAGCGGTGGGCGATGCCATAGTCGTCGCTCCAGGAGAACGCGTGCCGCTCGACGGGGTCGTCCTGGCCGGAGAGGGCGATGTCGACACCGCAGTGGTAACCGGCGAGGCGATGCCGACGCCCGTGATGGCCGGGAGCAAGCTTCTGTCCGGCATGCTCAACCTTGATGGCTCGTTGGAAGTCCGCGTCACCAGCACGAGCGCACAATCCTTTCTCGCGGAAATGGTCCTGATGATGGAGGCGGCCGAGCAGGGCCGCGCGCGCTACCGTCGCCTGGCGGATCGCGTGGCGGCCTGTTATTCGCCGATCATCCATTCGCTGGCCTTAGCTTCCTTTGCGGGATGGTTCCTCTCGACCGGTGACTGGCATCTGTCGCTCACCATCGCGATTTCGGTACTCATCATTACCTGTCCCTGCGCGTTGGGACTCGCCATTCCCATGGTACAAGTTGTTGCAGCGAAGCGCTTGTTCGAACGCGGAATCGCCCTGAAGGACGGAAGCGCGCTCGAACGACTAGCCGAGATCGATATTGTCGTTTTCGACAAGACAGGCACGCTGACCATCGGCGATCTCCGCGTGACCGAAGCCGATATCGACCAGCGCTACCGCGAGATCGCCTCGGCCATGGCGTCGCGATCCGACCACCCTGTTGCGCGGGCCCTTGCAGCAAGTAGCGAGGGCCGTGCGGGCGGCACTCTGGATAGCTTTTCCGAGCTTCCCGGGAAAGGGTTGGAAGCGTGCCGCGCCGGCCATATATTCAGGATAGGGCGACCCGATTGGGCGCTGGGCGGCGCCAATGCCGATGTCGGTAGCCTCCACACGGTCTTTTCGGTCGATGGCGAACGGGCAGGTCATTTTCGCTTTTCGGACATCGAGAAAACCAGCGCACGAGACACGGTGCGGCAGCTCAGTGAGCTTGGGCTCGATGTGGAGTTGCTTTCGGGTGACCACCCTGAAGCGGTATCGGCGGTCGCGGCCTCGATCGGCATCGCGAAATTTCGCGCCGGCCTCCTGCCTCAGCAAAAAGTGCAGCGTCTCGAAGCGCTTGCTGGCAAGCAGTGCAAAACCTTGATGGTAGGCGATGGCTTGAACGACGGGCCGGCTCTTTCGGCCGCGCATGTTTCCATGGCGCCATCCAATGCCGCCGATATCGGCCGTGCGGCCGCCGACATCGTGTTTTTCGGACAGGATCTCGCGGCTATTCCGCAAGCCCTGCGTATTTCCCGCGCTGCCGGTAGGCTCGTCCGGCAGAATCTCGTGTTTTCGGTCGGATACAACCTGGTGGTGCTGCCGATGGCCTTGGCAGGTTATGTCAGCCCTTTGCTGGCGGCGGTCGCAATGTCGCTGTCCTCGATCACAGTCGTGGCAAATGCTCTGCGCATTCCCTCTCAAACTGGCCCCAGGCCAAATACGGTTCGTCGAGAGCGCGCGCTGGTTCCAGCAGGGAGCGCCGCATGACGGCTCTCGTCTGGCTGGTGCCGATTGCTCTGGTGATGGGTTTGGTAGGCTTGGGCGCCTTCCTGTGGTCCATGCGCAGCGGGCAATATGACGATCTTGATGGCGCGGCAGAACGCATCTTCATAGATGCCGATGCCGACAGGCCAATGGCGAGCGTCGAAGATGACGCGACCGAGCCGAAACCGTCCAGGTAGTAGCGAGTTAGTGAATGGGGACGATATTTGGCGAAAATGCGATCGAGGAAAATCCGATGACGCGTACACATGGTTGGAACTGGGTCGGCATCCTGGCCTTCGTCTGCGGTGCGGCGGTCATCATCCCCAGCTTGATCGCTCTGGCGCTGAGTCTGCTTGCGGTTGTCCGAATTTTACTGTGAAGCCCACTGAAGCCTCCAGGAAAATACCCATCTTTCGTATTCGTTCCGCCGTCAGAACATTTGGCACAATTCGCGGCGAAATTTAGTGGAGTGCGGACGGGTTTGACCGCCAATCAGCGTCAGGTTTCGTGGTGCCGTCGCCGAGCCGTTCCTGCATCACCGCAACGCCCAGGTCGCGACGCTTCGGCAGGCGTTCTTTTTCGGCGGCTGCTAGCGCGCGGTCCATCTCTTCAATTGGGGCGCTTTTCAGTCCGGCAGGGTCATGCGAGACGAATGCCCGGTTTCAGCAAAACCTGTCATTGCAGCACCGACCTTGGACGTCCGGAGCTGGTCGTAAGCAGCCGCCAAATCGCCTCACGGATCAACGCCCGTATCGCTGATGGGCCTGACGGCATGTACTGCGCTGGCATTCGCACCGCCGCGAACGCGATCGTCGGCCGCGCGAGCAGGGACATGCCTCTCCTGATTGATCCGTTCGCGATCGGCGAATGGCTTGACGAACAGGCGCCGCTCCACGCCCTGGCGCCGGCCTGTTGCGAGGAAGGGTATTTCCTGAAACCGAGCGACGAGCGTTGGTCGACCGGAGCCAGTCTGGACGAATAGGGGTCGGTTTTCTATTCGGCGCCACAAAGCCGCAGGTTGACCAAATGTTCCTATTGTGTTCTCGTTTTGACAACGGTTTTTAGCCGTTTCCATCAATCCGCCTGAGCCAGCGTGAGTCGAGGAGTCGATCCAGATTTCTTTATTTCTGTCTTTCCAGATTTCAGGAATTCCGTCTTTCCGGATTGCCAGAAAGGCGGAAATCTGTATTTCTGCCCAAACCGAAGCAGCCGAGAGGGAACATGGCCGCAGTGGGAGGGCGTATCTTGGCCAGCAGTCGAACCGATCCGGCCGACGAGGATCATGGGGGCGACGGCGAGAACAAGTCGCTCAATTTCAAGGTGAGTCCCGACTTCAAGAAAGAGTTCAAGGGCTTCGCGGTCTCCCAAGGGATCACGATGACCGATCTGCTGAAGGAGGGCTTCGCGCTCTCGAAGAAGAAGCGGCAGAAATGATCGTGGTGCCGTTCGCCCTTCCATCCGCCC
Organism: Sphingobium scionense; assembly: GCF_014197035.1. Classification (GTDB taxonomy): domain Bacteria; phylum Pseudomonadota; class Alphaproteobacteria; order Sphingomonadales; family Sphingomonadaceae; genus Sphingobium; species Sphingobium scionense. The sequence goes on along the minus strand of NZ_JACIEU010000033.1, from coordinate 31,981 downwards.
TCGGTCCGAGGAGGCGGATGTGACGCTCCACACACCCGGCGCTGCATTCGAAGGCGCTGAATGGCTTTTCGCGATCGGGCGCGGGGGCGATCTGCCCGCCGTCGATGGCCTGGTCGCTGTCGATGGCTATGTTCCGGCGGGGCGGCCCCCCGAGGAAGTCGCCTTCATCGAGAAGGCCGCGAGCTACGGCGCGCGCGCGGTATTTTTCGAAGCTGGCCGGCATGGTCGCGCATCGGTCGCGCAGGCCTTCGTTTTCGATGCTGCCGCACATGCCGACGATCGGGCTTTCGCTGAGCTGCACAAGCGGCTGTGGAGCTGGAGCGGCGTCCCGATCGTCTACCGCGCCGGTCCGGGGCAGATTCAGCTCTTCCGCTGCGCGCATGCGCCCGATTTCGTCGGTCCCGACGACACGCCAATCTGCCGGCCGATCCGCACGCTGGCGATCGGCGCGGAGATCGCGGTGCAGGACGTATGGTGGGATGCCGCTCGCATCCGCAATGGCGCCATCTGGGACGACCCCGATGCCTGCCGCCTGATGCTTTCGGCTCAGAAATCGGCCCATCGTAAACTGGTCGAAGAAGTCCGCGAGCTCGCTAGGCAGATGGGCGAGCGTAGGTTGCTCGATGGCGGGCTGCAGCGGCGATTACTGATCCTCTCACTGCTCATCGCCTATCTCGAGGAACGGTCGGTCCTTCTGCCGGACGACTTCGCTCGCGCCTTGCCTGGCGCCACCCACTTTTTCGAGGTTCTGGGCAATGGTCCGGCGTTGATAACATTGCTCGAAGCGCTCGAAGAGCGGTTCAACGGACATGTGTTCCGCCTGAAGGATGCAGAGCGCGCAGCGCTGGCCGACAGCACCGAACTCGCCAGCTACGCGCGGTTGGTCGAGGGCTTCGAGGATTCGACGGGGCAGTTCAGCCTCTGGCGCCTCTACTCCTTCCGCGACCTGCCGGTGGAGCTTATCAGCAACATCTACCAGCTCTTCGTGAAAGACGCGGCCAGCTCGATCTACACGCCGCCGGCGTTGGTTCGGCTAATGCTGGAAGAGACGCTGAGCTGGGACCGTATCGACCGGCTCATGGCCGGGGACGGGGTCATCCTCGATCCGGCCTGCGGATCGGGCGTCTTCCTGGTCGAGGCATACAAGCGGCTGGTGCTGCACTGGCGCTGGCGCAACGGCTGGGCGCGTCCGGATGTCGACGATCTGCGTCCGCTGCTCCAGCGCGTGCATGGTGTCGATCTCGAAGAGGGGGCGGTCGAACTGGCCGCGTTCAGCCTGTGCCTGAGCCTGTGCGACGCTCTCCAGCCCGAAGAGATCCGCTCCAGCGTCAAGCTGTTTCCGCGGCTCGCCGACAACACGCTCCACTGGAGCTGCTTCTTCGAGGCCAAAGAGCGCGGCCTGGTCCAGGCGCCGGTCGCGGTCGTCGTAGGCAATCCGCCGTTCGAATCCGCTCTCACGACGGACGGCGCGAGGCGAAGCTATGCCGCCTATACCAAGGCGCATGGGGCGCTCGCCGACAACCAGCTCGCCTATCTCTTTCTCAGCGAGGCGATGGAGCTGCTTTCGCCGGGCGGCGTGCTCGCGATGGTCGAGCCCGCGGGCTTTCTCTACAACCAGCACGCTCTCACGTTCCGTCAGTCCTTCTTCAGCCGCTGGTCGGTCCGTGAGATTCTGGACTTCGTCTCGGTTCGGGGCCTCTTCAAGAAGGGCGAGGCCGACCCGAAGGTCGTCGTGGTCATTGCCGAGGCGGTGCAGCCGACCGCCGACAGCCGCCTCCTTCATGCCGTGTTTCGCCGCAACGGCCGGGCGACGGCCGAGCAGGGCTTCGACATCGACTATTATGACCTGCACTGGTTCGGCAACGCGATCGCGGAGAAGTCTCGCGACATCTGGCGGGCGAACCTGCTCGGCGGAAGCCGCGTCCACGACCTGATCCAGCGCTTGCGCGATTATCCGACTCTGCGGGATTTCGCGCAGAAGCATCAGTGGGATTTCGGCGAAGGCTATATCGCCGGCCGGAAGGGCATCTCGCGCCCAGCGGAGCACCTCGTCGGCAAGCCGCTGCTTCCGACCAGCAACCTGTCGCGTGATGGGCTCGATACGCGCTTTCTCGACGTCGTGCCCGACAAGCCGATCAAGGACACCAAGACCGCGCGGCGTTTCACGCCGCCTTTGCTGCTCATCAAGGAGCACGAGGATCTGCACCATGGCGTGTGGAACGGCCACTACCTCGCCTACAAGCACGAGATCGTCGGCTTGGCGGCCCCGGCGGAGCAACTCGGTGCGCTGAGCGCGATCAACGATTGGCTCTTCCGAGAAGCGACGGTTCTGCGTGCCTACGTGGCGGGGATCAGCGCTCGGCTCTTCACGCAGCGCGCCACCGCCATTCTGAGCGCCGACGTTCTGGCCGTGCCCTATCCCGAGGATCATGACCTCGACCTCAGCGAGAACGAGCGGATCGTTGCGGCGGATGTGGTCGAACACCAGCGCGAATTCATCCGCCTCGGCGCCGGCGCCGCCGTCATGCGGCCCGCGCCGGGCGAAGCCCTTGCCGAATTCGACGACGTTTTCGCCCGGCAGATCAATGCGGTTTATCCGCGTACCGCCCTGAAGGCGCTGCCGGGTCAGCGCTGGCCTGGGGCGATCTGCAAGGCCTATGTCTTCGGTGATGGCGAGGTGGATTGGACCGGCGCGGATGGACTGCGCCAGAAGCTCGATGCGCTGCTCCAAGAGCGCCGGGGCACCAGCCTGACGATCACGCGGATTACCCGGTTGTACGACGACGGCTTCGTGTTCTTGTTGAAGCCCGATCGCCATCGTTTTTGGACGCCAGCCATCGCGCTTCGGGACGCCGACGACGTGCTCGCCGACCTCAGAGCGCAGGGCTTCTGAGGTGCTGGCGGACGAAGGCGAACGCGGTAGACCGGCGGGAGCGCTGAGTGTCGGTATCCATCAGCCCGGAGAATGGCTGTCGGCGCTGGTCGGTTTCATCGGCGGTGCGCTGGCGGGCTGGCGCGATGATCCGGCGCGCGAAGCGGCGACCGGCGAGACCAAGCTGACGGCGCAGCTCTGCTCGCGGCTGAATAGTCTCTCTCGCCACGCGCCAGGCTGGGATTTCATCCAGTTCAAGCGCGAGGAGCCTGATGAAGCTGATGGCCGCCGCGCGATCGACCTTGCCGTCGCCCCGAGCGGAGCCATCATCTGGATCGAAGGGCGCGAATACACCGAGTATCGCACCTTGCTCCCGATCGAATGCAAGCGCCTGCCCACGCCCGCAGCGGCGGATCGCGACGAACGCGAGTACCTGATCAGCCGGTTCAGTTCGACGGGTGGGATTCAGCGCTTTAAGGCTGGGCACCACGGTGGCAGCCATAGCCGTGCCGCGATGATCGGCTATGTCCAGGTCAACGACATCCCGCATTGGAAACAGCAGCTCGATAGCTGGGTTGATGCGATCGTAGGCGACACAGTGGAAAACTGGTCGGTCACGGATAAGTTGGCGCTGCTAGGCCACGATGCAGCGCAGCGCCTGGCGTTCCTGCGATCCCATCATCAACGACTCGCCGGCCTGTCTCCGATCCAGATCGATCATCTCTGGATCGAGATGTAGAACGCGATTCCCGACCGGGCCGGCGAAGTCGTGACGTGGCGTCGGCCAGGGAACCGAAAGTCCTCGAAGATCGGGTTCGGCAAACGCCTTCGCGAATGATCGCCCATTCCCTTGCTGGGACGTAGCACTGGCATGAGCGGATCAGGGCCAAGATCAAAGACCGCTTCTCCATCTTGGCGAGTAAATCCGGACAGTCCCAAACGTCCGACTTTTCTGACATTGGGCGACCCGGAAGCAAGCGGGAAAACATGTCCGCATTTGGGAAGTCGGAAACCGGCTTTGAATGACAATGATTGGTCGACTGCTGACGGCACTCCATGGTGCTAGATCGAGAAAACGCTTATTGCGATATTGCAGTTATCACATGTCCATGTTTGACGCCTCTCTATAAGGTCGGCTATGAAGCGTCGCGAGAAATGAAGGGCGATCACGCGTGGAAAAGACGGTTTTCTGGTCATGGCAGAGCGATCTCGACGGGCGCGTCACTAGAGAAGTTGTCCGCTTTGCGCTGGATGCTGCGATCACGATGCTCGCGGCCGACGTCGAGGAAGCCGATCGGCCGAGCCTGACCTCCGACACGCAGGGTGTCGCCGGCACACCGGACATTGTTGCGACTATTCTCCGCAAGATCGATGAAGCCGCTGTGTTCGTCGGCGACGTGACGCCAATCGCGGTGTCCGCCAGCGGCAAGGCCTGCGCGAACCCCAACGTCCTGCTCGAGATGGGGTATGCCAACCGGGCACTGAGCGAGCACCGCGTCATCCAGGTCTGGAATACGGCGTTCGAGGGCGCGACGCTCGAGAAGCTGCCGTTCGATATGCGCGGACGGCGCGGGCCGATCGGCTTCTGTCTTCCCGTCGGCGCGGATACCGCCGAGCTGCGCCGCGTACGCGGCGAGCTGGCCAAGCAGCTGGCGGCCGCCCTGAAGCTGTCGCTGGAACAGCTCCCGGCGCCGCTCCCCGAGGCGGTGCATTGGCAGCCGCATTTTCCCGGCGACGCCGATCTCTGGTTCGATCGGGCCGAGCCGCAGATCGTTACCCACCCCAGTCATGGATCGAGCAGATACCGCTGGAAGGATCACTTCCCGGGCTACGCGCGTCTGATCCCGTCCAAATGGACGGCCAATGCGGATGCGAAGCGGTCGCTTGCGAGTAGTGAGGGGCATCCCGACCTGATGGCGGACGCCCGATCACTCGGCTTTGGTACAAGCCGGGGCGGCACTGCGATTTACTGGCCGGGCACGGAGGAGGAAGGCGTTGCGCCGACCGTTGCCGTTACCCAGTGGTTCGAGAAGACCGGCGAGTTCTGGGGCGTTGCGGGCGGATTCCTGTTCGATCGGGATAGCCGGATCACGCTCGCGACCGGATATTTCTTCCAGCACTGGCTGGATTTTCTGAAGCGCAACACGACGCTCGCGCTCGATCATGGCGGCGCGCTGCCGATCCATATGCGATTGGGGGTCAACGGTCTGGCCGGCTCGTGGTGGCCGCCTGGGACGTTCGATTTCGGTGAGGATGGTTTCGCCGCGGTTGAGCCGTCCTACCAATTTGAAGCGACATTGACCTCGGTCGAGACAGAGGTGCTGCAGCAGGTCGCCGTCGACGCCTTCAACGGGTTGGCGAGCGTCTATGGCCACGAGCCTTTCACGCTCGCCGAAATTCTAGAGATGGCGAAGCGGTAGCCATGACCGAGGATGCAGGAACACCGTTGCCTGTGCCGCCTCCGTCGGAGACGTCACTTCCGGCTGTGACCGACGCTGTCGATCTCGCGTGGACGGTCGTGCAGATGCGCGCGGGCGAGCGCATCGTCATCAATGAGTCGCTGATCGCCGCCTACCAGGCGGCCTCCTCGCCCCACAGCCTCCGCGCGCTGAAATCAGATATCGAGGCGTTTGATGCGTGGTGCCGGCGGACGCATCGGATCGCGCTGCCGGCGACGCCCGAAGTGGTCGCCGATTATCTTGACGCGCGGGCAGGAAAGGGTAGCAAACCGGCCTCGCTCGGCCGCTACAAGGCGTCGATCGCCAAAATCCATCAGCTGCTCGATCTGAAAGATCCGACGTCGGCGTCGCTGGTGAAGCTGCGCCTGCAGGCGATCCGTCGCCGCCTCGGCACCGCGCAGAAGCAGGCGCGGCCGCTGCGCTTCAAGGGGCCGGTGCGCAATGTCGAGCGCGACGAACCCCGCGGGCTCAATGTGCGAGCGCTGCTTGAGAGCTGCGCTGAAGATCTGCCAGGCCTGCGCGATCGTGCGCTACTCTCGGCAGGGTATGACACTGGACTGCGCGCCTCCGAGCTGGTGGCGATCGAGGTCGAGCATATCGTCGAGGCGATCGATCCCGACGCGCGGCTGCTCAGCATTCCGCGCAGCAAGGGCGATCAGGAGGGGGAGGGGGCGACCGCGTTTCTGAGCCCGCGCACCGTGCGGGCCATCGCGGCGTGGCTGGAAGCCGCCGGCATCAAGGCAGGACCAGTGTTCCGCCGGGTGAATGTGCGGCGCTACAAGGCGCGGGCTGCGCTGCGCGGGCGTAAGATCGACAGCATTTCGGGCCGCGAGACGTGGGATTTGCGCAAAACACTGTCGACACCTGCCGTGCCGGCTCGGGTCGAGTATGATGTGGGGGAGGGGGCTCTCCATCCCGCCTCGGTTGGCCCGATCTACCGGTCGATGATCCAGCGGGCATTCGACCGTGCCGCGCTGGTCGATCTGACGGCGGACGATCTTGCCCGGCTGCTCAAGGGAATCAGCGCGCACTCGACGCGGGTTGGCCTCAACCAGGACCTGTTCGCGAGCGGCGAAGATCTCGCCGGGATCATGGACGCGCTACGCTGGAAGAGCCCGCGTATGCCACTCGCCTACAACCGCAATCTCGCCGCTGAGGCGGGCGCGGCTGGAAGGCTGATGGGCAAGCTGGGATGACCAGATTGCCCCCCCGTGCGGTCAAGACCGGGGGTACCGCGTACCCCTGAAATCGACTCAGCCACTTCTGACGCTCAGCGAAGTGTCTGGCTGCCACCTCGACACAAATTGCGTGCAGGCCGCTTCGCTTCGATCCTTTATTCTAATTAAACATCGTCCACGACAACACCGGAAACTAGCTGCAACAGCCTGCGCCCTTGCCTTCGATCTGGATCGGTGGACAAGGAACGGTTCCATACGAACAGAACACGCAGCAATCGCCGGGTTTGGGCCGGAGCACGGCGTTGCAGTCCGAACAATCATAGAAAAACTGGCAGGCGTTCGTTGGCATCTGCTCGGTCTTCACCGTGCCGCACTCTGGACAGGTGATCGTCGAACTTAGCTCCGGGGTGATGTCAGACATAGGCATAGCCCAGCCAGAGGAGCGCGGCACCGATCAGCAGGCCGGCAAGCGTGATGAGGCGCGTGGCGAGAGAGGTGCATAGGCCGCCCGGTGCGCAGCGGGCAGCGACGGCTTGCTGACGTATGAGAAGTGCGGCGCCTGCAACCAGGCATAATGCGCCTATCCCGAGCAGCGGCACGCGATAGGGTAGCGCGGTCATAGCGATTCCGGCGAGCCATGCCGATCCGATGCCAACCGAAGCCAGCAGCATTGGCAGGGCGCAGCACGCCGCGACGCCGAAACCGGCTGCGATCCCGCCGAGAGTGAGAGACGCGGTTCCCAATCCCTTCGGCGAACGGGGGGTGGCAGAAGGTTCAGACATGGCGACCCCTTGAGAGCTGTTGGATCTTGTCCTAGCGTCTGTAGCTACTACAGACTCAAGCGGTATTTTGAAGATGACGACATCTCGCACCACCATCCCGATTGGCGAACTGTCGCAGCGCACGGGCTGCAACATCGAGACGATCCGTTATTATGAGCGCATCAGCCTGCTTCCGGTGCCGCTGCGCCGTGGTCGATACCGCGCCTATGGACCGTCGGATGTGCGGCGCCTGTCGTTCGTGCGACGTGCGCGCGAACTGGGTTTCCCAATCGACTCGGTGCGGGCGCTGCTGGCGCTTGCCGACGGCGGCGCTGCCTCATGTGCGCAGGCGCGTGATCTGGCGAGCGAGCATCTGCGGGATGTCCGCGTGAAAATTGCCGACCTTCGCCGCATGGAGCAAGTGCTCGGCGACACCGTCGCCGCCTGCGAGGCGGACGACACCGTGAGCTGTCCCTTGCTGGAAACGCTTTGCACTTCGGAAGCGCGTTAGATCCGGAGGTTGTCGGGATTAGGTCAGGCGATCGATTGTGATGCCAGGTCGTGTGCGGCGTCGCGCTTGGCAGCCGCGGACTTGCGCTCGGAATAACGATCGACGAGCTGATCGGCGTGGCCACGGGTCAGCACGGTGAACCGGACCAGTTCCTCCATCACGTCGACGATGCGGTCATAATAGCTCGACGACTTCAACCTGCCGGCTTCGTCGAACTCCTTCCAGGCCATCGCAATGCTCGACTGGTTGGGGATCGTGAACATGCGCATCCAGCGGCCTAGCAGGCGTAGCGTGTTGACCGCGTTGAACGACTGTGAGCCGCCCGACACCTGCATGACTGCGAGCGTCCGACCCTGGGTCGGGCGCATGCCACCGAACTCCAGCGGCAGATGGTCGATCTGCGCCTTCATGATGCCGGTGATCTGGCCGTGCCGTTCCGGGCTGCACCAGACCATGCCTTCGGACCACAAGGCGTGCTGGCGCAATTCGTGGACGGCTGGATGATCGTCGCCCTTCACTTGATCGGGCAATGGCAGGTCGGAGGGATCGAATATACGCACTTCCGCACCGAAAAAGATCAGCAGCCGGGCCGCTTCCTCGACCGCGAGTCGGCTGAATGAACGCTCACGGAGCGAACCGTAGAGAAGAAGGATCCGGGGCGGATGGTCGAGCGAGCCAAGGCCGGCCGCCAGATCAGGGCGAACCACGTCGCGATCGAGCGCTGGCACATAATCGGGGTCGGCAAGGGTTCGAAGACGCGACATCAGGCAATCCGTTTGGAGAGAAGGGCCGCGCTCGCCAGGCAGAGCGTTCGAAACTCGGCCGACCGGGCGATCGCGGCGGGCGCATTGGCGCGCTCGGCGGTTTTATAGCCGTGCCGTCGGAAGAATGGTTCAGCCGTGGTGGTCAGCAGATAGAGGGCAGCGACACCGTTATCGGTTGCCGCCTGCTCGATCGCGCCGAGGATGGCAGCGCCCAAACCTGCGCCACGTCGCTCGGGCTTTACGACCAGGGATCGCAGCAGCCGGTCAGGCCCATCGCCTTCGATGCCGCCATAGCCAATGATGCCGGCGACGTCCTCGAATCGAAAGAAGCGACGATCTGGTTCGGCAAGATCGCTGGTCGGCAGGCCGGCGGCAGCAAGTTCGGCCGTCAGGTCGGATAGCGACTCTGCATTGAGCAAACTCGCGATCATTCCGGCACACGTTGCTCGTACCAGGGCCGGGTCGCCTTCACGATCTTGACGACCGACAGCATGACCGGAACCTCGACCAGGACGCCCACCACGGTCGCCAGTGCCGCGCCCGAGTTGAGCCCGAACAGACTGATCGCGGCAGCGACAGCCAGTTCGAAGAAGTTTGAGGCGCCGATCAGTGCCGCCGGCGCGGCCACGCACCAAGCGACACCGAACCGGCGGCTCAGCCAATAGGCAAGCCCGGCGTTGAAATAGACCTGAATAAGGATCGGCACCGCGATCAGCGCAATGACCAGCGGATGGGCGATGATCGCCTCCCCTTGGAAGCCGAACAGCAGGACGAGCGTCGTCAGCAGCGCGACCAGCGACACCGGGCCTAGCCGCGCCAGCAGCCGGTCAAGGGCTGACTGCCCGCCCGATGACAGCACCGCGCGGCGGATCAGTTGCGCGACGATCACCGGCACCACGATGTAGAGCAGCACCGAGATCAGCAGTGTGCCCCATGGGACAGTGATGGACGCGACGCCGAGCAGCAGGCCCACCAAGGGCGCAAAAGCGAACACCATGATGATGTCGTTCAGCGCGACTTGGCTGAGCGTATAGGTGGGGTCGCCGTCGCAGAGGTTGGACCAGACGAACACCATCGCGGTGCAGGGGGCGGCGGCCAGCAGAATCAGGCCGGCGATATAGGAGCTGACATCGGCCGCGGGCAGGAGCGGCCGAAACAGCCACCCGAGGAACAGCGTGCCGAGCAGCGCCATCGAGAAGGGCTTCACCGCCCAGTTGATGAACAGCGTCACCCCGACGCCCTTCCAGTGCTGCCTGACCGATCCGAGCGCGCCGAGATCGATCTTGAGCAGCATGGGGATGATCATGAGCCAGATCAGCACGGCGACCACGAGGTTGACCCTGGCGACCTCAGCGGATGCGATCACCGCGAACAGGCCGGGCAGCGCATAGCCGAGCGCGATGCCGACGACGATGCACAGCGCTACCCAAACGCTGAGATAGCGTTCGAATGTGCTGATCGCCGGCTTCGCCGGCGCCAACGCTTGACCAGTGGTGGCGTTCATGACGCGACCCGCTGGCCGCTGTCATCGACGACGCGCTCGCCGTCTTCCTTGGTGAATGCCCCGCGCTGTTCGCTCGGCAGCAAGTCGAGGACTTCTTCGGAAGGGCGGCAGAGCTTCACCCCGAGCGGTGAGACCACGATCGGCCGGTTGATCAGGATCGGATGCTCCATCATCGCATCGATGATCCGGTCGTCGCCGAGCGATGAATCACCCAGGCCAAGCTCCGCGAAGGGCGTCCCCTTTTCCCGCAGCAGCGCGCGCGGGCCGATCCCCATGCGTTCGATGAGGGACACCAGCATCGGCCGCGATGGCGGCGTCTTCAGATATTCGACGACATGCGGCTCGATCCCCGCATTGCGGATCATCGCCAGCGTGTTGCGCGACGTGCCGCATTCCGGGTTGTGGTAGATCACGATATCGACGGACATCAAGCGGCATCCCCCCGGCGGCTGCTCGCCCCTTCGCCATGGCCGATCTCGCGGACATGCGTGCGCAATGCCAAGGCGTCGAGCCGATCGAACGGCAGGGCGATGAAGAGTTTGATGCGGTTTTCGAGGTAACGGAGCGCAGTGACGAATGCCCGCTCGCGTTCAACCGGCGTGCCCTGGACGTGACTTGGATCCTCGATGCCGTAGTGCGCCGTCATCGGATGGCCCGGCCAGATGGGGCAGGTCTCGCCGGCGGCGTCGTCGCAGACCGTGAACACGAAATCCATGACCGGCGCGTCGGCTCCGGAAAACTCCTCCCAGCTCTTCGAGCGCAGGCCCTCGGTTGGATACTCGATCCGGCCGAGCAGCGCGATGGCGTCGGGATTGACCGCACCCTTGGGAAAGCTGCCGGCCGAAAAGGCGCGGAAGCGCCCGTCGCCGAGCTGGTTCAACGCACTTTCTGCGAGAATCGAGCGGGCCGAGTTACCGGTGCACAGGAAGAGAATATTGAAGATGCGATCGGACATGATGGGCTCCATCAGCAGCAGGGGACGAGTTCGGCGATCAGCGGTTCGCAAAGCTCCGCCTTGCCGCCGCAGCAATCCTTGAGGAGGAACAGGGTAAGCGCCTTCAACTGGTCGAGATCGGCGCGATAGTTGATGATGCGGCTGCGCCGTTCCGAGCGAATGAGCCCGGCGCGCGCAAGCGTCGCGAGATGCACCGACATGGTGTTCTGGGGAACTCCCAACTGACGCGCAATTTCACCTGCGGCGAGACCGTGCGGCTCATGCCGCACCAACAGACGAAAGGCATCGAGCCTCGTTGTCTGGGCGAGCGCTCCCAGCGCCGTAATAGCTCTCTCTGATTCCATATATCCACTATGATAGATATGTAGGAAGAACACCAGGCAATTTTGATAGCCCAATCCAAGTCGATTACGGTGGTAGCGACGCGCTACATAGGGTAGGGGGGTATCCTATGGGACATTTGAATGAAGGCAATGACGAACTCCTGAAGCGGGTCCGCCGCATCGCAGGCCAAGTCGCGGCGATCGAAAAAGCGCTGACGGCCAATGCGGATTGCACGACGACGCTGCATCTCGTCGCAGCGACGCGCGGCGCCATCAATGGGCTGATGGACGAGATTATAGAAGAGCATGTCCGAGACCATGTGGCGGACCCCGACCTTACGGCCGCAGAACGTGCCGCAGGAGCTGAAGAACTGATCGCGGTGATACGCCGCTACGCGAAATAGAGCCGAGATAATGACCACTTTACGCGATATTGACGATTTCACGCACGCCCATGTGTATCTGGGGGCCGCCCACGACGACAATGCACGCCGGACGTTGTGGGTGGTGGTGCTGACGGCTGTGATGATGACCGGCGAAATATTCGCCGGGTATGTCACCGGATCGATGGCACTCCTGGCCGATGGCTTCCATATGGCGACCCATGCCGGCGCGCTGGGTGTCGCGGCGATTGCGTATGCCTATGCCAAGCAGCGTGCATCGAGCCGGCGGTTTAGCTTCGGAACCGGCAAGGTCGGCGACCTGGCGGGCTTCGCCTCGGCGTTGGTGCTTGGCCTGATCGCCTTGGGGATCGGTGTTGAATCAATCCTGCGCCTATTCGAGCCCATCAAGGTTGCGTTCGGCGAGGCGACCCTGATTGCAGTGATCGGGCTAGGCGTGAACATCCTCAGCGCATTTTTGTTGTCGGGCAGCCACCACCATCACGGTCATGACGATCATGTACACGACCATCATGCCCATGGCGGCGACAACAACCTCCGCTCTGCCTATGTGCATGTGCTCGCCGACGCCCTGACTTCCGTGCTGGCGATCGCGGCCCTGCTGGCAGGTCGCTATCTTGGTTGGGTGTGGATGGACCCTGTCATGGGTATCGTCGGAGCTGTGGTGATCGCTCGCTGGTCCTGGAGCCTGATGCGAGATACCGCTTCAGTCCTCCTTGATTCGACCGACAATCACGTTGCCGAGGAAATACAGGATCTCGTTGAGGGACCGGGCGACGTGCGTATTGCCGATCTCCATGTGTGGCGCGTCGGCCCCGAAGCCCATGCCGCCATCGTCGGTGTTGTCGGCGGTGCGGGAATCCACGCTGGTGTCATCCGTGACCGGCTCGTCCCTGTCCATGAACTGAAGCACCTGACGATCGAATGCCATTGAAGGTGCCCACGTGAAGTCCCCGTGCATAGACTTGTGCAGATTCGACGGCTCGACCGGCTGGTGTCGGGGGTGCGGCAGATCCAAACTCGAATGTCGGGCATGGAAGAAGGCGCAACCTCAACAACAACGCAAGATCGCTGCCGACCTTCCGCGCCGACTCGCGAAGTTGGCAGGACGCGCTCCGCACGAGTGAGTGGGCTCGCTGCGCTCACAGCGATCTACTGGCCTGTGAGATCAGCTCAGGAAGCCAGACGTGCAAGTATCGGACATTCGGGCCGCTCATTGCCGTGGCAAGCTTTAGCCAGGTCCAGCAATGCATCGCGCATTGCGTTAAGCGCATCTGTAGTCACTACAGACTCAAGTGCTAATCGCGACCATGACTGCATCCAAGAGGATCCCGATCGGCGAGTTCTCGCGCCGCACTGGCTGCAACATCGAAACGATCCGCTACTATGAACGGATTGGCCTGTTGCCTGTACCGGAGCGCCGGGGCCGCTACCGTGCCTATGACCGCGACGACGTGCGGCGCCTCGCGTTCGTTCGGCGAGCGCGCGAGCTTGGGTTCTCCATCGAAACGGTGCGGGCTTTGCTCACGCTCGCCGCTGGAGGGTCAGCGTCATGTGCGCAGGCGCAAGCTTTCGCGGAGGCGCACCTGCGCGATGTGCGCGCGAAGATCGCCGACCTCGAGCGCATGGCGGACGTGCTCACGGACAGCGTCGCCGCCTGCGAGGCGGGCAGCCATGCCGGTTGCCCGCTGCTCGAAACCCTCGCAGCGCTGTGATCCGGACCAGTTCCTCCATCACCTTTAGCTTCCGGTCATTGTAGTTTGACGGCTACCCGACTTTCCCTCGTCATTCAGCGGGCAGCGGATCGCGCGGAAGCAGATCCTCGGCGTGCGCTACGTTCGAGGCCGCCAGCTCGCGTCGACCGAATCGGGCGTAGAGCGTCGGCAGCACGAACAGAGTCAGCAAGGTAGCCGAGATCAGCCCGCCGATCACCACGGTCGCGAGCGGCTTCTGGACCTCCGCTCCGGCGCCGTGCCCAAGCGCCATCGGCACGAACCCCAGGGAGGCGACCAGCGCGGTCATCGCCACGGGTCGCAAGCGGAGCAATGCTCCCTCGCGGCTGGCGCGGGCACGGTCCATGCCGGCCCGCATTAGGTCCTGGATCGAGGTGACCATGACCAGGCCGTTGAGCACCGCGATGCCGGAGAGCGCAATGAACCCGACCGCCGCCGAAATCGAGAACGGCATGCCGCGCAGCATCAGCGCAGCTACGCCGCCGACCAGCGCCAGCGGTATGCTGGTGAACACGATCGCGGCGTCGCGCGCGCTGCCGAGCGCGCCGTAGAGGAGCAGCAGAATCAGCGCGAAGCAGGCGGGCACGACGAGCATCAGACGATCACGCGCCGAGGCGAGATTCTCGAACTGACCGCCCCATTCTAGCCAGATGCCTGCGGGAAGGCGCACGTCCTTCGCGATCGCCGCCTGCGCATCGGCGACCACGCCGGCGACGTCGCGGCCGCGGACATTCGCCTGGACGACCACCCGGCGCTTGCCATTCTCGCGGCTGATCTGGTTGGGTCCGTCGGCGACGCCGATGTCGGCGACGCTGGCGAGCGGCACGAACGCGCCCGAGGGCGTCGGCACCGGAGTCTGTCCGAGCGTCGCGAAATTCGCGCGCTCGGTGTCTGAGAGGCGGATCACGATCGGGAACTTCCGGTCGCCCTCGAAGATCACGCCCGCCGGGCGGCCGCCGACCGCCGCGGCGACCACGTCCTGCACGTCCTTGGCGGTCACCCCGAGTCGCGCGGCCGCATCGCGGTTGAAGGCGATGTCGAGCATCGGCAGCCCTTCGGTCTGCTCGACCTTGACGTCCTCAGCGCCTTTCGTGCGCCGCAGCACCGCAGCGATCCTGTCGGCGGTATCGTTCATCTGCGCGAAGTCGTCGCCGAACACCTTGACCGCGACATCGCTGCGCACGCCGGCGATCAGTTCGTTGAACCGCATCTGGATCGGCTGGGTGATCTCGTAACTGTGCCCGGGTACTTGCGCTAGGCGCTGCTCGATGCGCTCGACGACATCGGCCTTGGTCTCGCCCGGATCGGGCCACTCGCCACGGGGCTTGAGCATCACGAACGTATCGGTGGCATTGGGCGGCATCGGATCAGACGCGAGCTCGGCCGTGCCGGTGCGCGAGAATACGACCCGGACCTCGGGTATGCCGGACAGCGCCTTCTCGATCTGGAACTGCATTCTCTGGCTCTGGTCGACCGAGGTGCCGGGCACCCGGAACGCCTGGACCAGGACATTGCCCTCGTCGAGCTGCGGCAGGAACTCCTGGCCGAGCGTCGCATAGCCGGCGCCGGCCAGCGCCAGCGCAGCGAGCGCAACGCCGAACGTGCGCCTCGGCGCCCGCAGTGCTTGATCGAGCCCCGGCTCGTAGCGACGACGCAGCCAGCCGACGATCCGGCCTTCCTTTTCCTCGACCGGCTTGCTCAACCAGACCGCGATCGCGGCGGGCACGAATGTCAGCGACAGGACGAACGCGAACAGCAGCGCCATGATGACGGTGAGCGCCATAGGCTCGAAGGTCTTGCCCTCGACGCCCGAGAGGGTGAGCAAGGGCACATAGACGAGGATGATGATCGCTTGGCCAAAGACCGACGGGCGGATCATCTCTCGGGCGGCCTGCGCCACCAGGGCGAGGCGTTCGCCGCGATCGAGCGGCCGGCCGAGATGGTGCTGGCGCTCCGCGATGCGCCGGAGCGCATTCTCGACGATGATCACCGCGCCATCGACAATCAGCCCGAAGTCGAGCGCGCCGAGACTCATGAGGTTGGCGGAGACACCGGCCTGGAGCATGCCGAACCCGGTCAGCAGCATGGTGATCGGGATCACCGCCGCCGCGACCAGCGCCGCGCGAAAGTTGCCGAGCAGCACGAACAGCACGACGATGACGAGCAGCGCGCCCTCGGCGAGGTTGCGGGCGACCGTCGAGATGGTGGCGTTGACGAGGTCGGTGCGGTCGAGCACCGGCTCGATGACGATATCCGGCGGCAGCGACGGGCTGATCCGTTCGAGCCTTTCGGCGACCCCCGTCGAGACGGTGCGGCTGTTCTCGCCGATCCGCATCACGGCGGTGCCGGTGACCACTTCATGCCCGGCCTCGGACGCCGATCCCAGGCGGATCGCCTGGCCTAACCGCACCGCAGCAACCTGCCCGAGCAGGATCGGCGTGCCTTCGCGCGTGGCAATGACAGTGTTGGTGAGCTGTGCGGTGCTAACGATGCGCGCATCGGCGCGCACCGCCAGGCCTTCGCCGTTGCGATCGACAATGCCGCCGCCGATTGCGCTGTTGTTGGCCTCGAGCGCGGTGGCGAGTTCGCTCAGGGACAGTTTGAGCGCGGCGAGTTTCTGCACGTCGGGAACGACGAGATATTCCTTGTCGTAGCCGCCGAGCGAATCCACCCCTGCGACCCCGGCGACCGACTTGACCTGCGGCGCCACGATCCATTCCTGCACGGTGTGGAGATAGGTCGCCTTGTCGGCCTCGCTCACCAGCCGGTCGCCCTCGGGGGTGATGTAGCTGCCGTCGGGCTGGGTGCCGGGCTCGCCCGGCTTATGTTGCTCGTGCCCGCGATCCTGATAGCGGACGGTCCACATATAGATGTCGCCGAGCCCGGTCGCGATCGCGCCCATCTCGGGCGTGACTCCGTCGGGCAACCGCTCCTTGGCGTCGTTGATGCGCTCGGCGACCTGTGCTCGCGCGAAATAGATGTCGGTCGCATCCGAGAACACCGCGGTGACCTGGGCGAACCCGTTGCGGCTCAGCGACCTTGTGCTCTCCAGCCCCTTGATGCCGGCCAGCGCGGTCTCGACGGGGAAGGTGACCTGCTTCTCGATCAGCTCAGGCGACAGCGCCGGCGCGCGGACGTTGATCTGGACCTGGTTGTTGGTGACGTCGGGCACCGCGTCGATCGGGAGCCGATAGAGCGAGGCGGCGCCGATGATGGCGGCGATGGCGGTGAGCAGCAGGACGAACCAGCGGCGCTCGACCGCAAGGGTGACGATGCGTTCGATCATGGCTCAGTCCTCGTCCCCGCCTTCGCCCTTGCCGAGTTCGGCCTTGAGGACAAAGCTGTTGGCGGCGGCGATCTGCTCGCGGCCGGTCAGGCCCCAGAGGACCATGACGGAAGCACCGCTGGCCTGGCCGAGGGTGACCGGCGCGGCCCGGAATCCATCCCCTGTGCGGACGAACACGACCGGCTTGTCGCCGATCGTCTGCACCGCGGTCGACGGCACGCTGACTGCGCTTCCGCCTCCATTTTCGTTGCCGCCGCCGCCGCCGAGCAGGATCGCGGCCTGCACGCTCTCGCCGACGCGCCACTGACCGCTGCGGTTATCGATCGCCGCGATCACCGGCACCAGCCGGGTCGTGGCGTCGAGCACCGGCGAGACGAAGGTGATGCGAGCCGTGGCTTGCCGGCCCGGCGCGCTTACCTCGACGGTGGCGCCCGGCCGGACACGGCCGGCATCGGCGGCCGACAGCGACAGGGTCAGCGACACCGTGGAGAGATTGGCGACCCGGAACAGTTCGGCATCGGCCGCGACGGTCTGGCCGAGCGTGACCGAGCGCGCGATCACCTGGCCGCCGATCGGCGCGCGAATCGCGAGACGGTTGAGCGATCCGCCGCCGCCGCCCGCGGCGGACACTTGTTGACGCGCGAGCCTGAGCGCGATCTCTGCTTCGCGCGCCGCGGTGCGGGCGGCGATCAGATCCTGCTCGGCCGACACGCGCTCGTTGAACAGCCGCTGTTCGCGACGGAGGTTCGACTGGGCGAGCGCGGCGCGCGCCTGCGCCGCCTCGACCTCGGCGTTGAGTTGGGCGGCTTCGCGGCTCTCGATGACCGCGAGCGTCTCGCCGCGACCGACCGACTGGCCGAGATTGCGGGTCAGCGCGACGACGCGCCCGCCGATCGCCGCCGACACCACCTGGGTGCCCTGGGGATCGCCTTCGATCGTCCCGGGCAGCTCGATCGCGCCCCCGCCGCCGACAGTCGGGCGGACGAGCTGGATACCGGCGGTCGCGATCTGCTGCGGGCTGAGCTTGATGACGCCTTGCGAGGGCGCTTCAGCGCCTTCCTTGGCTTCGGTTTCGGCCTTTTCTTCGGAGGGCTTGGTGCCGCCACACGCGGCGAGAGTCGCGATAAGCGCCAGGGGCAGCGTCGCCCGCAAAATCGTGATCTTCATGGGCTCAGTCTTTCGTGATCGTGGGAGCGGCGCCGGTGAGGCGCTGGAGGCGGGCGCGCGCGTCGTGCCAGGCGGCGAGCGCGTCGATCGCGGCGGCGCGGGTCTCCGCCAGCGTGCGCTCGGCGTCGAGCAGGTCGAGCTGGCCGAACTTGCCCTCGCGATAGCCGATCCGCGCGATGCGTGCGGTCTCGACCGCGGCGGCCAGCGCAGGCCCGGTCGCGTTGCGCGCATCGGCCGCCGCGTTTGCCACTTCGGCCTCGGCGGCAGAGATCGCCTGTTCGGCGTCGATTCGCGCCATGCGCCGTCGCGCGTCGGCCCGGTCGCGCTCGGCGCGCGCCTGGGCGACGCCAGCGCTGCCATTGTTGAACAAAGGCAGCGGGATCGACACGCCGAATACCGCGGCGGTGTCGTTGGTCGCTTCGAGCCGGCGTGCGCCAGCGCTCAGCGTCACGTCGGGAATGCGCTGCGAGCGGGCGAGCCCGACCTGCGCATCGGCGGTCGCGACTTCGGCATCGGCCGCGGCCAGCGCGAGCGTGCCGTCGACACCGGCTCGTGCCGAGGGACCATAGCCGTCGAGCCGATCGAACCAGGCAAGGTCGAGCCCGGCCATGACGGGGCGGCCGATCAGCCGGGCCAGCGTGTCGCGG
Organism: Sphingobium scionense; assembly: GCF_014197035.1. Lineage (GTDB taxonomy): Bacteria > Pseudomonadota > Alphaproteobacteria > Sphingomonadales > Sphingomonadaceae > Sphingobium > Sphingobium scionense. The sequence goes on along the minus strand of NZ_JACIEU010000033.1, from coordinate 13,420 downwards.
ACAACCACAGCGTCGCGCTCGGCGCGGGCGGCCGCCGCCTCGGCATTGATGCGGAGCACGTCGGCGCGTTGCTGCTCGATCGGCGAGGCGCGTCCCGCGCTCACGCGGATCCTGGCGGCGCGATAGGCCTCGGCGGCGATCCCCGCCTGCTCGCGGGCGATGCCGAGTCTGCGCTCGGCGGCCACGGCGGCGACATAGGCCTGGGTGACTCGCAGCGTGACATCGGCATCGGCGATCGCGGCATCGACCCGCGCCCGCACGCCCTGTGCGTCGGCGAGGCCGATCCGCGCCGAGCGCTTGCCGCCCAGTTCGATCGGCAGTGCGAACCCCACGGTGGTCTCTGCGCTGTCGATGCCGCGATAGGCGCCGCTGCCGGCGACATTCTCGGTTTGCGCCTCGAGCGAGGGATTGGGGCGCAGGCCGGCGACGGTGCGCGCCGCGCTGCTGGCGCGCAGGTCGGCGGATGCCGCTTCTAGCGCGGGCGAGGCTTGGCGGGCGGCGGCGAGCGCTTCATCGAGCGTGAGCGACACCGTGGCCGGCGGCGCGTCCTGCGCTGCGACCTGGGTGGAGCAGAGGGCCGCGGCGAGGACGGCCGCGAAGATACGGGACATGGGAAATGATCTCCTGACGAAAGGCTGGGAGTCCGCCGTGGCCTGCAGCCGCGTGGACGATCGGCGCGTCAGGCGATCGGTGGTCTCAGGTCGCGCGCGGCGGTTATCGCGTCGGGCTCGATCGCGGGATCGATCCTCAGCGTAGTCCGGGCAATTGGGGTGATCGTTGCCGGGCCGTCGACGGCGGGCATGCTCAGATGATGATTGTGGCAGCTGCCGTGGTGATGCGGCGCCGGATTGTCCGCGTCGCCCGGAACCTCGTCGCCATCGCAAGCGACATGGTCTCCGGCCCCGGCGGACAGCTCAAGGCAGCCGACGATCTCGGCCGCGTGCGCCGCCGACACCGAGAGACCCGTCCACAAAGAGAGGACGAGCATCAGGCCGGCGATCAGGGCGAGCGATTGTCGCATCGGCTGCTCTGCTAGCCGGACGGCACGGCCAAGCAAAGCGGCGGGGCGGGATCGCCTCCCATTCTCCTGTTTCGACGCCATATTTATTCCCCCTGAAGAATTGGCTGCGCGGGCGCCGCGTGCAATAGATGCGGCGCCCGCAGCTCGGCCGCCGCCTGGCGCATGATCTGGATGCCGCCGCTGATCCCGAGCGTGGCGAGGATCGCGGCAACGGTCAGGTCGGGCCATGCCGAGCCGGTGCCGAACACGCCGAACGCGGCGGCGACCACGGCAACATTGCCGATCGCGTCATTGCGCGAGCAGATCCATACCGAGCGCATGTTCGCCTCGCCGCTGCGAAAACGGTACAGGATGAAGGCGACCGCGACATTGGCCGCCAGCGCGAGACCACCGACAATCCTCATCGTCTCGGCCTGCGGAAGCGTGCCCGCGAACGCGGCATAGCCGGTGCTGCCGATCACCCAGACCCCGAGCGCAAACAGGGTGGCGCCCTTGAGCATCGCCGCGCGCGCACGCCAGGTGAGCACCATGCCTGCAACTCCGAGGCTGATCGCGTAGTTGGCACTGTCGCCGAGGAAGTCGAGCGCGTCAGCCTTGAGTGCGGCCGAGTGGGCGGTAACGCCCGCGAAAATCTCGACGCCGAACATCGTCGCGTTGATGATCAACGCAATCCAGACCGCGCGCCGCCAGCGCGGATCGTTGGATGGGTCCGGCTTCGCGGACGCGCAGCTGTTGCAGGCCATTTCATTACCTCGAACGACTCGATGTCATGCGCTATGTGCGGCCTGTAGCAACTATAGGGTCAAGCGGGATTTCTGATGCAGATTGGTGAACTGGCACGAACGACCTCGACCAAGGTCGAGACCATTCGTTTTTATGAGAAGATCGGATTGCTTCCCGAACCCGGGCGCACCGCGGGCAACTACCGCGACTATGGGGCCGCCCATCTGGCGCGGCTCTCCTTTATCCGCCGCGCGCGCGACCTTGGTTTTACACTCGATCAGGTGCGCGAGCTTCTTGCGCTTTCCGACGATCGCAGCCGCTCGTGCGGCGCCGTCGACAGCGTCGCGCGCGCGCATCTCGCGCAGATCGATCAGAAGATCGCCGATCTCCGCGCACTTCGACGCGAGCTTGACGAAGTGATCGGCCAGTGCAGCCAAGGCGCTATTTCCGACTGCCGGATCATCGAAGCGCTGGGACCCCACGCAAGGCATTGACCCTATAGCTGCTACAGGGTGCAGAACATGCTCGCGACTCGCGGCGGAGATGACGATGAGCGACTGCGAATGTGAGGCGGACACCAAGCGGGCAGGCGCTGATCCGGCCTATCGGCGGGCGCTGTGGATCGTGGTCATCCTCAACGTCGGGTTCGGCCTGTTCGAGCTGGTTGGCGGTTTCATTGCCGGTTCGCAGGCGCTGAAAGCAGATTCGCTGGATTTCATCGGTGACGGGTCGATCACGCTCGTCGGGCTGATCGCGCTCGGTTGGACTGCGGTCGCGCGAAGCCGCGTCGCGCTCGTGCAAGGCATCTTTCTCGCGAGCCTCGGGCTCGGCGTCATCGGGTTCGCAGCGTGGCGCGCATTCCATGCGGCCCCGCCCGAAGCCGAACTGATGGGCGTGATCGGTATCGCGGCGCTCGTCGTCAACGTATCGGCCGCCTTGATCCTCGCGCGGTTCCGGGACCAGGGAGATGCGACGTCTCGCGCCATCTGGCTGTTCTCGCGCAACGACGCGCTTGCCAATATCGCCGTGATCGCCGCTGCCGCGCTGGTTGCCTGGACGGGACAGGCCTGGCCTGATCTCGTCGTTGCCGGCGTGATCGCGCTGCTGTTCCTCCATTCCGCCTATGACATAATTCGCGACGCGCGCCGCGAGCTGGCGGAACATGCAACGAGGGCACGGGCATGAATGATAGCGCCTACACGCCGCCGCTCGGGATCGGCGACACCGCGGATTACGATCGCGCAATCCGGCGCTGGACCCGCGAGATGCGTTGGCGCAGCGCCATGATCGAGCTGCTCGCGCCGCGCCCCGGCGAGACCATCATCGATGTCGGGTGCGGCACGGGCAGCTTCGCGGTCATGCTCAAGGCGGCCGCGCCTGGCGTGCGCATCATCGGCATCGATCCCGACGAAGAAGCGCTGGCGATCGCTCGCGCCAAGGGCGACGCCGCGGGTGCGGACATCCATTGGGAGCGCGGCTTCGCGCGGGACATCGGTTCCCGCTCTGCCGACGCCGTGGTGTCGAGCCTGATGTTCCACCAGGTGCCGATGGCGGAAAAGCGGGCGGGCCTCGGGGCGATGCACGCGGCACTCCGCCCTGGCGGCAGGCTCGTGATCGCCGATTATGGGCGGCAATGGGGATTGATGCGGCTGCTGTTCCGCCTGACTATCCAGCGGCTCGACGGCGTGGCCGACACCCAGCCCAATGCCGACGGCGTGCTTCCGGAACTCGTGCGCGCGACGGGGTTCGACAATGTGCGCGAAGCAGCGCGCATCCACACGGTGACGGGCACGATCGCGCTGATCGCGGCGGATCGGCCGGGCTGACGGAGCGTGGCCATGACGGACCTCAAAGCGGAGCAGAAGGAGATCAGGAAGCAGTCGGGGCTGGCCTTTCTGCTTTGTGCCGCGATCTCGGTCGCGTGCGTCCTCTTTCTGCCCAAGCTGGTCACTTTCCCGTCTGTGATCGGCGCGCGGCTTGCCTTCGCGATCCAGACGAGCTTCGTCCATTTCGCCCTCGTCCTGCTCGCCGTCCGCCTGGTCTCGAGCGGGCGCTACCGGTCCGCCGCCGACATCGGCGGCGCGGCCAAGGGGCCGCCGAGCCCCGCGCTCGCGGTCAAGGCCGCGTTCCTGCAGAACACGCTGGAGCAGGCATTCCTCGGCGTCGGCGCGCATCTGCTGCTCGCCTCGGTCGCCGGCGGCCGCTGGCTGGGGCTGCTGGTCGCATCGTCCATGCTGTTCGCGGTCGGCCGCTGGAGCTTCTACCGCTGCTATCCCGATGGCGCCGGCGCGCGCGCCTTCGGGATGGCGACGACGGCGCTCGGGTCGCTGACCTGCTACCTGGTCGCGCTCGCGATGCTCCTCGGTCGCCTATTCGGCGGGTGATCCTGACGAGCGGGCCGTGGCCGCACTGCGCCCGCTGTACCAGAAGCCGGCGACGAGCACGACGATTGTCGCGGCCTGCGCAAGCACGGTCTCGGTCGTTGGAAACAGACCCAGAAACTCGATGCGCGGTATATTGGCCAGCGGCACCACGCCGAGGATGCCTGCCTCCTGCAGCCCGGCAATGCCCTTGCCCGCGAGGACGACCGCAAGAATCGCGATCAGGATCGAGCTCCACGAGAAGAATTGGGTGATCGGCAGCCGGGCGCTGAAGCGGAGCATGATCCAGGCGATCAGAGCGAGCAGTGCGGTCGCTGCGCCGGCTCCGGCCAGCATCGCCACGCCATTCCCTTCCCCCCACAGTGCCGCATAGAACAGGATCGTCTCGAACACCTCGCGGTAGACGACCACGAACGACAGCAGGAACAGGAACCAGCCCGACTGGCGCGACAGCGCGGCGGTCACCTTCGCCTTCACATAACGCTGCCAGGCTTCCGCGTTGCTCTTGCCGTGCATCCAGATGCCAACGGTGAGCAGGATGATCGCTGCGAACAGCGAGCCGAAGCCTTCGGTGAGCTCACGCGAAGCGCCGCTCACGCTGATGAAATAGGTCGCGACGAACCAGGTGGCGACACCAGCGGCGAGCGCGGCGATCCAGCCGCCATGGACGAAACCCAGCACTTCGGGGCGCTCGGTCTTCTTGAGGAACGCGATCATCGCGACGACGATTAGCAGCGCCTCGAGCCCTTCGCGCAGCAGCACGCCGAACGCGCCAAGAAAGCTCGACGCACTGCTCGCCCGCTCGGGCGCCAGGGCGGCTTCAGCCTCGGCGAACAGGCTGGCCAGCGAGCGGTTCGCCGCTTCGACTTCGCTTGCCGGACGCCCTTGTCCGATCGCCGCGCGAAGCTTCGCCATCGCCCCCTCGATCCGCGCCATCAGGGCCGCATCGCGCGCGGCAAGCACCGGCTCGACCGGCTCGAAGCCATCGAGATAGGCGGAAAGCGCGAGATCTGCTGCGGCCTTGCGGTCGCCGGCGCGATAGGCTGCCATACTCTGGTCGAGCCGTTCGCGCGTCAAGGCAAGCGAGCCATCGACGCGCACGGTCACCGCGGCGGGATGGCGGCGCAGAAAGGCGGTAAGCGCGGCCGCTTTTTCCGGGCCGATATCGGCCGCCAGCGCGGCCGGGGTGACGCCGACCAGCGCCGCGAGATTGGGATATTTGGCGCGGAGCGCGGCATCGCCGCGCCACAACCGCTCGCCGTCACGCGCGGCGGTCTCGGGATAGGCGAATTGACCGGCGTGAAAGGCCAGCGCCCAGCGATCGGCTTCGGGCAGCGCCGCGAAACTCTGCATCGCGGTGCCGTCCAGGCCCTGGCTGATGACCTGGTAGAGGCCGAACAGGCTGCGCTGATCGGCGCGCGCCTTGTCGGTGAACGCGATCGGCGGCGGATCGAGCTTGGCTGCGTCCGGGCCGTGGCCATCGCCGCTTGCGCCATGGCAGGCGGCGCAATTCTGCGCGTAGAGCGCGGCGGCTCGCGTCAAATCCGGCGGCGAACTGGGCGCGAGCGGTACTGGATACGCCGCAAGCAGCGCTGCAGCGAGCGCTCGGGATTGTTCCGCCACCATCGCCGGCGGCGCCTTGGCGGCGATCGCATTGCGCAGCGTCCCCGACCGGCGAAGCAGATCCGCCTTGGCCGATGTTGGAGCCAGTGCCCGGACCCGAGTTTCGACCTGCCCGGCAAATTCGGACATCTCGGCATACTCGGCCGAACTTATCACTTTCCCGTTCGAGACAGCTCCCGCGTAGTCCACCCCGATATAATCGAGCAACCGCCAGCTGGTCTGCACGTCCGCATCGCTCGCCAAGGCTCGCCCTGGAAGCACGATCACGATCAGGGCGAATGCCAAGACAACAAGATTCGCTGTCGAGCACCATTTGAAGGCAAAAGCGGTGGAAGGGGCGGCAGGCAAACGGAGGTACATGTGCGAGTCTCTGCTAAGAATTATTCGCAACTTGCACCCTGTAGCAACTAGAGGGTCAAGAGGCATTGATCAGACCGCAGGGCTGGGCGGGGGGGAGACGTTGACAGCTGTTCGGTGCTGGCCTCGGTGATGGGGGGCCATGATGGCGCCACGGGCTTCGGAATAGTCGGTTTCCGGGCGCAGAACCTTGACTCGGTTCAGCAACAGTCAGAAAATGTGCTGATGAGACGAGCGCATAAAATAGCGCTGATCTTAGGCGTCCTACTCGGCCTGTTCGGACAGATAGTCACAGTTGCCGCAAGCCCAATTGTGGCAACTGCATTCAGCGCAACGGCGCCAGCGGTGATGCCCATCGACTGTGCCGGGATGATGCAAGACAAAGGCGAGAAATCGCTGCCCTGTCAGCGGATGACGCTCGCTTGCGTGGCCGGCATGGGTTGTCTTCCCCTATTTGCTCTCAATAGCCGGTCGCCCCTCGCGGCGGAAATGGTGAGCACGAATCCGCTTCTCATCTCACCGTCTTATCCGGCGCTACACGGACGATCGTCCCAGCCCGAACAGCATCCACCCAACACCTTGGCCTGACAACTCGCCAGGCGAACCCTCCCAAGCGCTGGACGGCGCCGTGCGCTGCCCGCCCCTCCGGGGCCGTTTGCCCAGAGCACTTTCAGTCCAAGGAGAGGAATCATGAAGACCTTGATATTCAGCGCTACGGTGGCCGCATTCACGATGCTCGCCGCCGCCCCAGTTCCGGCATTGGCACAGGCAGATGTCGAGAAACCGGCTACCATCAAGTGTGAGTGGCAACCCCAGGCTCCTGGTCTGCGTGCACCGCTAAGTGCACGGGTCTGCAGGAAGGTCGCCGACCAACGCGAGCAGTGGACAGGCAAAGGTGGACCGGAATGCGATCCGGCCTATACCGGCAAAACCGGCCGTTATGTGTGGCGGCAGCGGCCGCAATATGGTCCGCGTGCGCCGTTGCAGGGACCGGTCCGCGTTTGGGTCGATGGGAGCGATGTCTGCTGATAGCGTGAAGTGACGGCGAGGCGCTAACTTCCCCTCGCCGTCGATCATGGATTGGCGAACATTGCCTGTTCCAAACTTGTCGGAGCTCTTCGGGAGGCTCTTTCATGGCTCCTCCCGAAGAGCTCAGCGACTGTCTATAGTATCCGGGTGGCCGTCACGTCGAACGCGACCTTGCCGCGACGGCAATGCCATCGAGCAGTGAAGGCTTGCCGTCGAACGCCATGTTCATCGCCGCCGACCGTCCGCGCCGGCTCGTGAAGCTGACGGGACGCGAATTGCAAAACTGAGAGTGCAGGCGTGTCGTTGAACATGTTCAAGATGCCAGGTGCGTCAGGATCGGACATTCCGGTCGGTTGTTGCCGTCACAGGTCTTCGCCAACCCCATCAGCGCTTCTCGCATCGCATTTAGCGCATCCGCCTTGCGGCCAAGGTCGGCCGCTCGGGCCTCTGCCAGCGCCTTGACCTCTGAACTGGCGCGTGCACGATCGGACCATAGATCAAGCAGCTTTTGGATTTCTTCGATCGGAAAGCCGAGATCGTGGGCATTGGCTATGAAGCGCAGGCGATGGACGTCGGCGTCGCTGTAATCGCGATAGCCACTATCCCGCCGCACAGCCGATGGGACCAGGCCGATCTTTTCGTAGTGGCGGATCATCCGCTGTGAGACCCCGCTCGCGCCCGACGCACCGCCTATGTTCATAGCGCCGCCCGATTAAGGCGCAGCGCGTTGGTGACCACGCTGACTGAGGACAATGCCATCGCTGCTGCAGCGATGATCGGCGAAAGCAGGATGCCGAAGATCGGATAGAGCAGCCCTGCCGCGATCGGGATCCCGGCGGCGTTGTAGATGAAGGCGAAGAACAGGTTCTGGCGGATGTTGGACATCGTCGCCTCGCTAAGCCGGCGCGCACGCACGATGCCGTTAAGGTCGCCCTTCAGCAGGGTCACGCCAGCGCTTTCGATCGCGACATCGGTGCCCGAACCCATCGCGATGCCGACATCGGCGGCGGCGAGCGCGGGCGCGTCGTTGACCCCGTCGCCAGCCATGGCGACGATGCGCCCTTCACTCTTCAATCGCGCGACCACCGCGCTTTTCCGATCCGGTAGCACTTCGGCTTCGACGTCGTCGATCCCGAGCTTTCGCCCGACCGCTTCGGCCGTGGTGCGATTGTCGCCGGTCAGCATCACGACCCGTATGCCCTCCTTGCGAAGCGCCGCGATGGCCTCGGCCGTCGTCGCCTTGATTGCATCGGCGATGGCCAGAATGCCGGCCGCCTGCTTGTCGATGCCGATGAAGATGGCGGTCGCGCCATCCTGGCGCAGTTCGTCCGCCTGGGGCTCGAGTGCGCTGACGTCGATCCCGTTTTCTGACAGGAAACGGGCGTTGCCCAGGGTGATGCGCTTGCCATCCACCGTGCCGATCGCGCCCTTGCCGGTCGGTGAATCAAAGTCCGCGACCTCGGGAAGCACGATTCCCCTGTCCTTGGCGGCGGCGATCACGGCGAGCGCCAGCGGATGTTCGGACGCCCGCTCCACGCCGGCGGCGAGCCGCAGCAGTTCGGTCTCTTCATAGCCTGTCGCCGGAATGATGCGGGTGACCGATGGTCGCCCCTCGGTCAGCGTACCTGTCTTGTCGACGACGAGCGTGTCGATCTTCTCCATCCGCTCCAGCGCTTCGGCATTCTTGATGAGCACGCCGAGCCCCGCGCCCCGGCCGATGCCGACCATGATCGACATTGGCGTCGCAAGCCCCAAGGCGCAGGGGCACGCGATGATAAGCACGGCGACGGCGGCGATCAGGCCATGGGCCAGACGGGGTTCTGGCCCCCAGATACCCCATACACCAAAGGCAATGAGCGCGATCAACAGGACGGCGGGCACGAACCATCCCGCGACCTGGTCGGCCAGGCGTTGGATAGGTGCTCGCGAACGCTGCGCGTCAGCGACCATCTGGACAATGCGCGCCAGCATCGTGTCGCGGCCCACCTTCTCGGCGCGCATGACGAGGGCACCGCTCTGATTGATCGTTCCGCCGATGACAGTGTCGCCGAGCGCCTTCGTGACGGGCATCGACTCACCCGTCACCATCGACTCGTCGAGCGAGGATCGGCCGTCTTCGACCTTGCCATCGACCGGTACTTTTTCGCCCGGCCTGACACGGAGGAGATCGCCGACGGCTACCTGGTCGAGCGATACCTCCTCGTCATTCCCGTCGGCGCCAATGCGGCGCGCGGTCTTGGGGGCGAGGTTGAGCAGCGCCTTGATGGCGCCTGAGGTCCGCTCGCGGGCGCGCAGTTCGAGCACCTGTCCAAGCAGCACCAGCACGGTGATGACGGCGGCGGCCTCGAAATAGATAGCGACTGTGCCGTCCATCATTCGAAACGCTGCGGGGAACACCCTCGGGGCGATGGTCGCGACCACGCTATAGGCCCAGGCCACGCCCGTCCCCATCGCGATCAGCGTGAACATGTTGAGGTTGCGCGTCCGGATGGACACCCATCCCCGTTCGAAAAATGGCCAGCCCGCCCAGAGTACGACCGGGGTTGCCAGTGCAAGCTGCAACCATCCGGACATGCGGGCCGGTACAAGATTGTGCAGTGCTGGGAACAGGTGGCTGCCCATTTCCAGGACAAAGACCGGGATGGTGAGCAGCACCGCGATCCAGAAACGCCGCGACATATCCAGGAGTTCGCCGCTTGGTCCGGTGTCTGCCGTCACAAGTTCCGGCTCGAGCGCCATGCCACAGATCGGGCATGGCCCGGGATGGTCTTGACGGACCTCCGGGTGCATGGGGCAGGTCCAGATCGCGCCTGGTTGAGCGACCATCGCCTCTTTGTCACCCGCGGACAAGTAGCGCACCGGCTCGGCGACAAACTTCGTGCGGCATCCGGCGCTGCAGAAATGATATTGCTCGCCATGATGCGAGGCATGATGAGGCGTTGCGGCCGGATCGACCATCATCCCGCAAACCGGATCCTTGGCCGTCTTCGCGTCCGTGCCGCCGCCGTGCTTGGCCGCGCAGCAGCTGTGCGCACCCGAATTGCTTGCAGGAACAGGGTCAGTCACAGGCTCGTCTCCTTATCGACGAAAAGCAATCTGGGGCCTGACATCGTGTCAGGGTCAAGCCCGACGAAAATATATTTTCGCGTGGCTGACTCTGCGCTGCCGCGTCAGCCGGACAACAGATTGTGGATGGCCGTCGCGGCCTTAGCCGCCTGACCTGCCGCAACGGCAATTTGATCCAGTCCTTCAACCATGTCGCCGGCCGCGAACAGGCCGCCGACTGTCGTTTGCTGGTGCGCATCGACGACGATGCCACCTCCCCGGCTCAGGCCAGCGCCAGCCATTCGCGCCAATTCCGAGCGAGGGGCGGTTCCGAGGGCAACATAAAGGGTGTCGAATTGGAGCAATTGGCCATCGGCCAAATGGGCGTGCAGGAATTCTCCATCGATCGACAAATCTCGAACCGGCGCGCGTTCGACGGCAATACCGCCTCGAGCCAGATCTGCCGTCTCGGCTACCGACAATTGCGAACTGTCTTGCGCGAGCAAGGTCACGGTGTCGCTATAGTGGCGAACGAACAAAGCCTCGGCCGCGCCATGGTCGGAGCAGCCCAGCACGGCCACTCGCTTGCCGCGGACCTCATAGCCGTCGCAGATCGGGCAATAACGTATCAATCCCTGGGCGACGCCTCGATCATGCGTTTCCTGCCTCATTCGGGGTCGATGATTTGTGACGCCTTGGGCAAGCAATATTGACCGGGCACTGAAAGTCTTGGCATCTGTATCGACGACGAAACCTGTCCTGACCCGGTCGATGCGATCGACGAGCCCAGGGACCAATTCGGCACCGTACTGGGCGGCATGTCGATGCATACGGACAAGCAGATTTTCGCCAGAGATACCGTCTGGAAAACCGAGGAGGTTATGTGTCGTCGGGATGCGGGTCGCGCGGCCATCGCCAGCATCGATGACCAGCGTAGAACGCAGAAACCGGGCTAGATAGGTGGCTGCTGTCAGCCCTGCGGGGCCGCCGCCGATGATGACGCAGTCGTACATGCGTGCCTTTCACTGAGCTCGGTCTTCACTGGTATTACGCGGAATGAGGCTTCTTCCCTCAAACGAGTGCGCGTTCTTCGAAAAAAAGGTCGGGTCGTGAGGGGTAAACCCCGTCGCTGCGTAAAATCAGATGAAGCCCATCGCCTAGCAGGATGGACAGCCGAGGTGCCCACGGGTCGCAGCGTGGCGCGGGGGCGAGCGGATGTGGGGAAGACGGATTGGAATAAACCGATCGCGCTCCATGTCGCTCGCCCCGCAACAACCACAGGCCGCAACGTCAGGGGGCGACGAAACCATCATCGTCGGGGGAGAGATGGAGACCTACAGCCCTTTTTCGGTTTCGATGGGCCAGGCGCTTTGGGTGATAATGGTTGTCGCTGGACCCCCGCTGATAATCATGCTGGTGGTCGGGCTCATTATCTCCATGATCCAGGCTGCGACTTCGATCAACGAACAGACTGTGAGCTTCGTCCCCAAGCTCCTGGCGTTCATTTTGTTCCTCGCGCTTTACGGGGCAACCGTTGGCGATCTCCTGATCGGCTACACCCGTGACCTGCTGACGCATATTCCGGACGATATCAGATGACGCGGGTCGCTTTTCGTCCTGGGCGGCCGCGCAAAAACTGTTCGTATACGGGGCGGAGTGTTAGCGTTGGAGAAGATCGACGCGAATGGGGGAACGGGGTTTGGCGGAATTTGAATTGCTGGCGCGGCAACTGATCCAACGATGGAGGGAAGATCCGAACGCGACGTATCAGAGCTGGTTTCTATGGGACGAGCGCATCAAGAATTTTCGTTCGATACGGCGTGGTCTCGCCCAGGTGGTCGCTGAAATCGAAGCCGGAAGGTTCGGCGTCGCCTATCGCGGATCTTCGCTGGAAACGGTCGTTCATTCAGTCGCAGAACAGAGGCAGATCTTCAAAGGCGCGGACCATGCGTTTCTCTGGAAGCCCAAATTGCGGATCCCCGACATCTATGAAAACCCGGCGAACCAGCGCGCCTTTGGCCGATTGCTCGATCACTGCGCCTGTTGCGACACCGCGGAAGAGATTATCGCAGGTATCCACACGATTGATCGCCTGAACATCAAGGGGCTGGGGCCTGCGGTCGCCAATCTCCTCTATTTCCTGCATCCGACCCTCGTGCCGCCGTTCAACACCGCGATCGTCAACGGCTATAACAAGCTGACCGGCGGCAAGGTGAAGCTCGGAAGCTGGCACCATTTTCTCGCCATGCGCTCGGGTGTGCTCGACCTGAACGAGCGGTTTCGCGATCTTCTGTCAAACGATCTGGGCGCTATTGGCGGCCTCCTGTTCGATATCGGCTCTGGCCGTTATCCGGCGCCGCCCCGCGACGAGGAAGACCAGACCCTGGGATCCTGGACCGCACGCCTCGAACAAGCTCGGGCGGAAGCACAAACGCTCAACAAAGCGCTGCAGAAGCAGGGCGAGAGTGATCGAACCCATTCGGAAATCCAGGCATGGCTGCGCGATATCGGTCTGGCCCTGGGGTATGACGTCTGGATCGCATCCAATGATCGGGGGCGACTGCATGACGGTGTGCGTTTGGGGGAGGGGTGCCTCGAGAGCTTGCCGGCTTCAATTTCGACGTCGACCGGAGCGGATGCTATCCGCCTCATTGATGTTTTGTGGCTGGAGCGGGGTGGTGACCGGGTCGCGGCAGCCTTCGAAGTCGAACATTCGACTTCCATCTATTCGGGGATCGTCCGGATGCTCGATCTTGCCCTGAGCGGCAGCGACCTGCATGCCACAGCCGGATTGTTCCTTGTCGCTCCAGATGCTCGCGAAAGCGAAGTGCGCGCGCAAATCGCAAGGCCGGCGTTCAGCCGGATCGCGGACCTGGAGATCGCCTATCTCCCTTATGGTGAGCTAGAACGGAACAAGGACGCGATTTCCCGGTTTGGCTCGGGCCTTAAAGCGATCAAAGCTATTTCGCGCGCGCTTCCATGAAGGCGGATTACATCCCCGATGCAGGTGGGGCCAGCAGTCCTAACCATGCAACGAGGGCTAGAATGACAAGAGCGCATCCGGTTTCAATGGCGAGGCTGCGACGAAGTGTTCCTATCGCCGAGGATGTATTGCCCGTTTCAATGGCTGCAGCGAGGGAGGGGGTCGGGGGTTGAGTAGCAACGGAACAGAAAACCTACATAAGGCAGCACGCCTCGAGGCCCCGCGCCCTTCCGGAATGGTAGAAAGTGGTGGTTTCCT
>NZ_JACIEU010000032.1 GCF_014197035.1 Sphingobium scionense | reverse complement strand
CGATCTCGATACCCGTTCGCATGCCGCATCGTCGCACGGCACCGAAAGAATGGGAATCCCTCAAGCGGACTCATTCGTTCCGATCAATCCACTAGCACACTTTCCAAGGTCGCGCGCGGTGGCGGCAAATGACAATCATCCGACTTCGTATCCGCAGGAAAGGGGAGGGCGGATTGACCAGAATGGCGTGCCGCCGCCAGAAAGTCGCTTGTCCCGGCTTGAAACGGCTGTGCTCGCCTTGGCCGAAGCGGACGGTCCGTCGAGCCTTTTCGAGCCTTCGAAAGTTCGCAGATGGTATCGCGTCGTAACAGGAACGCGGTTGCCCAACCGTCTCGCGAACCCGCGGCTTGAAGCGCTCCGGCGTTTCGCGATCCTGGCCCGCGTCGGGCTTGCGAGTGATGCCGACGAGCGGGTTCGGATTCGGAGGGCGGGTTTCGACACCGAACAGATTAATGAGATAGCGGACAGGGCCTCCGCGTTTCACGAACCGCAGGGCGTCTTCTCCGCGCTGTCGATGTGGCGGCACCGCGCTTTACTGAAGCTGCTTTCGAAGCAAGTCGCCTCCCATGGAGACATGGGAGAGGAAGCGGCAAGCCAAGATGACGACCAGTCGCCCCATGGAGGTGAGCAACCCAGCGGCGATCATGTTGCGCCGGTGCGCCCCCTGAACGCAGATTTAAGCGCTCATTGGACCATTTTTCTGGGAAATGAGGGTGATGGTCCCGACCTTCGCACCATCCTCACCGATTTCGGACGGCGGTTGCTTGCGGCGATCACCTCGCCGACGCTCTTACCGATTTTTCGGGCGGTAGTTGGCGATTCTGAAATGTCGCAAGGCTCGATCAGGCAATTCTTTGAAGATGGGCCTCGCGCTGTGACCGATGGCCTCGCCGACGTGCTTCGGAACGCAGCTATGCGGGAGGAGATTGTCGTCGACGACTGCGCGATCGCCGCCCAGCAGTTCGTGGGCATGGTGCGCGCCAACATCCATCTGGAGGTGGCTCTGGAACTCCGGCCCGCCCCTGCGCGGGAAGAAATCGAACACGTCGTTCACCAAGCCGTCGAAATCTTCCTGCGGGGGATCGAATACGAGAGTCCCGCGCCGTTCGGGAGATCGCCCGCGGCCCAGCACAGGCGGCGATAGTGGCCACGTCTTACCACGACGATTCGCACACTACGCGCCCGTTTCTGACCCAACATGCATATCATAAGGGATGAATCGGTAGATGGCACAGCGACCGCAATCACCGCACGCAACAATTTACCGGCCCCCCATCGCGATGATGACTTCGATCATGCATCGCTTCTCGGCTATTGCGATTTCGCTGGTAGGCATGCCGATATTGCTCTGGTGGCTCTGGGCGATCGCTGACGGCCCGAAGGCATATGAGCGCTTTGCCCACTTCGCCGCGAGTTGGGTCGGCACCTATATCCTGTTCGGATTGAGCTGGTGCGTGTTCCAGCATCTCGCTTCGGGAGTGCGCCATTTAGTAATGGATATCGGAGCCGGTTATGAACTCAGGACCGCGCGCCTGGGCGCTTGGAGCACCTTCCTGTTCTCGTTCGTCATGACCTTGGGATTCTGGGCAATATTGGCGCTGAAGTGAGATATGGGGTATCAGGTTATGCGTTCTCCCAAACATCAAGGGTTTCAGAATATATTTGAGACCCTGTCTGTGACCAACAGCGTAGGGGCGACGATCCAGCTTTGCGTCTTGGTTGCGGCACTTTGCGCGATTTTCAGCACGTTCTTCTGGTGGATACGGTAATGAAGATGGTCGAGCCTCCCCAACCATGGGTAGGTGCGTCACCTCTTAGTCCGACATTGGCGTGACGGACTATCGTTGATGAGCGGGATTCTGACGTTGCTGCACCAGCACCCGCAGATCGAGCAACGCGCCATTCTCATTTTGCGAAACCTGGCGGGCAACGCCGGCGATCGAGCGCGGGCGCTGGAAACGATCGAGTCGCTCGGCGGGACGCGCACCACGCACGTCGCGCTGGCGCGATTGGTCGGCGCGGCACTCGCGATGGGCTGCGAACTGCTCCCGATCTACGCATCGCACGTTTCGAGTGATGAACTCGCGCTGCTGCGCCAACTTGCCCGCGTGCGAGGAAGTGCGGACTCCTCGACACTGCAAGGCGATATGGCGATGCGTGACGCGCTGGTGAAAGCTGCCCGCGCGTTCGATGACTTGGGCCTGTGCTTTCCTCCGGTCATTAAAGGGGAGGGCAGCGCTCCGGATGAGGGCGGCTGAAGATCAGAGGAACTTTTCGCCAGCGTGGTCGCGGAACATCTCGAAATCGCGCACGTAGTCGGCAAGCACCTGAACGGATTTGTGGCGGCTCACATCGCGCATCTTGAAGATGCTCGCGCCTTGCCGCGCAGCTTCCGTGAGAAAACCCGATCGCAGCGAATGTCCCGCATAGTCGGTCGGATCGAAGCCGGCCGCCGCTGCACAGCGCTGAACGAGACGAGCAACGGCGCGGTCCGACACGGGATCGGCCGTCAGCTCGCCACCGCGCGTCAGGCGCCGGAACAGAGGCCCGGATTCGAAGGTGATGAGAGGATTATTCAAGTTCCGTGCTGCTTCCATCGCTGCGTCGATCCAAGCGAGCAACAGCGCCTTGGGTCGGATGCGCCTGCCTTCGGGGATGGCGATGACGGCGCCTTCGCCAGACTGATCCGTCTTGGATCGACCGATCAGGAGGCGCAGTCCTTCGGGTGGTAGTTCGACATCATCAATAAGCAAGCCGGCCAGCTCGGAACGCCGCAGCGCCGCTGCCATGCCAATCGCCAGCATCGCGCGATCGCGGACCGCGCGCAGATCGTCGCCCTCGATGGTGCGGATCATGTCGCGCAGCGCGTCGGCATCGGCGGGGGCCTTGCGTTCAGGCCGTGTGCCGACCTCGCGGCGAATGCCGGCAAGCACTTCCTTGATCGCGGACGCGCCCGCCATTTCTTGTGGGGGGTCGAAGCCAGCTTGCCTATGGTGGTAGCCGATAGCGGCGAGCCGGCGGCCAATCGTCGGCACTTTCAGGCCGCTGTCGGCCTCGCTCGCCAGAAATGTCGCGACCGCGGCGGGCGTCGCTGGCAGGCTTTCCATCCCGCGAACGTCACACCAAGCGGTGAAGATATCCCAATCGGAGGCATAGGCACGTTGCGTCGCCGCTGACCGCGACGCCTTCGCATAGTCGGCCGCGCGATCGACCTCAGCGCGCAGGATGTCGGGCAGCGCCGGTTGCGGCACGGTCACGGGCAGGTTGCCGGTGTCGCTAGGATCGTCGGATGCCATCGCTGGACACCCTAAAACCCCCCCGCCAGACCGTCAATCTTATGTCCGAGAATCATAATTATCGGACATAATTGGCAACAGCACTCTTGTTGACCGAACGGTTCGGTTGATATAGACTCGCTGAGGTTTTGAGACTGCAAGATGGTCATGGTGCTGCACGCGAACGAATGCCGTCGTCCACATTGCCGGCTGCTGCCGTGGTTCCCGCGCTGCCGACACGCGGCCATTTCGCGTCGCAATGAGATTCAACCGCTTTCCGTCCCGCACGCCCCCCCGGGATGGAACGGGTCGCTCGCCACGCCCCCTGTTCCTCCCCGTGGCGAGCGACCTGAAGTTTCCCATATCGGTATGCGTTGCCCTTGATCGAGCCAGCGGCAATGACCGAAATGGTCCCTCCGGAGAGGTTCGGCGAGCTGCTGCGCGCTGCGTTTCGAGAAATGGAGGATTGGATCGAGCGACAGATCCGCGACAGCGGGCTTCGCCTCTCACATTGGTTGACGCTCAAATATATCGCGGACGGCCGCATATGTTTCATCGGAGACGTGTATCGGGAGCTTGGCATTACCGATGGTGCATCCACCCGGCTTATCGATCATCTTGAGCAGAAAGGTCTCGTGCGTCGAAACCGATCGCGCAAGGACCGCAGGCTGGTAGCGGTTGCGCTGCAACCGGAGGGAGAACGAATGGTCAGGCAGCTCCGGCTTCGCATCGAACGGCGCTGGCAGCGACAACTCGGCCCCTTCTGCGAAGCAGACCGGATTCACATCACCACCGCCCTCATACATCTCATCGACGCCTTCAGGTCGCTGGCTGCCGGCGAGAACGAGGCTTCGGACGCCGCAACGCCTAACAGGGACAGGTTATCAGCCATCTGAAGGAGCGACATCCAGCGTTGCTCTGCAAACGCCGCGCACGAAGCGCTCGATCCGATCCACATCGCTGGGTTTGGCCAGATCGAGTCCGGTGGTCCGCCGCATCAACTCCGGCGCCGCGCAAAACATACGAACATGGCTAAGGATAGCGAAGGTTTTAAGGCGAACTTCGGTGCTGCTCCATCGTTCTCCCCCGAGCTGGGCTATCAGCTCGCTGAGTCTGACGGTCACGCGTTCCAATATGGTCTCATATAACGAATTGAATGCTGGCGTCGGCTCCAGTTGTTCACGCAGCACGAACCTTTCCCACGGCTTGCTCTGACCTGCCAACATTAGATGAAGGAGATCGACGACAAGTCCGTCAATCTTCTCGAAGGCGGTCGCCTCGCCGAGCCAGATGTCCGCTCTTGCCCGCTCTAGGCTCGGAGCAAGCGCTTCTTGGCAGCGGTTGGCGATGTGCTGGGCGGCAGCAAGGTAAATACCTTCCTTCCCGCTGTAATGATAGGTGATGGACGACATTGCGGTGCCGGCCGCCGCGGCGATCGCCCGCGTGCTGGTGCCATCGATGCCATGTTGGCCAAACTGGTCGATGGCCGCGTCCAGAACACGGTCACTACAAGGCGAGGAGAACGCGCGCTTCGGCATGGCCGATACGATACGGCTACAAACCATCAACCTCAATCGCGGCCCCGATCGCGACGGTCCGGTGGGAGGGCCAAGTCAACCATGAGGCACGTCGAAAACAGCGCCACGCTCAAAACTATCCGGAGCGATGACTCAGGAAATCGGGTGATCGGTGACATCGGCTTTTCCAGAAGGGCGACTAGGTCCCTTTCATCCTGGGTGATCTCCTGCTGAGAGCCGGTAATCATCGGTCGTCCAAGGCAGGCCTCAAAGTTCAAAAACAGCGCGTCGAACACGGGCGCGAGAATCTCGCAAGCGAATGGCGCGAACGTCTGAACGAGTCGAGGCTGAACCGCCAGTTTTTCGCGCCGCGCAGCACACCAGCATCTGCCGGCTTCGAGAACGAAATCCCGATGGCCTGCGGCGGAGCTTTGTGCCTGCGCGACGCACATATACTTGGTCAGGCCCTTCTAGGCCCCTCTCCTTATCTCTCAGATCATGAAGCCAGGCGCGTCCCGAAGGCTCCAGTCCAATAGTTCCGTTAGTCCGACGTCAGATCCGTCAACGTCGTTTCAACCGTCTTTCCGAGATCCCGAAGATAGTCCCGGAAGGCGCTCAGTCGCGATTGGACGAACTCCGCCTGAAGCTCAGCCGCTTCCTTGAAATCCCGAATCTGCGTCAGCCGGGAGAGATGTTCCGCCGATGCCGTTGCCGCCGTTTGAGAATAGGCGATCGTTTTGGTGGTTGCCTCAACTGCAAGTTTGCTCGTTCGCGCGCTCGACGTCCGCAAGGCGTTCAACGACGCCTGCCTCGATCTGTTCGCCATATCGAGAAGCTGCTGCACTTGCTCGAAACCGGCATCGGCCGAGGTTGGCACGGTTGCCTTGCTGTCGGAAGAACTGTCGTTCGCAGGCATGATTCGATCCAGTTTTTGATGTTGCTTTCCTCGCTCGGATACCGCCTCATAGATAGAGAGTCAACCGAACGGTTCGGTTGACTCTCTTCACGCGGACGGAGTAAGCACAGCGCGGCAGGGGCGACGCAATCCAGCCAATGGCCAATCGGACAGGAACACTGCCTATGAATATCGATGACGTGCGGGCGCGCGCATTCGCGATGCCGCTATGCAATCCGGCATTTCCCCGCCCACCCTATCGATTCTACAATCGCGAATATATCGTCATCAAATACCGCACCGATCCCGATGCTTTGCGCGAAGTGGTTCCGGCGCCGCTTGAAATCGACGAGCCGATCGTAAATTACGAATTTATTCGGATGCCCGACTCCACCGGCTTTGGTGACTATACGGAAACCGGGCAGGTCATTCCCGTCCGCTTCAATGGCGAAGCGGGCGGCTATGTCCATTCCATGTATCTCAATGATGAGGCCCCGATAGCAGGCGGCCGCGAAATCTGGGGCTTTCCAAAGAAGCTCGCTACCCCCTCGATCGCACATGAATCGGACGTCATCGTTGGCAAGCTCCATTATGGAAGCTCGCTCTGTGCGCTCGGAACGATGGGCTATAAGCACGTCATTCTCGAACATGAGCCGATGCTTACGGCCCTGCGGCAGCCGAACTTCATGTTGAAGGTGATTCCGCATGTCGATTGTTCCCCGCGAATTTGCGAGCTGGTTCGCTATTATCTCGAGGACGTCGAGCTGAAAGGAGCGTGGAGCGGACCTGCCGCGCTCGATTTATATCCCCATGCTCTTGCCGATGTCGCTCGGTTGCCCGTGCGCGAAGTTCTAGGCGCGACGCACTATATTGCCGACCTGACGCTGGGGTTAGGCGAGGTCGTGCACGACTATCTGGGGCAGGAACGCCCCGGATGACACGCCATGAACAAGCGATCTGTCGCCGCAGCACCATCGCACAGCGCCGCCTCTCTAACGACAAGGTGGGCCATGAGCAGTGAGACGTTCGACTATCTGTTGCTAGGCGGGGGCCTGGCGAGCGCGACGGCGGCCGAGACACTAAGGCGCGAGGGCGCGGCCGGATCGATCTGTGTCCTGACGGCAGAGGATTTTCCTCCCTACCACCGCCCGCGGCTCTCGAAGCAGTATCTTCTCGGCACGTCGACCGAAGTCGATATTCTCGTTCATCCGGTCGATTATTACCGCCAGCAGAATATCAGTCTCATTCTGGGCATCGACGTCACCGGCATCGACCCGGCGTCCCGAACGGTCTCGGCCAGCGACGGCCGAACTTTCGCTTATGGCAAGCTCCTGATCGCAACCGGCACCCTGCCTCGATGCTTGGAAGTGCCCGGTTCCACCAAAGACGGAGTCTTTTATCTCCGCCGCAAGTCGGACTGCGATGCCGTGCGGGATTCGGCCCAGCCGGGACGCAATGCCGTAATCCTTGGTGCCAGCTTCCTGGGTATGGAGATCGCACTTTCGCTGATCGAGATGGGCCTGCAAGTGACCATGATCGACATTGGCGACCGTGTGCTGACACATTTGGAATCGCAGGCGATTTCAGCCTTCTTTCAGGACTACGCCGAGGGCAAGGGTGCAACGATCTTGCTGGGCGATACGATCAGCGAGGTCGTCGGCGATAGCCGAGTGACGGGGATACGGACGCGGGACGGCCGCGATATCGCGTGCGACATGGTCATTGTCAGCATGGGGGTCGAGCCGGCGACGCATTTTCTCGAAGGAAGCGGAATTCAACTCGAAAATGGTTTCGTTTCTGTCGACGACCGGCTGCGAACGAATGTCGAAGATGTTTTCGCAGCGGGAGACGTTACCCGTTTCTATGACCCTGTTTTTCGGTGCCGCCGCCACATCGAGCATTGGGACAATGCGGTCCGCCAGGGGCGGCTTGCCGCCCGCAACATGCTCGGGCAGCGGCTTATATATGATGAGGTGTCCTATTTTTATTGCGAAATAGGCGAACTCGGATTCGATATGCTCGGGGTGCCGGAGCACGCCGACGAATGGATAAGCCGCGGAGATCTCAAGGACCAGAGCTACGCTCTTTTCTATATGCGCGATCAGGTTCCTCGGGCCGCGTTCATGATGGGGCGACCTACGGGTGAGATTCGCGTTGCCGAAGGATTGATCCGCTACAGAGTCAATCTCGATCAATACAAGGAGCGGCTGGGCGACCCGGCCTATCTGCTCGACAAAATTCCCATGCAGAAAGTGCTGGTGCTGCAAGGCGGTGGCGCGCTTGGCGCCTTCGAATGCGGAGTGGTCCGCGCACTGGAAGAAGAACGAATCTTCCCTGATATCATCGCGGGCGTGTCGATCGGGGCGCTCAACGGCGCCATCATCGCCGGCAATCCGCATCACGCGACGGAAGCGCTCAAATCGTTCTGGGACGATATTACGGTCGTGGCGCCCCCGTTGCCGCTTGCTGAGATGCGCCGGGGTGCGGTTGCAGCCCAGATCCTGGCCTTCGGCGTGCCGAACTTTTTCAAGCCGCGCTGGATGCCACCGTTCGATCTCACATCCTCTTGGACGGGCTATTATGACACGGCCCCCATGCGGCATCTGATCGCAAAGTATGTTGATTTCGCCAGTCTCAAAAGCAGTCCGGTCAGGCTCCTGGTGGGCGCGGTCAACGTAAGCACCGCGCAACTGGAGGTGTTCGACAGCTACGTCGATGACATGACTCCAGACCATGTTCTGGCGAGCGGGAGCCTCCCGCCTGGCTTTTCCTGGACGGTTGTTGACGGAACGGCCTATTGGGACGGAGGGATCGTCAGCAACTCGCCCTTGGATCTTGTGCTGGATCGCTGCGGACCGGATGGAAAGCAGGTCTATATCGTCGATCTGTTCGCCGGGGAAGCTCCGCTTCCGACCAACATGATCGAGGTGCTCGCCCGTCGGGATGAGGTGGTCTATTCCGAGCGGATCAGGAGCGATCTTCGCGCGCGCGAAATGACCGACGCTTACCGCAGCATGATAAATGTCATCCTGTCGGGCATCGATCCGGTGGAGCGCGCAAAGATCATGCGCCATCCTCGGTTCATCCAGTTGATGGGCGATGGTTTCGCCAACGAGATCGTCCGCTTTCAACGCCCCCGTCGCGCCGGCGAAGCATCGTCCCGCGATTATGACTTCTCCGATGAGTCGGTCCGATACCTGCAAGATGAAGGCTACGCGCTCGTAAAGCAGACACTTGCCGAAGCCAGCAAGGCCGGCGTGTCGGCCACGCCCGCGGCAAACCCAGCGCTGCAAAAGATCAAACAGGCCGAAGCGGTCGCGGGTGTTGCCTCTCCCGGAACATCGCATTCCGGCGCAGACGCCATTCTCCAAGGGATCGTGCAGGCGGAGGCCCAGACCAAAGCTGACCCCGCTCACAAAATCCCATCGAAATCGAAAAGCAGAAAGGAAAATCCATGACATTAACAGGCAAGGTCGCCGTCATCACAGGTGCGGGGAGCGGCATCGGCAACGACATCGCCCATGAGTTCGTCCGCAACGGAGCGAAGGTTGTAGTCGCTGACCTCCAACTCGAAAAGGCTGAGGCTGCGGCAGCCGCTCTCGATCCTAGCGGCGAGACAGCGATGGCCGTGGCGATGGACGTGACTGACGAGGCTCAGGTGGAAGCGGGTATAGAAGCCGTTATCCAGCGATTTGGCCGGATCGACATTTTGGTGTCGAATGCGGGGATTCAGATCGTCGCGCCGCTCGACCAATTTAAATTTTCCGACTGGAAACGGCTCCTCGCCATTCATCTTGACGGCGCATTTCTAACGACGCGCGCTTGCCTCAAGCATATGTATGCCCAAGGTGGCGGTAGTGTGATCTACATGGGGTCAGTGCACTCCAAGGAGGCATCCGTCCTCAAGGCTCCCTATGTGACCGCGAAGCACGGCCTGATCGGGCTCGCGAAGGTGGTCGCCAAAGAAGGCGCCCCCCACGGCGTCCGCGCCAATGTCATATGTCCAGGTTTTGTCAGGACGCCGTTGGTCGAGAAACAGATCCCTGAACAGGCGCAGGAGCTTGGAATCAGCGAGGAGGACGTTATCAAGAAGGTGATGCTGAAGGAGACGGTCGACGGCGAATTTACCACCGTGGATGATGTCGCCCGGACCGCAGTGTTCCTTGCGGCCTTCCCTACCAACGCCCTGACGGGTCAGTCCATCGTCGTCAGCCACGGCTGGTTCATGCAGTAGGCGAATGTGTCGAGATACCCTGCGGCGCCGGTGACGGGCGGTGCCCTGCATCGCCCCATTCGCTGTTGAGACATCCCGCTTATGACCGGCGTCCATAGGCGGCCGTGAAGGTTTCGACGGCCGAGTCCACCAGATGATCGATCTCGACCCGATCAGGCGCTTCGCGGACGCAAAACAGAAATTCGAGCATGATATCCGCCTGGCATAAGCGGACGAATTGCGAGGCGGCGAGCGAGACGTCCGCAATATCATAGTGCCCCTGGTCTGTGCAGCGTTGCAGGAATGCGACCAACTTATCATGCGCGGCCTTTGGGCCGCCCTCATAGAACAATCGTCCAATCTTTGGAAATCGGCTCGCCTCTGCGATAACCAGACGCAGGATCGCAGAGACGGTCGGATGGGTGGTCAGTTCAAGGTATCGTATGCCGAGTTCGCGGAGCACGGCAGTAGGATCATCGGTTCGCGTGGGAAGTTCGAAAACGGGAGCGACGCGCGCTTCAATTTCCGCGTGCATGAACTCCTCGAACATTTGCTCCTTGCTATCGAAATAGGTGTAGAGCGTGCCCTTGGACCCTGCCCCAGCCTTGGCGATCTCCCCCATTGATGTGCCAGCGAACCCATGTTCGAGAAACAGCCGCCCCGCGACGTTGAGGATGTGCGTTCTCTTGTCGATGTGTTGCTGGCTTGCCATCGTCGCTCCTGGTGCATCATTTGGACAACTCTGCCGATTTGGCGGGTGTTAAGCCATGGCACCATACCGAACGGTTCGGTTGATGTCACGCCATCTATGGAAACGCGAGGTTGTCCTGCCCATCTGAGAACGGTCGTCGACACGCGGTGGAGCAGGCTAGTCCGCGATCGGCTCAGTGCCGCAGATGTCGCGCATCCGTTCGACAAGCGGCATGCGGTCTTCCCGCCGTGAAATCATAAACACTGTTACGCGCGGGTCTTCGTCGAGTGGAACCAGCCGCGCGGCGCTCACATCGGAGAGCGTGCCACGGAGGTCCGGCACGAGCGCCACGCCATAGCCTGCGGTCGCCATCGTGATCGCGACTGGCATACTCTCCACTTGCTGCCGGATATAAGGCTCAAAGCCAGCATCGTCGCAGATCTGGCATAGCCGCTCGTATGAGGCGGAGTAACCGTGCTTTGAAAGCGCCAGGAACGGCAGACCCACGAGATCTCGCGCCGAAACGCTCTGTCGGTCGGCCAGCGGGTGATCCTGCGAAACACAAAGCATGAGCCGCACATCCAGCGCCGGTCGCACATCAAGGCGATCGGTATCGCTGATACCCGCGTGATCGAGGGCGAGATCGACGAACCCGACGTCCAAATCACCCCGCAGCACCCCCATATACTGCTGATCCGACGGCTTGCGCGAAAGGATCAACTCGGCCGATGGAACCTCATCACAAAATCGCCTGAGATATGGCCGCAGCTTGAGCAGCATGATCGAACTCATGAAACCGACCGAGATGGTCCCTGCCGCGCCTTGATCGGCTCGCCGGGTCTCGGCTACAGCCTCCTGAGCCTGCGAAAGGACTTCCCGCGCTCGCTTGAGGAAGGTTCGGCCCGCTGCGGTCAATTCCACGCCCCGACTGTTCCGGACAAGCAGTTTCGCCCCCAATTCGGCTTCAAGCGCCGCAATCTGCTGGCTGAGGGGGGGCTGCGAGATATTCAGCCGCGTCGCGGCCCGGCTGAAATTTAGCTCCTCCGCGACCGCCACGAAATATCTGAGATGCCGCAGTTCCAAATCAGGGACTCCACCCATTTGCTCCACGCACGTCGAGCGAGGCTGCGTATCGCGAGACGCCACCGCCATACGTTTCGACTATGGAGGCGATTTGTCAAAGGTATTTGACCTCTTCAGCGCGCTGCATAAGCTGCAACACCGGAGAGGCCATTATGGGAAAGACGACGATAACAACATCTCTCGCGTCTTTCAATAAATCGGCCTGCATCGAAGAATAGAAAAAGAGACCAGCTTCGCGCTAGCCGCGTTGCATGGCATAGCAGGAGTGGGATTGTGAACGCCGAAGCACTTACTTTTCCAAGGGACGATGGTTCGCGCGTTCCTTATACTGTGTTCAGCAGTCAGGAAATCTATGATCGAGAGCAGGAACGCATCTTCCGCGGGCCTGTGTGGAACTTCCTCGGACTCGAAGCCGAAATCCCGAACCCGCACGATTTCAAGCGCACCTTTGTCGGCGATACTCCGGTGGTCATGACGCGCTGCGCGGACGGCAGCCTCGCCGCCTGGGTCAATCGCTGCGCCCATCGCGGCGCGGAAGTGTGCCGCGCCAATCGCGGCAACGCCCAGACGCATGATTGTGTCTATCATCAGTGGAGCTACGCGCCCAATGGCGATCTGATCGGCGTCCCGTTCCGCCGTGGCCAGAAAGGCGCCTGCGGCATGCCGGCCGACTTCAAGCCCGCCAACCATGGGTTGCAGAAGCTTCGCGTTGACAGCTATCGCGGACTGGTCTTCGCGACTTTCAGCGAAGAGGCGGTGCCGCTTCCGGACTTTCTCGGTCCGATCATGCGGCCCTATATCGACCGCCTCTTTCACAAACCGGTGGTCTATCTCGGCTGCACGCGGCAATATTCCAGCTCGAACTGGAAGCTCTATTTCGAGAATGTGAAGGACGCCTATCACGCCAGCCTCCTTCACCTGTTCCACACCACCTTCAACATCTACCGGGTCAGCGCGAAGCTGGTTCTCAAGCCTGACACCGATGGCCTGAGCAGCGTGTTCTTCGCCGCCAAGGGCGACGAAAACGAAGCGGTCGACGCCTATAAGGCACAGAATATCCGCACCTTCGCCGATGGCTTCCGTCTGGAGGATGATTCCGTGCTCGGGCTCATCAAGGAATATGATGAGGTGACGACCAACCACATCCAGGCGATCTTCCCCCAGCTTGTCCTCCAGCAGATTCACAACACGCTCTGCGCGAGACAGCTCCTGCCCAAGGGGCCGAGCAACTTCGAACTGGTATTTCACTTCTTCGGCTACGAGGACGACACGCCGGAGCTACGCGCGCTCCGCATCAAGCAGGCCAATCTGGTCGGCCCCGCCGGCTACATCTCCATGGAAGATACCGAGGCGACCGAGCTGGTCCAGCGCGGCACGGCCACGGCGCCGAACGCCTTTTCCGTGCTCGACATGGGGCGCGGCGCCGAAGGGAACGAAAGCTCGACGATATCGGAGCACATGATCCGCGCCTTCTGGCAGGGCTACGCCAAGATCATGGATCTCCCGGTGGAGGATGTCCAATGAACCAGGCGATCGCACTGCGCTCGGAGATCCAGGAGCTGCTCGATTCCTATGTCGAGACCATCGACAATGACGATCTGGAGGCTTGGCCGGACCATTTCACCGACGATTGCCTCTATGAGATCATCCCCAAAGAGAATGTGGATTTCGACCTCCCGGCGCCGCTGATCCGGTGCGAGAACAAGCACATGCTGCGTGATCGTGTCACAGCCTTGCGGAACGCGAACATCTACCCGCCGACGATCTACCGCCATTTCGTGTCGGGACTGAAGATTTCGCGCCATCAGGGCGATGAGGTCGAGTTCACCGCGAACTACCTGGTCATGTCGACCGGCCTCGAAGGCGAGACGAAGATCTATCAGGCCGGCCGCTATGTCGATCGCGCCGTTCGCCTCGACGGTCGATGGCGGTTCGCGAGCAAGCGCGCGATCTTCGACACGAGCCGCGTGGCGACGCTGCTGGCCCTGCCGGTCTAGCCTAGATACGAAATCCGTATGGCTAGGCCATCATAATAGTATTTTTCGGTATGCCAGCCGGAGGGCTAGACTCAGACGCGAAGAAAAGAGGCGTTAGGAGCGGAGAGATGAGCAACAATCGTATTGATGCCGTGGTGTCTGACATCGTGAACGGAATTCGTCAGGCGCTTATCAAGCATGAAGTGACGTTCGACGAATATCGGGCCGGCGTCATGTATGCCGTGAAAACGGGCGAGGCGGGCGAGATTCCGCTTTTGCTCGACGTCTTCCTGAACTCGACCATCAGCGACATCGAGAATGCCGCTTACGGCGGCACGGAGGGGACTATCGAAGGCCCCTATTATCTGCCGGACGCGCCCCTCATTTCGAACGGCGGCGAGATTCTTACCTATGACGACGATCGCAACGTCCCGATGATCGTGCGCGGCACGGTTAAGGATCTCCAAGGCAGGCCCATCGCCGGCGCTACCGTCGACATCTGGCATTCGACGCCGGACGGCTATTATGGCGGCATCCACAACGACATCCCGGCAAACTATTATCGCGGCAAGGTTCTGACCGACTCCGAAGGTCGATACTTCGTCCGTTCGACCGTGCCCGTCCCCTACAAGATTCCCGACCAGGGGCCGACCGGCGCGCTACTGGAGATGATGGGGGGACATAGCTGGCGCCCGGCGCACGTTCACTTCAAGGTCCGCGCGGACGGCTATCATACGCTCACCACGCAGAGCTATTTCGAGCAGGGCGACTATGTTGACGACGATTGCTGCAATGGCGTTCGTCAGGTCCAGATCAAGCCCGATGTGCGGGAAAATGGCGAGAAGGTGATCGAGAACGACTTCCAACTCGCACCTGACGTCATCGCGTCGCGCGCGGCCTGAAGCCGGTTCTTTCCAAGAGGTTTTCATCATGTGTCACATCGAGCAATGCAGCTCGTTTCCGAGCGGCGATGCAGGCGTGCTGTTCCAGGACGGCGAAATCAGCGGCTATCGGTTCGGAGACGATGCGTCCGACCGTCGCATCGCCGTCTTGCCGGACATTTACGGCTGCACCTCGTTCTACCGGGGCTTTGCCGCCTACCTTGCCGCCCGCGGCGCTGTCGTCGACCTGATCCGCACATTCGAGGATCTTGGCAAGCTCGCCGAGCATACACGCGAAGCGGCGTTCGAACGGCGTCATCGGCTGAAGGACCGCACTTTCGTCGATGCGTTCGAGCGTTATGCGCGGCGGCGTGGGATCGGCGGAGTCGTCGGCTTCTGCATCGGCGGCCTGTTCGTCTATGAGTTGGCGCGCAGGAACCTGCCGGCCGCACTGGTCAGCTTCTACGGCTTTCCGCAGGGGCTTCCCAACCAGGAAGCGGTCGATGTCCCCCTCACCTACCTCGACACGGTGACGACGCCGCATCTGACGCTGTTCGGGGCCGAAGACGATCTGATATCTGAGGAAGTCCAGACGCGGCTGGCGGACATCGGCCAGCGTCAGCCGGCGTGTCAGGTGCGTGCCTTCACCGGATCGGGACACGGCTTCCTGACTGATCTCGACGGAGCCGATGCAGGCCGTCGCGACAATGCCGCCAAAGCGCTCGCGCTCTGCGAGGAGGCGCTGTTTGTAACGGCGCGGACGACCGCATGAAGCCCTTCGTCTCCGACGTCCCCGCCTCGCGCGTCGTGTTCGGGGCGGGCACGCTGTCGGATTTGCGATCCGAGGTCGCCCGTCTCGGCATTAACCGGGCGTTTTTCCTCTCGACCGCCGCCCAGCGCGAGACGATCGCGGTGGCGCGAGCATCGATGGCCGATCTCTTCGCGGGCGAGTTTGCCGACGCGGCCATGCATACGCCGGTCGCCGTCACCGATACGGCGCTCGCGATGCTGCGCGCGGCCGATGCCGACGGCCTCGTTTCGATCGGGGGAGGCTCGGCGATCGGGCTGGGCAAGGCGCTCGCCCTTCGCACCGGCCTGCCGCATCTCGCCGTTCCGACGACCTATGCGGGGTCCGAAATGACGCCGATCCTCGGCCAGACCGAAGAGGGCGTGAAAACGACGATGCGCGATCCGGTCGTCCAGCCGGCCAGTGTCCTCTACGATGTCGAACTGACGCTGACCCTGCCTGCCCAGATGTCGGGCGTGAGCGGCCTCAATGCAATCGCCCACGCGGTCGAGGCGCTCTATGCGTCCGATGCTGACCCGATCATCCTGCTGATGGCCGAAGAGGGTATCCGCGCGCTCGCCGGCAGTCTGCCGCTGATCGCCAAGGATGCACAGAATGGCGAGGCCCGATCGGACGCGCTTTATGGCGCCTGGCTTTGCGCTACATGCCTCGGACGCACGACGGTCGCGCTCCATCACAAGCTATGCCATGTGCTGGGTGGAACATTCGATCTCCCCCACGCCGAGACGCACGCCGCCGTCCTGCCCCATGCCTGGGCCTATAATGCGCCCGCAGTGCCGGAGGCGGCGGCAAAGCTGCGCAGGGCCTTGGCCACCGATCGACCCGCGCAATCTCTCTTCGACATGACGGCCTCGTTCGGCGCGCCGACCGCCTTGCGCGACCTTGGCATGCCAAAGGACGGAATCGACCGGGCGGTCGAGCTGATCTTCAAGAATCCCTATGCGAATCCGCGTCCGCTGGAGCCGGACGCAATCCGTGCTCTGCTCGAGGACGTCTGGGCCGGCCGGAGGCCGAACGCGTGATGGCGCCGGACGATGACCCCGTGGACCGAACCGGCAGCGCGGCGAGGCTCCAGATTTTGGGAAACACTATGAGTTGGATCGATATAGGCCCTGTCGGCATCGTCGACGAAGGTGAGGTTGCCGGCGTCAACGCCAATGGCACGCCGCTCGCCATCTTCTGCAAGGAAGGTCGCTTCTTTGCGCTTCATGATCTGTGCACCCACGGCCAGGCCAGGCTCTCGGAAGGGTTCGTCGAGGATGGCTGCATCGAGTGCCCCTTGCATCAGGGTCTTTTCGACATCGAGACGGGCGAGCCGCGATCGCCGCCGGTGACGGTGCCAGTGCGGACCTATGGCGTGCGCGAGAATAACGGCCGCCTGGAGGTCATGCTGGAAAGTCAGGCCGATGAAGGATGAGGTCTTTGTCGTGGTCGGCGGCGGCCAGGCCGGTGGATGGATCATCAAGACGCTTGGCGCGGAGGGCTTTTCCGGCCGTATCGTTCTGATCGGCGAGGAAAGGCATCCTCCCTATGAGCGGCCGCCGCTTTCGAAAAATGCGCTGCGCGATGCAGAGGCAGTTTCCGAGACGGCCCTTTTGTCAATCGAGAACCTGGTTGAAGCCAATGTCGAGAGCTGGCTGGGCGAAGAAGTCGTCGAGATCGATCGCTCCGCGCAAACGGTTCGATGTGCGAGCGGCCGCGAGATCCGCTATGATCGGCTCTTTCTGGCAACGGGGAGCCGACCCCGCGTTCCCGACTGGATGGCCGGGCAGACATCAGACCGTATTCATCTGCTCCGCACCATCGATGATGCCGCCGCCCTCCGTTCCAGCCTCTCCGGCACGAAGCACCTCCTCATCGTGGGCGGCGGCTGGATCGGCCTCGAAGTCGCGGCCACGGTCCGCAGCCTTGGCATTGCCGTCACCGTGGTCGAAGCCGCGCCCCGGCTGTGCCAGCGCTCGGTCCCGGAGCCGGTCTCCGATTGGCTGAGGGCGCTGCATGAGAGCCATGGCGTCGCCTTTGTCATGGGCCGCTCGGTTGTCCGGCTTGCGGTGCAGCCTGACGGTCTCATGCTCGAACTGGATGACGACACTGCCCGGATCGCGGACCGCGTGCTCGTATGCGTCGGCGCAATTCCCAATGTCGCGCTCGGCGAGCTGGCCGGCCTGGACGTGAGCAATGGCATCCTCGTTGATGAATTCGGTGGAACTTCGGACCCGCGGATTTTTGCTGCGGGTGACGTGGCCTGCTTCCCTTGCTGCTACGCGGGGCAAGTGACCCGACGCGAGAGCTGGGCAAACGCCCAGAACCAGGCCATCGCCGCCGCGAAGGCCGCGTTGGGCAATCACGTCCGCTACGCCGACCTGCCATGGCTTTGGTCCGATCAATATGGACACAACATCCAGATCGCCGGACTTCCGGAACGGGCCACAAGCACGCTCTACAAAGCGGGGCCTGCCCCCGGCAGCGGCTGCTGGGTCGGCCTCGATGCCCAGAACCATCCGGTCGGGGCTGTCGGCGTGGACGCGCCGAAGCTGTTCCGGCCGATTCTCAAGGCTCTTAAGGATAACGCAGACATGGATCTCTCCGACTGGCAACCGACGCATTTCTGCCGCGGAGCTGCCGCATGAGCGCGGAAGTCGCCTTGCTCCAAAAGCGGCGCGCCGCTGCCCTGCCGGCGGCGCTGGTGCGGTCGGTCGAGACCTTCATCGTCGACATCCCGCTGCGGCGCGTCCACAAGCTCAGCCGCGCAGTGCTCACTCACCAGAGCTACCTGATCGTTCGGCTCACGACGGCCGATGGCGTTCAGGGCATCGGCGAGGCGACGGTTCCGGGCGGTCCCTGGTGGAGCGGGGAATCCGTCGAAGCGATGCGCGCCCTGTTCCTCAACCATATCGCGCCGCTGCTCGACGGGCGCGACATATTCTCGGCAAACGCCATCATGGCCGAGATCGATCAGGTTGCCTATGCGAACGCCGCCCTCAAATCCGCGGTCGAAACGGCGCTTCTCGATGCGACCGCCCGCACCCTGTCGATCCCGATGAGCGGCCTGTTCGGCGGCAGGATCGCAGACGCGTTGCCGGTGCTCTGGGTGCTGGCGACCGGCGAGCTTGAGGCCGATGTTGCCGAAGCGCAGGCAAAAATTGACGCCGGACTGCATCGCCGCTTCAAGATCAAGGTCGGCCGCGGCGATCCCGGCGACGATGCGCGACGCGCCGTCGAGACCGCCAGCGCGATTGGCTGTCCCTGCTCGATCGATCTGAATGAGGCGTGGAGCTTTGCGGACTCGACGCGCGCATTGGCTGTTCTCGATGGCTCTGGCGTCGATATTCTCGAACAGCCGCTGCCCCGCGCCGATCTTCCGGGGCTTGCCGATCTCGCGCGGCGCTCCAGCCTCGCGATCATGGCCGACGAGAGTGCTTGCAGCACGACCGACATGATTTCGGTTATCCGGGAACGCGCTGCCAGTTATGTGTCGCTGAAAATCTCGAAAGCCGGCGGCCCGAGCCGGATGCTCGCGATCGCCCGTATGGCGCAGGCCGCTGGCATCAATCTGTTCGGGGGCACTGCCCTGGATAGCTCGATCGGCACCGCCGCCAATCTCCAATGCTGCTCGACATTGCCGCTCGCCGGCGGGACCGAACTGTTCATGCCGCTCCTGCTCGCGGACGACATTCTGGAGGAGCCGCTGATCTACCGGGACTTCTGCGTGGAGGTGCCGTCGGGCGTTGGCCTCGGCGTGACGATCGATGATGCCAAGCTACGCCACTACGAGCGCAAATAAGGAGCATCCCCATGCCATTTTTCGTCGCCACCATTGAGAACAAGCCGGGGACCGAGGCAGCGCGGGCACGCGCCCAGGAAGCGCATCGTGAATATCTCCGCGCACAGGCCCACCGCATCCTTATCGGCGGCGCCGTGCTTGATGACGCGGAGACCGCGCCCCACGGCTCGGTCTATGTCTTCGAGGCTGAGACTGCGCGCGACGCGCAGCGCTTCACCGACGAAGATCCGCTGACGGTGGCGGGAACGCGCAGCGCCATCACCATCCGCCCATGGCGGCAGGCGGTGTTCAATCGCGACTATGTTCTCGGCACGCCCGAAGCGGGGGCGCCCTTCCCCGTCCCTGTGCGAGATTGAACTCGATCGGCTGCGACGGCCATCGGCGGCAACGCGAATATCACCGGAAGAGATAATCGATCAGGAGGAGCCATGAAATCATCGGCAACAGGAAATCCGGCGGGCTGTGTATTGCCGGACAGGACAATCGTGACACGCCTGCGAAAGCATGTTCATAAGCAGACAGACGAAAGTCTGAATGATCGTTTCGGTATCAGCTATAACACATGGCGCCGGCTCATAAGCGGCCGACCGGTAAGGGCGTCCCTTCTCTCACGCCTGGAGATGCGTCTGGATTTGATCGAGCAACGATCGACCGACCTGAAATTGGACTCCTGAACCGGGTCAGTTTGGCCAGCCGCCGCCGATCCACCACGATCGACGTGACGTTTCGCCAGGATCGATCACCGGCAGGCCGGCGGCGCCGCGTGGCGCCGTCGCGGAAATAAATATAGACATGAAGGACGGTCATCGATGAACGCGGCTTTCGTTTGGCTGCACCAACGCTCGCAAATCGATCAGCTCGTTGTTCTCCTCTTGCGCTCCCTGGCGGGCGATGCATCTGCTCGCGCGCAAGCCATGGAGGCTATTTTCTCGCTAGGTGGAACGCGTGCCGCGGTTGTATCGCTAGCACGCCTGGTCGGCGCCGCGCTCGCCGCGGGATACGAGCTGCTCCCACTATCAGCGCCGGATATCTCTATCGACGAAACAGCATTGCTCCGGCAGCTCGCGCTCTCGCAGCATGGTCTGGAATTGGGTGCCGCAAACCGCCACGCTGACTTGGCCGGCTTGTTGTCGGCGGCCGCTGACGCGTTGGAAGGACTCACATTACGCCTATCGCCTTCCGCCCGTGCGATCGCGAGGGGGATTAATTGAAGTCGGGAAGTCAGAACAGGGTATGCGAACGGAACTTACCGCGTCCGCCAAATGGGACGGTTCGCATTCCAATATTCTCCTATTTCATCATTTTGTGAACGACGTCCAGAAATGCCACCGTCGCGGGTCTCAAAGTCTCTTTAGAATA
Source organism: Sphingobium scionense (assembly GCF_014197035.1). Taxonomy (GTDB): domain Bacteria; phylum Pseudomonadota; class Alphaproteobacteria; order Sphingomonadales; family Sphingomonadaceae; genus Sphingobium; species Sphingobium scionense. Next base: position 28,321 of record NZ_JACIEU010000032.1, on the reverse strand, counting down.
CATGATATTGATCGGGATGATTGTGTCTGGTCCCGATATATGCCGAAAGCGAATATGGGGCCAATTGAGCGCAGCGACTGACTCAGGGACGATCGACACGGCAATTCCGCTCGCCACCAGCCCCATCGCCGACGTCACATCGTCCGTTACCTGAATCACATGCGGCGTGACCCCTGCGTTTCCAAGGAAGTGCAGGACTTCATCCGCAAAATTCGGGCGGCCGCCCTGAGGGAACAGGACCAGCGGCTTCGTCGCGACCTCGCCCGGATCGATATCGCCGTTCTTGTCGTCGGCCGACATTGCGGGGAAGGCCGCCATAAGCCTTTCTGTGCCAACCGTTTCGATCTCCATATCGGCTTCGATGGGGTAATAGCGCGCAAACCCGACATCGAGGCGATGCGCGCGCAGGGCCTCGATCTGCTCGGCCTTTCCGACCGTATGCAGCACAATCTCAACATCGGGCACTTCCGAACGAAAGCGCCGCAGAACCTGGGGAAGATAGCCATAGATGCTGGAGCCGTAGAAGCCGATCTGAAGCTGGCCTCGCTCGCCTCGACCGGCGGCGCTGCTCCTGTCGACCATCCGCTGCACCTGGGTCAGCGTCTTGCGAGCTTCGGCCAGAAATTCGACGCCTGCGGGCGTAAGGGACACGCCTTTCGTGCTTCGGGTGAACAGCGCGTGACCGACCTCCGCTTCCAGCGCCTGGATCGCTCGTGTCAGCGGTGGTTGAGATACATTCAATAATCGCGCTGCGGCGGTGACGTTCTGCTCCTCAGCGACTGCGACAAAATAGCGCAGTTGATACAGCTCCATCCAACCCTCCCGGCGATGCGCGAAACGTATGACCTACCCCATCTAATAGTATTTTCCCGCATTGCTACCCGGATTTAAGGTTCAAGATCAGCAGTGGACCTGCGCTCCAAGCGCGTGGGTCAGCCGCCATCAAAAAATGAAAACGACAATAATCGCAGGTGGAACAGGTTGATGTTCTGAAAAAGGGGAGTGGGAAATGAAAAGCAAAGCTATCGAAGTCCAATCACGCGCGCAGTGTTTATCAAAGGCAGGCTACAGATCATCTTCTGCGCTCGGCCTGGTTCTGGTTGTTGTCGGTTGTCTCGTTTCCCAGCCGGCATTTGCCCAGGCAGAGCCTGACGCAACGCCGGAGCCCGCGCCAGTGACAGACACGCAAAGCGCGACCGGCAATGCCCGCAATGCTGACGCTTCCGCTGATATCGTCGTAACCGCGAACAAGCGCGAACAGTCGCTCAAGGACGTCGGCATGTCCATCAGCGCGGTCGGTGGCGACCAGCTCCGCTCACAGGGCATCACCGACGTCAAAGATCTTGTTCGTGTCGTTCCAGGCCTCACCTTCGCCGTCAGCCAGAAAGGCGCCCCCGTCTATACGATACGCGGCGTCGGCTATTATGAGGAATCCCTAGCCGCTTCGCCCGCCGTGAGCGTCTATGTCGACCAGATCGGCTTTTCATTCCCGATCGAGGCGAAGGCCGCCGGTCTCGATCTCGAACGCGTCGAGGTGCTGAAGGGGCCGCAGGGAACCCTCTACGGGCAGAGTTCCACCGGCGGCGCAATCAACTACATTGCCGCGCGGCCGACCCACGACTTCGCCGCAGGCTTCACCAGCAGTTTGGAGCGCTTTGGCCGCTTCCAGTTCGAAGGCTATGCAAGCGGGCCGATCACCGACACCTTGCGGACTCGCATCGCGGTCGCCACCGAACAGTTCGGCGCCTGGCAGAAGAGTCACACGCGCAAGGACAAGATCGGTGACGCCGACATTTTCAAGGCCCGCTGGCTGACCGACTGGACGCCGACCGACAGATTGACCGTGCAGCTCAACATCAATGGCTGGAGCGACCGCGGCGACCCGAACGAAGCGGCGCTTCTCGCCGTCACGCCTCAGACTCCGAGCCGGGTTTTTCCGGTTGAGCTGACCCAGCCGATCGCGCCGAACAGGCCGGGCGTCGCGGACTGGAGCACGGATTTCCCGCAAAGGACCAAGCAGGATTTCTGGCAGGCTGCGCTGCACGTCGATTATGACCTCACCGATGATATCACGCTCACGTCGCTATCGTCCTACCAGAACTTCCGTCAGCACGACGCGCGCGACACCGACGGCAGCACCTTGTCGGTTTTTCATGTCCGGGTCGACGGCTCGATCGATTCCTACTCGCAGGAGCTTCGGCTTGCCGGTCGCGCTTTCGATCGGCGCCTGAACTGGCTGGTCGGCGGCTTCTACTCGCACGACCGCGTCAACGAGGTCGACACGTCGCGCTTCGACACCAATAGCAGCAATCCCGTGTTCGCCGGCTTCGGTATCGGAAACCTAACCGGCATCGGTGCCAAGAGCCTGCAACATACCGAAACCAAGGCCGTGTTCGGGAACATCGATCTCGACGTGACCGACCAGATCACGCTGCACGGCGGCGCCCGCTATACGAAGACCGACATCGATTTTACCGGCTGCACGTTCGGTCTGGATACGGTGTGGCCGCAGGGCATCAATATCCTGCAAAGCCGGCTTTTCCCGACCGGACCGCGTTTCCCGGTCGAACCTCTCGCTTGCGCGTTTGTGGGCGCTCCCGATGTCACGGGCCTCGTTCGCCAGGAGCTAAGCGAGGATAACGTGTCCTGGCGCGCGGGGGTCGATTTCAAGCCGGTCCAGGGGACGCTGCTCTATGGTTCCGTCAGCAAGGGCTACAAGCCCGGCAGCTTCGGCACCATCAACGCCTCCGCCGTCAGCCAGCTCGCCCCGGTCGTGCAGGAATCGGTGCTCGCCTATGAACTTGGCTTCAAGACCGATCTCGGCATGCGCGCAATCGACCTGACGGGTGCGGTCTTCTATTATGATTATTCGAACAAGCAGATCCGCGGCCGCATCCTCGATCCCAATGGTGTGCTGGGCGCGATCGAAGCGCTAGTCAATGTCCCGAAATCGCGCGTGAAGGGTGCCGAACTCGATCTTACGATCCGGCCGATCGACGGTCTCACCCTGAACGGAGGCGCCGTCTATCTCGACACCAAGGTCACGAAGGACTTCGCCAATTACGACCCCTTCGGCGCGCCGGTCAATTACAAGGGCGATCCCTTCCCGTTCACGCCGAAATGGACATTGCGGGGCGCGGCGAATTATCGCTTCCCGATCGCCGATGGCCTCGATGCCAATCTGGGCGGCGACGTCAGCTATCAGTCGAAGTCCTATAGCGCTTTCGGGCTAAATCCGGCGGTGGAAATCTACCCCGACAGCCTGTTCAACATCAAATCCTATGCCCTCGTGAACCTTCAGGCGGGCATTTCGTCGGCAGACGGGAAATGGGAGGTGTCTATCTACGGCAAGAATGTCTTCAATAAATTCTACTGGACGGACGTGTTCCGTCAGATCGACAATACTTCGAGGCATATCGCGCCACCGGCTACGTATGGCGTTCGCGTGCAATTCAAGTTTGGATCGTAACGTAAAGCGCGCGGTGCGTTTTTCATTGCCTCCAGACCGAGAAATGCACCGCCGCGCATCCGTCGGGCCGTCGACACGATAGCCGCATCAAAGCAACCTATGTGTAATGAGCGGGTCTCGCGGCCCGTGGGAGAAATATACTGTGCCCGATATCATCATCCGCGATATCGAATCGATCATCGTCGATTTGCCGCTGAGGCGATTGCAACGCTTCTCGGCACTTGCGGCCCAGCGCCAGAGCCTGGTCGTCATCCGCATCCGGTCGACCGACGGCATTATGGGTGTCGGCGAAGCCTCCATCCCAAGCGGCCCATGGTGGGGCGGCGAGTCGGTCGAAACGATCAAATCGATCGCGGACATCTATCTGGCGCCGGTCCTGATCGGGCAACGCGCGACCGATATGGCCGTCCTGCGCGCGCGCATGGACGAGGCGGCCTTCGGCAACAGCTTCGCCAAGGCGGGCCTCGAAATGGCGCTGTGGGATCTGATCGGTCACACGCTGGAGCAGCCGGTCCATGCGCTTCTCGGAGGCAAGGTGCGCGACAGCCTCAATGTCGCGTGGCCGCTTGCAACTGGCGATCCGCGGCAGGAGATCGACGAGGCGCTTGCCAAACTGGAGGCCGGCGAAGCGTCGGCATTCAAGCTGAAAATGGGCGCCGTCGAGTTGAAGCAGGATGTCGCTCGCGCGTGCGAAGTCACGCTGGCGCTCCGTGACCGGGCCGGAATCCGTGTCGATCCGAACGAGCGCTGGACGGAGGTCGACGCCTTATGGGCGATCCCGCGTCTTGCCGAGGTCGGTGTCGAGATGATCGAGCAGCCACTGCCACGCGAGGATCTCGATGGCCCCGTCCGTCTCCAGGCGCGCGCCGCGATGCCGATCATGCTCGACGAGAGCATCCGCACTCCCCACGACATGCTGGAGGCGGCGAAGAAGGGCGCCGGCGCGCTCATCTCGCTCAAGATCATGAAATCGGGTGGCATGGTGCCGTCGCGCGCGGTCGCGGATGTCGCGCTCGCGGCCGGGGCCGCGCTCTATATGGGCACCTTCCTCGAATCCTCGCTCGGCACGTCCGGCAATATGCAGTTCTGCGCCACGCTGCCGCATCTCCCGCTCGGCGGCGAGCTGGTCGGACCGATGCTTGTCGCCGACGACATCACGGAGGAACCCGTCCGCTATATGGATGGTGCGCTGCAACTCCCGAAGGGTAATGGCATTGGCGCGCGGATCGACGAGGATAAGCTGAAATCCTATCGCCGGGATCGCGCGCATACCACTGTTACCGCCAGCACGGGCCAGGGCGGCGGCGGCACCAAACTCGCAGTCGCGGGGGAGTGAGGGTTCGCCGTGGCCAGCAAGATCTTCGCAACCCCTGTCGACGCGCTCCGCGATCTCCTGTTCGATGGAATGACAATCATGTCCGGCGGTTTCGGACTTTCGGGCAATCCGGAAAGCCTGATCCCCGAAATCCGCAAGGCGGGCGTCAAGGGCCTGACCATCATTTCCAACAATGCCGGTGCCGATGGCTTCGGCCTGTGGATGCTGCTGGAAAGCCGTCAGATCAGGAAGATGATTTCCTCCTATGTCGGCGAGAACAAGCTGTTCGAGCAGCAATATCTGTCGGGCGAACTGGAACTGGAGCTGAACCCGCAAGGCACGCTGGCCGAGCGCATCCGCGCGGGCGGTGCGGGCATCCCGGCCTTTTTTACCAAAACGGGCGTCGGCACGGTCGTTGCCGAGGGCAAGCCTATCGAGATTTTCGAAGGCGAGGAATATGTCCGCGAAACATGGCTGTGCGCCGACCTCGCCATCGTCAAGGCGTGGAAGGCTGATCCGGCGGGCAATCTGATGTTCCGCAAGACTGCGCGCAACTTCAATCCCAATATGGCGACCGCCGGCAAGGTGACAGTCGCCGAGGTGGAGGAGATCGTGGAAGCGGGTGCCCTTGACCCCGACTGCATCCACACGCCGGGCATCTATGTCGATCGGATCGTCAAAAGCACAGTGAACGAGAAACGGATCGAGAAGCTCACCACACGCGCAAGGGAGGCAGCATAATGGCTTGGTCTCGCGACGAAATGGCGGCACGCGCCGCCAGGGAGCTTCACGACGGCATCTACGTCAATCTCGGCATCGGCATCCCGACGCTCGTGGCGAACTACATTCCCGAAGGACTCGACGTTACGCTGCAATCGGAGAACGGAATGCTCGGCATGGGGCCGTTCCCCTACGAGGGCGAGGCTGACCCGGATCTCATCAATGCCGGCAAGCAGACCATTACCACGCTTCCGACATCGAGTTTCTTTTCCTCGGCCGACAGCTTCGCCATGATCCGGGGCGGCCACATCGATATGGCCGTGCTCGGCGCAATGGAGGTGGCCGCCAACGGCGATCTCGCCAACTGGACCATCCCCGGCAAGATGGTGAAGGGCATGGGCGGCGCGATGGACCTCGTTGCCGGCGTCAAGCGCGTCGTGGTGGTCATGGATCACACCAGCAAGACGGGCGCGCCGAAGATTTTGGAACGCTGCTCGCTCCCGCTCACCGGCAGGCAGGTGGTCGACTTGATTATCACCGATCTCGCCGTGATCGCCTGCGACAAAAAGGCCGGCGGCCTCACCCTTGCTGAGCTGGCGCCCGGCGTCAGCGTGGCCGATGTGAAGGCTAGGACCAGCGCCGCGATCGATACGAGAGCCTTCGAGAACGAGGCCGCGTGATGACCGACGCTTTTCTCTGCGACGCAGTTCGCACGCCGATCGGCCGCTTCGGCGGCACGCTCGCCGCCGTCCGCGCCGATGATCTCGCCGCTACCCCGATCAGGGCGTTGGCGGAGCGCAATCCCCGTGTGGACTGGCAGGTGGTGGACGATGTTATTCTCGGCTGCGCCAACCAGGCGGGCGAAGATAATCGCAATGTCGCGCGCATGGCCACGCTGCTCGCCGGCCTGCCCAAGGAAATTCCCGGTTCGACGGTAAACCGCCTATGCGGTTCCGGGCTGGATGCCGTGGGGCTGGCCGCGCGCGCGATCCGTTCGGGGGATGCCCAGCTTGTGATCGCCGGTGGCGTCGAGAGTATGAGCCGCGCGCCCTATGTCATGGGCAAGGCGGACACCGCCTTCTCCCGCGGACAGAGGATCGAGGACACGACGATCGGCTGGCGCTTCGTCAATCCGGCGATGAAAGCCCTCTACGGCGTCGATGCGATGCCGGAGACGGGCGAGAATGTAGCGCGGGAATGGAGTGTCAGTCGCGAGGATCAGGATGCCTTCGCGCTTCGCAGCCAGCAGAAAACGGCGGCCGCCCAGGCCAACGGTCGCCTCGCCGCTGAGATCGTGCCCGTCTCCATTCCACAGAAGAAGGGCGACGCGATCGTCTTTTCAAGGGATGAGCATCCGCGTCCGAGCACGACGCTGGAGGCGCTGGCGAAGCTCAAGCCAGTGGTTCGCCCTGACGGAACGGTGACAGCGGGCAACGCTTCGGGCGTTAACGACGGCGCCGCAGCAATGCTGATCGCCTCCGAAGCGGCCGCCAAAGCGAACGGCCTCAATCCCCGCGCGCGCATCGTTGCGATGGCAGCGGCGGGCGTTGAGCCGCGCGTGATGGGCGTCGGTCCGGTGCCGGCTGCGCGCAAGCTGCTTGCGCTGGGCGGCATCGGCATCGACCAGCTCGACGTGATCGAGCTGAATGAGGCATTCGCCAGCCAGGCGATAGCGGTGCTGCACGACCTCGGTCTTCGAGCCGACGATGACCGCGTAAATCGCAATGGTGGCGCGATCGCGCTGGGCCATCCGCTCGGCATGTCGGGCGCTCGCATCGCCATGACGGCGGCGGAGGAGTTGCATCGCACTGGTGGCCGCTATGCGCTGGTGTTCATGTGCGTCGGTGTGGGGCAAGGCGTCGGTGCGCTCCTTGAACGCGTATGAGCACGACACGTCGGCTTTGCGCGACGAGTCAACGCAAGTCTCCGACGTCGAGGGAAGCTCAGCGCCGAACGGGGCGCTCGTGGCCGGGAAGCCGCAAGAACGATCCAAACGATCATTCCCATCCCCGCTGGCTGCGGCGATTGGGGGCGGCAGTGCCATGGGGGCTGTCGTGGGGCTACTGGTGGCGATTTCGCAGGCGTTCTCGACCGCACTCGTGATTACGTCTCTGGCGTCAAGCGCGGCGACTGTGATCGGGACGTCAGGGACGCCACCAACCCGCCCCCGCGCGATCCTGTTCGGCCACATCTCCTCGGCTTTGTGTGGCCTTCTGGTCGCCGCCATGATGACGCCTGGCCCGCTCGCATATGGGATCGCCGTCGGTCTCGCGAGTGCCGTAATGATTGCAACCCAGCGGCTTCATCCTCCCGCAGCGGCAAATGCGATCATTTCATTTATCTATCAGGACACCATGGTCGCCTACTTATTCGCGATTGTCGCGATCGCCGCAATGATCGCATTGCTATCGGCAATTTTGCGTGCCCGCCTGAGTGTGCCACGCTAAACTGGTATTGCCCCAGCGTAGAAGCCACCCTTAAGTAGCAAAACACGGTGTCCAGCGGATCGCAAACCCGGACGAATTCTGTATGCTCCAACTTCTCGGCAGGCGCACTTCATCGAACGTCCAGAAAGTCCTCTGGCTGTTGACCGAACTCGGTCTCCCGTATGAGCGTCAGGACTATGGCGGCCCCTTCGGAGGCAACAGGGCTGCCGACTATCTGCGCCTCAATCCGAATGGTGTCGTTCCAACCCTACGTGATAGCGGCACGGTCGTCTGGGAATCTAACACGATCCTGCGATATCTGGCCAATAAGGTTGCTGCGACCTCTCTCTATCCAGTCGACGCGGCGGCCAGATCCCATTGCGAGCGGTGGATGGATTGGCAATTGAGCACGTTGAATCCGAGTATCACCCCGCTTTATATCACGCTGATCCGCACACCGCATGTTGATCGTGATATGGGCCGTGTGGCGGAAACCGGGCGGCAGGTCCGCGATCACTTTCAAATCCTTGATCGCTGGCTGACTCGAAATTCGTTTCTGGCGGGGAACCAATTCACCCTCGCCGACATCGCTGTCGGGATCTACGCCTATCGCTGGTATAATCTCGATGTCGATCGGGGGGCTGATCTGCCGCAGGTGCGGGGATGGTATGAGCGTCTCGCGCAACGGCCTGCGTTCCAGAACCACGTCATGATCGGTCTTTCGTGATCGATCCGGCGCGGCCAGCAAGATCAGGCTATCGGCTCTTGTCGATGCGGCGATATTCTGCCGGTGGAAAAGACCGCTTGTCATCGACAACCTTGCTCAGCACCTTGCTGACGAAGAGGGAATCACTACCGGATGAGTTTTCCCTGCCGCCGCGCCGGTGCATGGTGGACTCCGATCCAGTCCGGAGCCGAACAGGCTCAAAGGACTTCCCTTCGGCCAGCGCGCCGGCGATGCGCTCGCGCGCGTTACGGATTATCTCACCCCTGAGTTCAGGCTTGTCGTGAAGCGCGTTGTTCAACAACGCCTCCATGAAGCGGAAATTGCTATCAGCGGCCCGTTTATTGGCTTCGCCGCCCGGCTCCGGCCGTTTTTTTCGCGCCATGGTGATTCTCCTGCTGGCGTCACGGTCTAGCGATTGCGTTGCCGCTCTGGCGGGCGATGTTCGCGTTGAGGTGCCGGCGCCGGCGATCGTTGCCGGGACGCCGCCGTGCGCCGTGCAGCCGGTTGTTCGGCCTCGCGCTCTGGGCCGCCTCGGACGCGGGCAGGTTTGATATCCCGCCCCTCCCCAAGCTGATCGGCAATCTGTTCCCGCGCGATCCGCATGACGCGATCCGCAGTTTCCGGTGAAGCTTCGAGCGCGCGTCGGACTACAATGTCCATTGCGCGAAGCTGGCTTTGGGCGGCGCGCTCATTGCGGCGCGTGCGGTCAGCAACCCCGTTGGCCCTCTCTCGCTCCTCGCTGTTCCAGGGCGACGTTCCGGGCTTGCGATCCGAATCTGGCGCATGGAGGCGCTTCTGATCGGTCAGATCACGCACCAGGCGCGGATCGCGATCGCCGCGCTCGACATACCAACGGCCGACAAGGGCCATGTCATAATAGTGATTGTCGGCGATCGCCGAGGCAATCTCCGCATGAGCACGGGATTTGCCGGCAAAGCTGTCCATCGCGGTCATTGCTCTATCGACGCTTTGGGCACCGCGCGTCCGGCTGTTGCTGTCATCCGCATACGTCCATGCCCAGTCGGCAGAGGCATAGGCCCTGTTCGCCGCCCGCGCTTCGGTTGGGTCCAATCCTGCCCGAAGCATGGTCACGCTGATCGCCCGATCGAGCGCTTCGGCCGTTGGGCGCCTATAGCCGTCAACCGGCGTCGGGAGGGATCGCGTCGGCGATGAAGCGGGCAGGTCCTGGGGCTGCGCCCTATCACGGGGCCGTGCTTCCCGGTCTGGTGCGGAATCTGCACCCTGCGTTGGCTCAGCAGGTGCTTCCCGTGCTTGATGCCGCTGAGGGACCGGCGCGATGCTATTACGCGCCTTGTCGTTCCTTATGCGGTCCAGCTCCTGTAAATCCCGGTCTGTCGGCTTATAGCCTCGCACGGCGATCCCGCGCTCCGCCGCCTCGAACCACACCGCGCGGCGAAAAGTCTCGCTGCCCGCAACCTGAACTCGGTCCCAGCCCCGATGTTCGGCGACGGTGACGAGATCCTTGGCGACCTCCCGGCTGTCATTGTCGGTGACAAGCCGGTTGCCTCGGTCCTGAAAGGCCGGCTTGTCGGCTGTCGGTGTGCTGAAATAGGCGGGATCGCCCGTCCAGCGCGAAGGTTGGGTATAATAGCGGCGCTGCACCGCCTCCGGCATATCACCGGCGTTGAAGGAAGGATCGCGCTTTCGTTCGGCCCCGTTGCGCAGTTCGATATCCGTCGCCGCGCGGTCCGCCTTTTCCTCCTGCTGGGATCGCTGATTATCCGGATCGCGGCGGAATACGCGGGTCAAGTCCGCCCAGATGCTGTTTCGGCCGCCATTTTGCTGTTCGCTCATCTTGCCCTCTCCTTCAGGCCGGCTCGCGCTGATCGGTTGCGCGTGCTATCATCTGTTCAACAAAAGCCTTGGCCTCGCCTTCGCTGGCGCCTCTCTTGGGCACTTCGATATCGTCAAGCACCAGCGCGTCAGCGGGAATGACGACGTTCCCGCTAATCTCCGCGTCGGTCATCTCCCTATCTGGTATCTGGCCCGTGTCCGTCTCGCCCGGCACATCGTCCGCGACTGGCGCAACGATCTTCTCTTTTTCATCCGCTGCGTTCGCCAGCGGCGGACCCGACGGAGCGGGGCGAGGAGCAGCGGGGCGAGCGTGAGCGGGTAGCGGGTGCGCCTCGATTTCTGGTGGTCGCATCAATCGGCGCTTAAAAACGGGCATCCGATAGTAGAACAGCTTTTTCGCCCGGATCGGCGGGATACCCGCGCGCAGCACCAGCATGTCCTTGCGCGACATCTGCATCAATTCCTGCGGCATCAGCAAGGCGCGACGCTGATCGCTCTCCGTTGTGCTGCGATTGGCGAGGAGGCCGTGTATTGTCAGGCTCTTGGATTTCGCCTTGAAGCTGTAGAAGCCCAATCGTTCCGATAGCTCCTTCGCCACGTCCAGCTCTTTGGGCGTGAAGGCAACTTCCACGCCGCAATTCGTGATGATCGAGCGGGCGACCTGATCGCCATAGAGCGCGCGCAATTGGGACTGTCCCTGGATCACCGGCAGCAGACGGAACCCATAGCCCGCGATGAAGGAGAAGCTGTTGGCGATCGTCATCGCGCGGCCGAGCTGGACAAACTCATCCAGCAAAGCCAGAACCTGCACCTTGAGCGTGCTGTCCTCTTCGGGCAGCGTGCGGGTGTTGAGGTCGACAAGCTGTTGCAGCAGCAAATTATAGACCGGCGCCACACGCTCCATATTGTCGGGCGACACGCCGAGATAGAGCGACATTCGGCGACGACGCAGATCGCGCATGTCGAAATCGCTTATTGAGGTCGCAGCATCGACATAGGGGTTGAGCCACAGGCTGAGCTTCGACGTTATTGTCTGCCGGACGCTGGAGAATGTGTTGTCCGATCCGCTCGTGAAGTCAGCAATGGCATTGACGCAGGGCATGGAAAGCCGGACCCCGGCCGTGGCGGCTTCCTCCACCAGCTTGGGCAGCGTCGTTTTTGGATCGCCTTGTGTCATCAGGCGATAGATTTCGCCGATCGTGAACGGCCGATGCGGCATGGCGGCGATATAGGCCCCTGTGCCGATGAAGCCGGTGCGCGCCGATTCCGCCCAGAACGGATCGCCCCTGTCCGGGCTGGGGAAGAGCATCAGCGCGATCTTCTGCAATTCATCAATGACGGCGACCTGATCGTCCCGATTTATATAAGAGAGTGGATTGTAGCGCGCCGTCCGCCCGTCGGTGGTGAGCGGGTCGAACAGCCAGACCTCTTGCCCGCCTGCCTGGCGAAATCCTGCCGTGCGTTGCCAATTCTCGCGTTTCACATCGAGCACGACGACCGAATCCGGCCAATTGAGCAGATTGGGAATGACAATGCCCACGCCCTTGCCCGACCGAGTTGGTGCTTCGAGAAGGACATGCTCGCTTCCCCCGAACGTCAGGAAACGCCCGCCTTTGCGGCCGAGGATGATTCCGCGGTCAGCGCGTAAATCCTCGCCCGCAATTTCGCTCTCGCGGGCAAAGCGGGCCGCGCCATGGAGCGGCCGACGCTGCCGCAGGACGATCAGCCCGCCTACGGCGCCGATCAGACCCGCGACGCTGTAGCCTCGTAGTAACCAGCTCCGTAGCGCGGGATCGCCCCTGTAATACCAGAGCCAGGACGGGAGCACCGTGAGATCGATACCCGTGCGAAGCTGTTTCAGGCCCGCCAGTGCGACCACCAGCGCGATCGCCGTGGCGAGGAGGACTGCGGCGAAGGCTCCGCCGCCAAACAGCAGCGCCCTACGCGTGGGCATCTATCCCGTCTCCCTGCGGCGCGAAGTGAACTTCCTCGACGCCAAACCGACCCGCATCCTTCCGGGTTTGGACAATGACGTCGACCAGCATTCGGAGCAGCCCGCGAATATCATCGCGCGCAAGATCGCGGCCGCCTTCCGATTCCTTGACGAGCAAGGTGAGCTGTTCAATCGCGCCGGCGGCCGACCCGGCATGGACGGTCGTGATCGAGCCGGGATGCCCGGAATTGACGTTCCGCAAATAGAAGAACGCGGTGCCGTCGCGCAGCTCCTGAAGGAGCACGCGATCGGGCCGCATCCGCAGGGCGCTTTCCAAAAGCTGCTTCGGGCCGACCTTGGCGAGACCTTGCCCGTCGTTGGCATAGACGAGGTGGACAGTATTGCGATGCGGAACGACCAGCTCGCGCGCGTCCTCGATCGTAACCAAGCGCTCGCCATCGGGAATGAGTTGGACCAGCGCCTTGGCAAAGGTCGTCTTGCCGGAGCCGGTCGCCCCGCTCACGAGGATATTCTTGCGCGACTGGACCGCGAGGCGGAAAAAGGCTGGCCAATCACCGGCATCGCGCAGCGCCAGCAACCGATGGTCCGCCTCCGATATGCCCTTGCCGCCAACGCGGGTCAGGGAAAACAACCCGCCATCGGCCAGATCGTCAATGCCAAGCGTGACCTGCGATGGCTTGCGGATCGTGAAGGAAGGCGTATCGGCTGGCGCTACGGGTGGAATGACAATCTGGCAGCGCTCGCCACCTGGCAGGACGGTCGAGCAGATCGGCGAGGCCGGCAAGATGTCCTGACGTGTATGGGCGGCGGCGGCGGTCGCAAGGGTCGTGAGCCACGCCGGCGTCAGCGCAGGGACATCAAGCCAGCGCCAGCCCTGCCGGTCCTCGATACCGACCTCGCCGGGACGGTTGATGACCAGCTCCGTCACATCGGCCGGCGCGAGCAGTGGCGCGATCGGCTCCAGATAGTGCCGCAAGACCGAAATATCGGCTGTCATGGGGACCGCCGAAGCTGAAGGCCATAGACATCAGCGAAGTTGAAATCCTTCGCGACGAAGATCGCCACTTCCTCGCCCTGGTTCTTTTTCAAGACGGGCCTGATCTGCATATTGTGCTGAAGCGCGATGCCAGCGGCATCCGAAGGGACGCGCACGGTATTATCGGCTTGATCGGCACCGGCGATTCTCTGCCCGGCAATATAGGCGGCATCATCGACCAGCGACATGAGCAATGCGCCGCCGAAGCGCGCCCAGAAGAAGGTATCGACCGCCCCGGCCAATCCGGCGCGGCCAAGCGCGTCCGCTCCGGGCGAGGCCAGATCGATGCGAACACCTTGCGGCGTGACGGCGCGGGTCCACAGCACGAAAAGCCTGTTCTGGCCCTGTTGAAGCCCGCCGCGATATTCGCCGAGGATCTTGGTGCCCTTTTCCATAAGGACGACGCGACCATTTTCCGAGAACACATCGCGCGGAATGATGCACGAGACATAGCCCGGCTGGGCCGAGTTCATCGCGGTTTCGAGAATGCAGGGGATAAGCGTCCCGGCGGTGATAAGAAAATTTCGGTTCGGAAGCATCGAAGCGCGCGCTTCTCCGATTGCCGACGACTGGCGGAGGAGATCGAGGGCATTGGGCGCCTGCCCCTCCCCGTCAGTGCTGTTGCTCCCGCCTATGCTCGCTGGCATCGCAGTCGGGGCACCCGCTGTCTCTCCGGCCGCGGGCGTCGCCCATTGCCTGCCGCCATAGGCCACCAGCGTCGAGCGTCGGGCATTGTCGGCAAGGGTCGCGGCAGGATCGCGCCGCCCTTCCCCGGCCGCGCCCTGCGGTGGCGCCGAGGGGTCAATCGCCGGAACGGCCTGGCCTTCTGGGGGTGGCACCAGTTGCGGGGGCGGCTGTATGCCGGTTCCCGTTACTCGCGGCGGCTCGTAGGCCACGACCTGCCGGGCCTTACTATCGGGTCGATCGGCATTGGCATTGCGCGTCATCAGCGCGCTTTCGCCATTGTTCCTGCTTGTGCCTGAATTGACCCAGATGATGCCGATGACCATCGCCACACCCGCGAGCACAAGGGCGCCGGTGCGCTTCGCCGGCGATATGGCGGTTACGGGCGTAATGCCACGATCGATATCGGCCGCTTCGGGCGTGGGATCGAGAATGCGGCCGCTTGGGGGTGTTCCCGGGGACTGCGAGGCCATCAGTCGTTCCTCCGCTGCATGGTCCGGTCGACATGCGGCGAGCCGGTATTGGTCCCGTAATCGACGCCCCATTGCGGCGGCGATTGATTGTAGATGCACAGCACCTCGCGGCCGCGGCGTAACCGGAACTGTTCGGCGACGGCGTGGACCACCACGAACTCATCGCGCACATCGAACGGGACGAGCGTTTCGCTGCCGTCCGGCCTGACGAGGTAGATCGCGGGAATCTCCCGGGTCGCCGGGAAGCGAAGCACTGTGAACTGCCCATTGTCCGATACTTCGGAAGGTTGGAGCGCGGCCGATCCCTGGACCTTGTAGGCCAGATTGCGCGGCCCCTCGATCACACCGCGATCGAGCGCGCCTTTGATCGCAGCGGCTTCGACGGCCGCGAGACGCACGGCATCCTGTGTCGCCGCGAGGCGGGCGGCGCGCTCCCGCTCATCTTCAGGATAGCGGAACCGGACCTGAAAGAAGGTGTTCGGCGATCCGGCCGTGATCGGGCCGCTTCTCGCGCTCAGCTCGAATGTATAGTTGCGCAGCGTTCCCCCGCGCGACGTGGTGACGATCAGATTGGTGGCGCCGGCACGTTCGCGGGGCTTGAGAAATAATATGTGCCCCGCCACGGCGACTTCCCAAGATACGGTGTCGCCGAGCGCCACATGCTCGATCGTCTCATCCGACCCCAGCAGGATTTGCGTGGCCGTCCGGAACGTGCCGACAATCCTATAGACTTCCCGCTCATTGTAATCGACCCAGCGCATGCGCGGATCAGCCGGATCAGGACGGGGCGTTTCGGCGGCCATCGCCGTCCCGCTCGCCAAAAGTGCCAGAATGAAGACTGTCGTCCGGCCGATCATTGTGCCACCTCCGGATCAGCTCTGTAGGTGAGCACCTGGAAGCCGAGGGGATTGCGATAGCGGTCTCCCTCTTCCATCGGGGCGTTGGTATAGGCAAAGCTGACTGTCGCGATCCAGTCGCTCGACGTCTCTTCGGCATCGACCCGAACAATGCGCGTGAAACGAACATTGGCGACTTTGGAGTTGATGAAGGCGATGTTGCGCACGCGCGCGTCCACCACCGTGTTCGTGCCCCACTGATTGCGCGGACTTTGCGGATTGGAAGGGCTGGCGGCGGCCTGCCAACGCTTCTGTTCCGAAGGAGTCGACAAAATGGCGACCTGTCGAAAATTCTCTTCTGCCGCCGAGGCAAGCCAGCTTTCGCGCGTCCGAACATACAACGCGAGGAAATATTTCGTGACGGCTTCATCATAGCCGATCGGCTTTGCGCCGGTGATGGCGGTCTGGACATCCACCGCGCCGGTGGTCTGATTAACGCGGATGACGAACGGCTCCACCGTCTTAAGCGGGGAGAGCGCTGCGACCGCAAGCACAGCCGCACAGGCGACGATGCCCGCGATTCCGGCGATAATCCATGCGAGACGTCGCGATCGAATGGCGTCGCGCACGCGATCCTGGTCCCAGCTCCGGGCTTCCTGAAAATAGGCCCGCAGCCCTTCAGCCTCGACGCCTTCGGCCATTATCCCTGTCCTCCGCAGGGGCGCAGCGAGGCGAGACGCGCCTTTTCTTCGGTATCACGCCACGCGCCGGTTGCGGGCGGCGGGGGCGGTGCTTCATCGGCGGCGGCGGGCGAGCCTGGCTGCTCTCCGCCCGGAAGCACGGTCCCATATATGTTGACGTCCCGCAGGTGCTTCCCATCGCAGGTTGCGAGCTTCGGCGGGTTGGTCGATGCGCATCCGGCTGCCCCCAGCAGCGCGATCGCGGGCACGACGCCCAACGCTCCTCTCCCGAACCGATCCATCCCGCTCTCTCCCTTCATCTGGCGCGCAGTGATCCGCCGCTTGCAGTTCTGCCCCGGCCCAACATGCGACTTGCGCCGCCGCCCACGGCGCGGCCCGCGCGCGCGGCCTGCCCGATTCCTGCGGCCGTATTGCCCGCGAAGTCCCCGACACCGAGCGCGGCCCCCATGGCGATCCCCGACGCGATCGTGGGCGCCAGCAGGAAGAAGACGGTTCCGAGAATGAGATAGGCCGCGAACAGGGCCGCCCCGACCGTCACATCGACGATCCCCTGCGACTGCGAGAGCGCGGTTTCGCCGAGATCCGTGATGAGCGAAGTGATCGCGATGATGACGCCCATCAGGACCAGATAGTTGAACGCCTGGCTGAGCCAGCCATAGAACATCCGGCGAGTGGCCTCGAACAACGCGAGCGCGATGAACAGCGGTCCCAAAGCGATGATGATCGCCAGCGCCACCTTGGCAAAGACGGTGACGGCGAAGCCGATCGCAGCGGACAGACCCGCGAGCACGTTCAGGGCCAGCGCGACCAGATAGAGGACGAGCTTCCAAGGGTTGACGTCATAATAGGTCGCCGCTTCCTCCCTGATCCGTAGGATCAGCGCGTCGGCCTGCGCGTAATAGTTATCGAATGCGCCGCCCACGCTGTCGATCGTCTTGCCCGCGAGCGCTTGGGCGATGGCGTCGGGCATCGAATGGAAAAGGGGTTGGGTAATCCATTCGGAATAGGCCACGGTCGTTGCGGCCAGATAGAGAATACAGAGCTTCACCATCCGATAGAACAATTCGCTCCACGGCTCCGAAATGACGCCGCGCATCACGGCATAACCATAAAGAACGATGTAGATGGTCAGGCCGACCGCCAACGGCCCACGGATGACGTCGACCATATTGGTCAGCCGTTCGTTGAGGAACAGGTCGAGCTTCCCGTCGATATTATCGTAGATGCTTTCAAACAGATGGCTCGCCATCCCAGCGCCCTCTATTGTCCCAGTGAGCCACGCGCCTTGCGCAAGATGTCGACATCGGCCGCATTCGCGCACTCCTGGGGCACGTTATGAGTGCCGTCGGCGCAAGCCTTCAGCACTGCCGCCAATTCGTCCGGATGCCGCTCGAAATGATCCTTGCCGCGCGGCTCTGACGTGCAGGCGCCCGTGGCCAGAGCGAGCGCGACAGCGGTGAGGGGCAAGCAGGCACGCATCACGGCTTGCCGAGGCTTTCATAGGCTTGCGACAGAATGCGTTCCGATTCCTGCTGAGCGCGAAGCCGTTCGCCGGCCGCCTGGCGCATCGCCACCGCCTGCAATTGCATAGCGTCATTCTGGATATGCGCGGTTTCCACACCGATCCGGGCCTGGATATCGAGCACGTCCTTGGCATCGGTTGCGCCGTCGAGCGCACCCCGCAATTCCTCCAGTCCATCCGTGCGCTTTTGTGTCACGTCATAGGCTGTTTCGGCGAGCGCGGCGTCCCTTGCCGCCTCGTTGCCCATGGTATCGAGGCGACCGCGCGCATCGAAGGATGCTTGCGGTGCGCCAACGGCGAGCGTCGGCAGGTTTACGCGTCCGACATCGCGGATCGTCGTCGCTCGATTACCGATGGCGCCCAACCCCTCCGGCCCCTCGTTCATCAGCACGGCGATGTCCCGTGCTTCGGGAGGAAGCCACCGGCGCACGGCGTCCTGGCTCAGCGATGTCGCGATGCCGTTCACATCGGTCAGTTTGTTGAGGCTTCCGAACAGCGCCTGCGCCTCGCTGATTTGCTGCTTGCCCTGTTCGATCATTGAGAGCGTGTTCTTCACGGTGGCAAGCGCCTGAGCAAAGCCGCTTTGGTCATAGACTGGAATGCCCTGCGCGGCGGCGGGGGTCGCCGCCATGGTCGCCAGCACGGCGGTCGCCATCAATGGTTTGCGCATGATCGTCATCCTTTCGAGACTTGGGGCGAGCGCCGCCGCTGGTGGAAAACCGGAAGCCAGATCGCTGGATCGTCGCCGACTTCGGCACGGATGGTATCGAGAAGCGCGACCGTATCTGCCCTGCCTGAGAGCACGGTCAGTTCGTTGTCGAGCCCGCCAAGGTCGAGTTCGACAACGATGGAATCGTGCCCCTGCTTGACGAGGAACCGCCGTTGTTCCGGGATCAGCTCGTGGCGGATCAGGTCGAATTCCTTCCCCGTCAGGCCGAGGCCCTTGATATAGTCGTCGGGATTGCCGTTCGGGTTGGGCAGGATGATCTTCGTCGCCATCTGTTCGATGATGCTGTGGGCGATCGGCGATTTGAGCGTGTCGGCCGGACTCTGGGTGCCGAACACGAAGAAGGCGTTGAGCTTGCGGTAGGTTTTCAGGCCATCCTGCGCGAACTCCTGAAAGCCCACATCCTCCAGCGGTCGCCACACCTCATCAATGTCAAGCACGAGCGGCTGACCAGTCAGCAACGCATCGATCCGGTGGAACAGGTAGAGCATCACCGGCGAACGGATTTCTGGATTTTCGAGGAAATCCGTCATATCAAAGCCGATGAAGCGAGCATCGAGACTGAGCGCGTCCTTTTCATTGTCGAACACCCAGCCCAGCGCGCCGCCCCGGCACCACTTTTCAAGGCGCGCGCCGATGCCTTCGGCGTCGCGCTGTCCGAGAAGCTGGCGCAGCGCACCGAACGAGCGCTGATCGGCAGGCAGGCGGGAGAGCGACACCAGGCCATCGCTGATCTGGCGTTCCTCGGTCACGTTGAGCGTGCCGTTGCGCGGCGTGACGAGCTGGCGGATCAGCTTTTCCAGAAACGCGAGATTGCGCGGGCTATTGTCGAGGCCCTTGAGCGGCGCGAAGCCGGTTGGTTCACCGTTGCGCAGGGTCAGATAGGTGCCGCCGCTGGCGCGGACATAGATTTCCGCGCCGCGATCCTTGTCGATGAATATCTGCTGTGCGCCTGTCTTTTCGAGCTGCGCCATAAGGAAATTCTGCACCACGGTCTTGCCGGTGCCAGTCGGACCGATAATCAGCGTGTGGCCGATATCGGCGTGGTGGAAGTTGAAATAATAGGGCGATTGAGCTGCCGTCTTGAGCAGTGCCACCGCCTGCCCCCAATGGTTGCCGCTGGCCTTGCCGCTCGGATAGGTGTGGAACGGGGAAAGTGCCGCGAAATTGCGCGACGTGATCGCAGCAGGCCGCGAGCGCCATGGGAAGTTGCCGGGAAGCTGCGACCAGAAGGCCGCTTCCAGCGCCGGTCCCTCGCGGGCTGCGACGAGGCCCGCATCGGCCAGCGCTGCGCGCGCGCCGGAAAGATTATCGTTCAACCGTCGGATGCTGTCGCCGAACACTGCCAGCGAAAAATGATGCTCGCCCAGCACGAAGCGATTGCTTTGCAGATCATCGGCGGCCGCGATCAGATCTTCGGCCTGGCTGGACGCGGCATCTTCGGTCGATGCCATCTGGTTCTGCCGGCGCCGCAACCGCTCAGCAGCTCGTGCCTTACCCATGAACGCGAAGGATTGAGACACGACGAGCGGGAAGTCCGCACTTAGTAGCGCGTTCAACTGGCCCGGACGGGTTGCCGCCGGATATTCCCGAATGCCGAACATGCCGATGTAGCGGCTGCGATCATGGGCGCGGACCTCGATTGTCTCGCGACCGAAGATCAGCCGTTCGCCATAGAGCGCGCCGCCTAGATGACCGCGCACCAGAGGGACTCGCCGGTGCACCCCCATCATCACCATTTCCAGAACTTCCATCGGCTCTGAAAACATGATGCCGCCATATTCATAGGTCCCGAGGCGACGAGGGGCACAGCGCCCCAGCAGCTTTACCGTATCGCGGGCTTTCTCTTCGAAGCGGAGCAGTTCGTCCGCGTCGATTTCCTCATCTTCGCGCCGGGCTTGCGATATGCGCTTAAGCAGCACGGCCGTTCGATCCGCCGATCCAGCGGCAGGGCGCATCACAAGGGTCAGATAGATTTCATTGACGAACATCCGCCGCGCCGTAACCCGCTCGCGATAGCGGGCATCGAGCGCCGCGGCGAAGGCAGACCGGAAGCGACCTTCAGGATAATCGGCGACATCATGGCGAACGATATGCGTCCAGAGCGCAAGACGATCATCGGCGATGTTGCGCAGCACGCCGTTCAGCTTTTCATGCCAGTCATTGAGATCGGCGGGATCAGCCGTCTCGAACGACAGGCCGTCGAGCCGGAACATGGTCATCAGGTCGCGATTTTCGAGTGCGACGACATATGGATCGACATGCCGGACATAGGGCAGATAGCGGCCCGGCTCCGTTTCGTTTCGCAGAACGCGCCACGGCGTCCGTTCCGCTGCCGCTCCCCTAGCCATGATGAAATCCCCGGCGCTTGAGGCCCGCGACGGGCAGCGGCGAATAGGAGCTTCCGCCCCACCATACCCGATTGCGGCAACGTGCCTTGGTGCGGGTCCACAGCATGAGCAGCCGGAAGGCATTGGCATCGTGACGCACGACGAGCCGCGCGACCGCAAAGGCCGCACCACCGAACGCAAGCGCATAGAGCGGATTGCCCGTGACGATGAGCGTCACACAGGCGGCGAGCGCGATGGGTAGCGATGCCTCGATCGGCACGCCCAACCACATCGTCGGTCGCGTGACGGCGAGGAATAGGATTTCCTCTCGCAGCTTCTCCTGATTGCTGGACGGATTGGCCGCGCGCATGGGATCAGCCTCCCGTAATCGTATCGACTATCCACTCCGCGCTGAACACGATGAATATGCCGACAATGATGGTAACGAGGAGCGGCAGGCTGGCGCGGCCCGTAAAGAACATAAAACCGACGATCACGACCGCGATGACCGAAATGGTCTTGGCAAACGTGCCGGTCAGCCAGGAAAGGATATTCTGCGCCATCGACGTGATGCCGTCAGCCGCCTGCGCATAGGCCGGATCGGTCATCACCATGCTCACCGCAGCGGCCAGCACGAGCAGGCCGAAGCATCGTTTGATCGCCGGTAGATTGACCGGCAGCGGACGGACGACACGCGGAAAGGTCATTGCATCATTTCTCCTTGAAGCTCCTCGACTTCCTTGAGGCGGCCGAAAATGAGCGCTGGCGCGGCGGGCCGCGCGAACACGTCCCATTTGGGTGCGGCTTGAGCGACCTCGGAAGGCGTCGGAGGCGGCGCTGGCGCGATGGGGGTGGATCGCCCCTCCCCTCTTGCAACCGCTTGAGGCGGAGCCGGGGCCGCTGCGCCAAGTCCTCGCCTGACGATCGCGGCCGAGCGGTAAACGCGCGCCACATAGCCGTTGGCAAAACCCCGGCGCGGCTTCCCGGTATTATAAAGCGAAAGCGCGATCCCCATTGCTTCTGGCCCGCTCGCGCCCCCGCGCGCGGCCGTGCTGTAATTTAGGCCGATAACGCGCGCGGCTGCTGCAAGATTTCGGCAAGGATCGAATGTGTCCTCGACGCTCAGGCCGAGCCATCCGAGATTGTTACTGTTGATCTGACCAAGGCCCAGATCGACGCTGTAGCCTGCGGCGATATAGCGCTGGGCTAGTGCCGCGGCGTCGGCCGCGCTGGTGGCAGGCCGCAGCTTGGGGCCGCCGTTGACGTTGATCGCCAGCGTATCGAGTTCGCTTTCGGCATGAGCAATCGCGAGAATCGTCGCTGGGGCCACCGACGGAGCGCATTGCCGCGCCAGATCGAGGGCCATGGCGAACGAAACAATCATTGCGAGCGGACCTGACCCACCGCTTCATTGGACGCCGCTCGCTCGATGCCGGCGAGCGAATAGGTTACGACCCGCCCGTCGGCATAGGTCATTTCGACCCGGCGCCGCGTGCTGCTGTCCTTATTGCGCACCTTGGTTTTGACGACGCCGCCCGCCGTGCAGGACGGAAAAGGCTTGCCCAACGCGAGCTGACGCCACAGCTTCGAGATTGGCGGAACGCATTGCTGATATTGTGTTGGCCCGCCCGGATTGGAGAGGCACAACAGAACCTGACAGCCGAAATCGCTTGCGAGGGCCGGTGCAGGCGCAAACGTGGCGAGCAGCGCTACGCTTGCTGAGACGGCCAGAGGCTTTCGCATCTCTCCTCCCCCTTCTTATGGGCGATCTGTTGTTGTAACATAATAGCCCTATTGTTTTACAAGGGCAAGCATCGTTACACAGGCATAATTGCGATCAGGAGTCGGGAGTCGGGGGAGACAGAGAGGATGAGCCTGAGATATCCGCATGAAGTCGGTAATTATGCGGAAAGTTGTTATCGTTCTTCCGTGCTGGGTCAGAGTAAAGCACCGAAGATATCAATAGAGTTATCGCGTCTGACTATGCGACGATCGCGTCCAAATCGCGATCTGCGGCTAAGATGGCTTCCCGATCCAGCTTGTTTCGCTGTCATTATCGCCGATGGCACGAATCTTCGTGGAGCATATCGCCAAAAGCACGAGGATTCGCGGGTGGTCATGCAGGGCCGCTCCGGCGATGTCTTGACCATGCACAGCCATGCCCTCCCGATTCTCGCGAAAAGGTTCGCCGAACCGACGGGGCGGCTGCGCATGTGGAAATCCGGCAGCAAAGGGCGCGCGCGCTGCCAGCGGATGAACGACGCGCGGAAGGAGCTTTGGTGAGGGCATAAAAAACCCGGCCAGTGGCCGGGCTTTTCGAGGGCCTGCAAGCAAGCCGGTGTGACGACCTCTAGCTATACGGTCCTTCGATAAACAACAAGTCCTAAACGCGCGATTCCGCGCCACGGATCTTTTGTGTCCGCACGGGCTCCAGAATTGGAGTGACCGAATGATGTTGTCTATCCCGCAACCAGGCGCCGGATATAGGCGCTACGATACGCATTTCGCGGCGGCTGAGGCGACTGCCCAGCAGTTCCGGGGCTTTTCAGGCCGCACCACCCATGGTCAGGCCCTTGCCGCTTTCAAGCGCGCCGCGACCAGCATAGGCGCCAGCGCTCGGATCGTGCGTCTGATCGACCTGCTTTTCGCATGGACAAAGCCACAGGACTGGCAGGAAGGCCGCCAGCCTTTAGTCTGGCCCAGCAACGAGCGCTTGGCGGAGGAGCTGGGGGTAGAGGTGCGGCAGGTGCAAAACCTGCTGCGCAAGGCCATAATGCTGCGCCTGATCGTCGCGCAGGATTCTCCGAATGGCCATCGTGGCGGTGCGCGTGGCGACGATGGTTATATTGTCTGGGGCTACGGCTTCGACCTGCGGCCGATCGGCGCGCGCATGATGGAGTTTACCGAGATCGCCGAGCGTGCCACAGCCGTTCGTCGCGAGAAGCAGGAACTGCGCCGGCGGCTCACCATTGCGCGCAAGACGATTGCTCAGCTCGCCCAGACGGCCATTGATGAGGGCCTAGAGGGCTGTAACTGGCTGGAGGAAGTCGAGACGGCCCGCATGATCGTCGACCATGCACGGGGCCTTACCGATATCGAAGCCCTTGCCCGCCTCGTGCATCAGATCGAGCTTCGCAAGCGCCGCGTCCATCTCGCCTTCATCACCGCCTCGACGGCCGCTGACGGTGCGCAAGACGCCCGAAAATTGGTGGATAATTCAGTAGATATTACACCCACCGATGAAGCGAATTGCACCCACTATACAACTACAACCCAACTCCAACCTGCTAATGCAGAAATACGTAATAGCTTGGCAGGGGGCAGTAGCGGCGAGGGAGGCGCTTCTTCTTCACCGGCATCGCGTGTCGAAACGGACCTCGACAAATACGGGATCGACGTCGATTTTATCGGCAAGGCGTGCAGCGAGATTTGCTGGGAACTGGACCTCAGCACTCGAACGTGGCGCGATTTGATCGCCATCGCTGAGCAGCAGGCGACCTATCTCTTCATCAACAATCACACCTGGCGGGAAGCCTGCCGGATAATGGGCCGGCGCGGTGCGGCCGCGGCGATGATCGCCGTCGCGCACAAGGAACGCGAGGGCCAAGTGACCAACGCTGGCGGCTATCTGCGCGCCATGACCCAGCGCGCGACGATCGGTGAGCTGCACCTAGGCCGGACCTTTCATGGTCTCCGCGAGGCGGCGGAGATCCAGTGATGCTCGATCCAACGAACGAACGTGCTTTCGGCGATGATCGAAAATCGACCGGGCGCGACGCTCGCGGCAAAGAAAAATCGCTGTTTTCCGGGGTTTCCGACAATGCCGATCCCACGATTGCGCGGATTTCGGCGCTCGTGGACCCAAATCCAGCCATCGGCGAAAGCACGAAAGCAGCCGCCGCACGGGCATTGTCGATTCGTCTATGCGAATCAGGTTGCCTTGAATCGCTGAAAGCACGAATCCGGGCGTGCCCAAGAATCGGCGAAAGCACGAATCGAACGGTCATTTTCCGGCGATCGGCCTCAACGTATCGTGCAAAACCGTTCTCCAAACCGCCGGAAATGCGTCAAAGATTCGTGCTTTCAGCGATGGAAGGGGGTGTCCCGGTTTACTTCGCATCGGAGCGGGGACAATCTGAGAATCGGAAAAAGCGCGGCGGATTCGTGCTTTCGGCGATCAGAAAGAGGAAGGACCGGGGTGGCCTCCAGCCAAGGCGACCTTTTTGTATTCGACAGCCCCCTGCATGGTGATGTTCGGGGTGAGCGGTCCATTATGGCCTTCCCCTTCTTCGCCCTCACCAAAACCGCCCAGATGAAACCGATCGAATATCATTCGGAGAATGTGTCGATCGAGGTGCGCCCAAGCCAAAATGGGGTCGCCACCATCTATGATAAAGAAATCGTGCTCTACATCGCCAGCCTCATGGCCGCGAAGCTCCGCGAAGGCGAGCCGGTCGGGCAGGATTTTACGTTCACCGCGCATGACTTTTTCCGGGTGACAGGAACCAGTCTTTCGGCTCGCTCCTACACTCGCCTTTCTGAAGCCTTGTCACGACTTCAGGGCACGCAGATCCGGACCAACATCGAGACCGGCGGCGAGGGCGAAGAAGGTTACTTCTCTTGGCTCGCTGAGGCCAAGCTGGCTTATTCGACGCGCGGGCGCGGGGGCGATAAGAGGCTGAAGGCGGTTCGCGTCCGGCTTTGCGACTGGCTATATCGCGCGATCAAGCTGGATCAGCGCATCCTCGCCTATCATCATGATTACTTCTCGCTGGGGCCGATCGAACGGCGCCTATACGAGCTGGCGCGCTCCCATTGCGACGGCGACGAACCATGGGAGATCGAGATCGAGGTGCTTCGTCGCCATGTCGGCAGCAACGATACGGCGCCGCGCTTCAAACATACCCTGAAAGGCATCGCCGAGGCTGATGAGCTTCCGGAATATCAGATGGCGCTTTATGATGTCGTGGTGCCGCCAAAACCCGGTGCGCCCAAGCCGCGCCGACGCGAGGTGCTTACAACGGTTGTTATCACGCCTCGCGCGAATCGAACCCGCTCGCATCCTATTCCCCTGACCACTCAGCTTGTGCCCGCTGTTTGACCTCGTTCGGGGTGTGCGCGTTCCTCAGCCTCAGCAAAGTCTCTTGGCCTTCGTGCTTTGGCCGATTAGAGATCAAGGCAACTCACGGAGACGTGAGCTGAGGCATGGAAACCTTTCAAGCGCAGCTTCTCGGTCGGCATTTCGGCCGGGTGGCATGCGCGCATGTCCAACCGGCAACGGTAAAGGCGCATGCGCGCTGCGCTGTGCCAGTGTTTCCAACACCCGGCTTTGGGCCGGCACGCCTCTCGCCCCGGAGACGCGTCGCCGGCAGGGCGCGATTTTTTCGGTTGTGCAGCGCCTGCCCGGACCGCGGCCATCGATCATGCCAATTTCGCCAGCATTGCAAGGCTACCTTCCCACAACGCAGGGGAGGCTCCGATGGCAGCGCGTTTGATTGGTTATGCGCGCGCAACGCTTACCGGCCCGTCGCTGGACGATCAGGAAAAAGCATTGCGCAAGGCAGGCTGTAAGATCATTTTCCGCGATGATCTTCCCCAGCGCCCTACCCGTCGCTTTGCGCAGCGTGCCGCTGCTATCGAGGATCTTGAGAAGGGTGATATCTTCGTCACTGGCAGCCTCGATCGAGTGGCATCTTCGCTTCCTGACCTGGTTGCAACGATTTGGTCGATTATTTGCCTCGGATGCGGTGTGCGCACGCTGGCCGAACCGCTGAAGCTCGACCCCGATGGTGTCGATGGAGGCCGCGCTGTTGTCGGAGCGCTCGCGGCCGCCGCCAAAGTCCAGAACGCGGAAGTTTATGCCGAATCCGAGAGCAAGCGCCGCGTCCGCCGCGGCCGAAAGGACGCCCTCGCGGACGAGGATTGGCCTAAGGTAGCGGAAATGCTGGAAAAGCAGAGCGTGTCAGACGTGGCACGTCAGCTCGGCGTTAGTCGGCCGACGATCTATCGACTCCGCAAGCGCATGGAATAGCCCGGCACCGCCGGCGCATCTTGCCTTTTCGTTCTTTTTTTGTTCTCATCGTTCTATGGAACGAATCGAACAGGATGCGCTATCCGCCATCATTCTGGCGGCGCCGGGATGGGCGCGCGTTGGTTTGACGATGCCGGACGAAGAGTTACGCGAGCGGGCCGCAAATGCACTGGCGGCCGCGATCATCGAAGAATTGATCGGCACGTCTAGCCCCGACGCCAATCAACTCGCGCTGCCGCTTGATGTCAGGCCCGAAGGCGAACGCGCTCCCCAATAGCGCCGTAGAGAGCCTTCGGGCTTCGGAGGTCCGGGTTACGCGATCGAGGGGGGAAGTCTCCCCCTGAGTTCGAGCCGCTTCGCCGTCTCGCCCTACCCCCTCTGCGGGGGGACGCGTCCCCCCGCAACGCCCCCTGCCCGCTTCCACGTCGCCCAGCTCGCCGGCACGACCCATGCCGCCTGGTCGACGCCGCGGCCGATCAATGACGCCGCCCAGGGCGGCGAGATCCTTGTGTCTGTCGGGGAAAGGGGCGCGCGGCCCCCTCTCCCCAGCAACGATAATCAGCCGGACCGAGGCTCGCTGCGCTGCGCCCGCACCACCCCGGCAGATTTTCGCTGCCCCCCTCTCCCTCCGCGTTCTTGGGCGTCCGTGTCCGCCAAGGCCGATGGCGAAAGGAGCCATCGGCCTGACGGCCAATTGAAAAGCAAGGAGAAAATGAAATGACGACGCTCAATATTCTTTGGAATGATCTTGTTGCGACCCCGCGCAATGTTCGGAAGGTCAAGACCGGGATCGAGTCCCTAGCTGCCAGCATGGCATCCGAGGATGGACAGATTCAGAACCTTGTCGTGATCGCCCGCGAGGACGGCAAATATGAGGTTATCGTTGGCGAACGCCGCAGGCGGGCCGCCGTCCATAACGTCAAGACGAAGGTATGGGGCCGCGATGCGACGTTGCGCTGCGAATTGCGCGACGGCAAGAATGCCACATCGATTAGCTATGCGGAGAATGCAGAGCGTGAGGACATGCATCCCGCCGACGCGATCCGGGCTTTTGCGACCTTGCGAGATGAGGGGTTCACCGAGGAAGCTATCGCCAATCGCTACCTCTATGATCTGGCCGAGGTCCGCAAGACGCTGGCGCTCGCCGCTCTTTCCCCGAAGGTCATCAACGCGCTTGCGGCCAATAGGATCGACGTCGCTTGCGCGCAGGCGTTCACCCTGACCGACGATCACAAGCGGCAGGAGCGAATCCTGAAACGCTATCGCACCGCCCATGAGGTCCGCCGTGCCCTTACCGAAACCAAGGTGACGACCGGGCACCGGCTGTTCAGCTTTGTCGGTATGGATGCCTATCAGGCAGCGGGCGGCACCATCACGGGCGACCTGTTCTCCCCCAAGGGGGAAGGCTATGCCGACGATCCCGATCTTGTGCAGCGGCTTGTCGATGAGAAGCTGGATACGGGGGTTGAGTAGCAACGGAACAGAAAACCTACATAAGGCAGCACGCCTCGAGGCCCCGCGCCCTTCCGGAATGGTAGAAAGTGGTGGTTTCCTG
>NZ_JACIEU010000031.1 GCF_014197035.1 Sphingobium scionense | reverse complement strand
CCAGCAGCCCAAGCCCTTCACCTGGGCCGCCGATCCCGACAAAATCATCGCCGCCGTCAAGCGCGGGCACCAAGCGTTAGATTCCATCCACTAGCTAGATGCCGTAATGGGCCGGCGTCTCGAAGGTAGCCAAGTGGGAGGCTGTCTTGATCCGGGGTTTGATGAGCGACGAGGAATGGACGTGTCTTGAGCCGTTTGTGATCGAGCGCAGGGCGCGCAGCGGGCGGCGCCCGCGAGATCACCGCCTCGTCCTCGATGGGATTTTCTGGATCGCACGGACGGGCGTGGCCCGGCGCGACCTGCACGAGCATTTTGGCAAATGGTCATCGGTTTACCGCCAGTTCTGGCGCTGGACGCTGTCAGGCTTGTGGGAGTTGCTGCTCGAAGCCTTCAACGAAAGCGGGGGCGGCAACCCCAGCCTACAGATGATCGACAGCACAATAATCCGGGCGCACCACTGTTCAGCCCGCGCAAAAGATCCCATGATGAGAGGTGGACAGCGGCCTGAGGGAGATCAGAGTCGGTTTGCTACCAACCTCTCTGAAAGGATTTGCCATGTCAGCAGAATCAATCTCGCCGCCTGCCGCCATCCGGGTCGATCTTGGCGCAATTTTCGTTTCGCTGGAACTGTCGAAATCGACGTGGCTGGTAACGTCGCTGTCCCCTGGCAGCGAACGGATGTCACGTCACTCGGTGCCGGGCGGCGATCTGCCCGGATTGCTGGACTGCTTAGGCACGTTGCGTGAGAAAGCGCGGGTCCGGGAGGGCAGGCTCTATCGTGTGGTGGTCATCCAGGAAGCGGGGCTCGATGGTTTCTGGATCCATCGCGCGCTTGAGGCGGAAGGTTGGATCGCGAGCCATGTGGTGGACGCCGCCTCGATCGCGGTGTCACGCCGGCACCGGCGGGCGAAGACCGACCGCATCGATGGAGAGACGCTGGTCCGCACGCTGATGGCATGGATGCGCGGTGAGCCTCGCGTTTACTCGATGGTTCGTGTGCCCGCAGTCGAGGACGAGGATCGCCGCAGGATTGGCCGGGAGCGCAAGGTACTGATCGAGGAGCGCAAGCGGCACGTCAATCGGATCAAGGGGCTGCTCTTCGGCGTCGGCATCCGGCATTACGAGCCTGTTCGGCGCGACCGTCGCGAGCGCCTGGAAGAACTGCGGACCGGCGATGGCCGGCCCTTACCCAACCATCTCAAGGCCCAGATTTGCCGGGAACTGGATCGGCTCGAACTGCTGGACAGTCAGATCAAGGCCGTTGAAGCTGAACGCGATGTCATGTGCTCGCAAGGCGACGAGGCCTCGGCTCAAGCGATGCTGGCGGGAATCAGAGGCATCGGCGCGGAATCCGCCAACATCCTTGCGAGCGAGGGATTGTTCCGACAGTTCGACAATCGGCGCCAGGTCGCGGCCTATGCCGGGCTTGCGCCCTCGCCTTGGCGAAGCGGCTCGATCGATCGCGAACAGGGCGTCTCGAAGGCGGGCAATCCACGACTGCGCACGACGATGATCCAGCTGGCATGGCTATGGCTGCGCTATCAGCCGGACGCGGCTCTCACACGCTGGTTCCATGAACGGGCAAGCCACAGCGGCGGGCGAGGTCGAAAGGTCGCGATCGTCGCGCTGGCGCGCAAGCTGCTCGTTGCCTTGTGGAAGTACGTGACCGCAGGGGTCGTGATCGAGGGAGTCGCCATGACCGCAGCGTAGCGAAGGGCTGCTCGCGATACACTCCAATCCTCAGGACCTGATCGGTCCTGACGGATCCAGGCGAACGGACCGAAGCCCCCCATGGCTTCCAAGCCGCTCAAAAGAAGGGTTCCGTTCTCCTGAGCCCCGTCCCCGAATGCGGGATTATGGTGCAGCCGTCCCGAGCGGCGACCGGATATGAGGTGGTACAGGCGAGGCACACCCGCCGGTACTCGTGAACGGGCTCAGCTGGATGCCGATGCCGACCGGGAGATACGAAACGACGAGATATCCCCTTGACCTGCAACTCATCATATGAGGGGGACTCCGCGTCAGGGTCTTGGCCGCTCAAAAGGTGGCTTTACGACCAAGATCCATCTCCGCATCAATGCGTTGGGCCTGCCCATAGCGGTGGCGCTGACCGGGGGCGAAGCGTACGCATCCGGTGAGGCTTGCGATTACCCATAAGTTTTTGAATCACTTATCAAGTAGTTGTCGAAAATTGTTGAATCGGATGAGTCGGTTATGATTGATTGAACGAACCCGCTGACGCGGCACTGGGTTGTTCGCTGGCTGGAATGGCATCCTGATGGGAAGGTTTGGTTGCTGAAGACCAACCCCTGATCAGGAGACCATCCATGACCGACACCTTGGCAGCGGTGAGCCCGCTGCGCCGTCGCATGATCGACGACATGATGCTTCGCAACCTGTCGCCAGCCACGCAGCGATCCTACCTCCATGCCGTGACGAAGTTCAGCCGTTATTTCGGCCGTTCGCCGGACCGCCTGGGGCTGGAGGATGTCCGCGCGTTTCAAGTGTATCTGGTGTCGCAGGGCATTTCCTGGCCGGCGCTGAACCCGACTGTCTGCGCGCTGCGCTTCTTCTAAGGCGTGACGCTGAACCGGGCGGAGATTCCCGAGCGGATCGCCTATGCGCGCACGCCCCGCAAGCTGCCTGTGATCTTGAGCGCCGACGAGATCGTGCGCCTGCTTGAGGCGGTGCCGTCCCTGAAGGCACGCACGGCGCTGACCACGGCCTATGCCGCGGGTTTGCGCGTTTCGGAAGCGGTGAACCTGAAGGTTGCTGATATCGACAGCGCGCGCATGGTTATCCAGGTCCGTCACGGCAAGGGCGGCAAGGACCGGACGGTCATGCTCTCTCCACAACTGCTCGGTATCTTGCGGACCTACTGGCGCCTGGCGCGGCCGAGCGACTGGCTGTTTCCGGGTCGCGGCGACAAGCCGATCAACGTTTCCGTGCTCCATTCGGCCTGCCGGTCCGCGACCAAGGCGGCGGGATTGACCAAGAAGGTCAGCGTGCACACGCTGCGGCACAGCTTCGCTACCCATCTGCTCGAGAGCGGCGTCGACATCCGGATCATCCAGGTCTTGCTCGGGCACAACAGCCTGTCGACGACGGCGCGCTACACGCATGTGGCGACGACGACGATCGCAAGCACGCAGAGCCCACTCGATCGTTTGACCATCGAGGTGGTGCCGCCCGCCTGAGCCGACCCCGTGCGGTCCGATCTGGAGGTGGCGGATATTTTCCGCCGCCACGGTGCTGCTTTTCGCCTGGCCCATGACGGCCATCTCGGTCGCGTCGAACGCCGCGTCATGTCGGCGGTCGAGCTGTGCCGATGCGCAACCCCGTGACCGCGAGTAGGGCTATCAAGGTCGCATAAGTCAGCGGGCGCAGGCCTCCTTGAGGTCGAAGCTGGCTAGCGGCTTCGATCAGGCGAGCGATCTCCGTGCCCGAGTAAATGTGCGGTGGCCGGCGCCTTTTTTGGGCACCGAAGTGATTGCCCGGGGGCAACTCGTGCCGCACGTCTTCGACGCGGATATGGCGTGCGAAGCGGCAGACAGCTTTCAGTCGCGCGTCGCGTTGCGCAATCGACGGTCCCAGTGCGGCCCAATCGATGGCTGTTTGCGTTTGAACATACGCCTGTCCGCGCTCAGTCGCGAAGCCGGCGAAGCTTTTGAGCAAATACTCGGCATTCGACATCGCAAAGCCCGTGGCACGACGCAGTGCGAGATAGGTTTCGAAGGTCTTCAACATCAGAGCGCCTCCGGCCATGGCTGCGCCACCTGCTTCAGAAGAGTGACATCGGCTTTGGCGTAGTGGGACGTAGTGTCGATGCCACTATGCCGGAGGACCAGACCGATCTTGTCGAGCGGCACCCCGTGGCGCAGCATCTCGGTCGCCGCGGTGTGCCGCAGGACGTGCGCACCCTTGAACGGTGTCACGAGGCCAGCCCGCTTCATGATGCGCCTGACCACCGAAGAGACGGCGTCACCGTTTAGGAACGGGCGACTGGGCGCGATCGTGCTCAGGAACACGCGATCACTTCGGCAGAAAGACGGTCGGCATTCGAGATAGGCCGCGACCGCATCCCCGACGTCCTGGGGCAGCGGCAAGCGAACTTCATGGCGCGACTTGCCCGTAATCCGCAGCGAACCCGCCTGCCACTCGATATCGGTGAGGCGGAGCTGCGCCACGTCGCCGGCCCGCAGTCCGATGCACCAGCGAGTCCAGCCCTTTTGATGAAGGTGGCGGTCGAACAGATCCTGAAACCGCGTCTGACGCGTACCACAAATTATTTCAAGGTAACTCAACGGGATAGGGCCGACCTCGTCGGCGTCGTGGTCCGCGTACGACGCTCTCCTGGAACCGGGTCATACGGGTCTTACGGCAATATGACCTTGTTTCTACAGGCTAATACGCCCGCTGCACCCGTGCGTAGGGTCCATTACAAACGGCCTCGCGCCGTGCGTCCAGCCTTACGCAGCGCGCTCGCGCTGCGCAGCCTCGTGCCGGAAGGCGCGGGGCAACCTTGCTTCAGAGGATTGTTGTTCACCGCTGCAGCGGCATGAGGGACGAAGTGCATGGGTGGGGCCTCCCCGCAAGCAAAAAAAGGGGCCCGGCAAGAGCCCGACCCCGAAAGTCATCCGCTATCATTCGCCGGGGCACGGAGGCTCCGGATCGCTGTGGAAAATATTGTAATGGGCGTTGTAGACGATCTGTGCGGTTTCGTCGGTCCGTCCCTGTGCCTTGAGGATCAGATAGGCGTTTGAGGTCGCCGCGATCCAGCCGAGGTTATGGGCCTTGGTCGTTGCCTCATCATATTCAGCGTCGCATTCGCCGGTGATGACAAGGTCGTGGGTTACCGGGTCGGTGTAGCCAGTGTAGCCACCGGCATAGTGGTCCGCCCGTCTGACCTGTTCCTCGATCTGGGCAATGAGCGCGAATCCTCTGATTTGCGCTGCCCGGTAATCGGGGTCATTGGGTCCGACAAAGCGATCGAGATGGGGATCGGTGATTGACATGGCAGTCTCCTTGTCTCCCTTGCCTGCGCAGGGGAGGAATGATGGGAAGATGAGATCTCGGGAGGGCATGGAGTTGCGTATCTGAGCCGCCGGTGCCGGTATAAGCGGCGTTCGGCCCTTGCCTCCACGAGTGGCTATGGCAGAATGCACCGTGACGGGCAGGCCATCGGGGAAGGACGATGGACATGCCAAAGATGACGGAAAGGGATCGGCTCGCCGATCTGGAAGCGCGTCAGCGCAAGATGAATGATGAACTGGAAGGCGCGCGCCGTGCCCTGCGCGGCAAATATGCCGCAATGATCGCGGAGATGCCGGTGGAGAAACTCACGGAAAGGGAGTTCCGCGAGCTTCTCACACAGGCGATCCGGGTTGGTGGCAGTGCGGCGCTGACGGCGGTTAAAGGGCTGCCAGCGGCGATCTGATCACGCCGCTGATCATTCACAGGTTCCGGCAGGGATGCGCCTCGAGAAAGCTGTCCCTGTCGGAATCCGACCTCAGGGTGATGAACCGCGCTTCGGGCCCGAACCAGATCATGATGAAGCGCCGCTGCGCCGCCAACCGGTGGATATTCGCAAGGCTCCCCCGGCTGCGACCGTCCCAGATCACGAGACCGCTGAAGGCATCGCGCGCCATCGCCGCATCCTTCGGGACATGGAAGGCGGCGGTGCCCTTTCGCCCGGAAGAAGGAATGTTCCGGACAGGCCAATCGCCCAGATTATTACGTGGTCCCTCGCCGGAGCAGTAGACCGTGACGGCAGCGATATCCCGGTCGGCAAGATGGCGCTGGACCAACCGATCCACGCCCCGCGCGTCCCCGATCAGGATGGGAAGCGCGCGCTCGATAATGCCGCCGATGCGTTCGATGACAGGTTCGGGAAGCGTGGTAATGGACAGCGATCCGGAAATGAAGACGGCCGAACCGGAGAGGTGTGATGGGGTATGCTCGGACATGGCTTTAATCTCCTTGAGTGAGCCACCCCTCTCTCCCCTCCTCTCCTCTGGTGGCAGGACGCGGGCCTTGCCACCTCAGCCAACCCCGCCCAGACCGCACCCGAAGGGTGTCCCTGCGGCGAGCACGGCGGAGCCGCGCGCAGACGGCCGGGACCGCCCTGGCGGTTCCGCATCGCGCCCGCGACGGACCCGCTTGCGGGTCCCTGAGCGGGGACGAATGTGACGCTGGATAAAAAAAGATGAGGACCGGCCCGGCGAACCGGACCGATCCTCAGCCGGAACCTCACTGCGCCTCCCATCCCTGATCGCTGAGCCTGACGAACCGCGCCGGGATCCGCTTTTCCTTAACGAGGCGCGCGAGGTGAGACTGCAGTCCCGACCCTTCGCAGACCAGCGCCTCGACAGGCCGCAGTCCGACCATCTGTTCGTTGCGCACGAACCCTGCCCTCTTCCCCAGCTTGGCGCTGAGGCGGAACGTGATGAGCTTCACCTTACGCGAGGCGGCCCACGCTGCGGCCATGGCGTCGCAGCCCTTGTCCTGTGCGGTGGTCGCCAGCAGCATCATCGGGTTTCGCGCTTTCGTTTCGTCGAGCTTTCCCCAGATAAGGCGCTCGTCGAACCAGCAGTCCGCGCCGCCGGAGAAGATCACGACGGACCCTTCCGGGTAGTGCGCTTCGTTCTTGCGGAGGCGGCGGGCGGCGAGGAAATCGGTGGCGGCGATCACCGAGGCGGTGCGCTTGCTCGATATCAGCGACCCCTTCGGAGCGGACCACGGGCGGCCGGTTTCGGTGTGGAAGACGTCGGCGGCGTAGTCGCGCATGCACCGCAGGGCGTCGGTGGCTTCATCGAGGAATTCGAGATTATCGCGCGCTTGCTCAAGTTCGACGCCGTGGATTTCACTGCCGTCGGCGCACCGCAGCAGCTCCTGAACATCGCGCGTCGCCTTGTCGGCTTGGCCCGCCCACTGGTCGGCGACGTGATGGAAACTGTTGACGATGCCCCATGCGAGGCGCTCCGCGGCTGGCTGCAACCGGGTGTCCCGAAGCACGTCGAAGAGTGTCGTGACAATGAGTTCGACGGCAAGTTGGGCTTCCCGCGGATCGGGCATGTCGGTCGCCATTTCTTCCTCACCGCGCCCGATGCGGATCCCCTCGAGATTGGAGGCGAAGGCGGCGTGGAAATCGTCGGTGGTGGCGGCTGTCTCCTGCGCGATGAATTCGGCGATGTCGGAGAACGGGCGGACGCTGCGGTTGATATTCGTCATTGGAACCTCCTGCTGAAACGAAAGAGGTTCCCCCTTGGGCACGGGCTCCGAGCGGCGGGGTCAAGGATCGCGAAGCGACCGGCGCAGCCGGCGATGGGGGTCACGATTTTTTTGGGCGGCCACCTACATTGCAGGCCCGGCGCGACGCCCGACCCGCCCAAAAAAATGGTGGGGCCCCGTCGTCCTTGAGGCCGACGCGGTCCCGTGCCAACATAGGAATTCTTGAGAGAGAGAAGAGGCTTTGCGAATCTGGGGCTCGATGCCCCTGATTCGCAAATGGGTGCCTGCGAGCGCTGCCCTCAATGTCCATGGACGGTGAGGGCCGGGGTCAAGGACCGCAAATGCGGTCGCGAAGCGGCGGCGGGGGCAACGATTTTGCAAAGCAAAATGGTGGGGCCCCGCCGTCCTTGACGCCAACCGACACCTCCATGGCGATCATGGGAATGGGATGCCCGCACGTCCTTCCACCTGATCGGGCGCGCGTCCTCCTCAGGGCGCTGGCGGAACATAGGCGGCAAAGGGATCGCCGTCATGCAAGTGCCCGAACGGCGTGAACAGATATTCCTCCCCGCTCCGGCCGACGGCGCAGACCACAAAGCGGGGTTCGCCGGAAACCGCATCGACGCATTCCATCAACGCGAGATTGCCGTCCATGGCGGCATCCAGCAAAGTTTGAAAATTGGCTCGGTGATGATCGGGTATCGCCATCATGCGCTCCCATAAAAAACGGGGACAGCGCGTAGCGCCGCCCCCGACAGGATGAAGGAAGTTCGCCGACGTTACGCCGCCCGACGCAGCCGACCCCGCTCCGGCGGAGCGACCTTCTCGGCCGGAGCCTGATCCGCCTTGCGGAAGGCATGGATAGGGACACCTGCCTTGCGCAGGGCCTGATAAAGGTTGGCCTGAATGCCTGACCCCTCCCCCAGCAAGGCTTCGACGGGTTTGAGATCGACCAGCTTGCGGTTGCGCGCGAAGGGCGCACCGCGTCCCGAGCCTGTCAACGAGTAGGTCACGAACTGGACCTCGCGGTTCCCCGCCCATGAAGCCACGATCGCATCGAACCCCTTGCGCTGCGCGGTCGTCACCAGCGTCATGTGCGGGATACGCTCGAGGATGGAATCGAGCCGGTCCCAGAGCAGTTGCCAGTCATGCCATTCGGCATGACCCGAGGCGACGACGATCGGACCACGCGGGCGGTAACGCTCGCGGTCGGCCAGTTCCCGGGCGCGCAGGAAGTCCTGTATGGACACCTGCGTGGCGGTGGCGGCCTTCGAGACACGCGAGCCGCGCGCGGGCGACCAGGGACGGCCCGAGAGCACGCGGAAGGTTTCGGCGGCATAGTCGCGCATGCACTCGACCGCCTCGCGCTGTTCGGACAGTGACTGGCACAGGAGCTGCTTCTCCTCCAGTTCGGTGTTGAACACTTCGGAAGGCTCGGAACGGCGCATCATGTCGCGCAGCTCGTCGACTACTGCGTCCTCCTGCTTTTCCAGCTTGCCAGCGACGAAATGGAAGCTGTTGACGGTGCCCCACGCGATTTCGGGCGCGAGCGCATCGAGCCTTGTATCGGTCAGCAGGTCGAAGATCGTGGCGATGATCCCCGCGCAATCCGCCTGCGCGTGCAACGGATCGGGCATGTCATGCTCGCCCGGTTCGTCGCCCGGCTGGATGATCGAAAGCGGGATAGGATCGCCAAAGGCGCGCTGGAATTCCGGCGTTGCCGTCATCTCGGCGAACAATGCCGGCAGGTCTGCGAAGCGGCTTATGCTGCGCGAACGGTCTTGGGTCATGGGACTTCTCCTGCATGATGGAAAAGAAAAGGGGCGAGACGCGATGGCGTCCCGCCCCCATGGTGTCGGATCAGTGCATGCTCGCCCGGATGCCGGCGAAGGCAGCGGAGCGCGTCAGGCCGGCCCCGACGATTTCAGCGGCATGCGGGGCAAAGGGCGTGCCCTCGAGCAGGTCGTAAATGGCAGCGATGATCTCGCCGCAGGTGATCCCGGCCGGGATTTCCGGAACATGGGCCGCAGGAAACGGCGGCGAAAGCATATCCCGGATGGCGGGACTGGCCATGATCGCTGCGCAGAGCGCGGAGAGATCGGCGAAGGGGGCGAGGTCGTGCAACGAAGGGAGCGGCATGGGCTGCCTCCTCAGACAAGAGAAAAGAAAAGGGCCGGGGAAGCCTGACGCCTCCCCGGCCCGGAACCTGTTCCGATCAACCGGCGATCAGAACGGATCCTCCTCGCCGAACGGCGCACCCGCGCCGGTCAGTTCGCCATTGGCACCGGCAGTGCTGCCGCCGAAGCCATCCTGATCGCGCGGTCCGCGATCGTCATAGTTCGTGCGGCTGACGCCCATGCCACCGCCGAAGTCGGAACGCATGGTGTCGCGCCGCCACGCGACCATGTAGCCCCCGTGATCGGCCGGGAAGAGCGCGATCGGCATCGGTTCGGGCAGGCTGGGATCGTCGATGTTCCCGGCGAGGAACACTTCGCCGGTGCGCTTCGAGACGGCTTCCCACAGCGCGCCGATCTGGACCCAGCGGCGTGCGACGTTCAGGGCGAGGATCTCGTAGACCGGAGCCTTCTCGTTCTCGCTCATCACCTTGCGCAGCCCGATGCGGGGCAGGTCGATCGTGCGGGTGGCGATCGAGCCCGTCAGGCGGTTGTTCACATTGAAGATTTCACCGATGTTCATCGTCTTGACCTTTCGAATGTCGCTCGAAGACCATTCTCCGGCGACACCCTCCCCGGTCCTTCTCTCCTCTCTGTCCTGCCCTCTCCCCGCGCGCCGCCCGCCCGTGGGACAGCGCTCCGCATGCCTCCCGCGCGACGCCTCCCCGCCTGCCCCACGCGCAACACCGCGGCCCGCCCACAACTCTGCGCGACCACCGCGGCATGGCGCGGAGCCGGGGTGGAAGATGCGGGGCCGAAGAGGGGTTGGGGAGCGAGGCTGGAGGCGCGGCGGTAGCCGCGCTGGCGCTACGCCGGCGGGAGTAGCGGTAGCGGCGGGGGCGGCATGATCAGGCGGTTCCTGCAGGCAGACCGAACGGGTCCATGCCGGGCGGCACCGGCCGGTGCGTTTCCGGTAGCGGGAACCATCAGGGGGTGGTGGCGGGCCGCACGGCGGGATCGCCGAACACTTCGTCCCTATCGGGGATAGCTTATGGCACGCACAGCAAAGCGCATGGATCGCGATGGACTACGAAGCGGCGGACGACGCCTTTGTGCTGACTGCACTGATCGTTTCAGCCAACGTCCGTGATGGGTGCCAAGGCCGCCGGCACCAGATATGTCCCATGCCGCGCTGGAGCCAGGGATCAAGCCGTCCGGGGGAGGTCATCCGGATCATTGGCGGGCGGGGGAGCACAGGCTCGACCGGCATTGAAACGCTCGATCCATGTGCGGATATGGGATCGTTGCTCGATCGGAACAGCAGCGGCCGCACGCTGGAATTCAAGAAGATCGAGAGGCGCGTTGGCGATGATCTCGTCGATCTCGCCGGGATCGAGTAACCCTTCGGCACGGATGAACGCGGTCATCGAACCGGGACGTTTTTTCGTCGATTTGCGCCATAGCCCTTCAACGGTTCGAAGCCTCGGCGCGGCGCGCGCTTCAAGCAGGACGATGAGCCGCAATTCCTCGCGAGGCAGTGCGCGGACCTCCGAAATCTGCATTGCCGTGCAGAAGAAACATGAACTTTTACAAAATCTTGGCAAGCCAGCATCTGCGATGATGTGTTCACAATCCTCGCGCGTGAGACCCCATTCCCGAAGGGGGTACCTGTACTCAAAAAGATCTGAAACATGCCCTTCGCGATGAGCATAACGCTGGTTGTCCCGGGCGGAGCAGTCGTAGCCGATCAGGCGG
This sequence comes from Sphingobium scionense, assembly GCF_014197035.1. Taxonomy (GTDB): domain Bacteria; phylum Pseudomonadota; class Alphaproteobacteria; order Sphingomonadales; family Sphingomonadaceae; genus Sphingobium; species Sphingobium scionense. Next base: position 39,539 of record NZ_JACIEU010000031.1, on the reverse strand, counting down.
ATAACCTTGCGCCCATTCGCCCAGGCATGCTGCGCCGGAGGCCATGCCTTGACCCACTTATCCTGCGGCGAAATTTTATGCCGGGCCGAACAGCTGTGCTGCCCGAAGGCAATCGACGGCAATGTGCCGTTCGTCAGGCACGCATCGAGCAGCGAGGTGTAGGGTGGCCAATGCTTGAAGAACCGGGCCTGATATTCGACGACCTCGTTGGGAACGCCATGATCGTCCATCCACTGGTGGAAGACAGGGATAAGCCGCCTCGTGTGTGGCTGCTCGGGCATGGCTGCCAGCAACGTCATGTCCGGGATTTCGCCGCGGCGGACCAGTTCGATGATCATCGCAGTCGAATTGGTGCCCGCACCCCATGCCGCGACGACGGGCGCACGACTGCCCGCGCTCATGCGACCATCGCCAGCCAGCGGTCCGGCCAGGCCGGCGGCCGCATCGTAACCTTGTAGGATTGCAGGGGTGCGACGCCGTGCACGACATAATGCGGAACCCCGGTTTGACCTCGCAGTTGCTGTGCGGTTCTGAGGGCATGATCGAAGGAGGAAAGTTTCTTCCTCAAGGGCGAGAAGCCGTTGCTTTGGTCTGGCGGGGACATGGAGCCTCCAGTAGAATAGGCGAAAAATCAGGCCGCGATCGACAGATCGTCGGCAGCGGCACCAGTATTTCGAGTGGTACGCCGATGGGGATTGGTAACGTGCTCGCGTAGATCATCAGCCTGATCGGCTCGGAGAGCCTAAAACGCGATCTCTTGGGGATCGTGTGGGCTTCGTCGTTCAGTCCGAATTCCGCAGGATGCCGGGGGACGGGCTTCGGGCATAATGGACGCCCGCTACCCCGAAGGTCCGCTCGAAACTCTCGGCCGTTTCGCCACGGGCACAATAGTCGATGCAATCCTCGCAAAGGCCATAGCCGGTATCGCGATTCCAGTGCTGCTCGAAATGGCCGGCATATTGACCGCAACAGCAACAGGTTTTCCAGGCAGATGGCATGATGTCCTCCATCCGGTTTGACGGTGGGTGTCGAGGATCAGGGTTGTGAGCAGCAGCGCAGAGTGCCGCCATTGCTTTCCAGAACTTCCGCTTGCGCCAGTCGCCATTCGGCCATGGCGGCGTCTTCGCGCTTCTGGAAGGTGGGGCGTTTCTCGAAGGGGCGCGGATCGCAAACGATGCGCCATTTGCCGTCGGGATAGTTTCGGGAGACACAACCGATCGCACCATTTGGGTAGCGGACGCCGTGAACATACCAGCCGCCATGTCTCCAGCGGGAATAGGTAAATTCGGGTCGTGCGGATAGTGACGCGGAAGGGCCGCGATGGTCAGACGATGACATGGTGACCTCCGTGCTGGAACAGGATCAGGCAGCGAGCGGAAGGTCGACATCGACCGCGTCCGCAGGATCGAGCGCGAGCAGGCTCTGAAGCGTGACAGGCGTGCGATTTGCCCGCCGGGTCTTCGGGCCTCGGACAGGCCTTGCAGGATCGTTGAACCGACAGCCGATACGCGCGGCATGCTTGCCGATGACGGCGGGATCGCGGCCCAGCGCCTGGGCGACATCGACCATCGAGACGCCATATGTCCAGGCATTGCGGATCGCCCTGTCCTCGTCGGCGCTGAACGCGCGCATGAACCCGTGGGTAAGGCCCATCCGGTTGGCATGGTAGAGAACGGCGCGCACCCCGCGGCCAATCTGGTCGGCGATCTGCCGTGTCGGAATCTTGCCATAGTCCTCCCGCAACCGGGCTTCTTCCTCGGCTGTCCAGACGGGCCCCTGCCGAAAGCCGTCGCGATGGACATGGGTGCCGCGCAAGCCCAGCGCTTCGACCCGCCATCGGATCGAGTGCGGCGTACGCCCAAGACGTTCGCGCAGCGGCGTCAGGCTCGCGCCGGTCGTGTAGGCATGGCGCAGAAGATCGTCTTCCTCAGCAATCCATGGACGTCCCCAGCCCCGACCATAGCCCAGTTTTCGCAGGCGTTGCCCGAGGCTGCGACCGTTGCGGGCCGGATAGCCTTCGGCCGTCAGAACCTGCGCAATGGCGACATAGCGTGCGCCGGTCGATGCCAGTTCGAGCGCACGGGTCATTTCCGCGTCGCTCCAGTCGTCGGGCTGACAGGCATGGCGCAGGCCCAATGTCGATGCGCGGGCAATGATGCCAGTGAACGGACGGCCGATCAGGCTCGCGATCTGGGCGACGGGAACGCCCTTCTCGTAGCCGGCGCGAAGTTGCGCATCTTCCCATCCACTGTAGGGGGGCGATCCGGGCTCGGACAGGTCCAGGAGCCGTGCGCGAGCATAGAGCGCACTTACACCGCGGCCGAGCCGGGCGGCCAGCGTTGCCGTCGGTTCGTACGCATAGCATCGTGCCATCTCCTCGTCGTCCCATTCGGCCCAGGACCGCCGCGAGTTACGGCGCAGGCCAAGATCATGGATACGCGTGGCGACGCCCGCCCGAGGCCTGCCAAGCATGGCCGCTATCTCATCGATCGTGCGATCGTCGGCGAAAGCGGCGCGCAGACGCGCCGTCTCATCAGGGAGCCATGCATCCGCGCGGAAGGCCAATTCTGCAAGCGGCGCGGTCGGAAGTGCTTCCGCCTCGGGGACGAAGGGGATCAGTTCGACGATATCGGCGTCGAGATCGAAGCTTTTATGGGTCATGATGCGCTTCCTTCAGACCAGACCGACGACGGGCGTATCGACGACGCGCAGGCGCAACCGGGCCGACAGACGCGCAATACGCGTATCCCCGCGCGGCATCGTGTCGGACGCGCCGATGGTAGCGAGCAGATCCAGTCCGGCGTCGACATCATTGGCGGCAAGCGCAAGATGGCGGGCAAGATCGTCGGACGTAGTGGCATTAGGTGCAATGTTTCCCAGGGCACCGACAATGCGTGCGGCGGCGGGAGCGGCAGGGTCGAGCAGAAAGGCATCGAGCGCGCGCTGCCCCCGCATGGCAGTATGGGTGGTCCTGACCGGCGCAACCTCGCGCAGATTTTCAAGGTCGAGCAAAGTGCGGCTTTCGTCCGGGCCGAGGTCGGCAGCGGCCACAAGGTCAGGCGTGCGGCCGATATGCGGCGTGATCGTCGGATCGATCTTCGCGAGCACGGGCGTGGCGGACAGCGCGGGACCGAAGGCGAAGAACTCGCCGGGTGGAAGCAGGCGCAATAGCGCTGCCTGATCGCTGCCGAACCCGAGCAGGTCCGCGGCGCGCGCCACATCGCGGTCGAAGACGTTGAGGCCGATCAGATGATTATGCAGTTCCGAGACCACCGAACTGGCGAGTTTGGCGAGGCGCTGCGTAGCGATGATTGTGCCGATGCCGCGTTTGCGCCCCCGGGCGCACATGTCGGTCAGCGTGGCAACGCCCAGGCGGCGGGTTTCCGCATCACGGGCGGACGCTGCCATATGCGGTGCCAGCAGATGCGCTTCGTCGATGCATACCAGCACCGTGTGCGCCCAATGTTCGCGTTGGGCTGACAGAAGCCCGGCGAAAAAGGCGGCCGCCTTCTCGATGCGGTGATCGGGTTCGAGATCGGTGAGATCGAGGTGCAACGCGATCCGGTGCTGGCGCGTGCGCAGCGCGAGTGCGGTGAGCCCGTCATTGGCATAGTCGCGCGCGACCACGGTGGTGGCGCCGATATGCGCGGCGAGATTGGCGAACTCTCCCTCCGGGTCCACGATGATGGTCGTGAGATAGTCGAAGGCTTCCTCGATGATCCGGCGCAGCGTCTGGCTCTTGCCCGCGCCCGATGATCCCTGGATCAGGCAGCGACCCGACATCAGCTTGCCGAGATCCAGTTCGAGGGGACCGGTCGAGCAATGGCCGAGCGGGACGCGGGCATCGCGGGTGAAATTGCTGATGGGAATGTTCATCGGACATACTCCTTGACCGACCGCCAGAAGGCGGTCGTTCGCGTTGAATGTGGAGGGGGAATTCAGGCGGCGATCGCAGCCGGAAGAATGATGGGTCCAGCATTGCGCCAGTCATGACCGGCCGCTTCGAGCGCGTCGGCCACAAGAGTGAACTGGTGATCGCGGTCATCGTGGAGGATACCGAGCGCGCAGGGGTCGGCCATCACCTGGCTGAGCAGATCAGCTCGATAGGCGTCGAAATCCTGCCCGGCCCCGAACGGTTCTTCGCAGGTGATCCAGAGCGACGCCTCGATCTCGCGGATCAGCGCAGCCGCGCGGTCGAGCATCGGATCGTGGAACAGCGAGCGGCGGCGCAGCAGAAGTTCCGGTTCCCAGCGAGGCCCATCGGGCTGGTCGATTTGCCGTGCGGCAGCCTGCCAGCCGGTTTGCGACAGCGCTTCGGGCGGCAGGAAGGCGAAGACATCGTTGAACCAGCGCATTTGGTGCATGCAATGGATCCGCGCGCCGATAGCGTCGCGTCGGTCCAGCGCATCGGGATGCTCGGCCTCGAGCGCCGCTTCCAGTTCGGCGGGTATCAGCGCTATGAAGCAGGCACTCAGCTGCGGATCGGGAACGGCGCGGGACGCATAAAGTTCGGCCAGCGAGACTGGTGAAGGGACGGGAGCTGGAGCTTCGACAAGGGCGGACGCGACCGCGTGCCAGAGCGCATCGGGATAATCGGCCAGGGCGACGACATGTTTGAGCGTGCCACTGTCGTCCGCGTCGATCAGGTTGAGGCGCGCGCCACTGCGGATCGACGCAATGGATGCGGGATCGAAAAGAGCGACCTGCAAGGCCGAGCGCTCGAGGCTGCTGAGCGCGACATGGGTGACAGGGTGGTCGATGGAGGCCGATGGCATGGTCATGCTGCAATCTCCGTGGTTTCAAGGATCTCCACGACCAGTGTCGTGTCGTTCTCGCAGGCTTCGCAAAAGGCTGCGTCGAACACCGAGCCCAGCACCCAGTCCTGGGTGTGATCGTCCCAGCAGGCCCAGGCGTCGCGCATCACATCCGCGCTGCCGCAAGAGGCGCAGCGCACGGTCGTCCCGGCCACAGGCCTCGCGGTGGCCACCGGTTCGGCAAGGTCGCCGGATTGCGTTGCCGCTATTTCCGTAGTTGCGGGAAAGACCGGAAATCGATCGCAGGGCGGTTCGTCGCGGTCGAAGCTGATCCAGTTGGCGCCGGTCGTGCGGGCGTGGGTCAGCAGAGCCCAGATCTCAGGGGAAAGGTCGTCGGGGCGCTCCGGCCAGTCATCGAGCAGGCCAAGATGGATCCAGAAGCCATATTGGTGTGGCTCGATCGACAATAGCGGATGATCGACAATGAGGCGGCCGCCGCTTCGGCGTGCGTTCCGGATCAGACCGTCAATAGTGTCGCGCTCGGCAAGGGGAAGATGCGCCGTCGAGCAGGCGCAAACGGGGAAGCGGCGCATGGCCGGTCTCCTTCATTGGGGCGGCGGATAGGAGTAGCGGGAGCGCCAGACACTCCCGCCGGCGGTTCAGTTCGAGAGGAAATCCACGGTGAAAGCGTCGCGCTCAGCGTGGATGACGATCTTGCGATTCTGCGGGATCAGCCAGGTCAGATGCTCCCGTGCGTTTATACTGATGGCCTCAAGGACGGCTGCGTCTTCTCCGAGAAGAATCCGTGTCGCTTCCTGCCGGGCATCGCGCTCGAACGTATATGACTGGGTTTCCCAACTATCGCTGTCGCCATCGTCGATCGAACAGAATAACGTCGCGTAGATCAAGCGCCCCAGGCGGTCCGGTTTCATGCCGCCCTCGTGCGTTGCGAGAATGATGGCTTCTTCGAGATCCCAACCTCCATTGCGACAGACAAGAGCCGGGATTTCGACGGAATGGATGCTCCGCAACGCACCCTCGTGCCTGGTATTGGCGACGATCAGCTCGGCCACGATTCTGTCGACGAGGCCGGAAGCCAAATCAGCGGGCAGGCAGGTCTCGTCATCATAATGATATTCAGCACCATCACGGTGAATGCGAAGGGAGGCCTGCTCTATGATCGGCACTTCGTCGTACCAGGCATAGCCTTGTAGTGAGCTTTCCGCTTCGACCAGGTGAAAATCTTGAAGCGGCATCTTGTCTCGAGCGAGCGCCAGAGCTTGAGCGATGTCGGGGTCCGTCGTGGGAACAATCAGCATTGCGCCTTGAGGAGCCATGATTGCGCTGGCGCGTCCATGGCAGTCGTCGGCCGTTTCCGGGCGCCACATTGAAAGCCCGGAGCGGGCCTCAGGAAGTGCAACGCCAAGTTCGTGCGCCCGTCTCCAGGCGGAGAATGGGAGGCGATGATCGGGCTGGGTGGCGATGAATTTGTATAGGGCCCGTTCCGCGGCTTCGCGAAGAACCTTCAGTGCGGTGCTTTCGATAACGTCCTTGCGGGCCGGGAGTACCAGATGGATTTCAGGCGCGTCGACAATATCGATCCGGACGGCCCAGTGGTCGAAGCTGTCCTTGACTTCGCGAATGGTGGGCAAGGGGCATTTGACACGCAAACCGTGAAAGTTGATGCGGCGGCCATCTTGCCAGTCAGGGTCGAGATTGTAGACGCCGATACGGCAGCCGCAGGCGTCTTCGACCAGCAGCGCATCCTTGAGGAAATCCTCCCGCGGCTGCAACACCCCGTTCATCGTCATCGGCAAGGGAAAGTGGAGCGCGATATCCGCGACAATGCTGTGTAAACCGAAATGCCAGTCATCGGGCATTTCGATCGAGATCAGCGTGCCCCAGCCGATCGTGCCTTGTTCAAGGGCAAGCGGTGCGCCGCTGTCCCATGCCTGGGCCGGTATGCGCACTTTCCATGCCGTGCCGGCGGATGGCGAAAAGGACTGGATTTCGACGGAGCGGCCGGCAAGGCTGAACATGCCCATGCCGGCGGGGTCTTCGGACCGTGCGATGTCATGGTCCCAACCGGAATGTCCGAGCAGCAGCAGGGCGGCCGGATCGTCGATGCCGCAACCATCGTCGCGAACATGAAGGGAGAAGCGGCCGTCCTGCCGGGTGAGATCGATGGCGATGCGCGTAGCACCGGCCCGCCGCGCATTCTGGCACAGCTCCTGGAGACAGTCGCGGCTATCCCCCGAGAAAAGGCGAGATGCGCGGCGGATCGCGTCCTGGCTGACGGCCGTCTGGATGGTGGCGGGAAGAGGCATGATCATCTCCGGTCTCGACGACGGACCGTCTGTCCGCCTCCCTTGCGCCGCCCCCTCCCCCTTCATCCCGGTTTGCGGATGCCAGTTGGGCAAGACGGTTGCCGCCGGGATGACCGTCCTGCAAAGGGAGGGTGATGAGCCAATCAAACGATGTGAAACTGCGCGACCTTGTGCGGCGATTGCCCGACTGGATGCGAAAGGATCTGGCCTCGAGCGATGCGACAAGGCGGGAGCGCGCGGAAGATGCCCTCCATGTGATGCTGCTGTCGTTGCTGGAGGGTAGCGCCGATGGCGCATGATGTGGTGGGACGCGCTAGCGGGCAGCATGATCGTCGGCGAGGAAAGTCGACCAATCCCCATATAGGATGCCGCCATATTCGATGAGATCGTCGATCACGTTGAACTGCCAGTCGCAAAGCGGCCCATGACCGTTACTGACGCCGCTGGCTTGCCACTGCGCCATGACCTCCGGGAAAAAGCGTTCAATGACATCCGGGGCCGCGGCGAATTTCAGATGACACATATAAGTCACATGGATCGAGGCGAGCGGTCCGATAACGGGGCCATCGCTGCCCCAGTCCTCCATCTGCTCGTCGGGCGTGGCGCGGCCATGGTAGAGCCGAAGATAAAGCTTGCCTCGTTCCAGCGGTAGGGCGGGAAGTGGCGGCGGTGTCTGCGCACTGGCCGAGCAGCTGGGTGCCGCGGCGCGCTCAAGCGTTCCCATCATCGGGATTTCCTTTAGAGTGTGGGATCACCAGTCGTGGACCGGCAAATCATCCGAGCGGTCACCGTCGCAATCGAGCAGCAGGAACTGGAAGCCTCGGCTCCTGCCGAAGGCCATCAAGCGCAGCAGGTCTGCCGGCAGTTGCGCCTGGCGCGCTTCTTCGAGCGACCGCGTGGGCACGAACCAGCCGTAGACGGAGGCGGCGATGTCGATCGGCCGCTCGGTCGGCGGCCAGGATGCCCAGCCATCGAGAAGGCCGGCGGTCTGGACCGTGAGATGCGCGGTCGAGAGCACACAATAGCGTCCCATTTCCACCGGTTCCGAAGTGCTGGTTGCCTTGAGACCTGGCGGCACAACCTGCAGCTGGTCCTTTGCGCATCCGTCCGACGGATGTCCGTCGAAATAAACGGCGATCACCGTCTCATCATCCAGCGTGGCGGGATCGCGTTCATCGCCGGTTTCTTTCCACCAATCCCGGCACCACGCGGCGATTTCCGCGTCCAGCGTGGCCGCATCGATGGCGGCATGGATATTGGTGCCATAGCGGTGCTCGATAGCGGCGGCATGAAGATGGACCGGCCAAGGCAAGGGCGATCGTTCGATTCGATCCTCGGCGCCGCGGATTTCCGCGATCAACTGGGTCCGTGCATGGTTTGCGAGGTCATCGGGATATTCGATGGCGGAGCGTGCCCGCGCCAAAAGGGCGAGGTGATCCTGGCAGCTGGCTGTATCTGTCGGTGCCGACGATGCCGCTTCTCCAATGCCGGTTGGCGGAGCCTGTTCAGCATCCTGTCCCGTCATATCGGAGTGCAGGACCGGGTGGTGCGGATGGGTCCAGTCGACATTCTCGACCATCCATCGGCCTATATAGGCCCAGTCGCAACCGAAGGGGCAATCGTCATCGACGTCCTGCCATGCGCGTTCGATCTTAGGGGTCCAGCTGAGTACAATGGGACGTAGGGAATCAGCTCCAATCCTGTCGAATGCCCTATGGATGGCGAGGGCACGCTGGAGGGCATCGGGATCGGTGGGAGGCCGGTCGCGAAAGTTCAGGACCGTTTCCCAAAGGCAGGCGGCGATTTCGAGACGGAATGAGGCATGGCTGGTCATGGGCTGGATCCTGCTTCAGGCTGCGCGGCGTTGATTGTCGGTGCAAAGCCCGAGATCGGCGGCCATCAGCGTCTCGATCCGCGGTGCGAGGCTATCGAAGGCTGCGTTGAGATCGATGCCGGATATGCGATGGCTGGCCTCGCCAGGACCATGATCGATCTGAAGCATCGGCGGAACAAGACGCGCGGTCATTTCAGGGAAAATGGCGTGCAGGATGATGGCCTCGACACGCCGCGAGACGAGATTGAGCCGCGCCGCCAGGCCGCAATGCATGGCGAGATAGCGCTCGAACCAGCGGTTCGGCGCCAGCACGTCGGCGAGCCGGGTACAGGGCTGTCGTCCGGCCGGTGTCACGGCATGAAGAATGACCACACGATGACGACGGAGGGGAGTGAGCTGGTCCAGCGGGACAAGGACGCGGTAGCTGTAAAGCGGAGCCTGCCCGCCGATGCGGGCCCTGCAGGTGATCATATCCATCGGTGGGTTTCCTTCACATGGGCGCGCAATGCTGCTCGCGGTTTCCCACACACCCCCTCCCCCTCCGCTCCGCTTCGCGGTCCGCCGAGCGGTCTGGAAACTCTGCAGAAATGGGCCGGATTGGGCTGAAGCGGATGTCAGCTCTCGGCCTCGCCGCCATGGCAAGCTGCGTTGTCGTAGATGGGCCTGTCGCCCGGCCGCCATGGGATGGGATGCCAGATGCGGCCGTTATAGCTGATGCGGCCGACGATGACGCCGTCGCGCATGAGTTCGGCTTCCGGGAAAGCGCTGGCGCCAAGGCCGGTCTGATCGCGGCGTTCGCAATAGCCGCGCGACGCATGCTCAAGCGTTTCCACCAGGAGGTTGGGATATCCGGCTTGCCTGACGATCAGGGACACCGGCTTTTGCTGGCCTGGTTCGGTATATGTGATTTTCGTGGTCGGGCGCATGGCTGCGTTCCTCAATGGCAGGGCATCATGGGCGGGGAACGTCGTAACGAGGGTCGCATCCTGGCTCGCCGGGATAGAAGCCCATCGGATCGGGCAGGAGGAGCTGAACGACGGCATATTCATCATGGCCGAGAAAGCGCCCAACCTGGATGGTGAATGCGGTGCGAGCCTCAGCCCCGGCAAGGCGGGGACGGATCGGGAAAGCGCCGCCGATATCGATATCCTTGTCGGGCACATGGTCCGTCTGGCGCATTCGCTGGCCCACTTCGTTGAGAACCGATGCCATCAGGATCGGCGCGAAATTTCCGATAATCAGCAGCTCGGGGAGGCCCGGGCGCGCGTTGCCGATCGTGTAGGCAAAGCCCGCATTGTCGGCGTCGGGGAAGATTGCGAAGATATGCTGCCCCGTCCTGTCGATGTTGGATTGAATGATGGCCCTGCCGGTCGTGGGGATGATCATGATGGGTTTCCAATCTCGCGATGCGAGCCCGCGTCGCGTGGTCGAAGAGAGGTCAATAGCGCGGGATCGCGGAGGCGAAGCGGCGCAGCATCGCCGCCATATGCTTGCGCAAATGCGCCTTGTTGGAGATGATCGCTTCCGGCTTGAGCAGGTCGCCCTGCGGCGTCATGAAGCCGGTTGCGGACGTTCCGTCTGTGAGCTCGACGACGATCTGATGGCCGCGCGGGCGGACGGGACCGCCATAGCGGGCGATAAATTCGCCAAGGCGGCCGGAGAGCCCCTGGGCGACCTTCGTCCAGCAGATATGCCCGCCGGCCATGATTTCGCCGGTATCGAGCCCACGATCGATCCAGGCGCGAAACTGGCCGCGTTGCTGGATCACCGAGTTTCGCGTCCGCTCCATCGTGCGGCAGAGGGGAAGGAGAGCGGCGTGATGGTCGATCCAGTCGAGATCATCGCCGTCTGCAACGACCAGAATATCGTCGGGATCGACATCGGCGAGCAGGACAGGCAAGGGGTTCTGCGCACATTCCGTTTCGGCATTGCCGACGCTATCCCAAAGGCAAAATCCCTGGCCGGGAACGGCAAGGATCATTGTCATGTCCTGATGGCCTGACCGGGACTGGAACATGGCAGGAAGCGCAAGGCCTGCATCCGCGGCGGCAGTCGCACCTATGATCAATAGGCGCCTGGACCATCGCGTGGGACGCGGCGCATCTGTCGGGAAAGGCCAACTGCTTGGAAGCGGCCGGGACATCGGCTGGACAGAGGCGGTTCGTGGTTCACGCTGCGTGGCGGCCGCGGCGGCGGCATAGGCGCGCCGCGCGGCATCGAACGGATCGTCGAAACAGCCATCGCCATCGCGAAAGCCCTGGGCATAGGCGCTGTCGAGGGGATCAGCGCTAGCGCCAGACGAAGTATGGAAGCATCGGCGCGGCTCCCAGCCTGATATTGCTGCGATACTGCCATCCGCATAGTAAACCGCGTCGTCCCAGTCATAGCCATGGCGTACGGAGGCCTGGAGGATGAAATGATCGCGCGCGTCGGCCTTCCCTTCGGCGATGCGGCGTTCGACGAAGGCGAAATTCCTGCGCTTCCGCTCGCGCTCCCCTTCCTTGCGGATGGCGTCGTTGAGGGGGCGAAGCGCCGCGACGCGCTCGCGAATGCGGGCCATCCGGTCCTGGGCTGGCGCCTCGTTCGGAAGATCGGGGAAGTCAGCCCATGCGAGAGCGAGTTGCTCTGCATGATATTCGGGGCGGCCCCGCGCGACCCAGCATCGCGCGTCGGCGGGATCGAAGGCTGTCGAAGCTTCAATCATGGCGGAAGGCCTCGGCACCGGAGGAAGGCAGCGACGGCCCGCAACCATGCTGGACGGAATTTTTGAGAGGATTGTCATGCATGCGCGATCTCCTCGAGGATCACGCCATCTCTCCCCCTCTTCTCCAGGGATCGGATCATGACGGGCGTGGTTGGGATCGGCATGCGACGGATTCGCCGTGCCATCTGACGACGGATCGCAGCGACGGTGGTCCTGCTGGCGACCGCGACGCGGTTATGTCATTGTCCGGTCGTGATCGATCCGTCGCTTTCCGAGGCCGTCAAAGCCGTTGCTTCGTTGCAGGGGGCGTTTCGCCTGCGATCGGGCCAGACCTCATCGACATATTTCGACAAGTATCGCTTCGAGGCTGACCCGGCGCTGCTAAGGCACGTGGCGGCCGAGATGGTCTCGCTCTTGCCCGAGGGCAGTGAGGTTCTTGCCGGACTTGAGCTTGGCGGCGTGCCGATCGCAACCGCCATGTCGCTTGAGACCGGGCTGCCGGCCGCTTTCGTAAGAAAGAAGGCAAAGGATTATGGCACCTGCCAAGCCGTCGAAGGTGGCGACATCGCGGGCAAGCGCGTGGTGCTTGTCGAAGATGTGATCACGACCGGCGGCGCGGTCGCGGACGCCGCCCGGCTGATCGAGGAGGCAGGCGCGCAGGTGATCGCTGTGGTCTGCGCCATATGGCGGGGAGATGGACCACCCGCAATTGCCGCTGCGCCCGGCCTTCCAGTCTTTGCTGCGATGCAGAAGGGTGATCTTCTCGACTGACGATGTCGGACTGCTCAGTCGAGATGACGGCTATGTCGACGATAAGCCGGCCGGCAGGTGAACAACGGGCTATGATGTGGCTGGCGCAGTTTATCGGTCTATGTGCGACCACGTTCTCTGCCCGCGACAGCGCGGCGGATGCGATCCAGCACAAGCTGGTGATCATAGGGCTTGGTCACCGACGGTTCGCTCTCGCACAGATCCCCGGCCTTTTTCGTGGCCGTCTCGAGCGTACCAGCGAGAATGACATCTATCGCAGGGCGCTCCTTTCTGATCCAGGACGCAAGGGCAAAGCCATCCTCATCCGTTCCCCCAATTTCGGCCAGAACGAGATCGATGGAGGCGTTGACGTCAGTAAGGAACATGCGCGCTTCGGCGATGCTCGTGGCTTCGATCACCCTAAACCCGCATTCACGAAGGTAAGCCGCGAGTGCCGTGCGCACCAGAATATCGGCTTCCACCAGCAGAAGGCTTGTCATTCGGTGTCCTGTGGCTCCAGACCTAAGGTCGAGAATATCAGTGTTCTGGCGTCCTTCACAGCATAGGGTTTCGCGATGAACGGGATCCCGGGATCGAGGCTGTCGACCGGGATTGCGCCCGAAGTGACAATAACGGGAATCCTGGGTTCCGTTTTGCTGATCCTGTGTGCCAGACCAATACCGTCCATCGAGCCGGGCATCTGCACATCTGTAAAGACAAGGTCGACAGGTGCGTTCGACTGGCAATAGGTCAGCGCTTCGTCGGCGTTCGATGCTTCGATCACCGTCATGCCTTCCTCGCGGAGATCGTCTGCCAGGAAGGCTCGAAGCAACGGATCATGGTCGACAACGAGAATGTGGAGCTGCCGAAGATCTTCGGCGACGGATGGTATCACCACTACAGTCCCCCTATGCGCCTTTTCGCTTTGCTCTGCCGGGTGAACGATTCACGCGCTGATTGGTCCCCGACTGAACGAATTTATTTTGGCGGGGCTGGAACCATTTGGCGCAAGGGCGTGTGATAGCCATCCAGGGGCCTGGCTATCGACGTTACAGAATAGGGAACGACGCGAATCGACGTCTATTTCAGCATGTTGGCTGGTCTCCTGACGGCGGCTGCAGCATGGAGTCACCGTCAGGAGTGGAGGCCATATGCTGCTTTGAAGCCGCGGCCCGGCGCGCGCATAGGCGGGAAGCCGGTGACAGGCCAGAGCATCGGGTTCATCCGTCGACGGATGGAGGCCGTGATGCGACGTGAAGATTGCGGGCGTGCGATCAGGTCTTGCCCGAGGGCTTCTGCACGATCGACATCGCCAGCACGCCGTGGCGCATGATATATTCGAGAATACGCATCGGCATCGGTTGATGGAGCGGCGCGCCGTCGTCGCAGAGCCTGCCGTCCTCCATCCATCCGCCAATGAATATAGTGATGAGGGGGCCGTCGGAATTATCCTTGTGCCAGACGGATCCGATGCGTTGGCCCTGCTGCTTGGGTCTTATGCCGCAGGTGCCGGTGGGGCGCTTCGGCAGGGGAAAGTCCGAAGGCCCCATGATCGCGCGCAACGGCTGGAAACGCGGATCGCCGGCGAGACAGCGCCGCAACGAACGGACGGATCCGGAAACGAGAAAATAGTGATCGAGGGATGCAGGCTCGAAGCCGACGATCGGATGCGGCGGCGTGTCCCATAGCTCGAGAAGCCTGTCCACATCGCTTGTTGGCGGGGCGAGGCTGTCGATATCGGTCCCGCGCAAGGGTATGACGGGAATATCGAGCGCGGCCATGATGATCGCGGGTTCGACCGAAGAACTGATCGCGAGAAAGTCGCTATAATGGGAGGCTGCCTCGCGGATGAGGAGCCAGGCCCTGCCGAAGGCAGGGTGGCGGATCGCATCGGGAAAACCGGCGCGCAAACCCAGCAAAGCCGCCGGATTCATCGAGGGCAGGATGACCTGGAGTTCGGTGAGGATTGCCCGATCGACCGCCTGCGCAATGGCCGCCCTGTCCTCGCCGTAGCGTTCAGCAGCAGCCACATTCGCCTGGGCCACATTGAGGAAGAAATGCGAGAAGATATCCTGTTCGAAGGGCGCGCCGTCGAAGCTGTAACGATCGGTCATAGGCTAAAGCACTAAAGGCCTCCCGCGCTCAAAGGATGGACATGGCCGAACGTGGCCGGCACGCCGCCTTGCCATTTGATTGTGGATATAGCGGTCATAGGCATCAACCAGGGCAAGGTGTCGCTTGGGAAAGTTGGTGCCGAACCCTGGCGCCGGGCCTTTAGCTATTGTCCTCGATGGGCGCTTCAGGGCCATTTTTCTTGATCGAGTCGATCGCATTCTTCGCCGAGGCTTTGCTGCTGTAGCCCTCGGTCGAGAACAATATCTCGGCATTGTACCTGAAGCGTACGCGAAACTCGCCAGCCTTGTCCTTATAGATTTCGAACTTGTGCGCCATGTTGCGTGGCCCTTCTCCCAGACAATGGTCGAACAAGTCTACAGCCGGAACGATCGCTTGCAAGCCGATCGGCATGTCTGCCGACAAGATCGAGGGTCCTGGACACCGGGCGAAGCGTAGACCGCCTCTGCGCGTAGAAGACCAATTGAGGTCGGCGTGGCACAAGGCGTTCGCCTCATGGCCTCAGAGAGCGGGCGGCGCGTGCAGGAAGCGGATCAGCCAGTGTGCGGCAAACAGGGCCGCGATCGATAGCAGGATCGAAGCGGTCACATAGGTTACGGCCAGAAGCGGCTGGCCCCGTTCCCACAGCAGCACGGCTTCGAGGGAGAATGTCGAGAAGGTTGTGAAGCCGCCGATGACGCCGGTTGTCAGGAACAGGCGCACAGACGGGGGAAGACCGGTCTTGAGTGCCCAATATTCCGCAACGAGGCCGATGAGGAAGGAGCCGACGATGTTGATGGCGAGCGTTCCGAAAGGAAAGGCTGCGCCAAAGCATCGCAGGGCCAGAAGGCCGACGGCATGGCGCAGCATGCCTCCGATACCAGACCCCACGAACACCAGAAGATAACCCACGCACGCCTCCTTCTGCGCCCGGGAGCGCGAAAGCAGGCGTCATCAGCAATAGCGCGGTTTTGAGGGAGACACCATTCCCTTCGGTATCGGGATAGCAATGCTGACCATCGTCGGCAAGAAGGTGCCGCAACTGGCGAGAAGATGCCTTAACCGGCGGCTTTGCCGGAACCGGCAAGGGGGCGGCCGGCCGCATCATAGCGATCGGGATTGGCTGCCTCGACATGCCATCCGAACATGGCGCCGGCTTGCATGGCTGCGATCGCGGCGGGCCTCGCATTGAAACTGGCATTGAACGTATCGACGGCGATGAGCGAAGGCATCGGCCAATAGCCGGTCTCGCCGCGCTTGATGATGATGGTCTCGCCGGTCTCCGGATGAGGACAGGCGCACATATCTGGAAGTTTTTCCAGATTGGTGAGACGCCGCGCCGCGTTGTCGAGGCGAAGCCTGGGCAAGTCCCAGAGCCAGGATGGCCCGAACTGGTTGCGGATCATGCGAAGCGATGCGCTATTTGGCTCCCGTTCGTCATCGCCGTTCATCCATTTAAGAGTGAGCGCGTCCTTCCAGCGCCGGCCATGACGCGCGCGGAAATCGAGCAGCGCGCGCCACATGCAATCGTCGGGTTCTTGCATGATGATGTCCTTGATCGGGACCGGCCACTCCGCCGCACGATGCGCCGGAGAGGCTGGCTATGGCCGACTTGATCGCAGATGAGCGTCAGGCGGACCGGACGGTGGCGGTGCGACGGAGATCGGGAATGCGCGCATTATCGTAGACGCTGTTCACCGACATATGCAGCGCCTGCTGCTGCGCGCTGAACCATGTCGCGGCCGGTATCCGATATGTCTCCGTGGCGAAAGGGTCTGCGCCGCTGAAAAAGGCGACATCGACGGTGAATTCCTGAAGGGGGGCGGATTGATGGGGACGCATCGGGCATCCTTTCATGACGAAGGGCATCCTGGCGCGGGACCAGGATGCGGGACTGAAGAGCCGACAAGCGGACGAAGGCCTGGCGTCAAAGCGCCTGTTCGAGGAGCTTTCGGGCCTTGGTTTCCAGTTCGAGGCGACTGTCCTGATGGGGCTTCGACCGTGCGAGCGCGGTTATGCCCTGCACGAAATCATAGATGGATTCAGGCGGCCGGCCTTCCTCGGCGAGCACCGTCTGGATGATCTTCGTGGTTTCGGCCTTCGAGAAGCCGCGCCTGCGCAGGAAAGGCTCGCGATCTTCGTCCTTGCGCGCCACGATCCGTTCGCGGGCGGCCTTGATGCCGGAGATGAAATGCGACGGCGAGGAATTCGCGAAATGCTCGAGTGCCGGAGCGGCCTGATGGGCAAAACGGGCGCCGGCGAATTTCGAGTGACGGATGTTGACTTCCTCGAAATTCTCGACACCCCAAAGGCATCTGTTCGCGCATACTCCGCGCAAGTAAAATGTCGCGATGCCGAGCGTTTTCGAGCCGACCTCGCTGTTCCAGGCATAAAAGCCGCGAAAGTACAGGTCAGGATCGCCATTTGGCAGTTTTCCTGCCTCGATCGGATGCGTATCATCGACGAGGAACAGGAAAATATCTCTGTCCGATGCGTAGAGTGTGGTCATCTCCTTGGTGATATCCACGTGGGGATTGTAGGTCATGCTGCCCCACTGGATTGTGCCAGGCACCTTCCAGCGCGTATCGCCGACACCATCACCGGCAAAGGCCATTACAGCCTGGACCAGTTCCCAGTCGAAAATGCGCCCATATTCGGAACCGGTAGCAGCGCGCAGTTCGGTTCTGCCATTGTCCGTCTGCAGCAGTTTGACCTGCTCGCCGCGGTGGGTCATGAGCCCATGTTGCAGGTTGATGCCCGCAAGGGCCGCTGGAAGCTGGCGCAGATAGGAAGCCGGTGCCCCAACGAGGCTCGCCACCTGGCCGAAGGACCAGTTGGTCGGCGCCAGGGGGCGATCATCGCCGGGCGCCATCAGCATCAGGCGTTCGGGATTGTCACTTTTCGCCTCGACCCGGATCGCGCGGCTTTCGACGATGCGCGTGGTCGCCCGGTCCGCGCGGCCACGAACGGCATCATAGAGGCTGGTGAGCGAGAGATATTTCTCATCGTCGGGCCGGGAGAACCATTCCGACGATACGCGGCTGCTCATTCGGCCACGCGAGACATCGATGCGATAGGGGGCGGATGCGGGGGGCGCTTCGTTCATGCGGGCAAGGGTCGCCATGGGAACCATCTCCTTGAGATAGAGGAACGACGGGACGATCCACGTCTCCCGTCACATTCCCGCCCCTCCCTTCCCTTTCCGGCGTCTCGCGATCCCGGCTTCGCAACAGCCTGATTTGCCGCTAGGATAAAGGCCGCGTTCCGAATCTTCCTTCTGGCTCTTCCATCGATCGCCAGGAGGCCATTAAAGTGACAACGTTCGGCATATTGGTCCGGCTGAGGCGGCTGATGCTGTCTGCGGACCTCGGTGCCAGGCGAAGCCTGACGGAGGCTTTTGCCCTGGAAACCCTCGTGATCGCGATGGGCGTCGCCGGTCCCTATGCGCTCAAGCTGCTGATCGACACGCTGGCCGGACCAGTGGGACCGCCCATGCAATTGTTGTTGTACATCCTGCTGTTCGTGGGATGCTGGGCGGCCGCCGCCATCCTGGAAACGGCCAGGCTTTCCTGCACCGCGAAAATGGTCGATGCACTGGCGCGGCAGCTTAAAACCCATGCGCTTGGCGCCGCCCTGCCTCGAATCACGGCGGCACGCGACAGCCGGAGCGGACGCGTTCCCGGCATGCTGGAGCGATTGCCCTATAGCCTGACGCTGGTCGTGGAAGGATTGATCTGGCGGCTGGGGCCCGTGTTCCTCCAGGCTCTCGCCAGTCTTGCGGTGATCGCCAGCCTGATCGAGCCTCGCTATGTCCTGATCCTCGGCATGACGCTTTTGGGGTTCCTCGGGGCGACCTGGATGGGCGCGGCACGCCACCGTGTGCATGCCGACGCGACCAATGCGGCTGCATCGCATGTGTCCCGCACGATCAGCGACATCGTGCGCAATGCCCGCCGTGTCATCCTCAACGGCGCTCTCGACCGCGAACTCCACTATGTGGGCAGGACATTAAGCGCGAAGCGGCAGGCCAGCGCGGCCATGTACCATTCGCTGACTGTCATGGCGGCGCTGCAGTTCTGCATCGTGGGGGCCGGGCTTGTGGCGCTGCTCATGCTGGCCGGTCTCGATGTCGGCAAGGGGCGAATGACGGCGGGCGAATTCGTGCTGTTGCAGACCTATGCCTTCCGACTGACGGTTCCGCTGAGTTCGCTGGGCTATATTCTGGCTCAGGCCGGTGTCGCGATCGCCAACATTCGCGACGTTCTGGCATTGACGAATGCCGAGGATGAGCGGGGTTCCTGGCAGCCCGACCGCTTTGCCAACGCCGATCTCGCCGCCGAAAATCTCAGCTTCCGCTATGATGATGGCCTGCCCGCCCTCGCCGGGATTTCGCTGCATATCGCCTCAGGCCGATTCGTCGCCATTGTCGGCCCGAACGGGTCGGGCAAGTCCACGCTTGCCCAAATCCTTGCCGGCGTGCTCGCACCTGCCGCGGGAAGAGTTGAAATTGCAGGGGTCGATATTGCGACGATCCCCTGGGGCGAGCGTCATCGCTATATTCTTTACGCCCCGCAGTTCATCGGCCTGTTCAACCGGTCGTTGCGGGAAAACATCCTCTATCCCCCGGCGAACCAGCCCATCAGCGACGTCGAGGAACTTCTTCATGTCTGGCGCTTCCACGAACCTGGAAGACCGATCGACTTCGATATGGAATTGGGGGAACAGGGCGAACGCCTGTCGGGAGGCCAGATCCAGAAGCTGGAGCTTGCGCGCCTGGCGGGGGTGGACGTGCCGGTCTTGATCCTGGATGAAAGCACGTCCGCGCTCGATCCGCGCAGCGAGGCCGATGTGATCGCGAGGCTGCGGGGCAGGACCAATAGCGCGACGACGCTCATCATGATCACCCATCGGCTGGCGACAGCGAAGGGTGCCGACCAGGTCCTTTTCATGAATGGCGGTGAGCTGGTCGGCAGCGGAACGCATGCGGAGCTGATGAGGCGATGCGTGACCTATCAGGATCTCTGGCTTGCTCCGCAAGAATGATGCTGGCAGGCCGCTTCCCGCCAACGCCTTGCATGTTTTACAAAATGGCCTATATGTTCAACGCAAGGAGTTTCCGATGGCGACGAAGCACGAAGATCATTTGTCCCTGAGACATGAAGCGGTCGTGGCCGCCGCGAAAGCGGCAGGCTTGCTGTCAGGCACGAACAGCGCCGTCGGCGCGCGCGTGCCGCGTGAACTCATCAATCGCGCCAAGATGCGCAGCGGGATTGCCTCGACCACAGATCTCGTCGAATATGCTCTTGCCAAAGTGGCGCTCGAGGATGATTTCGGCGCCAGGCTGGTAGGCCGGAAGGGTTCCATTCCTGCGGATGTTGCGCTTGGGATTTGATCGCAAGGCGTCGCTACGCAGGATCAGGCCGCAGCGGCGGGCAGCAAGACTGACACGGCGGTCCGAAGAGGAATTGCCGCTCGTTCACAAGGCAGCCGTCGTCGGCCGGGAGCTCCTGCTTGACACCTGCGTCTATATCGACGTGCTTCAGGGCAAGACGTCTCTCGAAGTAGACCGCTTGCTGGAAAACCGGATCGTCAACCATTCAAGCGTGGCGCTTGGTGAAATGACCCATCTGATGGGTGCGCTCGATCCGGCCGACAAGCGCACAGCGTCTGTTCTCAAGATGCTGGGGCGAACGATCGACGATATTCCCGAGCATCGCCTGAGCGTGCCCTCTTCGCGTGTGTTCGGCGAGGCAGGCATGCTGGCAGGAATGGCAACACGCCTTTCCGGTCAGCCGCATTCCATCGCGCTGCTCAACGATGCCCTACTGTTTCTTCAGGCTGCGGCGACAGGTTGCGATCTGCTGACGGGAAACCGGCGCGATTTCGATTTTCTGGATCAACTCATGCCGGGGACGGGCCTGATCCTCTACTGACCGCTGGTTCACCTATTCGTGTCACGTTTCATCGCGCAGGATGGAATAGACGTCATCACCGTATAGGCGCGCGGCCTGGCAGCTTTCATCCCAGAAATGCGTTCCGGCGCGGAGGCGAGCGGCCACCCAGAGTCCGGTGTCCAGGTTGCGCCAGATGCCGATGGCGGTCCACAGTCCGTGCGGAGAATATTCAAACCAGAGTTGGCGACCGAGCTGGCCGCATTTCATCTGAAATGCCCAGCCGCGACGGTGGCGCTCGGCCCTCACCTCGTTCCCCGCATATAGACCGGGCACGATGCGTTCCATGCTTTCGCCGTGGCGGATCATCGAGAGTCCCCGGCGGATTCAAGCGGTTCGGCCTGGAAGATGTCGGCTGCCCATTGCGCGATCCACGGTTCGGAAATTTCGTCGTGCGACAGTTGCCCCTCTTCGATCAGCGTCCGGATTTCGGCGCGCGCCTGTGCAATCGCCTTCTCCCATGGATCGCGTGGCGGTCGGTCATCGGGGCCGAGCGGCAGCTCGCCCTGTATGGGCGCGGGAGCGCGGGCGGATCGCGCATATTGGCGGCGCGCCCATCTTTCCACATGATCGGCGACGAAGGCGTCGGTCTTGGAGATGCCGCGCTGGCGCGCCTCGATTCTGCTGGCTAGCCCGAATGCCTGGCTGTCTGTCGACGCGACACGATGTTCGAGCCCGCGGAGCTTGCTGAGGGCCGTGCCTTTTATGCCGAACCCGTGAATCATCGTCTTGGCGCCGAGAATGCGATCGAGATGCTCGAAGATGGCGATCACCCCATCGCTGCCGCCTACGGGTCTGCGGCACATGGAGCCGATACCAATCAGAGGTACCGCGTCGATGATATCGCTCAGCGCATCGATGCAATTTTCATAATCGCCTGCGACCCGGCCTTGTATTACCGGCATGAAGCGATGGGCAATGCCGCGGTCATGAGCGCCGCGCCAGCAATCGCGGTTGACCCGGATGGTTCTCGAAATCCGGTCGCCACCTCTTCGCGATCGGGTGCGATTTCGGGTTCGACGCAATAGTCCATGCTGGCGAACCAGCGGAACGGATAGCTTGCGGCGAGATCGAGATAGTCCTCAGTTGCCCAAGGATATGCGGAGTATCGCGACAAAGCCACGAATCCCGCACTGTCCAATGCAATGCGGGACAATCCGCCGGCATTTTTCAGTAAATCGAGGCGCCACCCCTGCCATTCAGGCCAGCCCTTGCTGCGATGCCAGCGCGAGAGCGCGTTCGCCGAGATGAGTGTCGGCACCTGCATGACACGGGCGCAGTTCAATATCGGCCCCTCGCGCAAGTGCGGAAGGCCGACCATGATCTCGATCGCCATGGGGCTCAGGCCGCGTGCCAGCAGCACCAGCGTTCTGCGGCCTGCCGAGCGCGGAGCAGGCCATGATGCGCGCTACACCATCTGCGGAAAGATGGATCGAGAGCAAGAGCGGGGTCACCGAGCTGACCGATCACATCCTGGACGAAGACATCGGCCGGATCCTTGCCGAGCCCGGCGCGCGCAGCGGTGATGGCCGTCTGAAGCCGCGCCGCCATCTCCTCGGCTTCCTCGATAGAAATATCCTCGACGGCGCGCATGCCGCCGCGTGGTCCGCAGATGGCAAGCGTTATGACTGTCATCCCGGCCGGCGTCCGGCTGAGCGCGGTGATATGGACATGATGGAACATGCCGGTCTCCAGATATGTGAAATCGTGGGGTTCAGAAAAGGCTCAACTGTTGCGGCATGGCCGGCGGCGATGCTCGGGGCTCGCGCGACGGTGAAACTGCGTGATTCATCGGGGCCGGCGCAGGCGGCGCTTCGACAGCATGGACGAGCGTCTCACCGGCAGGCTCTTGGCGTCGTCGATGGGCGAGCCGGGCGTTCCATCCGCCCAGAATATGGGCCGGTGTGTACCAATGTTCGCTCGTTTCGCCCGATAGGGAGTTTCCAACCATGAGATGCGCCGGGATATGCAGCAGCGAGAGCTGGACATAAGCCATGTGGATCGCGCGCGGGTCGATATCGATCGCGGTGACATGAAGATGGCGCTGATAGTTTATACCAAGGTCGCGCATGGCCTCAGCAAGCGCGATCACCATCGCCCCCGCGCCGCAGGCCGGTTCCATGGCGGTCACGAAGCCATGGCCGCCGATGATCGCTTTGACGCTTTCGCAATCGCCGATGGTCACCTGGGCCATGAAGCGACTGAGGGTGTAAGGGGTGAAGAACTGGCCGCGCGCCTTGTTGTGCAGTTCAAGGTCGTGAAACAGCGCGCCCAGCACATCGCCCGGGCAGACCTCGAGAGCTTGCACCAGTTCGGCGAGGACTCGTGGAAACAGATCGATCACATCCGGCCGGTACTGCCCGACAATGTCGAGATAGCGCGCCTCGCGTGGCTCGCGCTGCCGCAGATCGACGCTGTTGGCCATTGCGAGTGCCATGGCCTCCATACAGTGGCCGAAAACGGTGTAGAGATCGTGGCGCGGCTGGCTGCGGCGGAGCAGCGTCGCCATCGCCTTGAGATAGGGCTCATGCATCGGAGCCTCCGGATCGGTGATTGGGGGGGCGCGTGGGCGTGGGCGGATGGCCCAACCGCAGCAGAATCTCTTGCGAGGCGCTTTTCGTGACCGCCCGGAATTTGCGCGGACTGAAGAGGGCAGGCGCGGATAAGGCCTTGCTCAGGCGGCGTTCAGGCGAATCCACTCGTACAGCAGGTGGTCATCCGGACCATATTCCGAGCCGATGGCGATCCGGATCAGACGGCCGTCACAGGCGAAGGCCGATGCTCGGGGGAAGCTGAGGTAGGAGCGTCCTTCAAGGATCAGGTCGCCGGAGCGCACCTTCGTGATTTCGCGGGTCGTGCCGAGCAGGCGATGACCGGCCGGTGCGTCGATCAGTTTCAACTGGTCGCCGGCTTTGATCCGCTTCTTGAAGGCCGCCAACGATATCACCGTATCGACCGGATTACGGCTACCGCTGCGCTTTGCCAACGCAGACCAATAGGCCTGGGCGATGCGGACTTCGCAGTAGAAGCTGCACGACCAGAAATCCTGCAATGGATTGGTCCGGGTCGAACCAAACCGTTCCATCTGATCGCGAACTTCAACGATGAAAGCGTTCTGCGCGTCGCGGCCGGTCAGGTCGGTTGGAGCATCGAGAATCTCCGCGATGACCTTGCGCCCGCCGGAAAATTTCTCCGTGCGGATCGCGAAGGTGGATTCGGCAAAATGCTGTGCCAAATGGCGCTCGATCCGGGAGGCAAGCGACGGCAACGCTTCTCCGGCGCGATAGAGGTCGCCTTCATAGTGGAAGTTGCCGCGGTCGTCATGTTCGGTCTGGCTATACAGGCGCGCGGATGCGCACGGCGCGGTGGCGTCGGTCATGATATTGTCCTTCTGGTTTGAGAGGATTTTGTAGTGTGAGCCGGTCAGGCCGGCGGAGGCACCGTCAGGGCATCGGCGCTATCGCCTGCTTCAATCCGGGCGAGTGTCCAGTCGAGATAACCAAGGCGCGTGTCGCCATTCAGGACCTCGGCAATCCAGTCGACTGAAGGATGGTCGGGGTCGTCGATCCATGGATCGGGCGGGTCTCGCACTGGCGCGATGGCGAATATGGCCAGTCGTCGCGCCAGCTGCTGCTGCGTGGTCTCGAACTCGACATGATCGGCGAATATCGCGCACCACCCTCCCCCGAAGCTGTCGCGAAGGGGACGTGAGCAGCTGTAGCTCCAGTCGAAACCGACGGGTTTGACCTTCAAACTCTCCTGGCAACAATGGCGGATGAGTTCGGCGATCGGGCCTGGCTGGAAGTCCGTGGTGCCGTAGATCGAGACGACACAGTCGACGCTGCCCTCAATTTCGATCTCCGCGCCGAAATCGGGAAAGGCGGGATCATCGAAGAGCCCGAGCAGGCCGTTGAACGGATTGCCGAGGTCCGTCGGCATGAAGGCGGCGAGAAACTCCGCGCTCGGTTCACCCGGCGTGAAGTTACCCAGCAGGTCGGCAGCATGCTGCCACGCCTCCTCGATCAGCGCACTTTCGGCTGCCGTGCAAGTGAAAGCGAAGGATCCCTGGACATGATGCTCAGCCATGGAGAATCTCCGAAATAGCCGGATCGCCCGGATCGTCGTCGGCAAGGATCAACGGGGGCGGATTCATGCGCGCAAGCCGGTATTCCGCTTCGATCGCCTCGACACTTCCCAGTTCCCTGATGCGTTCAATTGGGAAGACTTGCTCGTCCTCCTCGGTTGTCAGAACCAGTTGTGGCTCGCCATGGCCAAGGTAAATAACCCGAACAGACGGAAAACTGCCGGGATAGCCGCCGGACCAGCGAACATAGTGGAGGCCATGACGGCGACAGACATCTTCGATCTCTTCGAAACGACCATCGGCGACGTCATGATCCATCAGCGCGAGTGGCGTATCGGAGGGTAGATCTTCAGGGCTGAACGGCGTGCCATCCCAATCGATAGCGGGATTATCGTTGCCTATAGCCTTGATGAGTTGAGGATATGTGGAGCGGGCAAGCACGCCGCCAATCATGATGTGGGCGGATACGTGGTCGGCCATGGTTCGCCTTTCATGGAAACAAGACCTTCAATCGGTCCTGATCTTCCCCTCTTCCTCCCCTTCTCATTTTCGGTCCCATGCGCGCGATGCACAGGGTGCTTGCATGAGCAGCGCTTTCCCGCTTAGCTGTTGCCCCCAACTTCTTCCCCACAATCACCGCCATCTTCATGGCCTTCCAATTCAGGGAGTTTTAAGTGGCCGACACCGAACAGCCCGATTCCACCGCCATGACGGTGCAGTTATTGAGCGCCTATTTCTCGAACAATCAGGTGCCGGCGGCCGACATTGCCGGGATCATCGAAGCGACCCGCGACGCGCTGGAACGAAAAGCCACGGTGGAGACGCCGGCAGCGCCCGAATATGTTCCGGCTGTGTCGATCCGCAAAAGCCTGGGTTCGCGTGAGCACATCATCAGCATGCTCGACGGCAAGCCCTACAAGACGCTGAAGCGGCATCTTGCGACCAACGGGCTGACACCGGAGGAATACCGCGAACGCTATAATCTTCCCAAGGATTATCCGATGATCGCGCCGGCCTATTCGGAGCATCGACGTGCCGTCGCGCAGCAGCTCGGGCTTGGACGGCGTATTGGCGCACAGTCGGCGGCTGAAGCGCCCGCAGTCGAAGCAGCGCCTGTGGCCGAGACAGAAGCGGCAGGGGCTTCGGCGACTGTGCCGGAGGTTGCACCGGTGACCGAGGCGGCCCCTGTCCCTGAGAAAAAGTCCCGGCGTGTTCGTGTCAGGGCTGCTCTTGCCGATCTGGGCGATGCGGCCGGGACCGCTGCATCTGAACCGACGCCGGAGCCGGTAGCTGCGCCTGCACAGCCCGAAGGCGCCGCTGCAGCAAAGCCGGCAGGCAAGAAAACAGCTCCCAAGAAATCCGCTGTGAAGAAGGCGCCGGCCAAGGCGAAGACGAAGGTTGCGGCGAAAGCCCCGACGCCGGCGCCCGCAGAGGAAGTTGCGGCCGCGCCGCCAGCGGCGGAAGCTGCAAAGCCGGCGGCCAGAAAGAAGGCCACAACGAAAGCCGCAGCCGTGAAGGCCGCTCCAGCCGCGAAGCCGAAAGCGCCTCGGCGGCGTGCCGCGGCGGCCAAGCAGGATGCGAGCGAGGCGGAGGTGCCCGCACCGGCGGAATGACGATCTTCGGCGAAGTGCGGCGGAAGCGCGCCGCACTTCGCCTGCCCGGTGCGTTACCGAGCCGAGATCAGCGGCGCTCGGCGATAATCCTGGCAAGGATGTCCCGCGCCCGTTCAGGCGGCAGGAACAATCTGGTCTTGAATTGCACGACCTCGCTGAATGCGCCGCATGCTTTCAGCCAGGTACGATCTTCGGGGCGATAGTCCCGGATCTCGAGACGGGGACTGTCGTTGACATGAACCCGTGCGAGCCTTGCAGTTCCGAGTCCGGGGATCGAAACGCCGGTCCCAACACGCGCGCCGGCGATGATTTCGTCAGGACCAAGGGCGATGCCGCCATCGAGCCCGAACTCCCTTTCGAGCCGTTCGAGGGCGGCAGGATGGATGATACGCCCGAGGATGGATGTGCCGGCGCCATCGTCGATCCGCCACACCCGCACATCATCCTCGGGCAGCTTGTTCCAGACGGGCAATAGCAGGCCGGTGGCGAGGGTGATCGTCTCGACCAGAAGATTTTTGCCCGCTTCAGCGGCCTCCTGTTCCCAGAGGTGCTGGAATGTGTCGCGCTCGATCTCGTTCCAGTGGCTGGCCGCCAGGGCTGCGACTTCCATGCGGGACTGCCCCGTGGGGCGCAGAAGATAGCATCGCTCGATCCAGTTGCCCTCTTCATCCTGCCCCGGCCATGTCGGCACGCGCAGTGCCACGCGGCCGGAGCGGGCATTGCGAAGCCAGGCGATATCGTCCGCATCCTTGCATTCGAGCTGGAGCATGGCCCAGCTGGTGATCGGAGGCCGCCGGTGCAGTTCCAGGCGCAATAGCCTCGTCTCGGCCCCGGTCACGGGATCGGTTCGCAAGAGTTGATCGGACAGCAGGTCCATGCGGTCGGCGCGGATGGTCTCGATGCCCAGGTCCAGTGTGCCTGCCGTGCGCGCTGCTTCGACGCGATCCTCGACCAGTCCCAGAAACTCCTCGAATATGCTGTTCTGGGTGGCGATCCGCAGCGCCAGGATGCGGTTGAGCCAGCGATGGATAGGAGGCAGGCGCTCGAGCAGTTCCCCGCCCTCGTCGCACAGCTCAAGTCCCGTCATCGCCTGAAAGGCGTCGAGCGAGACGCTGCGCAGCTTGCCCTCGTAGAGAAGATGGAACCACTGCGTGAGTGCGTCGCGAGCATAGTCCGATTCCAGATTGTCGGACGGATCGAAGAGGTTCTGCGATCCAGTCTGGCGCTGCCCCCTGGTCAAGGCGCCCAAGGCTTCGAGACCCCGGATGATGGTGCTGAGGAAGCGGCGCTCGCCGCGGCAATCGGTGGTGAGCGGGCGATAGACAGGCGCGGTCATCTGATTGGTGCGATGACTGCGCCCGAAGCCCTGTACGGCCGAGAGGATGCGGAAGCCCAGCTCGAGAAGGAAATGCGCGCGCCGGCGGTGGGCGGTCGGGCAGTTCCGGTCGGAATGCATGGACCGGCCGGTGCTGCCCGCGAGCGAAAAGGCGGCGATCGGCTTGCTTCCGTTCTGGAATGCCTGGACTTCGAGAACATTGGCGCGGGCGCCGCGCCTCTCGATTTTCTGTTTCCCGGTGACATCGGTCACGATGCGCCGCGAGCGTCCGGTGATCTCGGCGACGCGATCGGTTCCGAAATGCGCGATAAGGGCGTCCAGTGCAGTCGGAATCGCCGGAAGCGCGCACAGATCCTCGATCAGTGCGTCTCGAGCCGCAATCGCCTGTCTGCACAGCACCGGATTGCCTTCGGCATCGGTCATCGGTTCGGCGCGCACGGCGCCATCGTCTGCCCGGAAGACCCGCATCTGGCGTATGGGAAAGGCATTTTTCAAATAGTCGATAAGCGTCTCTTTGGGCGAGACCTGAACATCCAGCATGGGCCGCTCCTCGGCGGTCAGTTCGGAGAGCCACCGGTCCATGATGGCTTCACCCGTGCTCGCAAGCTGTACCAGCACAGCGTTGTCCGACGCCAGTTCCTGTTCGATCGCCCGGATGAGCGAGGGAATTTTCAGGCTCACGAGAAGGCTCGAAAAGAACCTTAGCTTGGCCGACTCGAAGGAACTGAGCGCCGATCCGCGGGCCCGGGCGTTCTGCGTCTTGCCCGATATCCGGTCGACGATGCCGATCTCGGCCAGCACTTCGCGAAGCCCGCGATGAATGATGCTCCAGCTATCCGCATAGGCGTCGTAGATCGCGATCTGGTCGGGCGTCAGCACATGTTCGAGCGGCTCATATTCGACGCCCGCGAAGCTCAGTGCCCTGGCGGTGTAGAGGCCCATCGCCTTGAGGTCGCGGCAAACGACCTCAAGTGCCGCAATGCCACCCTCCTCCATCGCCTTCATGAACATGTCGCGCGTGGTAAAGGCCGTGCCCGGTCCCCAGAGGCCAAGGCGAACGGCATAGGAGAGGTTTTCGGGCTTCGCCGCGCCGGTGGCCGACATATAGAGAATGCGGGCCCGGGGCAGGGCATTTTGTAACCGGACGCCTGCCAGCCCCTGTTCCGACCCTTGAGCCTTCCCGAAATCGGTTTCCGTTCCGCCGGCATGGGCCATGGCGTGGGACTCGTCGAAGACGATCACACCGGCAAAGTGCTCGCCGGTCCAGTCCAGCAATTGCTGCAGGCGCGATGCCGTGTCATGGCGGGCGGACCGCAGGGCGGCATAGGTCAGGAAGACGATGCCGCTTTCCATCGTGATCGGTTTGCCGAGAGGGAAATTCGCGATCGGCTGGATATCGATGGCGAGGCCGCCCAGTGCCGTCCAGTCGCGGCGCGCGTCCTCGATCAGGTCTGCCATGGAAATCCAGATCGCGCGGCGATTGCCGCAGTTCCACTGGTCGAGAATGATGCCTGCCGCCTCGCGGCCCTTGCCGACGCCGGTGCCGTCGGCGATGAAAAAGCCCGTGCGATAGTGGTGACCGTCCCTGTCCTCGATCAGGCGATCGCCGGCGAGATTGGCCGAGAAGCGACCGGCAAGATCCCGCTCATGGGCGTCGCCCGCATAGATGATGGTTTCGAGCTGCGCCTCCGACAGCGCCTTGATCGCGCGGTCCTGGAGCATTGGCTGATAGCTGGGCGCCGGAAGCGACACAGAAGCCATGGCGATGGATTCGACCAGGTCGTCGGGATGCCGGGAAGCATCCTCGATGGCGATCCGCGCGAGGCGCCAGGCGGAGTAAATGCCGATGGTCTCGCCAGGCGCAAGCGGCGCCCGGTGCGCGGTATAGATAATCGGTCGCGCCTCATCCGCCGTGGCCGCGATCCGCGAGGGTGGCGTAAGCCGTTGGCCGTTCATGCGCGCGAAGAGCATGGCGGGCGCTTGGGCGGCAGGGACAAGGGAACGGGGTGCAGCGACGGCCGGTAGCGGGGCAAGCGACGGCGGCTCGAGAGGATCGAGCCGATCGGGCATGGCAAGCACGAGGCGCAGCGCCGCTTCGATGTCACCGGCGACGTGGCGCTCGGGTGTGCCGGTCCATCCCTTGTCGAAGACCAGCAACCGCACATCGACCCCCGTGCCATGCTTGGCGTAGGGACTGCCCGATATGGTGAGTTCGGCGCGGGGCGGCACCAGTTCGGCGACGGCATTATAGCCAAGCGCCGCGGCCCCTTCAGGCGAGAAGCTGGTGGGCATGATGGCGACGCATCGCCCGCCGGGGGCGAGGCACGCCAATGCGGCGCGCAGGTGGCGCGCGCCGGCATGACGGTCGATCCCGCGCCCGGTGCTGCGGCTGAAGGGCGGGTTGATCAGCACCAGCGTCGGCTGCTGCTCGCTGGTCAACAGATCCTGGATATGTTCGCCGTCATGGCGGGTAACAGGCTGACCAAGATTTCGGGACAGGAGGTCGGCGCGCGCCGGATCATGTTCATTGAGAATCAGGTGCGCGCCTGCCCGCAGGCCATGGACGGCCAGCATGCCGGTGCCAGCCGAGGGTTCGAGCAGGATATCGTCCGGTCGGCAGCGCGCCGCCATGGCCACGAGCCAGGCCAGGGTGATCGGCGTGCTGAACTGCTGGAGATCGACCTGCTTTTCCGAGCGGTAGGTCTGGGTTGGCAAGCCGCGCTCGAACTGCCGCAGGCGTTCGAATATGTCGGCGGGCGTGCCGCCAAGGAGCGAGCCTTGTGGATCGGCGAGGAGGAGGACCTGGGCGGTTTCCAATGCGTCATAGGCATCGCGCATCGACCAGAGCCCGCCGGCATCGTCGTCGCCGAAAACCACGGTCATCAACCGCTTGAGGCCCCGGCGACTGACGGCGGTGCCATTGCACAGGCGGTGGGAAAGAGAGCGGGCGACCTCGGACAGACATGTGGTGCTGTCATGGGTCTGCGACAGGGCGAGTTGGGGCAAGTTCATGGGCACCTCTTGGGACAACAGGACAATCCTGCTGTCTCCTTCCCGCTCTCCTCCATTGGGGTGCTCGGATTTGGGCGGTCGATACTGCGCGGATGATTGGACCGTGTCCAAGGGGAACCGCGCAGTTCTTCAGGCGCTGACTGCCATCCCCGGGCCTGCCTCGCTGCCAAGTTTGAAGGATGGTGCAAATGGGATTAAATCAGATCCACAAGGAGTGCTATCCATGCAGACAACCCAACAGTTCAGCGTGACGCTGCCGAACGACATGGCGGCGCCAGTGTGCGCCAAGGTAGCGTCGGGCGAATATGCCAGCGAGAGCGAAGTCATTCGCGATGGGCTGCGCGCGCTTGATGCACGGGACCGGGCCGTGAATCGATGGCTGCGCAACGAGGTCGTCCCTGCCTATGATGCCTATCAGGCCGATCCCTCGCGCGGAATTCCGCTCGACGACGTGCGCGCCGGGCTAGCCGAACGGCACAAGCGGGTGACCAAGCGCAACTGAAGGTGGCCCATTCCATCATCGTCACGCCGGAAGCGCGTGACCATGTTGATGCCATCTGCGACTATATCGCCGCTGCCGCGTCGCCAGCGCAGCGCTTTAGCCTTCGATCTTGACGTCGATCAGCGTCGGAATGGCCGCTTCGATCGGAGTGTAGAGATCGACTTCCGCCTCCGGCGTCTCAAGACTGACGACGAGGGCGTAGCGCGCTCTGTCGTTGAAGCGCTTGAGGCCGGTTCGCTCCCGCCACCAGCCGGTGATCGGGTGGATATAGAGCATGTTTCGGGCGGCCAGTTCGACGGCCGGGCCTTCCCAAATATCGACGTGCAGCGATCCGGCCGAGATGGTGCGCTCGCCGAACAGCCAACCATCATTATTCTCGCTGACCGGCCGCGGGTCATTTTCCTCACGCCCTTCGGCGTTGTTCCTGCGCAGGAAGTTCGCGGTGGTCTCGCGTGACCGCTTCAAGTCGAACCGCAGGCCGAAGGATTGATAGCGCGCCGGGTCGATCGCCGTGGCGAAGCTGGGATTGGGCTCGATGAAATAGGAGAGCGTCACCTTCAGCCGCACGCGCAGATTGTCGAGGTCTTCGAGAATCTGGCGTGGCCAGGGCAGCGGATAGACATGGGCCTCGTTGAAGCGGATGCCTGACGACTCCTTGCGGAAGGGCTGAATCTCCCTTTGCGCGACAAGGGCGAGATCGTCGATCGCGGAGGCGCGCGCGCGGGCGAGATCGGGAAGGCCATATCCATAGCGGCGAAGACAATCCGCCTTGTCGCGCTTGGCGGCGCAGGCCGTGATGGCATCGGTCATCAGCGGCGTCCAGCGCGCGCTATGGACCATCAGCGCGCGGATGGTCTCGGGCCAATAGTCGGGGTGATCCGCCGCGATCTGCGCGGCTAGGCGCGCCGCCTGCGCCGTGGCGGCGCTGGTAGCCCAAAAGCTGTCGAGCGGACGCTGACCGACATCGCGCGCGGTGGTGAGAAGCGAAAGGGAGTCGAGGCCGGCAATCGCTTCGGTTTTGGCGGGGCTGATCGCCCGGTTGCCCGCCTCGAATACGAGGTCGGGCTTGAACGGCGATTGACCGGCGCGCCAGAGATAGGAGGTGCGGCTGTAGGGGCTTCCGGCGCCGACCGCCGCCATCGGCGACCAGTCCTCATAGCCGGCCTCCGCGATCTGGCTCTTTTCGGTGTAGCCGCCGATCGCCAGCGCGTTCCACGCCTGACAAGGATCTTCCGCCGGAAAGGCGTCGGCGTCGGTGATCTCCGCCGGATCGGCGTGGTCGGGGACGTTGCCCGCCGCGAGGACGATGAGCCGCTTGGGCGACGGGTTTTCCTGATCCTCGGATTCGGCGCCGGCCGCAGCCTGGTCGATGGCGGCGCTCCATGCGGTCGCCTCGGCGCCGCTGCGTCCGCCATTGGTAACGGCCATGCAGAACAGGCGCGCGCGGTCGGGGTTCTGGATTTCGGCGCGTGCGATGGCGCCTTGGGTGATCGGACCGTAAGCGTGCGGGTCGTTCGCGGGAAACCCTGCGGGCGGCAGGATTTTGACCGATTCCAGTCGGTGGGTCAGGCGTCGCTGTTCCTGATCGGCCAAGGGCGCCACGAGGTCGCCGTGCAGAGCCAATCCCGCCATGCCGGTGCCGTGGCCGGAGCCGGGCGCATGATCGTCGCCGCCCCAGGCGGGATCGACACTCAACAGGTCTTCAACCGCCAGGGCGGGTTCGATCAGCGGATGGGCACGATTGACGCCGGTATCGAGGAGGCAGATGGCCGGCGCCTCGCGGCCGGGCCAGATCGTCCGTTCGGCAAGGTCTTCGATGAACGCGCGCGCCTCGTCGCGCAGGTCATGGGTGAAAACATGGGGATTGTCGCTGGCACGCCGCAGCTCGGCGATGCCGCCCGTGGCGAACAGTAACAACTCGATCGCGGCGCGGCGACCATAGACCGGAACGACGATGGTTTCGGGAAAGCGCAGGAAGGTGTCGGCCTCGCCGACATGGAGCCCAAGCTGGGCGGCGGCTTCGAGAACGCGGTCAACCCGGTCGCGGAAGCACCACAGCGACCACCACATTTCCGCCTGGGGGTCCTCGGGCAATGCGGCGGGATCGTCCCGCCAGAAGGTGCGGATGCGCGCCTCGCGGATATGCTCGATCGCCTCGACGCGGGTTTTCCCTTTGGGCGAGCCGGTGCGTTCGTTGAGCGGCCCGAACGTGTAATCCTGGAACACCGCTTCGAGCGCGTCGCGCATGTCGTCGGGCACGAACAAGGCGATCCGGCGCGCGCCTTGTTCGGTGAACGTCACGGCGCCTTGCCGCGTTTTCTCCCGCGTGCGTTCGAGCGTGGTCGGGCCGGCTTGCGGCGACAGCTCCACTTCAAGGAAAGTGCCGTCCGGCGGTGGAAGGGGCGGCGCCCCATCCCGCATCTGCCGGGCCTGCTCGGCGTGCTGAAAAGCCGAAGCGAGTTCGGCGATCAAGCGCTGGCCGTGGTCCTCGCGGATGCGGATGAGCGGGCGCTGCCGGGCATTGCTGCCCGGCGACTTGAAAGCAACGCTGTGAGCCAGTCCCGAAATGTCGAGATGCGGTCGGTCGTGTTGCGCCACAGGTCAGTGTTTCGCGGAGAACGCGGTGCGCATCGCCTGGCGCTCGGCGAGGCGAGCGGTGATGTCGGGCGTGGTTATCTGGTCGCACTGGTCGAGGATCGCGGCCTTGACGGCTTCGTCGGCCGCGCGCGCGATCTCGGCCTGGCTGAGGCCGCGCGCCGCCTTCTCGATGGTGGACCACGCCAATCGGGGATATTTGAGCGGCTTGAGGTTGGCCTTGACCACCGCCCGCACCTGTTCGGCGGAGGGCAGCTCGAACTCTATCACGTCGTCGAAGCGGCGCAGCAAAGCGCGATCGAGCAACTCGGGATGATTGGTCGCCGCCACGAGCGGGCTATCGGTGGCGCTCTTTTCCTCCATGAATTGGAGGAAGCTGTTGAGGACGCGGCGCATCTCGGCAACGTCGTTGGAGGCGGTGCGATGCCCGCCTACGGCATCGAACTCGTCGAACAGATAGACGGCGCGGCGGCGGAGGGTTTCGTCGAACACGAGCCGCAGCTTGGCGGCGGTCTCACCCATGAAGCGGGTGATGAGCGCCTCCAGCCTTATGATGAAGAGTGGCAGCTTCAACTCGCCGGCCAGCGCTTCGGCGGTCATGGTTTTGCCTGATCCCGGCGGGCCGACGAAAAGGAGACGCCGGTTGGGCGCCTTGCCATGTTCGCGCAGCCAATCCCGTCGCCGCTGCTGGAGGATAGCATTGCCAAGCCGCTCCGACACGGCGGCCGGCAGGATCACGTCGGCTAGCGTCACCGTCGATTCACGAAGGTCGAGGAGACCTTCGAGATCACCGCGCGGGCGGGCGAAAGCGATCGGAATGGATGGGCTGACGCCACGCGCGGCGCGTGCGGTATCGACCGCCGCGCGCAAGTCGTTAGCGGTGTCCCGGCGACCCTGCCGCGCCTCGGCGGCGGCCACCTGCAAAGCGATCGAGTAGAACTGCTCGTCGTCGCCTTCGGCTCGACTGCGCAGCATTGCCAATATCTGCTTGGCGTTAGACATTGAATCTACTCGATTTCTTTCGCACGCAATTTTCCCCCTTCGTTCCTGATTCGATAACGCAAATGCCAAGGGAAATGAAGAACAAGCTGTTGCGGGACGCGATATTTGCAGCCCAGTCGGGTCGATTTGCTCGGCGAAGGGTTGGGCGTATAGGCTCCATCGTCGAGGAGCAATAGTCGTCGGCATAATCATAAATTCGCGCGAAAAGGGGACAAGTTTCATGTTGCTCTCGTTGGAGGTGGGTCCCAAATGGCGCGATTTCGGCTTCTTGCCGCGTAACGTTCAACTTCGAAGCCAGGGGGACGGGCCGTAGCCCATCCCCCGGTCCCGATCAGGCAGCCTGGGAGATCTGATCGTCGTTGTCGGCGTCGACGATCTCATTCGGTGATGCATCACGATCATCGCTCGATGCGCCCTGTTCACCAGCGATTTCGGCAGGGCCAAAGCGCATGGCTTCCGGAAGCCATGCAAGCGCCCGTTCCTTGATCTCGGGCTCGATGATGACGTCGCCTCCGAAAAGCCGCTCGGCCGAAGCCGAAAGATCGTGCTTCTTGGAACCGGCATAGCGCGATTGCAGCTCCAGTCCACCGACCTCCTGGAACAGGCTCAGAATGGCAGGTTTGGTCAGCTTGTCGAAGTAGGTGAGTGCGGTCGGCCGCCACCAGGCCGCGACATCGATCTCGAGTTTCGTTCCGACGTGATCGAGGAAGCTTGCCTCGCGGCGGCCGATCGGGACGGCCTGCAGCGTGCGCGCGATGGCCCAGCCGAGCCAGGCTGCGCGCGCCTCATCGGGGAGAGCGGAGAAGGCGTCATAGCGATCCGCGATGGCCTGGTGATTGACCCAGCTTCGATCGAGCGCCTCATCGAGCTTCTTCCATTCCGCCACAGCGGCCGTTTCCGGCTTGAAGTCTGCGAGGAGGCGGGCGGGAGCCGAGGCGCGCAGATCGCTCGGAATGTCGGAGGACGAGAAACGACATTCGCGATCGACCATGATGAAGGTGCCCAGATCCAGCGCGAATGCGGGATTGCTGGCGACATGGACCGCGAGCA
Source organism: Sphingobium scionense (assembly GCF_014197035.1). Lineage (GTDB taxonomy): Bacteria > Pseudomonadota > Alphaproteobacteria > Sphingomonadales > Sphingomonadaceae > Sphingobium > Sphingobium scionense. The sequence continues at coordinate 3,913 of NZ_JACIEU010000031.1, read as the reverse complement.
ATTCGGTCTTCATCATCGCGAGCATTTCACGCAGGCGCTGGCTCATCACCGGGGCGCTGTTTCGCGCTTCGTCCTCGCCGGCTTCTTCGGCGAGGATTTCGCCGACGGTTTCGCCATCATCGAGGCTTTCATCCTCGTCACCTTCCTCCTCTTCGTCGGTGGCGACGGGCGCGATGAATAGTTCCTGGTGAATATGGGGCTGGCCGTCCGGCCCGATCACGAGATAAGCCAGCGCGTTCGCCTTCTGCTCGGCATCGACGACGGGTTCGCGTTCGACGATAGCCGACAACTCGGTCTGGAGGGCAGTGTAGCGGTTCTGGTCCTCCTCGTCCGGCTCGCAGCCTTCATCCTCGAGTTCGGCTTCCAGTTCGGCCAGTTCCTCCTCGATTTCGAGCTTGCGCTGTTCCTGCTCCTCGCTGAGCGCAGGCGCCTCGACAGGCAGCGGCGTCAGGGCGTAGGTGTCCATATAGGGGACGCGGGTGTTGGCGACGGGACGGACTTCGGCAAAGCCTTCCCGTTCGCGCAGCATGTCCGCTTCGGCTGCGAGTTTCATCATTGCAAGCTCGTCGACGATATGGGTGTCGATCCAGCGTTCGTCGTCCGCGTCCGAATAGAGGTCAGCGTCCTCGATCCGCCCGCCCGCAGCCGCATAGGCATCGCGACCGACCAGCAGCACGCGGGGATCGTTGCCCCGATAGCTATAGTCCTTAATGCGGCGGCGGATTTCACTGACGGAATGGCCGCAGTAGCTATCCGAGAGCATGTCCCAGATCGCTTTCTGGCGCGCGCTGTCAGCCGTCGTGCAATAGGCCTTGGCGACATCGAGCGTGATCTCGCCATTCTCGAGTGCCTCGAAGATCGGCTCAGCTAGGTTGGCGAGACGCAGGCGGCCCATCACGAAGCGTTCGGTGAGCCCGAACCGCTTGGCGACGTCGGCCGCCGTCTTGCCTTCCACCTCGATGATATCCCTGAAGGCGCGGCATTCGTCGCCCGGCCCCATCGGAAGCCGCTCGAAATTTTCAACGAGACTGACCTCGCGGCCATTCTTGGCGTTGTCGAGGACCAGGACAGGGATTGCATGATCGACCGGCAGGCTGCCCTTTTCGATCAGGCGATGCACGGCATCGAGGCGGCGACCGCCGGCGGTAATCCGGTAGTGGCCCTTCTTGCGCGAAACCGGCACGCCGACCAGATTCTGGATGAGACCGTGGGCAAGGATGCTGGCTTCCAGTTCCGCGTCGGCGTCCGCGTCGCTGCGGGTCCGGACATTGACGGGTGACTTGGTGAGATTGGCAGCGGGTACGGGAATGGGAGTCTGGGACATGGGTTTCTCCATTGTGCGGCTCGCTCATCGAACCGCCCATCCCCTCTCCCTTCCCTCTTGCTGCGCCGGGCCGGGGCGGCACGAGACAGGATTGCAGGCGACATGGATTGTCAGCGATGGAAGCGCCCTTGCGCTCGTGGCAGCGCACAGATTTCCGCATTGGAGTGATCGTCACGCCGCGCGCGGCATGTTCTCGAGCACATCTGCCCAGTCATTATGAGGAACGGGGGGCCATGGGCTGAACACCTCCAGACCCGTATGCTGATGGGCTAGACGGATCTGGCGGTTCGCTTTCCATCCCGCCGCATCCCTGTCGAAGAGCAGCACCAGGCGTTCCAGTCGGCTTGGCAGCAGGACATGCGCAGCGCGTTCGGCGCCGAGCGTTGCCCAGACCGGGATTCGATGAAGGCGCATCGCCGCGAGCGCCGTTTCGATCCCTTCGGCAAGGCCAAGAATAGTGGTCGCAGGGGCCAGTTGCACGGCGCCGCGGCCGGGGCGTCCGAGCATCATCCGCGGGTCGGTCAGATCATTGGCTTTCAAGGCCGCTACGGGATCGAGAAAGGTTCGATGGATGGCAACGATCCGATGGTCCTCGCGGACTGCGGCGATGAGCGCAGGTCGAAAGACGGCCGCCCTCCCTCGCCCCAATGGCGTGCGCGGGTTGTAGCGAAGGTCGCGCCAGGGCGGCGTGAGGAAACGGCCAGCGAGATAGGCCTCGGCAGGGGTGCCGGCTATCGGATTGGAGACATCCCAGACCCGCAGCGCCGGCCCCGATCCGATTTGAAAGGGGCGGTGCCCGATCGATGAGATCGGGGTGCCTCGCTCGGGCAAGTCCAGGTGAAGGCGGCGGATAGCCCGTAAGACGGCGATCGTGTCGCAGCCTGCGAAGCATTTGAACAGCAGGGCAGAGTCGCCGACGCGGACGGAGAGGCTTGGGTCATGATCGTCATGGGCGGGGCAGAGACAAAGCCCCTGTCCACCGCGCCATCTGCCGCCCAGACGTTTGACTAGATTTGCACCCGCAGCCTCGACTACCTGCAACCGGAGCGAGTCGGCACATAGGGCGTCGCGGCGATGTTGGTCAGGCTTGACATTGCTCATGCCATCATATCCCTGAATGGCCGGCGATGAAGTTCGCGGGGGAATCGAGGTGCAGTGGAGTGGGGATCAGACCTGGCTATGATTTGACGATAGCGCTGGAGATGCCGGCCAGCTTGCGAGCGCAAACCGTTCAAGACATGCGCTCCTCTCCAAAGCGGTGTATTGCGCGCAGCAGGTGTCGGCGCACCGTTTCCGGGGATAGATCAAGCCGAATCGCGATATCGTCGACCGGGCATTTCTCGATGAAATAGAGTTCGAGTATCCGTCGGCCAGGTTCCGGTTCGGAGCGGATGATGCGTCGCAGGCATCGTGTATCTTCGCGCAACTCTTTTGCGGATCGGTGCCTGTTTCGCATGCGCGAAAGCATCGCGGAAACAGCTTGAACCATTTTGGCGGGAATCCGGGGAGGCATGGCGAAGCTCGCGATGTTGTTGAAATCCGGGCGTAAGCCCGCCTCTCGCCTCACTCTCCCCTTCCCACGGACGACCAATATGTGCGCGTGAAATGAGGGTTGTTACCTTGTTGAAGTAACAACTAAATTTTTGCTTTGCAGCATTTTTGATAGGTTTCGGGGCCGACGGCTCTGGAGCGGCGGCCGGCGGACAAGGCTTTTTCGCAGCCCGCTCCAGAAGGAGCCAGTCATGCTACATTCCCAGGAATATCAGTCGATCATTGAGGCATTTTACGAAGCAAAGGATAACCAGGAAATACAGGGTGTTCTTGAACATCTTACCTATTTCCTGGGTTTCCGGCATTTCGCGATTGGCCATCATGTCGACCTTCTTAGTCCACCATCCACGTCCTTCGGCATCTCGAACTATACCCCTGGCTGGCTCAGCGAAGTCTTCCATGAGGGTTACTATATGGATGACCCCATCCATTTCCTGTGCAACGGTCGAAATACGGGGTTTATCTGGCCCGATCCTCATTTGTTGAACCGCTTGAATGAGCGGCACCGCCATATCCTCGAACGAGGCGCACTGCGCAATTTTCGGGCCGGCTATACGATCCCCGTCCATCTTCCCGGTGAATATTCAGGGAGCTGCACCTTCGCCACGCCCTTGTCGGGGGATATCTCCCGCGAGGTTCTGCCTGCCGCCTTCTACGCCGCCTCTCATGCGTTCGAGGCAATGCGGCGGCAGGCACGCATGGCCGCGGGATTGAGCGTTGCCTGCCCTCCGGAGATCACTCCACGACAACGGGAAATCGTGTTGCTGTTGGGCCAAGGCAAGAGCTACGCGGAAATGGGAGATATCCTCGGAATTTCCAGGAATACGGCCCATCAGCATTGTAAGACCGTGTTTCGCTCATACGGCAACATCCAGCGGTGCAATCTGATCGCCCGGGTGCTGTTCGACGGTCTCGCGAGCTTCCCGGAGATGCTCCGCAAGCACTAGTGGTTTCCGCCTGACATAAGAGTCCGGTTCGGGATTCCCTTTGTTGCGTTCGCATGCGAGTCTGGCGCATGCGCACAGGAATATCGTTCAC
>NZ_JACIEU010000030.1 GCF_014197035.1 Sphingobium scionense | reverse complement strand
ACTTCGGCCGCTACGCGACCCCGGTGCAGTGGGTATCGACGATGCCTGAAGGTGCGCCTTATGTAGGTTTTCTGTTCCGTTGCTACTCAACCCCCCGACAGGGGCAGCGCGCGCGCCATGAGCGGCGAGGGCTTGAGACGCGCGAGCAGCGCATCGAGCCGGGATTCAGCCTTGATCTTCCAGATACGAAACATTCGACAACTCCTATCTTCGCCTTACGAACCAATCCGCGCGTGTTGGGCGCGGCCGAAAACATCCCACGCAGGCGGTGGAGGCGGTGGAGCCGCCTCCATGTTCTCCGCTGCGATTTCCGCCAGCTCCACCGGCACACGACCGGCGCCAGTGTCGCTCACGGCGGCGCTGGCGGGCTGATCGCCTACGATGACAGTCGGGATTGCGGTCGCAGGCCGACCGCTGACGCGGCGACCTGCGTTCTCCACGCGGGCGACATAGCCGTTGCGGAAACCTCTCGATTGAGAGCCTGTGTTATACATGCTGAGTGCGACCCGAAGGGCCTCTTGCGGGGTGCGCCCCGTCTTGGCCGAACGGAAATTGGACAGGAGCACCCGCCCTGCCGCTTCGACATTGGCGCACTGCTTGAAAACAGTGTCCCACGTCAGGCCGAGCCAGCCCATGTTGCGTGAATTGATTTGGCCGAGGCCGAGATCCACGCTGTAGCCGCGAGCCACATAGGAGCGCGCGGTTGCGATGGCCTCAGCCTCATTACGCGGACGGCGCGGCTGACTGGCCACGCCGTTGACGTTGATCGCAAACACATAGTTCGAAGATTCCGCATCCACGATCGCGGCGATCGTATGCGGTGCTACTGCTGGGGCGCATTGCGCCGCCAGCGAAAGAACGGCTCCGGTTTCGAGGAACACGTTCCCGCTCCCGGTCAGTTGCGCGGCTGATAGTAGGTCTGTTGCCGCCCGTCAGTCCAAGTGACCGTCAAGCGACCAGGCCTCCCATCATCCGGCTTCTTGTATTTTGTCTTGGCGATACCCCCGCCCGTGCATGTCGGGAAGCTGCCGCCGAGAGCCAGCACCCGCCACAGTTTCGTTATCGGTGGAACACAGGCTGGATATTGCGTCGGACCACCCGGGTTGGAGATGCACAGAACAACCTCACATGCCCAAGTATTATCCGACGCTACAGCGGGGGTCGATTGCACCGCAGCCCCCACCAAGGCGGCCGCGAGCGCGAAATTAAAAGCTTTCATCGCTTTCTCCCTCGTCATCGAGATTTATGCACATATCACGATGAGGGGGAAAGGGAAGCCTAAAACGCCAATTTGTTGCTGCATTGTTTGTCGGGGACCAATCGGATATGGTCATCCTCATATCCGTAATCGAGCACGACATGCCGCACGGCACTTGACAGTCGCTTGTATGTTTTAAGCGTCGGTTGCTCGAATAGGCAGACATTCAGCCACTTATCGCCATGCCACGATACTTTAACGTTGATGATCCATTCACTCGACGGCAACTGCGCAATCTCGACCGCTTGGATCATTCCCCCAGCGGGGCGGCGGGTGGTTAGTTCGCGTTCCAGGATCGGATCATACTGCCAATCGTCGCTATGCGGCATCGTGATTTATTCCCTTTTACCGATAAGGATATGTCTATCCTCGCTTTGACGGCGAGGGCAACCCGGCTTGTCCTCTCTTGCCGTGCAACCACATTACAGCCATTAAGCGTGTCAACACGCTTATTCCGGCACCACATCAACCTCTTGTGTTTTAGACCTATGGCTCGCCCGAAAAGACAGGAAGACCCCCTTCTCCCGGTTCCCTTGCCCCGGCGTCGGCCGAGCCGCGCGAACACGCGCAATCTCGCAGCGTCGGTGAAACCCGAGCTGGCGGCAGAGATCAAAAACCTTGCTGAGCGCGAACAAACGTCCGTTGCCGCCCTGGTCGAAGAGGCGACGATTAATCTCTTGAAAGCACGCGGGATCGAATATCCCGACTATCTGCGCCACTACCGCAAGTTGGCGTGACGAGCGCGTTATAAGCGTGCGCGCACGCTTATTCTTGCCAACCCCTTAAACTTGAGCCAGTTATGACGCGCTGATTCCGCCTTGGAGTCGGCGATTCATCTGTTGCGTGCGGGGTGGCTCCCCGAGGCGACAGGGCAACAAAAAACCCTCGCTTGGCTGAGCGAGGGCTGTTTGTGCCACCGAAGGTGAGCGCGTCTAACTTGGCTCCCTTTATCGGTGGTGCGGCAGCGAAAGTCAATCTCGAAAGCGTGCTTTCGGGAGCGATGGCGCTTGGCCTCGCGGGACCGACGAAGGGAGGTCCGCATGACCACTTCCATAGGCGCCGTGCTGCGTAGCACTGGCCTCGCCACGATCGACCGCGCCTTGCTAGCGCGTGCCGAAAAACCGCGCGTCAAAGTCTGGGCCGGCAGCATCGCCGTAGGCCACGAGAAGCGGGCGAAGGCCTACACGCCGATCCGCAATGCTCGCCAGATGCGCGAGATGATCGAAGCCGCAAAGCTCTACGAGCGGCAGACGCTCGCGCAGCGGCGGACAACCACGCCGCGCATTCGTAACGGTGCGATCGGACAGGCCGGCATCCAGATTATCGAGTTCCTGGCCCGCGTCATCGACTATAGCACCGGCGCGTTGTTCCCCAGCCTTCACACCATCATGGAGGGAACCGGCCTCAGCAAAAATTGCGTCGTTCAGGCGCTTTCGCGCCTCAAAGAGGCGCGCATTATCGACTGGTTCCGGCGCTACGAGCCGGTTCCCGATCACGAAGCGCAAGGCGCTGGCCCGCGCATCAAGCAGGCCACGAACGCCTATCGCTTCCTCTTCCCCGCCTTCCTCTCCAAAATCTTCGCCGCTCGCCGCCGTCGCGGCATCGCGGCTGACCCAGCCCCCGCTTGCGAACAGTATCGCCAGATCGAGGCGGCGCGCGACATGGAGCGCATGAGGGATCAGCTGCCCCTATGGGAGCTAACCCGCGAAGAGCGGGACAAGCGCGAGCTGGCCGATATTCTCGCCAGCTTGGGCGAAGCGATTGAGGCCAAAGAACGTGAGTCATTCGCAAGTGAAGATACCCGGCGGAGATATTTATATTGAATGGCCCTAGTCGGGCCATGCGCGATATTGGCATATATCCCGACCGTTTGCCCGCCTCCGTGAAATGTGTATAAATCCCAATGTCGGGATACCGTTGACGAAAGAAGTTCGATGCAGATGGACGTCGAAGCACGCGCACGTCAGATCGTAGCGGATATGGGCGGCCACTGGCGCGGCTCATATGGCATGGTTTGCTGCCCAGCCCACAACGACCGCAATCCGTCGCTCCAAGTCACCCCCGGCAAGAAGGCCGTCCTGTTCAAATGTTGGGCCGGTTGCAGCCAGGAAGCCGTATGGTCCGCGCTCAACAGCCGCAAAATCAATCGTCACACCAGCGGCGAGACGGTCGATCGCGCGCCCGAACCGTCGCGCCGGAAGCTCGCCCTGCACCTATGGGATTCCGCCGTGCCGATCGCAGGCACCGCGGCTGAACGCTACCTGCGTTCGCGCGCGATCGACCCGGTCGGCCTCAAGGTCCGCTTTGCTCCGCGTTGCATCGTTGGCCCGCCCGACGCCCGCGAAGAGCATCCTGCCCTTCTCGTGCCGTTCGAGGCCGACGAAGGCATAATCGCCGTGCAGCGGATCTTGCTCGATCCAGCAACGGGCGAGAAACGCTACCATGCGGCGTTGCGCGAGGCGAAGTTGACACTCGGCCTGGTCCGACACGCCGCGATGCGGATCGGCGGCCAGCCAACCGGCGATGTTCTGCGCCTCGCGGAAGGCTTCGAGGAAGCCGTTTCCGTCACCCAGCTTAGTGACGGAAAATTCAAGGTGTGGGGCGCTGGCGGCATTCGCCGCTATGGCCTGATCGCGATTCCGGAACGCATCCGCAAAATCGTCATCTACTCGCAACACGGCCAGGAAGCTGCACAGGCCATAGAGGACGCGCGCGACCATCTCACCGCCAACGACCGCGAACTGAAAATCATCCTCCCGCCGGCCCCGGCGCCGATGGACTGGAACGACATTCTTCAGGAGAGAGCCAGGTGCTGATCCGAGGTTTCAAAAAATGGCCGCGAAATCAGCAAATCGCGTTGCCAATTCTCTCTGTTTTCGCCTTCGGTGCGCTGTTCAATCAGATGCAAGCAAGGAATAGCGAGCCAGTTTCGATCCACGTCGAGAACCCGCGCATTATCGACGGCGATACGCTCGAAACGCTCGATAAAAAGCGGGTGCGGTTGTCGGGAATCGATGCGCCGGATGAGGACGGTAAGGGCAATGTGCCCAAGATCGCAGCGCAGCTCTATTTGGAAGAGCTGGTGAAGCAAAATGGCGGCATGGATTGCACGAGCGATTTTCAGGACGAAAAGCTGACGATCGAGCCGATATGCAACACGCGGCGGACAAGCTGGGGCCGGTCTAACCTGTCGTGCCGGTTTCGGTCGAATGGGGCATCTGTTTCGGCAACGATGGTGCGCCATGGATATGCCGTTGATTACAGGCAACATTCAGGGCTGGCCTATGCCCGTTTCATGAAAGATGCAGCCGACGAGCGGCGAGGCCTTTGGGGTGTCGATTACGAGGCGATGAGGAATCTGGCGATCGAGAGGGGCCAGTTGCCGAACAAGTGCAAATGATCGGAGCCGGGAACCTGCCCTATTCCACCCCACGGCTGCGCCGCGCGGCTCCACGGAGCCAGCAAAGCCGTCTCCGCCCATTCGGGTGACGGTCAGGGCTATAAGGGAAGATTAGCATGAATGATGCGATGCGAACGACGATGCAGGCCGCGCCCAGGCACAGTGCATCGCCGCGCGTCGAGGCAATCGCGGCATGGCTGATCGCCGCGCTCATTCTCGCAGGCGGCGGTATCGTTGCACGCCTGATCGTCGATTATCCGCGGCTCCTGCCGAACAGCTATATCGGCTTCCTTATCTACCGCGCTGGACCCACGATTGCGCTGCTATGGGCCTGTGCCGGCGCTGCGATCGCGATCAATGCCGCGACGACACGCCTGATGCTCTTGTCCGCATTGTGCGGATCAATCGTTGCGGTTCTCGCTCTCGCCATTCTCTAGCCGCTAAATGTGCGGCCCTGGGCCGCGCCTTGCCGGTGGTGGCAGCTGCCACCGGGGGGGAACACCAAGGGCACCCGCCCTTTCGTTCCCGAAGCATAATCGACAGGACCGGGTTGCTCGACAAGTTCGGCCAGTTCCGGCGCGCTCGCGCGCGCCGGGGCCTCCCTAGACGCGCCGCCCGCACCACTCCCATCGATTTTGCTTCCCCCTCCCCATCCCGCGCTTCGCCAGCGGGTCAGAGCCGCAGGCCGCAGGCAGCGGCTTCGCCTAAAGGAGTGAAAAATGACCATCCAGACCATCCAACTGAACAAGCTGGCGCTTTCCGACCTCAACGTGCGGAAGGTGAAGCCCAAGGAAATCGAAGCCCTCGCAGCCGACATTCAGGCGCGGGGCGTGCTGCAAAACCTGATCGGCTATGATGAGGACGGCAAGATCAAGATTTGCGCTGGAGGGCGGCGCTACCGGGCCTTGAAGCTGTTGCAGAAGGCAAAGACCATCCCCGGCACTTTCGAGGTTCCCGTTGAAATCCGCAGCAAGGACGAGGCGCTGGAAATCTCTCTTGCCGAGAACGCGCAGCGTGAGGACATGCACCCCGCCGATGCCATCGCCGCCTATCGGGCGATCATCGACAGCGGCAAAGACGTTGACGATGTTGCAGCATCGTTCGGCGTCTCCCCCGCCTATGTCCGCCGCGTGTTGAAGCTGGCGGCGCTGCACCCGACCATTCTCAAAGCCTTCCAGAAAGACGAAATCGGCATGGGCGCGGCGCAGGCTTTCGCGCTGACAGACGATCAGGACCGCCAGCTTGAGGTTTTCAAGCGCACCGGCGACAACGCCCACCAAATCCGCGCCATGCTCACCCAGGAGAAGGTTGCCGATACCGACAAGCATTTTCGCATTGTAGGCGAGGAAGCCTATTGCGCCGCAGGCGGCACCTTCACCACCGATCTTTTCGGAGAACGTCGCTATTGCGATGATGCGGGCCTTGTCATGGACCTTGTGCAAGATCGGCTCGACGCCATCGCCAAGGCGGCGCGCGAAGATGGCTGGCGCGATGCAGAAGGGCAGCTCTACCGGCCTGATTCCTACTGGATGCGCGGCCATCTGGAACCCGCTGGCGAGCGCCATCCGACCGAGGAAGAAACCGCGCAGCTGGTCGAGATCGAGGCGGCAATCGCCAAGCGGGAAAGCGAGGTGGACGAGGACGAGCACGACTATGACGACGAGTTGCGCGCCCTGACCCGCAAGCAGGACGCTATCGTATCGGCTTGCCGCGTCTTCACCGCCGAGCAGAAGGCCGAGCACTCGCTTATCGTCTTCATCGGGCATGACGGTATCGAACAGGTTGCGTTCACGCGCAGCGCCAAGGGCACCGCCGCCGATGGCCCCAAGCCTCCCCGGCCCGACTACTCGCAGAAGGTCATGGATCAGCTGGGCGGCATCCGCACGATGGCGGTTCGGGAAGCCCTTGCCAGCGACCCGGAGCTGGCGCTGGACGTGCTCTTGACGGGCCTATTGGGGCAGGTTCGCGGCAACTCCTATTCGTGGCAACAAGCCGCCGAAATCACCGCCGAGAAGAACCGCTTCCATGTTGACGAGGCGATCATGGGCCATTCCACGATTGCCGACATTGACGAAATCGCGGGGGCCGATCTTGCCCGCTTGGCCGAGACACCCACGCTGGACGACATGCGCCAGATGGACAGCGAAGCGAAATTGCGGCTGCTGGCCTACTGCGTGGCCTCGCAGATCACGAGCCTTTCGTTCCATAGCGACCGCGACCGCCAGCTGGCGCAGATCGTCGGGGCCGCGCAGATCGACATGGCCGACAAGTGGGAACCCAATCAGGTATTCTATGACCAGCTTAGCAAGGCCACGCTCTTGAAGCTGCTGGCCGAAGGTTGCGGCAACGACGCCGCAGAGAATTGCCAGACCATGAAGCGCTCTGATCTTGCCGTGACGGTCAACGAGCGCCTTGCGGGGCGGCGCATCCTGCCCCCCGCCCTTCGACCCTCTGCCTTGCCCGATGCCGCTGATAGCGAAAGCCAAGCGGCATGACGGCATGGGGAGCGCGCTTCACTCCCGCGCTCCCCGCAAACTTGCGGGGCGGTGGCAGCTGCCACCGCACCCATTTTACAGAACGCAGCCGGTAAAATCGGCCGCGTATAATGAGCGGCCAGGGCCGCGCGTTGCCGGTGGTGGCAGCTGCCACCGGGGGAACACCAAGGGCACCCGCCCTTTCGTTCCCGAAGCATAATCGACAGGACCGGGTTGCACGCCAAGTTCGGCCAGTTCCGGCGCGCGCGAGCGCCGGAGCCTCCCTAGCCGTGCCGCCCGCACCACTCCCATCGATTTTGCTTCCCCCTCCCCATCCCGCGCTTCGCCAGCGGGTCAGAGCCGCAGGCCGCAGGCAGCGGCTTCGCCTAAAGGAGTGAAAAATGGCTAAGGAAACGAACCGGATCGACATTTATCAGGCCGTCACCGACGACATTCTTGCGATGCTGGAAGCGGGCACCAAGCCGTGGGTGAAGCCGTGGAGCGGTGGGCCGACCATTCCGCTCCGGCACAATGGGGTCGCCTATCGTGGGATCAACGTCCTCAGCCTTTGGGCCAGCGCTATGCGTCAGGGCTTCGCCTCGCCCTATTGGCTGACCTTCAAACAGGCGTTGGAGCTGGGCGGCAATGTCAGGAAGGGCAGCAAGGGAACCACCATTGTCTATGCCAACAAGCTTGTCGTGAAAGACTCCGAGACGGACAACGAGCGCGCCATTCCGTTCTTGAAACGATACACGGTTTTCAATGCCGATCAGGTCGAAGGACTGGACGGCAAATATCCCGCGCCCGCCCCGATCATCACCAATCCCGAAACCCGCGACGTTGAGCTTGAAGTGATGTTCTCTCGCATCGACGCAACCGTTCGCATCGGCGGATCGCAAGCCTATTACCACACCCGCGACGACTATATCCAAATGCCCGCTTTTGAAGCGTTCCATTCCGCCGACGACTACTAGGGGTCCGGTGAGAGAATGTTCGAAAACGTACGCTCTCATGACTGCCATCCGAGACGCTGGCCGAGTTTACTCCTTCGCTGACCGCAAGACCAGCGTTCGCATTGACCTTGGCGGGTGTGCCGCGGACGCCTGATCGACGACGATTGATCACGCTCTCATCCGCGGGTTGGTTACCGCACTACCCGTATCCGTCGCTGGGCCTATCCTCCGTCTAAGTTCGGGCGTCGGACGAACCTGCCCCACCGTACACCGTGGATTGCCCATCACAGTCGGGTGCCCGCGGCACGCCGGCCAAGGCTATGCAGTTGGTGCGCTGGCGCCTCCTCTCGTGATCGTTGTGCGTGGATCAGCCAGCCACGGCCGGTGACACCCGACGTGCAATGTCCCAGGCATAGCCGACCAGTTCACGCGCGATCGCAGTGGTCACCTTCGGCTGCGGTTTGCCGGTGGCTGCCAGGCGACGGTAGCGCTGACACAGGCGAACCTGTGCCTTCCACCCGATCGCCTGGATGTCTTCGGGCAAGTCGATGACCCGCTCACGGTAGCGTCGCTCCTCGCGAGCAGGCAGTCGATACGACCAGCCAGCCTCGATCAGCATGGTGCGTGCCTGCGCGTTGCCCGCGCGGGTGATCCGGCCCCGCTTAGTCCGGGCACCGCTGGAGTGCTCGGACGGCACCAGGCCGACATACGCCATCAACTGCTTGGGATTGTCGAAGCGGGTGAGATCGCCGACCTCGGCGACCAGCGTCGCGGCACTGACCAGCCTGATGCCGCGCAGGACCTGTAGATTGCGGACCAGCGGCGCGAAGCACCATGCATCCACCGCTTCGGCCAGCGCCGCCTCCAGCCTTCCAACCCGCGCCTGCGCTTCCAGCACCCGCTTCTGCATCTCCTGGAATGCCAGTTGCTGATGAGGAAAATCGAACCGCTGTTCGGACAACCACCGCCAGTACATCTTCGTCCAGGCCGCCTTGCCGCCAAAACGACGATCATGCCGAAGCAAGAAGCTTCGCACAGTCTGCTTGGCCCCAATGGCATCCTCCTGTGCGCTGCGCCGGGCGCGAATGAGGTCGCGTACCGCCTCGTGCGCCTCGTCTGGCACCCAGATGGCGGTGAGTTCGCCGGCGCGTAGCAGCCGCGCCAGCGTCATCGCGTCACGCCGGTCCGTTTTCACGTGGTCGCCTGGACGCCGCGGCATCATCGAGGGGGCGATGACGATGGAGCTCTGTCCCAGTTTCGTCAGCAGCCGATGGAGCCCATAGCCGCAAGGGCCAGCCTCGTAGCAGACGTTCAATGTCACGCCCGGCCCTATCAGCCGTTTGACCAGTTTCCTGATCGCATCGTCGTCATTGGCGACCGTGCCGACGAAACGCACCTCGCCTCCGCGCTCCCCGTCGGCAACCGCGACCGCGATGGTTTCCTTATGAACGTCCAGACCAACGTATTTTACTGCCTCCGTCATGACTCATCTCCGTTGCTGACAGATCCATCGTCAGCATCTCAGATTCGAGCCTCCAAAGCTCCGGCAGTCATGGGGTCTAAGGGATCAGAGCGATTGCAGGGTGTGGAGCAGTTGGTATGAGGCCCGTTTGATTGCGCCATCGTAGCGGCCGAACGCGAACGCTGTCGCTTTCGCCTGTCTTTGGATCATGTCGGGATGCCGTTCGAAGGCTCGATCTACTGCAGCAAGCACATCGTCAGCACCTGATGCGACCTCTCCCAGATGCCAACCAGCGTACCTTGGATCGTCCTGCCAGTTAGCGCCATGCGCATTCACGAAAGCGACGGGCCGCGGCTTAGCGAGGAATTCGTAAAGCTGGCTCGACATGTCGCCCAGATAGATGTCGGCGGCCCGCGCATAGCTCATGTCGAACAGCTTGGGAGAATCCAGATCGACCGCGATGTGCTCTGGCACGGCAAGTTCCAGCCACCGCGTTCGCGGGCCCAGATGGAGGTTCTCGAATGTGCGTACATGAGGAGCGAAGACCAGGTTGTACCGCTCCTGTTCGCGGAAACGGGCGATGACATCGCGAGCGATGCCGATCGATGATAGCGCGGGATCGAAATGGGGGTTGTAGAAGACGGTCGGGCGATCATTGTCGAACAATCGCGGTCTGGCGGGCAAAGCCTGCAGGTAATCCATCTTTACATAGCTGACGGCCGAAAGCTTCTTATGGCCGAGGCCTTGCGCGACGGCACGCTCGATGTCTTTCTGTCCGGGAACGAAGATGGCATCGAAGGCTCTCTGCTTGGCTTCGGAGGATGGTGCACGGTCGCCAGCGCCGTGGCGGAAATGTACCAGCGGACGCTTCCATCCGAGCCATCGCAACGCCGCAGAGGTGCGCTCGGGAACGATGATGGCCTGGGTCTTGCGGGCCTGCCATCGGATCCGCGCCAGCAGGGGCCCCTTCGCCGCCGAGCGGCTGCCCGTTATGCGCGCTGCAATCCTGCCCGCCCAAGGCCAGGCGATCTGCGTCACGGTCATCGTGCTGGCTCTCATCGCCGCAGCCACTGCGCGCAAGGCGGCGGCGGTGCGGTCGTCGGCGCAGATGCAGCGGACCGTGATATCCGGATGGCTCAGGCTAAGTTCTGCGGCGACCGGCGCGAGATGCAGGACCTGATGCTCCCCTCCGATGAATACGAACGTGAGATTGTTCAAATTCGTCATGCCTTGATCGATGGGCGCGCTTTTCGAGCGAGAAGCTTCTGTCCGTCCGTCCTGATCTCTCCGTTCGGCGTAACATGCCGGTAGAGCGTCTGACGCGTGATGCCCAGCTCGGCGCACAGCTCGGCGACCTTGGTTTCGGGTTTGCCCATAGCCGCCTGGGCAAGCCGCAGTTTGGCGGGCGTCATCTTGAACGGGCGACCGCCATGTCGGCCGCGCGCACGTGCCGATTCCAGACCGGCGCGGGTGCGCTCGACGATCAACTCGCGCTCAAACTCGGCGAGGCCGGCAAAAATCGCAAAGATCAACCGACCGTTGGCGGTGGTGGTGTCGATCGACGCGCCTTCGCCGGCCAGCACCTTGAGGCCGATGCCACGCTTGGTCAGGTCGCCGACTGTGTTAACGAGGTGGCGCAGGTCGCGACCGAGGCGGTCGAGCTTCCATATGACCAGCGTGTCATCACGGCGCAGTGCCTTCAGGCAGGCATCCAGCCCCGGCCGCTTGTCGAGCCGGCCCGACGCGGCATCCTCATAGATATGCTCGGGATCGACGCCGGCCGCGACCAGCGCGTCGTGCTGAAGGTCGTGAACCTGGCTGCCATCCGCCTTGGACACTCGCGCGTAACCGAGCTGCGTTGTCACATATACGTCCGTCTGCGTGACGGAGCGGCATTGCCCGTCGATCAATCTGCATAATGTCACATAACCCGTCTCCTCGTCTATGCTCCATGAACAGGGCCACATCCCTGTTGCGTGACAAACAGGAAGCCGATGCCGTCCAGAACAATATTATCGCCTGCGCAGCGCGCTGTGATCTTCGATCCGCCTTCTGACAGCGCGACGATCGAGCGGCTCTTCACTCTCGGCCCCGATGACCTCGCGCAGGTAGCGCGTCGTCGGCGCAGAGCGAACCGGCTCGGCTATGCCGTGCAGCTCTGCTACCTGCGTCATCCGGGGCGTGCGCTGCTGCCGAGTGAAGCAGTGCCCGCCCTCATGCTGTCGCTGCTCGCCGACCAGATCGGTTGCCGGATCGACGACTTCGCCGACTATTCTGCCCGTGCGACGACGCTGCGCGAGCATCGCGCCGAGATCGAAGCGCATCTTGGTCTGCGCGCCTTTGACCGGATCGACGTACGATCGACGCTGGCACTGGGATCAGAGATCGCCACCTCGACCGATCGGGGCGAGGCGATCGTCGCCGGCATGGTCAATCGCCTGCGGCTCGACCGGATTGTTCTGCCTGCGGCATCGACGCTGGAACGGCTCGCCCTCATCGTGCGGGCCCATGCACGCAAGGCCGCCCATGCCGGACTGATCCGCGATTGCTCGGCCGATCAGGAAGCGGCACTCGAACGCCTGATCGCATCCGATGACAATGGTCGCACCCGTCTGGGATGGCTACGCGAATGGCCGGAAGCGCCATCGGCGTCGAACCTGAAGGGGATCGTCGAACGGCTCGACGCGGTGCGCGGCATCGGGATCGCAACCGATCGGGCACGACGTATCCATGCCGCCCGCTATGCCGTCATCGCCCGGACCGCCGGCATCGTCACTGCGCAACACCTCCGGCGTCTCGAACGCCCGCGCCGACTCGCGATGCTGGTCGCCTCCATGATCGAGATGGAGGCGGCGCTGACCGATGCCGCCTTGGTCATGGTCGAGAAGATGGTGGGGGCGCTGTTCCGCCGCGCCGACCGTACCCGGTCCGACCGGCTGCTCGGGCAGGCACGGATGCTGAAAGACACGGCGCGCTTTCATGTCCGGCTCGGCCGCTTGCTGGTCGATGCACGCGCGAGCGGACGCGACGCCTTTCGCACGATCGATGACCGGGTGGGCTGGGATCAGCTCGAACGCAGCATCCGCTTCGCCGAGGATCTGACGCGTGCGGCCGATGACGGTCTGGAGGAAGTGGTCGAACGCTACCCTGCCGTGCGGCGGTTCGCCCCGACCTTCCTCGCCGCCTTCACCTTCCGGACCGCGAGATCGGGCGATCCGCTGCTCGGCGCGATCGAGGCGCTGCGAACGATGTACCGCGACGGCCGATCGGTCCTGCCGAAGCGTGTGCCGACCAGCTTCATCAAGCCACGCTGGCACAAGGTCGTGCAGCCGGCCGAAGGGACAATCGACCGCCGCGCCTATGAGATCGCGGTGATCGTCCACCTGCGCGAACGGCTCGGATCAGGCAGCATCTGGGTAGATGGCAGCCGCGCCTATCGCACGCTGGACGATTACCTGCTGCCGGTGCCCGCCTTTGAGACGATGCGCACCGATAGCGATCTGCGCCTCGCCGTGCCGTCCCGTTTTTCTCAATGGTATGAGGAACGGCGCGCGATGCTGACCCAGCGCATGACCGAGGTGGAGCGCGCAGCCGCGGCCGGCGAACTGGTCGACGTAACGATCGAGCGCGGGCAGTTGTTGATCTCGCCGATCCGGCGATCTCCGTCCGACGATGCCGAGGCGCTGAAGGCCCGGCTCTACGCGATGCTGCCGCGTGTCCGCATTACGGACCTGCTGGTTGAGGTCGCCGCGTGGTCGGGCTTTGCCGACCGTTTCGTTCATGCCCGCAGTGGCGAGCCGGCCTCTGACCAGTCCGCGCTGATGGGGTCGATCCTCGCCGATGCGACCAATCTCGGCCTCGGGCGCATGGCGGAAAGCTCGCGTGGGCTGACATTGTCACGCCTGCGCTGGACTGCGGAATGGCATGTGCGCGATGAAACGTACCTGTCGGCGCTGGCGGCGATCGTAGACTGCCACACCGCGCATCCGCTCGCCCAGGTCTGGGGACCGGGCGACACATCGTCCTCGGACGGGCAGTTCTTCCGCGCCGGCGGTCAGGGCGAGGCGCGCGCCGATCGCAACGCCCGCTACGGCAGCGAACCCGGCGTGCTGTTCTACACCCACGTCACCGACCGCTTCACGCCGTTCCATACCAAGGTCATAGCCGCCAATGCTGGCGAGGCCGCGCATGTCCTCGACGGCCTGCTCGATCATGAGAGTGAACTGGTGATCCGCGAACATGCGACCGATACCGCCGGGGCGGTCGATCATGTCTTCGGCTTGTGCCATCTGCTCGGCTTCCGCTTCGCACCGCGTATTCGCGACCTCAACGAACGCCGCCTGTATAGCCTGTCGTCGCTCGATCCTTGGCCGACGCTGCGCCAACTTGTCGCGGGCCCGGTCAACGTTCGCGCGATCGAAGAGGATTGGGACGAGACGCTGCGGCTCGCCGCCTCGATCCGCGCCGGCACCGTCAGTGCCTCGGTCATGCTGCGCAAGCTGGCGGGTTTCCCGCGTCAAAACCCCGTCGCCCGCGCGCTGCGTGAGATCGGGCGGATTGAGCGCACACTGTTCATGCTCGACTGGTTCGACGATCCCGAACAGCGGCGTCGCACCGGCAGCATCCTCAACAAGGGTGAGGCCCGCAACGCGCTCGCCCGCGCCATCTTCTTCAACCGCCTCGGCGAACTGCGCGACCGCACCTTCGAGAACCAGCGCCATCGTGCCTCTGGCCTGACCCTGCTCACCGCGGCCGTCACGCTCTGGAACACCGTCTATCTCGACCGCGCCGTCCGGCATTTGCGCGCCAGCGGTGTCGAGGTGCTGGACGAACTGCTTGCCCATGTCGCGCCATTGGGCTGGGAGCATATCGGCCTCACTGGCGACTATCTGTGGAGCGAGATGGACAAGCCCCGCGAGCGGTTCAGGCCGCTCCGCCTCCATCGGAACGGTCGGGATGCTTAGACCCCATGACTGCCGGAGCCGCGGGGGCTCAAATCTGAGATGCTGACGATGGATTTGTCAGCACTGGAGGCGAGTCATGACGGAAGCAGTGAAATACGTCGGTCTGGACGTGCATAAGGAAACCATCGCGGTCGCGGTTGCCGATGGAGAGCGCGGAGGCGAGGTGCGTTTTGTTGGCACGGTCGCCAACGAGGACGACGCGGTCAGAAAGCTGGTCAAGCGGCTGACGGCGCCGGGCGTGAGGTTGAGCGTCTGCTACGAGGCTGGCCCTTGCGGCTATGGCCTGCACCGGCTGCTGACGAAACTTGGGCAGGCTTGTATCGTCATCGCCCCCTCGATGATGCCACGACGGCCGGGCGATCATGTGAAGACCGACCGGCGTGACGCAATGACGCTGGCCCGACTGTTGCGTGCTGGCGAGCTTACCGCGATCTGGGTTCCGGACGAAGCGCACGAGGCGGTGCGTGATCTGATCCGCGCCCGACGCAGCGCACAGGAAGATGCCACCGGGGCCAAACAGACCGTGCGCAGCTTCTTGCTGCGGCACGATCGTCGTTTCGGCGGCAAGGCGGCCTGGACGAAGATGTACTGGCGGTGGTTGTCCGAACAGCGGTTCGACTTCCCCCATCAGCAGCTGGCATTTGAGGAGATGCAGAAGCGGGTGCTCGAGGCGCAGGCGCGGGTTGGACGGCTCGAGGCGGCGCTGGGCGACGCGGTAGATGCATGGCGTTTCGCGCCGCTGGTCCGCAATCTTCAGGTCCTGCGCGGCATCAGGCTGGTCAGCGCCGCGACGCTGGTCGCCGAGGTCGGTGATCTGACCCGCTTCGACAATCCCAAGCAGTTGATGGCCTATGTCGGCTTGGTGCCGTCCGAGCATTCTAGCGGTGCCCGGACCAAGCGTGGTCGGATCACGCGCGCGGGTAACGCGCAGGCACGCACCATGCTGATCGAGGCTGGCTGGTCGTATCGACTGCCCGCTCGCGAGGAACGCCGCTATCGTGAGCGCGTCATCGACTTGCCCGAAGAGATCCAGGCGATTGGATGGAAGGCGCAGGTTCGTCTCTGCCAGCGCTACCGTCGCCTCGCGGCCGCAGGCAAGCCCCAGCCCAAGGTAACCACCGCGATCGCGCGTGAACTGGTCGGCTATGCTTGGGACATCGCCCGACGCGTACCACCGGCGGTCGCCACTTGATCTTCCAACCAGCAGTGAGAGGAGGCGCCAGCGCACCATCTGCATAGCCTTGGCCGGCGTGCCGCGGGCACCCGACTGTGATGGGCAATCCACGGTGTACGGTGGGGCAGGTTCGTCCGACGCCCGAACTTAGACGGAGGATAGGCCCAGCGACGGATACGGGTAGTGCGGTAACCAACCCGCGGATGAGAGCGTGATCAATCGTCGTCGATCAGGCGCCCGCGGCACACCCGCCAAGGTCAATGCGACCGCTGGTCTCGCGGCCAGCGAAGGAGTAAACTCGGCCAGCGTCTCGGATGGCAGTCATGAGAGCGTACGTTTTCGAACATTCTCTCACCGGCCCCCATTCCGCGCGAAATGAATCAGGCGCAGGGCGTCGCGCTCGCCCGCGAATTTGTCGAAAAGCAGTTTGTCGAGCGCGGTATGGTCGCGGACATGAACGTGCATTGGGACATGGGCAAGGACGGGATGCCCAAGCCCCACGCGCATGTCATGTTGTCGATGCGCGAGGTGGACGGGGAGGGGTTCGGGAAGAAGGTCCGCGAGTGGAACCGCACCGAGCTGTTGGAGGGGTGGCGCGAGGCATGGGCGAACCATGTCAACTTGGCGCTTGCCGAGTTGGATATTGATGCCCGCATAGATCATCGCACCCTGGAGGCGCAGGGGATCGACCTGGAGCCGCAGCACAAGATCGGGCCGGCGGCATCGCGTATGCCCGAACAGGGGCTTGAGGCGGAGCGGGTCGAGGACCATGCCCGGATCGCACGCGAGAATGGCGAGAAGATCATCGCCAACCCGTCGATCGCGCTCGACGGCATCACGCGCGGGCAGGCGACGTTCACCACGCGCGACCTGGCGATGTTCGTCCATCGGCACAGCGACGGCAAGGATCAGTTCGACCAGGCTATGAGCGCGGTGCGGACCTCGCCGGAACTGGTGGCGCTGGGGAAGGATGGACGCGGCGAGGACCGCTTTACCTCGCGCGACATGATCGCGACGGAACAGCGGTTGGAACGGTCGGCTGACAGCCTCGCCGGTATGGCGCGGCATGGCGTCGCCGAGGCTACCCGAGCGCGCGCGTTGGAGGCGGCCGAGGGCAGGGGCCTTTCCCTGTCGGCCGAGCAGCGCGGGGCGTTGGAGCATATCACCGGCAAGGATGGGCTGGCGTCCGTGGTCGGCTATGCCGGCACCGGCAAATCGGCGATGCTGGGAGTGGCGCGCGAGGCGTGGGAGCATCAGGGCTATCAGGTGCGCGGCGCGGCGCTGTCGGGGATCGCGGCCGAGAATCTGGAAGGTGGATCGGCTATCCCCTCGCGGACGATCGCGAGCCTTGAATATCAGTGGGACCAGGGCCGCGAGCTGCTGACCAATCGCGACGTGCTGGTGATAGACGAGGCCGGCATGATCGGCACGCGCCAGATGGAGCGCGTGTTGTCGGCGGCGGATAGGGCAGGGGCCAAGGTCGTTCTTGTCGGCGACCCGGAGCAGTTGCAGGCGATCGAGGCCGGCGCGGCGTTCCGATCGGTGACGGAGCGGCATGGCTGGGCCGAGATCACCGAGATACGGCGGCAGCATGAGGATTGGCAGCGCGAGGCCACGAAGGCGCTGGCGACTGGCCGCACCGGCGAGGCCATCCATGCCTATGAGCGGCATGGCATGGTCGAGGCGGCCGAGACGCGCGAGCAGGCCCGTAGCGAGCTGGTGGACCGCTGGGACGCGCAGTGCACCGCCGCGCCGGATCAGACCCGCATCATCCTCACCCATACCAATGCCGAGGTGCGCGATTTGAACCTGGCCGCGCGCGATCGGCTGCGCGACGCCGGCGAGCTGGGCGCGGACGTGCGCCTGTCGGTCGAGCGGGGCGCGCGCGACTTCGCGAGCGGCGACCGCATCATGTTCCTCAAAAACGAGCGCGGCCTTGGCGTGAAGAACGGCACGCTAGGCAAGGTCGAGCAGGTCAGCGCCGAGCGCCTGGCCGTGCGGCTCGATGATGGCCGACAGGTGGCGTTCGACCTCAAGGACTATGCCCATGTCGATCATGGCTATGCGGCGACGATCCATAAATCGCAGGGGGTGACGGTCGATCGGGCGCACGTCCTCGCCACCCCCGGCATGGACCGTCATTCGGCCTATGTGGCGCTGTCGCGGCATCGCGACGGGGTGCAGCTCCATTACGGCCGCGACGACTTCGCCGATCAGCGCCGGCTTGTCCGCACCCTGTCGCGCGAGCGGGCGAAGGATATGGCGTCGGATTATCCGATGGTCCGCGACCGCGACGCGGAGGCGCGGGCTTTCGCCGACCGGCGCGGCTTGTCGGGCGAGATCCGATTGCCGGAACGGGCGGAACGCTCGCCGGTGGAGATCCTTGGCCCTCGCGCGGAAACCATGCGCCAGATGGGCGAAGATCCACGCACGGTTCGCGATGCCGGCGACCGCAGCGCTGGCGCGGGACAAGCCGCGGCCGAGCGGCAACCGCGGCGGGGCATGTTCGACGGCTTCCGGCCTGCCCCGCAGCGCCCAGCGCCGGAGCCGACGCCGGCAGGCGAGCGCGAGAAGGCGGCCCCGAGGCGCGGCATGTTCGACGGGCTGAAGCTGTCGGCCGCGCCGCTGAAGGGCGCGGAGCGCGCGCCGGTGCCTGCCGATCGCGGCCAGGGCCGCGACTATGCCCGCGCGGTCGAGCGGGCCTCGCGTTCGGCCGAGGCGGTGTTGCAGGCGCGGGCGTCGGGCGCTCCGGTCCTTGAGCATCAGAAGGTCGCGCTCGAGCGCGCGACACAGGCGCTTGAGCAGATCAGGCCGGGAGCCTCGCGCGACCTGTCGGCGGCGATGCAGCGCGACCCCGCCTTGCTGCGCGAGGCGGCGGCGGGGCGCAGCGGGCCGATGCTCGACGCGATGGCCCAGGAGGCGCGCGTGCGGGCCGATCCGAACTTGCGCGCGACAAGGTTCGTGGAACGCTGGCAGGGGCTGAAACAGGAGCGCGACCGCCTCACCCAAGCCGGTGACATGGCGGGCCGGGAGCGCACGGGCAAGGAAATGGCGGGCATGGCGAAAAGCCTTGAGCGCGATCCCCAGGTGGAATCGGTCCTGCGTAATCGCACCCGCGAGCTGGGGCTTGAGATCGGCATAGGCCGGGGACGCGGCATGGACAGCGGCGATCTTGGCCGCGAGCTGGCGCGGGATTTGGGGATAGGCATGGGGCGCGGCATGAGCCGGTAAGGAGAGGATGATGGACGAGGATAATTATCGCGACAACGGCGAGGCCGGCGACGATCCGCAAGCGGCGTTCGAGCAGTTGCGCGGCGAGGTGGCGCTGGTGCGCCTTGCGGTCGAGGGACTGGCCCGCGCGCGTGAGTCCATCGACATTCCAGACTATCAGCCGACGCTCGCCAACACCGAGAAGATATTGCTGGCTCTCACCCAGCGGGTCGATGCGATAGCGAAAAGCCCCGCGATGAAACTCACGCCGGAGACGATGGGAGAGCGTGTAAACGCTTCGGTGGCGAGCGCGACGGGCGAGCTGCGTAACCTGGTGCAGAGCGCCAACTCGACGCTGGACGGGGCGGCGCGCGACCTGTCCGGCCTGGTGGCGTCGGCGCGGCGCGGCGACGAGCAGAACCGATGGCTCTATCTATTCGGCATCGGCGGCGTGGTGCTGGGGATTTTGCTCTATGCCTGGCTGGCGGGGCCGATCTCGCGCAGGATGCCGGTGAACTGGCAATGGCCCGAACATATGGCGACGCGGACGCTTGCCGAACCGACGCTATGGGATGCCGGCACGCATTTGATGGAGCGCGCCTCACCGGCGGGCTGGGAGATAATCGTCGCGGCCAATCCGCTCGCCGATGGCAACCGCGAGGCGATCGAGGCGTGCCGCACGTCCGCCACCAAAGCCAAGAAGGTGGTGCGCTGCACGATCGAGGTGAAGCCGGAGGTGACGAGATGAAGATCTGTCGAGTTTTTTGACATCGAGCGGGATCAGCGCGCCGGATCACCGCCGGCCAGTGACCGTCACCGCGCCAGCCTCTCAACGAGACAGTTGATATTCGCGGACCAAAACCGATGCAGGGACATGCCATGCCCGCCGGTTGTGCGGATCATGTGGAGTGTCAGCGCCCGCTTGCGGGCCAGAACCTCCGTCGCGCGGGATTGGCCGATCAGGGCCGCCAGATCGGCGCGTGTGCGGCCTTCCGCTTCCATCGCCGCCTCAATCGCTTCCACCGGCTCCAGCTTGTCCACCGGCCAACGCTTGCGCTCATAGTCATTGACGTGACCCCCTGATTTTCCTCCAAGTTGGATTAGAGTCCGGCCCTAGTAGAAGGACGGACGAGATGAAGAGAACGAGGTTTTCAGAAGAGCAGATCATCGGAGTGCTGAAGGAGGCTGAGGCGGGTGCGAAGACCGCTGACCTGGCCCGTCGACACGGAGTGTCGGAAGCGACGATCTACAACTGGAAGTCGAAGTATGGCGGGCTGGAGGTGTCCGATGCCCGCCGACTGAAGGAGCTCGAGAGCGAGAACGCGAAGCTCAAGCGTTTGCTTGCCGATGCGATGCTGGATCAGGCCGCGTTGAAGGATCTTCTGGCAAAAAAGTTTTGACGCCCGCCGCGCAGCGAGAAGCTGTTGCTCATCTCCAGGCGTGCCATGGGATGAGCGAGCGGCGGGCGTGCCGTGTCATCGATGCCGATCGCAAGAGCGTGCGTTACCGTTCGAAGCGAGATAACGATGCAGAACTTAGGGAGAAGCTGCGCGAGCTGGCCAACCAGCGTCGCCGGTTCGGCTATCGGCGTCTGCATATCCTGCTGCGCCGGGAGGGGATCATGATCAACCGCAAGAAGACCCAGAGGCTCTACCGTGAGGAAGGCTTGGCGGTCAGGCGACGACGTAGCCGCAGGCGTGCTGTTGGCACAAGGGCACCTGCTCCGGTTCTGGCGCTGCCGAACCAGCGCTGGAGCCTGGACTTTGTTCACGACCAGATGGCTTCGGGAAGACGGTTCCGGGTGCTCAACGTGGTCGATGACGTGACCCGGGAGTGCCTGGCAGCGGTGCCGGACACCTCGATCTCTGGTCGCCGTGTCGTTCGCGAGCTGACCGCACTGATCGAACAGCGCGGCAAGCCAAGCATGATCGTCAGCGACAATGGCACCGAGCTCACCAGCAACGCTGTGCTGGCATGGTGCGGCGAGGTCGGCGTGGAGTGGCATTACATCGCGCCCGGAAGGCCGATGCAGAATGGCTATGTCGAGAGCTTCAATGGTCGCATGCGCGACGAACTGCTCAACGAGACGCTGTTCTTGAGTATGGCCCATGCCCGTGTCGAGATCGCGGCCTGGGTCGAAGACTACAATCGGGAGCGACCAGGCTCGTCTCTCGGTTACGCAACACCGGCGGCGTTCGCCGCTGAACTGGATAAGCAATGGCCTGCTTCGCTACGCCCTACGGGCTCCGCTACGCAGCCCATTGCTTCAACCGCGCTGATGCGCAAAACAACCGCTCGGCTCTAATCCCAGCTGGGGGAAAGCTGGGGGTCACGTCAGGTGGAAACCAGCACGACTGCTGGATCTTTTTAATACCATATTGTTGGGAATTGTATAATGTCAGAAACTGCGGTCGCGCACGACACCCTCATCACTCTCACCACCGACATCGTGTCGGCACACGTATCGAACAACTCTGTCAGCGTGAGTGATCTTCCCGCGCTAATCGCCAACGTGCACTCCGCCCTGTCCGGCTTGGGCGCGCCAAAGGAGTCTCCGGCGGCCAAGCAGGAACCTGCCGTCACCGTCCGCGCCTCAATCAAGCCGGACTATATCGTCTGCCTGGAGGACGGGAAGAAACTTAAGATGCTCAAACGGTATCTGATGACGACCTACAAGATGACGCCTGACGAGTATCGGGCCAAGTGGGGCCTCCCGGCCGAGTATCCGATGGTAGCGCCCAACTACGCGCAGAAGCGCAAGGAGCTGGCGTACAAGATCGGCTTGGGGCGCAAGTCACGCCCGGGTATTGATGGCGCGCCAGCCAAAGTGTCGGCTGCTAAGAGGCGCAAGGCCGTGGCGGAGACGGAAGCCGTCTGATCTAGCCGGCAACCATTCCTTATCCTGGGGCGGCACGATGCCGTCCCATATCGTTTAAGAATCGATTTCGAAAATCACGCTGATCGGGCCAGCCGACGGATCATGAGCATGGCGGCAGCGGCGTGACGCGCTCGTGGTTGGCATGCCATGATCGAAAGCCTGACTCTGTGTGTGGGATTTGATTCATATTTCGCATTGGACTGTGTGTCGCGGTCGCGTGAAATTGTCTTTCATGGAGTCCACCCGAACGCTTCTTGACGCCTGTTTGTCACTTGATGGCGGTGCGCTCGTGCTCCAGGCTTGTGATCCGTCGCGCAACATCCGCCGCCACTGGCATATCGAACTGCGGCGTGACCTTTTTGGATGGATAGTCGTCGAATGGCGCTGGGGTCGCATCGGCACTGCGGGACAGTCGCGCAGCCTGGCGTTCGAGCAGGAGGGGGAGGCGTGGCGCCTCGTCCGTCGTCTCCTGGTCCGCCGCGCTGGCGCCGAACGGCGAATCGGGGTGGCCTATCGGCCCGCTAGCTGACTGCCAACGCTATCAACTGAGTTAAAGTCATACCTACTTCGAAAGCGGAAAGTTGACCCCGGAACGGATCGTGGGCGCACCGGGGTCAAAGGCCGGTGTTTGTCATGACAGCCAGCCTCTCCAGCCGCCTATCAGATCAGGCCGAGACAGCAAGCATGAATAAGAAACAAGCAGGTCAATGCCAAGCCGCCCGAACTGCGCCTTCCCGAATGCTTACGTTGATGACGGGGGCTACCTCGACGTAAATTGATACTAGAAACCATCGACCAGCACTTGACAGCCTTGCTCGGGCCACAAGTCTATAATTGTCAATATAGGGTATAGTCTAGATTGACGTCAGGCATCTGGCGATAACTACGTCAGATAAGAGTGCCTAATAACATTTCTTGACACTCGTGGCATAATCTTATAGATTCCAACCTGACAGATTGGCTAGGAGTGGACGATGAAGGGGCAGCGGATCGGTTATGTTCGGGTCAGTGCGTTCGACCAGAATGTCAATCGTCAGCTGGAAGGGGCCGCCCTGGACAAAGTCTTCACCGACAAGGCTTCGGGTAAAGACGTCAACAGGCCCCAGCTTGAAACCATGCTGTCATTCATTCGGGAAGGTGACACAGTGGTCGTGCACAGCATGGACCGCCTTGCGCGCAATCTCGACGACCTGCGCAAGCTGGTCCAGTCCCTCACCAAGCGCGGCATTCGGATCGAATTCGTCAAAGAGAGCCTGTGCTTCACCGGTGAGGATTCGCCTATGGCCAATCTCATGCTGTCGGTCATGGGCGCCTTCGCCGAGTTCGAACGTGCCCTTATCCGCGAGCGGCAGCGCGAAGGTATAGCACTTGCAAAACAGCGAGGCGCATATCGAGGGCGTAAGAAGGCGCTGTCGGATGAAAAAGTATCAGAACTCGTGCAGCGAGTAGCCTGCGGTGAGCAGAAAGCCGGCATCGCACGCGATATGGGTATCAGCAGGGAAACACTTTACCAGTATTTGAGATCGATATCCTCTGCTGCCCTGTAACCCCGCTCATCTTCAAGCATCGTGCATTAAAATCGCATGATGTCTTAGGCGGCGTGGACGAATTTGAGCCAGTATCTGGCGGTGGCGATGTGGACCATGCTCATGAAGCTGACGGCGAGTTGATCGTAGCGGGTGGCGATGGCTCGGTTGACCTTCAAATGGCCGAACATTCGCTCGATGCGATTGCGCTGCTTATAGAGCGCCCTGTCATGTTCGATCTTTACGCGCCGGTTTGAGCGCCCGGGTATGACGGCCGCGATTTGCCGATGGGCGAGATCGGAACGGATCGCATCAGAGTCGTATCCCTTGTCCGCGAGCAAGGCATTGGGAGCACGTTTGGCAAGTCGATCAACGCGTCATAGGCTTGCAATCGGCTGCTTCCCCGCCCGTCAGATGGAACGCAAGCGGTCGCCCGAGGGCATCAGCCAGGCAGTGAAGCTTACTGGTGAACCCGCCCCGCGAGCGGCCAAGAGCTCGTCGATGAGTCCCCCCTTTCCGCCCGCTGCCGAGACGTGGGCACGAACCGTGGTGCTGTCGATGCTGTAATGGCCGCTGTCCGCCATGATCTCGGCCAGCGTCACCGCCGGAACCGGCGGTAGATCGTGTTCCAGTGGCCATACTTGGGCGGTACGTCGCGCCATGGAGCCCAGCAGCGAAGCCGCCAGAGTATCCCGTTGATGATCGAGCGGTTCTGCTCCGGACGCCGGCCTCGTCCCCGGTTCGCCGCTTCAATCGGCAGCAACCCTTTCAAAACACGCCATTCTGTTTCGCTCAGGTCACCCCTGCTCAACGCCGCCTCCAAAAGGCAGCCTTGAATCAACCCTCTCCCACCGCGCCAACCAATTCGTTCACGCCGCCTAGGCACATACCTTGCACAGCACCTGTTCGTGTAGTTTGAGTGTGATAGAGATATTTAAATGTTTGAGGACAATACCATTTTCCATATGTAGGGACGCGCATGAGCAGGCAATATTTTGGAACCGACGGCATTCGTGGGCGAACCAACCAACGGTTCATGACGGCGGAGCTGGCAATGAAAGTGGGCATGGCCGCTGGCACCCATTTCCTACGGGGTGACCATCGCCATCGTGTTGTGATCGGCAAAGATACGCGACTGTCAGGCTATATGATCGAAAATGCGCTGGTCGCAGGTTTCACCGCGGTCGGCATGGACGTGGTCCAGTTTGGCCCCATTCCAACGCCTGCCGTTGCCTTACTCGCCCATTCGATGCGCGCGGACTTGGGCGTTATGATTTCTGCCAGCCACAATCCCTATTTCGACAACGGTATCAAGCTATTTGGGCCCGACGGCTACAAGCTGTCTGATGAGGATGAGCTCAAAATCGAGGCATTGCTGGGGCAGGACATTCCGCTTGCCGCCTCGAAGGATATTGGCCGCGCTCGCCGCATTGAAGATGCGCGCGGCCGCTATATTCATGCGGTAAAAGCGAGTTTTCCAGCTGACCTGCGGCTCGACGGGCTCAAGATCGTCGTCGACTGTGCCAATGGCGCCGCTTATCAGGTCGCACCGTCCACCTTGTGGGAATTGGGGGCTACGGTGATTGCGATCGGGGTAGGGCCGAACGGCACCAATATCAATGACGGCTGTGGCTCGACAGCGCCGCTGTTGCTGCAGGAAACCGTTTTGTCCGCCGGCGCGGACATTGGCATCGCACTCGATGGGGACGCCGACCGGCT
The DNA here is from genome assembly GCF_014197035.1 of Sphingobium scionense. GTDB lineage: Bacteria > Pseudomonadota > Alphaproteobacteria > Sphingomonadales > Sphingomonadaceae > Sphingobium > Sphingobium scionense. Next base: position 26,822 of record NZ_JACIEU010000030.1, on the reverse strand, counting down.
GATTGTTGTGGATGAAAAAGGACAGGTCGTCGACGGCGATCAGATCATGGCACTGATCGCGGCAAATTGGGCGCGAGCGGGAACGCTGCGTGGCGGTGGGTTGGTGGCGACGGTAATGTCGAACCTTGGCCTTGAGCGCTTCCTGGGAGATCAGGGCATCGCGCTCGAACGCACCAAGGTGGGCGATCGCTATGTTCTTGAACGGATGCGCACGGGCGGTTTTAACGTAGGCGGCGAACAATCAGGACATATGATCTTGTCAGACTATGCCACCACCGGAGACGGCACGGTTGCTGCCTTGCAGGTTCTGGCCGCCCTCATACGCACGGGCAAGCCAGCGAGCGAGGTGCTGCACCAGTTTGACCCGGTGCCTCAATTGCTCAAAAATGTGCGTTTTACCGGCGGCAAGCCGTTGGATCATGCCGACGTTCAGCGCGTCATCGCTCAAGCGGAGGCGGAACTGGATGGCTGTGGTCGCCTCGTCATTCGCCCCTCCGGCACCGAGCCGGTGATCCGGGTCATGGCAGAGGGCGATCGTGAGGAACAGGTGCGCGACGTGGTCGACCGCATCTGCACGGCGGTGGAAAGGGCAGCAAGCTGAGCGCAATTTATCACGGGCTCCTCAACGAGGGGGCTGACCACGGGTGCTTTGCTCTGCTGCAACTTCGAAGGGCGAGGTCGTATTGGCGGTCGGATCATAGAAGCGGTCGATTCGGTTGCGGATACGGTTCTGCACCCGGTTCGGAATACGATTGTTCAGGCGGCCCGTGGGTTCGATATTGGCTTGGCTGTTACCAGCGGTCTGGCGCTGGCCCACTTGTCCTGCGGCCGATTCCGCCACCTGTCCCGGCCGGGTTGCTTCTTGAGCTTCCGTGGAGGAAGCCATAAGCAGCAATGCGGCCGATGCGCCGAGGCCTAACTTGCAAAGTCTCATGAGGCTGTCCTTACTGGCCCGGGCGCACGCGCTGGGCGGATCAGGATGCGATCGATCTGCCCCGAAACGCCGCCGATCTCATATGAGGAGCGCGCGACCAGCGCCAGCATCTGCACCTGGCAGGTGGCGGGGATGCTAACATTTCCCTGGAACCGGCCGCCAGCCTGCGATGAATTGGGTATTTCGACCCGTGCAATCTCGCCGCCTGCTTGGCAACGCAGGACCCAATAGGGGCGTGAGCGTGCAGGCTGTTCGATCCCGATGCTGCGCCCTTCCAGCACATAATCGCCTTGCGGTAGTATCTGCAGCTGCTGAAGCAGCGTGCCACCGTTGCCCATTGAAACGGTAAAGTCGAACAGGCCGTCCGCCGGATCAGGCAGGATGGCCGTTGAAATGCCGATGCTGTTGACCGCGATCCAATCGAACGCGCTACGCGCGTCGATCGGGCTTTTGAAAGTAGGATCGCGCGACTGGCGCCGATCGCTGCCGGGGCGGGCGGCTTCATAATAGGTCCAGGCATCATCGAACAGTTTGGCTACCAGCAGCCTGTTGATGAGCGCTACGCCGGCGGTGTCGGGCACTGGAAAACGGGCCTTCTGCAGGGCGCGGAAGAAGGCTGCGCTTGCTGCCGGGTCGGCATCGCTCCGCGCGGCACGATTGATGAAGCTACTGCCCCAACTGGGATGCCCAGCAAGAGTTCTGACCAGTTCTGCGCGGATCGCTGGGTCGGTTAGCGCCGAGGTCAGAACTGGAAAAAGCAGGTCGCGCGCATTTTTTTTGGTGCGAAGCGCGATATCATAATGTCGAAGCGCGTCGGGAATGTCGTCGCGCGCCACGGCTAGTTCGATCGCCATCAACTGCGTGCGCAGATCCCGCCGTGACAGTTTCTGCGAATAGCCGAGCAGGCGCTCCCCTTCAGTCTGATCGCCGCGTATAAACGCATCGACAGCCAGCGTTGCTACCGCTTCAACGGCTGTCGGATCATGCTGCAGCGCGTCGCGTGCGATGGTAACTGCGCGTGCCCGGTCGGCTTCGCTTGCGCTGGGGCGATAAAGCGTCTGCGACAGGCGGCCGGCGATGCGCCCATTATTGGGCGCTAGCGCATGAGCCTCCTCGATCCGGCTGTCGGGCAGCACCAACGCCACCGACTGCATGACCGAGAGATAGCCGATCCAGCCGACCGCCCCGGCCAGAACGAGGCGAACGCCCCATTCAAGCGGCGAGCGCCGCTGCCGGGAGCCTCTATCCTTCATCAGACGACGTCAGGCTCCGCCTTGCGGCCGTAGCGATAGCCATATTCATAGCCATAGCCATAGCCATAATGGGCCTTCTTGGCATCGAACTTGGTAAGTACGCAGCCGATGATCCGGACATTGGCGGTGATGAGACGGCCGAGCGCCTCCTTCACCAGGTTGGTGCGGATGCCATGGGATTCGACGGCATAGATGACGCCCTCGACCTTGGCAGCGATAAGGGGTGCGTCGGCAAGACCCATGATCGGCGGAGAATCGATGACGACATGATCGTAGGTCTCAAGCAGCTGCGCTATCAGCTGCGAGAGGCGGCTGCCGGTCAGCAATTCCGCGGCATTGGGCGGCAGCGGCCCTGCCGACATCGCGGTGAAGCCCAGATCCTCCATCGGGAAGGTCAGGGCGTCGATATTGTCTTCGCCGGTCAGATAGTTGCTGAGACCCCGATCATGCCGGACCCCGCCCAGATGATGGATCGAGGGATCGCGCATGTCGCCATCGATGAGGATGACGCGCTTGCCACCGCGCGCCAGCGTCGTGGCGAGGGCGAGACAGGTGGTCGACTTGCCTTCGCTCGGCCGTGTCGAGGTGACGGAGAAGGAGCGCGGCACGCCATGCTCGGTGGAGAAGGCAAGGTTCGTCTGCACCGTGAGATAGGCGTCGACCAAGTCGGACTTGCGGTCGAGCAGGATGTCCTTGGGCGCCTCGTCGATCTTGGGGATTGAGCCGAGCAGCGGCAGGCCAAGCTCGCGCTTGACTTCTGCCGGGTCGGTGATCCCTTCGTCGATCTGCTCGAGGCCAAAGGCCAGCGCAGCGCCGATCCCAAGGCCCGCCAGAATGGCGATGGCAAGATTGATCAGCAATTTGGGGCTTGAAGGCAATTTAGGAGCTTGAGCCGGATCAACGATCGAAATATTGTTGACGCCGACGCCGCCCGCGACGCCGATTTCCTTGAAGCGCTGAAGCAGGCCATCATAGAGCGCCTGGTTGGTATCCACTTCCTGCTGATAGATATTATATTGGATGCTGCGGCGGCGGAGGTCGAGATAATCGCCCTTTAGCTGCTCGACCTTGGCCTGGAGTGCTTTTTCCTGCTCCTCTGTTCGACGATAATCGGCGAGAAGTGATGAAGTCACGCGGCCTTCCTCGCTGGCGATGCTGCGGTCCAGCTGAGTAATTTGCGCTTGAATAGCCTGCGCGGCGGGATAGCCAGGCTCGAACTGCGTCATCAGCCGCCTATATTCCGCCGCCAGTTCTGCACGGCGCTGGCGCAGGCTATTGATCGCTGAATTGCTCAAGGCTTCGGCTGATGCACCCGCCCGCCCGCTTTGCTGATAACGCGCCTGGGCTTCGATACGGCTCGCTGTCGCTTGCGCCAGTGACGCATTGAGCGCGGCCAGATCGTCGACGACGATCGAACGCTCCGAACTGGATTGGCCGTTGCCCGATTGCGCGGGCAGATTGATGATCTTGGCGGAAGAGGCGTAATTGACCAGCTGCCGCTGCGATTCATCTAGGCGTTGCTTTAACTGCCCCAACTGTTTCTGGAGAAGATCGCGGCCATAGGAGGTCGCCTGGATCTTGCGTTCCAGATTGGTCTGGATGAAATTCTCGGCCCATGTGTTGGCAACCTTGGCCGAAAAGGCAGGATCGGGGCTCGTGAATTTGATTTCGACCAGACGCGACATGCGCGTGGGGCTGATGCTTAGATGCTCGCGCAATATTTCGCCGGCAACACGCTGCCGCGTGGCACGGCCCGATGCGGGGTAACGACCATTGGCAAGGGCAAAGGCCGGATCATCGCTCTCGAAACCGAACATTTCGAAGAAATTCTGGGATTCCTTCAGCTTGAGCTGCGTCGCCACCCGCTCGGAAAGCGCCCGCGATTCCAGCAAGCCATATTGCGTCTGGTAGAATTCCTGGTCGGCAATGCCAGCCTCGCGCTCGACCCCTTGAAGATCCGTGACCTTGTCCGCCTCGCGCGAAATCTCGATCGTCGAGGATGCCGTATATTGCGGCGTCATCAGCAAGGTCGCGATCAAGCCGATCAGGAAACAGACCGCGACCGCGCCGAGGATCACATAGCGCCAGCGCATGGCGATGCGCAGATATTGGCGCAATATGGGCGGGCTGCTATTTTCCGATTGCGCCTGCAACAGGGCTGCCGGGACCATGGGGTTGCCCGGGTTCAAAGCGATATTAGTCATATAATTGCAGGCCTCAGCGCAGGACCGCGACGAGGGGTGCCGCGATGAGAGGTGCTAAAGAAACGACATCCCGGAAAAGACGGCGCTGCGGAGAATCTCCGATGATGACGACATCATTGGCATAAACCGCCGGGTCGGCATAGGCGCCCTGACGGATCGCGGCGATGTCATACAGGCCGGCCATCCTTTGATTGTCGACGGTGCGCAGGATGACGACCTGCTCCTGCTTGGCAAATTCCGACAGGCCCTTGGCCGAGGCAATGACGCGCATCAGCGTCATCTGGTTGGTGACCGGATAAAGTCCCGGTTCCTTGACTTCGCCATCGACCGTCACGACCTGACTGACCGAGCTTTTGATATTGACGGTTACTTGCGGGTTACGGACATAACGCCCCTGCAGCGAAGCTTCGATCGCGCGCGCCAGCTCATCCGCAGTCTTGTTACGGGCATCGACGGTGCCCACCAGCGGCATGGAAATGCGTCCGCTTGCGTCCACCTGCATTTCGCGGCTGAGCTCTGGCACGTTGAAGATATCGACGTTGATCGTGTCAAGCGGACCGATCAGCGCGGGCCGGTCAGAGGCCGCCAGATCGCTGCGATTAGGCGCGGGTAGGCCTTGGCTGTCGGGGATAACGGTCAGTTGCGCGCTGGACTGTGGGGGCGGCGTGCCTGCGCAGCCGGCAAGGCCGGCAGCGATGATGATCGAAACAAGAATTTTGCGCATGCGCTCCACATCTTCCCGCTGAAGAGACTTTCGCCTTAGATGCTGATCGCGATCAGGTAAAGTCGGCCCTCATGGACGCTGTCTTATTGGGCAGAGCCATAAGCCAGCAATGACGATCATCGCCATCATCATCGGCGTGCGCGCCGGATAGTCGAAGGCGCTTGCGACAAAGACGAGAAATAATATGGCCGACCCTAATTTGGGCAGGACAGAGTGTCGCCCACTTCCCCGCCAGGCCCTCATGCTCGCCATTCCATACCATCCGATTGCAACGAGCATGAGCAGAAGCGCAGGCAGGCCACCGTCGAGCACGATCTCCAGAAAATCATTATGGGCATGATTGAAATAGGTCGGCTTGAGCAACTGAAACGGCTCATGCAGGCGAAATATTGGATCGAAACCGCCGAAACCCGCGCCGGCGGGGAAATAGGCGGCGATCATCGACAGTACCGTCGGCAGCCCGCGCGTGCGCATATCCTGCCCGGGATTGATCTCGAACGCGCGGCGGACGGATTCCGCCCTGTCGGCGGCAATGCTGACCAGGATGAATAGGGCGATGACGCCGATGATCGCCGCGATCAGCGTCGGGAACACCCAGCGCGGCGCTCCGTGCAAGGCGCGGCGGACGTTATGCCAGCATAAGGCGAGGCCCAGCGCCAGTGCCAGCAGGCCGGTCAGGATACCTGCGCGCGATCCGGTTGCCAGGATGATGAGCGCGAAGAGCGTCATAAGAGCCAGTGCGACCGGCGCGCGCCACCTTGCGTTCTGTTTTCCGGCAAAAGCCCATACAGGCGCGATCAGGCAGCCCATGGCTAGGAATAGCGCGAAATGATTACGATTGGCGAATGTACCGCCGACGCTGCCCCTTGTGTCATTGATGAACGGATTGTCGATCATGAAGCCGGAGAACTGGAGCAGCCCGACCAGCATCGAGAGGAATATGGCCCCGAGCATGATCGCCGGAAGCCATGCCCTCTCCTCCTGCGGCATCGCGCTGACGAGATAAAGGGTGACAACCGGCACGATCAGGGACGAAGCGGCGTTGATCGTCGTGGAGGGCGCGAGAGACCAGGGACGCCATGTTTCCTGGCTTAAGGGCGCGCTCAGCAGAAATTCCCGGCCCGGCAGTGCCGCCCAGAGGCTGGGGGGCAAGGGCGCAAGCTGCAGCAGGACGAGCAGCACTGTCGCCAGCAGCAGCCAGAAAATCGGCCCCGTGCTTCTGCCCATGGGCCGCACGCCGCACAGGATCGCCAGCACCAATATCAGCCACGTCGCGGTGCGGGTAACGACTTGACCCGTGACATCGGCATGAGAAGCGCCGCCTGCGACCCATAATGTGCCAAGCAGTAGCAGGAAGAGCAGGAGCGCAGGGCTCAGGCGATAGGACGGAAGGGCAGACCGGATAGGCATTTTCAGGGCAGTGTTTCTTCCGCGCGCACGGCTTCCTTCAACACATCGCCTATCGCTTGCGAAGCGCGCGTCATATCGTCGGCAGAGAGCGTGGGGTGGACAAGGAACATGAGGCTTGTCTCGCCCAGTTCGCGCGCGACCGGCAAAGATGCCTCGGGACGCCAGCCGGTGCCGTCAAATGCCTTTTCCAGATAGACTTCGGAGCAGGAGCCTTGGAAACAGGGGATACCCCGCTTGCCGATTTCGGTGACGATCTGATCCCGCGACCAGCCGGAAGCCAGATTTTCCGGCCGGACATAGACATAATATTTGTAGAAGGCGTGGACCGACCCTTCCGGCCAACTCGCGTCCTGGCCAAGCGGGCCGCCCAAGCGGATGATCCCATCACGTCCTGCAAAGGGCGTCAGCGCATCCTGAAGGATCGTCGCATTGGCCGTCCGCGCACGCGTCCACTCCGCCATGCGGCGAAGCTGGATGCGGCCGATCGCCGCCTGCATTTCGAGCATCCGCCAGTTGGTGCCGATGCTTTCATGCAGCCAGCGGAAGCCCGGCGGGTGCGCGCGTTCATAGACCGCGTCCCAGCTCTTGCCATGATCCTTGAACGACCACATGCGCGACCAGAGATCGCGATCGTTGCACGTCACCATGCCGCCTTCGCCGCCGGTGGTCATGATCTTGTCCTGGCAGAAGGACCAGGCGCTGACATGGCCGATCGACCCGATGCTGCGTCCCTTGTAGCGCGTGCCATGCGCCTGCGCACAATCCTCGATCACCTTGATACCGCGCGCGGCGGCGAGGTCCATGATCGGGTCCATGTCACAGGGCCAGCCCGCGAGGTGGACCGCGACGATCGCCTTGGTGCGTGGCGTAACGACCGCTGAGATCGTTTCAGCGGAGATATTGCCGCTGGCGCGCTCGACATCGGCGAAAACCGGCTTGGCGCCGGCATTGGCGACGCAGGAGATCGACGCGATGAAGGTGCGTGGCGTCACGATCACCTCATCGTCGGCGCTGCCGCCGTTGGCGCTGCCGATGCCGAGCCCCTGCAATGCGAGATCGAGCGCAACTGTGCCGTTGGCGACGGCAATGGCATGGTTGCTCTCCGCCCAGACGGCGAACTCCCGCTCAAAGGCGCGGCATTCCTCGCCGGTCCAATAGTTGACGCGGTTGGAGAGCAGGACGGCGGAAACGGCATCCGCCTCTTCCTGCGTGAAACTTGGCCAGGGCGCGAAGGAGGTGTTGAGCATGTCAGTTTTTCTCGAGAATGCGGGCGGGGTTGCCGACCACGGTTACGCCTGGAGGAACATCCTTGGTTACGATCGCGCCCATGCCGACGACGGCGTCCGCGCCGATCGTCAGATTTTGGCGGATGACCGCGCCCGAGCCGATATAGGCGCGATCGCCTATCCGAATATTGCCGTTGCAGCGCACCCCCGGCGCGAAGGTGACATAATCGCCGATCACGCAATCATGCTCGACATAGGAATAGAGATTGGCATGGAAGCAGCGGCCGACTTTGATATTGGACGTAAAGGTAACATAGGGCGAGACGAGCGCGCCTTCGGCGATCTCGACATCGTCCATCACGATAGCGTCCTTTGCCCAGACGGACAGCAGCGGCAAGCCGGCTTCATCGCATTTTCGCGCCATTTCCGCGCGAACCGCCGATCCCGCAACGGCCAAAGCGACATGCTTGTCGTCCGCTTCCTCTTCCTTGAAGCGAGCGAAGGACATGACGGCATGGCCGTTGATATGGCTTTGCGCTGCGCCATCGTCGATGAAGACAAGCCGAGCGTCTTCGGCAAGCGGCATGGCCCGCGCGAGCGGCATGATCCCGCGGCCGCATCCGCCGGCGCCATATATGCCGATGAGGCGCGTCACAGCCTGGTTTCGCTCCCGGTAAATTTCGGCATCGTTGCTTCCCCAGCGGCGCTGATGCCATCACGCACGAGCACTTTACGCACTGTGAGTAACAGGATCTTCAAATCGAGCATGAAGGAGCGATGTTCGACATACCAAAGGTCGAGCGCGAACTTCCTATCCCAGGAAAGCGCGTTGCGGCCGTTCACCTGCGCCCAGCCAGTGATCCCGGGCCGCACTTCGTGCCGTCGCGCCTGCTGCGGGCTGTAAAGCGGCAGATATTCCATCAGAAGAGGGCGTGGCCCGACCAGGCTCATATCGCCCTTGAGCACGCTCCAGAGGCCAGGGAGTTCATCCAGGCTGGTCGAACGGAGAAAGCGGCCAAAGCCGGTTATGCGGTCCGCGTCGGCAAGGGGAACGCCGTCGCGATCATAGGCATCGCGCATAGTGCGGAATTTGAGCATCTGAAATGGCCTGCCGTGAAGGCCGGGGCGAAGCTGGCGAAACAGGATGGGCGCACCAAGATTCAAGCGAACCAAAAGTGCCACTATGACCAGCAGCGGCGACAGCAGGATCAGCGCGGTCGCCGCAATCATCATATCCAGCAGGCGCTTCATTATCAGCTTCCTACCGATATGGCGGGTGGCGGCGCGGAAGCATGTCTCTCACGGCTATGAACAACACCTTCCGTAACCCAGTCGACCCACTGTTTTGAAAGATGCTCACGGTTCATTGGCCCGCATGCGAATGTTTTCGCTCTTTGCCCCATCTGCTTCAAGGCAGCACGATCATTAGCTGCTTTTTCCAGCGCATCGGCAAATGCCGCTGGAGAATCGGCTTCTATGGCGAAGCCCAGCTTCTGCTCGCCTATCATGTCGGCGAGCCAGCCTGGATAGTTGTTGAGGACTGGAAGTCCTGCAGACAGGTAATCGAAAAATTTATTCGGCGACGTCCCATATGCAAATTCGGGAATATTCCGTAAGATCTGCAAGCCAAGGTCCGCTTGAGCTAGGAGACCGGTCAAGCGTGTTTTGGAAATGGGATCGAGAAAGCGGACATTGTTAAGATTTTCTGCCTTTGCCCGTTCCATCAACTGCGCTTTTTTCTGACCTTTGCCGACGAGGATCAGCAAAATGTCATCTCGGCCGCGATTGCGGAGTTCGATCCCCGCGTCGATGACCGCGTCCAGTCCATTCGCCAGTCCATGCGTGCCGCAATAGACCGCCAGAAGCTGATCGTCCGGAATAGCGAGATCGCGCCGAAAATCCTCTTTTGTGTCAGACGACGTGCCGGCGAAAAGGTCGACATCGCATCCGTTGGCAATCATCGCGATGCGTGACCGATCCACGCCCCGGCGCGCAATGCCATCGACGATGCCTGGCGACAGGCCGATGCAACGCGTCGCCGAGCGATAGGAGGCCCATTCCAAAACCGACATGGCCTTGAGCACGAACGGATTTGTGATGACACCCATCGCGCGGGGTAATTCGGGCCACAGATCGCGCACCTCGAACACGAAAGGCTTACCCCTTAGCCATTTAGCGAAAATACCGGGAATGCCGGCAGTAAGGGGCGTGGTGGTGGCAAATAGCACATCATATTTTTCGGAAAATGCCAGGCGAATGGATGCGAGCGCAAACTTGATGAAAACGCCTGACCGTCGCGCAAAGCTATCTTCATTGGCATATTGCAGGTCAAATTCGATGACATCGATGCCATCGACAAAGCCGCGGCGAAAGCCTTTGCCAAACGGGGTGGTCAATCCCGTTTTGCCTTGGGCATAGGAACCGCAGACCATCGTAACGCTATGGCCTTCGCGCAGCAAACGGCGCGCCATCTCATAGGAGCGGGTGCCAGCGGCACCATCTGGCGTCGAGAAATGCTGATGAAAATATAAAATATGCACGTTAGAATTTACCTGTTGTGTCGATCCGGCAAGGGCGCTTCAACCTAATCTCTAGAACTGGGATTTCCGCCTGATGCAAATAATAACGGGACTCTGCGCCCGTGGTCAGGTGCATAGTGAAATTGGGATCGTCGCAGCTTATCGACAGCTGTAAATGCGCCCCAATCAGATGATGGCCTTCCAGCTGATAGAGACCGGGCAAAAGGCGCCAGCGCAAGATCGCGTTATCGAACGGCCCTGAGATCGTATCGACACAGGTGAAGCCATCCGGCTGAAGTGACACGTCCCGATGGTGGAACATACCCCGATCGTCGGTAAAGGCGGCGGCGCAGCGATTGTCGGGATTACGGATCGAGCGTACCTCGCGCGCTTTTGGCCAAGCGCCGAACAGGAAGCGGCTAAGCCGGGGCATTTGGTCACGGCCATTAAATTCGATGCTGTTATGCGCAGCCGTTCCCGCAAAATAAGCGCTGATATCGGGTGCCGCATTATAGCTGAAACTTCCCGCGTCGCGCAGCAGGTTACGTCCGTCGGCCCAAAGATCCAAGTGCAGCAAATCGGACTGACTGGGGCGGAAACGGAACCGGGGGTAGCGCAGACAGGCCGTTGCCCGATCATTGCGCAGCACATGAAACCCACCATTGTCGAAACTGGTGCTCACTGGCTCCGGCGCGAGCTCGATGGCCGATGAAAGGCCCAGCCAATGGAGTTGGTCATCCCACGATCCGGTATCTTTCATTGCGCGCTGCCCCCGGAACAACACGGACGCTAATTGCAAGGAAGGACGGAAGTCGCGATAATCCGTCTCAGTGAGCGGCAGGATATGGGCTCCGTCATTGGCCCCTAGATTGGGCGTATCGCCGGAAGTGCGATCGACCATCGCATCGAGCCATGCCGTCGCCGCATCCAAGCGATTGCGCATTGTCGCAGAGAAAGGAGCGAGGTCATGCCGCCGCCGCCACACTTCGACAAAAGAGAAAGTGTCGAGCATCAGGCGGTGATAGACGATCGAATATTGGCTGAAACTGCCATCAGGCGCGATCAGATGACGTGCCCTATTCTCCAGCCAGCGGCGCCCCGTTCTGGCCCATGTCCGAGCTTCGCGCCAGCCCAGCGCGGACAGAAAGCTGCCTCCGATGAACATGGCGGCAGCTTCCGATGTGCCATGATTATTATCCTGCCCGATCGCATAGGACATAGTCGGCGCGATACGTTTCAAATGTAACGCGATCGTTGCAGCGAGCATTGGTTGCGGCGTACGATCCTGATCGAGGACAAGTGCGGCTGCCATGAGGTGGATGACCCGCAATGCAGCTTCCTGCCCGCATTTCCAGTTGACGCCAAGATAGGGCGGATTGTCCTGTAGCCAGGATTGCAGCCATTGATTGATCGTTGCAAGGGCCTTGGTATCGCCATGGGCCGCTTGAGTCGCGCAGGAGGCGAGCCACCCGAAGCGCGATAATTCCCACACGCCCTTGATATCCCCGGAACCCGCAAAGTCGGGGATCGTCCACCAGGGGCGCGTCTGATCGCCTCGCGCATTGGTAAAGGGATTGAGGTGCCAATCAGGCGTACCTTCGGACCGCTCCATGCTGAACCAGCCGAACCACCACAGGCGATCTGTCCAGCGCCTGTTAGGCGGCGGTAGACCAGGGCGGGCCTGCGGTGTAGCGAACAACGGCCCGGCCGGCACATCGGCGACAATCCGCTGCACCGGATGCCGTCCCGATTTCAGGCCTAGACGATAGAGGCCGACGCGCGCGATAGAGGCGGGGCCGAGTGCCGCTAACGTTTTCAGGGATGTCCAGTGCTTCATTCTATCGCTGCGCGCGTAGCATATCCGCTGCTTCGATGGTTATGCGGGCGACTTCCTCCAATTCGTCGAATGGAATGGGCGCTGGCCCCCCGTTGCTGATGGCAGAAAGGAAGGCGGCGGCGCAGGCTTCCTGCCCCTTGTCCTGCCGCCAAGACTTCTGATTGCGGAAGCCGCGCCAATTATAGCCGCGCAACCGCAGGAAATTATCGAGTTGTAGCGTACGACCCGCAGTGAATATTTCCACCCGTTCCTTAGGGAAGGAAGCGCCGCCGTTGGCAAGGTAATGGATGGTGCCGAACGAACCGTCTGCAAAGCCGAGCGTGAGCACGGCCTTGTCTTCGGTAATTTCGACGGCGTGATTGTCCCCCATCTTGCGAGCGGACATCGAGACGATCGGTGCGCCGACCAGAAAGCGCATCAGGTCGATATGATGGCACGCTTCCCCGATGATGCGGCCACCACCAGTTGCTTGGTCCTGCGTCCAATGATCTGCTGGAATAGCGCCTGCGTTCATGACCATGATGATCGATTTGGGTTCGCGCACCGGGTCAAGTTGCCGCTTCATCGCCTGTACTAGCGGCGCAAATCGGCGATTGAAGCCTACCATCACCAGCCGATTTGCCGCCGCATGAGCCTCCTTGACAGCCTCCAGTTCCTCCAAATTGAGCGCCAGCGGCTTTTCGACAAAGACATGCTTCCCGGCATGGAGGGCGTCGATCGTCAATTTAGCATGGCTGTCGTGGCGCGTGGCGATGGCGACAGTGTTGATGGCAGGCTCGTTGAGCAAGCCGGCCGTGTCGGACGTGGCATTTGTGAAACCGAGCCGTTTGCCCTGTACGACGCCGCTGACGCCGCCCGCAGATGCGATGCTGTGCAAGGTCGCCCCGGCTTTTCGGAAAGCGGGGATGAGCATGCGTCCGGCATAATTGCCTGCGCCGATGAAGCCGACGACGGGCGCGGAAGGGGCGATAGTCGTTACCGTGGGGTGCAACTCCACCGTGCGCTTGTGCCGCTCCTCAACGGCATGCTGATACCCCAGCAGGATGCCCAGAGAGCCCTTGTCGCCGGCAAGTCTTTCATAAGCGGCCGGCGCGTCCTCGAAGGGGAAGCGATGCGAGATAAGCGGGCGGACATCCATCTGGCCGCTGGCCATCAGATCCAGCACGGCCTCGAAGTTGCGCTGCTCGGTCCAGCGGACGAAGCCGATGGGGTAATCCTGTCCCTGATCCTCATAGGCTGGATCGTAGCGGCCCGGCCCGTATGAACAGGACACCTGAAAGGACAATTCCTTTTCATAGAAATCGGCGCGATTGAGGTCCAGCCCGGTCACCCCGACCAGCACGATGCGGCCGCGTTTGCGGCACATGCGCGCCGCCTGCGTCACGGGGTCGGAGGATTTCGTCGAGGCGGTGATGATGACGCCGTCCACGCCCGTGCCGCGGCTAAAGGCAATGCCCGCTGCGATCGGGTCTTCGCCCCTGGCTGGATTGCATGTGTCCGCGCCAAAGCCGCGCGCGATGGCAAGCTTGGCCTCGTCAAAGTCGATCGCGAGCACGCGGCACCCCTGCGCGCGCAGCAGCTGGATGGTGAGCAGGCCGATCAGCCCCGCGCCGGTCACGACAAAGGCTTCGCCGAGCGTCGGGCCTGCCAAACGGATGCCCTGCAGGCCGATGGCAGCGACGACCGTGAAGGCCGCCGCCTCATCGCTGACCTCGTCCGGGATGCGCGCGCACAGATTGACAGGAACCGACACCACATCGGCGTGCGGCCCGTTGGAGACGACCCGGTCGCTGGGCTGAAAACCATTCACCCCGGTCCCGGCTTCGCGCACGATGCCGACATTGCAATAGCCAAGGGGGATAGGTTGCCCCAGTTTCGAGCGAACCGCCTCCATCGTGGTCAGCAGCCCGTCCGTGCGCACCTTGTCCAGAACCTGGGCGACCTTTTCCGGCTGCTGCCGCGCCTTGGCGACAAGGCTGGCGCGGCCGAAATCGACCAGCATACGCTCCGTCCCGGCGGAGATAAGCGATACGGCCGTGTCGATGAGCAGCTGCCCGCGCCGAGCTGCTGGCGCGGGGCAATCAACGAGCTCGGTTCTGCCTGCCGAGAGGTCTTGAAGGACTTGTTTCACTGACTAATTCCTGAAACGAATAAGTTTAGCGGGGATACCCCCAACGATGGCGCATTGATCAACATTGCGGGTGACGACAGCGTTCGCGCCTATTACAGCTCCATCCCCAATAGTAACCCCTGCCAGAATGGCGCAGCCGCGCCCGATCCACACATCTCCGCCCACCTCGACAGATGCTAGTATCAGCGGCTGATGCTTCATGGGGCTGCTAAGGTCCATGCCGTGTTGCAATCGCGGATCGAGCAGTATTCACCGATCATGCTTCCCTTACCGATCCCGACAAATTGAGCCACACTGATAAAAACACCCTGCGTTAGCGTCACATCGTCAGCGATGGAAAGCACGCTGCCGGCCGGACTATCAACGGTCGTATCTTTGCCGATGTAGACACCTGCGCCGATGCGAACGCCCGCATGAAAGCCCTGCCTGATCCTTAGGCCACTTTCGACACGCAGTCCTCGCCCGCATTGTCCCCCTGAAAGATAATCAACCACCGGACCACAAAGCCGCGGAAAATGTCGCGAACCCGACCAAGATCTTGGTAGCGCTTCCCAAAAGGTTAAGCACGGCTTCCCCCAGCAGAAATTTTGGCCCCAGTATTGTGTCGATCTAAATATATTAAGAACTGTGCGACTAGCAAAGCTACAGTCATAACGACTAACGGCGCGTAAAATGATCCTCTTGCAACCATAAATGAAAAATATATACAAGATCCCCAAACGAAAGATCTTTGATATATGGGTATTTTATTCAACCACCAGTCCAAAGCTCTGAAAATTGCGACAAACCATCCAATCCAAATAAAAGAATATATTCCAGTATCGGCATATGCTGATCCAAAGAACGTAGCATGCATCGTCCCGCTGCGATTTCCCATGGCTTCAGCAAACATTGTGGCTTCAAAATCAGCCGGTTTTATTCCCAAGAAGTCTAACGACGACGGAAGCCAAAATAATAGAGACCTTCCAAAATAGGAAAATTTTCCAAAATCAGATGGAGGACTTTCGGAGAGAAATCCATACATGACATAACGAACATTTGATTCTGAACCTAGTTGATCGGCAGTCAATGCCGACCATGGGATTTTGCCAGCTATGAGTTGCATCGCAAAATCTAGTCGCGCGTCCATTGAAGGGAGGTTTCGCAATAGCTTAAATAATTGCAAAACGAAATCAATAGATGAAAATCCTACTGTAAATAATAATATTAATATTACATACTTGCTTTTTCCTGATTTATAAAGAATTAAACTAACAAAAATTGCAATTGAAAATACAATTATTTGTCTAGATCCACCTAATAGAAGGTAGGTAAACAAAAAAGTTGCAGCACATATAATAGCTATATAGGGCCTATTGAACCTAAGAAAATAGAATGCCGGCATTCCTATAAGAACAATTTGAGTGTATATAATTAAAAGAGAAAACTTTCCGATTGCCCCGCCCCTCAACTGTTCCATATCAGTTGTTGCAAGCGAAGAAAATCCAAAATATAGCCCGCCAAATAATACTATTATACATAACATTATTAATATGTAGTTATAAGCGTTTTTATTCGTTACGGTATATGGTAAATCTATAGAATATATACCTAGTGAAATATCACATAATTTTTCGAATATTAAAAATGAGATCATCATAAAAAGTATTTTAGTTTGTACTGACTGCATTAATTCTGCCGATAAATATATCGGCGATGCAAACGGGTGAAATGAATAATATCCCTGATCGAGGTCGAACAAGCTTGGAAAGAATACAAGGCCAATTAGACTTAAATAAAAGAATTGAGAAGCAGAATTATTCTTGCATTTTTCAATAAACAAATAAACACATAGAGATGCGTTAAAAGCGATTAAGATAAATGCAAAAAAGGTCACTTTTTTGTCTCGTTAAAATATTTTAATTTTAAGAATGATTCGATGTTGACCCTGTTTTTTACACCTTTGATTTCTTTCTGCTCTCTAGGATGTAAAGCCAAGGCTGCGCGAAGCGATGCAAGGAACGCTCGTCTATTCCCCTTCGGGTGAACAATGGCCTCTGGCGGACGCTCACAAACATTTGAGGCAACTACCGCCGCGCCCTTCGCCGCTGCGTCCCACGCCGCGATCCCAAAACTGTCCACGTCAGAAGCTCGGACATAGACGTCTGCAAGCTCCAATACATAATCAAACTCAGCAGGATTTAATCCATGGATCACCAATGCCTGTTTCAAGCCGCTTGCTTTTGCACGCAATGTATCGAGGAAGGGTGTCATCGGCCCATAGCAGCAGACTATATAACGCACGTCTTCGAAATCTGAGCTATCATTAAGTGCATCTAGCAGCCAGTCATGATGGTAAAATTCATGCGCATATCCAGAAGATATAACGATACTTCCTTGTCCTTTATTTATCCAATTTATAACCTGATCTAATTTCGTACTGGAAATAATAGATTCTTGTTTAATGGCAGGTATATAATTATTAACTAGTATCAATTTATCATCTATAATTTTTTTTGAAATGTAGAAATTCCGTTGATCTTCACTTAAGCATCCCACGAATGAATACTGGTCTATTGCTTTCCGAAATATCCATTCTAAAACTCCTTTAATTCTCAGATTACCGTGATGCAAAATAAGAAATGTTTCGCGTTTTCTGCCTAAGAGGAAAGGATATAAATAAATAATAGCATGTGGATTCGAAGCATTAATTAGCAACTGTCGATCGCGGACCGTGAGAAGTTGCAGAAATACTATAAATCTATCTTTTAATTTTGAACTTTTAGCGACGACATGTCTCACATCGACCTTATTTTTCTTGCCGAAATAAGGGTCAATAACTCCCTCCACGTTAATCGATTTCGTATGCACTAGCCGCTCTACGAACGTGGAAACTCCGCCTGCAGGCTCTGGCGGTATTGCGCCGTAGACCCACAATCCGCAGGTCCCTGGAGTGGCTTCCAATAGCCGTTCATCTCCCATTTTTAGTCTCCTACCGTGCACAATGCTGCCTGTTTTTTGATCGCCAGCGGCAGTCGAATACAAAGGGTCAGCAGTACGACGAGCAATGCCGCTGCCATGACGGAAGACGACACGACAAGGCTCACGCCAGTGCCAAGGAACACAAAGAACAATATGACGGACGCGAGGATAGATATGGCAACCGTCAGTGCGGGCATGGTATTGCCCTTTTGGAACATATCCACGAAGCAGATATAACCGGCTAGCAATGCCGTCGATCTTAAAGCCATTGCCGCCCATGTTATCCATGCAATGGTGGACGGTATAATCTTGAAAGCTGTGAAAAGCGGGTAAAAGGCAATGGCCACAAGGCAGGTGCCCAGCAACATACCTAAGATGGCGGTAGAATAGGCCTTTGCCCTAGGCTGCCATTGATCCTGAAAGAAGATATGCCGCCGTGCGATATCGAATAGTATGTTTAGGACGGTCTGTAACGCGATCGCATATGATAGAGCCAGCAGATAATCTGCCCCTAAACGGGCATCGAATATATTCCCATAGGCCACAAACAGACGGTCGATCATACCCGCAGCGGTCATGGCAGCGGTCAGCAGCAGGACGGATGGTCCCGGCGCGCGCACCGTAAGGGTGTAGATATCCGCCAGCACATTACGCGGTGTTCGAAGTGTAATGAGTGTCTGACGGATGGAAGTCCGAAAGCGCGTAAATCCAATGAAACAGATAAAAATAAGAGCGGGCAAGGCCAGGCGATAGCCTACGCTCTCCAATGTCATGACATACATGAACGCAAGAGACAGTATTTCTGAAAAAGAAAAAACCAACATTATAAAAAGAGCCTGATTAATGTTGGATCTCGAAAGCGTTAATGAATAAAGAAATCGTTCCGAACTTTTGGAAAAAACATATAATATTGCCGCAAAAGATGCGGTTATTGACCCAATGTCACGATAGCCCAGAATATGTGGAACGGCATAGCCAATCAATACGGCGCCCCATGTCAGCACCATAGAAGACGCCGACGCCGGGGCAAATGCGCGCTCTGGATCTTCGAGCCAGAAATTCCTGTTGATAGGGGCTGCGAGCGAAGACCCTGCAGCAACGCAGAACAAAATCAGGTTAAGCTCAGTAAATTCCGTGGCTGGCAGGACATGATATGAAAGCAAAACCGCGCCAAGCGACATAGCTACGGCCAACCCCCGAATGAAGGCCGGAAGAGCAATTCTATAAAGCGCAGTAACGGATATGTTTGGCATTTAGCTGCCAGTCAGCATTGCAATGCTAGGTCAGCGTTTTGTCGTGGCACCGCTGGTGGCCGAGGCCACACACCGCGAACATCTACAACAGATTTTGTAGGCACGGCGGCGTCCTTAAACTCGCGGTGATCGACCAACATTACATGCACTTGTGCGTGGGCAGCATCGCCAACGCTCACCAATGCAGCCTTCACTAACTTAGGCGGCAGCGTCGTGATATTCGGTTCGACAGCAAGCACCTGCCCCGGATGCGTTTCGGCCAACGCCTTTACGATCTCCACCGCCGGGCTCTCCCGAAGGTCATCGATATCCGGCTTGAACGCCAGCCCGTAACAGGCGATCGTCACGTCCGCTTCGCTCTGTCCGGGGTTCGCGTCCAGATGCCGCGCGACAGCCTCCTTGACCTTGTCCAGCACCCAGTGCGGTTTGCTATCATTCACCTCACGCGCGGTGCGGATCAGGCGCGCCTCTTCCGGGGTCTTCGATACGATGAACCACGGGTCAACCGCGATGCAGTGCCCGCCGACGCCTGGCCCAGGTTGCAGGATGTTGACCCGAGGGTGGCGATTGGCCAGCGCGATGAGTTCCCATACGTCGATATCCAGCTTGTCGCAGATGATTGACAGCTCGTTGGCAAAGGCGATGTTGACGTCGCGGAAGCTGTTTTCGGTCAGTTTGGCCATCTCGGCCGTACGGGCGTTCGTAACCACACATTCGCCATCGACGAAAATCTTGTAGAGCGCGACTGCGGCGGCCGAGCATTTGGGCGTCATGCCACCGATCACGCGGTCGTTATGAATGAGCTCCTGCATGACCTTGCCGGGCAGAACACGCTCGGGGCAATGCGCGACGCGGATATCTGACGCTTCGCCGGCTGCCTGCGGAAAGCTCAGGTCCGGACGCGCGGCCGCCAGCCACTCGGCAAGCTGTTCCGTCGCACCGACGGGAGATGTCGATTCCAGAACGACCAGATTGCCGGCCTGAAGGACAGGCGCGATCGCGCGGGCCGCTGCTTCGATGTAGCTAAGATCAGGATCATGATCGTCGCCCCGGAACGGTGTCGGCACCGCGATCAGAAAGGCGTCCGCCGGCTCAGGCGTGGTAGTGGCGTGCAGGAAGCCCTCAGTGACGGCCGCATGGACCGCGATGTCGAGGTCAGGCTCGACAATATGAATTTCGCCGCGATTGATCGTCTCCACCGCTTTCACGTTGACGTCGACGCCGATCACCTTGACCTTGCGCGACGCGAACATGGCGGCTGTCGGCAAGCCGATATAGCCCAGGCCGATGACGGAAATGGTGGGGCTGGTCATGCTGCCTCGCTATCCTTGTTCTGAAAATGTCGTTCGGCCCAATCGGCCAAGGCATCGGCGATGCGCTTACACGCAGCGCCGTCGCCATAGGGGTTATGGGCAAAGCTCATCCGCGTATATTCTTCTTCATCTGTTAGAAGACGGGTGACTTCCTGTACAATCAATTGCGTATCGGTGCCGACGAGCTTGACGGTCCCGGCCTCAACGGCCTCGGGACGCTCGGTCGTGTCGCGCATGACGAGGACGGGCTTGCCTAAGGATGGCGCTTCTTCCTGTACGCCGCCGGAATCGGTCAGCAAGATATGCGCGCGATCCATCAGATAAACGAAGGGCAAATATTCCTGCGGCGCGATCAAGTGGATGTTTGGGATATCTACCAGCAGCCGGTTGACCGGCTCCTGCACCTGCGGGTTGAGGTGAACTGGGTAGACGATGTCGACGTCCGGGAAATCGGCAGCGATCTTCGCCAGCGCCTGGCATATGCGTTCAAAGCCTCCACCGAAACTTTCGCGCCGATGGCCTGTCACCAACATCATGCGGCGGTCATTGTCGAACTGCGGCAGCTGCGCCTGAACCTCGCGCACAAGGAGCTCGTCAGTCTTCAACCTGTCGACGACCTGTAAAAGCGCATCGATAACGGTGTTGCCCGTCACCAGGATATTGCTCTGATCCACGCCCTCGCGAAGTAGATTGGCTTCAGACGATGGCGTCGGCGCGAAATGCAGTGCGGTCAATGCGCCGGTAAGCTTTCGATTGGCTTCTTCGGGCCAAGGCGAGTAAAGATTATGCGTCCGAAGACCAGCTTCGACATGGCCGATCGGGATTTGGTGATAATAAGCAGCAAGGCTTGCTGAGAAGGTCGTGGCGGTATCGCCATGGACAAGCACCATGTCCGGCTGGAACTGCTGGAAGACCTCACGCATTCCCAGTAAAACCGCGCTGGTTATATCGCTGAGATCCTGCTTCGGCCGCATGATCTCAAGATCGTAAGACGCCTTGAGATCGAAAATATTGAGAACCTGGTCCAGCATCTGGCGATGCTGCCCTGTAACGCATATCCGACAGTCAAAACGTTCATCATGAGTAAGCATAAGGGCAAGAGGAGCCATTTTAATGGCTTCAGGACGCGTGCCGAAAACAAGCATAACCTTTATTTTCATAAATAACCGTCCTATTTAATGATTAAAACCAAATAATCACTATGTGGCCATAATAGATTATGGATATTACTTTAGTTTGCCATTTCCAAAAGAACTTTGGGCGAATATTCAGGCACAAGCCTCAGTAAAATGCTCAGTGCTTCTGGAACATCGCCTTGTTTTAGATAATCTTTCAGATCATCCAGGATATCCGACAATGAATTCCAAGGATGCACCGCTTCGCGCGCCTGCATGATGCGTGAATGCATGGTCGGCGCCGGATTGTCGCCGATCAGCAGCTCTTCATAAAGCTTCTCGCCGGGCCGCAATCCGACTTCGACAATTTCGATGTCGCCCTCTGGCGCCGCCTCGTCTCGCACCGACAGGCCTGAAAGCTTCACCATCGTTTCCGCCAGATCTCGGATGAGTACTGGTTGCCCCATATCAAGGACGAAGACTTCGCCGCCCTCGGCCATGCCGCCCGCCTGGATCACGAGCTGCGAGGCTTCCGGGATGGTCATGAAGTAGCGGGTGACGTCCCTGTGCGTGATCGTCACCGGGCCGCCTGCAGCGATCTGCGTCTTGAACAAGGGAACGACCGAGCCGCTCGATCCCAGCACATTGCCGAAACGGACCATGGTGAAGAGCGTCCTGTCCTGCTCCTGCGCGCGCGCTTGCAGGATGAGTTCGCAAACCCGTTTGGACGCGCCCATGACATTGGTCGGGCGCACCGCCTTGTCGGTGCTCACCAGGATGAAGCGTCTGACGCCCACCGCCTCGGCGGCGAGCGCGCAGTAGAGGGTGCTGAAGATATTATTGCGCATGCCAGCAATCGGATTGCTCTCGACCAGTGGCACATGCTTGTAGGCAGCGGCGTGATAGACGGTCTCGGGTTGCCAGCGGCGGAAGATGCGAAAAACCGAGTAACGGTCGGCGACATCAGCCAACTCTGGGACGAGCTCGACATCATAGCCTTCCGCCAAGGCTAACTGACGCAGTTCGCTCTCGATCGCGTACAGGAAATATTCCGACTGCTCGACAAGGATCAGCCGCTTGGGGCGCGAGCGGATGATCTGGCGGCAAAGCTCGCTGCCGATAGAGCCGCCCGCGCCCGTCACCATCACATTCTTGGCAAGCAGCGAACGACCCATCAGCAATTCATTGGGCGCCACGGCGTCGCGGCCGAGCAGATCCTCGACCTGCACGTCGCGAATGTCGTTGACGGCGAAATGCCCATCGATCAACTGGCCGATGCCCGGCAGCATGCGCACATGGATCTTGCGGGCTTGCAGCGCGGTCACGATTTCGCGTCGGCGCACGCGCAGCGCGCTCGGGATCGCGAGGATGACCTCATCCACCCGCCGTTCTTCCAGGACGCGATCGAGGATGGAGGAATGCCAGACGGTGACGCCATCGAGCTGCTGGTTGCTGAGGCGCTCGTCATCGTCGATATAGCCGATAAGCACCAGATGCGGCTCCTGCCGCAGGGAGTTCGCCAGCTGCTGGCCGCCGCGCCCCGCGCCATAGATGAGCAGTCGCCGCCGCTCCTCGGTCTTGCCCCGCGCGAGATGCAGAAAATCGCTGACGACGAAGCGCATGCTGAGGCGCAGGAAGATCATTGCCAAGAAAAAGATGATCGGGTGAAGAATGGCGATTGTGCGGGGCACGCCGCCTATCTGGATGAAGCCGAAGATGATCGTCAGCGGAACCATCAGGAATGCGCAGGCGTAGAACAGCCTACCCGATGCGCGGGCGCCGGAGAAGCGGATGAGGTTGCGATAGACCCCGGCTGGCCAAGCGATCACCGCCCAGAAAAAGAGCGTGGTCGCCGTCAGGATCAGCAATGCGCGCAGATTGTCCGGCCATTCTCCCAGGCGCAGGGCTAGAGCGATCCAGGCCGCGACGAGGCAAAGCAGCCCGTCAAAGCCAAAAACCAGCCATCTACGTACGGAACGCGGCAGGCTGGTCAGTGACTCCAGTGCGCTAAGAAGGGCGTTGCGCGTTTCCCTCGTCATTGCCTTAAGCATCCTTGATTATCGTACGGCGCTGCTATGGTTTCTGCCCGAACACCCGAGCGCGGCCATCACTCGACCGTGACCGATTTCGCCAGGTTGCGTGGCTGATCTACATCGGTGCCTTTTGTGACAGCCACATGATAGGCCAGCAACTGCACCGGCACGCTGTAGACCAGAGGGGCGATTAACGGATGAACCTTTGGCATGGTGATGGTCGCGAGACAACCGGCACCTGCTTCCTGGATCCCGTCATAGTCGCTGATCAACACCACCTTGCCGCCGCGCGCCTGCACTTCCTGCATGTTGCTGACGGTCTTTTCAAAGAGCGGACCCGAAGGTGCGATGACGATGACCGGTACGGTCTCGTCGATCAGGGCGATGGGGCCGTGCTTCATTTCACCAGCCGCATAGCCTTCGGCGTGGATATAACTAATTTCCTTGAGCTTCAAAGCACCTTCGAGCGCCAGCGGATAGTTGGTCCCGCGGCCCAGATACAACACGTCGCGTGCCATCGCGATTTCGGTGGCGACGGCCTTGATCGTGTCCTCATAGGCAAGGGCTGCATTGAGCGCAGCCGGGGCTTCGGCAAGATGCTTGACGACTGAATGCTCGTCCTCGTCCGACAAGCGCCCCTTGGCACGTGCCAGATTGGCAGCAAGCGCGGCGAGCACCGCCAGCTGGCAGGTAAAGGCCTTGGTCGAAGCCACACCGATTTCAGGACCGGCATGGGTCGGCAGAAGCAGATGGGCCTCGCGCGCCATGCTGCTGGTGGGCACATTGACCACGACGGCAATTTTCTGCCCCTCTTCGCGGGCATGGCGCAGTGCTGCAAGAGTGTCCGCAGTTTCGCCTGACTGACTGATAAAAAGCGCCAGCCCGCCCGGCTCGATCACCGGGGCGCGATAACGGAATTCGGATGCGACATCGAGATCGACCGGTACGCGTGCAAACTGCTCGAACCAATATTTCGCAACCATCCCTGCATAAAAGCTGGTGCCGCAGGCTACGATTGTTACGCGCTTTATCTGGGAGAGGTCGAAATCTGGGATAGGTAGCGTCAGCGTCTCGTCGATACGCCGCAGATAGGATCGCAGGGTCTGAGCAACGACGATGGGCTGCTCATAGATCTCCTTGATCATATAATGGCGATGGTTGCCCTTTGAAATCAGCTCACCGTCGACACCCGACAGGGTGACCGGGCGCTGGGTTGGCTGATTATCCTGATCAAAGATCCGCACGTCATCGCGTGAGCAGATGACCCAATCGCCTTCCTCCAGATAGATAACACGCTGGGTCAGTGAAGCGAGTGCAAGCGCGTCTGAGCCCAGATAGCTTTCCCCTTCCCCGATTCCTACGACCAGCGGAGAACCAAGTCGTGCTCCGATTAATAAATCAGGCCGATCACGAAACAGGATCGCCAGAGCAAAGGCGCCGCGGAGTTGAGGGAGCATCTCTCGTACTGCATCTATGGGATCGGCCCCGGCTTCCACCTTCTCGCTGATCAGATGCGCCACGACTTCAGTATCGGTCTCACTTGTAAAGATGCGACCGCGGGCGATGAGCATATCCCGGAGCGGCTTGAAATTCTCGATTATGCCATTGTGAACGACAGCGACCTCAGCAGTGGCATGGGGATGAGCATTGTTGATGGTTGGGCCTCCATGGGTGGCCCAACGTGTATGCGCGATTCCAACGGCTCCAAGCAGAGGGGCGACCTGGAGTTCATTGGCCAGATTGTTCAGTTTCCCGGAGGCCCGCCGCCGCTCGATCGTTCCGTCACCGCAAGTGGCAATACCGGCGGAGTCGTACCCTCGATATTCTAGGCGCTTAAGACCATCCAGCAGCCGAGCTGCGACATCCTTATGGCCTACAATCCCAACTATTCCGCACATGAAAACGGCCCCCTAAATGCGAGCGCGTCTTAATCATAACAGGCTTTGTAAAGCAAGTTATCTGCCTTACCGATGATCCCGCCTCGGCACCGGTCGCAGACGGACAACCAAGCTGATCACGAGGGGCCAGAATAAAGTATTGGCGATATCCAGATATGTGTCCGCTTGGCGCCAGCCATAGGCCATATAGTCGAGAATCTCATTGGTCGCCTCAGCCAGAATCACGAAGAAAAAAGGAATAAACGTTCCTAGCGACCGAGCGCAAATAAGGCGTGCCGTCAACAGCACCACCAATCCGGCATGTATATGCAAAATGGGGTCGGATAAGCCCGTTGTGCGGCTGATCCATAGAGTGATCTCGTGGTAGAATTCGGGAATGTTCATTTTTGGTGAGAGGTACTGCCTCGCTCAAGAATATGACAAACTTCTACCAAAAGACTATCTGGACGCAGGAATGGCCTGAGTGACATAGGGGTCACTCATGTGGATTGTAGTCCTCAAAGCTTTCATCCAGAGGATGCTAAATCGGATGAACTGCCGAATTCTCGGTTTCACGCCGCATCGCTTCATAGTATAGGGGGATGGCAACCTTAGGGGTGAGGCTTCCAATGATATTTCAGGATGGAGAATTGCGCCGCATCGTGAGCAGCAAGCCTATGCTGTTTGATGGATGGGCGTATGTGCCTATAGAATTAGTTCCCGACGTCCCTGAAACGCCGTCTATATTGGAACATGAACCGGCAGAACCGGACATGTCGCCTGCGCCGACTCAGGCTAGATAAGGCCTGAAAGCTAAGATTATGGCTAGTGGCTAATCTGGCTGATTAGGTCAGTTGAATCGGTAATCCCGATTCTTTGGCATTCGCCTATCTATATAATGCCGATGCGCTACTCGCTTGGCTGTAGTTGCCTTGGGAATGCACTCAATCCGGCGATAATTTAAGGCCTTATTTCACGACATCAATTGCTATCTGGCTTGCTATCGTTATCGTCAGCCACGATCACGATAGCACCAGCAACAATCGCAGCGCCTCCCAAGAGGGCGATTAGGGGCCCCCCCTCCAGCAGCTTGCTCGATTTCTTGGACGAGGTCACAGCCTTCACATTTGCCGCCTTGGCGACGGAAAGTGATGAAGCGGAATTTGCCATAGCCGGCGCGGCTATCAGAGACGATGTCATTACGCCGGCAAGGAGGACGCGGAAGCCCATATCGATTATCCCTTTCGAGGAAATTTTTTTTAAAATATCACTGACCGTGTGGTCGTGCAAGCCAATTCCTGCATCCACTTGTTGTCTGAACTCGTCATGCACCCTTATGTTGCGGCTGTTGACAGCTTTGTTGTAGGATCCACCGCTCGCCGCCCTCAAATCCCATCGCGGTCAGTATGCCCGAGCGATAAGCGCCTGTATCCAATCCAATTCGACCGGGGTGCTCGACTATCTTCTCAAAGATGGTATGCCCATGGATGATCAACATACCAGGAATGATGGGTCTATTTTTATTGCCAGGTGCGCGCAAGAAGTCGTCGCGGATCCAACGCAGATCGTTCGCTCTTTGCTTTTCAAGCGGTATGCCCGGGCGGACGCCGGCATGGACAAACACATAGTTACCCTCGACAATCATATCTTCGAAGCCTTCGAGGAAGGCTCGGTGGGCGGATGGAACGGCGGCTTGCAGCATCGTAGCAAGCTCGCTGAAGTCGGCTGCTTCATATGCGTGCGGCGCGATGCCATAGTTCAGGATCGTCTCCGACCCGCCGATACGATCAAAAAATCGGAGGGCATCGCGGTGACCATCCAAGGCGGTCAGGAAAGCCTCCTCGTGATTGCCGAGCAGGAAGCGCGTCTCAGGGCGTTCTGCCTTTAACGCAATTAGCCGGTCGATGACCTGGGCTGACTGTGGCCCGCGGTTAATCGTACGCATCCGATAGCAGACGCAGTGGAGCTGAGGGTCGAGATGTGAGATTATCGGCAGCGCCGCGAGGAGCTGCGTATGGAAGAGCGGGATATA
>NZ_JACIEU010000029.1 GCF_014197035.1 Sphingobium scionense | reverse complement strand
TCTTCAGCGAATCGAGCAGACCGCCCTGCTCGAAGGCGGCACTGGCAGCGCCGCCCGCCAAAAGCTGATCGAGAAGCTCATTCGGTATGGCAGGTACTTTGCGTCGTGACATAGTGGGACTCCTTGTTGCCCATTATGCCCGGCCACACACGGAAATCCTGACAGTCCCTCCAGCAGCGCGCGCAATTGCGCGCCTGGCTCGAGCGCGGACTATGCGAGGGCGAGGTCCTCGCCGGCGGCCATATCCGCTGGACCAGGCTCGCGCAGGGTCTGTCCGGCCGCCTCGGCGAATTCGTCGCCCGCTATGCCCATAAAGCCCAGCCACGCGGACACCGCCTCGTTATCGAACTACGCGATGGCGATCCCGCAATCGGCTTCATGACGCCGCAGGGCGAACTGCTGAACCCCGAGGCGATCATTACCAACAAAGCGCATATGCGCAGACACATGGCGGCGATGCTGCGATGCTTTGCAGCCGCCATTCCGCATCACCCCGACATGGCTGCCCGCACAGCACGACCAGACAATCCGGGAGTACCCCATGAACGAGATGACCAGCTTGCCCGTCATGCCGGGCAAGGACACGCAAGCCGCAATCCTCCTGCCGGGACCGATTGACGATGGCCGTTGAACCGAGCGGGGCACAAGCGGACTTTCCGAGATTGAACCGCGCCGAATTCCGCAACGCCATCCCCACACTTCCCGCTGCGTGCTCGTCGCGCTCCTGCCCGGTGACTTTCAGAAGGGTGCCCGTGCGAAAGCACACCAGAACTGGAAATGGTATCGCCGTTTATGCCGGTACGTTTGGCGAAGCCTTGATATCCTCCCGACAATCGCAGTCTGATATACGAGCTGTTATCGCAACCGAGTTTTCCGACGATTCCGGTTGAAACCACTCCTCGGCTGCGAAAGCCCAGCTCTGGCCGGTAGATGACGGTCCGGTTCGAAGCCGGGTTGCGGGGATAGGTAATGCTCACGCGGTGTCGGCTGCCGGCTAGAATGGGCCCTTCACCGATCGCCCTTGGAACGGCGGCTTCCCTGGGAGCCAGTCAATCGCTCAGTTCCGGTCAAAGCGGCTCACACGGCGAAATTGTTGGTTGCAAAGCTTTATCCACGTGGCATTTTGGCCTCCGGGGGAAGCAATTTCGATGGCATCCAAGGCTCTGATCGCAAAGAAACCGCGTGAACAAGCAGGCTCGGTGGCCTCACGCGCTTTTGACTTTCAAATGCACGCGTCGATGGCGCGAATTCTCGAGGCCTACCAAAACGGCGAAGGCTTTGTTGCCTATTTCGACTTCTTTGACGACTTAATTTTTCTGACCGGAGACGGCGACGACGCTGCCATTTGCTTTTACCAGATGAAATCCCGCGCCGGCTCGGCCTGGACGCCTAAACGGTTGGCAAGCAGGCCAGCCAAAGGCGACCTGCCCAAATCCATCGTTGGCAAGACCTATCACAACCTGCACGAATTCGGGGCGCTGGTTCGGAAGGCAGCGATCATCTCGAACCAACACCTCCAGGCGAAATATCCTGATGGCAGCAAGACCGGACCAGACGACGGTGAGATATTGCTTTCAGCATTATCCGCTGAGGATCATGGCGTCTTGGTCGCCGCGATCCAAGCCGATTTCCCCGGAAGCATCGATCCACGGCACGCCGAACTTTTGGTTTATGAGCGCATCGCGCTCGACATGCAAAGCTTCCGCCAGACCTTGCTCGGCATTGTCACCGAGTTTGCGACCGCGATCGGGCCAGAATATGCGGTATCCGCCCAACCGCTTTATCAGGCGCTGCTCAGCGAAATCTCGCGTTGCACCGGGACCGTCGCTTCCAGCGCGAGGAATCTCCCCGAGCTCAAAAAGCAAAAGGGTCTCGCGGCTTCGGATGTCGCGGCGCTGGTTGAGCAAATGAAGCGACGTGGCCGCACGCCGACCGAATGGTGGCCGACCGTCGAAGCTGAGCTAATAGCCGATGGGTGGAAGACCATACCGCTACGCCGCCTATCGCTTGCCTGTCTAGAATATTGGCGGGCCCGCGAACGCGGCGCTGGGATTGCCCTTGATCTTCATCAAGCGCTCGCTGAGTTGTTTGCCGCGCACCCAGACTTGGTGGACGACACCATCGTAGGAACGATGGCCGCCTATAAGCTCGCCGGCAGTATATTGGACCCCGTAGGTGAGCCCTATACCGGCCAAGCCGCACTACTTGTCGAAATCATGGAATCGCTCGGATGACCGGTCCCAATGTCACGCGGCTGCGCCGCATCTTGCGATCGCTGAAAGACGCTAGCCATGACCAACGTAAGATTCGTCGGACTCTTCCTATTGTCGCGGACCGAGAAGCGCGCGTTGAAGGTGCCCTTGAACGCGTCAAGGATCGTCATTCAAGGTGGAAACGGCTTCGGAAAATCAGCGATTCTGAAGAGCATCTACGAGACGCTGGGAGCCTTACCCCAAAAGATTGATAGCCGATGGCGGGCCGGGAACGTCTCGAGTGCATTGGTCTTTGAATATCAAGGAAAACGCTACACTGCGGTAAAGGCGCTGGGCATGTACGCCTTGTTCGACGCTGAGCGTAAATTGCTATTCTCGGGCCAACAAATAGTAAAGGAATGGGGGCCGCAGCTTGCGAAATTCTTTGGCTTCAAGCTAATAATGACGGATCGCGACGGCGACATTGTTGTACCGCCACCATCCTACATGTTCGCGCCCTTCTATATCGATCAAGATATGGGCTGGAGTCGGCCTTGGTCATCCTTCCAAGATCTCTACCTCCCCGATAGCACGCGCACCTTGGCTGACTATCACTCGGGGCTCAGGCCCGATGCTTATTATGAAGCGCGCGCTAATCTCGCCGTTGATCGCATCGCGCTGTCCGAACTCGAAGCAAGTGTCTCGACACTGCGAGATGCTATAGACCAAATCCAGCAGATTGATGAGGGTGTAAGCCCTACCTATGACATGGGAGAGTTTCGCGCTGAGGTTGAAGACCTTGTTCGGGAAAGCGAGACTTTGCTGACGCAGCAACGCGAGTACCGGCGCGAAATCTCCGAATTGCACGAGGAAACGCACCTTCTTCAGTCCGAGAAGAGCCTGCTTGAGCGCGCGCTCCGCGAACTGCGCGAGGAGTTTGATGTCGCCGCCGCGCTGCCCGACGAGATCGAGTGCCCTACCTGCGGTCAGGGCTATGCGAACGACTTGGCCGACCGCTTCGCGCTGATCCAGGACGAAGGCGTGCTGACTGAGGCGATCGGCGCCACTAATATCAAGCTAACCCGCGTCAGGGAAGACGAGCAGCAGAAACAAGATAAGCTGCACGAGATCGAGAGGAGCCTCCGACGGATCGAGCATATTCTTGCGGTCGAACGAGCAGCCCTGTCTTTTAATGATGTTGTGATCGCCGCTGGGAAGACCGAAGCTGCCAAGATTCTTCGCAGCTCGCTGGGTGAGAAGGCCGCCGATGCCGCTGATGTACGCTACCGCGTCGATAAGCATCGAGATACAATGACCAGCCTCACTAGTGCCAAGCGAAGTGGCGAGATTCTAAAATTCTACCGCGCGCTACTCGCTAAATATGCCTTCGACCTAGATGTTGCGCTCGAGCAGGATGGCGCGCAGTCTATACACCGTATCCAGGCCGCGCGTGGCAGCGAGGGGCCTCGTGGACTTCTGGCATATTACTATGCGTTTCTGCAAACCCGCGTTAAATATGCTACCGCCACGGCATTTCCGATTGTGATCGACGCCCCCAATCAACAGGGCCAGGACGCAGTGCACCTGCCTCAAATGCTGAGGTTTATCTTCGCGCAGGCGCCGGCTGATGCGCAGGTCATCGTCGCTGTTGAGGAGGCGTCGCAGGGTCTGCCGGCCGATGTGGATATCCGATCCTATGGCGTGCAGCGGCGGCAAGTACTGCGCGAAGCTGAGTTCGATGAGATCAACGAAAGGTTTTCTGTATACACTAGGCAACTACTGCTATGATATTTTGAATGGTTTATTGCGGCGGCAACCTGAGCGCGACTAAAACCTAGTTGCCGCATCTCGCGCTTTAGCATGTGTCGGCATAATCAGCCGTTGATCAAACGTGCTCCCCTGATGGCTCCGGATCCATTGATAACCGGATTATCCGAAACGTGCTCTTTCGAGGCTGGACTAGGAATGGCGGGTAAGTCCCAGCCTTGGTCTCAAGCGGAATGCCCGCTCATGGGCGCGCCATTTTCCCAATAGAACGGCTTGGATGGGCGCAAACCGGGCGCTCTGTAGAGCGTCCGAATCGACCGCGACTGATGACCGACCGACCTAACCGTCCTCGTATCGCTAATGTTACCGTGAGTGTTCGAATAATGCACAGAGGCCATCTGGACCGCAGGCGCCTGGCAGCGCGCCGATAGCCGCTCTACGACAACGCGGCGACCAGCTCTGCGGCAAACTGATCGAGGCAACCGCCCCTTACATCCCGACGCCTTACGTCTCCCGTAGCATAGCCGCCGATTTCCGACGCCGATCTTGGGCGTGTGCGTGGGCCGGAGAGCAGGGAGCGGAGAGGGGAGGAGGGCTGGGGCGACGGACCCGGGGCGGTCGACTGCCTCTTCCGTGCCTCTGGAGATTATCCCATGGATGTGATCGTTTCCCGCACCCGCATCGCCGGGTGCGCGCCTCTCTATTCCTATCGTGCGCTGGTCCCGCTGGAAGGCGTCGATCCCGATCGGCGACACCGCGTTGCGGTCCTGCATGTCCAGACCGCGACCATCCGTGCGGCATGCACGCGCATTGCCGACACGATTGCGCCCCATCGTTGGTTCGAACGGGATATCGCCGTTTCCTTTGGCCTCGCCGCCCAGCTCGGCCTCGCCGCGCGGCGCATCGAAGCGCTTCTGCTGCAGTCGGTGTTTCCCGAGATGACCACCTGGTTGGCGCCGATCGCGCTTCGGCTCGACCATGACCCGGGAAGCGCGTCCCACCGCGTCGCGACCATCGATCTCAATGCCGCTTTCGATGCCGTCGTCCCGCGCATCGACACCCTGACAGCCGCCGAACTGGCGCCGCCTCGGTCCATCGATCGCCGCGCCGCCTGATCCAGGAAACTCGCACATGATACATTACACACTTTCCCATCTCGAAGCGGCCGCCTCCCTGTGGGAAGCGGTTCTCGACCTGCGCGACCATCCGGCCGCCGAACCCGACGCTCTCGTTCGTGCGCTGGCGATCCGCAAATCGTTCGAGGCGATCGGGACCTGCGCCATGCGCATCATTGTCGTGGGCTGGATCGATGCGGTCGATGCCGCCTGGTACAGGAACCAGGAGACCTGCCCCTTCTGTTTCGACTGGTCCTTTGTGAAACAGTGGGTCATCGACACCATCGACTGGTCGGATCCCGATAATCCGGCGATCCGGATAGATGCTTCGGGCACTGACATGACGGACAATGTGACTACGGCGGCCCAAGCGGGGGCGAAGTCGGCCGGGCCAGCGGGGCCGCAAATCACTCGGCACGATCATGTCGCCCTGCTCGCCCGCGTGCGCGCTGCCCTGGAGAGGCCGGACAGCCTCGATGCCGCCGCGCGCGCCGCATTGATCGGGGTGATCGGCGCCAGCGAAAGCGGGCTCAGGGTTTGTGCGCTGCCCTGGCCGATTGATGTCCATCTGGGCATCATCGAGCACCGTCATGGCATCAATTTCTACGCAGGCCTGAACCGTGACGTTCTCGTCGCGGAGATGGCGGAATATGCGCGCGAATGGTGGAAGGAGATCGGCGACAGGCGCGATCCGAATACGCTGCCAGATGACGAGGTCATGGCCGCCTATTTCGACGATCACCCTTCGGAAAGCTATTCGACCGAGATCCTGCGCCTGCTGCCTCTCCCGGCAGTCCGCTCAGTCTCTTCGATTGAAAGCGGCGCCTACTGCGTGCTCTCGACAGCCCATCTGACGGTGCAGACGGCCGGCCTTCTCGACAAATGGGCCTGCTGGCCTCCGAGCGACCGCCCCATCGACATCGCCGCCTCCGTCTATGGCTGGTTCGTGCCGACGCGGCCGCTACCCGATAACCGTCGGGCGCAGATTCCGGATGATCTTCAGGAGATCATCGCGTTCGGACGTGATCGGGGCTTCCAGTTCCTGCTGCTCGACTGCGACGCGGATCGTGCCGCCGATCTCCCCGTCCACGACTGGTGACCGTATCGAGGAACGGCTTACCAGCCGGGAAGAGTCTGGTTGGCATCCCGCCGGCGATGGGCTCCACTCGGAATACCATTGCCTTCAATCCATCATGGAGCGCCCGCGCCGGCCTCCAGCAGCGGCAGCAGCATCGCATGGAGGGCATCCTCCGCGCGCTCGCGCCGGGGTGCATCGCTTGAGGCCAAGTCCTTGCGCATCCAGTCGGGCAGTCGCCGCACGAGGTCCCGCAGTTTCACATCGTTTGAATCGCTCATCGCCTCCTCTTTGCAGGACGCTCACCGCGACGACAACTATCTTGGCGCTTTGCGTCGGCAGAGCGTCAAGCCGGGACGAAAGGGAAGGGGGCAGGGTAGGGGAGACGGCCGGTTGGTCCGTCGCCGAGACAGGAGATGATCATGCTTCTTCCCGCCACGATCGAGATCGCGGTCAGCCAGGATGCCATTCGCTGCGCGTCCCGCCTTGTCGCGAGTAGCGCGCTCGCTGCGATCCACGAAATCCTGCAGAATTGCCGCCGGGCCGGCGCGCAGCGCGTCATGATCAACCTTGTCGAGGAAGATGGCCGCGCCTTTCTCGATATCCACGATGACGGCTGCGGCATCGATAATCCCGCAGCGCTCCTGACCCTCGGTTTATCCGATTGGGGCGACGATATCATGCGGCGTGAGGATCCGGCCGGCATTGGCCTGTTCAGCCTTGCCGGCCATGCCATCGAGATCCACGCCTTCTCGCCCGCGATGGGACACGGCTGGAAGGTCCGGATTCCCGCTGAATCCTGGAATGGCGACAGGGCGCTCGAACCCGAACCGTGCGACCTCAGCTGGGAAACGATGGTCCGCATCGAGATATCCGGCGACTGGAAGATGGGCATTCGTTCGACCATTGCTGAGGCCGCCCGTTACTATCCCTTGCCGGTGACGCTGGACGGTGCGCTGCTGCCCCGTGAGGATTTTCTCGAGGATGCGCTGCTGATCGAAGAGGCCTGCGGTTGCCGTATCGGCGTCTATAAAGGCAATTTGGTCCAGCAGGATGGCCCCTGCATCAACTTCCATGGTTTGGCCGTCCCGTGCTCTCTTCCCAATATATTCGAGTTGAAGAGGCAGGACTGCCGCTGGTCCGTTCGCATCGATGTGATCGACGCGCCTGAAATTCGCCTCGCCCTGCCGGCCCGCCGCGCGGTGATCGCGAACGAGGCGATGAAAGCGCTGCGCATCGCCATGGAACGGGCCCTATACACGGCCATCGCCGCCCAGGAGGATCATCGCCTGCCCTTCGCCTTATGGCTGCGGGCTCGAGGACTCGGTGTGACGCTGCCCGCGGTACGGCCAGGGCTCTCGATCTGGGATCCATCGTCCGACGATGAACATCAAAAGCCCGCGGACGGGATGACTATCCTAGAAATTGCCTCTGCGGGCGCAATGATGATTGTCCCGTCGCTGCGCTCCGAGATCGCGCAGGCGCTGGCGCTCGCCCACCATCAGCCGCCGCTTCAGGATTTCGTGCTGGTGGAGGAGGAACGCTGGCTCGACGGCTATGACTGGTACGACGCTCTACCGATCATCCTCTACGTTTCCTTCCGGATTTACCGGGACGGCATCGAATATCCTTATGGTGAAGACGACCGCCTTCCATGCGGTTTCGCTTCAGGTTTCGTCGACAGGATCGTTGCCGACCTGGAGATCGCCGAGACCGGGCATGAGGATGCGCCGCGGCACGTCCATTCCATTGAAATCCCGGCCCTGGTCTGTCCCACTGGCAGTTGGGATATCGAGGAGGCCGTGATCCTTGTGACCCGCGGCGGCGGTATCGACCCGGATCGCCTGGGATGCGTGATCCACGCGACGCTGTTTTCTTCGCGCGACGATGCCGACACCGATAGCTGGGAGACCCAGTCCCGCGCCTTCGCGCGCGAAGCCCGGCAGGTGGCGACCGGCATTCTTCTGGGGGAGGACGCCGCCACCCTCGAGGCCATTGTCATGGAGGCGCGGCAGCATCTCGCCTGTCTGATCCCGAAGGATCGCCGGATTGTCATCCCCGCGGATCGCGGCGGCATCACTGCCGATTTCATGCCGGGCTGAGACGCTGCCGCCCGAACCCATCCCCTGAGCAGCAGATCCGGCGTCCGCACACGATGCCGACGGAAGGAGCACGCCCATGACCATCGCCACTCATGACTTCACCCGCAATGCGAAAGTTCCGCTCGGTCACTGTTCGGCCGGCACGCTGGAACTGGATCTCGGCAAACTGATGTCGGGCCGATGCCTGATCCAGGGATCGTCGGGCGCAGGCAAGAGCCAGACGCTGCGCCGGATCATCGAGGAGGCCTTCGATTATCTGACCACGATCATCGTCGATCCCGAAGGCGAGTTCGCCAATCTTGCCGCGCATATCGGCGCCACCACCGTCATCGCGCGCGACTATGCCAATGACGGTCTTACCGCGCTCGCGCTGCGCACCCGCCAGCACCGCATTGCCCTGCATCTCGATCTCACGGATCTGGAGCCCGACCACCGCATTGAGAAGGCCGCCGCCTTCTTCGCAGGGCTCCTCTCGGCGCCGCGCGAGCATTGGGCACACACGGTGCTGGTCTGCATCGATGAAGCGCATCTGCTCGCACCGCATATGGCGGCCTCGGCCCGCGACGCCGAAACACGCCGCCTAGGCGTCGCTACCCTCACTGACATGTGCGCGCGCGGGCGCAAACGCGGGATTGGCACGATCATCGCCACGCAGCGTCTCGCCAAGCTCGCCAGTTCAGTGGTCTCCGAACTGCATAATCACCTGATCGGTCTCAACGTCTTTGACCGTGACGTGGCGCGCGCCGCTGACCTGCTCGGCTTCGCCAGCGATCAGGCGGCGCTGCTCCGCCAGTTGCCGCCGGGAGAGTTCTTCGCCTTCGGACCCGCGCTCTCGCCCCTGCCGGTACTGGCGAAGATCGATCCCACGATCACACCGCATATCGGTCGAACACCCGATCTGGTCGCCGCCGCCGATCTCGACGCGGACGAGAGCCGCACGCTCCTCGATCTAGACACCTTGCGCGAGGTCGCACCAGCCAGGACCACCCATGCCGTCATGCGGGGGCAACGCGCGCTCGACGCTTTCCTGCTCGATCCCGCTGCATCCGCCGCCGCACGCATCGTCGGGGCGCTGGGCAGCATCGCGCCTAACGCGACCACCGCAGATGATCTTGCGCGCCATCTCGCGCTCCCCACCACTGACATCGACGCCGGTCTCGATCTGCTCGCCGCGATCGGCGCCTCGGACACCATGCCGCGCGGCGATACGCGTATCGCGCGCCTGTCGGCCCGGTTGCGCCTGCGCGTCGTCGACACTCCAGTCGTCGGCTTGGCCTGAAGGAAGCCCACCATGACCCAAACCAGCTTTGATCTCGACGCCGATATCGTCGAACTGACCCCGTTCGTCCCCGCGACGGAGACCGCGCCGACCATTCCGCTCTCTGAACTGGCTTTCCGCGCGGATGCGTGGCTTCCCGATGAGACGGCGCGCCTCCGCGCGGCATTTATCGACGATTGCACGATGGAGGAGATCGCCGCCCGGCTTAGGCGGTCCCGGGCCGCCGTCGCTACCCGGATCCATGACCTGGGCCTGCGCCGTAATTCGCGGCAAGCATGGAGCGACTGGGACGATGAGGAACTGGCGCGCTGCTACGCTCACGAGTCGACCGCGACATTGGCGGCGCGGCTGGGCCGCGGGGTGAGCGCGCTCTATGCCCGCGCCCGGCTGCTCGGCCTCTCCGAGCCCGGATCCCCGCCGTACAGTGGCTGGGAGGACGCGCAGCTGCGCGCCGGCTACGCGAAAGGCGTTCCTGTCGCGCAGATCGCGAGCCTGATCGGGCGACCCTTCGCCGGTGTCATCTCGCGCGCTTCGGCGCTGGGGCTGCGCCATGCCTGCCAGCCGGACGACTGGAGCGACGCGGAAATTAACCGCGCCCTAGAACTCGCGGCAACCGGCGCACGTTATGTCGCCATCGCCGAGGTTCTGGTGGCCGAAGGCTTCCCGGCCCGGAACAGTCGCAGCCTCGTTCAGCGCCTGCGTAAGCTGGGCTATGGCAGGGGCTGGGGCCGCCCGTGGATCGCCGAGGAAGACGCGCTTCTGCGTCATGCTTACGCGACGGGCGCGAGCCTGACGCCGCTGCGCGAGCGGCTTGGCCGCACACCTCACTCGATCCGCTGGCGGGCCGAGGCGCTTGGTCTCAGGGGCTCGCATGTCCGCCGGGACGGATTTCGGCAGGGACCGGTCTGGACGGCCGAGGAAGAAGCGCGATTACGCGCGGACTATGGCAAGGTTCCGACCCGCCAGATCGCCGAAGCGCTTGGCCGCGGCGTGCGCGCCGTTCTCTATCATGCGAACCACATGGGGCTGGTCCACGGGTTCATGCGCGCGTTCAGCGCCGACGAAGACAGGGCGATCCGTAACGCCTGGACATATGGCGTCTCGATGGTCGATGTCGCGCAGGCCCTTGCCCGCGATCCCGCCGTCATCGGCAAGCATGCCACGCGCCTCGGCTGCCGGTTCAACGATCCGGCGCGTCCCACGCGAGGCCCTAAGACGCGGCGGGCCAATAGACCACCTGTCACGCTCCACAGCCTGCTGGCGCTCGATACCGCTGTTCCGGCCGGTGTCGATCTTCCGATCGCTGCCTGATCACGGGCGCCGCTTCTTTCCCGGAGGTTTCATGTCCACGCCTGTCCCGCCCAGCAGCCTGTCGTCTCTGCGGCGGCAACTCTCCGGCTTCGATCATGCGCTGAGGACGGCCCAGCAACTGCGGCGTGCGACCGGTGTGCCGCACTATGTCGTGCACGGCGTCGCGCCGCTGCAGGCGTTCAGGGTTACGATGCGGCCGCCGGCCTGGCCCGACCGCTGGCTGGCGATGGTCGCATGACGATGCCATCTGCCAACCACCCAGTTGTGGCCGCCTGGGGCATGGGCGTAAACAGCACCGCCATGATTATCGAATGGGTGGCGAGGGGACGAAGGCTGGATGCCGTATTGACTGCGGATACTGGCGCCGAAAAGCCCCAGAGCTACGCCTACCTTCCGATTTTTGAGAAATGGATGGACGATCGAGGCATATCGCACCATATTGTTCGATACGAGCCGAAGAAATTCAAGCATTGGCCGCCGTACTTTACAATATTGGAGAATTGCCTGACGAACTCGACTTTGCCATCTGCCTCATTTGGTAGAAAATCTTGTTCGGTCAAATGGAAGATACAGCCTCAAGACCTTTGGGTGTCAAAATGGCAACTTGCAAATAATATATGGCAGGTTGGCGGTAAGGTTGTCAAGCTGATCGGGTATGACGCTTCACCTGCCGACAGCCGGCGTTATGCGAACCGCGAAGGCATCGTGGATGCCCGATACGACTATCTTTATCCGCTTCTGCACGAATGGCATTGGGACCGCGACGCCTGCATCAGGCGGATTGAGGCTGAAGGCTTGCCGGTTCCCCCGAAATCGAGTTGCGTCATCTGTGCGCATATGCGTTCCGAGGAAGTCGCGCAATTGCCGCGCTGGGTGCTTCGATTGATCGTGTTGGTTGAGGCGCGGGCCGCGCCACGCCTGCGCAATGTCGAGGGATTGTGGCGTCGGGCGACAAAAGCCCGTCCCGGCTCCATGACCATGTTCATCCGGCAGCGAGGGCTTCTTGATCCCGACGAGATCGACGCCATCGTCGCAGGCGCACCCGTCGATCTCATTGATTTCCAGCGTGTCGCTGCGGCCATTCCCGTGGAACGGCGACCGCATATGCGCGAATGGATCGATCGCTTCAATGAAGGTGTCGATAAGCTCGCCGCCTGATTGCCTCACCTGTATAAAAGTGACCGTCCACTGGCCCCAGCATTTGATGAACGCGCGATCAGCATGCGCAATACTTTGCTTCAAGACGAGCCGATCATCGAGCGCTGCCTGGTGAAAGATATTTGTGAAACCATTCGCAGATCTCGCTGACCACGCTTCGGACGGTTGCGGGGGAACCCGCTAACGAGTGATTTTCGCCCCCGTACCGCAGGATGCGAGCAGTCTTTCCTTGGCGCCATAGGCCCGTATAAAATGCCTCCGATTGGTATGTTGTGCCGCGGATGTCCAGGTCTCCGTGGATTAGCAATACTGGCGCGTTCACTTGATCGACGAAACTCAAGGGGGAGTTACGCTGGTAAAACTCTCCCTTCGCATATGGAGGCCCTTGTGCCGCCGGCGAAGTCAGTTCAGCAATTACCACATTGTCTGATTTATCTTGTTCGTCGAGATCGTACCCGCGAGCCGTCGGATCAAATGCCCCATAGTAGGCCCTCAAATCGGATATAGGGGCAATGGCCACAATAGCATTGAAGCGATGGGACTGCGTAGCCAATCCTAAAGCTGTATAGCCGCCGAAACTTTGGCCCATGAAACCGACCCGTGTCCGGTCCGCAATGCCAAGTTCGACCAATCGGTCCACTGCGGGATCAACATCCAGCGCAAGCTCCGTGAGCGGATCTTGCTTGCCATCCCGCTTTAATGGGATCGACGGGAGCAGAATGGCGAACCCCTGAGCGGCGTAGAGATGGAGATTGTAGATGCCCGGCATATACAGATCCAGCGAGTAGTCTGACCAGCTTGGAACAGTCGCTACCGCGTATCCCCATGTTATCACGGGTACCCTGCCGCCCTTATATCCTGGAGGCAGCAGAACGGCCGCCTTCAGAGGCTCACCGTGTCCGCTTAGGTAATCAAATTCGAACGTACGCCCGGTCTCCACTGCGGCTAGGTGGCGATTAAGCTCAAGCAGAGTGACAGCTTTTCCATTTCGCGCGGATGCGCGAACGAATAAGCCTTGGGCCGTCTGCTCGCTCCATACGATTCCTTTAGCATCGCGGCCAATCAGTTGGGCCTTCTCCGGAAGTCCAGCGGGCCGGGATGACATGATGTCCTTTTTACGATCTGTCTCAGGTCTGATGACGCCCGTGACAGTATTGGCCGCAAAATATTGGACGGCTTGGCTTTCCAGTTTCGGGCGAGCCGCGAAAGTAAAGGTGTCTCCGGCATCTCCTGCCCAGCCGACCAGCAGCAATGGTAGTGCCGCTTCATCTGGTAGTTTCATCCACTCGATGGCTTTCGGTCTATGAAGATCGACCAGACCCAATTTTTTCTGAACCAGCCATTCGCCGTCATTTCTGGGAAAGGATGCATCTTTGGCAGGCGCAAGCACACCGGTGGTTGCCATAACGGCAGCCCGGTCACCTCTTGGAGAGACGCGGACGGCAAGGCTCCCCTTGAAGGGATATGCCGGCACATGCGCCAAATCTGTGGACGTGCCCGTCTCTACGTTCACGATGGTAAGGATCGCTTCCTGATCCGAGCCCACTGTCGTGCGCTCTGCACCACTCGCAGAGGCACTGACCACGGCTTCCTGGCCCTCGCGCACTTTGTCCCGGGTCATTGATACATGACGATAGAAGCGCTCTGTGGCTTCGAGGAGGCTCGAAATGCTGCCCGACGGGAGCATCGCGGCTAGCAGTCGACTTCCGTCAAGCCAAACGAACGGGGCATTCTCATCACCAATCGTACAGACATTCGGCGAATTCGACCCCGGACCCGCGAAATCAAGCCTGTTGACGCCGCTGCCGTACCTGGTTTGTGTTACGATCGCCTGGTCACTAAGTCTGTGGACCCGATCGGTCGTCCGATCCCACATGTATAGCCTGACATTATTGCCGCCTTTGGGCTCAGTACCTTCCGGGCGCGTAGACAGAAACGCCAGGCGCTGCCCATCGGGGGACCACGTCGCACACCAGGATCCGGCAGCCTCGGCGTGTCCTTCTGTCAAATTTCGGCGTACGCCGGTGCTGCGATCGATGAGCCATATATCTGCGCGAGATGGATCAATTTCATATGCTGCTCGGCCATATATTTCGCCATCTCTCGCCGGCCGAAGGACAACGGCGGCGAGAAGCATTCCATCGGGGGATAGCTGGGCCCGATCCAAACGTTCCATCCCGAGTACGTCGTCCACCGACATGGGGCGCGATGACACAATCGAGGGCGCCAGAATAAGAAGCATGGCAATAACAACTCTGCTCATCCGGCACCTTCCTCTGGTTCCTGTCGAACGTACCGATCGCTACGGGGATGGAAACCCGAAATGAAGGATTTCTCAGGCCAATATGCCTTCATAACCTCCGTCCGATTCTGACGAGTAGCGGCCTTGCGATAGCCAGCTATGGAGACACAACCCGTTGCATTTAATCGCAGGATTTCTTGTCTGAAGGCGTAGGCGACAACTGGTCGCTCGCTAGTCGGCCCTATCTTGAGGCCACGCTGGGGATAATGGGGGACCAAGCCAGCGGCATTTCGCTGGTGGCCAACCGTTCCGCCGCGCGGCCCGCCACTATCCCCCGTTCGCTCCCGATACCGGGACCGCACCTGCCGGTGCCGCCGACCACGCCGCTCCCGCAGTGTCTGCGATGACCGCCGGTTCACGCCGCCGCCCCTCGCTACGGCGACTCTCGCCAGCGTAGCACCCGCGCGGCTACCGCCGCGCCCCCGGCCTCGCGCCCCAATCCACCTTCATCATCCCTCGCGCCGCGCCTCTGCCCCTGATCGTGCCGCGGTGTCGCGCGGAGTTGCGGGCGGCGGGGGCGTTGCGCGTGGACCGCGGCGGCGTCGCGCTGGTGGAGGCGGAGCGCCTCGCCGCGGGCGGGCGGCGCGGGAGGCGAGCGCGGGATAGAGAGGAGAGAAGGGCCGGTGAGGGTGTCGCCGAGAATGGTTTCGAGCGACATTCGAAAGGTAAAGACGATGAACATCGGTGAAATCTTTAATCGGAACGGCCGTCTGAAGGGCTCGATCGCCACCCGCACCATCGATCTGCCCAGTGTCGGGCTGCGCAAGGTCGTGAGCGATAATCCGAAGGCTCCGGTCTACGAGATCCTCGCGCTTAACATCGCCCGCCGCTACGTCCAGATCGGCGCGCTGTGGGAGGCCGTGTCGAAGCAGGGGGATGTGTTCCTCGCCGGGAACATCGACGACCCCAGCCTGCCCGAGCCGCTGCCGATCGCGCTCTTCCCGGCCGACCATGGCGGCTACATGGTCGCCTGGCGCCGCGACACCATGCGCTCCGATTTCGGTGGCGGCATGGGCGCGAGCAGCGGCCGGTACGACGATCGCGGCCCGGGCGATCAGGGCGGCTTCGGTGACAGCACCGTGGGTGCCGGCGGCGAACGGTCGGGTTCGGACACCTCGTTCGAGGAGGAAGACCCGTTCTGATCAGGCGCTGATCAGTCCCATCGGGCCGGGGAGGCGTCAGGCTTCTCCGGCCTCTTTCTTTTTCGCCCATGAGGAGACATCCCATGCGCCGCTCTTCATTGCATTCTTCCGCCCCGTTGACCGACCTTGCCGCGCTCTCCGCGGCGATCATGGCCAGCCCCTCGATCCGCGACCTGCTCGCGCGGCATGTCGAGGGCGCGTCTCCCGTGCCGAAAATCCCGGCGGGTATCACCTGCGGCGAGATCATCGCCGCCATCTACGACCTGCTCGAGAATACGCCGCTCGCGCCGCATGCGGCCGGGATCGTCGATACCGTCCTGACGCGCGCGGCATTCGCCGCGCCCGCTAGGGCGAGCAGGCACTAACCCGGCACGATACCCATGCAGGGCCGCGACGCTACCCTCGCGTTCGCGGCCCTTTTCCTTTTGCCCCCCTGACAGGGAGAAGTTCCATGAGCCACGACGATTCGCGCAGCATCAGCCGCTTCGCTGATCTGCCCGCGCTGTTCGCCGAAGTGACCGCGACCCCGGAATTCCAGCGCGCTTTCGGCGATCCCATCCCCCTCTCGATCATCAGCCCGGGGGATGAACCGGGCGAACACGACATGCCCGAGCCGCTCCACGCACAGGCCGATTGCGCCGGGGTTATCGCCACCATCTTCGACCTGCTGACCGACACCCGCCTCGATGCGCTCGCCCCCGAGATCGCATGGGGCATGGTGAACAGCTTCCATTTCGTCGCGGGAAAGCTCGAGCGGCAGGAAGACCTGCTGGCCGACGAACTGCGCGACATGATGCGCCGCTCCGACCTTTCCGAGGTGTTTAACACCGAGCTCGAGGAGAAGCAGCTGCTGTGCCAGTCGCTGTCCGAACAGCGCGAAGCGGTCGAGTGCATGCGCGACTATGCGGCCGACACCTTCCGCGTGCTTTCGGGCCGTCCCTGGTCGCCTGCGCGCGGTTCGCGGGTCTCGAAGGTCGCTACCGCCACGCAGGTCGCGATACAGGACTTCCTGCGCGCCCGCGAACTCGCCGAGCGCGAGCGATACCGCCCGCGTGGCCCGATCGTCGTCGCCTCGGGCCATGCCGAATGGCATGACTGGCAGATCCTGTGGGACCGGCTCGACGCGATCCTCGCGCGGATCCCGCACATGACGCTGGTGACCACCGCGCAGCGTAAGGGCTTCGATGCGATCGTGGCCTCGTGGGCGGGGAGCCGCGACGTCCAGCTCGTCACCTACTCGCTGATGGGCGCGGGGCGCGGCGCGCCCTTTGCCCGTAATCGCAAGCTGGTCGAACTGAAACCGGTCGAAGCCGTGCTGGGCGAGGGCTCGGGCATTCAGGCGAACCTCTATCAGGCGCTGCGAAAGGTCGGGGTTCCGATCCATGCCTTCCGAAAGGCCGATCAGGCACCCGCCGAGAAGATCACCGCGCTTCCGCGGGGCCGCGTTCGCCGGGTAGCCTGACACCGAAGTCTCAGCGTATTTTTCGGGGACGGCGCGCCGCGCCGTCCCCCTTTTTTGCGCAAGGGGCGTGCAGGGTCGCGAGGTCGCGGGCGCTCCATTGAGAGGTAAGCGCCTGGAGGCACCCGTTGCGAATCAGGGGCATCGAGCCCCAGATTCGCAAAGCCTCTTCTCTCTCTCAAGAATTCCAATGGTGGCACGGGACCGCGCCGGCCTCAAGGACGACGGGGCCCCACCATTTTTCCGGGCGGGTCGGGCGTCATGCTTCCATTCGGGCAATGTGGCCGCCCGGAAAAATCGTGACCCCCATCGCCGGCTGCGCCGGTCGCGTTCCGCGATCCTTGACCCCGCCGCTCGGAGCCCGTGCCCAGGGGGGAACCTCTTTCGTTTCTACAGGAGGTTCCCATGACGAAGATCCACCGCAGCATCCGCCCGTTCTCCGACATCGCCGAATTCATCGCGCAGGAGACGATGGCGGGCACCACCGACGACTTCCACGCCGCCTTCTCCTCCGATCTCGACGGGGTCCGCATCGGGCGCGGCGAGGAGGAGATGGCGACCGACATGCCCGATCCGCGCGAAGCCCAGCTTGCCGTCGAGCTGATCGTCACGACCCTCTTCGACCTGCTGCGCGACACGCGGCTGCAGCCTGCCGCCGAGCGCCTCGCATGGGGCATCGTGAACAGTTTCCATCACGTCGCCGACCAGTGGCAGGGGCAGGCCGATAAGGCGACGCGCGACGTCCAGGACCTGCTGCGGCGCGCCGACGGCAGCGAAATTCACGGTGTCGAACTCGAGCAGGCACAGGGCGAACTCGAATTCCTCGACGAAGCCACCGACGCGCTGCGGTGCATGCGCGACCATGCCGCCGACGTCTTCCACACCGAAACCGGACGGCCGTGGTCGGCACCGAAGGGGTCGCTGGTCTCGAGTAAGCGCACCGCCTCGGTCATCGCGGC
The DNA here is from genome assembly GCF_014197035.1 of Sphingobium scionense. Taxonomy (GTDB): domain Bacteria; phylum Pseudomonadota; class Alphaproteobacteria; order Sphingomonadales; family Sphingomonadaceae; genus Sphingobium; species Sphingobium scionense. The sequence goes on along the minus strand of NZ_JACIEU010000029.1, from coordinate 34,280 downwards.
CACCGATTTCCTTGCCGCCCGCCGCCAGCGCCGCACCGACGCGCATAACCCGCGAGGGCCCATCGTGATCTTCTCCGGCGGCGCGGACTGCTGGTTTGACGACCGCCTGATCTGGGCGAAACTCGACGACGCGAAATACCGGAACCCGGCGATGGTGCTGGCGACGACCGCACAGGATAAGGGATGCGACGCGATGGCCGCTGCGTGGGCCGCCTCGCGTAAGGTGAAGCTCATCACGTTCCGCCTCAGCGCGAAGCTGGGGAAGAGGGCGGGGTTCGTCCGGAACGAGCAGATGGTCGGACTGCGCCCCGTCGAGGCGCTGGTCTGCGAAGGGTCGGGCCTGCAGTCTCACCTCGCGCGCCTCGTGAAGGAGAAGCGTATCCCGGCGCGGTTCGTCAGGCTCAGCGATCAGGGATGGGAGGCGCAGTGAGGTTCCGCCAGAGGATCGGTCCGGTTCGCCGGGCCGGTCCTCATTTCCTTTTATCAAGCGTAGCTCTCGCCCCCGCTCAGGGACCCGCAGGCGGGTCCGTCGCGGGCGCGATGCGGGACCGCCAGGCGGTCCCGGCCTCCTGCGCGCGGCTTCGCCGTGCTCGTCGCAGGGACACCCTTCGGGTGCGGTCTGGGCGGGGTTGGCTGAGGGGCGAGGCCGCGTCCTGCCACCAGAGGAGAGGAGGGCAGAGAGGGGTGGCTCATTCGAGGAGATTAAAGCCATGTCCGAGCATTTGCACCTTTCTAATTCGGCCGTTTTCGTTTCCGGGTCGCTGTCCATTACCGCGCTTCCCGAGCCCGTCATCGAACGCATCGATGGTATCCTGTACCGTGCGCTTCCCATCCTGATCGGGGACGCGCGCGGCGTGGATCGCCTGGTCCAGCGCCATCTTTCCGATCGCGAGATCGCTGCTGTCAGGGTCTACTGTTCCGGAGAGGAACCGCGTCATAATCTGGGCGACTGGCCTGTCCGGCGCATTCCTACTTCCGGGCGAAAGGGCACCGCCGCCTTCCATGCCGCGAAGGATGCGGCGATGGCGCGCGATGCCGCCCTCGGTCTCGTGATCTGGGATGGTCGCAGCCGGGGCAGCCTTGCGAATATCCACCGGTTGGCGGCGCAGCGGCGCTTCATCATGATCTGGTTCGGGCCCGAAGCGCGGTTCATCACCCTGAGATCGGATTCCGACAGGGACAGCTTTCTCGAGGCGCATCCCTGCCGGAACCTGGTGATGTCCAGCGCGTGATCAGATCGCTGCCGGCAGTCCTTTAATCGCCGTCAGCGCCGCGCCGCCACCGACCCGGATCGCCTGTGTGAGAAGCTCGCGGAATTCCCTTTCCGTGAGCTTCTCGACCGGCATCTCCGCGATCATCGCGGCATATCTGCCCCGCAGCGCACGGCGCGCGTTTTTCAGTTCATCGTTCATCTTGCGCTGACGCGCTTCCAGATCGGCGAGCCGATCCCTTTCCGTCATCTTCGGCATGTCCATCGTCCTTCCCCGATGGCCTGCCCGTCGCTTGCGACTGTGCCACATCGGCGGACCGGCGCAAGCGGGGATTGCCGCTTCCTGCGGAACCGGCGGGGCTTCGCGCCTGAATGCTCCAGCCGGTCCGTCACCGACCACATCCCATCCCATCCATCGGTCCGCAGTGCCTGTCGTCCGCGGACACCCCCATGAGGAGGCTTACATGCTCACCATCGAACCCGACTACGACCGCTTCGTCGAAACCCATGAACCGCACTATTTCTCTGCGCAGGCGATGGGGTTCGCTCTCATTCGCCGGATCGAGCGCCACCTCAAACGGGCTAATTCCTACGCGGGCCAGTACTATGGTTACACCGATTACGAGACCGGCGACTTCGTGATTACCGGCGAGTGCGACGAGGAATACGAGGCGGAATGGAACCGGGCTTCGGAGCTCGCCCGCATGGCCGCCTGCTCCAATGCGTATCGGATCATCCGGGCACAGGGCGGTGACGACGAGGCGGCCATGCTCATCCTGGAAGCGCACGCGTTGGTCGCCCAGCAGGGCTGATCACATACCCCGGGACCGGGCCTGATGCCCGGTCCCTTATGGGATGGCCCGCCCCTTTTCACCAGCATCAGGTATGATGCTGGTGCTTGAAAGGGAAAGGAGCGGACCGATGTCTATTGTGATCCTTGGCGTTGATTTGGGCAAGAATGCCTGCAGTGTCGTAGGCGTTGATGCAGCAGGCGCTGTCATCGTGCGTAAGTCGATGCGCCGACAGACACTTATCGATTACGTGACCAAGCTTCCGGCTTGCGTGATTGCAATGGAGGCGTGCTGTGGTGCCCACCACCTTGGTCGACTTTTCGCCGCGCAGGGGCACGAAATCAGATTGATGTCGCCGGAGTACGTGCGCCCGTATGTTAAAGCGCAGAAGAATGATGATCGTGATGCGGAGGGGATTGCCGAGGCCGCCTCGCGCCCGACGATGCGCTTCGTCGAACTCAAGACTCAGGAGCAGTTGGACATCCAGACCCTCCACCGCGTCAGGTCCCGCCTGGTAGCCGAGCGCACAAACCTCATCAACCAACTGCGGGCGATCCTGCTGGAGCGGGGGACCATTTTCCCGGCCGGACGGCGCAAGCTGGAGCTGGGCATTGATGCCATGCTGGCCGCCGAAGATACGACCCTATCACCACGCTTGAAGCAACTGGTGGGTGAACTGCGTGCCGAATGGCACGAACTTGATACCAAGGTCGAGGCACTGAACGGCGAGTTTGTCGAACTGGCTCGCAATGATGCAGCTGCCCGGCGGCTCACGTCCATCCCCGGCATCGGTACATTGAACGCAACCGCTTTGATTGCAGCCGTGGGCGATGCCAGCAGCTTTGCCAAAGCGCGAGACTTGGGTGCCTGGCTCGGCCTGGTACCCAGGCAACATACTACCGGCGGCAAGCCCCGGCTGCTCGGCATCTCCAAGCGTGGCAACACCTATTTGCGCACTTTGCTCATCCATGGCGCCCGGGCAGCATTACCGTCACTGGCGCGCAGCGAAACCCCGCTGGGACGTTGGTTAACAGGAATGATCGAGCGAGGAGTTCATCGCAACGCAATCGTCGTCGCATTGGCGAATAAACTGGCGCGGATCGCTTGGGCAGCCCTCCGCAAAGAAGTGAGCTTCGAACGCGGCTATCCAGCAGCGGCATAACGGATCGGCTGCGTGCTTCTGCACGCGTAGCCCAACGATGTTTGCAGGAAGGATCGTGAAGATGGCCTGACAGTCGATCGGCGTCTGGAAAGCCCGGGCAAAAAAATGGCACCTGTTGCCGGTTCCCTTATTGTGGCTCCAGACGTGCGGATGTCCATCTTGGCCACGGGATGCTCCCGTGAGACCGCATACGTTGACGCAGACTGATCAGAACACCGTAAAATCCTACTTGCAAACGGGGCGGGCCATACGTTTTTTGCTTTCGGGGAGATCCCACCCATGAACGCCATCCCTCAAACCTCCTCGCCACGCACCACCGCGCAACTGCAGCAAGGGTGCCCCGCCCCTGCCGGTACGAGGCTGCGCAGCGCGAGCGCGCTGCGTAAGGCGGGACGCACGGCGCGAGGCCGTTTTGTAATGGACCCTACGCACGGGTGCTGCGGGTGATTTTCATAGTATAATCAGATCGATAGATCTGCCTTACAGCGCAGGCATGAATTCGCCGCATGTATGGCGGGGTTCACCAGCAAACCATCTGCCTGGCCACGGCTTTGAAATTTCGCCGAATTTCCTGTAATCCGTGCCTTACTGCCATCCTTTCGTGAGGAAGGAGGCAGGTGGAATTGAGCGGCATTTACGTGGAAGCGCGGCATGAAACGTGCTCCCGCCTCTCTCAGGGTAGTGCGACCGGAAGGAACGGCATGGCGGACCTGAATGAAAGCTACATCATCGATCTTCGCCGGGCATTGGTCGAGGCGATCTGCAAGGTGTCGGCGCAGCGGCAAGAGGCCGCCTCAGGGTACAAGGGCGATACGCTTTTCATCGGATCTGCCGAAGTCAGCGAAACGCTGGTGCTGTTGTTGTCGGAATTCGTCGAAGGTGTGCCCGACCTTCGCACCCCTGCGGAAGTGCGGCGTATGTCGGACATCATCGCGAAAAAGATCAGACTCAACATTGCCGATATTCGGCGCAGGCGCGCCGAGACTGGCGCCCGTCCTCCTTCGTCGATCGTAATCAGGGGAAACTGATCTTTGACCGCTTGGCTGATCGGCAGGATGGTCGGCGAGCGAGCTGATCGGCCTCGAGCGGAGGTCGGGTACTCGGGGGTTTGGTATCCCTTGCGGCCATTCTGATGAGAGCCTATATTACAGAGGCTTCATGACATCTGCGAAGGCTCCCGGCAGCGGAGACCTTTCGCGTGACAAAAGTCAATTTTCGTGTCGATCCGGCATTGCACGACGCCCTGCAGCGACGGGCGTATGGAGCCAATCTCAGCCTGTCCGCCTTCATTCGCCAGGCGCTCGAACAGGCAGTCGACAATCGCAAACGATACGTCTTTTCGTCGCAAGACGAAATCCTCGCAACCTCCATCCAGATCCTCTCGATCCTGGCGACATCGGTCGGACGACGCTCGCCCGAAACGCTGGAGCAGGGGATGGCGCAGGCGCGCACTATCCTCGCCGAGCGTGGCCTCCTCGGCGAGGAGGAGGCGCAATGAGCATCTTTCGCAACGACACGCTGGGCTCGTGGACACGCGGAGGGCAGGCCATCGTCCACAATGTCCGCATGACCACGCAGGTCTTTTACCAGACGCTGCTCGCGGGGCTAATCATCTGGCTGGTCGGCACCGTCTGGTATGCGTTCGAGAAGTCGAGCGAATACGAGCGCTTCGTTCTGGTCAAGCTCGCCGAAGCGATGATCAAGGTCGATGCGGCTGGTGGCACCAATGATCCGGTGCGGTTTCGTACTCCGCAAGGGCGCGATTACTGGACCTCGGCCGACTGGCTGGTCGCCTCGACCCTCGCGAAAAAGACTCTCCACGCCTTCGAGGTCTATCTGCTCCACGGTGCGCTGATTTCGGGCCTGTTCGCGCTCGTCATGCTGGGCTGGGCATGGTTCTACTTTACCCGCACGGGGAGGGGGCTCGGCTCCAACGAATATCTGCGCGGCGCCCGCTTCGGGACGATCCGACAGGTGAAGCGTGCGCTGTGGCGACAGACAAAGGGGCCTTTGTCGATCGGAAACGTCCCGGTGCCGGAGGCCTACGAGCCCGAACATATTCTCCTGTGCGGCGCTCCCGGAACGGGCAAGACCAACCTTATCGTCGGCATGCTTGAGGGTATCCGCAAGTCGGGAAGGCGAGCCATCGTCTATGATACGGCCGGCACTTTCGTCGAGAAGTTCTACCGGCAGGGCGCCGACATGCTGCTCAATCCGCTCGATCAGCGCACGGCGCGCTGGTCGCCGTGGGTCGATGTCCCGCGCGACTATCACTACGACCAGATCGCCGAGTCCACGATCCCCGACAAGCATGGCGATCCCTTCTGGGCCAAGGCCGCGCGCGGCACGCTGGTCGCGGTCATGCGCAAGCTCGCACGCCAGAAGCATACCTATGTTTCGGTCCTGCTGGACCGGCTGCTCCGCTCGAAGCTCAAGGACCTCGCGGCATTCGTCTCGGGCACCGATGCGGCTGCCTTCATCAGCTCCGAAGGCGAACGGACGTCCGCCGGTATCCAGGCAGAACTCGCCTCGGTGATGCGCAGCTTCGGCTATCTGGACGATACCGAGGACGGCTTTTCGATCCGCGACTGGGTGGAAAAGGGTGCGGAAGGAAGCTGGCTCTTCATCACGGTGAAGGCCGACCAGCTTCCCTCGCTGCGTCCCTTGATCACGGTCTGGCTCGATATCGCCATCAGTGCGATCATGAGCCTGGCGCCCGATCGCGACCGGCGGCTCTACTGCGTGATCGACGAATTGCCGACGCTGCAAAAGCTGCCGAGCCTATCGGACTTTCTCGCCCGCGCGCGTAAGTACGGCGGCTGCGGCATACTGGGTTTTCAGTCCTATCCGCAACTCGAAGCCACTTACGGAATCCAGGATGCGGCCGCGATCACCGGCTATTGCTCTACCTGGGTTGCGTTGCGGGCGAATGACACCGCGACCGCCAGGCACGTCTCTGAAAATCTCGGCCAGGTCGAGCAGGTCGAAGCGAACGAGGGCATGTCCTACGGCGTCAACGACATGCGCGACGGCGTCAACCTGTCGCGCATGCAGGTGACGCGGCCGCTGGTGATGCCGACCGAAGTCACTAACCTGCCCAACCTCGTCGGCTTCCTGCGCTTCGGTCGCAACCTGCCCGTGGTGCGCTTCGACAGCCGGTTCAACGATGTGCCCTCCTTAGGGCCCGCGTTCATCGAACGTACGACACCCCCCGATCAGATCGACAAGGCGAAGACGCTCGTGCGCATCGCTCATGCAGAGGCGCGCGTTCGTGAAGCGATCGAACGCGAGGCGGCGCAGGCGCCTACTCCTGCCCCAGACGGCGGCGGCCAGTCTGCGCCGGAACCTTCGGACATTCCGAATGTCGCCGCCCCGCCACCGTCCCAGCCGGACCTGTTCACGCCGCCGGTTCCGCACATCGACCCGCAGCGCGTCGAAGACATATTGCTGAACGAGGAGAGCACGGAACTTCCCGCGCCCGCTCGCATCCTCTGGACGATACTTGCGGGCAGGCAGGGAGAAATCCGCTCCGATCTCGTCCAGCATGGGCGCGGGGACGGGCCGCGTGAACCGGCGAAGCCGGCATGATCCAGCCCCAGCGCCTCCATGGCAAACCCGCCAACATCACCCGCTATTACACAGTGGGCGATTACTACACCAAGGGCGGGAACGAACCTTCCGAATGGGCTGGGAAGCTGGCGGCCGATCTCGGTCTTTCCGGCGCCGTCGATCCGAGGGTCCTGCGAGATCTTCTCGCCGGAAAGATCGGCGACCAGCAGCTTGGACGTCACAGGGCCAACGGCGAAAACCAGCATCACCCCGGATGGGACTTCGCTGTCAACGCGCCCAAATCCGTCTCCATCATGGCGCTGGTGGTAGGCGATGAGCGTGTGCTCGCCACCCATGAGCGCGCCGTGACCGATGCTATATCGTACCTCGAGGAACAGGCGCAGCTGCGCCGGCGGGATGAAGGCAAGATCATCCATGAAACGACCGGGAGGATCCTGGTCGCGCGCTTTACCGAGCACGGCAGCCGCGAACTCGATCCGCATCTGCACACCCACCTGGTCGTCCTCAACATGACCAATCGCGAGGACGGCGATCCAATGGTCAGCCTGGAAAGCCGGGTCATGTACGGGGAGCAGCGCGTCGCCGGACAGATCTATCGCAATGCGCTCGCATTCGGCCTGCGCGAGGCGGGCTACCGGATCGACTTCGATCCTCGCACGGGCCTTTTCGAAATGCGCGGCGTGCCGAAGGAACTGATGGAGACTTTCTCACGGCGCGCGGAGCAGATCGAGGAACATGCCCGCGAACATGGTCTGGTCGGCCAGAAGGCGCAGCGTGCGTCCTTCTATGCCACGCGCAGTGCCAAGGTGAAGATCGGCTACGATACGCTGAAGGGTCAATGGCATCAGCGGTCCGGAAAGTTTCTCGGCCCGCTCGAACAGATCGCCGCTGCCGCCCGCGAGGAGGAAGGCGGCCATCGTGCGCCTACAGACCGCATTGCGGCGAGGGCCGCGCTGTTCGGCTTGCGGCAATTGGAGACAGCGGAAGCAGTCAATGACCTCGGCGATATAATTCGCACAGGCCTTGCCGCGCATGTGGGCGAAGTGCGGCTCCAGGATATCCGCCCCGCGATCCAGAACCATGAAGCCGTGCGCAAGCTTCTCCCGACGCACGAGCAGACCGGCGACCAGATTCTGACACGCGGACGCACCAGCCGCAGATCCTGGCGACAGGAACTCGCGCTGACCCAGCATATCGCGCTTGGACTGGGTGATGCGCACCCGATCGCGGTCAGCGGCCGTGTCCTGGCCGCGCTGGAAGGAGCCGGCCTCAATCCGGAGCAGGAGCGCGCATTGGTCGAAACCGCTCTTACCCGCGACCGCGTTACCGCGATCCATGGCGTCGCCGGCTCCGGCAAATCCACTCTTGTGAGAGTTCTTGGCGAAGCTTCCGAGCCGGGCACGACGCTGATCGCACTTGCCCCGACCTCGTCGGCCTCTGCGGAACTGGGCCAGAAAGCAGGTATATCATCGCATACCGTAGCGGGCTTCGTCGCCCGCGGGGGGCATGGCATCACCGATCGCCACGTGCTCGTGCTTGATGAAGCCGGGCAACTCGGCAACCGGCAGGCGCGCAGGCTCCTCGAGATCAGCAGGGCGACCGGCGCAAGGCTGCTCCTTCTGGGCGACGAAAAGCAGACGGGCGCCATCGAACAGGGCAAGCCGTTCTGGCTGATGCGCCGGCTTGGACTGCCGACGGTCAAATTGACGGAAGCGGTGCGTCAGGAAACCAGATCCATCAAGACCGCAGTCGCGCAGGCGCGCGCGGGAAACTTTGCGCAGGCACTCGCGAAACTCGACGGCGTCAACACGGCGCAGGACGGCGAGAAGATGGCCGAGCAGGTCGTGGAAAGCTGGATCCGTCTCAAGCCCGGCTCGCGCGCAGGTACGAACATCCTCGTTCTCGACAACGCCACGCGGCTCGTCGTCAACAGCAAGATCCGCGAAGCTCTCAGAAGCGAAGGGGGCCTGGCCGCCGAAGAGAGCCGTCTGTCTATTCTCGCGCCGGTCGGTTTCACCGATGTCGAGAAGCACATGGCGCGTTTCTATACGACCGGGCAGGTCGTGCGCTTCGAACGCGACGTCACGCAGCTTGGCGTGGCACGCGGCGCCGATTACCGCGTCGCCGGGCTGGGAAGGGATAGCAACGGACGGCAGGTCGTTCGGCTTGTCGATGAGAGCGGACGCACGATCCGTTGGGATCCGCAGAAAACGCCGGCTCGCCATATCAACGTGTTCAATCTCGAGGAACGCGACCTGAGCCAAGGCGATCGCATCCAGTGGCGTCTCGTCAGCCGCGAGATTGATGTGCGTAATGCCGAGCGCGGCACCGTCGATAAGCTCGATGGCACGATGGCGACGATCCGCTGGGACCGGGACGGCCGAGTGCAGCAAGTGGATCTGTCCGGGTATAAGACCTGGGATCATGGCTACGCGGAAACCGTGTATTCCTCGCAGTCCAAGACCTATCCCCGAGTGTTCGTGCTTGCTCCGGTCGAATCCCCGCTAGTGAACGCGCAGAACTTCTACACCGCCATAACCCGCGCCATGTACGGCGTGAGGCTGTGGACCAACGACGTCAAGGGACTGATCTCCAAACTGGAGCGCCATTCCGGTGAAAAGACCTCATCGCAGGAGGGGATGGGACGTATCAAGCATGACAGCGTTGGTTCCTTCGCAAGAAGACAGGATCACCGCCTCACAGGTCTCACGGCAGATCAGGAACGAGCACGCGCTGAGCGCCGCGACCGGACGCTGGAGCGGCAGCTCGATCGCCGCGAGAGGCCACCTCGCGGACCTGCTGAGCATCTGACGGAAGGCGCGAGAAGTCTGTCTCAGGCGCTCGATCGCTTGCTTGGCGGGATCCTCGATCATGCCCGCGTTGCGAAAGGCGGACCGGAAGCGCAACCGCCACGACAGGAAACCGCGCCCACGCATCGACCCGAACCTTACCCAGGGGTCGAACGATGACATCTCATTTTACGCTGATGGTCTTGACCGCCGCGGCCTTGCTCTGGCTGGCGTTTGTGGTCCGCCGTTCCCGCATACCTGTGCGGCATCGCTGGCGAAGGCGGCAGGCGCGAACCATGGCCGAGCAGCTTCGCGGCCGGGATCGTTCCCAACCGCCGCAGCTTCTCTATGCGCGCCTGCGGGCTATGGATCCACTCGCCTTCGAGGAACTGCTGCTCGAGAGTCTCGAGAGGCGAGGGCACAAGGTGACCCGGAACCATCGTTACACAGGCGATGGCGGCATCGATGGTCAGGTCGTAATCGAGGGCGCCATCTGGCTGATTCAGGCGAAACGCTACGCGGGTATTATTCGGCCCGATCATGTCGTTGCCTTCCAGACGCTGTGCCAGTCCCGCGGATGCCGCAGCCTGTTCATTCATACGGGACGGACCGGCCTCGAAGCCGAAGGGCTGTGAGTCACTCCGGCGCTGTCCGGATCACTTCCGGACGAGAGCTGCTGGCTCTGCTCAACGGTGAAGCGATACAAGGTCTGAGTGAAGTCATTGAACCGGCCGTTTCGATGCCAGGAAAAAGGAGAAGTGACTGATGCCTCAGCATTGGCTGCTCATGCTCGCGTCTATGGTCAGCGTTGCGCTCTCGCCAGGCCAGGCGACTGCACGGTCTCGAAACATGGTAGAGGAGCGCATCATTGGTGCCTGCATCCGCAAGGCATCGCTTGGGCACCCATGGCTCGAACGGACGCTGTGGGGCCTTCGCGATCAGGAGGCCGGTTGGCTCGGCGCGGAAGTTCGCAACAGCAATGGTTCGCACGATCTGGGGCCACTGCAGATCAACAGTTGGTGGGTGCCTCGCATCGCGGCGAGCATGGGCAGGTCAGAAGGTCAGGTTCGTAATTGGCTGCGTTCTGATGCCTGCTTCAATGCTGAGGCAGCGCGCTGGGTGTTTTTGTCGGCGCTGAATTCGACTGGAGATTATTGGAAGGCGATAGGCGTCTATCATAGCCCGACTTTATGGCGGCAACGGCAATATTCGACCTCTGTCGCGACGCATCTTCGTGTGAGATTTGGCAAAGATGTATTTCGATGAATCATTATCTACATGTTGCGCAATATTAAAATGTTACTTCGGATATTCAAAAACACGAACGTACGATAAGTGCAGTTATCATATAAGCAGATTTGACACCCCTTTATAACGTGCGGTACAAGCGCCGCCGAGCAGCTAGGCGTGTCATGGCTATCGAAACCGCCCAGGAAGGGCAGAAAACCGTTGTGGCGGCGCCTGAGGCGACCCTGCCGGTCGTCGGGGCTTCGGCCGACATTGCGTGGACGATCGTGCAGATGCGCGCCGGCGAGCGCATCACCGTCAACGAGGCGCTGATCGCCGCCTATCAGGGCGCCTCGTCGCCCCACAGCATCCGCGCGCTCAAATCCGACGTCGAAGCGTTCGACGCGTGGTGTCGGCGCACCAACCGGATCGCGCTGCCGGCGACGGCCGAGACCGTGGCCGATTATCTCGACGCGCGGGCCGGGAAGGGGAGCCGGCCGGCCTCGCTATCCCGCTACAAGGCGTCGATCGCCAAGATCCACCAGCTGCTCGAGCTCAAGGATCCGACGCCGGCGCCGCTGGTGAAGCTGCGGCTCCAGACGGTGCGCCGCGAGAAGGGGGCTGCGCAGAAGCAGGCGCGGCCGCTGCGGTTCAAGGGCCCGGTGCGCGACGTCGAGCGCGACAAGGCGCGGGGGCTCAACATCCGCGCGCTGCTCGAGAGTTGTGGCGAGGATCTGCCGGGGCTGCGTGATCGGGCGCTGCTATCGGCCGCTTATGACACCGGGCTGCGCGCCTCCGAACTGGTGGCGGTCGCCATTGAGCATATTGAGGAGGCGATCGATCCCGAAGCGCGGCTGCTGCAGATTCTGCGTCATAAGGGCGATCAAGACGGGGAGGGGGCGACCGCCTACCTCAGCCCGCGCACCGTCGCGGCGATCGCGGCGTGGACCGAAGCGGCGGGGATCACGACAGGGCCGCTGTTCCGGCGGGTGCAGGTGCGGCGCTACAAGGCGCGGGCAGCCGTGCGCGGTCGGCCGATCGACAGCATCTCGGGCCGGGAGACGTGGGATCTGCGCAAGACGCTGTCCAAGCCGGCGGTGAAGGCGCGCGTCGAATATGACATCGGCACCGTGGCGCTGCACCCGGGCTCGATCGGACCAATCTTTCGGTCGATCATCGGCCGCGCGTTCGACCGTGGCGCGCTGCCCGATTTGACGGCGGACGATCTGGCGCGGTTGCTGAAGGGGATCAGTGCGCACTCGACGCGGATCGGGCTCAATCAGGACCTGTTCGCCAGCGGGGAGGATTTGGCCGGCATCATGGACGCGCTGCGGTGGAAGTCGCCGCGGATGCCGCTCGCTTATAATCGCAATCTCGCGGCAGAGCAGGGGGCGGCGGGGCGCCTTATGGCGAAGATTGGCTAGTCATGACGGCCTAAATAGGTCTTTGGATGATGCCGTGCGACCACACGACGGCGGCAGGTAGATCGAGGGATTTGCGCAGCGGCAAGAACCGGAGAAGGGAGGCTGAGCCCCCGGGGTCTTGAGCTACAACGTTAAGCCTAAGAAACGGGCAGGGGCCTGGTAGCGCGTAGTGTATGAGCGAAGCCACCATCGCTCAAACTCATCAGCACAGTCCAATTTCGAAGAGGAAACAAGAAAGTGGTTCCGGAAACGGTATGGATCTTATCCTGTGTAAACGCTCGCGCTAAATGGCGGCGTTCTGATCGCGCTATTTGTCAGTTGCCGGGTCCGATGACGAGGCAATCGCGCGCGGCCTGAACGATGTCAGCGGTGACCTCCTCGACGCGGTTGAGGGTCATGATCCGCCGCATCTGCGCGAACAGGCGCTCCATGAGCCGGAAGTTGCCGCGCGTGATGCGGATCACGGCTGCCTGCGCTTCGATCGCGTCGAGTTGGGCCGGGTCGAAGCTGATCCCGAAATCGCCGGCGTGGGTCGCGAGCAGCAGCCGCATTTCGGTCTCGGTAAGCGGTTTGAACTCGTGGACGAAGCCGATCCGCGAGTAGAGCTGGGCATAGCGGGCGAGGCGCTTCTCCAAGCCCGGCATACCCATCAGGATCAGCCCGAAGCCGTGGCGATCGGCCATGTCGCGGAGATGTTCGAGCGACTTTATGGTCAGGCGGTCGGCCTCGTCGACGATGACGAGGGGGCAGGCGATGCGGGCGGCGTCATGGGTGATTTCGTCCTGCGAGCCGCCCGCGACCGTCAGCCGGGCATAGCCCAGCTTAATGAGGTTGAGGCCCAACACCGCGTCGATCGTATTGGGCGTGTTGCTGACCGACACGGTGTAGAAGACGGCGCGGCAGCGAGCGACCTTTTCGCCAAGGAGCGCGGCAATGGGACGGAGCGCGGCATATTCCCCCAGGTCGGGGAAGCTGGAAAACTCGCGCGCCGATCGCGTCTTTCCGACGCCCGGCCGGCCATGACACACGCCGATATAGCGGTAGTGCGCGCAGGCTTCGGCAAACTCGACGAACCGGGCATGTTCGCGGGTCGCCAGGAACGGCTGCTCGACCAGGAACTCAATCGTCAGCGGCGTAGAGCCGGAGCCCTCGGTAGGTGGTGGGCCGGGAAGCCGTATCCTCTTGGTCGCCATCGAAGGTCTCCGTGGGGGCAGGCACCTGCTTGTCGCGCTCCTTCGCGCCGCGCCGGGCGCGCTGGATCGCGCGCAACGACGGGTGCCCAGCGTGCTCGGAGCTGAGCGCACGGCAGACGAACCGGCCCTGGTGGTAGACGTGGATCTCGGTCAGGTCGCGGGGGTCATAGACCGCCTCGACCTGCTCGCCGACGAAGGCCGCGAGCGTGGGTTCGACATAGCGCCTGCCCATCAGACGGATGCCGTCGCGCAGCACTTTACGGGGCTTGGGCACGTGCACGAGCAGCATGTCGAGCTGTTCAAGGCTGTCGGGCATTGCGGGCAGGAACCCGCCCTTCTGCCAGCGCGTGATCGGCGGTTCGCCGGTGCTGCCATGCGGGCGACGATGATAGACGCCGCACACGAACGCCTCGAAGCGGGCGCGCAGCTCGTCGAGCGTGAGCACTGGCGCCGACAGCGGCTTGCCCGCGATCAGGTGGCCGGGCAGGTCGGGCAGGAACATGTCGTTGATGGTGCGGAACAGCCGCTCGATCTTGCCGCGCCCGCGAGGACGCCCCGGCAGCGAATGGATGAGGCGGATTTTGAGGGCGATGCACGCCTGCTCGATATGCTCGGAGATGAAATCCGAGCCGTTGTCGACGTAAAGCTGTTCGGGAATGCCGCTGACGATCCATTCGGGATTGGGCTTGCGCCAGATCGCCTGCCGCAAGGCGAGCGCCGTGTTGAGGGCACTGGGGGCATCGAGGCTGAGGAAGTAACCGGCGATGGCTCGGCTGTGATCGTCAACGATGACGGTCAGCCAAGGACGCACCGGGGTTCCGGCATCATCGAGCACGAGAATGTCGAGAACGGTATGATCGGCCTGCCACATCTCGTTCGAGGTCGCGGCTTCGCGCCGATGCACTAGCTCGTGCTGGTCGCGGTAGACGGCCGGATCGGAGGCTGCGGCGATCTGGCTTGCCGGTATCGCCCTGACGACACGCGCGACGGCCGCATAGCTGGGGGTTCGGTGTCCATGCGCGATGGCGAGTTCCTGCACCTTTCGGTGAATGGCGGCGACCGGGGGTCGCGGGCGCTTGGTGGCGAGAGTGCGGGTCAGTTCGACCAGATGTTCCGGCAGGTGCAGCCTGCCCCGATCGTTGCGCGGCAGACGCGCGAGACCGGCAAGTCCTTCGGCACGGTAGCGCCCGAGCCAGCGCTGCAACGTCCGCTCGCTCAGCGTGCCGGTGCGGGCGAGGTCCGCGAGCGGGATGCCATCGGCGAGGTGCGGTTCAAGGACGCGGTAGCGCTCGATCGCCAGCGGCGGGACAAGCGCCGGATGCGTCACCGCCGACGGTCCGTGTCGCAGGTAAGGAAAACGGAGATTTGCCTGCCCATCGCCATGCGAGTCCGCTCGCGTTGCCAAACCGGCCTGTTCGACGTAAATCTACCCGGTAAAGAAAACTAGGGCAACATAGACCTGCCGATGACGACTTTCTTCCCAAACCGCGCCCGATCGGGGCGCCACCGGCCCTACGCATGAAAATCGGTTACGCCCGCGTATCGACCGCCGAGCAGAACCTGGACCTCCAGCGTGATGCGCTGAAGGCTGCCGGCTGCGAGAAGGTCATCACCGACAAGGCCTCCGGGGCGACTGCCGCTCGCCCTGGATTGGAAAAGGTGAAGGAGCTGCTTCGCGCCGGCGACACACTGGTGGTCTGGCGCCTCGACAGGCTCGGCCGCTCGCTCCGTGATCTGATCGGATGGATGACCTACCTCGACGAGGAAAAGGTCGGGCTGCTGAGCCTGCACGAGGCGATCGACACGACCACCACGTCGGGCAAGCTTACCTTCCACCTGTTCGGGGCATTGGCGGAGTTCGAGCGCAACCTGATCCGCGAGCGGACCCAGGCCGGTCTCACCGCAGCCCGCGCTCGCGGCAAGAAGGGTGGCCGGCCGGCCGCACTCGGCAAGGACAAGCGCGACCTGCCCGTCAGGCTCTACCACGAGAACACGATGCCGATCGCCAAGATTTGCTCGATGCTCGGCATCTCCAAGCCAAAACTCTACGCCTATGTGCGATCGGCCGAGACCAAGCCGGTAGCCGCGTAGCGACGCTCGCCGACAAATAGCGCGATCAGAATGCCGCCACTTAGCGCGAGCGTTTACACCGTTCGCGGTCCCGATCGGCCCAGCGTCCCCCGGAACCGTTCGTTATCGGGAAGGCATCTAAGCGGTCTGCACCATCCTTCATCTAAAGTTCTCCAAGCGCTTCTGAGGATTTTCGGGCGCACCAAAAGCACTTGCTCCTCCAGTGGCTGGAGCATGTAACCGCAATTTGCTCTCCTGCGGACGGGGGGCTGGAGGTGGCTTTTTGACGGCCCGTGTTGAAGCAATCGGTATGTCTCGACGCTCATTAGTGGCGCGGCTGGTGGCCTGTGGAACCGGCTTGGTGCTCGGTTCTCCAACGCTCGCGCGACAGACTTCCCGGTCTGCGGGCTCGTGGAACTTCGGTGCCGCTCACCTCGAATGGGAGCCGCTGGAAGTCGGCACGGGTGATACCCTCCTTGTTTCGGCACAAGTGCGCGGAGTGCCGGTGCGGGCGGTGCTCGACAGTGGCAGCGGCGCGTCGATCATGAGCACGGCGCTCGCGGCGAAGCTCGGCTTGAACGATGGTGAGCGGCGCATGATTAGCGGGCTGAGCGCCAAGGCCCCGGTGCTGCTGGTCCGCGACATCGACGTACAGCTCGCCCGCGAAACCCGTCGCTTACCCTTTGCCGTCGTTGGTGATCTGAGTTCAGTGTCGGCGGCCTTCGGACGACCGATCGATATCCTCCTCGGTGCCGATATGTTCACGGGTAGCTGCATCGCGCTCGATTTCGCGAAAAGGCGTATGGCGGTCGTCAAGTCAGGCACGTTTCTCGCCGGTCCCGACTGGCGCGCTGTCGCGCTCGGGCGCGGTGCCAAGCAGGAGCTGTTCATTCGAGCTTCCGTCTCGGGTTTGCCTCCCGTGCCCTTGATGATCGATCTTGGCAGCTCGGCCGCGCTGATGCTCTCGTCGGCCTATGCCCGCGATCAAGGGCTGTTGAACGGGAAGCTCGTCTCGACCGCGGCGATCGGCGGCGTCGATGGTGTGCGTATCAACGATGCTTTCACGATCCAGAACATCAACATCGAAGGGCTTGGCGTCTCGAACGTCCCCACACTCGGGATGAGAGCTTGGCTCTCCACCAGCACGGTTGGCAATGTCGGCCTACCGCTGATCGCTCAATTCGACGTGGTGTTCGACGTGACCGCCGGATTCGTGTGGCTCCGGCCACTCGGTCCTCGTCGTCGCCTGCCGATGCTGAAGGACCGTAGCGGCCTTGGCCTCGCAGCCTCACCAACGGCGCTCACCGTTGTTCATGTGGCGGCGAACAGTCCCGCGGAAAAGGCTGGCTGGGCGGTCGGCGACCGGATCGTGGCGGTGAACGGCCATTCGATCGATGCGAACTATACGCGTGGGGAGCTCTGGCAAGTGCGCTCCCGGCCTGCTGGCACCCTCGTAAAGCTGACGATGGCCTCGGGTGATGTGCGCGAGCTCAGGCTGGCCGATTATTATTGATCGGCTTGAGGGTGGCCTTTGCCGATCGCCTTCATGATCCGACAATCGGCCATGCGCGCCTTGGTGCAGCTCTGGCTGAGCATTGCCAACTCATCCCGCAACACCGCGAGTTGCGCCAGTCTCTCCTCCACATCCTTGAGGTGCTGAGCAGCGATAGCTGAGGCGGCACCACAATCCTGGTCCGGGTTCTGCGCCAGCCCCATCAACGAACGGATCTCGTCGACGGAGAAGCCAAGCCGGCGACCGTTGCGGATGAAGTGCAAACGCTCAATGTCACTGGCATCGTAGGTTCTGCGACCCGACGCCGTGCGAGGGGCGGATCGGAGCAACCCGATCGACTCATAAAAGCGGATCGTCGTCACCTTCGTCGAGGTCTCGCTGGCGAGCTGCCCAATCATCACCGGCTTCATCATGCCATCCTTGCTTATGCGAACGTGTCGCACATTTCGCTTGCTTCTACAGCGACTGGAGGTGGTAAGGAAGGCCGCATGAATGCTTCTACCGAAAGCTGCGGGTGCCACGGGGAGCCCGCGCGCGCGCAAACCGATCCGGCCTATCGCCGTGCGCTGCTGACCGTCGTGGTGCTCAACCTCGGCTTCGGAGTCGCCGAGCTGTTCGGCGGGTTCATCGCCGATAGCCAAGCGCTGAAAGCGGATTCCCTCGATTTTCTCGGGGACGGGTCGATCAGCCTTATCGGTCTTCTCGCGCTTGCCTGGTCCGCACGGGCGAGGGCAAAGGTCGCGCTGACGCAGGGGTTGTTTCTCGGTGCGCTTGGCGTGGGCGTAATCGGTTTCGCGATTTGGCGCGCCCTGAACGCAACCGCGCCCGATGCCGAACTGATGGGCACAATCGGCGTTGTCGCGCTCGCGATCAATGTCGTGTCCGCCTTGGTGCTTGCGCGTTTCCGGGAAGGGGACGCCAATGTTCGCGCGATCTGGCTGTTCAGCCGCAACGACGCGCTCGCCAACGTGGCGGTGATCGCCGCGGCCGGTCTGGTGGCGTGGACAGGAAGCGCCTGGCCGGACCTCGCCGTCGCCGGCCTCATCGCCCTCCTGTTCCTCCACTCCGCTTATGAAATCGTCACTGGCGCTCGGCGCGAATTGGGAGAGCGGTAGTGCGTCTGCTCGCGTTGATCCGGGCAATGCTCTCGTTGCGGCTGCTCTCCGCGCTCGCGGCGCTGCTGATCCCTGCTGCGGCAATCGCCGAACCCGGCGACGTGCAAACCGCATGGCGGCTGCTCGACTATATGGCCGTCGATTATGGCGGCGCGGTCGCCAACGGTCGGATCAAGAGCACGTCGGAATATGCCGAGATGACGGAGTTCGCCGCGTCGGTCTCGACACGGCTTCAGGGCCTGCCGGCGAAGCCGGAGCGTCAAGCCCTCATCCAGCGGGCTGCCAACCTCCAGGCGGTGATCGCGGAAAAGGGACCGACTGAACAGGTGGCAACATTGGCGCACGGGCTCGCGGCCGATCTGTTGCGCGCCTACCCGGTGCCGCTCGCGCCCGATAAGGCTCCGAACCTCGTCTCCAGCGATGCCCTGTTCCGACAATCCTGCGCGTCCTGCCACGGGATGACGGGCAACGGCCGTGGCCCTGACGCCGCCAAGCTCGCTACGCCCCCGATTGCTTTCACCGATGCCGAGCGCGCGCGCCAGCGCAGCGTGTTCGCGCTCTATCAGGTGGTGACGCAAGGCATCGACGGGACCGCGATGCAGAGCTTCGCCGATCTGCCCAACGATCAGCGCTGGGCGTTAGCATTCCGAGCCGGGAGCTTCGCCTTCACGGATGCGCAGGCGCGCGAAGGCGAGCGGCTTTGGAAATCCGACCCGACCCTTCGCCGGCGCATTCCGGACCTGAAAACCCTGGTCGCGCTCACCCCGGCCGCGCTCGGCGCGGCGATCGGCGACGCCAAGGCTGACCCAGTGCTCGCGTTCCTGCGTCGTCATCCCGAACAGGTGATACAACAGGCTCCCGGCTCGCTCGCGGTCGCCCGCGCCAAACTCGCCGAAAGCGTGGCGGCTGCGCGGCGCGGCGATGCGCGCATGGCGAAAGAGCTGGCGCTGTCGGCCTATCTCGATGGGTTCGAGCCGATCGAGCCAACACTCACCGCGCGCGACGCGACGCTGATGGGTCGAATCGAGGGCGCGATGGGGGAGTTCCGCGCCTCGATCGACCGGGGCGCGTCGCCCGATGATCTCGCGGAGAAGGTCGCAGTACTGGGCGGCCTTTTCGACGATGCGGAAGCGGCGCTCGCGCCTGATGCCGCCACCGAAGCGTCCACGTTCCTGGGCGCGTTCACGATCCTGCTGCGTGAAGGGCTCGAAGCCCTGCTCATCGTTGTCGCCATGATCGCGTTCCTGCGTAAAGCCGAGCGCGGCGAGGCGCTGCGGTACGTGCATGGCGGCTGGGTCAGCGCGATCATCGCGGGCGGGATCACCTGGGCGGTCGCCACCTATGCGATCGGGATCAGCGGTGCGAGCCGGGAGCTGACGGAAGGGTTTGGCTCGCTGTTCGCCGCGGTCGTGCTGCTCTCGGTCGGGATTTGGATGCACGGCAAGGCGCAGGCCGATCAGTGGCAGCGCTATATTCGCGAGAAGATGTCGCGGGCGCTCTCGGGCGGGTCGGGCTGGTTCCTGTTCGGGCTGGCGTTCGTCGTAGTTTATCGCGAGGTCTTCGAGACGATCCTGTTCTATGCCGCGCTTTCGGCGCAAGGTGACAACGGGATGCTTCTCGCGGGGGCCGGGTCGGCGATTGGACTGCTCAGCCTGATCGCTTGGGCCATGCTTCGCTACAGTCGCAAGCTGCCGATCGCGCAGTTCTTCCGCTATAGCTCCTGGCTCATGGCGGTCCTGACCGTCGTGCTGGCGGGTAAAGGCGTCGCCGCGCTCCAGGAAGCCGGCCTTATCAACATCGCACCGCTCGCGGACGTGCCACGGCTGTCGATGCTCGGCGTGTTTCCCACTTGGCAATCGGTGCTGGCGCAACTCCTGATGGCGGTCGCCATTGCGGTCGGGTTCGCCTGGAACGGGCGCGACCGATCCCGCTCGGGTTCCGGCTCAGTGACCCTTGGTTCGAATTAGTGCAATGACATGAAAACCCTTCCGTGATAGAGGCAAGCTAGTGCGAGCCTTTTTGCCTTTCCTGACATGCCTGATGCTGGTCCTGACCAGCTTCTCCGGCATGGCCCATGCCGCCGATCTGGCGGGGGGAAGCATCGCGGGCGTTGAGTTCACGGTCCATACCGCCGGTGACATCGATCAGGTGCCATCGGACTCGGACAAGAATGTCCCGCATCATCACAATTATTGTCACGGACACGACGTCGGCGCGCCTGCGCGCACGACGATGGAATATACCCCCGTCCTCACAGTGCCCAAGCCGACAATCTCCGCCTCTGCGTCGCTCGACGGCCGCACCGGCATGGTCCATTTGAGGCCCCCCAAGCCTGACGTCCGATTTGGGCGTGCGTTGGCGCGCCCCTGTCGATCATCGTCAGGAGTCCTATTTTCATGAATCGTATCCTCGCGGCCATGCTGGCCGCAGCGTCTTGCGCCACGATGGCGCAGGCGCAGGTCGGACCGTCCGCGCCTGTTGCGCAGGATGCGCCGGTCTACACGCTTGACCAAGCGGTCAGTGCAGCGGGCGGTTCGGCCCCTGCTGCGGAAGCGGCGACAGCTGGAATCGACGCGGCCCGTGCAGGTCGCACAGTCGCCGGCTTGCGGCCCAATCCGGTGGTTCAAGGCCAAGTCGAGAATGTCATCGGCTCCGGGCCGTATCGGGGGGTCCGCAGCGCGGAAACCACGGTCGGCTTTGCGATCCCGATCGAGCTAGGCGGCAAGCGCGGCGCCCGCGTCGCGGTCGCCAATGCGCAATTGTCCCGGGCCGAGATCCAGGCCGCGATCATCGCGGCGGATGTCCGGCTTCAGGTAACGCAGCTCTATGTCGAAGCGGTCGCGGCCGATCGCCGGGTAATGACAGCCCGCGATCAGGCCCGGATCGCCAGCGATGCGCTGCGGGCCGCGAGCGTTCGCGTGCAGGCAGGGCGGGCATCGCCACTCGAGCAACAGCGCGCGGATGTCGCGCGTATCAATGCCGACGCCAATGTGGAGCGGCAGCTTCGCTTGGCCGAGGCGGCCCGCGCCAATCTGGCGCGTCGGATCGGACGGCCGATCGACGGCCTGCTCGATGACACGCTGCTCGATCGCCTTCCCGGTGTGAACGTCTATGGGCCGTTGGCACCGGTCAACACGACCGGCACACTCGCGCTGGCGGCAGCCAACGCGGATTTCTCCATTGCCGAAGCCGGCGTGCGGCTCGCGCGCGCCAATCGCGTGCCTGACCTGAACGTCGGGCCGTCGATCCGCCGCCTGGAAGCGACCAACGACATGGCGGCGGTGTTCAGCGTGTCGATCCCGATCCCGGTGTTCAACAATGGTCGCGCCGCGATTGCGCAGGCGACCGCGCAGCGGACCCAGGCGGATGCGCAGCGCCGCGTGACCGCGCTCGACATCGAACAGGCGATCACGGACGCGCAGGCGCAGGCGGCCAATGCCGCAACGACGGCTCGTGCGGCGTCGGGGCCGGCGCTGGCGGCTGCACAGGAGGCCGCCCGCATCGCGCGGATCGGCTATCGCGAGGGCAAGTTCGGCCAGCTCGAATTGCTCGATGCTGAACGCACGCTCGCCGAAACGCGGGTCGCCGCGATCGACGCGCTTGCCAATTACCAGAATGCCCGCGCGCAAGTGGAGCGACTGACCGCTCGTGCGCCCAATGGGGGGAATCAGTGATGAAGAGCTTTTATCTCGCGGGCGCGGCGTCGCTCGCCCTGCTCTTGGCTGCCTGCGGCGGCAAGGATGGCGGAAACGAGGCAACTGCCGAAGGCGCAGCTGCCAATGAGACGGCAGCGGGCACGGAAAAGGGCGGTGCTGAAGGCGGTCATGCCGGTGAAGGCGTCGTCACATTGGGTGCCGACCAGATCGCCACAGCGGGCGTCCAGGTCGGACGGCCGATCATCGGCGGGGCCGGGACGATCGAGCTGCCCGCGATCATCGAGGGCGACCCACAGGGAACGCAGGTCGTCTCGGCCGCAATTGCGGGACGCGTGGTCGCGCTCACCCGTAACCTCGGCCAATCGGTCGGACGCGGCCAGACCATTGCGGTCATCGAAAGCCGCGAGGCGGCGCAGATCAAGGGCGAGGTCGAGGCGGCGCGGGCGCGGCTTCAGCTCGCTAATTCGAACCTCGCGCGCGAACAGCGGCTGTTCGCGCAGAGAGTCTCCCCTGAACAGGATCTGATCGCCGCCCGCACAGCGGCGACGGAGGCGCGGATCGCCCTGACGCAGGCGCAGAGCATGGTTTCGGCGGCGGGTGTCGGCGGCGGCGGGCTCAACCGGCTCGGCATTGCCGCGCCGATCTCGGGCCAGATCATTGCGCGCCCCGTGACGCTGGGACAAACGGTCGCGGCGGATGCCGAACTCTATCGCATCGCCAACCTGAGCCAGGTGTCGATCGCGCTTAATCTCAAGCCCGAGGATGCGGGCCGGGTGCGTCCCGGCAATACGGTGCTGGTGAAGGCGGCAGGCCGTCAGGCGACCGCCCGCGTGACCTTCGTGTCGCCGGCGCTTGATCCGCAGACGCGGCTCGTGCCTGCGCTCGCCACCCTCGACAATCGCGGTGGCGAATGGCGGGTCGGCGAGCCTGTGACGGCAGCCGTGCAGCTCACGGGCAGCGGCGGGAGCGGGGCGGTCCGCGTGCCGACGACGGCGGTCCAGAGTTTCGAGGGCAAGTCGGTCGTGTTCGTGCGCACGCCCACCGGCTTCAAGGCGACCCCGGTCCAGCTCGGCGATGCGTCGGGCGACACGGTGATCGTCCGGTCGGGCCTGACCGGCAACGAACAGATCGCCACCACCGGAAGTTTCACGCTCAAGGCCGAGATCGGCAAGGGCGAAGCGAGCCACGAGGATTAAGCCATGATCGCCCGTATCGTAACCTGGGCGGTCGAGAAGCGCTGGCTAGTCCTGCTCCTCACCGTCATCGTCGCCGCCATCGGCGCCTTTTCCCTCTACCGGCTACCGATCGACGCGGTGCCGGACATCACCAACAATCAGGTCCAGATCAACGTCCGCGCGCCTGCCCTCTCGCCCGAGCTGGTCGAGAAGCAGGTGTCGTTTCCAATCGAAACCGCGCTCGCCGGCACCCCCGGCCTGGAATATACGCGCTCGTTGAGCCGCAACGGCTTCGCGCAGATCACGGCGGTCTTTTCGGACGCGACGGACATCTATTTCGCCCGCCAGCAGGTGGGCGAGCGTCTGCGGGGCGTGCAAGAGAATCTGCCCGACGGCGTGAACCCTGAAATGGGTCCGATCGCGACAGGCCTGGGCGAGGTGTACATGTACACCGTTCGTCTCGATCATCGCGAGGACGACAAGCACAAGCCCGGTGAACCGGGCCAACAGCCCGATGGCAGCTACATCACGCCAGAGGGCGAGCGACTGACGACCGAAGAGGACAAGGCGACCTACCTGCGCACCGCGCAGGACTGGATCGTGACGCCGCTTCTGAAGACCACACCGGGCCTCGCCGGTGTCGACTCGATTGGCGGTTACGCCAAGCAGTTCCTCGTCGTGCCCGACGTGCAGAAGCTGGCCTCGCTCGGCATCACGCTGACGGACCTGGGAAATGCGCTGGAGCGCAATAACACCAGCGTCGGCGGTGGCTTCGTCAATCGCAATGGCGAAGGTCTGGCTGTTCGCTCGGATGCGCTCGTTCGCAATGCCAGCGAGTTGGCCAGGACCGTGATCGCGACACGTAACGGCGTGCCGATCACGGTCGAACAAGTTGCGACTGTGAAGACGGGTCAGGCGATCCGCATGGGTTCGGCATCGGAGAACGGTACCGAAGTCGTCGTCGGCACGGCGATCATGCGGATCGGCGAGAACAGCCGCATCGTGTCGACCGCGGTCGCTGAGAAACTGAAGACGATCAACGCTTCGCTGCCTCCTGACGTCGTAATTCAGCCGGTGCTGAACCGCACCGAGCTGGTCAATTCGACGATCAAGACGGTCGCGAAAAACCTGTCCGAAGGCGCGGTGCTGGTCATCGTCGTGCTCTTCCTGCTGCTCGGCAACTTCCGTGCGGCCCTGATCGCGGCGTTGGTCATCCCGATCACCATGATGCTGACAGGCTTTGGTATGCTGCGCGCTGGGGTCTCGGCCAATCTGATGAGCCTTGGGGCTTTGGACTTCGGTCTGATCGTCGACGGCGCCGTCATCATTGTCGAAAACGCGCTGCGCCGGCTTGCCGAGCAACAGCATCATGAAGGCCGATTGCTCAGCGTCAAGGAACGGCTCGCGACCGTGGCAGCCGCTGCGCGTGAGATGATCCGTCCCTCTGTGTACGGGCAGGCAATCATCATCCTCGTCTACGTACCGCTGCTCACGCTGACCGGCGTGGAGGGTAAAACGTTCGGACCGATGGCGCTGACCGTCATCATCGCGCTCGCCTTCGCCTTCATCCTCTCTCTCACCTTCGTGCCGGCGATGATTGCGATCTGGCTGTCGAAGAAGGTCGAGGAGAAGGACGGCCGCATCATCACGTGGCTGAAGAAGCGCTACGAACCCGGTCTCGACCGGGCCATGAAGCGCCCGACGCTGACGATCGGTGCGGGTGTGGGAAGCCTTGTGGTGGCGGCGCTTGCTTTCACTACGCTCGGCTCGGTGTTCCTGCCGCAGCTCGACGAAGGCGATTTGCTGATCCAGTCGCTCCGCATTCCGGCAACGTCGGTCCAGCAGAGCCAGGCGATGCAGGTGCCGATCGAGCGGATGATGTCGAAGCAGCCGGAGGTGCAATTCGTCTATTCCAAGACGGGCACCGCCGAGCTGGCGGCCGACCCGATGCCGCCGAACGCGACCGACATGTTCGTCATCCTGAAGCCGCGCAAGGATTGGCCGGATCCTGAGCTTCCCAAGGAGGAGCTGGTCAGCCGGATCGAGGGAAATCTCGCAAAAATTCCGGGAAATGCCTACGAGATCACCCAGCCCATCCAGATGCGCTTCAACGAGCTGATCGCCGGCGTGCGCGGCGACATCGCGGTGAAGGTGTTCGGGGACGACTTCAACCAGATGAACCGGACGGCCGAGCAAATCGCGGCGGTGCTGCGCAGAACGCAAGGCGCAGCGGACGTGAAGGTGGAGCAGACGACCGGTCTTCCCATGCTCGACATTCGCGTCAACCGCGACGCGATGGCGCGGTTGGGCGTTACGGCTCAGGATGTGCAGGACACCGTGACTGCGACGATCGGCGGGCGAACATCGGGCCAGATCTTCGAGGGCGACCGTCGCTTCCCCGTGGTGATCCGCCTGTCGGAGGCGCAGCGTGCCGACATCGGCCTGCTCCAACAGGTGCAGGTGCCGGTGGCAGGCGGCGGCTATGTACCGCTGTCCAGCGTCGCCGAGATCAAGGTGGTCGATGGTCCGAACCAGATCAGCCGCGAGAACGGCAAGCGGCGCGTGGTGGTGCAAGCCAACGTGCGTGGCCGCGACGTCGGATCCGTCGTGGCGGATGCGCAGGCGGCGATCGGCAGCCAACTCCGGCTGCCTGCCGGCACCTATCTCGAATGGGGCGGCCAGTTCGAGAACCTCCAATCGGCAAGCGAACGGCTGAAGCTGGTCATTCCGGCTTGCTTCATCTTGATCCTGCTGCTCCTCTACGGGGCGTTGGGATCGGTCCGCGACGCCGCGATCGTGTTCACCGGCGTGCCTTTCGCGCTGGTGGGCGGCGTCCTGTTGCTGTTCCTGCGGGGCATGGACTTCTCGATCTCGGCGGCAGTGGGCTTCATCGCCCTCTCGGGCATCGCGGTCCTCAACGGCCTCGTCATGGTCAGCTCGATCCAAGATCTGATCCGATCAGGGATGAGCCGCGAGGAAGCCGCGCATGTTGGCGCGATGCAGCGTCTGCGACCCGTCATCATGACCGCGCTAGTCGCCAGCCTCGGCTTCGTGCCGATGGCGCTGGGCGAAGGCGCCGGCGCAGAGGTTCAAAAGCCTTTGGCGACGGTCGTCATCGGCGGTCTGATCTCGGCGACGCTTCTTACGCTGTTCGTGCTGCCGACACTCTATGCCCGGTTCGGGCAGAAAGTGATCGAGAAACCCGAGCACTACAATGAGGAGCATGAAGGGGACGACCACGGTCAGACCTTCGTGAACAACTTGGCCTGATGGATGGGCGGGGCGATCCGCGATCGCCCCGCCCATCTCTGGGAGATGGGGATATGCCTCGCACCATAACCAGCTCGATGCTTCACGGCGGGCCACTGCGCATCTGGTCGGCACTCACCGATCCGGATCATCGCCGGGCGTGGAGTCCGCTCGTATTTCTCGATGATCCGTCCCGGCTCGGCGACACAGAATGCACCTTTGCGATCCAGGGCATCACCCGGCCAATTCGGACGCCAGCACGGATTGATCGATTCGATAAACCGCACGCCTTCGCTTGGTCCTGCGGCATCCCCTATCTGTTCACGCTCGAAGAGCGGTACGAGCTGGCGGGGGACGATGGCGGCACCAGGCTAACGCATAGCTGCACGCTGCGCGGGGCGCTCTCCCTGCCGTTCGCGGCGATGATGTTGCGCCGCCTGCGATCCCTGATGGTCGAATCTGACGATCGCCTCGCAACCTATCTCCGCTGGCGGGTAGGTCAGCCTGCCCGGGCTATCAATCGTCAGCGCGTCCCCTTCCGCTACAGGAGGAAGGCGCGATGATGATGCACTGTAAGCGGGTGCTGCCCGCCGTCATCCTCGTTGTCGGGCTCGCGGCGTGCTCGGAAAGAAAGCCGCCAGCCCCGCCAACGGAGCAGCAGATCCATTCGTCCGACAGCGCCGTGGCGACCGGGGAAATGGGGCGGCATAGATATCGCTGTTCCGACGGGGAACCGCTGTTCGTCGATTACAAGGACAACGGCCTGCAGATCGATTTGCGGCGCTCCAACGGGGGACCGCCGATGATGCTGACCGCGCCAGCGCAGGGCCTGCAATATGTCGGCGAAACAGCCACCGCGACCTTCAAGGGGTCGCAGCTCACCATCGTGGAAGGCGATGGCCGTACCCGGATCTGCGAGCGGGAAGGCACGCGATGAACTGCCCTGCCTTCGAACGCCACAGGGCGCTTCGTCGGAAGAGACCGATGTCTGACACGTCGATTTCAAATGTGACAACCTTGTGCGGCCTGAATCGGGCCGGTCTGGCGATCGCGCGCCTCGGCGTCGTTCTCGTCTCCGGGGCGGTTATAGGGGCGTGTAATCCAGCGCCGACCCAGCCTACCGAGCCGGCGCATGAAAAGCATCTGACGTCGAAACTAATCGCGCAGCGCATCATGTACTGCGACGACGGCACACGCGCCGATGTCGACTTCATCGATGACGGCTTGAAAATGGCCGTCACCTGGCTGCCGAAGGGCAGGACCGAGATCCTGCGCGCGCAGCGAACCGGTGACGAGTTTCGCGGCGACCATTCGCGGGCTGTCGTGGCGGGCGGATCGATCGCGTTCACGCGACGCGGGAAGATCCGCGTCTGCCACCGAACCCCGGAGGAGTCCTAGGAAATGCAGGCACTGCTCTATACGCTTGCGCCTGTGCTGGCGGTCGTGCTCGGCGCGATTGTCGCGAGCCGCACCAAGTTGAAACCTGGCCTCGTGGCGGGCCTACAGCATCTCGCTGCCGGCGTCGTGTTCGCGGCGGCAGCGACCGAAATCCTGCCGCAGGTCAAGCATGAGGCATCGCCCAGCGCGACGTTGATCGGCGGGGCGGCGGGCGTCGCGACCATGCTGGGGCTCAAGGCTCTTGAGGCCCGCTTCAAGGGGCCGATGGCGCTACTCGCCGCGATCGGCATCGACATTCTGGTCGACGGCCTGGTGCTCGGCCTCGCTTTCGTGGCGGGCGAGAAGGCAGGTCTCCTGCTGACGATCGCGCTCACTCTGGAAGTGTTATTTCTGGGACTGACGCTGACCGACGAGCTGGCGGAAACCTATCGCTCGCGCTTGCGCATCATCGTGATCGTCTCGGCATTGGCCCTGCTGCTGCCGATCGGCGCGCTCGCTGCCGTGCCGGTCGCCGCGCTGTCGCCGGTGATGATCGCCGGCTTCCTCAGCTTCGGGCTGATGGCGCTGCTCTACCTCGTCACGGAGGAGTTGCTGGTCGAGGCGCACGAGAAACCCGACACCCCGCTCATCAGCTCGATGTTTTTCGTCGGCTTCCTGGCCCTGCTGACACTTGAGGAGATGATGGGATGATCCCGGGCAACGACAACAATGGCGGGCAGGAGCGCCGCACACTGTGGATCGTCCTGCTGCTGAACGCGGCGATCGCTGCGGGCTTCTTCGTTTCCGGCTTCTTCGCGGACTCGAGCGCGCTGATCGCCAACGGCGTCGACAACCTGTCCGATACGGCTGTGTATGCGCTGAGCCTTGTGGCGCTCACCCGGGGCCAGACATGGAAGACACGCGCCGCGGTCGCTTCGGGCGTCATGCTGCTGATCTTCGCGGGCGGCATCTTGATCGATGTCGGACGGCGCTACGTGCAGGGCAGCGAGCCCATCGGACCTACCATGATGGTCATGTCCGCGATCGCCGGCGTCGTGAATTACCTCTGCCTGCGGCTGCTCCAGCGCCTCAAGGATCCGGACGTCAATCTCCGGGCCGCAACCACCTTCAGCTTCAACGACTTCATTTCCAACGGCGGCATCCTGATCGCCGGCGTGCTGGTGCTGTGGTTGGGTACCAATTGGCCGGACCTGCTGGTCGGCTTCGCCACCGCCATCATCGCCATCAAGGGCGGTGTCGAAATCCTGCGCGACGCGCGCGCCGAAACCAAGAAAAGCGAAAGGAGGTCGTCATGAACGACAAGCTCGAACTCGACATTCCAGTGTTGTTGCCGGACCTTCCTGACGCGGCCGATGCCTGCCTGGACCGTCTCGTATCAACCCTGTCAAAGCGCGAAGGTGTCGAGCGGGCGCATGTGATCTGTCTCGACGGCAACACGCCAGCGGCGCTGTGCATCCATTTCGATGCCGCCAAGCTGCCGCTGCCACGGTTGCGCGAAATGGTGCGCGCCGCAGGTGCCGAAATCACCGAGCGCTACGGCCATGCGATCTGGCAGGTGACGGGGATCAACCACGAACGTCGGGCGCGCACGGTCAGCGATGCGCTGTGCGCCTTGCCCGGCGTGGTCCAGGCAAGCGCCAGCACCAGCGGGTCTGTCCGGGTCGAATATGATCGCCGCGAAACCACCGAAGAGGAGGTGCGCGCTGCGCTTCGCAAGCTGAAGGTGAGGGTGGGCAAGCGGGTCGCTGCCGATGAACATGCCGGCCACGACCACGGCCCCGGGGGCCACGGCGCGGGCGAAGAGAAGCACGGCCCCGGCGATGGCCACGACCATAGCCACGCCGAATTTCTCGGCCCCAATACCGAGCTGATCTTCGCGCTCGCCTGTGGCGCGCTGCTGGGGATCGGCTACGCGATCGAGAGGCTGGTCGCTGGCGCGCCCGAATGGCTGCCGACCGCCTGCTATATCGCAGCCTATTTCTTCGGCGGATTCTTCACGCTGCGCGAGGCGATCGACAACCTCCGGATGAAGAAGTTCGAGATCGACACGCTGATGTTGGTCGCTGCGGCCGGCGCCGCTGCGCTGGGCGCATGGGCCGAAGGTGCGCTGCTGCTGTTCCTGTTCAGCCTCGGCCATGCGCTTGAGCATTATGCAATGGGCCGCGCCAAGAAGGCGATCGAGGCGCTGGCGAAGCTCGCGCCCGAAACCGCGACCGTGCGACGCGGCGGGCAGACCAGCGAAATCCCGGTCGAGCAGATGGTCGTCGGGGACATTGCCATCGTCCGCCCGAACGAGCGCCTGCCTGCCGACGGCTTCGTCATCAAGGGCACCAGCGCGATCAACCAGGCCCCGGTCACGGGTGAAAGCATCCCGGTCGACAAGGTGCCGGTCGCAGATGCCGCAGCGGCACGCGCCAAGCCCGATGCAGTCGACGCGGAAAGCCGGGTTTTTGCGGGTACGATCAACGGCGGCGGCGCGATCGAGATCGAGGTGACACGCCGTTCCAATGAAAGCGCGCTTGCCAAGGTCGTGAAGATGGTGAGCGAAGCGGAGACGCAGAAGTCGCCGACGCAGCGCTTCACCGACCGGTTCGAACGGATCTTCGTGCCCGCCGTCCTGGTCCTGTCAGTGCTCCTGCTGTTCGCATGGGTGGTCGTCGACGAGCCGTTCCGCGACAGCTTCTATCGCGCGATGGCGGTGCTGGTGGCGGCAAGCCCGTGCGCGCTCGCGATCGCAACGCCGAGCGCGGTCCTGTCGGGCGTTGCCCGTGCAGCGCGGGGCGGCGTGCTCGTGAAGGGCGGTGCACCGCTCGAAAACCTCGGGTCGCTCAAAGCGATCGCTTTCGACAAGACGGGCACGCTGACCGAAGGTCGTCCGCGCATCACTGATGTCGTGCCCGTCGATGGCGCCGATGAAGGCGAGTTGCTGGCGCTGGCTGTCGCCGTCGAAGCGTTGAGCGACCATCCCCTGGCCCAAGCGATCGTCAAGGACGGCCGCGAACGTCTGAACGATCGTGCCGTGCCGACTGCCGGCGACCTCAAGAGCCTGACCGGTCGGGGCGTCACCGCGAGCGTGGATGGCGAGACGGTGTGGATCGGCAAGGCCGAGATGTTCGGAAGTAAGGGCATTCCGGCGCTGGGGCAGGGCGCGCAGGACGCAATCGCGAAGCTGCGCGAGAACGGCCGCACGACAATGGTGGTCCGCAAGGGGGACCGCGACCTGGGCGCGATCGGCCTGATGGACACGCCTCGCGAAGCTGCCAAGACCGCGTTGCGTCGGCTGCACGAGATGGGCGTGTCGCGGATGATAATGATCTCCGGCGATCACCAGAAAGTCGCCGAAGCGATCGCCGACGAAGTCGGGATCGACGAAGCGTGGGGCGACCTCATGCCCGAAGACAAGGTTGCCGCGATCAAGAAGCTCGCCGGCGAAGACAAGGTCGCGATGGTGGGCGACGGCGTGAACGATGCGCCGGCGATGGCAAGCGCCACGGTCGGCATCGCGATGGGCGCGGCGGGGTCGGACGTTGCGCTGGAGACAGCCGACGTGGCGCTGATGGCCGACGATCTGGCGCACCTGCCATTCGCAGTCGGTCTTAGCCGCCATACCCGTGGAATCATCCGGCAGAACGTCTTCGTCAGCCTGGGTGTCGTCGCCTTCCTGGTGCCTGCTACCATCCTCGGCCTCGGCATTGGGCCAGCGGTGGCGGTTCATGAGGGATCGACGCTGCTCGTCGTCATCAATGCGCTCAGGCTGCTCGCCTACCGCGATCCGGCAGGGAAGGCGGCATGAAGTGGCTGATCGCCTTCGACCTCGACGGCACGCTTGCCGAGAGCAAGCGGCCGTTATCGGAGGATATGGCCGCAATCCTCGCCCGATTGCTCGCCATCACGGATGTGGCGGTGATCTCGGGCGGGGACTGGCCGCAGTTCGAAAAGCAGATCGCCTCGCGCCTTCCTGCCGGCGTCGCGCTCGACCGTCTCTGGTTGATGCCGACCACAGGCACGAAACTCTATCGGTTCATCAATGGCGCTTGGCGCGCGGTCTATGCCGAACTGTTCGACGACGCGGAGAAGGCGAAGATCCGCACGGCCTTCGATCAGGCGCTGACCGATGCCGGTCTCGCCGACGAACGTATCTGGGGCGAACGGATCGAGGACCGGGGCAGCCAGATCACCTTTTCGGGCCTGGGGCAGGCAGCGCCGCTGAAGGAAAAGGAAGCGTGGGATCCTGACCGAAAGAAGAGGACCGCGTTGCAGGCCACGTTGCGCGCGAAGCTGCCGGAGCTCTCGATCAATCTCGGTGGCACGACATCGATCGACGTGACCAGAGCAGGGATCGACAAGGGCTATGGCCTGAAGCGCCTGAGTGCCGAGAGCGGTGTCCCGCTCGACGGGATGCTGTTCATTGGGGATGCGATATTCCCCGGTGGGAATGACTATCCCGCTGCTGAAATCGGCCTCGACACAGTGAGGGTGCGCGACGTCGCGGAAACCACCGCCGTCGTGACCGCCATCATCGCGTGTCTGCACCGATAGGATCAAGATACATGGTCGGCTCCATCGCGGAATGCCGCATTGTCAAAGCTCTGGCTTCTGTCGCTTAGGGCAGCGCTTCCTAAAACGAAAAGAAGGCAATGTGCGCGTCTCCGCGAACAAAGCCTCCAGCGATCAATCTAAGAGATTCCGCCGCGCTTCTCAATCGTAGGGGGCGTTTGCGGGAGGGGGCGGAATCCTACGCTAAGGATTTGGGCCAGCGATATTCCCCGGTTAGATTGATGTGTTCCCATCCCAACGGCGAGACGTGGGCGAGTAGATCAGGCGCGATATGGGTACCGCTGGCGGCCCGGGTATTGACGACCTCGCCGAGCTTCATGGTGTTCCAGAATATGATGATGGCGGCGAGCAGGTTCATTCCGGCGATGCGATAGTGCTGGCCTTCGCCGGATCGATCCCGGATTTCACCTCGGCGGTGGAAGCTGATGGCGCGCTTTAGGGCGTGGTGGGCCTCACCCTTGTTGAGGCCGATCTGAGCCTGGCGCTGGAGGCCGGCATCAAGAATCCAGTCGATCATGAACAGGGTTCGCTCGATGCGGCCCACCTCTCGCAATGCGAGGGCCAGCTCATTCTGGCGCGGGTAAGAGGCGAGCTTGCGAAGAATCTGGCTGGGGGCGACGATCCCCGCTGCGATCGTCGCCATGATGCGCAGGATGTCGGGCCAGTTGCGCTCGATGAGCGGTTCATTGATCTTACCTCCGACCAGCGCTCGCACATTGGCCGGCGTCGCGTTGGGCGTGAAGGCATAGAGCCTTTTCTGAGGGAGATCGCGGATACGGGGGGCGAACCTGTAGCCGAGCAAGGCGCAGGCGGCGAACACATGATCGGTGAAGCCGCCCGTGTCGGCAAAATGCTGGCGAACGCGGCGGCCCGCGTCATTCATGAGCAGCCCGTCCAGGATATAGGGAGCCTCGCTGACCGTTGCCGGGATCACCTGGGTTGCGAACGGCGCATATTGATCGGACACATGGCTGTATCCCTTGAGGCCCGGGACGTTGCCATATTTCGCGTTGATCAGATTCATCGCCTCGCCCTGCTCGGTAGCAAGGAAGAACTGCCCGTCGCTGGATGCCGATTGCCCTTGTCCCCAGAAGGCGGCCATGGGCAGGGCGGCGTGGGCCTCCACGATCATGGCGAGCGCCCGATCATAGGCGCTGCCTTCGACATGCCAGCGCGCGATCCGCAGCAATTCCCAGAAGCTGTGCGTGTTGGTCGCCGCCGCCATCTTGCGCAAACCGAGATTGACGCCTTCCGCCAGCAACACGTTCATCAG
This sequence comes from Sphingobium scionense, assembly GCF_014197035.1. Classification (GTDB taxonomy): domain Bacteria; phylum Pseudomonadota; class Alphaproteobacteria; order Sphingomonadales; family Sphingomonadaceae; genus Sphingobium; species Sphingobium scionense. The sequence goes on along the minus strand of NZ_JACIEU010000029.1, from coordinate 908 downwards.
GCCGATCCGGTCGCTGCAGGGCGCGCCGGTGCGCAGATGCGTGAACGCCTCGGAAAATCCGGTTCGCTCATCGACTTCCAGCAACAGATCGGTGATCCTCGCGGGCGGGAGCTGTTGATAGAGATCGAGCACGAGATCCTCGGCCCCTTCGGGCGTGTCGGCCCTCAGCTTGTCGATGTGCAGCTTGCCGTTCTCGATGATGCCGCCTGGGATCGTGCCGGTTCGCGCCGCGCGGCCAAACTCCTTCAGCCGTGTATCCAGTCGAGCCCTGCGCTCGGCCAGCCATTCGCCGGGTCGCAGCGGCACGGCGAGCCGCGCGGTCTGCTCTATCGCCTGTGGCGGGACCAGAAGCTGCTTGAGGTCGCCATAGCGGCGCGATCCCGCCAACCATATGTCACCGGACCGGAAGGCGTCGCGGATGTGGAACAGCACCGCGATTTCCCAAAGCCGGTGGTCGCCGCTGGGCTCAGCGCGAAGATGACGATGCCATTTCGAGTTGGGACGTAGAAAATCCACCGGCGGATCGACCTTGATCCCGTTACGCAGCATCGCAACGGCCGCCAGAAGAGGCGTGGCGATCGGCGCCGCCTGCATGTCGAGCAGGCGCAGCATCCTGGGCGCGTAGAGGCGGAAACGGTGATAGCCGTCCAGCACACGGCTGAGCGGGTCGGCCGCGAGCACGTTGGTCAGCGCGGAGGCCGTGGCGACAAGGGTTCTGAACCGTTCCCAGCCAGGCCCGGTGGCGATTATCCCGTCCAGGGCCGTGCCATCGTCCTGCGCTCCAAGCAAAGCACCACCGATTTCGGCAAAGGACTGTCCGTCGTCAGAACATTCGGCACAACTCGCGGCGTAGATTAGCGGAGTGCGGACCTCGTCAGGGGGTTGATGTTAGGCGGCGAACTTGCGGT
>NZ_JACIEU010000028.1 GCF_014197035.1 Sphingobium scionense | reverse complement strand
CACATAATCGCCCAGTGTCGCGGGATGGAGCAGCCCGGTAGCTCGTCAGGCTCATAACCTGAAGGTCGTAGGTTCAAATCCTACTCCCGCAACCACAGAAACCGACATACCAGGCCCCCCTGATGCGAAAGCATCGGGGGCGCTGTCGGCATTGGCGGAATTCCGCCGTTCCAGCCATTCGAGGATCGTGCCAAACTCGCCGTGAAGCATGGCGTTGACCTCTCCACGCTTGTCGCCCGGCGTCAGAACGATGCGCTCGATGAGAGCGCGCAGCGCGTCGGCCGCTTCCTGACGCTCCTCCGGATGCGCCAGCGCTTCCGCAAACCGAACAACCTTGCGGCGGTAAATCTCCGAGATATTCGGGTGGATGTCCGGTACATCAGCGGGCGCTGCGGCGAGCCGGGCACGGATGGCATCTTCCTGCGCCTCCAATTCAAGCAGTTGATCGACGAGCGAGCGCGTCCCCTTGCCTTCCGTAGCGAGTGTCACCAGCCCTTTGATGGCCTTCAGGACCTTGTCGAGCTCGGCCCGATCTGCGATGTCTGTGGCGCGACGCTGGCGATTGAAACGATTGGTTTCCTCGACGCAGGTGCGAATGGCTTCGGCAGCGACCTCGGCACTCATCAAGCGGTCACGTAGACCATCGAGAACACGCGCCTCCAACTTCTCGCGTGCAATGCTATGCCCGTTGGAACAGCTTCTTGTGTCGATATGGTTCGAACAGGCAAACCGCCCCTGCCCGCGAAGGGTATAAGACCCGCCGCAGCATCCGCAATAAACGAGGCCGGACAGCAGGCTCCTCGGGCGATGAGTCCGGTTCATTGCGTTGTGGGCCGAGCGCGTCGCTTCGATGACGCCGGCATACTGGATCGCGATATCTTCCTGTCGCGCTTTTGCGGCCTGCCAGAGTTCGTCATCCAGGATCCGCAGATGAGGCACTTCGGTAACGATCCACTCGGCCTGCGGATTGATGCGCGAGACACGCTTGCCGGTCTGAGGATTCTTTAGATAGCGAAGGCGGTTCCAGACCAGCTTACCGATATAGAGCTCATTATTGATCAAACCCGTGCCGCGCTTTGAGTGCCCCCGGATCGTGGTCGATGTCCAAAGCTTCCCGGTCGGTGCGGCAATCCCCGCTTCATTGAGGCGGCAGGCAACTGCATGCGGGCTGAGCCCACTCGCGAACTGCCGGAACACCTGACGCACGACTTCCGCTTCAGCGTCATTGATCGTGCGCTCCCCATGAACCGCCTCGCCCTCACTGGAGAAGCGGCGCACGATATCATAGCCATAACAGAGGCCACCGCCGGACTTGCCCTTTTCCACGCGACCGCGAAGACCCCGATGGGTCTTCTTTGCAAGATCCTTGAGGAAAAGGGCGTTCATCGTGCCCTTGAGACCGACATGTAGTTCTGAAACTTCGCCCTCGGCCAGCGTCACGATCTTTACGCCTGCGAACTGAAGGTTCTTGTACAGCGTCGCCACGTCGGCTTGGTCGCGTGAGACACGGTCCAGCGCTTCGGCCAGCAGCACATCGAAGCGGCCCATCTGTGCATCCTGAAGCAGCGCCTGAATGCCGGGACGCAGTATGACGCTCGCGCCGGAGATCGCGGCATCCTTATAACTCGAGACAATGCGCCAACCCTCCCGCTTGGCCTGTTCGCGGCAGATCAGGAACTGATCTTCGATGGACGCAGGGCTCTGCTTGTCGTCGGAATAGCGAGCATATAGAGCGACACGGGTCATATCGGTCTCCTTCGCGGGCGAAACTAACATTAACTGACAGTGTGACCAAATTCCGAGGCCATCAGAGGCTGTTCGCCGGAGATACGTGAAGAGCCTGCCAACGGCGCAGAGCTGGCATGATCCGTCGCAACTTTATCGAGTAATCAATTGGGTCCCGCAATGGCAGATCCTGCGCGGCGTGCCGGACTGCATCAAAGGTGGGAGGAAAGGCGGGGTCGGCACAGGCAAACACGACACGATTGCCCCGCTGTTCGGCGGGGATTGCGATTGCCCGTCCATCAAAGCTCGCGGCGATGCGGCGAACCAGCGTGGGAAATGCTCTGGCGTTATCGCACATGTTGGCAACCAGCAGACCGTGCGAACCGAGGCGAGCACGGCAGCTATCATAAAAGGCTTGTTCGCTCAGAGCCGCTGGAAGGCCTTTGTTATCGAAGCCGTCGATAAGCAGAACGTCCGGGCGTTCCGGTGCCGTGGCCACATAGTCGACGCCATCGGTGCATATTACGCGGAAACGATGATCGTCTGGCGGTATATGAAATTGCTCCCGTAAGCTGATCACCTGCGGATCGATCTCGATCACCGTTATGTCGGTATTTGGTAGGTCGCGATAGCAGGCTTTGGCGAGCGACCCGCCACCCAGCCCAATCATTTCGATCCGTGTTGGATCGGATGAAAACAGCCTGAAACCCATCATCATGCGAGTATAGTCGAATAGGAGATGATCAGGCTTGCTTAGCCTCATAGCGCTCTGAATGGTTGACCAGCCGAACAGCAGAGAAAGCACATCACCAAAGCGAAGCACCATAGGTCCAGCGGGACCGAACGGGGCGTCGAGCATGACCGGGACGTCCTGAGCCGTTTTGTATCGATCTGGAACCCTCGAACCTGAATCTGCACATTCGAGGCGCAAGCCGAAGAGCAGGTCATGCAGCAATTCAAGATCGACATCGGTAGCAGATGCTGGCGCATCGGTCATTTTCCGACTCCCGTCATCGACGCCGCAAGCGCGACACGGCGATGATGAAGCCGGAAGGCCAGCAGTAGCGCGGCAACGGCAGCGGCCAAAATCGCGTAGTGTCCAACAAGCTGATAGCTCGCGGCACCGAGGACCGCACCTGTCACCAGGCCAAGCCAGAGCATCAGATAGGGCAACCATCCAAAGCGGTCTCCGCCCATGAGGGCGGAAAGCAGCCGCTGCCCGAATTTGACCAGTGTCCCCGTCATATAGGTGAGCCCGATCTACACTTCGCCATCCCGCTCGAACAGTGCATTTTCCGCGCCCATTGCCATGGCCATCGCCGCTGCCGCTGCCCAGTTCGCGCCCATGATTGCAAGCAACGCTGCGATCACGAGCATGGCAGCGATGAGATACATAAGCGCACTATGTCTTGAGCGTTGTACGATCCGGCCACATAGCGATCCCAGCATCACGCCGACCACGAACGAGGCTATTAATCCAGCGGCAGTGGTCGCATCCGAAAAGTGAGTGCTCAATCCGACGGCAAGCCGCGTAGAATTGCCGCTCATGAATGATACAAAGAAGCCGCCGAGATAGAGAAAACCGAGCGCGTCAACATATCCCGCTAGTGCTGCGAAGCATGCTGCCAGCCCCCATATCTTTCGATCATACCGGTTCATCTATTGCCGTCCGGTGACGGCGACGCATCATTGCCGGCGGTCCGAAGATCCCTATCCCATCGCGCCATTTCCTTTACGTTCAAAGCTTCCACGCGAGCCAGGCGTGTCGCATCCTCAAGGGACAATGAGCGATTGGCCAATCCCCGACGAACGAAATCCTGCAACTTCATATTTTGAAGCTCGAGATATCCGCTGAAATGCCGTCGCAATTTCATGAGATCTATCCATTGTTGAGCCGGTCTGCCGGTAAGAGGCAGGCCGTTATCATGGCGAACAACGCATCTTCTGCCCGCTCTCGCTGCGAAGGGTCCGAGGAGGCCAAATCGGCGCGAAGCCATTGCGGGAGCCGCTTGAGCATGCGGTGAACGGGTTCGCTATCTGTTGCCAAGTCCATGGCCGATCCCCTTGGAAGGGGCCCGCCATCGGAATCGCTACTCGTTGCCAAGGCCACCTCGCACATCAAAAAAACAATTCTTAGCACATCCAAATTGCGTCGGTAAGGTTGAACTATGATGTTTTGTACATCATAAGGGCATATGATTACGTCACAGCAGATGAGGGCAGCGCGTGCCCTGCTCGGGATCGATCAGAAGGAATTGGCCCGGCTGGCAGGCGTGTCACTGCCGACAATCCAGCGGATGGAAGCGTCCGATGGACAGGTTCGAGGTGTCGTCGACACTCTCGTCCGGGTCATTTCCGCTTTGGAGCGGGGCGGCGTTGAACTGATCGGCGAAGATGCGCCCAGTCAGGGTAGGGGACGCGGTGTGCGTCTGCGGGAAATCGCCCCATCCGCGACCAGGATAGATAAGGAAGCGAGCAAATGATCCACGACAGTGACGACTACGTCTATGATGAGGCGAGCGGCGAATGGATGAGCGCTGCCGATCTAGCGCACCCGAACGCTGAGACCGGTGAGGTCGAGGTGCGCGATGCCGTCGGCAATTTGCTGACGGATGGAGACAGCGTTACGCTCACCAAGGATTTGACCGTGAGGGGCGCTAACCAGACCCTCAAGCGCGGGACCGTGATCAAATCGATCCGCCTGACTGGCGACCCGCAAGAGATCGATTGTCGATATGATGGCATCAGGGGACTAGTGTTGCGCGCGGAATTTGTGCGCAAGCGCTGATCACATGATCGTGGCTGGGAACGAATAGGGGAGGGCAAAAGGCGCGCAACTACATCGGGATCACATTTGGAGGGCATATGAGCGAAGTATCTGACCGCGTAATCAAGATCGTCATCGAGCATATGGGGGTTTATCCCGATCAGGTGACGCCAGAGGCCAGCTTTCTCGAAGATCTGGGTGGAGACAGTCTGGATGTCGTGGAATTAGTGATGGCCTTTGAAGACGAGTTCGGCATCGAGATCGCTGACGCGGATGCCGAGGGGATCAACACCGTGCAAGACGCCATTCGCTATGTTGAAGCAGCCAAAAAGATCTGATTTTTCCGAGCCCATTTGTGCCCCTGCTGGAGACCGGATGCCGAAATTGGTAGATTGCGCAGAAAGGTGCAACAGCAGCGATCTCCATATCCTGCCTAGTGCTTGTCCTTCATAGCAGCGCCCTCTCGTCGATGCCCCGCCGGAGGCGCTTCAAAAAGACGGCGGAGCTGCCGCGAGAGGCAAACGGCTACGAATATCCATGGTTCGGCGCGTCTTCTGAATGGCGGCGTGGGCGGCAGCCCCGGTGATTCCAAATCGCTTGCCAATTTCCGGTCCGCTCAGGCCTTCATCATAAAGCCGGAGCATCGCCTCACCGAGTGCAAATCTTTCTCCGCGCGCTGCCGCTGCCAGCGAAATCCTCTCCAAATAGCGAGCCAGCGACGGTCCCAGGAGCTCCAGCGCCGGCGATTGCGGCTTGCCAGTCCAGCGATCATGGAAATGCCATCCATAGCGGTCCATCACCGCCGCAATCTCGCAATAGCAAACCCGGTCAAGGTTGGGCAGACGAAATATATCCGCTTGCTCGCATCGCGATAAATGGCTCAGGCGCATTTTCTCGATTGGGGTGCCGGTAACAGTCGATGCCGGATCATCCGCCCTATCCAGCCGCCCGAGGCAGTTGCGCGTTCGCGTAGAGATAATGTGCCAAGCTTCCAGGCTTGCGATCAAAACGTCGACCTTTGGGCGCTTCGTTTCAAGCTGGATCTGGAACATGGCCATAGTTCGCTTTCTCGATCACGCACATATCCTAAACCTTCCGCCACTCCGATGATCATATCAGTTCTGTAACATCTCCGCGAAGCAGTCCGACAATCTTTGCGACCGTGCTGCTACGTCAACTCTGTCCTTTGATGGTATTTTCAATCCAGTTCGACGCGGCCTCCCTGCTGCGTGGCTTGGAAGAGCGCAGCAGCCACGATATGATGATCAAAGATCGGGAGGCCGCCATGTTCGCGCAAGCTCGCTACGCTTATCACGAAAATTCGATGCTTTTCGTCCAGTATGTACTGACGGCGCAGATGATTTTCGCTGCCGTGGCTCTCGCGGTACATATCATATCCTGGATGCTGGGCGCACCTGTCGGCTTCTTCGACACGCCGGCGCTGCTTACCGCGGTAGCGCCTGTCATGCGTGTCATGCTTCTGCCCTCGCTGGGCTGGGCTGCCGGCCTTATCGCGAACTGGTTCCTTGACGATACTATGGACGAAGCTGGTCCCTACCAGCTCATCGGCGATGCGGCGGGCCAGGCTGCATGTCTGCTGCTTTTTCCCAAAGCACTGGCACTGAGCGCAATTGCGATTTGAAGACCGCGCTGAGTTGCAAATATCATGCATAGTCGGTTGGATAGCGCGTTGCATCAAGCGCAGGGGCGATACGGTTCCCTCAGTCCTGATGGAATACTCCGTGTCCGCCATTGCGTCGGAAATGGTCGGGGCATCGTTCCCGACCATTGTCGCACCAAAGTAAAGTCGATATCAATTCCCTCGATCACGCATGGCCAGGCGATCGTCGCACCGCCATCGCATGCCGGTCGCTGCGTTGTGTGGTCAAGGCACTACTCAGGCGAAATTCAGATATTTAACGGTAAGGGACATGGCATTCCCCAAACCAGGCATGGCCTTATGGATCCGGAGTTCAACAGTTGAGTACGCCCAATTTCTACAATGAACGCGCCGCGGCGGAACGCATCGCGGCTGAACAGGAGAGCCTTCCGCAACGCCGTGAGCAGCATGTCCGCTGCGCCGAGCGATGGGAAGAAATGGCGCAGGCCGCACAGGAGACGGAGCGGCGCACGGCTATCAACGAGGCCGATAAGCGGGCGAAGATATTGTCATGACCAGCGCCGGCTTGCAGTTGCCTCCGGACTATCGTCCCTCGACCGACGAGGAGTTCATGAATCCGCGGCAGCTGGAATATTTCCGGCAGCGCTTGCTGGCTTGGAAAAGACAGATCCTGGACGAGGCAGAATCGACGCTTAACGTGCTGCAGATGGAGTCGCTCGGCGAACCGGATCTCAATGACCGCGCCTCGAACGAAACCGATTGGTCGATCGAACTGCGAACGCGCGATCGCCAGCGCAAGGTCATCGCGAAGATCGACGCTGCGCTCAGGAGGATCGAGGAAGGCGAATATGGATATTGCGAAGTGACCGGCGAACCCATCTCGCTACGCCGCCTCGAGGCCCGGCCCATCGCGTCGATGACGCTCGAAGCCCAGGAAAAGCATGAGCGCCGAGAGAAAGTCTCGCGCGAGGGATAAGCGTCACGCCAAAGGAATATCAGCCGCCGTTGGCAGAAACGACCCCGGCCAGGATCGCCTTCGAGGCGGCGCACAGGTCCCCGGCGAAGATCGTTCCAGGCCTGGCCTGGAATGCCGGCGAGGACGCAGGGGCGCGGATGAAACGACGTAGAGCGATAGTTCGCGGACCGCCCGCGTTTCCGCCGACTTCGAACCATATGATCCAGTAATCTCCCGAACGATAGCCGCGAAGGAAGCGTCGCCGTGGCACCGGACCATCAACAAAATCCGTACTGTTGAAGGGGCCGTCTGCTTCAGAGATTCCACCAGAGGCGAAGACCCTAGCGATCTCGGAGGACACAGTTTCCGGAAGCTCGGCCATTTTGTACACAGCCCGCGCGCCGTCCAGATCGCACTGCGGCAGGGTTGGCATATCGGGATGGTTTCTTTCCTGCCAGGTTGCGGGCGGCAGCGCGTTCCCCTGCGGCACTATATCGCCAGGCGCTGACGCCAGCGCGAGCTCCGCGCCAAGAAGCAGGACGACGCTTGCGACGCCCTTCAAGATCACATCACCTGACTGCGCCACATATCGCGTCACGATCTTGCCCTTTCCAGCCATCGACCGTTGAATATCCGCCACCCGATGATACCGGCACCAACACCGAGCAGGCCGCCCAACAGATAGGCCGTGGGTGCGTCGTGCGGAACGAAAAAACCTCCAGCCACATAGCCACTGATCGCGGCCGTTCGTGTAACCACGCCATAGATCGCAGCGACCTTGCCGTGATCGACAGACGGAACTTCGGATTGCAGCAGTGTCCGCACTGCGACATTGTGAACGCTGTTTGCCGCGCCGCCGACGATGAAAGCCAAAGCAACGATCGCCAGCCCACCGGGCACAAGGCCGATGAGCAGCATGGTTCCCCCCATCACCGTGGCTGTACCGAAGGCCGCCAGGCCAAGCCGTTGGCCAATGACCCGTTCGGAAAGCGCTGCGCCGACGAGCATTCCACCGGCCCATAGTGCCGTCAGTATGCCGAAAACCGTTGGCCCTCTTGCCAGCGTCATGGTCACCAGAAATACGAACGCGACATCGGCGACTGCAGTCGCGAAAACTTCCAGACTGAGCGCAGCCGTTGCCATCATGATGCGCCGATTGCCAAGCAGGGGCCGATAGTCGGCGAGCAAGGCACGTTCTCCTTCCTCATGCCGCTGCGGCCTGCGGCGCAACCCGCTGAGCGCCACAATGAGAAGCAGCAACATGAAGCTGGCCGCGTCGATCAGCAAGGCGTTGGTCGATCCCACCCAACCGACCAGCACGCCACCGGCGATGGGGCCGGCAAGCATGCCAAGGCTGCGAACCATTTCAAGGAAGCCGTTGGCACGTGCCAGCGTCATGCCCAGCGCGCTCGCCAACACGGGGATCAGCGTGAAAGTCGCGGCGCTGCTGACAGTGAATAACAGGCTCAGCACGGCGGCGCCAACGAGCGTCAGGGAGGGAATATGAGCGATGAGCGCGATCGCTACGGCCTGCAGCCCAGACGTCGCGATCAGAATATGCGCTGCGTCGCGGCGGTCGATCAAGCGCCCTGCCCAGGGCGCGGTGATGAGACCCGGGAGCAGTTCCGCGATCAGCAGCGCCGGCACACCAAAGGGCCAGGCCGTATCGGCCGTCCGGAACATGAGCGTCAGCAACGTGATTTCGTCGCCAATGGTCGAAACTGTGAGGGTGGCGAGGACCAGCCATCCCCAGCTTCGCCGGAAAACGACCGTCATCTCTCTGCCTGTCCCTTGATCATTTCCAGCATGTGGTCAGCGCGTCTTCGATGCGCCGTGCCCATTGCGCAAGAGGCGTGCCGACATTGGCTTCCATCATGAACCGGCCCGAATGGCTATCGCTGAAATTGCCGGGCCCCTCCAGCGTGAAAAGGGTGCCATCCATCGTTATGAGAATATCTATGAGAATATCCTTGTCGGAAAATCCCGGTGGATCGGGCTGGAGTGGTTCGATCCGCTTCATCTCGCCGATCAACCTGCGCATCGCCGGACAGGTTATGCTGTCGGCTTGCTGCACGGTGCGGCCGCGCGCGCCGCATCCAGTAATCGAGTTGGCGCGTCTCGGGATTGAGCCGGATCGTACCGAACTCGATCCGAGTTTCATCCTGCCATGACGGTTTGATCGTCAGCGTCGCCCAAGCAGGGCCAAGTAGTGATTCCGGAGTTTCGGGTACGGCCCGCGCGACACAGGAGCCGCTGACTGCCAAGGCGAGGGCGCATATAGTTGCCGGGAATCTTTGTGTCATGTCGCCCCCACCTGTGACAAGCCCCGCCATGCTTCCAAGACGCGGCGGGGCCTGGGTCGCGCTACACTGCATAAGGCGTTCCACGGCCCTCGCGACCATGGCGGAGATTACTCCCAGCCGGGACCCATGGCCAAATCATATCACTCCTATATCTGGAATATATTGGAGGGGATGCGACCAAAGCGTGCAGCGACGCCTTCGTCAGCCTGACTGAAACACCGTCATGCGGCGAATACCGGGTATGGCGTCGATATCCGCTTCGATCGCTGCGACCCTTTCCAGGTGCTCGCTTGGCCAGACTCGCGAGACGCTGACATCGCCCTCATCGGTTTCAATTTCAATGAGCCGCGTCTGCGGTGACAGATCGAACACGCGTACCAGCTGGTTACCAACTTCGGGCGTGATGAAGCGGATACCTGGACCTACGATGAGAAGCTGCCAGGGGCGGGAGGCGGGGTCAGTCAAGGTCACCTGCTATCGCGGAGCGCACAAAGCATGCCCGTTCGGTGACTGGAGCAAAGGGAAGCATCATCAGTTCGTATCCCAGTTCGGTATAGACCGCCACCATGGCCTCATAGGTGGCTTCTGCTTCGGCAAAATCCTGCCTTCTCTCCGCGTCGGCCATGAAGATCGCGCGCCAGGGCGGTGCGATGAACACGCGAGGCTGGTAGCGGAACAGCCTTGCCGCCTCGCTCAAATGGGCCGGGACGGGAAGGCCGGATACGCGCAGATAGCCCGACACATCGGGAACGCCGCGATCGAAGATTACCGGGCCTGCACGAGCATGCGCTTCATGCCAGGAGAGCAATTCCCAGGCCAGCATCAACTCCGCAAAAGCGGCGCGGTCCGACCAGGGCAGGGCGGTGCCTCCGATCGCGACCTGATCGCGAATGATAGCGCGGCCCGCTTCGGGCATATAATGAAAGCCTTCAAGCGCCAGAGCGTCGATCAGCGTAGTCTTCCCGGAGCCTGGCCCTCCGGTGATGATATGGAAGGCGGGCGGATTAGCGGGGCGTGGAATCACCGGCTCTCCGGCACGGCAATATCAATGATGCCCGGCGCTGCGGCGATCGCGTCTACCAGGCTGTCGACGGTTTCCATCCGATGACTGGGCCAGTCGCGCGACACGGTGACATAGCCGGCATCGGTCTGCACGTTGATCGTTGCGGTGGCCGGAAGCAGATCGAGGAGCGATGCGAGCTTGTCCTGAATATCAGGCGTGATGCGGTCGATCCCTGGCCCAACCATCAGGAGCTGCCACGAGAGCCGGGAAGCGTCAGTCATGGGTTTGTCTCCTGTATATCCGTGCGCCACATCAACTGGAGGAATGGTGTTGGCTCGTGTAGGCTTGCGCCAGTGACAGTGATGCTGGTCCATGGGCTGTCGGGCGAAGGCAAGGTCGTGATGGTCGCCAGGCGATAGGGAAGCGTCGCCAGGACCAGATGGGCGTGATCGTTGAAAGCGATGATGCCGGTGCGATGCGCGTCGCCATCGACCGCCCACAGCCCAATCCAGGGGTAGAGGGCGCTGAAGCTCTCGCTTGCTGCGACATAGCGATAACCGGCAATGACAGGAATACCGCGACGATCGGGTTGTGGTCGCACATAGCCGGGCCGGTAGGGATCAGCGACAATACGCGGTTTGTCGATACCGGTGACGATGCCATCCTTACCCCAGACGAAATCGCCGCCGAGCCAGCAACCGCTTGTCGACAAACGCACGCCGCTCTGGACCTGATCGACACGAGCAAAGCGGGCGTCGTCACTTTGCAGCATCAGGCCCCAAGCGTAGCGCAGCGCGCCCACACGCTGCTCACCGGGGGGCGGCCATCCCGTGCTCGTGTCATAGCGCCCGCCCACGTCCTCAACGGAAAGGGATGCCGCGCTCAGGGGAACAGTTTCGCCGACCGGAGCCTGACAAGATGGCATCATCGCATAGGCGCTTGTCGCGGGCAGGGCAGCGACCGACAGGACCAGAGCGATAATCCGTCGGGGAGCGCGGAGCGTTTCGATAGCGAAGCCGCTCACCGGCGCCCCATGACAAGGGCGTCCGGATCGATGATCGTTATCGCGTCCCCGGAACTGTTCGCGACTGCATCAGCGATGCCGAACAATTCGACGCGTCCGCCATCATTATAGATGCGCCCAGCCACTGTACCATGCAGGATAGCCCGTGCGCCTCTTTCCACCTTCAGATCGCCCGCGATCGTGCCATGCAGAATGAAGCGCCTCCCGCTGCAAAGCGTGGCGCCGCCGGTGATGGTGCCATAGAGCGCGATATCTTCCTCTATCGCAAACGGACCATCAATGGTGTCGTGGACTGCCTTCACACCAGATTCTCTATCGATACTCTGACCTCAATACGTCGCCTGCGCCCCAAAGTCATGGCAAGTTCCCATACATACCCGCTGGCACTCTCCGGAAAAACCGGGCGCTCTGATTTCCCGGCGGCATCGCCAACTAACAGGGGGAGGGCAAACCCGGCGCGAGTGTCCGGTGCCCGATACCGGGAGCAGCGGACATGGTGGGAAGAATAGGGCCGAGATCACTGCCTGTCATTAGGACGGGGAGGCCCTCGCTATCAAAATCGGATATCCCGCATGTCCCATAGGATATGTCGCGTCGAGCGTATCGTTCCCGCCCAACGGTCTCTCACGCGATATAGGATCGGACGCGCTCGGCCTCCGCAACCGAATGAAATCGGACATGCGCGCCGTCCTGGGGATCAAGTTCAATAGACAGCGGGCGCGCGAGCAAATCGAGCGCGATACCCTGGGTCAGCCGGGACATCTCTTCCTTGCTCAAGGCATAGAGCGGGGTAGGGCCGTTTTCGATCCTTGTCATCAGTGTCTCTCCGTCCCTCTGGCACGGTCTTTGCCGCTAGAACCAGGTTGAGGCCAGAGGTCTTCATCGAATTCACCGGACGAACAGAGCATAATAGTTGGCCACGCAGCCCTGACCACCTCACCAAAGTTGATCGACTTTTGGGGCAAAGTCGGCGCTAGTCCACCGCACGAGCATCGATATTCTAAAAAAATGGCGGGAATTGGACCTTATTTGACACGGGCTGGTCTGTAGTTCCGAATGTCCGGGAGTCCGTTTCCGGACTCCCCTTTCTCATTTCAATAGTCCATCGCCGGCATCGGCGCGGCCTTCTCCTCCTTGGGCAGTTCGGCAACGAGCGCTTCCGTGGTGATGAGCAGCGAGGCGACCGAGGCCGCGTCCTGCAGGGCGGTGCGCACGACCTTGGCCGGATCGATCACGCCCGCCTGGACGAGATCCTGATATTCGGCGGTGGCGGCATTGAAGCCCCAGTTGTAGTCGGAACTCTCGAGCAACTTGCCGACGATCCAGGCGCCGTCTTCGCCGGCATTCTCGGCGATCTGCCGCGCAGGCGCGCGCAGCGCCCGGCGGATGATGTCGATACCGGACTGCTGGTCGTCATTGGCGGCCTTCAGGCCATCGAGCGCCTTGATCGCGCGCAGCAGCGCGACGCCGCCCCCCGGCAGGATGCCTTCCTCGACCGCTGCGCGGGTGGCGTGGAGCGCGTCGTCGACGCGGTCCTTCTTCTCCTTGACCTCGACCTCGGTCGCGCCGCCGACCCGGATCACCGCGACACCGCCGGCGAGCTTGGCCACACGTTCCTGCAGCTTCTCGCGGTCATAGTCGGAGGAGGTGGTCTCGATCTGCTGACGCAGCTGCGCGACGCGGCCGTCGATATCGTCCTTCTGACCCACGCCGTCGATGATGGTCGTGTTGTCCTTGTCGATCGTGACCTTTTTCGCGTGGCCGAGCATGTTGATCGTGACATTTTCGAGCTTGATACCGAGATCCTCGGAGACGACATTGCCGTCGGTCAGGATCGCGATATCCTCGAGCATTGCCTTGCGGCGATCGCCGAAGCCCGGCGCCTTGACAGCCGCGATCTTGAGGCCACCGCGCAGCTTATTGACGACCAGCGTCGCGAGCGCTTCGCCCTCGACATCCTCGGCGATGATCAAAAGCGGCCGGCCGGACTGAACAACCTTCTCAAGCAGGGGTACGAGCGCCTGCAGGTTCGAGAGCTTCTTCTCGTGGATCAGGATATACGGGTCATCCAGCTCGACCTTGAGCTTCTCGGCATTGGTAATGAAGTAGGGCGAGAGATAGCCGCGGTCGAACTGCATGCCCTCGACTGTCTCGAGCTCGGTCTCGAGGCTCTTGGCCTCCTCGACCGTGATCACGCCTTCGTTACCGACCTTCTCCATCGCCTCGGCGAGGATACGGCCCACTTCCTCATCGCCGTTGGCCGAGATGGTCGCGACCTGTGCGATCTCGCTATTTGCGCCGACCTTCTTGGCGTGGCTCTCGAGGTCCTTGACCACGGTGCTCACAGCCAGATCGATGCCACGCTTCACGTCCATCGGGTTCATGCCGGCAGCGACCGCCTTCGAACCCTCACGCACGATCGCCTGGGCGAGTACGGTGGCGGTGGTCGTGCCGTCACCGGCCTTGTCGTTCTGCTTGTTGGCGACCTCGCGCAGCATCTGCGCGCCCATATTCTCGAACTTGTCGGCGAGTTCGATTTCCTTGGCGACCGTCACACCGTCCTTGGTGATGCGGGGAGCCCCGAACGACTTTTCGATGACCACATTGCGGCCCTTGGGGCCGAGGGTCACCTTCACCGCGTTGGCCAGCGTATCCACGCCGCGCAACATGCGGTCCCGCGCGTCGGACGCAAACTTCACTTCCTTGGCAGCCATCTGCCTGCTCCTTTCTTCAATTCCTTCCTGATGGTTAGAGGGGGTACAGGCTGGCTCAGGCCGCCTGCTTGAGCTGCGCAACCGTCTCGATCACGCCGAGGATGTCGCTCTCCTTCATGATGAGCAGATCCTCGCCGTCGATCTTGACCTCGGTGCCCGACCATTTGCCGAACAGGATACGGTCGCCGGCCTTGACGGACAACTCGACCAGTTGGCCGCTATCATCACGGGAGCCCGGACCCACCGCGACGACTTCGCCTTCCTGCGGCTTTTCCTTGGCGGTATCGGGGATGATGATGCCGCCCGAGGTCTTCTCCTCGGCCTCGATGCGGCGGACGACCACACGGTCGTGCAAGGGGCGGAAATGCATGGCAAAACCTCCAGATGCAAAACAGGTTGTGATAGCCCTCCCGTTCGTCAGAACGGCAGGTTTGCGTGAACTAGGAAAGGAGATTTTTCCGTTCAAGAGGGTTTATGAAAAAAATTGGCACTCGATGCATCCAGGTGCCAATGCCGCCCTTATCAGAGGCTTAGAGAAAAAATTTCCTCTTGACTCGACTCAGGGGCGTACCAAAATCTTGGATCGCGTCGGGCGTAGCCCGCGTTTGAGAAAAGGAGCGACAAAAGGAAAGGAGTTAGGCCATGTCGCAGCCATTTTCCCGTTTCCTGCATCCCTTTGACGTCGCGCATCATCCAAGCCTGGAGCCGGAAGTGAAACGCGCCATTCTCGCCTCCTGGGCGTCCGACCGTTCAGCGGTAAAGGACCAGCCGGCGATGCGAAAGCCACCCGGAGTGAAGCGCGCTGTCCCGATCGACGAGATCTTCGCCGCGATGCGCTCGCTCGATCAACTGCGGGCAGACGGCCGATCGCTACAATGAGCGATCGTGCGTTCATCGAGCAGTTGGAGGGCTACGGCCTCACCACGGCCGAAATCCATTATTACCGGCCCGATGCGCCTTCGCTTCTCCAACTGTTCGTCTGGCAGGAATATGATCTGGCACCGGACTTCCCAGCGCTGTTCGACTTCCTCGACCATTGGCGGCGCGAGATCGAGGCTGCGCTTCATTCGGTCCGGATCGCCCATGGTGGGTTGATCGGTCCAAGGGAATGGCGCGCGGTCGACGGCATCATCCCGTTCAAGTGAAACGCGGTCTTGCCGAACGTTGGCGCAGGCGGGGCGGACGCTCGGTGCGCCTCGTCCTTGCCTTCGATGACATCATGGAGTTCGCCCTGGCGCTTCTCTCGGTCCCGCCGGAAGAACTCAAGGCGCTGGGCTGGACCTTCGCCGATCGCAAGCGGCTCCTTGATCATTTCCTGGCATCGGGAAAGGCGGCGCAGGGCGTGCCGCCTGAACGGCTCGGCGCGACCCCGATCGAACTCGACCTGCCCCAGCGCGACGTAGATCGCCTCCAGTATTTCGCGCGGCGCGAACTGCCCAAGGCCGCGAGCAACGCGGGCGCGATCGATCGGGTGCTCAGCGTGCTCGACGCCGCATCGCATCGCGGCTAACGCCGTTCAAACCGCACAGCCCGGAGAGGTGTCTGTCTGTAACTTCAGGAATGGAGCAGTTTCGAGGTCATCGAATATCACCAAGGTCAGGGCGGGCGGCAGCACGAGCGAGATACGGCGCACGGCGTCGCCACCGGTTCGTTCCAGCCACGCGACCAGGCGATCGGCAACGCGCCCACGAGAGGCGGTTTATATCCCGGATTGGCGTTAGCGGGACGAGTCCCCTGTCTCCTCGTCAGGCCGGAAGTTGGAAAAGGACCCGGGACGATCGTCCCGGGCCACTCGTCAGGCCGCTCTCGCATAGATCGGAATGCGGCGGACATTCTCGTTCGCCGCCTCGGTCTTCGGCAGGGTGACCGTCAGTACGCCGTTCCGGAAAGTGGCGCTGACATGCTCGCGGTCGATCCCGCGCGGCAGGGCGATGCGCCGCTCGAACCGGCCGTAGTTGCGCTCCGAATAGCCGCGCGCCTTATCCTCGATCTCGGCGCGCTTCTCGCCGCGCAACGTCAGCACGCCTTCCTCGACGGTGAACTCGACGTCCTTCTCGTCGAGGCCCGGCAGTTCGGCGGTGACGCGGATTTCCCCGTCGGTTTCGCCAAGCTCGACATGCGGCCAGGACAGGCCACGATCGAACCCGCCGGGAGCCGGCGTTCCGAAGCCGCGGAAGACATCGTCGAACAGGCGGTTCACCTCGCGATGGAGCGAGAGCAGCGGGTGGGTCTCGGGCTCGCGCGCATGGTCTGCGCCGACCGCGACCGGGAACCGGTTTTCCTGCCGGCTCCAGAGTATGAGATCACGAATGGCCATGAGGTCATCTCCTTTTCTGGCTGGATGTGGGGTGGGGCGTGGCCTGCCGGCCCGCCCCGGAAGGGCAGGACCGGCAAACCGTCGTTTAGGATCAGGCCGCTTCGCGGGCCTCGTCCTTTGGCGCCTCGATGCGATCGTTGGCAGCCTGGCCGCCGATCGCGATCTTGCGCGGCTTCATGGCCTCGGGCACGACCCGCTTCAGCGCGATCGAGAGGAGACCGTTCTCGAACCGGGCGTCGCCCGCCTCGATGAAGTCCGCAAGCTGGAAACGCCGCTCGAAAGCACGCGCCGCGATGCCGCGGTGCAGATACTCGCCCCGACCGTCATCTTCCGCACGCTTGCCGGTGACGGTCAGCAGGTTCTGCTGGGCGACCACCTCGATGTCCGAGGGGTTCAAGCCCGCGACCGCGAGCGTGATGCGGTAGCTGTCCTCGCCATCCTTGACGATGTCGAAGGGCGGATAGCCGTCATGCTCGCGAGCGCCTGTCTCGAGTAGGTTGAACAGACGGTCAAACCCGACCGTCGAACGCCGATAGGGCGCAAAGTCGAAATTGGTCCTCATATCCAAATCCTCCATAGAAGCGATCTGGGCACAAGGAGCGCCGGTACAGAAGAGCCGACGCCCTCTATGTCCCACCGGACCCGAACACGGCGCCCGGCAGAGCAGAGCTAGGAAAGCTCACAATCCATTTCAAGAGGTGTTTCCGTCTGCAATTTACGCGGGCTCAACCTGACTGGAGGGAGCCCCCGACCGTATGAGTCCATCGCCCAGCATCGTGTCTAAGGGATATGATAGGTTAGAAAAAACCCTTGCCTGTCCGAGGCGATGTCCAGCGCCATTTACGCCGTTTGGAACGGTACAGGTCCGCCCAGGAACATTCTTGGACTGCAGATGAACAACCGCGCCACGCACTGGCTTCTCCAATCTCGGCATCGACCCGCCTATTGGAGCGCCTGTTCGCTACCATTGTAAGGCAGATTGCCTGTGCGGTGTCGCTATTTGAAGAGCGAACTCTGGATCGCGGCCTATGTTGGAGATGAGCAAGCGTCCTGGGCGCGACCTTCCGGTGTCACGGCATCGAGGAAATCGGCTGACGGCACGAAATAGAGAGAACCTGTCACTGCTCGGCTGACGTCGAGCAAACGATCATAATTGCCGGTCGGAAACCCGATAAACATATTGTCCAGCATCCGCTCGATTCGCGTCGGCGAGCGCGCATAGCCGATGAAATAAGTACCGAACTCGCCCTTGCCGACATCTCCAAAGGGCATGTTGTCGCGGAGAATCTGCAACTGTTCGCCATTCTCCTCGATATTGGTGAGGACATTGTGCGCGAAGCTCGGCTTGAGGATCTCATCAAGCTCGATGTCCGACAGCTTCTCGCGCCCAACAATTTGCTCCTGCTGCTCGACGGGAATGGCGTTCCACTTATCAAGGTCGTGCAGATATTTCTGGACGATCACATAACTGCCGCCGGAGAAGGCCGGGTCATCCTCCGGCCCGACTATGGTGGCGTCTCTTGCGGCCTGCTCGACGGGGTTCTCCGTGCCATCGACGAAGCCGAGCAGATCGCGATCGTCAAAATAGCGGAAACCATGCACCTCGTCCGTCACCGAGGCGACGCCGGCGAGTCGCTTCACGATCTGCGCCGCCATCTCGAAGCACAGGTCCTGCCGCGCGGCGCGAATGTGGAACAGGAGGTCGCCTGGTGTGGACGGTGCGTGATGCACGCCGCGGATTTCACGGAAGGGGTGCAGTTCCTTCGGGCGCGGCAAACCGAACAGCCGATCCCAGGCGTCGGAGCCAATCCCCATGATGCAGGAAAGCCCGCCGTCCGCTGCCCGGAACCCGACGCCGCGCACTAGCGAGGAGAGAATGGCGCAAAGATTCCGCACTGCCGTCTCCGGCTTCTCACCCGCGTCCATGGACACGACAAGGAAAATAGCAGCCCGCGTAAGTCGCGCATCGACAGCCTGAGAACGCGCAGTGACGTCTTGAGCGACAGTGGAAGGCAAACTTGTCTCCTGTGATCGGACCCGACCCTCGATATGACACGGAGTCGCAATGTGGTCGATCGCCCGGCTGTGGGCGACCGACTCACGCTCGAACTCTGACTTACGTCAGCTTGTACGATTTCGCGCCGGTTCGCGAGCACTGCGCTATCGCTGCTCAGATAGTCGTCGGGAGGGGCATGCCGTCTTCGTCGCTGGCATATGAACGCGCCTGGACAAGCTTCATGATCGTTCCTCGCGTGCATAAATCGGGCCGGTCGGGCGCCAGGCGCCGGCCTCCGGCCGCTCGATAGGGCAGGCGCATCGTTCACAAAGCGCGGTATAGCCACCCTGTTTGCGCCGGTTGAGCGTTGTTAATGAAGGCTTGTGTCGGGTTAAAATGCAAAGCCATGACATGGTGGAAATCTATGCGATCGGCACGAACTTGTCAGCCGGCAAACAACGGGGGCAATCGGCTTCGCAGCCGTCACACTTGCAACCACTGCACCGGCGCTGTGGGCCTGTTATGCTATGGCGGCCTTTGGCATGGGCTGGGTCTACCCATCGGTCTCCGCGCTCGCAGCCAATTCAGTAGCGTCACATGAGTAGGGAGCGGCCGCGGGAACCGTCGCAGCGGCGCAGGGGCTGGGTGCCAGCCTCGGGCCGAACGTCGGCACCTTCGTCTACGCCAGCGACAATGGCGCGCCGTTCGCGCTGATCGCGGCGATGCTGCTGGTCACCGCACCATGGCCGCAACGCAGCTATGGTGACGCCAGCTGCGGTTGCGGCTAGGCGGGTCTTTCACGAATCCAACAACAAGGAAGTGCAAACGATATGAACAACAGCGATCTTGCCGAAAAGCTGGCCGCCGAGCAGGGCGTTACCAAGGCTGACGCGAAGAAACTCGTCGACGCCCTGTTCGCCGCTATCGGCGATGCTGCGGCCAAGGGCGAGGAAATTTCGCTGAACGGCTTCGGCAAATTCAAGGTGAAGGACAACCCGGCACGCGAGGGCCGCAATCCTGCGACCGGTGAGCCGATGCAGATCAAGGCATCGAAGAAACTCACATTCACGCTCGCCAAGGCAGTCAAGGACAAGCTGAACAGCTAAGCTCGTGGGAGGTGAAGGCGCATCGCCCGGAGATCCGGGCGGTGCGCCGGATCGCTTCATGATCGGCGAGGGATTCCTTATAGTCTTTTCGACATCATCTTTAAAAATCCGTCTCGGCTAACATTAAGACAGGTACATCCTGCCATCTTGTTGCGTGTAATGCGCTTGGGGGGCTTTGAGGTGCCTCACCATCATGCCGTGCGGCGTGAACTACTCGGTCATTTCAGAGCAACGCTGTTGTCGATGTTCCTTCGTTGACGAACTATTCTGAAGGGCTCGGTGGCGCGGGTTTAGCCTTTTCGCGTTGCAGCGCCTCCTCATGAAGTTCACGCGCAATCTGACGACCCAGGAGCCTGGCAAGACGCAGGATCGCAGCCTCCGCGGCAGGCGAGATAGTAGGGCCCATATCCGGAGCGCGCCGCTTCTTCTTCATTGCGGCTTTCCTCCCGAACCTGAATTTCTCCCCGTTGCAGACCCTGAGCGCAGATCCGGGCGGAGCGAGGAAGGAAAGGACGAAGGGGGGAGGATTGGAACGGGCATCCCGCGCACGATCGGGGCATTGTTACGATGGTCGGCCGGTTCCATGCCCATCAAAGCTGTGCTATTCTCCGCTTTGGAAAGGCTCTGCAGATGCAGGATGTTGATCAGCTCGACCCGACACCAGAAGAGACTTTCGCGCCAGCGCCGTCGCCGCGCGCTGCCGACTGGTTCTGGCGCCCATGGTATGCAAAGCTGACCTGGGCGTTGACCCTGCTCTACTGGGTCGGTCTCGAGCTGATGATCACCATTCCCTTCGATCAGCTTAACATTTACCTGGTCAACATCATGATGCTGCTGATCTTCGTCTTCAACCCGATCACGGTCGTAGCAGTGCTGGGATATGGTTTCCTTAAAGCTAAGGTCGCATGCGGCGAATGGGTAATAACGCCGGGACCACCGTCGCAACGGCCAATCCTTGATCCCTATACCGATCCGTTCGACCCGCGATCGGGGGATATGCATCTTCGACACATCGGTGTGATCCAGGACTGACATCATGGATCCCGCCGCTCTTTGAAGCTGGAATCACCGTCAGCCATCCCATTGTCGCGATCGAGCAGTAATCTTCCGGAACTGAGGATCGAAGACTGTTCCATTGATGTAATAGGGCCGGTTACATCGACTGTCCCACGGCCCGCATCCGCTTGCCTCAGGTACCTGTTGCGCAGGCCATCATTCCCAAGTACGCGATCGCCGAGTTCACGGGAAAACGCCTCTTCTGGACGGCCAGAACGCGCAGCCGCTCTCTCTGCCGATGCGATTGCCTCCCGGACATCATAGTTCACAATGTCTATTGAAGAGCGTGCTGAGACGGCAGCCATTCCTCGATCCGAGATGTCGGCGCTCAACTTGCCAGTCAGAGAGCCTGTCGCGCTCCCTTTGCCACCGCCTTTTTCCTCGCCGTCCTTGCCACCTGAGCCAATGCCGCGTGATGCTGAAGCGGTAAGATCACCGGAGATGCTTTGGCTATCCGCGGTGGAATGCTCCGCCGAACGTGACAGCGACCGTTGCCACCCCGTCTGAGCGATGATCGCGGTAACGTCGCGCTCCAGCGTATCGGCCACCTGCGGTTTCAACCGCCAGTTGCCTCGCCGATCCATTTCGAACCCGCCGCGCAGCCAGTTGGCCATGGCGGCCTGACCTTCCGGGCCACTGCCAAGGAAATGCTCGATCGTATCGGGCCCCGCCTGCTTGCCGGCCTCGAACCGCGTACTCGTGTCATTGCGGGCGGACCGACTGAACCCGGTACTGCTGGAGACGAGCAGATCATTGTGAGCGAAGCTGAACCGGGCATGCCCGCCATTGGCGATTGCGCCAAGCTGGCTCTCGTTGATAAGGCCGCCCCGCCACATCTGCGCCGCGAGTTCCGGTGTCAGGTTGAGACTGAGGTCGCCATTCTGGCCCATGGCGATCTGGCGTTTGGACATTTCGACCCCATGCGCGCGCAGCAGCGCCTGGGTGCGGGTAAGGCGCTCCCGCTCGACAATTCCGGTCAGACGCTCGTTGCGCGCGCGATCGGTGATGCCTTCCGCGCCGCCCTCGGCCATATCGACCTGGTTGCCTGTAGTACCGGCGAGTGCGCGGATGAACGAATCGAGGCGAGCCGCTTCCCGGACCGATACACCGGCGGCCGCAGCACCCTCGGCAAAGCCCGCATTATCCGCCTGCCGCCGCTGCTCGCCGATCTGGGCATTGCTGCGTACCCCGTCGGGTCCGATCTCGCGCTGCGCGTCAAGCTTGCCAGACCGCTCGGCAAAATCATAGCCCGCAGCCTCCCGCGTGCGCCCATAGACGCTGGTGCCTTCGCGCGCCGCCTCTGCGGTCGCGCCATCGGCCGTGCCGACCTGTGCGGCGGCATTGTAACTCTCCAGCGCGCGCAGGACCTGCGCCTCGTTGCGCCCGGTCGAACGGGAGAGTTGGCTGATCGCGGTCGATCGCGCCTCGCCCGAAAGCGCATTGATGAACCCGATGCGCCGGCTGGTTTCGGTGACGGAGAGGCCCAGCATGGCCGCCGCCTGCCTTTGTCCCTGATTGCCGCCGGTTCGATGCGCCTGCTCGGTCGCGACATTGCCGCGCTCGACGGCGGCAACCCTGTCGCCCGCATAGTCGCGCCGGCCTTCCATCGCGCCGAGCTGCGTCTGCGCCGCGGTCAGGTCATTGCGCAGCATCTGCTCCTGATCGAAGGTGTTGGCGGTGAGTTTGGCAAAGGTCGGATCGGCACCGGCCTGAGCAATGACGGTGGACGCCTTCAGTGTCGCATCCTTCGCGTCATAGCCGCTGCGTTCAAAATGCCGCTGTGCGCCCGACTGCATCATCTCGTAGGCGCGCTGGTCACCGAACGCCTTCCATTGCACCATGTTCTGCGCGAAGGCTGCAAAGGCGCGCTCGCCGCCCCGGCCTTGTCCGAAATAGGTGGTACCAAGCTTGCGCAGGGCATCGCCCTGGGCATAGTTGTGGATCGCCGAGGTCGCGGCATTGGCGCGTACTGCGCGCGCCGTCGCCGGATCGCTCAGATCCCGGCCCACAAGGGCAGGGGAGAGCCCGCCCAGTTCCCGCGCGGCGTCCGCCCGGCCGAGACCGAAGGCCGCCGTTCCCGCTGCGCCGCCACCCTGTTCGCCGAGCACGGATCCGGCCGACGCGAAGCTACGGTCGAGACCGAAGCTGCTGCGCTCGCCGAAATCGCCGAAGCCCGACGATGCCGCGCGCCGTGACATGGTGCCGCCGGCCGAGGCCTGCGCTTCCAGCGCCGAGGCATAGCCTTCGCTGGTTCCGACCGTCGCGGCCGCCATGCTGCCCTGACCCTGCACACCGAGCATGCCGGACGTGAAGGCAGTGAACATGTTGCCCGAGAAGCGGAAGACGGTGAAGACGAAGGCGCCGGCAAGACCTGCCGCGGCCGTCCGGAACGACCCGAAGATGGCGAGCGCCTTCATCGCCGCCGAAGGCGCGAGGATCCAGCTGTCGGCCGCGACATTGGTTGCCCGCAGTTCGGCCAACACGTCCATCGCCCGACCGAGGGTGAGCTGGTAGATGCCGGCATCGATGACGCCCCAGAGCGCGACGAACACGAACAAGCCAAGCGCGAAGCTTGCGACCCGCAGGTTGATCGGCGTCAGGATGAAGAGCAGCGCGATCGGCATCATCATCAGCATGATCGCGAAGACCGACGCGCGGATGGTCGGCATCCATTCGTTGGCGGTGGAAAGCGTTGCGAGCCCGTTGGATTCGATTGCCCGGTTCGCCATCACGCGGGCGGTCGCCGCCGGGGAATCCTCGAACAGGACGTCGCCAACAGTTTGGCCAAGCAGGATGTTGGTCAGGAACTTCTGCCGGCTCATGGAATGACCCAGCATCATGTCGCCCAGCGCATCGATCTGCTGGCGACAGCGATCGCGCTGGGCCGCCTGGGTCACGTCGAAGCCGGTGCGCGCGCAGACCTGGTCGCTATAAGCGTCGAACAACGTGCTGTCCGACAGGCGATCGGCGATATAGCCCCATGCCGCCTTGCAGCTCATCGTCGTGCCGGCCTTGTCGCTTGCCGTGTACACGGTCGAGAAGGTTGCCGGTCCCGCCATCGCCGCGAAGGAGGCGGGAAGATCGGTCGACGTCCGGAAGAGCTGATCGTCATCGACCCCATAGGCCGGCGACACGCGGGCGACAGGATAGCATTGCCGCACATAATCCTTCACCGTCGCATCGAGGAAGGTGTCCACGATCGGGCTGCGGGGACTGACGGCGTTCAGAAACAGGTCGAAAGCATGACCGCCGGCGCCGAATTCCAGCTTGGCATTGGGATCGGTGGTATTGTCGTCGATCGTCTCGGCGAGCGCCCGCTCCATAAGGTTGGTGACGCCGGCGACGAGCACGATGAGGTTGGGCACATCACCGACCGGTTGATAGGCGTTGCGCACTCGGTCGTAGATGTGGATCGTGCCGGTCGTAGCGATCATCCCGGCGAACAAGCCGATACCGATCAGCATCTGGAAGCCGAAGGCGACAAGGCCCATGCCGGAGCCCTTGATGCTCGCCAGGACCGCGCCCAGCCCGATCCCGGCAACCGCGATGATCACGACCAGTGTTTCGTAGCGCGGGTCGCCGAACATCATCGCGACCAGATGAAACGCATCCACGGTCTCGGAAAAACCGTCCCATGTGTGATAGCTCGCGTCGATCGCCAGCGCGGGCGTCGCGCCCAGACACCCGACAAGGGTGAGAATTAAGCGGATGATGTGACGCATGGCCCGCCTCACCGGTTGCGATTGGCGTTGGCGCCAGCGGCGTCGCGGGCATCGCGGTCGCGCTGGCGGACGACACCCGCATAATTCGCCGAGAGGTTCGCCTGGTTCATGGCCGCCATGTAGGACTGGCGCATCTGCGCGCGCTGGCGCAGCACCTCGTCTCGCAGCTCGCGCAACTGCTCGATGCCCTTGGTCAGGATGCGCGTCTGGCAGATGTTCGTGTTCTCGGCATCGGAAGCACCCGCCGTCGTCACACCGCGTTCGGCATTCTGCAGTGCGAAATCGATTGAACGGGTCAGATCGTTCAGCATCTGATAGGCGAGGGTGAGCGCCACCAGCTCATCGGTGTCGGCTATGACGCTATCGGTAAGCCCCTGTCGCACGCCCCATTCGAGCAGGCGATAGACCGGCAATGTCCGGACATTGGCGACGAACTGCTTTTCGTCCGTGGTCAGCGCCGCGCGCGTCCGGATCTTGACGGAGATCGCCTCCATCCGCTCGCGCGCCAATATGAGCGCGCCGCGGCCCGTGCCGTTCACCGAACAATCCGCGGCGGTCGAGGGGATGTTGAGCGCACGGGTCGGCACGCGACCGGTCAGGAAATCGTCGGCGCTCTCGGTATCCTGGCGCGGACAGGCAGGAATGGCCGAGAAGAGCGGCACCTTGTCGTTCGCATCCCAGCGCATGTAGACGTCGCCGACCCGCGCCCGCATGACGCCTGCCCAGTCGGATGCGCCGACGCGCGCGGCGGCGTGCGCGAGCAGCGATCCGGTCTTGAAGATATCCGTCACCTCGGCCGGGCAATTGGCGAGCGCCTCCTTCAGATCCTCGGTCGGATTGCCCTTGTTCGCCTGTATCTTCTCGCGGCTCTGCTGCCAGCTATTGGCATAGCCTTCGCGGATGGACTTGTAGCCGGTCATCTCCTCGACGATCCCCGACATATTGTCGTCGCCCTTGGCGATCTGAACCATGCGATTGGCGAGACGACAGTCGTTCACCTGAATAGAGTTCAGGAAATTGGTAGCCGCCTCCATCTTTGAAATAATATTACCCATCTTCTCGTCCAGTGTTTCCAGCAGATACTGGAAGGCGACGGCCGGCGCGGCCTGCAGGATGGTCTCCAGCTTCTGGACGAGATAGTCCGGATCGAGGAACGACATACCGCCAAGGAACATGTCGATGCCGCCGCAGCCCGCCTTCACCTTGGGCAGCGTCAGGCTCATCAGATAATCGTCATGCACATCGACCCTGCCCGACATGCCACCGGCGGTTACATAGCCGCGTGTCTGGTCCTCGAAGCTGCCGGGCGAGGTATAGGTGACGTTATCGAACCAGGTCTCGGCCCAGCCCTGGGCGTGAGCCGAAGCTGTCTGGCCGCACGAAGCTGCAATCAGGCAGAGCGCGAGGAATGGGCGGCGTATATGATAGGCCATGACAGATTTCCTGAAGGCAAGAGTTGACGACACAGCCCCGGCACGATCAGCGTCCTTTCCGATTGGAAGAGACCGGCGCCCTCACGCCGACAATTCCCGTAAATTTCGACATGGCGCGCACACCCACGGCGGCACGCGCCCCGGTCAGCATCCGGGCGGCAAGCCAAGCATTGCGAGCGATATTGGCGCCATGATCGCTGCCGATCGCAATCGGCACCATGCGACCCGGATCAGCCAGTGGCCGCACCCATGCGACCGGGTTTCCGACCCAGGGAAGGCCAAGCCGCCCCGATCGGAGCGCCGCCTCATCAGGCCCAAGCGTTCGGACCTGCCAGCCATAGCGTCCGCGGAATGCGAGAAGCTTCGTCCAGAGATCGCCGCAGGGCAGGCAGCCGGGCGCCGTGCTCATCTCGATCACATAGAGCGATGCCTGGCCGCGCAGCATGGTCTCGAAGTCGGGCGGAAAATCGCGCGTCACCGGCACGCGGGAGAGCCACAGGCGCATGTCCGCAGCCGTCGATACCGGATGGATGGCCGCCTGCCGCGCGACGTCCCGGTCTGCCTGCTGTGCCCAGGCGCTCGCTGGCAGCACCATCAATGGCGCCAGCAGCGAGACGCCGCAGGCCAGCGTGGAACCCAAGCGCCTCATGGCCTGCGTTCCCTGGCATCGATGAGATCGCCGCCGACCACGCGCGGATCGGTCGAGGAGACCGGGCCATTGGCCAGCGCGTCGAAGAAGCCGTCTTCCTCCCCCGCGCCGGTCAGCCACTGCTCGGGGCGTATATCGCCGCTCAACAATCGCACGGCCTGATAGGCCATCTGCGCAAGATTGGGATAAGTCTCGACCCCCGCGGCAATCACCATGCGCTGGGGACTGCCCCGACGGATGACCATGGTGGTCGGCGTCACCTCCACCCCGAAACGCTGCTTGAGGTCGGGCCTGCGATCGAGATTCATCAGGCTCACCTGCCAGCCCATGTCATCCTGGAACCGCTGGACGATTGGCCACTGCACCTTGCAATAGCCGCAGGATTCCCGGGCAAACATGACGAGCGCAAATTCCCCGGCGTGCGCCCGCAGATATTGGAGGCGCACCTGGTCCTTCTGCGCGCCCAGCGCATCGCGGGCCTCGCCGACCATCGGATTGGCGGCTTTGGCATTGAGTTCGGGATGGGTCAGCATGGCCAGCTGGGTGACGCCGGCAAAGGCGCGGGCCTTGCGCCGGGCAAAATCCTGCAGGCGCCAGAAATCCGCGACCGCGTCGATCGTGAGGACGGTTGCGGCATAGTCGCGCTGCTCCACGATGAGCTTCGCGATCCGGGGCGGCGACCATTTGGCTAGTTCCACCATCGGCGGGATGACTGGCTTGGGGACCGTTTCATCCTGCGCCTCATCATCAGCGCCGGATTTGGGGGGCTCGTACCACCAATAGCCCCGTGCCGTACGATCGGCCGCGCTCACAGGCGCCGTTTGCGCGCACGCAGGACCGGCGGTCAGGAGCAAGGCCATGCCCAGGATGAGCATGCGCTTCATAGCAGCTTCTCCATGCGCGTGAGCCGCTCGGTCGCCACCGGGCCATAATAGCGGCTGTCATATCCGTCGGGATGCCGCGAACCGACGAAGATCATCCCCTCGGGAATGCGCGGGCTTTCCGGCTGCCAATG
Organism: Sphingobium scionense; assembly: GCF_014197035.1. Lineage (GTDB taxonomy): Bacteria > Pseudomonadota > Alphaproteobacteria > Sphingomonadales > Sphingomonadaceae > Sphingobium > Sphingobium scionense. Next base: position 31,446 of record NZ_JACIEU010000028.1, on the reverse strand, counting down.
CGTGAGTGCCTTGCCATTGCGTGCAGCAGGTTTGCTCACGCCCAACAGAGTGCCATTGCAATAATACCAGCCATTCAGGGCCGGCCCGCCAATCCCATGCCTCTCGACCATGCTGATGCGGTCGCCAGGCAGGCAGAGGGCATATTTGGTAATGGCGACGGGCTTCGGGCCGGCTACGGGATCGGACAATGTGAAGGATATGAAGTCGCCGCGATAGATCGGACCCGGAGATCGATGAACGACCCATGCGTCGATCGATGGCGTCATGACCAGGGTGATCTGCGGCATCGCCCACCAGGCGAAGAGACCGATGGGCAGCACGATGCCATAAGCTTTGAGCAGCTGGGCAGGCCGCGCCGGTTGCCCAAGACCGCTTGCGCCGAGCGCCACCGCAGCACGCAGCGGCAGATCTTTGAGTTCGCGCCAGAGGCGGTTACCGGCGCGCCAGGTGAGCAAGAGCATCTCGCACCTCCTCCTTGCCGCCAAGGCGGCCATATTCCTCGAGCAATCCCGATAGGGCAGCGTCGCCCAGCACGATGTGCGCGGCTCGCGAGCTGGCCTCGTCACGCTCGCAATAAGGGAGGGTCGGATCGCCCGGGACCATCGCCAGCGCGGGCACCTGGGTGACGCCATGCTGGCGGAACACCAGGGGATCGACGATGACCAGCACGTCGCGCATGGCGCAGGCGGGGCCTTCGCAACCGGGCTCGCGGCGCAATATGGCGGCCGACAATTTCGCCATCGGCGCGACCTGCCGCATCCCGCCCGGCATGCCGCGGAAGGCCATCACGCCGCCGGCGCGTTCGAGCTGCCCGGCATAGCTACGCAGCGTCTCGACCGGCATGGACGAGGAAACGAACAGGACGGGAACCCAGCGTTTCGTACCACCGGTGGATACGACGCCGGCCAGCGCTGCCTCTTCAGGCCGTTCAAGGCCCAGGGCCTGGGCGATACGACGGCTGGCGGCCTCCCGCTCGACGGCCAATGCATCGCGGGCCGCCGTGACATCGGCCTCCACTCGTTTCGCCATGGCGGGATCCTGCTTGCGCCTGTTGATCCCCTCGAAAGCACGGCGCTGCGCGGCGGCATCGGCTTTGGCCGGTAGAGCTGGTGAAGGGGGCTTGGCGGTCTTTGCTTTGTCGGCGGCGCGCTTCACGCGCTCCATCGCCGCCTCGCCCTGATCCTGGATGCGCGTGCGGGCATTGCCGTCCCGTTGCTGACCGCCCGTATCCTGCAGTTCGCTCGCCCCGACCAGCAGCGGGGCGAGGGCAATGGCTGCCAACAGGCGCGCGCGCCTAGTTGTTGATCGTCTGCATATAGGCATCGATCTTGTCCTTCATGTCGATCTGGATTTCGGATTGGGCGCGCGCCTCGACTTCCGCATAATATTCCGACAGGTCCATTCGCGAGAAATCGAGCGCCTGGAACTCCTCGGGCGTGAAGCCCCGGCAATAGGGCTGCTTGGGCGTACCCCAGCCGATCGCGCTGAAAGCCTTCAACTGCGGCCGGCCCTGCTCCTGGATGATCCGGCCGAGCTTGGTGTTGAAGCAGCAATGGCCGCGGGCCTTCTGGACGCAGATGCCAAGAATCTTCGAGGAGCAGTAGCTGCCGACCTCATGGCACATGCCCGACCCGCGCAGCATGCCCACTTCCATGTCCTGCTGGTCGCAACCGGAAAGCAGGAAATCCATCATGAAGTTGATGGCGAGGCTGATCGCGATCGATGTGGGGTCAATGCCGACAACGATCGCATTGGCGCCGGCGCTCGCGGCCTGGCCCGCCGTCGCGCCCGCCTTGAACGCGCCATAGGCCGCTTTCATGCCGGTGAACACGCCCTTGGCAACGGCGATCTTGGTGCCGATCGACGAGATCGAGCCACCCATGCCGTCCTTAACGATCTTGCCCTTGTCCTTGCAGCAATTCGAAAACGTGGTCTTGAGACCGGCCGGGCGGCACCGCGCGGCGCGGCCCGAGAAAATCTCGATGGTGCCAAGACAATTGCCGTCGGCATCGACGTCGCCATCCGCCTCGACACCCGGATCGTCGACGACCGGATCATCGACGATCGGATTGGTGCTGGTGTCGATGCAGGCGTTAGGCGAACAGGTCGGCGCGCCGCCGCTGGCCGGCATGGCGCACGCATATTGATCGCCGAGCGGGCAATGCATCGCTCCGGCTACATCCGCCTCGCAGCGCGTTTCGCCGATCGGGCACATCCATCCGCCCGAGCCGGTCAGATGGCAGCTCGCCGTCTCGCCGTCATCGGCCGCATCACCATTGCCGTTCAGATCGACCGCGCACAGCTGCTGGGCCATGGCGGTCGCCGGTACCAGCGACATGCTCGCCCCGACAAACAGGAGCGTCGAAAGAAGGGCGCGCACCGGCGTCATCGAACGGCACCCGTGCAGATCATATCCGCCCCGCCCAGACGCACCGTCTGCATCATCACCACCGCTTCGGGGAAATCATCGATGCAGCCGCAGCCCTGCACCAGTTCCTCGCCCTCTCCGGCGGGGCAGACATTGCTGTCCTGGCAGGCGTGATAGAAAAAGTCCCAGCCCGTTGGATTGGTCTGCTTCGAACCGGTCACGCCATCAGGCGCTGCGGCGCTATTGGCCTGAGCCTTGCGCGTCTTGCAGATGGGCTCGCAGGTATTGACGCTGCCACGATCGGGAAGCGCAAAGTTGCGGGTCGTGAGGCTATGGCCGCCATCGGCCGTCCGCACCCGGTCGGCCAGCAGCGTCTCGGTCGAATGATCGATGATATAGGCGCCGCGCGACAGATCGGGTTGGGGGACTGCACCCTGGTCGACCGTGCAGGCATAATTGCGCTGGCGCGCGAAGAAATCGCGGCTGATCTGCATCGCGCAGGCGCCCGTGCCCATCTGGCGGGTCTGGGGCAGCGGGCTGAGCCCGGTCTTGACGCCCTTGCGGAAGGTGGTGACGCCGTCCACATCCTCATCGTCGAGCCGACATGTCGCATTCGACGCATAGCCCGAGCAGGTATCGACAAGCTGCTCGGACGCCTTGCAGCCGGCATCCAGCTGCGCCTCGATCGAGGCATAGGCCTCGCCGCCATCGGCAACCGCGACACGCAGCCATATGTCATGATCGCCCTGCGTCAGCCTGCCCGCGATATCGAGATTGGGGTAGGCATAGAAGGCGCCCTTCTTCTCGCATTTTCCCGGCGGCAACCCCATGCCGGTCCAGCCCTGCGGCCCCGACCCCACCAGTTCGCCGTCGATCCGGATCTGCGCCCAGTCATCGGCTCCGAAGCGGGTCAGGAGAACCTGCTGCAGCCTGTCGGGCTCCTTGACGCGCAACGTCATGTGGAAATCGAAGATGGTGCAGGATCCGCCGGAAAGACTGTTGTCGGCCGGCGACCCCATGAGGAAGATGCGCCGCCCAGGCACCGAGTCATCGGTCGCATAGCCGCCCGAGACCCGATCGATGATCTTTTCCGGCGTGATCTCCTCGAGCGTGATCTGACGGGTCACGGTGCAGCTCCGATTGATCTGCGACCGGCCGGTTCCTGTGGATGAAGCCGACAGCGCCTGGAACACGCTGCTCGCCTCTGCCGCGTTGAAGGCATCGCCGGGAATCGCATTGGGATTGGCCTTGTAGGCGGTCGCACCGATGTGTGGTTGCGCGGCGCAGGAGGTGGTCTGCGCGCCGATGTAGCGGATGACGGGCCCCTCGATGGCGGCCTGGGCGATGCCGATGCGTGGATCGCTCGTGGTGAGCGCGCCCACGACACCGCCACCCAGATCCTTGAGCACCGAGGCCATATTGCCCCAGACGAGATTGCTGCCGCAGCTGTTGTTGACGCAGTAACAGCCGGCAAGATCGGTCAGCTCGACCTCGGTGAGCTTGAGCGATCCCGACGCGGCCGTATCCCAGAGGAAGAAGCGGCAGGCGTTCCAGCTGCCCGGCGCACAGGAAATGAGCCCGTTCGCGCAGATCCCTGAAACCGGAACCGGGACTGTCAGCGCTTCATCGAAACTGCCGTCGAGATCGCGGTCGCGCGAAATACTGAGCGTTCCGATATCTCCGCTCGCATTGGGCTGCGCGAGCAGTTCGAGCAAAGTCGCGCTTTTCTGGCAGGCGAGATTGGGCGTGAACGTCCTGGAGGAATCGACCGTGCTGATCGCCTCTCCAGCCAGCCCCGGCGTCACATAGTTGCCGAGAATCGCGTCGCTGTCGGCACTCTTTGCCCGGGAGGCCTCGGCCGCCGCGCGGGCGCGATCCTCCGCCGTCTGGGCATGAAGCGCTACGGGCAGGCTGAGCGCCGCCATAAGAAGCAGGGCGCGCTTCCTCATGGCCGAATCTCGCTCGGAACGATCCGCCGGGATCCCCGCCGCAGCCGGAACAGGAGCGTGGATGGAACCGGGCCGGGCAGTTCCGCCCGAAACACCGCCTGTCCTTCGAAAACGGTCAGCGCGGCCACGACGACATGCGGCGAGGAGGGGGGTACCGCATCATCGTCTGTCGTGGCCACGCCGACCGTCCGGCCGGCACCGCGGGGGCTATGCGGCGCCGGTCTAGCCGCGCAAGGAACGCCTGGCTCCAAGGGGTGACGGGAAGGCCATCGGCTAATCCCAGGCGTACGGGCGCGGATCTGGCGAGACAGACGGCTCATGGCGTCGAGATCCCGGCGCAGCAGATCGTCTTCTCGAACAGCATGAACTGGGCATTGTCCTTGCCCGGCGCATGCTTGCCACTGGTCCAGAGCGCGCCTGGCCGGCCGACATTGACACACTGGCCGCCCTTGACCGGCTCCATCAGCTGGAACTTGTAGCGACTCTTGGTCCAGACCGGCTGGGGGATGAACGAGCAGCCGTCGGCCGAACTGATGGTGAGCGCGCCGAGCCGGCCCATCATGAAGACGCCGCGCGCGGCGAGCCCCGCCCAGGCTTCTACACTGTCCCCGAAATGGATATCGCCCGCCACCGGATAGGTCGCGCCCCAGGAACCCATGCACCAGAAGAGCGGATCGACGACCTTGCCGGCGGCTGCAGCGGCACTGTCGGCCATGCAGGCTAGACCTGCGGCCGGATTGCCGAAGAGGATCGCCTCGGGCTGGATGATCGCGCCCAGCGTGGCCGATTGCCAGGTCGGCAGCACTTCGGTGATCAGCGCCACATCGAAGCCATTATCCTCGATGCACGGCAGGTCGGTGAACATGTCGAGCATCTTCCAGACCGGCGCGATATAATAGTGCATCTGCGCGAACATCTTGCGGCTATTGGTGCCGTCCGAGATGCTGGTCTGGCTGCCCTGGAGCCTGCCGCCGGTCGGCATGATGTCGGCGCCGAGCGCCATCATGCACCCCGGTTCGGTCACCACGTCGACCATGCGATTGGGCGACCAGAAGCTGACCTTGACGCCGAACCAGAAGGTTACGCCCTTGCGGCAGGCGCACAGCGGCTTGGAGGCGGACTGGGCATCGAGCGCCTTGCCCAACGGATCGCTCGGACCCACCTTTACGCCGCCGATGGTGATCGGGAAAATGCAGTTCCAGCGCACTTTGGTGATCGGGTTGAACACCGTGCCCGCCTCGCATTTGGAGGCATGGGCGGGAGCCGCGACCGCCAGTGCGGCAAAGCCGCAGCCCAGCGCGAGCAATCTGCGAAGCGACGATAGTTTCATCGCACTGCCCTCCGGTCGGTTTTGCGCCTGTCGACCTCGGTCAGCACCAGCTTCTGTCCGGCCTGCGCGACGATTACCGGCGCAACCGTCAGGCCAAGCCGCGCCTTGACGCGTTCCTCGAGCAGGAAGAGCGCCCTGCCGTGACGCTCGCCGAGCGTGATCGCGTCGGCATCGCCGGGGCCACCGGCCGCCAGCAGGATGAAATCAGCCGGCCTCGCGGTGCGCAGCGCCCAGGCGAGATCGCGCGGATGGACCACGATGAGCCGCTGCGGGAGCGACACATAGGCGAGGGGATTGAAGCTATAGCCCCTGGCGTAGAGCAGCTTGCCGTCGGGGAGCCGGATGTCAGTATCGAGGGTATAGAAGGGCACGACTGTCCGGGCCCTGTCGGCCTGGGCGATCCCGAGCGTCGCCGCCTTCATCGCCGACCAGTTCTCGCGCGGCCCGAAGGCACTCTGCATGTCGGGGACATGGGCGGCCCGGCCCTCGATCTCGCTCAGCGCGTCGGTCTCGGCGATCGGCCAGGTACGCCCGATCTTGCTGGTCGCCGCCATGCTCATCGACGGCGTCAGCACAGCCATAGGCGCCGCGACCGCAGCGAGCAGGAGCAGGAGCAGGAGAGGACAACGGCCGAAATGCCGATGCAGCGAACTAGCGACCATGGCGCCGTCTCCACCAGGGCTGCGAACTCTCGCGATCCTCGCCGATCGCGGCGCTGATGAGGGCCGCCATCGCGACGATCGCCGTGACGGCCACGAGAATGCGGAACAGGGTCGGCACGGCCGGGAGCTGCCAGGCGATAAACGACTGCACCAGGAGCAGGCCCTGGCTGCCGATCATGAGCCGGATCGGTCCCGGCGCGGGCGTGGAGGAGAAGATGCCGTTCATGGCCGCCCGCCTCCTCGAAAAGGAAGGCCCGGATGCACCGGGCAACCGCAGGCCAGCCAATAGCCGTACAGAACCGGACCCAGGCAGGAGAAAACGAACAGCAGCCTGGGCCAGGCAGCCGGTTCATCCCACCAGACCAGCCTGACGACGATGATCCCCAAAGCCAGCAGCAGCTGGATCGCCAGGCACATGCGCCGCGACCAACGCGCATCCTCTTCCTCGCGCGCTTTCCAGCATGCATAGGTCTCGATGCTGATCATCGATCGGCCGGTTCCGGGCTCGAATGCCGAGGCAGAGGGGAACATGTCGGTCATGCGGGCCTGGCCTTCGCCTCTTCCGGATCGGCCGGACGCAGGCGGCAATAGAGCCTGAACCCGGCTTCTTCGATGACAGGCCAGAGGCATACGATGCCAAGCCACAGCCCGTAGAGAGTAACGGGCCAGCCGATCAGGAACATGAACGGAATGAGCGGGACAACGGCCCAGCAGCTTTGCAGGAGCGGACCCAGAAAGGGGCGTCTGGCGTCCTGCGCCATTTTGGCGATCAGGTCATAAGCGCTCTCAAGGTCTCGCGCGCATTCGCCATTGGCGTTATGAAGCGTCAGGATCGCGCGACCCAGAAAATCATTCTGGCTCTCTCCAGGATAGCGCTTGCACCGGCACATCACGCCGAAGTCCTCGATCATCCTGGGCGTGAACGGTTCGATCCTGTCGGTCATTTGTGCCTCCATTTCCGCAAGCGCGAGAGAAGCATCCCGCATGCGCCCGACAGGCCGATCAGCAGCATCCCGCTCGCAAAGCAGGCGGCCGCCACGATGAGTCCCGTGCGGACCGTCTTGAGTACAGGCTGGTCGAGCGCGATCCCGGCCGCGATGACGAGACCGCCCATCATGCAGGTTTCGATGGCCACCAGCCGCAGTCGCCACTGGAAGGCGGCGGCTTCGGCGCGCTTCGCCACACGCGCCTCGATCAGCGCCTCGATCGCCGGATCCTTTTCCCAGTCGAGCGCGAGCTGGTCGGGATGGGGAAGGGCCTTGTGTGTCATGCGACCCTCCAGCCTTGAGGGCCGGCGCCGCCCAGCACTTCGACCGGATCGACGCCGGCCAGTTCGCACACCGCCTCCAGCGGATTGCGGCCGGCCCGCACCAGCGCCTCGAAGGCGGCGACCTCATTGGGCGCAGAGGTGTTGATCCAGTAGCTGAAGGGGTCGACCACCAGCCGCGCGATGCCGAGCCCGAGCGGGCTGTCGATGAAGACCTCGCTATAATGGGGCTTGGCGTTGCGGACCGACTTCAACAGGTCGAGCACGAACCCCGAATAGTCGAGGATCTTGTTATCGACCGCCTTGTCATAGGTGGAGCCCTGCAGCAGGAATTTGGTCGCGGCATTTTCCAGGATCACCTGGCCCGTGCCGCCGAAGAGCATGAGATCGTTCATGCTCTGGAGTACGATGCCGAAACTGCCCTGATATTTGCGCGCGCGCCGATAGCCCTGACCGAACGCCTCGGCGAGGCGCGAGAGATCCTGCCCGTCGCTGCGCGTCATGAACTGCGCGGCCTCGTCGCACAGGACAAAGCGCGGCTTGTCGCGCGCCGAGAGATAGAGCTCCTGGGTGACGGCGTTCACCACCACCATCACGATCACATTGAACAGGTCCGGAAGAGCCTTCAGCCGTTCGAGTTCCAGCACCACGAACTCGTCGCGGGAGATATCGAAGGTGGAGGGGCCGTTGAAGAAATGGCCATAAGCGCCCTGCGACCCGAAATCGCGCAGATTGAACGCGAGCTCGCGCGCGACCGGCACGAGATGATCGACCCGGTCGAGATCGGAGACGGCATTGTCGGGATAGCGGCCGAGCCAGTCGCGCACCGCGTCGATGCCGTCTACGCCCCGTCCGCTGTCGACCGTCCATTGCACGGCTGACTTGAGAAGGTTCCATTCCGACGTGGTGACGGGCTTGCGCGTCGAGGCATTGGCCATCTCGGCGACGATCGCGACCGCCATGGCAATGGCCGACTGCTTGTCTTCGCCATCGAGCGCCAGTCCCATGTCGAACGGGTTGAGGACGAGGCGCTCCTCGCCGATGTCGATATAGCGCCCGGAACAAAGCGTGCAGAGCTTCCTGTAGCTGCCACCGATATCGATGATGCGGATGAGCGCGCCTTGCGCATAATATTGCTGGCAGAGATTATTGAGCAGGAAGCTCTTGCCCGCGCCCGACTCCGCCGAGACGATGAAATTATAATTGTTGATGCGCGGATCGAAGAGATCGAGCGTGATAAGCTGACCTTTGCGCCCGACATAGAGCAGGGCAGGGCGGCCGCCACCGCGGAAATCGGTCTGCACCGGCGCCATCAAGGTCGCCGCCTTGACCGGCATGCGGAAGTCGCGCTCCAGCAGCTTCAATGTGCGCTTTTCCGGGTAAAGCCCGAAGGGCAGGCTGGCAGCGAGCAGCACCGGCAGCAGATAGCTCTCCTCCTGCACCATGAAGGGCAGGGGTTCGGATTCCCACAGCCGCTTGGCCCGCGCCGCCATCTCCCGCGCCTGCGCGCTGTCGCGGCCGAACACCCACATGGTCGGGATCACCGAGACGAACCGGCTGTTCGACGCTTCGTCCAATATCCAGCCGATCTCCTCGATCTGCTTGCCGACCTCGACCGCGAAGCTGCCGGCCGCCTTCTGCGCCGAAAGGATTTGTGCGCGCTTGTGGATCTCGAACTGCGAATGATCGAAGAGGACCGAAAGACAGTAGAGGAACGGTCCGCCGATCTGGTCGCTGTCCTCGGCGCTCCCGCGCATGCCACCCATGAGCCGGTTGGCGCGCTCGGCAGTGATCCGCCGCGCCGGGGCCTTGGGCGTGAGGCATCGCGCGACCTGGTTGCCCAGAAAGACTTCGGGCCCTTCGAAAAAGAGGTCCGGTCCTGCCTCGATGATCTGGCGCGCAACCGAGGGCGCGGGCATGCCGCCGACGCTTTCACTGAGGAACACACCGGGCGCGGGGGCAAAGACTCCGTTGAAGATCCGGCGATAGAAGCTGACCAGTTCGTCCGGCGGCAACCGCCGGATGCCCATCTTCGCCAGCTGCTCCTCGACCTGGCGGCGAAGATCGGCGCCGAGCTTCACCCGCGTCTTGATGACGAGGAACAGCCGGAAATCGCGCACCGGGATCGAATGCAGCGCATCGAGTCCCTTGGTTCCGCGACGCAGATAATCGGCCGTGCGCCGGGCCGAGGCCTGGACCAGCGGGTCCGGTCGCACCTTGAGGTCGAGATAGGCGTCGAGCGCCGGATCGATCAGCGGATCGGCGAAGGTGATGAGCTGGAGGACCGTGCCTTCAGGGAAATGGATGTTGAGAAGGCCAAGCAATGCCTGCTGGACATGGGCGAACATATAGGCGGCGGGCACGAGTTCCCAGGCCTGACCCCAGCCATCGTCGATGCACAGGAAGGCTTCTTCTTCCTCGACCCAGGCGACCATCGGCAGGAAGTCCGAATAGGCGTCGCGGGTAACGGCGGCGCGGAGCCGCTGATGGCTGAGGGTCCTGTGGGCGGCGTTCGCGCTCATGGCCGCTTCTCCGGCTCGATCGCCATCGGCGCGACCTCTTCGGTCGGCGCGTCCGCGGCGCCGGGCTCGGGCGCGCGCATTGTGCGCAGAACCGGCGGGGAAGGGCTGCGTCCACCCGGCTCGACCAGATAGTCGCCAACGACCCAGGCCGGGCGATTGAGGATCGAGTAGACGTAGCGCGCCATGTAAAGCCGGTCGGGCCGCTGCTTGTCGGCATAAGGCAGGATCAGGGTGCGGATCGTGCGCGACGGGCGCAGCATCGGCGAACCGGCCCCCTCGATCACCGCGCCGACATTGGCCTGGCCAGCTTGGGGTGAAACAACGGCCGGTCCTTCCGCAGCTTTCGCGCTGCCCTTGCCCGGCACGAGCGCTCGCCCCTTCCGGTCGGGGCTGAGCAGCTTGCGGTCTTTGGTGACCGACGGATCGGATTTCGACGCCCGCCCGGCAACCGCGTCGGCATAGGCCTGATCGGGATGGATGCACTGGCCATGGTCGCTATTCTTGCAGGAGAATTTCTCGCTATAGGGCGACATCATCGATCCGACGGTGGCGCAGCCGGGCAGCGCGAGAAGCGACAGACCAAGAAACGGCATGACAGCCAGGCAGGGATGCAATCTCTTCATCGCTTTAACTCCAGAAGGGGCGCGCATCAGAATTTCACTCCCGCGCCGGGCTTGATCTCGAGGGTCGCGCCCTCCTGGATCACCACGACGACATCCTTTGCCGCGCCCACCTCGACGATGGGACCGGCCTGCCGCGCGAGATCGAGATAGAAATCGGTGAGCTTGTCGGAGGATTTGGAGAGGCCGCCCGCAATGCCCGATTTCGCCGCGTCGCCCGCGTCGAGCGTGCGGACTGTTCCCAGCGCCGAGGTCGACATGTTGCCGAACGTGCCTTCGACCGACTGGGATATGCCGCTGATGGTGCCGGCGATGAAGGCACGCGCCAGCGTGGCCCCGGCCCGCGTCACAACCTTGCCCGACAGGCCTTTCTTGCCGTCGGTATCGACGAAGAAGCCCTTGACCGGCTGATCGACGATGGAATGTTCGTCGAAGTCGACGCAAGACAGCGAGACGAGCTGGACCTCGACCCGTTCCTTGGCGAGGCTCCCCGTGGCGTTGCCGATCACGAAGCATCCGGCAAGGTTCGCCTTCACCTCATTGGGCAGCACCGCAGGCGCCTGTACACGGGCGATGATGGGTTCGGGATTACTGGTCGCGTCCCGGCTCGCCAGCGCGTCGATTCCGGTCAGCAGCCGCGCTTTCATGAAACCAGGCGGCAAATAGATCGTCCGATTCTTTTTTTTGGACGAGGCTGAACCATCGGCGCCCTGGGCCACGACCTGGCCGGTCGCCGTCCCGATCGCGCCCACCGTCTTCTCGACCGGCGGTGCGGGCGGGGCAGGCGGCGCCGGCAGCTTGTCCGCGTCCGCGCTGACGTCGCCGGTTTCCGGGGGATAGGGAAGGGCGGGCACGCTGTCCGGCAGGGCAGGCGGGAGATCGCCATCGACGCCCCCGGCCGCCCCGCGCCCCGGCGAGCGTGATCCAGGGACGACCTTGCCCTCCTCGATCGCGCTGATCCGGTCACCGAGCAGTTGCTGCCCGTCAAGGACTTTCCTGAGGTCACCGCGCAGCTTCACCTCGAGGCTGTCGCCGCGCAGGCCCGCACCCATGTTGAGCGAGGACGCGGGGTTGGCGGGCTTCGCCTCCTCCTTGCTGCCGGAGACCGTATAAAGGCCGATCCCGATGGCGCCGACCGCGACGCCGACGGCAAGCTGGCGCGCGCGCAGCTTCTGGCGGGCGGAAAGCTTGCTCCATTGCGCCTTCCAGTCGAGGAGCGCCGGCGAGGGACGGCGCATCGCCTCATCCCTTTCCCGCGCGTCTTCGCCGGCAAGATGCGCCTGATAGGGCGACAGCTCTTCCGGCGCCTGTGCCGGATCCTTGTCCATTTCGCCGCTCATTGCCCGGCTCCCCGGCGAACGACGACAAGTCGGGCCGTTTCACCCGCCTCGAGACGGACCCGGTCCAGGGTGAGCGAGAAAATCCGCTCCCCAAGCACCGGGTCGACCAGCGCCCGTTCGTCGAGCGTCACTGGGGCGGTCGCGCGCAGATGATATTCGGACGCCGAAAGCCCGGCGCCCTCGACCGCGATACGCCGCCGTTCGGTGATCGACAGGCCCGGGGCCGCTGGAGCGCCGACCGTGCCGCCAGACGGCGCGACCTCGCTGAACGAGGCAGGGATGCGATCGTCGAGCAGCGACAGGGTGATCGAGACGGCGCGGTCCTCATCGGCGAGTGCCGCCATCAGCTCATTGTTCGCTTGCGCGCGCTGGCGGGCGCCCGGCATCAGCACCACTGTCTGCGCTGGTATCTCCGCCGGCTCGGCATAGAGCGGGTAGGTGGCACCGTTGCAATGCACGAAGAATTCGGAGGGCTGCGTCACATAGGTGCGCGTCACCTGGCCGGCATCGTCGACTTCCCGGGCCAGGAACTTGATCCAGGCATCCGCGCCGCCCTTCTCGACGGCGAGGCCCTTTTCGGCCGAGAATTTGATATGCTCGATCTCGCCGCCCTCGCACACGACATGGTTGATGTCGCGGTTGGACAGGCGGATATGGCTGGTCTGATCGGGCAGTGCGTGGATCGTCTGCGCCGACACCGGCGGGCCCCCAAGCAGCAGGCAAAGCGCCAGGGCCCGGCGCATCGGCGCGGCGCAGCATTTTCTTGTTTCCGTGATTTCCGAGCCGGCAGGCGCTGCCGCCTCCTTCGAAATCACTTCAGCGGGTTTCGGCATCGAACTGCTCCTCGGAAAGGCGCGTCAGCCAGAACCGGCCATTTTCGATGGCGTAGCCGATGCGCAATATGCCCCGGAATTTGCGGATCACGCCGCCGATGACGCGCACCTTCTCGACCGGCACCACGATCTCATGCGCGGTCCACCGCACCGGCTGATCGCCCCGGATATAGGTGGCGATCGACAAGGTCGGGTTGTTCGCCAGTTCGTCGAGCAGGGCATTAAGGCTGTCGCGCATCGCCCCATAGGCGGACGGGTGCGCGAGCCCGAGCAGCTCCTGGAACTGACGGTCCGCCGAATAGGCCGACCAGGTGCCCGACAGCGCGACAATGTTGCGCGTCATCGCGACGATATAGGCTTCGGACGGCTTGTTGCCCGAGACATGCAGATCGCCGGTGGCCCCGAAGGGCACGATGATGGTCCGGGCATTCTGGTTGGTGGTGTAGATCACCACGCCCAGCACCGCGGTGACGCCGAACATGCCGGCGATGGCGACCTTGAGCAGCCGGTTCTCCTCGAACAGGTTCGCCGAGCCCTGCAGGTAGCGATGGATGCCGAAGCTGGCGGGTTTGCCGAGCAGCACATCCTCCTGGCTCCCTTTGCGACCGAACATGCCCATGGCCCTCATTCGAAGAAGCGGGTCTGGGTAGGACCCGGATAATGGGGGAAGGAGACCAGGCCCCAGCGCCACGCGAGGTGCGCGAGATAGCCCCTGGGCTTGGTCCGCTTCCACGGGATGAAGAGGAGAAGGGCAGCGATGAGCGCCCAGCCGACAAGTCCGCCCACGATCGCGGCCACGAACACGCTCGAGGTCGCGAGCAGGAACTCGTCCGATCCGAACCACAGGATCTGGACCGGCCGATGCAGATATTGTGGAAGGCGTTCGTCCACTTGCCCTTCTCCTCCTGCTTCATGACACCTGTGAAGGTGCCGGTTTCCGGAGGCCGACCATCGGCCCCCAGCACGTGCCGGTGCGAATGCGTCTGGCTGCTCAGCCAGCGCGCGGCCGCAGGCGGCGTCTCAGACGACCATCCCGAAGGTCTGGAGAATGGAGTCCGCCTTGATCAGGCAGACGGCTGCGACGATGGTCGGGATGCCAATCATGATGTTCGAGAAGAGGCGCGAAACGCCGAACAGGAAGGCGGCGACCCCGCCCACGAAGCCGAGCGGGCCCTTCACCCCCTGGTTCACGACGATATCGTAGATATCGTAGCCGAGGTCGCCGGCGGCCGGCGCCGAGAAGGCGTGGGCGGGAGCGCCCACCAGGGTCATCGCGCCCAAAGGGAGACCGAAATTGGCCACCGCCAGGGCCTTGTTACCGAGTTTACGCATCATGGCATTGCTCCAAAGAGAAGCCGTCCAACAAAAGCCTGCCGGCATCGAAAGAGGATCGGTGTCGGCCGGGGCGTCGGTGGACGGCTCCAAGAGCCCGTCGCCGCCGGCATCCGGTTCATCCGCCGGGCCGCGTCGGCCCAGGCTGGATGCCCTCCGAAATCAGATCGTCGCTTGCCGCGACGGCGTGGCTGAACTCAGCGGGACGCATCGCTCGCCGCCTTTGCCGCCGCGGGCCTCGCGTGGCTGTCGAGGAAAGCCTCGAGCTCGGCCTGCTGGAACCCGGAAATGAGCTTGCCGTCGGCGATCAGTGTCGGCGTTCCCGAAATGCCGATCCTGGCGACCAGCTCGGCATCATCGGCAACCTTGGCGCGCCCTTGCGCGCATTGCGCCAGCCCGGCCGGACTCTGGCCGGAATAGGCCGCCTTGAACGCGGCCTCCCGATCGGGCGAGCACAATATATGTTCCGCTTTTGCAGCCGCAGTCGGATGGATGCCGCTCACGAAGAAGATGAGCCGCCGCACCGGCTTGCCCTCCGCTGCCTTCGCGGCCCAGAAGCGATCGAGCGCCTGGCAGTAGGGACAGTCGGGATCGGTGAACTCAATGACCGTAGGCGCGCCGGCAGGACCGATCGCCAGCGCCTTGGCGGGATCGATCGCCTTCAGGCGGCGCGTCGCGCCTTGTTCCTGCGCCAGCGCGGTCAGATTGACGCCATTGCGATCATAGACCGTGGCGAACAGGATATGCTCGCTTTGCGGCGCGTAGTAGACGATCCGGCCGCCGGCGCTGGCCTGATAGATCGGGCCCTCAACAGGCGAGGGACCAAAATCCTCGAAGCGGAGGTTGGTGAAGGTCTGCTGGAGTTGCCGTTCCGCTTCGTCCGCAGCCTTGGCAAGCGCAGTATCCGATGTGCGGCCCTGATCCTCTTTCGCGAAGGCGGCGCCAGGCTGCAGGAGGGCGAGCAATGCCGCTCCGCAGATACCGCTCACCCATTTGACCGACGCCGGCGCATCCCGGCCAATCGACCTGCGGCAATCCTGGTAGGATGGCCAAGAAAACAGGCGCTCAGCCGCAACTGGAGGGATCGCCAATGGGAAATGTCTGTGCGAAACTGACATAAGCCTCCTTCATCCGGCGCGCAGTTCTTTGCGCGTCGGGTTTCGTCATGCGGTTCGGGCTGGGAGCATCGTTTAAGGGCTGTGCTCGCCGTCACCGTGTTGTTCGGATGGATGAAGGATGAAACGTCAGACCAAGCCACACAATGGGCGGGGTACTGAGATGCCGATTCGGCACCTCAATACCGATTTCGGCATCTCAGTACCGATTTTTCCGCTTTTTCGGGGTCATTGGCCCGTCTCTATTCGCGGAGACACTGTAGCAATGACCATGATCGGACCGCGAATCATGCAAGGGGACGGTGCATGAGGACCTCGAGGACTTACAAGCTTCAGCTGTCGGAACAGGGAGTCGACCAGTTCCTTGCCTGTCATTGCAGGCTCGCGCGAATGACCCGGGAATTCATCCCTTATGGAACGACTCTTAATGTTGCCATCAGCATTCTCGATCGCTGCGACCCTTCCGAGATCGCCGCGGAACTCGAATCACCCCTATGTGGGCAGCTCGGTGGCCCGTCCTACCGCTTTGTCGGCACCACATCCCGACTGGCTGCCGTCGTGGACCGGGTCGGCAGGCGCCTTATCGAGAGTGGGGAATGTGGAGCCGGGGTGGCGACATGGCGCCTCTATAATGTAGCGCTGATCATGTTCCTGACTTCCGAAGACCGGGAACTGCAGACTGCTTATAAGATAGCGACGGCATTGGCCGGTTAACGAAATGTTATAACTGTCTGTTTCACTGGATATTCAAGCGCCAAGCTAATGCTTTCAATTTGAAAGCAAAATAGTTTGACCATTGGTGCGACTAACAACATTTTACATCCTTGGGCTGTGCACGGGAGCTTTGAGCCATTGGCAGGGAGACCTTGTCATGCCGCTTCAGGCTTTGCCCAATGCACGTGACCCCTCGGTTCTTGCGACGATCAAACTGATGTCCGGGAGGCGCATAGAGATGATGAGACGATTCGGGAGAATAACGCAGGAAGACTTCGCGGCGACCGTCGGGATCGGAACCCGCTGGCTACGCGAAATCGAAGCCGGCAACCCAAAATCGCGGCTCGACGATCATTTTCGTTGTGCGCATGCGCTGGGTCTCTCGACCGGGCATCTCGTCATTCCTCTTCTTTTCATCGAGCATGGCCGTGTGTTCCCGCGCGGACTCCTTGAAGGCGATCTCTCGAAACTCGAAACGGTCTGCATCGACGCCATCGCGCAACATAATCTCGACACGCTCTCACGCCAGCTCCTGACGCCCGCCGCCGATGACGATGCCGATGAGAATACGGACGAGTGATTTGTCATGTCGCCTGGAACACGTCATGCCGAACAGGTCTACCGAGACCTTAAGCACGCGCTGCTTTCAGGCGGCTATGCCGGATATTCCGATCTTTCGGTGCCGGACCTTGCAACTGAATTCGGGCTCAGCTCCTCGCCGATCCGCGACACGCTACACCGCATGTTTGGTGAGCGGCTGCTGGAAGTGGGGCATCATCATGGCTTTCGCGTCATTGGCTGGACGCCGGAAAAATTGCGCGGCTGCTATACATGGCACGGTCAACTCATTCGCCTGGCGCTGAAACCCGGCGTGAGGGCCAACGCTCAGCTTCCCATAGCGCCGGATGGCTGGTTTACCGACTACACGACGCCGGAAGCGATCGTCGCTACGACCGAACGCATGTTTGTCACGCTGGCGAGCGTCTCCGGTTCAGAGGAGATTGTCGCGGCGATTGCTAACGCCGGAGAGCGCCTGCGGGCCGTGCGACTCCGGGAGATCGAGCGCTGGCAAGACTGTGCCGACGAGCTCAACTCTGCCAATATATTGGCAGTTTCAGGGACAGGAAAAGCCCTTTTGCAAATGCTCTGGAACTATCATCGGCGCCGTATCCGGGCCGTATCGATGTTATGTGAGCCATAGCCAAGGGTTTGATAATGAAAGATAAGGCCGCATCCAGGCGGAGTTTTCTTTCTTTGTCTCGAAGAGCACAAATAATGCTTTCAAAATGAAAGCATATATTGCTGAATATATTTGTTCCCAAGCCTAGCCTTCAACTCGCCACGGACCATGTGGCGACAGAAGGAGGCAAATATGGAACGCGAATATGACAAGTCGAGCGACGACGTGATCGAACTGGGCGTTGCCAGCGCGGTGACG
This sequence comes from Sphingobium scionense, assembly GCF_014197035.1. Classification (GTDB taxonomy): domain Bacteria; phylum Pseudomonadota; class Alphaproteobacteria; order Sphingomonadales; family Sphingomonadaceae; genus Sphingobium; species Sphingobium scionense. Next base: position 13,955 of record NZ_JACIEU010000028.1, on the reverse strand, counting down.
AACGGTGTCGGGCAGGGATCCATCGACCTTCCCGCCAAGCAGCAGGCGCCGGGCATCCTCGACGACTGACACCCAGAACGGTACCTGGTCCGTGCCCAGGGCTGGATCAGGTACTGTTGCTATCGGAGGGCGCGGTGGAACATGTCATTCTCAAGCAGGATGTCGGCTACTGCGAGTTGGAAGGCCATCTCTACTTCCTTGACGTCAGCCGCGATCGCTACCTTGGCGCATCAGCCAGTTTGGCAGCAACTGTCGACCAGCTGCTGCAAGGTGGCGAGTTGTCTGAATCCTCCAGAAAACAGCTGATTGATACTGGACTATTTGTTGACGCCGAGGGAAGGCAGAAGGTTCTCGAGCCGCCTTGTCAGCTGCATTCAGTTCACGCCATTACCGGGCGTTCAGACAAGATCTTTCCGGTCTTCACGGCTATCTACCTTCTACCGTGCGCTGTGCTCTTCCTGGCAATATTTCATGGTTTGATCGGAAGAGTACATCTGAGAACGATCATACATCTTTCTCAGTACACTTTGAGAACCAAATCCATCGACGTGCTACCCTCAAACATCGAACCGATGCTCCACTGCTTTACCCAAGCATTGCGACTATTTCCACGGAAGGACAAATGTCTGCCAGATGCGCTTGCTCTGCGCGCCTATCTCGGACTTCAACGAATCCGCACAAAGCTCGTGTTCGGCATTCAGCCGTCGCCGTTCATGGCACATTGCTGGATACAGCATCATGACACGGTCTTGGGACAAGATTTGGAGGCGGTGGCGGATTTCCGTGCAATAAAGGTTGTGCCGTGAACACCTCATACCGCATCGACCTACGGCGGGGAGTGGAAAGTTCTGCGGAAGCTCAAATTTTAGGTCACCGACCGCAGGGCATCCAATTAGAGCATAGCCCAGATTTGAACGTTGCCCGCGCTGAAGATGGGAAAGTTCTTATTCTGGGAGATTGCTTTCCTTACGATGGAACGAAATCGCCATTCAGCAGGGGATCAAAGGGCGCGGCCGAACATGTTCACGATGTCGCGCGGAATTATTGGGGTAGGTTCGTTGTCGTCGCGCACGATCCTGACAAGCGCCTTACCGCCATATATCGCGATCCGTCTGGCATGATTCCATGCTACTATGCCGTGGAGCCCGAGCGCGTGGTCGTTGGTACGAGCGCCGTCGAGATGACAAAGGTTCTGGCAAGCCAAGCGCGCATTGATTGGATGAGCGTCGCCGATTGCCTCATGGCCTCTGATCTCCGGGAGCATCGCACCTGTATCGATCAAATCATTGAAGTTACGCCTGGGGAGATGGTTGTAATTGACACGGACGGTCCCCATCACCAGTTGTACTGGGATCCATCTGCATTTCTTGGCAGGAACGACGAGTATAGCTTTGAAGAGGCGGCGGAGAATCTATGGAAAGTTTTGAACCAGGTATTGGCTGCGTGGTGCGCTCGCTATCCTCGGGCCGCGGTCTCCGCATCAGGAGGATTTGACTCCTCAGCCATTGCTGAATTGGCTACCCGACACGGAACTGTCGAACTTCTTCATTTCTACACAAGATCGCCTGGCGGTGATGAGCGAGCCTATGCGGAACAGCTGGCCAACCATCTGGATAAAACTGTCCGCTGCGAATGCTCCGAAGCCGACAGCATCGATGTTACCGAAAATCGGTCCGGTTTTCGACCAAGACCTTCTGCGTGTTCGTTCACGCAGGTTTTTGATGATGCTTCAGAGAGATTTGCAACCGCAATCGATGCCTGCGCGCATTTCAATGGAGGTGGCGGAGACAATGTCTTCGGTAAGCTGCATTCTGCATACCCGCTGGCCGAACTTTACCGACATACCGGGCTCTCGCGCTCGCTGGTTTCGACGGCAATCAACATCTGTGACGTGACCGGCGTTGAACTATGGTCGGTTTTCCGGCAGGCGGCGCAGGCCATATGGAATCCAGGCCGAATAGCCGCTTCTTGGCCGCGACAGACCGAACTTATGGCATCGTCGGCTATATCTATGGCCAGCAACGAGTCTCATCCATGGTTGCAGTCAGCCAGAAGCGCTGGGCCTGGGCAGAAGCAGCATCTGCGAAACATCGCACGTGGTATCGCAACAACGGACTATTTGAACATCCGCAGCACTCGACCCACGATCTACCCGCTTCTCTCCCAGCCTGTAATCGAACTATGCCTGTCGATTCCGACCTGGTTTTGGTTCATGGGCGGGCGAGATCGCGCACTTGCGCGTACCGCTATGCAGCCTTTTCTGCCCATGCCCATCATCAACAGAAGCACTAAAGGCGCGTTCGATGGGCTGCTGTATCAGATATTTGCGCTCAATCGCGATCAAATATTCAGGGATTTGAACGACGGAACGCTTGTCTCTCACAAACTGATCGACATGGATCAGATCACACATCTCCAAACGCAGGATGCTATTTCTGCGTCCCAGCGTGCTCGTATTCTGCAACTGCATGAGACAGAAATCTGGTGCCGGAATTGGTGCTGATTGCTGGATTTATAGAGTTATGGCGAAAGCTGCTTCTGCAGCCATGCTATATTCCTACGGTATATCGCCAGACGATGGGCCGGATGCACTTTTACGTGTCCTTCGTCAGGATAGACAAACATTTCGATTGGCCATCCACGTCCCTTGAGTTCGCGATATGTGGTAAGAGCCATACGATACTCGCCGGATGATGCCTGAATAAGCATTGGTACAGGACGTGCTCTCGGTGCATCCATTAGAGACCCCTCCCGCCAGAACCCCGGATTTGCGGCGAAGGAAGTAGGATAGCCAATCTCTACGTAGAAATCGTGCAAGGCTTCTCCGGCGAGCGCCAGCGTCGAAGGCGCCTCACAGCAGGTGCTGAGAATCGCAGCTGAAAATAGTGTCGAGTTCGACAAAGCGAAAGTTGCAGTCGATGCGCCATCGCTCAAGCCTGTGATCGCAACACGATTGGCGTCTACTAGGCCTTCATTCACGAGTTTATCAATAATTACCTTCAGCGAGGACAGATTGCTTCTGCGATCGGCCCAGCCATTTATGCTTGCTTTGAGAAGCTCAATTTGGTCCTTGGGCTTGTGCAGTGATCCGTACCACGTGGGGCGGTTGAAGCTAAGTACAGCGAAACCTTGTGCGGCCATGGCCTGGATTGGATATTCGTCGCCAGTGCCGCCGCGGAGAAAGCCACGCGAATCATATTGAACAATGACGAGCGGCAATCTTTTCCGTTCTCTAGGGCTTGGAGGAAGGACGAGATCACCGAAGGTCGAAATGTTGAATTCGTTAGACCATTCCAGCCGCCTGACTGAGCCCGAGGACAGCTTGTCAAACCACGGATTCGGATCGAAAAGGGTGTGTCGACGTCCATCGCTCGGCGAGACCGCGATGATCCTGCGCGGCTTCGTCGATGTTTCTTGGGCGCAGACAAGCTGCTGCTGCCACGGTCGACAACCAAACACAGCGTCAATCGTACTTAGGAACCGGCGCGGCTTCCCGCTCCCAGGTGACCAGATGAAGAATTCTGTACGGTTATCTCCAATGCCAGCATATCGTTGATATAGAAGATGTTTTCCATCATCTGACCACCACATCGCGACTATGTTGGAACAAGCATCCCATCCGCATGCAATATCATGCTTTTCCACCTTCACCTTCAATGCCGTCTCACCGCTGACACTGTCGCTTTCGCGGATGGTCCAGGCCAGACGCGAACCATCGTTCGATTCCGCAAATCTGATGCTTCCTGCAGGTCGCGAGGCAGATGGATGCAGCGCGCTCACATCATCGGGACGGACGGCTCGGCCAGCACGATTTTGGACGTCTATCGCCTGATCAATTGATGGAATATCGGACGAAAGAAACGGGCGGTCACCGGACAGCGGCCAGAAGCGACCGTCATAGTGGTAGCCTTGGCGCCCCTCCGCTTCGATTGCTGCAAGGGCGTCCATCTTTCCTGGACGGCTTGAAAACAACAAGGCTGTACCATCAGGCGACCACGAAAGAGCCTCAATGTCTACTGCGCTCGAGAGCAGCAGATGTGACGACGCGCTAGCCAGTTCATATATCCAGATTTCAGATCGGGTTCCGGCGATTTTTGTATATGCAAGGCTCCCACCGGATGGCGACCAGCGCAAGAGCGCCGCTTTTGGCCCTCCGACCGGGATATCGGCAATTCCGTAAATGTCACCCGTCGCTGGTGCGATGTCCCCACCATCGTCAATGACCTTCGTCCTTTTCTTTGAGTCCAGCGGGACGAGGGCGATCGCGGTGCAATAGCTATCGTCCCCCACGATGGCACGCCGAGCGCGCACGGCCAGGAACGCTCCTCCCGGCTGAAGCTCAAAGGCGTATGATGACGGCGAGACCCCAGAGTCGCCAAAATCCGTCAGATTGGCGAGATCTTCCGCAGATATCCCTCGCTTGCCTTCTTGCCCGAACATCTCACGAGGCGCCAATTCGCACCGTTTCGATTCAGCGAAGGCGGTCTCCGAAAAGGAACCGAATGCGAGAGCCGCGACAAGGCTCAAGCCGGTTGTTGCACGACACCGGGCCATATATTCACTCAGAGAAAGTTGGATGATATTCTGCGGTCGGCTCAGAAGTCCTTGGCTATTGTGAGGCTTATGAACCGGCCAATGGCGGAGAAATTCGTAGAGTCGTAGTTTGCGTAATAGTTGTAGCCGCCGCTCGGAGCCGCGTATGGGGGACGCTTGTTAAAGACATTCTGGGCATTCAACGTGAAGCTTATGCCGGAGAAATTAGCGAAGTCGTCCGGCAAGGTGTAACGCAACGACAAGTCGACCGTAGTTTGTGATTCAAGATCGACGTGAGGTTCGATCCGATTATCGGTAATTCCGGCAATATGATTGATATAAACAGCGGCCGCCGATCCACCATTGGTCCAACCTACGCTCGCGCGACCCTTGAACCTGGCGGGATTAAAAATTGTCCCGGCAAGCGGCATCCAGCCTGCATTCGATGTCAGTTCCTGCTTGGACCAAAGCCAGGCGCCGTTGGCGTTCAGAAGCAGTGTCGAACTTGGGCTTACTGCTATCCGGTAGTCCAGCGAGATATCAACACCTTCAATACGCTGCCGAACAGCATTCGTGTTCCTGTTATGAAGGATCGCGACGACGTTATCGACCTGCGACGAACCGGAATAGTTATAGAACTGGGCAGAGTTGGCGATGATTTGATCGATATCGGTCTGCGAAGGGCTATAGGCGACAAAATCCGAGAAACTTTCGTCCGACAGGGCCTGAAAAATGGCAGTTCCCGCGACGGGCTGCACGACACGGTCTTTGTAGTCGACATTGAAATATGTCGCTTGAAAGCTGAATCCGTCCAGGAAATTTGGACGGATCGCCGTCGACACTGACCATGACGTTGCTTTTTCCGGTTTTAGATTTGGGCTTCCGCCAATATCGACGAGCAATGTCGAGCCGCTGGGAAAGCGATCTCCACCAAAATAGTTCGCGGGATACAGGTAGCTGTAGTTGGTCGCGAACTGATCGTAGAGACTTGGTGCCTTGAACGACTTCCCCCACGTACCTTTAATTTCGATTTCGTCCGAAATCCCGTAAATGACCCCGAACTTGGGGACCGCGACCGAGGCGATTTGGGGGTAATGCTCGAAACGCAGTGCTGCGTTGAACTCCAGCTTTTTCAGGAAATTTATATCCTGAGCCGGCCCGACGATCGGGATCGAAATTTCCGTAAAGCCGTAATAGCTCTCAACTGAGCCGCGAGAATCCGGCAATGCGGCCTCGTCGCGAACAGCGATATGCTGGTTGTATCGATAGCCGCCGCCCGCCACAACCTTCACGGGGTTGCTGTTAAGCTCGGCGACCGACCCTGTCGCGAAGGCTTCCACATTGATCAGCTCATTGCAGTAGCAACCGCGGGTATGGCTCATGGTGGTGCCATTCGATACCCACGCCTGATCAAACCGAATACGGTCACGTCCATAGGTGCCGGATACGGTTACGTCCCATCCACTTCCTGCGTCGATTTTTATGCTCGGTGATACAGAATAGGAGGTCGTAGTTGGCATATTCTCATAAATATACTCAGCCGATTCGCCATACGATCGAAAAGTTGTTCGCCGACTATATGTTGCATCGACTGAAAAATTTACTGTGTCGGAAAGGGCCTGCGTGGCAGAAAGGAGACCACTCGTCTGACTCACTCTGGGATAGAGAGTGTTGCCGTCTGGCATGTATGCCGTATAGGTCCGATCCTTCGCGTCAATCTGGGAATTGTGATCGTAGCTGATTGCCGCCATCACATTGCCAGATTTCCAACTTTTTCCCGCAACTGCACTGTACTGCTGTCGGACATTCCCTCCACCTGTCGCGCCCCCGATTGTGCTCGAAACCGATATGCCTTCGTAGTTACGCTTGAGGATGATGTTTACCACGCCGCCGACAGCATCCGTGCCGTAAACTGCTGATGCCCCATCCGGGACAATTTCGACCCTATCGACCGCAGCAAGCGGAATGGTGCTGAGATCAACGGCCTGAACGACGGACCCATAGGACAGGCGATGGCCGTTCAATAGCGTCAAAGTGGCATCGCCGCCGAGGCCACGCAGATTGGCGGATGAGCCAGATGAGAGATCGAGGTTGTTCACCCCGACCGCGCCGGACAGTACACCCGGGTTTTGTCCGCCGCCGAAATTCTGTGGCAACGTTCGAAGCGCCTGCCCGAGATCCGTTTGGCCTGCAAGCTTTATGGCGTCAGCGTCTAAGCGGATCATGGCCGAAGCGGAATCCGCTGTCTCAATTCGCGACCCGGTCACGATGATGTCACTTTCGCCGTTTCCCAATCTGTCGCTTTTTGCCGAACGGACATTCTCGCGAACAATCAGGGCTCCTTCGGCGACTTCAGCCGTCAGCTGTGTTCCAGCAAGTAACTGCCGGGCAGCCTCTTCAATCGTGAATGTTCCTGAGAGACGCTTTGACCTTTTGCCCCGCAACGGATCGGCGGGCGCAGAGAATTCCAAACCACCTTCGCGCGCAACCTTGCGAAGAGCTTCCGTAAGCGATTGGGCTGGAAGATCGAAGGCGACAGACTTGTCCGCCTGCGCCGAAGCCGGAGAAACTGCGACCAAAGCACTGACTGCAATGCCTACAAGAAAACCGCTACGAACCGCTCGCATGCCTATCCCCCAGACCTGATGAAAAGCGCATCCCTGGATGCGTTCAGTGGGTCAGACGGGAGAAATTCCGAAACTAGCGGCCGTGGCGCTACTTCTTGAGGATGATCTTGTCGTTGCCTTGAAACTCGACGGTTAGACCGAGAGAACGGGCAAGATGTTTGGCGACATTCTGTGGGTTCCGGATATGCAGATCGGCGCTGACGCGCATGTTTGCGATCTCGGGTGTATCGGCAACCAGTTGTACCTGCGAATAGAGGTTAGCTTCAGCCAATATCGAACCAACGGTTTCGTCATTATAACTCTTCACGCCGGTCACCCATTGCCCTTCGTTTTCCGGCGCCGGTTCAGGAACAGCCGGCGCTTCCTGGCTAGCAGCCGGAGAATAGCGAAGTCTTTCACCGGGTTCGAGATATCGTTTCACAACCGGGCCGTCGACCCGTCGCGGCTGACAGGGCGGGGTGACGGCGACCTTTCCTTCGAAGAGCACGATGTTCACCTTGCATTGCGCCCGCCGTTCCACATCGAACACCGTTCCAAGCGCCGTTGTGGAGCCGCCGTCAGCCATTACGGTGAACGGGCGAGAGCGGTCATGCGCCACCTCAAAATGAACCCGCCCGTGGTCGAGTTCGAGATCCCTTCGGTCCGATCGCATCCACACCAGCAGGCGGCTGTCGCTATCGAGCGTCACCACCGATCCATCCGCAAGCGTGACCTTGCGCACCTCTCCCCTTTTCGTGCTGAAAACGAGGGGGTCGTCTTGGACGCGACCTCCTACCGCGACCTCTCGCTGTCCTTGCGGTTGACCCGCTTCCTTCTTGAAGCCCAATACGCCGATGACCAGCAGGCCTATCACCGAGGCGGCGATCGCGAGTTTCCAAAGCCCTTGATGAGAAGGGCTGTTCTGGACCTCGGGTTGGCTGGAGCGGAGACTCTCGCCGGCGGCATCGAGCCGAAGTATTTTCGCCTCAACTTCGTCGAAGGCTACCCTATGTTCGGGAGCCTCATCGCACCAGCGCATCGCTGCGGCTCGCCTCGCCGGATCATCTTTCGATTCGAGCACCCAAAGTGTCGCCTGCTCCTCGATCGAGAGCTTGGGATCATGCCCCTCCGTCATCGGTCATCCATCCTTGCCATCAGATGGCCCAATGTTTTGAGCATGTTCCTCTTCACCGCCCACTCGCTCAGCCCCATGCGCTTTCCGATATCGCGAAAACTATAGCCATCAACGCGGTTGAGGAGAAATATCTCTCGATCAAATGGTTCGAGTTCCAGCAGCAGTTTCTCACAAAAGGCCAGGTCCTCGCGCGCGGCCAAGACGCGGTGCTGATCTGAATCGCCCGGAAGTTCAGCAGCGTCCGACAGGGGGCTTTTCAGTTTTGCCACGCGGGTAGAAGAACGGTCTACCCAATCGCGCAGCAGGTTGGTCGCGATACGCCGGAGATAGTGCTGCGGCGAGGTCAGCATTTTTGCCGCGCCGCTCCGGACGAACCGTAGAAAGGTTTCCTGCGCAAGCTCATCCGCTTCCGCGCGCGTGACCGAGTTTCGGTAAAAATACCGCACCAGCCGGGGATTCTCCTCCTGATAGAGGCGGACGATCAGATCATCGTCATCGGCCGTTTGGGCAGCATCGCTACCAGTGTGGGCATCATTAGCCATGGCATTCGCTCGCCGCCGGACGAGCCGACAGTCCCGATGTAACATTGCCATCGACCGCGTCGATCACCGCGGCCGCATTGCCCTGATCTTTCGATTGATCTCTTCGCCCCATTCGCCGCACCTATGTCCGCTCGGAGCGACGGCCGAAGCCGGATGTTGGAAACCTGCCTGTCGGTCAGGCGCATGCGCCTTTACCGTTGCCGGCTGGACATACGCACATGCCACCCGGCCGAAAACCGACCGAGTTCCGACAGGATTGGGGTTTCCACGCCCCACTCCCAGATTTCATGGGAGCACAGGCATTTGTGCATGGGAACTGTGCGGAGGCAAGAGCTATTTGACAGCCGGTGCATCGAACACCACGCGGCTGAATCCCCTTTGGAACTGAAAGGCGGTTCATCTCATCGGCCGTCGATCAAGGCATCAGCGGGTTTGGTACCGTCGCCAGCACGGCAACGCGTATCGCACACGCCCTAAATTTCCTGATCAGTAGATATGGACAGATTGTCAAATATTCGATAAATCAGCCATATTCACTGGGCATAAAATATGTTGAAATATGAGGCTGAAGAACGCGAGCTGCTGGACGGCCTGATCGGTGCGATCGGGATGCTACCAGATGGCCATGCCGAAATCGATGGGCTCGAGGTTGCGATCGGACCGCGTGGGCGGGTCGATGCGCTGGTTGACGCCCAGATCGGCGGGCAGGCGGTCCAGCTCCTGGTCGAAACGAAACGCGAGGCCTTTCCGCGCGATGTCCGCGAAACCGTCTGGCAGTTGCGCAACCATCTCGCGCACATGCCGGCCAATCGCGAAATCCTGCCTTTCTTTATCGCGCGTGCCATCTCCCCTGGCGCGCGTGACATTCTGCGAGAAGAGCGGGTTGGTTTCTACGACCTTGGTGGATCGCTCTACATCCCCGCCCGCCATGCCTTCGTTTATGTCGATCGCCCCGTCCCGAAGAAGAATGCCAAGAGCTTTGGTTCCCTGTTCCACGGGCAGAAAGCGCGGGTCGTCCAGGCCATATTTGATCGCCGATCCGAATGGCTCAGCGTCAAGGAGCTGGCGGAATCGACCGAAGTGTCACCGGCTACCGTCTCAGCGACTCTGACTGAACTGGAGCGACGTGAATGGGTCGACGTCGAGGGCGCTGGCCCCTCCAAATTGCGGCGCCTGCGCTCAGCCAAGGCGCTGATCGACGCATGGTCCAGCTACGTCGCCGACCAGAAGCCGCCGAAACTCGCACGCTACTATGTTCCTGGCAGCAACGCGCTTGAACTCGCCCAGCAGTTGGATCGGGCTTGCCGCGATGCCGATGCGGGCTATGCCGTGACGGCCGAAGCGGCCGCCCAGCTCTATGCGCCTTACCTGTCGAGCATCTCACAGGTGAAATGCCGGATCGAACCGGGGCGCCGGCAGGAAGAAGCCCTGGAACGATTGAATGCGCGCGCCGTCAGCGAAGGCTGGAACCTCGGGCTTATCGAGACCCGCGCCCGGGGCGATGTCACCGTGGCAGAAAGCATCCAGGACGTGCGGCTCGCTTCGCCGCTGCAAGTCTATCTCGACTTGCTGCAAGGCTCCGGCCGCTCTCGTGAGATGGCCGCGCACCTGCGGTCGGAAAGGCTCGACGCGTAATGACCAAGCCCCAGACGATCGGCGGCTACGGCACCGCCGTAACCGAGGCATGCGAACGCGTGCTGGTGACCTTGCTGCGCGGTCTCGGCCCATGGAAGGATTCGGTCTTCCTGGTCGGGGGATTGGCGCCCCGATACCTGGTCACCGCCCGCCCGCCCAAGGTGCCGGCCCACGCCGGGACCGGCGATGTCGACATTGTCGTCGATGTCGGCATCCTCACGAACACCGACGCCTACAGCACGCTCGAAGAGAATCTGAAGGCGATGAAATTCGAGCGCGCCGAGAACGACAAAGGTGCCAAGCAGTCCTGGCGTTGGCAGACCGAGATCGATGGCGGCGCCAGGATGATTCTCGAATTCCTGGCGGACTCCCCGGAACTGGGTGGCGGCAAGGTTCAGGAACTGCCGACCGAAGGCAATGTCACCGCCATCAACATCCCGCATGCGTCGATGGTGTTCGATCTGCACGAACGGGTCGAGATAACGGCGGATCTGCTGAACGGCGGCGGCCGGGCCACCGAGACCATCCGCTATGCCGACATCGTCAGCTTCACCTGCCTGAAGGCATTCGCTTACGACCAGCGTCATGAGCGCAAGGACGCGCATGATCTTGTCTATTGCATCGAACATTATGACGGCGGGTTAGAGGCCGTCCACAAAGCATTCCACCAGGCACTCGAAGGCAAGCACGCTGACGTCATCCACGAGGCGATTGCTCGACTTACTGCCCGCTTCCGCGATCCCAATGCCGACGAGAGCTATCTGCGCGATGGACCCGTTGCCGTCTCCCGGTTCGAGGACGACGATGCCGATGTCGATGTCGACGAGGAACTTCGCAATGCCCGGCTTCTCCGCCAAAGGCGCGCCGCCGATGTCATGGCCGCATTCCTCGGTCCATGGTTGAACTGACGAGCCGCCAGCGTCTGCGCGATTAAGTCCTCGATTTTCTCCCGCCGGCCCCCTTTGGGAACGGGCTGTGTAGGCGTCGCCGGACCATAGCATTTGCCAAGTAATAGCTAGCTCCTCAGCGGTGTGGCGCTGGTAGGAGCAGCCCAACAAACAGGCGGTGCCGGGACGTTCCATTACCCCAACTTCCGCCGGCAAATGACGCAGCTTTAGCGGCGGGCGAACAGCTCATCAAAAAGGCGTCCGGCTTCTTCCCGTCCCTCTGCCGTCAGTTCGACGGAGCGGGCCTTGCCGACCGGATTGGTGATGAACCCGCGCTGATGGAGCCGTTCCATCGCATCCCAGTCAAAGCCTTTCCAGGCCATCCCTGTACCGCGCAAATTGTACCACAACAGCGCGAGCACTGCCGCGTCGATCCGGCCCGTGTCGATATCGTCACTCATCCCAGGCCGACCCTATATCGATCCAGAAGCTGTCGCATAGCCCCGGATCATGCCCTGCCTCCATCAAGATGATCTCGCTTATCACGGAAACAGCAATTTCGCGAGATCATCCATCACCTTGTCTATCCCTGCCCTTGTCCGCGCCGACAAGCGGATGAAGCTGCGCCGATGATCGTCAGGGTGTGGAATCCGGTCGAGCATTCCGGCCTCAACCATTTCGACTGTCCTGCGAAAGCCTGTCGTTTCAGACAGGCCCGAGAGACGTGCAAATTGTCTGAACACCTCCTCCATGTCCTTCTGCTCGATCATGTAAAGATCGAGAAACATCATCCATACCGGCCACTGGCGTCGACCGAGGCCCAGTTCACTTTCGGTGAAGCCGGGTTGTTCGACCAGGGCATTGCAGATGCGGCGGCGGACCATCTCGGCTCATCCATCTTCGGCCGGCGAACCGCCCAAACCTGGCAGGATCCGGCCCGCACGATAATCCGCGATCAGCCGTTCCTGCTCGGGGCGAAGAACATCGATCGCGCCCTGCGCTCCATCGCCTATGGCATTGAGCAGCAGGGATGGGCATCGCCCTTCATGGGTTCCGAGATTCGGTCGATGCGCCTGATATCCGGCGAGCGTCATGAGAGACCGCGGCAGGGATCGCGCAATCTCGGGCGGATAGGCTAGCCACGGCAGTTCATAGGGTTTGAGCCAACCGAGACTGTAGCTGATGATCATGCCGCGGCGGGAACTGGCCGACTTGTTGGCGCCGCCCGCATGCAGGGTGGACCCAAGGAATATCAGCGCATCGCCGGGATCCATCTCTGCTGCGATCGCATCTTCGGCGGGCATCACGATCTCGTCTTGCCGTCGGTGACTGCCGGGCCAGATCAACGTCGCACCATTTTCCGCCCGGTACGCGGAGAAGGGCCACATCACGTTGATCATATATTCGACGCCGGCAGTGTGGACGGGCCACATGTCCTGATCGCGATGCGGGGGCTGTGCCACGCCGCCTGGTTCGATCTCGATCGCCTGCGTCAGGTTGAGCTGGATCGTGTCGCACCAGGGCTGGAGGAACCTCTCGACGACCGCCACCACAAGCGGGTCGAGCGCAAAGCGCCCCATGTGGCGTGATCGCCGCAGGAGACCGTGGAAACGCCGGGTCGTCTCGCCATAGAACGGCCCCACCGAATGCGGGGTCGCTGCGAAATCCTGTTCGAGATCGCATGCCAGCCTGTCGACCAGGCTGGACGGAACGGCGTTGCGGATGATGCAATAGCCTTCCGCCTCGAGGCGCTCGCAGCACGACTTCGTATCCGGCACCAGCCGGTCAAGAGCAATGATGGTCATGGGATGTCTCCGTCAGGCTGCGGCGCGGCCGTCAGCGTGGGCGTGGACGATGCGCATCGGCACATAAGTGCCTGCAGTCCGCAACTTGTCGGGCGTGTCGCCGTCGATCTCGATCACGAGAGCGCCGGTACTCAGGCCCGCGATCTCCCTGGGCAGGCCCAGCGGCCGACAGTCCCATCCGAGCGACAGGATCTGGCTCAGCCATCCTGAATCCGCGATGCACGTGAAACGGCGAATGCCCCGAAGCAGCGCAAACTCGACCACGGCCGTCGTGACCGCATTGCGAACCTGCAGTCTCCGCGCCGCGCGGTTGCGCGGCGAAAGGCAGGCGCGGCTGAGCTCGAAGATATGTTCGCCAGATGGGATCGGGCCATCGCACAGTTCGGGGAAGATATTGCCCAGGACATGCGGGCGAACGCTCGGAAGCAGACGGATCGAGCCGTCATGCTCGCCGCGCTCATTGGTCGCGACGACGTAGATCGCATGCTCGTCGTCGAACTGGTCTACTTCATAGACGCTGTCGACGACCGGCACGTCCCAACCCAGCAGATCGACGAATATCCTTTTCCGGTCACGATACATGCCGTTCAGCACGGGAGAGCCTTCGCCCCATTCCGCGCCTTCGAAAATCTCGATCATGATGATGCTCCTTCATTGGTGGAAAGGGCATCATCGGTGCGATCAACAACAGACTTCCATAACCGGAACTGGGTATTGCTAGTGGATGGAATCTAACGCTTGGTGCCCGCGCTTGACGGCGGCGATGATTTTGTCGGGATCGGCGGCCCAGGTGAAGGGCTTGGGCTGCTGGT
>NZ_JACIEU010000027.1 GCF_014197035.1 Sphingobium scionense | reverse complement strand
AACAGCCCGCCGATCAGATAGCGATCCCGCAGCTCCTCGTTCGACACGCACTCCATCATGTCCGGGTGCGTCGCATAATAGGTCTTGTCGAACATCGGGAATCTCCATCTAAACTTTGGCGAAGCTTATAACGGCGCAAGCGGCGAATGTAAGCCTGTTTTCCCGTAATGTGGACTATTGTTCCGACATATGAGGAAAATCGCCGCGTAGCAGGATGACATGCAGGAAGCGGGGGCCATGAGCACCGCGCACATAGGTGCCCTCGATATCGGTCGTCCCCGACACGCCGGTGATCCAGTAATGGGCGCGCGGCTGCGGCCCGGCCAGCGGCGCCTCCTCCAGCCAGGGCGCGATGTCCGCCACGCGCAGCAGCACCAGATGATGCAGCGTCAGGAAATTGGGCAGCATCGGCGCCTGCGGGCTGGTCTCGAATATCAGCGATCCGGTCTCGGCAATACCCTTGCGCGCGATTGCCAGTGCCGCCGCCTCGTCGGGAGCGGCGTCCTGATGCAGGGCAAAGCCGCTCCAGTCGCAACCCGACAGGCGCGGGTCGGGGGGCAGGCACAGCGCCCGTGCCTCGCCCTGCGCATCCAGATAGCGCGCGACCGCGGCGGGCAGCTCCTCGATCGTTTCGATATCGTCATGACTTGCGCTGACGCTGGGCAGGGCCAGCCGCGCCAGAAACTCCGCCTCGACCTGGGCGATATCGACCGCCGGTCGCTCCGGCGTGCCGAGCAGCGCCGCAGCCTCCGTCGCTATGTCAATGTCGCTGTCATCTTTCAGCCGACTGAGGATGGCCTCGCGCGCATTCATCGGCCGCGTTCCTTGCGATATTGGTCCATGAAGGTCTGCGCCGCCGGTTTGGGCATGTCGCGATAGGTGGTCCAGCCCCCCGCCAGCGGCAGCGTGCGGATCCAGCCCTTGCTGCCCAGCAACCGCATCGCCCGCACCGCCATGCCGGTGCCCATCCGATAGAGGCGCGGCCGGGTCGCGACCCAGGCCCACAGGCCGAGCCCGGCGCGCAAGGATTGCGGCTCCAGCCCCTCGCGCCAGCTCTTCTCGCGCCAGCCGCGCAGCAGTGTCGGCAAGGGGATGCGCACCGGGCACACTTCCTGGCACTTGCCGTTCATGGTGCAGGCATTGGGCAGATCGCGGCTCTGCTTCAGCCCGTCCAGCACCGGGGTCAGCACCGCGCCCATCGGGCCGGGATAGGTGCCGCCATAGGCATGGCCGCCAATCTGCCGGAACACGACGCAATGATTCATGCAGGCGCCGCAGCGGATGCAGCGCAGCATCTCGGCCAGCCCATCTTCGCGCATCCGGGTGCGGCCATTGTCGACCAGCACGATATGCATCTCCTCCGGCCCGTCCCGGTCGCCGGGGCGCTTGGGGCCGGTGTAGAAGGTCGTATATTGGGTCAGCGCCGCGCCGGTCGCCGACCGCGCCAGCAGCCGCAGCATATGCACGGCATGGGGCATGGACGGCACGATCTTCTCGATCCCCGCGGTCACGATATGGACGCGCGGCGGGACGAGCGACAGCTCGGCATTGCCCTCATTGGTGACGGTGCAGATCGCGCCGCTATCGGCGATCAGGAAATTGGCGCCGGAAATGCCGACATCCGCGCCCAGCATCTGGGTGCGCAGCTCGCGTCGCGCGCTTTCCGCCATCGCGGCGATCGTCTCTTCCTCATGGGGCAAGCGATGCTTCGCCTTGAACAGGGCGGACACCTGTTCGCGGGTCTTGTGCATCGCCGGCCAGATGATGTGCGATGGCCGTTCGTCGGCCAACTGGATGATATGTTCGGCTAGGTCGGTCTCGACCCGGCCGATCCCGGCCTCGGCCAGCGCATGGGGCAGGCCGATCTCCTCGCCCAGCATCGACTTGGAGCGGGCGACGCTCTTCGCCTTCGCCGCCTTGCACAGGGCGATGACGATGTCGCACGCTTCGTCGGCGGTGCGCGCCCAATGGACCTTCGCCCCGGCGGCGGTGGCGTTTGCCTCGAACTGCTCCAGATAATGGCCCAGATGGGCGACGACATGGTCCTTGATCGCCGCCGCGCGGGTCCGCGCTGCCTGGAAATCGGGAAAGGCGTCGACCGCGACCGCGCGCTTGGCCTCGGCCGTGCCCGCCGTCCGTTCGACCGCGACCTTCAGGATGCGGTCGGCCAGCGCGGCGTCGGCGCGCGCCTTGAATCTGGTCGCCTCGGCCGGTGCGCCGCTCATGCCTCTTCCCCGATCGCCGGGCCGTCGCCCATGCCGGCGATCAGCTCGATCGCGTGGAAGGCGCGGACCTTGCTGCCCTGCCTATTGAGCTTGCCCGCCATGTTCATCAGGCAGCCAAGGTCTCCGGCCAGCAGCAGGTCGGCGCCAGTCGCCTCGATCGCGTCCGCCTTCTCGCCGACGATCGCGTTGGAAATGGCGGGATATTTGACGCAGAAAGTGCCGCCAAAGCCGCAACAGGTTTCCTCGCCCGCCAGCGGCGTCAGCTCCAGCCCGGCGATGGGTTTCAGCAACCGGCGCGGCTGCGCCTTGACGCCCAGCTCGCGCAGCCCCGAACAGCTGTCATGATAGGTCGCCTTGGCATCCACCTGCACGCCCTCGGGCTTCCATCCGCATTGCTCGTCCAGATAGGCCATGATCTCCCATGTCTTGGCCGCCACAGCCTGCGCGCGCGGCAGCCATATGGGGTCATGCTCGAACAGTTCGGGATAATGGCAACGGATCGTGCCGCCGCACGACCCCGACGGCACCACCACCGCTTCATAGGGTTCCAGTGCGACGATCGTCTGCCTGGCGAGCGCGATCGCATGGTTGGTATCGCCGCTGTTGAGCGCCGGCTGGCCGCAACAGGTCTGGCCTTCGGGCACGACCACGTCGCAGCCCGCCGCCTCCAGCGCGCGGATCGCGGCAAAGCCGATGCGCGGGCGCATCATGTCGACCAGGCAGGTGACGAACAGGGCAACCTTGCGCTGGGTCACACGCCATGCCTCTTGGCAAAGGCCAGGAACAGGTCGGGCCAGGGCGCGGCCGACTGGGCCTGGGCCGTAATGCCGAAGCCATGGCCGCCATTTTCGAACAAATGGCATTCGGTCGGTATCTTCTGTGCCCGCAGCGCCGCCAGCATGGCGATGCTGTTGTCGACCGGTACCGCCGGATCGTCGATCGCATGGGCCAGGAATATCGGCGGCGTCTGTGCGCTCACATCCTGGTCCAGCGAATAGGCCCGCATCCGCTCCGCGCTCGGATTCTCGCCCAGCAATTGCGTGCGCGATCCCTTGTGGACGAACGGTCCCTCCATCTGGATCACCGGATACATGTAAGCGGCGACGGCGGCCTTGATCGGCTCGCGATCGGCGGCGTCGACCGGCTTGTAGCTTTCCACCGGCGTCCGGCTGGTCAGCCAGGCGGCAAGATGGCCGCCGGCGGAAAAGCCGATCACGCCCACCCGGTTGGCGTCGAACTTCTCCTTGCCCGCCATCGACCGCACCAGCCGCAGCGCGCGCTGCGCATCCTGCAACGGCGCTTCGGCCCCGGCGGCCCAGCCATCGGCCGGCAGGCGATAGAGCAGCACGAAACAGACATAGCCCGCCTCGGCAAAGCGGCGCGCGATCGAATAGCCCTCATGGCCGATCGCCACCCGGCTATAGCCGCCGCCGGGGATCAGCATGATCGCCGCGCCATTGGGTTTTGCCGGCCGCAACAGGGTCAGGGTCGGGGTGACGATATGGGAAAAGACGCCATCGTCCGGCCCGCTGTCGGGCCGGCGCAGCGTTTCCACTTCCTTGACCGTCACATGCTCGCCGCCCGGCGCCTTGCCCGGCCAGATCGGAAAGCGGACGAACCCCTGGGGCAGCGGAAAGCTCTGCGCCAGCGCTTCGCCCATCGGTGCAAGCGCGGCGGCAACGGCAGCGCCGGTCAACAGGCCGCGACGGTCAAGCATGGTCATTGGCATTCGGTCCTTCCCAGCGGCGTGGTCCGATTGAGCGCCGGCCGGCTGGCCAGAACCTTGGCCGAAATCGGCAGGTTCAGCGCCTTGAGGCCGCCGGCGACCAGATCGGCGACATTGCGCGCCCCCAGTTCGCTGAAATGGGTATCGTCGTCGATCCCCTTGGGGAAGCCGGGCATCTTGTCCTCTGCCTTGTAATGGAGGAAATAGGTCTTCGCCTTGTCCGGCCCGGCCCGGTCGACCCAGGCGCGCGACAGCGATTCCAGATCGATGATCGGCACATGCGCGCTCGCCGCCAGCTCGCGCATCACCGCGGAATATTCGGCGAAGTCGGCCTTCGCCTTGCCATCGGCGCCAAAGCTGCGCCGCGTCACCGGCGTCACCAGCACCGGCGTGCCGCCCGCGCCGCGCACGTCCCAGATGAAGCGCAGCAGATTGTTGCGATAGTCGGTCTGCGCCGGCGCCCAGCGCTGCGGCTTGGCGCGATAGGCGTCATTATGGCCGAACTGGATCAGCACCGTGTCGCCCGGCATCAGCTCGCTCATCAGCTTGGTCCAGCGCCCTTCCTCGATGAAGGTGCGGGTCGACCGGCCCCCCATCGCATGGTTGGACACCCGCACCTCGGGCGCCAGGCCACAGCCCAGCATCATGCCCCAGCCGGTCTGGGGATAATTGCCCTTCTTGTAATTGGCCGCGGTCGAATCGCTGGCGATCAGGATCGTGTCGCCCGGCTGCGTCGCCAGCGCCGGCAAGGGCGTGGCCAGCAGGGCGAGGGCGGCGGCAAGGGGGGCAATCTTCATGATGCGGCTTCCCGGATTGTCATGCCCGCTTCCCCGGTCGGTCGGCGAAGCGGGCAGGGTATCTTATTGCAGGTTCACATACATGCCGCCGTCGACCAGCAGCGCTGCGCCGGTGACATAGGCGGCCATGTCCGACGCCAGGAAGACGATCGGACCGGCCAGGTCTTCGGGCGCGCCCAGGCGGCCGAGCGGCGTGCGCTTTTCCATATATTCGCGCTTCTCGACATCGGCCAGGTCATCTTTGTTGATCTCGGTCAGGATGGTGCCGGGCAGCACGCTGTTGCAGCGGATGCCATATTTGCCGAGCGCGATCGCCGTCGACTGCATCAGCGAATGCACGCCGGCCTTGGTCGGGGTGTAGTGCGTCTGAAATTCGCCGCCGACCAGCGCCGAGATGGAGGATACCGCGAC
Source organism: Sphingobium scionense (assembly GCF_014197035.1). Lineage (GTDB taxonomy): Bacteria > Pseudomonadota > Alphaproteobacteria > Sphingomonadales > Sphingomonadaceae > Sphingobium > Sphingobium scionense. Next base: position 55,073 of record NZ_JACIEU010000027.1, on the reverse strand, counting down.
GATCGAACCGCCATGGCCCTGCTTCACCATCTGCTGCGCGGCTGCCTGCACCATGAAATAGGCGCCGTGCAGATTGACCTTGAAGGTCCGCTCCACCACGTCGACCGGCATGTCGAGGAAGCCGTGGAACGGGCAGATGCCGGCATTGCTGACCATCACGTCGACCTTGCCGAACGCCTCGACCGCCTTGGCGACGAAGTCCTGCGCGGTCTGCGGATCGGCGACATCGCCCTTCACCGCGATCGCGCGCTGGCCCAGCGCCTCGATCTCGGCGACGCAGCTCGCGGCCGGGCCGTCGCTATGGGCATAGTTGATGACGACGTCGGCGCCATGCTGGGCGGCGCCGATGGCGGCCGCCCGGCCGATGCCGGTCGATGCGCCGGTGACGAGGACGGTCTTGCCTTCAAGCAGCTTCATGCGAGCATTTCCTTGGATTAGCGCCGCACCGGGCGGCGGGGGGATTTGACGCCGGGGGTCCAGCCCAGATCGGCGCTGACCTTCTGCGCGGCGGCGCGAACTTCGTCGCTCAGCGATGCCATGCGCGCATCGTCCATATATTGGGCGGCGCTCGACAGGCTGATGGCGGCGACGATCGCGCCGGATGCATCGCGGATCGGCGCGGCGACGCAGCGTATCTGGTCCTCATTCTCTTCCAGGTCGAACGCGCGCCCGGCCGCGACATAGCCGCGCATCCGCTCCAGCCATTGCGCCGGGTCGGCATCATGGGTGCCGTTTTCCCGCTCGCTTTCCAGCAGCCGGGTCCAGCCCGCCTCCGCATCGTCCAGCATCAGCGCCTTGCCAAGGCCCGTCGAGGTCAGCGGATGGCGATCGCCGATCCGGCTCGAAATCTCGACCCGGCGGCGGCCGGGAATCTTGTCCAGATAGAGCGCCTGGTCGCCGTCCAGCCGGCCCAGATGCACCACATCCTCGCTCGCGGCGGCCAGCGCTTCCAGATGGGGGCGGGCAATCTGCACCACGTCGGCCTGGCTCTGCGCCAGAAAGCCGAGCTGCAGCAGCTTGGGGCCAAGCTGATAGCCCTCGCGCGGCAGGAACGTCAGGAAGCCGCGTTCGACCAGCGCATTGGCCAGACGATGGGTGGTGGAGCGCGTCAGGCCCATGCGCTCGGACAGGTCGGCGAGCTTCACCGGCCCGTCGATCACCTGGTCGAGCAGGTCCAGCCCGCGCTGAAGGGTCTGCGACCCCTGCGTCTTCGACTTTTCCTCTCGTGGACCCGATTCCGGGTTTGACGTATTTTGTCTCATCTACTAACACTCTATCCCACAAAATGAGAAAAACAAGGGTGTAGGAGAGGCTGGACGCGATTCTTCCCCTCAATTGCCCCACGTTGTGCGCATTTTGTCCATATGGTGGAAGTGTTATTGCCCATCCCCTTGCGATGGGTCTGGCCCAAGGGAGTTTCAGCGTGCCCATCGTGACGTTGCCGAAGATCAAGCATGTCCGCGCCTTCACCGTGCGCGGCGGCGGTGCCGATTATCATGACCAGGGCGAAGGCCACTGGATCGACGATCACATCGCGACGCCGATGTCGAAATATCCCGAATATCGCCAGTCGCGGCAGAGCTTCGGCATCAATGTGCTCGGCACCTTGGTGGTGGAGATCGAGGCGGAAGACGGCACCATCGGTTTCGCCGTGACGACCGGTGGCGAGCCCGCCGCCTATATCGTCGAAAAGCATCTCGCCCGCTTCCTCGAAGGCCGGTCGCCGACCGACTATGAGAAGATCTGGGACCAGATGTATTTCTCGACCCAATATTATGGCCGCAAGGGCCTGGTCATCAACGCCATCTCCGGCGTCGACCTCGCGCTCTGGGATCTGCTCGGCAAGCTGCGCCAGGAACCGGTCTATCATCTGCTCGGCGGCGCGGTCCGCGACGAGCTGCAATTCTACGCCACCGGCGCACGCCCCGACAAGGCGAAGGAATTCGGCTTCATCGGCGGCAAGATGGCGCTGCACCACGGCCCGGCCGAAGGTATCGACGGCCTCAAGAAGAATATCGCCGAACTGGCCGACATGCGCTCCAAGGTCGGCGATGATTTCTGGCTGATGTGGGACTGCTGGATGGCGCTCGACGTCGACTATGCCACCCGCCTCGCCATCGCCGCGCATGAACTGGGCCTCAAGTGGATCGAGGAAGCGATCAGCCCGGACGATTATTGGGGCTACCAGCAGCTCAAGCGCAATGTGCCCAAGGGCATGCTGGTCACCACCGGCGAGCATGAAGCGACCCGTTGGGGCTTCCGCATGTTGATGGAAATGGACTGTTGCGACATCATCCAGCCCGATGTCGGCTGGTGCGGCGGCGTGACCGAGTTGCTCAAGATCAGCGCGCTCGCCGACGCCCATGGCAAAATGGTCGTGCCACATGGCTCGTCGGTCTACAGCTATCATTTCGTCATCACCCGCCACAACTCGCCCTTCGCCGAGTTCCTGATGATGCATCCGGGGCCGACGGAAGTGGTGCCGATGTTCCACCCGCAGCTGCTGGGTGAGCCGGTGCCGGAAAATGGCCGCATGAAGGTGACCGCGCTCGACAAGCCGGGCTTCGGCGTCGACCTGAACCCCGACATCGCGATGCACCGTCCCTACACCCACTGATTTGCCCAGAAGAGAGACTGATCCCATGAAATTCTGTCGTTTCGGCCAGCGTGGCCAGGAAAAGCCCGGCGTGATCGATGCCGAGGGCAAGATTCGCGACCTGTCCGGCGTCGTCGCCGACCTGACGATCGAGAGCCTCGCCGCCGCCAAGGGCGTCGACATCGCCTCGCTCCCCGTCGTCGATGGCGACCCGCGCTATGGCGTGCCGGTCAAGGGCATCGGCAAGATCGTCGCCATCGGCCTCAACTATGAAGACCATGCGATCGAATCCAACCTGCCGATCCCGACCGAGCCGATGATGTTCATGAAGGCGCTGTCGTCGCTCAACGGTCCCAATGACGAAGTGATGCTGCCCAAGGGCGCGACCCATGGCGACTGGGAAGTCGAACTGGGCGTCGTCATCGGCGAAACCTGCCGCTTCGTGTCGGAAGAAGAGGCGCTGTCGAAGGTCGCGGGCTATGTCCTCGTCAACGACGTGTCGGAACGCTTCAACCAGAAGCAGCGCGGCACCCAGTGGAGCAAGGGCAAGGGCCATGACACCTTCTGCCCGGTCGGCCCCTGGCTGGTGACCGCCGACGAAATCGGCAACCCGCAGGATCTCGACATGTATCTCGACGTCAATGGCGATCGGATGCAGACTGGCAACACCAGGACGATGATCTTCAACGTCGCCCAGCTCATCTCCTATGTCAGCGAATATATCACCCTCTATCCCGGTGACCTGATGATCACCGGTACCCCTCCGGGCGTGGGCGAGGGCAAGAAGCCGCAAGCCATCTACCTCAAGGCCGGCGACGTCATGGAACTGGGCATCGCCAAGCTCGGCAGCCAGAAGCAGAATGTCGTGGAGTGGCGCCACCTGGGTGACGAGGTGCTCGGATGAGCGTCTTTTCCGGACGCTATGAAGGTCGCTGCGCCATCGTCACTGGTGGCGCCTCGGGCCTGGGCAAGCTGGTTGCCAAGCGCATCGTCGAAGAAGGCGGCAAGGTGGTCCTGTGGGATCTGAACGCCGATGCCCTCGCCGCTGCCAAGGATGAAGTCGGCGCGACCCATGTGGTCGCGCTCGACGTCTCCGATCAGGCTGCCGTCGCCGCCGCCGCCAAGGCAAGCGCGGATGCGCTCGGCAAGATCGACGTCCTCGTCTGCTCGGCCGGCATCACCGGCGCGACCGCCACGGTGTGGGACTATCCGGTCGACAGCTGGCAGCGGGTGATCGACATCAACCTGAACGGCCTCTTCTACTGCAACCGGGAAGTCGTGCCCTTCATGCTCGAAAATGGCTATGGCCGGATCGTCAACCTCGCCTCGGTCGCAGGCAAGGAGGGCAATCCCAACGCCAGCGCCTATTCGGCCAGCAAGGCGGGCGTCATTGGCCTCACCAAGAGCATCGGCAAGGAGCTGGCTGGCAAGGGCGTGATCGCCAATGCGCTGACCCCGGCCACCTTCGAAAGCCCGATCCTGGAACAGCTGCCGCAGAGCCAGGTCGACTATATGCGCTCGAAGATCCCCATGGGCCGGCTTGGCCTGGTCGAGGAATCGGCCGCGATGGTCTGCTTCATGGCCAGCGAGGAATGCAGCTTCACCACGGCGTCGACCTTCGACACCTCGGGCGGCCGCACCACCTTCTGATCCAGCCCTCTGCGCGGCGCGACCGGCCATTCAAGAGCCCGGCGCGCCGCGATTTACGCCAGTCTCCCCCGTTCGCCCTGAGCCTGTCGAAGGGCAGGCTGAGCGAAGTCGAAGCCTTCTACACTCAGGCAGAGGCTTCGACTTTGCTCAGCCCGAACGGGAAAAGAGGCTGCTGAACTGTTCATGGGAGAGGACGCATGATCCCCTTTGTCGATGCCCATATCCATCTGTGGGATCTCCACCATATCCGCTACGACTGGCTGAGCCCGCCCTTTTCGGACGATGGCCCCAATGGCAGCGTCGAGCCGATCGCCCATGACTATGGCGTCGCGCATTATCGCCAAGACCTTGCCCGCTGGAACGTCATCGGCGCCGTCCATGTCGATGCCGGCGCGGCCGCGGAAAGCGCGCTGCGCGAGACCCAGTGGCTCGACACGCTTGCCGCCGTCGACGGTCTCCCCACCGGCTTCGTCGCCTTCGCCGCCCTCAACGACCCCGATGTCGATGCGCTGCTGGCCGCCCAGGCCGCCCATCCCCGCGTCAAGGGCATTCGCCATATCGTCAACTGGCATGCCGATCCCCAGCGCACCTATGGCCCGGTCGACCTCACCGTCGATCCGCTATGGCAGGCGGGCTATGCGCTCCTGGCAAAGCATGGCCTCTCCTTCGACCTGCAATGCTATCCGGGGCAGATGCCGGGCCTCGTCCCGCTGATCGAGCGCCACCCGGACATCCCGGTCATCATCAACCATATGGGCATGCCGGTCCTGACCGATCCGGATGGCCTCAACGACTGGCGCCGGGGCATGAAGGCGCTCGCCGCGCTGCCCCATGTCGCGGTCAAGCTGTCGGGCATGGGCTTCATCCGCCGCGACTGGACCATGGCGGGCATCGCGCCGCTGGTGCATGAGGCGATCGACATGTTCGGGACGACACGCTGCGCCTTCGCCAGCGACACGCCGACCGACAAGCTGTTCGGCCCGATCGACCGTTATATGGAAGCCTATCACGCTATCGTGTCGGATTTCCCCGAAGCCGATCGCCGCGCCATGTTCGCCGGCAACGCCAATCGCCTCTATCGTCTGGGACTTGCGCTATGACCCCCAATCCTCTGCTCGGCGTCCTCTTCCACTGGCTCGGCGGCTTCGCCTCGGCCAGCTTCTATGTCCCCTTCCGCGGCGTGAAGCGCTGGAACTGGGAGATTTTCTGGCTGACCGGCGGCATATTTTCCTGGGTGATCGCGCCCTGGTTCTTCGCCTCGGTCCAGACCAACGATCTGATGGGCGTGATGGCGCAGGTGCCCTCGTCCGTGGTCGGCTGGTGCATCTTCTTCGGCTTCCTCTGGGGCTTTGGCGGCCTCACCTACGGCCTCACCATGCGCTATCTGGGCCTCTCGCTCGGCATGGCGGTTGTGCTGGGTCTGTGCACCGTCTTCGGCACGCTGATCCCGCCGATCTTCGACGGCACCTTCATGACGGAAATCGCCGGCACCCTGCACGGCCAGATCGTTCTGCTGGGCCTTGCCGTCACCGTGCTCGGCATCGTCGTCGTCGCCCGTGCCGGCGCGCGCAAGGATGCGGCGCTCTCGACCGAGCAGAAGGCTGCGGCCGTCGCCGAATTCGATTTCAGGAAGGGCATCGCCGTCGCCGTCTTCTCCGGCATCATGTCGAGCTGCTTCGCCTTCGGCCTCGCCGCCGGCGAACCGGTCAAGGCGCTGTCGGCCGCCGCCGGCACCGGACCCTTGTGGACCGGCCTTCCCACCCTCTGCCTCGTCATGTTCGGCGGCCTCATCACCAACGCGCTCTGGTGCGGCTGGCTGATCGCGAAAAACAAGTCGGCGGGCCAGTGGGCCGGCGCGCCCGACGCCAGCGGCCAGCGCCCCAAGCTGCTGCCCAATTTCCTGCTCTGCGCGGTGGCCGGCACCGCCTGGTATTTCCAGTTCTTCTTCTACACCATGGGCGAAAGCCAGATGGGCCGCTTCGGCTTCTCCAGCTGGACGCTGCACATGGCCTCGATCATCATCTTCGGCACCTGCTGGGGCTTTGCCTTCCGCGAGTGGAAGGATGCCGCGCCGGCGGTCCGCCGCATGGTGTGGAGCGGCGTCGGCCTGCTGATCCTCGCCACTCTCATCATCGGCTATGGCAACAGGCTGGCCAGTTGATGCGTCGCCGGCTCGCCGCCCTGCTGCTGACGCTCGCCGCCCCGCTGGCGGCGGCCGACGCGCCGCTGCTGACATCGCATCTGCGCATCCATGATCCCTTCGTCGTGGCGGAGCAGGCGAGCGCGACCTACTGGCTCTTCTCGAAGAACGACCCAGCCGTCACCGGCGATCCGCGCATCGGCATCATGGCCTATGCCAGCAGCGACCTTGCCCATTGGCAAAAGCCGAAGCTGGTCTTCGCCCTGCCGAAGGACGTTTGGGCCGATGACGGCGGCTGGGCGCCGGAGGTGCATCGCTGGAAGGGGCGCTATTATCTCTTCGCCACCTTCCACAATGACAAGGCGGCAATCCCGGTCAGCGGCAAGCGCCCCAATTATCGCCGCGCCACCTTGCTGGCGGTGGCCGACCGGGTCGATGGCCCCTATCACCTTATCCACAAGGGTGAGCCGGTCACTGGGCCTGATGCCATGACGCTCGATGGCACGCTCCATGTCGACCCGGCCGGCAAGCCCTGGATGGTCTATGCCCATGAATGGCTGCAAATGGGCATCGGCACGATGGAGGCGCTGCCGCTCAAGGACGATCTCTTGCCGGCCGGCAAGCCGCAATTGCTGTTCCGCGCCAATGAAGCCGACTGGGTGATCGGCCAGAAACAGCCCGAAGGGGACATGGGCTATGTCACCGACGGCCCGAGCTTTATCGCACCAAAAGCGGCACCCTGCTGATGCTCTGGTCGAGCTGGGGGAAGGGCGGCTATGTCCAGGCGCAGGCCCGCTCCACATCGGGCACGCTCGCCGGCCCCTGGGAACAGCTTGGGCCGCTCATCATGCAGGACAGCGGCCATGGCATGTTGTTCCACAGCTTCGATGGCAAGCTGATGCTGGTCCTCCACCGCCCGTTCAAGCGGGCGATCGCCAAATTCTACGAAATGCGCGACGTCGGCGATCGGCTGGAGGTCGTGCGCGAGGCGGTCGAACTGGATGGCGAAGCCTATCCCACCCATGGCTGCCCGATGGGAGTGTCCGATGCTCGCTGCTGATCTGGTCTGGCCGCTGCGCGATGCGCCAAGCGGCGCCTTCGTGCTGGAAGACGCCAATGCCGCGCCCGAACAGGCGGTCGTCACCGCCGTCGATCACCCGGTGCTGCTCGGCTACGTGCCCGACAGGCCCAATGGCCGCGCCATGCTCATCCTGGGCGGCGGCGGCTATGTCGCGCTGATGGCCGGACGCGAAGGGGTGCAGGTCGCGCAATGGCTGACCTCGCGCGGCTATCATGCCTTCGTCCTCATCCACCGCTTCCCCCATGCCGGCACCGGTCCGTCCGCGCCGCTCGACGATGCGCTCGCTGCGATGGAGATGATCCGCGCGTCCGATCTGGCGCCTGACGGCATCGGCGTCGTCGGCCTCTCCTCGGGCGGCCATCTCGCCGCCTGCCTCGCCGCGCATTATCCGGCGGACTGGGGCGATGTCGCGCCACAGCGGCCCGATGTCATGGTGATTGGCTATGCGCCCATCTCCACCAATGCCAGGGGCCGCACCATCGTCGCCGACAAGCCGCCGCTGCCGCCGGTGGAAAAGCAGGCGCTCTACGACGCGCTCCAGCCCGACGCGCAATTGTTGCCCGATCCGCCGCCCGCCTTCATCGTCTATGCCGGCAATGATCCGGTGGTGCCGGTCGAAAACGCCCATCGCCTGGGTCGCGCCTGGCAGGATTCGGGGGGCAGCGCGGAACTGCACATCTTCGCCGACGCCCCCCATGGCTTCGCGCTCGACACGCAGGATCAGCCCGTTTCGCTCTGGCCCCGCCTGTGCGAAGCCTGGCTCAAACAGGTCGGCTTCCTGTAAATTTCGCTGTCACCCTGCGCGGGCTCTGATCAGCCCGCGCGGCGCCTGAGCGTTTCAAGCTGCCGATGCGTCAGCATCCTGGCAGCTTGTAATTAATGCCGCGCAGGCACCGCGTCCGACTGGCGGCGGATCAGCTGATAATCCAGCTTCACCCGGCCCAGCGTTTCTTCGCCGGCGCCTTCGTCCTGGCTGCTGAAATGCGCGCCCAGCAGGCCGATCGCCTCGCGCGCCATGTCGCGGATCGGCTGGCGGATCGTCGTCAGCGCCGGCCAGATCGCGCTCGCCAGCGGGGTGTCGTCGAAACCGCAGATGGTGATGTCGCCCGGCACGTTGATCCGCCGCTGATGTGCCACCGTGATCGCCGCTGCCGCCATATCGTCATTGCAGGCGAAGATGGCGCTCGGCGGCGTGTCGAGGCTCAGCAACTGCTCGGCGGCATCCAGCCCGGATCGGTAGGAAAAGTCGCCCGGCACGATCCAGCGCTCGTCCAGCTTTATGCCCCGGTCGGCCAGGCAGTCGCGAAAGCCCTGCAGGCGCCGGGCGCTGGCACGGTGCCGGATATTGCCGGAGATGAAGCCGATCTGCCGATGGCCGAGGTCGATGAGGTGCCGGGTCAGGTCATAGGCGGCATGGCGGTCGTCGGTCCCCACCGCCAGCATGCCGGGCACATCGCCATCGGGCGCGATGCCGACCACGGCGATGTCACGCGCCTGCAACGCCTCGACCAGTTCGGCCCAGTCGCACAGCGGCGGCGGCAGGATGACGCCGGCGACATGCGCCTTCGACACCTGATCGACGATCTCCTTGGCAAAGGCGCCGGGCGCGCATTGCTCGACCACCAGATGCAGATGGCGCTGCGGCGCCTCGCCCAGCGCACCGAGCAGTAATTCGCCCAGATAGGCCGATGTCGTCGAATTGCTGTGCAGCAAGGCCACCCGCCGGTCGGCACTGCCCACCAGCGCGCGCGCCGACGCATTGGGCACATAGCCCAGATCCTTGACCGCCTGCTCGACCGCCTGTTGCGACTTGGCGCTGACCAGCGCCTTGCCGTTGATCGCGCGCGACGCGGTCATCATCGACACGCCGGCGCGGGCGGCGACTTCGCGGATCGTGGGCGGCTTCTTCTTCGCGGCTTTCTGCATCGTCCATCTTCCTAGCCACTTTTACGGGCAAGGAAAATCGCGGCGATCAGGGCTTTAGTCGTATATGCGCCGGTGCATCGCGATCGACGCTGACGATCCCGTCCTTCTCGGTCAGTTCGGCGATCTGCAGCACCGACCGCCGCTTCCAGTCGGGATCGGCCTTGGCCTCATCCTCGCCCTCCTGATGGACGAAATAGAGGATATAGGCGCGGTCGCCCGACACGATGATGTCGGGATGCTGGCCCTTGGCCCGGTCGGTCGGTGCCTTGCCCGGCGTCGCGAGGATATAGTCCGGCTGGCGCGTCCAGTGCGTCCCGTCGTCGGATCGCATCACCAGCAGCCCCTTCCACGCGTCGGAGATCAGCCAGTATCGGCCTTTCCAGCGAAACGCCTTGGGGCCTTCGCCCGGCGTGTCGGTCAGCCGGTCCTTGACGCTCCAGTGGATAAGGTCGCTGCTGTCGGCGGTGCGGATCGCCTTGTTCATCCGCTCGTCGTTGAAGAACAGCCGATAGCCCCCGCCCGGTAACGCCAAAACACTGGCGTCGATCACCCGGTCGGAGCCAAGGTCGAGCCGCTCGCCACAGGTCCAGCTTTTGAGGTCCGGGCTGGTCAGATGGACGATGAAGCGCGGCGCATTCCAGTCGCGATAGACGCCCGGCACCACCGTCAGCCACATATGCCACTGGCCTTCCAGCCATTGCACTTCGGGCGCCCACAGCGTCTCGCCGGTGCAACTGGTCGGGATCGTCGCGGTGCCGCTATAGCGCCACCTGGCGCCATCCTTCGACCGCGCCGTGCCGATCGCCGTGCCATGGACCCAGCGGACATCCTTGGCATCCTCTTGTGGAAGGTCGGCGCGGCGATTGGTGTAGAACATCACCCATTCGCCGCTCTTGCGGTCATAGACGGTCGACGCATCGGCCGCGCCATCATGCACCGGGTCGCGCAGCAGCGGCTTGGGTGCCACCGGCCCGCTCGCGGCGGCCGCCATCAACAGCAGCGATGCGATCATCTGAACAGCCTCAGGTCGAACGCATCGGCCATGACGCGGAAGCCTTCATCATTGGGGTGCAGCGCGTCGCCGACATCATAGGGCTTGGCCATGCGCGACGGATCGGCCGGGTCGGCCACCGTCTTGGCAAGGTCGACGAAGCCGTCGGCCTCCTTGGTCGTGCGGATCCAGTCATTGACGGCGACACGCACCGCATCGCCCTCCGCGCTCCAATAGCCTGCGCCCTTATAGGGCAGGATGGTCGCCAAAATGACCTTGATATTGCGGTCATGCGCCCGCGCGATCATCTGGCGATAGGCGCCGATCACGGTCTGCGGCGTCAGCATCGGGCGCTTGTCGCGCGCGGCCCCGCCCAGATCATTCACCCCTTCCAGAATGACGACATGGGTGACGCCCGGCACCGCCAGCACATCGCTGTCGAACCGCGCCAGCGCATTATAGCCGTCCGCCTCGCTCAGCAGCCGGTTGGCGCTGATCCCGGCATTGGCAACGCCGACGCTCTTGCGCCCGGCTTTCTGCAGCCGCTCGGCCAGCAGATCGGGCCAGCGCCGGTTGCTGTCGGGGGTGGCGCGCACGCCATCGGTGATGGAATCGCCCAGCGTCACGATCGCCGTGCCGCGCTTGGCATTGTCGACCTCGACCGCCGAAATCACCACGCGCGGCCCGATGACGGCCGGGCTGGTCAGCGTCTGTGCCCCGGTCTGGTCGCCCGGCGCGGTCCAGGTCGTCGCCGCCGAATAGCTGTGCACGGTCGCATCCGCTGCGCCCTGCGGCAGATGGATGGAAATGCTGATCCGGGTCAGCGGCTTGACCGCCAGGTCAATGGGATCGCTCAGCAGCGGCGCGCGTGCGGGGATGGTCGCGCCCTGCGCCTGGTTGAAGGTCACGACATGGTCGCTGCCCGGCACGATCGCGCCATTCTCGCCGGCCAGCGCGACATGTACGCTGCCCACCAGCAGCGGATTGACCGACATCTCGTTCGACAGGCGGATGCGGATGCGCTGCCCGCCGTTCGACAGGCGCACGACCTGGCGGACGGTGCGGTCGTTGAGGTCGGGATGTTTCTCGAGCGGGGCGCGGTTGACCAAAGGCGCTGCCATCCAGCTGCGCGACCAATATTGGGCCTGCGCCGGCGTTGCGGCGACCATCGCCAGCAGCGCCGCACCCAACAGCATCCTCTTGCCCATGTCCCTCTCCCTTATTGCCGGCCCGGCCCTTATTGCGCGACCGGGTTGCGGCCCCACAGCTGGTCATAGCGCCAGCCCGACAGATCCTCGACCACCTCGGCGGCGACCGGCGATGTCGGCGTGCGCGCACCGCTGCGCAGATGCTCGATCTCGCGCATCAATATGTCGTGCGTCGCCGGGCTCAGGCGGAATTTGGTCGACACCCAGATGCCCAGCCCCAGGCAGCCGACCGTGCCCACGCCCAGCAGCAGCGCCATGGTCAGGATCGCGCCGTGGCTCTGTTCCTGCGCGCCGGAGACGAAGCCGCCGGCCTGCATGATGAAGCCCACGCCCGCGACGGCGGCCGCCTGCGTCGCCTTGCGCACGAAGGTCATGACCCCGGCGAAGCTGCCCTCGCGGCGCTGGCCGGTCACGATCTCGTCGACATCGGCCATATAATTATAGGTCGCCCAGGGAATATAGTTGAGTGCGCCGCGCCCCAGGCCGCACAGGATGATCGGCAGCCAGATCCACGGGCTGGTCGCCGCCACGCCCGCAAACCACAGGCCGATCAGCGTCAGGCACCCGATCGCGAAGTCGACGGCCGCAACCTGATAGGCCTTGGCCGGCGACGCCCGCAGCGCCAGGTTGATGGCGATGATCACCGCCACGAACTGGACGATATACATGGTGCCCAGCAGGCCCGATGCGATCGCCGTCGATCCGGCCAGTGCGAAGATCACGAAGAAGGTGAAGGCCGCGTTGAAGATGTCCTGGCTGATATAGCCACCCAGATACATGCCCAGATGCAGGCGGAAGGCGCGGATGCGCATGGTCGAAAAGAGGTTGCGATAGAGCGCCTTCAATGCCTGTCCCGGTCCGCCGGCCGTGACGGGATGCTGGCCGATCGCCTCGGCCGATCCGGGCAGATGTCGTTCCCAGCTGAACAGGTAGAGCAGCCCGGCCGTCACCATGAACAGCACGGCAAAGATGATGCCCATGTAGAAGAAGGTGTCGGCGCTGTCGCGACCCAGCGCGTTGATCAGCCACAGCGGCAGGAAGCCGGCCAGGATCGCCGATGCCTGGCCGAACAGGATGCGCGACCCGGCGAACTTCGCCTTGGTGCGATAGTCGGTCGACATTTCCGCGGCCAGGGTCTCGAACGGAATGATCTCCATCGCATAGACCAGCTCGAACAGCACATAGCTGACCAGATAATACCAGAAGCCCTGACCCGGCAGCCACATCAATGCAAAGCTCGGCAGCAGCGGGATTGCGGCCAGGATGAAGAAACGGCGCCGCCCGAACTTGCGGCCCAGCCAGGTGCCGCCGAAATGGTCGGAAATATAGCCGATCATCGGCGAGGCGAAGGCGTCCAGGATGCGCGCGACGGCAAAGATGGTCGCCGCCTGCCCGGCGCTAAGGCCGCAGAATTGCGTGTAGAAGATCAGCACCCAGCCGGAAATGACCGCCATCGATCCCGCGCCCAGCACGTCGTTGGAGCCATAGGCGAGGTAATTTTGCAGGCGGACGGGACGCGCGGTGGATGGGGCAGTCTCGGGCAATTCAGGTCCTCCGCCTAGGGCAATGATCGGCGCTTGGGCTCTTGTTCTGACGCGCGCGGGCATATGAGATATATGCCACATAGTGAACGGCTATCACACGATATGAGACTAATGCAAGCCGTCCTCGGCCTTTTCTGCGGTCGCCGGCACGAAGCGGATCGCCTCGATCAGCACGCCCGGATCGGCGCGCTCCAGCGTCACGACATGCCGTCCGCCGCTTAGTCGTTGCGTTAACGTCATGGTCGCCCGATTGTCCAGCACCCCCATCGCCCAGTCGCGACTGCCGGTTTCGCGCCGGCTCTCCAGAACCTGTGCCACGCCGTCGATGCCAATGGTCAGGTGCAGCGCCTCGCCATCCCGGTCGGCATAGGTGGGCAATATATCCACAAGCGTGGTCCATTCGCCCGGTGGCAGGTCGATCGTCGCGCGGCTTGCGCCGGCCTTCCCGCTTGGTGCCAGCATCGCGCCATGACGACCCAGCCCCTCTACGCGCGTCCATCCGGCGAATCGGTCCGGCGTCAGCAGCGGCAGGGCAGGGGCTGCCGGCTGAGTCTTTGCCGGCCCGGCCGGCGGCGCCAGCGCATCGACCGGCGGCAGGATCACCGGCGTCTGACGATAGCTGCGCCATTGCCCGTCCGCAGGTTCGACCGCCATGATTCCGCGCCATTTTCCGCCCGCCAGCGTGCGGTTATAATAGGCCGTCAGCCTGTCAATTTCGCTGTCCGCTTCATGCGCGATCTTGCCGCGCCGCGTCGCCTCGGCCAGGTCGCTGTCGCGCAGCCGGTCATGCGCCTCCGCTGCGAAGAAGCGCCGGTTGGCCGCTGCCGATGCCCGCACCGGATAGGCCAGCAATTCATAGAAAGCGTCGCGCCGCTCGGCCGCGATCGCCGGCTCCACTTTTGCCAGCGCCGCTTCCATCGCGGCAAATTCGGCCAGTCGCGCATCCGCCTCGGCGATGCTGAGCGGACTTTGCCGATACTTATCCACAGGCAGATTCCACTGCAGATGCTCGGGCCGCCGGGCGAAATTCAGCCGGTGATAATCACGCAATATCCCGGCAACAGCGGGCGCCTGCGCGGCATCGACATTCTCCGCCGCCCAGTCTTCCACAAACTTATCCACAGGCTTTGCCCGCACTTTATCCACAGACCAGGCGAGGCTCAGAAAATAGTCGGTGGCCAGCTCCGCGGGCTTCAAATCGCCGACATTGGCGACCCAGACCTGGCGTGCGCCGGAATCCCAGGCGCGGCCCATCTCCGCGCCGATCAGCGCCGGCGGGGTTGTGGATAACCATAGGTAGGAGAGCGGCGCGCCCAGATAGGAGAGATGATAATAGACGCCCGACCCGCCCTTGCGTGCCCGCTCGGCGGCATCGGGGAAGTGGCGGATATAGCCGAAATTATCGTCCGGCCACATCAGCGTCACATCGTCCGGCACCTTGAGGCCCGCACGATAGACGTCCAGCACTTCCTTGTACGGGGTGAAGACCTGCGGCGCCTCCGCCGCGCCGGCGCTGGCCAGCATTGCCCGCTGGTCGGCAAAGATGCGCTCCAGCGTGGCGCGTCGTTCCTCGACCGTCTTCGGCCCGACCATGCCGCTGTCATGGATGCCACGCATCCCCAGCGTCCAGATGCTCTCATAGCGGGCATTGCTGCGCACCCGCGCATCCCAGTAGCGCCGCACCCCGTCAGGGTTCTGGAGATAATCGAAATCCTCGGCCGGCGCGGTCCATTCGCCGACATTGTTGCGCAGCATCGGTTCGGCATGGCTCGACCCCATGATGATGGCATAGCGGTCGGCCAGCGCCGCATTGGCCGGGTCGGCATTGAAGGGCGTCGTCACCTTGTGCATCGCCGGCCACAGCAGATTGGCCTTCAGCCGCAGCAGCAGCTCGAACAGCTGTGCATAAGTTTTCGGCCCCAGCGGCTTCTCGCTCGGCGCATGATTGCCCGCCGCCCAGGGCACCAGCCCCCAATCCTCGTCATTCAGGAAAATGCCGCGATATTTGACCGATGGCGGCCCGAACCGCCGGGCATCCTTCGCCACATAGAGCGCATCGCGATGCAGCGGCGTCACATCGGCCCACCAGTGCCAGGGCGACACGCCGATCGCGCGCGACAATTCATAGGCGCCATAGGCGGTGCCGCGCCGGTCGCTGCCGATGATCAGCAGCGCGCGCGCCACGCCGGGCGCCGGCCGCTCGACCGGCAGGATCAGGAAACTCTCCCACGCCCCCTTCAGCTTCGCGACATCGATCCGCTTGTCCGCCACCAGCCGGTCGATCGCTTGATTATGGCCCAGCGTGCCGATCCAGACCTGCGCAGCACCGCCCTCGGCTGCGCCGGTGACCCGGCCAATATCCTGCTTCAGATCATCGGCGGCGATCCGCACCACGGCGTCGTCGGCCGGATCGGTGACGATCCGCGCCGCCTGCCCCTGCGCCACCAGCGGAAAATCCCCCCGCTGCGCCACCGACCGCACCCAGTCCGCCGCCTGCGCCGGCGTCGCGCCGAGCAGCAGCAGCGCCAGCCACCAGCGCATCAGAAACGCACCATGCCGACCGTGTCGATCCGCCGGTCCGACAGGTCGCGGATCGCGCTGCTGCGAAAGCCGGTCACATGCTCCAGCCGGAAGGCGCCCGCGCCGCTCGGCATCTTCAGATAGGATCCGTCAAATCCCTCGACATGTTTCAGCCAGAAGGCCGGCCGCGCCTCGGCGGCGCGGGTGCGGACCTCGACATGGCTCAGGTCCACGTTGCGGGCATTGCGGATGAAGAAGCCGCTCGCCGGCAACGGCCCGAACCGGTCGGGATCGGGATAATCCTCGTCCTTCGCCGGTGGATCGATCGCCGCCATCGCCGCATCGCCGCCGCCCGGCTGGTCGATGAAGATGTTGCTGATCTGGACGTCCTCGACCGGATGGCCGGCCACGCCCGCGATGATCGATGGCAGCATCGATCCGCTCTGGCAGGTGATATTGTCGATCAGCACCCGCCGCATCGACCCCACCGCCGCGCCGGCCGGCCCGCGCATCCGCCGGCCCAGCCGCAGAAACAGGGCCGGGCTGTGACAGCCGCGCATGGCGATATTGCTGATCGTCACATCCTCCATCACCGCGCCGTCCACCGTTTCCAGCGCCAGCCCCCAGCATTGGTCGAACACGCAATTGCTGATCGTGATATTCTTGAACCCGCCATTGCTTTCGGTGCCGCACTTGATCCGGCCCAGCAGCCAGGTGTCGCGATTGCGCGCCAGTGGCCGGAACGTCCCGTCCAGCAGCGTGCCGACGACATAGGAGCCGCTGACATGGCAATTGGTGATGGTCACATTCTCGGTCGCGCGGGGATAGCCCAGCGCATAGCTGGACTTGGGCACGATCGCGTCGTCATAGGGGGTGTTGAGCGTGCAGTTGCTGACCCGCACATTGCGGCAGCAGTCGATGTCGAACCCGTCGCGGTTGGTGTCGACGGTCAGGTTGTCGATCAGCAGATTGTCGACACCGGTGGCCAGCAACGCGAAATGCCCGCCCTCCAGGATCGAAAAGTCCCGCAGCGCGACATTGCGGCAATTCTTGAGCGCGATCGCCTTGTTGCCGACGCCGGGCAGTTCGGCGGCCGGTCGGTCCTTGTCGGGATGGCCCCGGCTCAGCCCCTTGCCCCAGATCAGCCCATCGCCGCAGATCGCGATATCATGCAGCCCCTCGCCATGGATCAGGCTGTTGCGCCAGTGATTATGGCCATAATCCTGATAGGGGGCGATCGCCGGGTCCTGCGGCTCGGCCGCATCATAGCCGCCATTGGCGAGGCCAGTCAGCGGCACCGATGCCGCCAGCAGGGTGGCGCCCCGGTCCAGCCACAGGGTGATATTGCTCTTCAGGTGTATGGTATAGCTGGCATAGCTGCCGGGCGGGACATAGACGGTCCCGCCGCCGCGCTGCGCGGCAAAGGCGATCGCCCGGTCGATCGCCGGGCTGTCGATATGGCGGCCATCGCCCTTCGCGCCGAAATCGCGGACATTGACGATGCCCTGCGGCAGGGCGCGGCCGAAGGCGGGCAGTGCCGCCAGCATGGATATGCCGGCGGCACCTTTCAGCAGGAAACGGCGATCGATCGGTCCTTCCATTTACCCCTCGATCCCCGTTTCCCGTGACTCAGATATAGGTGCGCAGGAACTCGCCGAGCGCACACATGGCCAGGCTCTGGCCATAGGGCATGGAGGTGAGCGCGATGTCCTTGTAGAACTGCATCGTGTCGCCCATCGCCGTGCCGAAGCTCACCTGCTGCAGCTCGCCGGTCTCGTCGATATTGGCGAGCACGCCGCGCACCGCCTTGATGCCGACCGCTTCATAGTGGCGGGGCAGATAGCCCTTCCGCACGGCCTTCAGGATGCCATAGGCAAAGCCGGCGGTGGCCGATGCTTCCAGATAGCTGGTCGGATCGACGATCAGTGTGTGCCACAGGCCGGTCTCGGCGTCCTGCGTCTCGGCCAGGGTCTTCACTTGTGCTGCAAGGGTATCGATCAGGAAGGTGCGGAAGAAATCGCCTTCCTTCAGGTCGAGAATCTCGATGATCTCGGGGATGGCGATCGTCACCCAGCAATTGCCGCGCGCCCACAGCGCTTCGGCGAAATTGTGGCGACCGTTGAAGTCCCAGCCATGGAACCACAGGCCGGTCTTCGTATCATAGAGATATTTGATATGGACCAGGAACTGGCGCTTGGCTTCCTCGACATAGGCCGGGCGATTGAGCAGCAGTCCGATCTTGGCCAGCGGCAGCACCGACATCATCAGCGTGTCGTCCCACATCTCGCCGGGATTCACGTCATTATAGACGATGTGCTGGAACCCGCCTTCCTCGGTCTTGGGCAGGCCGTCGGCCGCCATCAGCCATTCGGCCCAGACGTCCAGATAGGGGATGTAGCGCGGGTCGGGCTCATATTCATACAGATAGGCCAGCGTGATGAACGGGGCCATCGTGTTGATATTCTTGGTCGGCGTGCCTTCGGCAAAGCGATCCTCGAACCACTGCTTGATGATGCCCAGCGCCTTCTGGTCGCCGGTCTGCTCGAAATAGCGCCACATGCCGAACAGGCCGACGCCATGGGTCCATTCCCATCCGGCCCAGCCCTTGGTGTCGATGATGCGGCCATCTTCCAGATGGAGCAGGAATTCGCCTGTCTCGTCCTTGATATTGACGAGATTGTCCATCAGCCGGTCGATGGATTCGACGACCTGCTGGCGCGGTACATCATGGGTGAGAGCGGCCACTTACTTGGTCTCCTTGAGGTCTGAAGGTGCGTTTGGCGCGGTCACCATCTGCACCGGCAGACCGCCTTTCACATTGCGTAGGGTGACGAGGCGCACGGCTTCGAGCGCATCGCCCGGCTGACCGTCGGACGTGACGGCCAGCGCGACATGGTTCTGGCCCCTGTGGTTCAGGATGCCTTCGGGAATGGGGAAGGTCCGCTGCGGCCCGACATGGGCGATGAACTGCCCCATGTTCCAGCCGTTGACGAAGACCAGCACACGGTAACGGACCGGCGAACGCGGCTTGCTGGCGTCGCCGAAGCTGAGGGCAATGGTCGCATCCTGCCCCTTGGGGACGTTCAGGGCAAAGCTGGTGCGATACCAGCTCGTCCCGGCCGCAGCCTGGGCCGCGGGCACGCTGGCCTTGGCCCAGCCGGCATCGTTGAAGCCGGGCAGGTGCCAGCCCATCCGCTCGCCATAGAGGCCGCCATTGTTTGCCGGACCACGGGCGACATCGGGCAGATCCTCGCCACCCTGCTTGCCCTGGATCTTCCAGTTGATCGGCACCGCGAAGCTGCGTCCGCTCGGGCCGCCCTCCAGCGATGCGGAGATCAGGCCGCGCGCTTCCTTGTGGAAATCGTCGCTGTCCAGGTCCCAATTATGGCCATTGTTGCGGACCATGACGGAGATGACATGCTCGCCTGCCGCCTGCGCCTCCGCCGGCAGGGCGAAGCGCGCCGTGCCGGTGGTGATCGGCCGGGGCAGGCCGCCAGGCGTCTCGCCTTCGCCGATAAACTTGCCGTCGACCCAGGCCTGCACCAGTCCCGAACCGCCCGCGCCATAATAAAGCGACAGCGCCTTGGCATCGGCCGACCCGGTGAAGCGGCCGCGATACCAGACATCGCCATCATGGAAACCATAGGCGTCCATCAGCATATTGGGCTGGCCGTCGGGCTTGGCGGTGGTGCTGGCATAGGACCGGTTGTCGATCGTCTGCCAACCGCTGTCGTCGAAACCGGGCTGCGCCTCGGGCGACCCCTGCGCCATGCGCCAGTCGGTCAGCGCCGGCAGCGCAACATCGGTCGGGCCGGCGAGCGGCTGGACCGCGGCGATGCTGCCGATGGCTGTCGCCTTCGTCGTCACCTTCGCGCCGTTCCAGCTGACCGTGCGGACCGCCCTGGGCGCCCAGATTTCGAGCGGGTTGGCTGCAGCCGTATCGCCGGTCAGCGCCAGCGCACCGCCCTTGGCAACGCCGCTGCGTACCAGCGCCGGTCCGCGCACCAACATGTCCTTCTCGCGCCAGTAGCGCGCGCCCTCGGCCTCGTCGGCCAGGATCAGGGTCAGCGGCGGACGCCCGCCACCCTCGATCCGCAGCACGGCGCGGCCCTGATGGCTGTAATCCAGCTTCAGGTCGCCCTTGGCGGCATCGAACGCGCTGCGCGCCTGGCCTTCGAGCACCGTCACCTTGGGCGCGGATGCGTAGCGCAGCACGGTCTCGCCCGGCTCGCCGGCGCGGCCATAGAGCAGGATCAGGTCGTTGCCGTCGATCTGTTGCGCCGACTGGAGTTCGGAACTGGAATAGACCAGCCGTTGCCCGCCCAGCGTCACGCCCGCGACCAGCCATTTGGCATCGAAGCCGTTGAGCTGCATCGGCACGGTATAGCGGCCATCGGGCAGGTCGGCTGTGAAGCTGAAGCTGTCGCTGGTCTGCCCGTTGGACGGCTTGTGCGTCACCATCAGGAAGCGCGCGCCCGTCTCCGGGCTCTTGTTGTGATAGACCTGGATATTGGGCGAGCTGATCTCCGGCGTGCCGGCCGGGATCATGCCGGCCATGTCGGGGACCGAGGCGATCAGGCCGCCCAGCTGCTTCATCTCCAGCGCCTTTTCGCGCACCTCGCGCGGCTCGGAAATGGCGGAGCCATAATCATAGCTGCTGAACACCACCGGCGCGGGCAGCCAGCCCCAGCTCGTGCCGCCATAGCCCATGTAGAAGCTCTGGATGCCGATGCCATTGGCCAAGTTCGTGCCATAGAAGACGCGCTGGAAGCGCTTGCCACGCTGGATCGCGTTGCACTCATAACCGCCGTTGGACCCCCAATAGTCGAACCAGCCGCCGCCGAATTCGGCCAGGAAACCGGGCGTGTCGGGCGAAGCGGACGCGCCGCCCTTGGCCCCGCCAGGACCATAATATCCCCAGTCGGGCGCGGCCGACCCGCGCGTCGGCTTGCCGTCCACGGTGCAGGTCCCGCCGGGATAGCCGTCGAACGCATACATGTCGTTGGGGCCATGGACGACCTTGTCCACCTTGCTGCTTTCCGGCGCCCAGTAACCGTTGCGGCCCTGGTCATTGTGGAACAGCGGCACGGTGATGCCGTCGGCCCGCGCCTTGGCATAGAGATGGTCCATGTAGCGCCGCTGGGCCGGCGTGGTCATTGCCAGCTCATTTTCGATCTGGTGCAGGATCACGCCATATTTGCGGCTGGGATCATTGTTGATCTGGTGCTTGGCGATGATCGCGTTGACCTTTGTCAGCCATTCGTCGGCCGCCGCCATATAATCGGGATCGTCGGTGCGGGCGCGGGCGCGCTGGTTGACCAGCCAGCCGGGAAAGCCGCCGCGCGACAGTTCCGCATTCACATAGGGGCCGGCGCGGGTGATGACGTAGAGGCCTTCCTCCTCCGCCATCGTCAGCAGCCGGTCGATGTCGCGGATACCACTAAAGTCGTACACGCCCTTTTTCGGGCTGTGGAATCCCCAGTCGAAATAGACGGCGACGCTGTTGAAGCCGCTGGCCTTCATCTTCTGCAGGATGTCGCGCCACAGGTCGGGCGAGGGCAGGCGGAAATGGTGGAATTCCGACGACCAGATCACCATCCGCTTGCCGTCGATCATCAGCGATCGCGCGTCATAGGAGACGCGGCCGAAGGTCTTGACCGGCGCGGAGAGGTTGGCAGTCGGTTTGGCCTGCTGCGCCAGGACGGGCGTGGCCAGCATGGTGCCAAGGGCGAGGGCGGCGATGAAGCTACGCATGGATGTCAGCCTGTTCCTGCACTCAATCCATGTGGAACAGCAGCGACAGCGGCCATTCCTTGGGCTGGTTGCTCGGCTGCACTTCCATCAGCGGTGCCATATAGTCCCACCAGCGCTTCATCACCGGATGGTCGGGCAGGCTGTCGCGATCATTGTCCTCGCTCAGCTTCAGCACCGCGAACAGGCTCAGCGTCTCTTCGTCCAGGAAGATCGAATAGTCGTAGATACCCGATTCGGTCAGCAGTGCCGACAGTTCCGGCCAGATCTCGTCGTGACGCTTGCGATATTCCGCGACCACGCCGGGCTTGAGCTGCATCTTGAAGGCGTGGACGGACATCGGCTCTCCCCTGTGAACCATATTATGGAACTCGAAACCTATATTTGGGTAACATCGTCCCATATGTTCGTCAAATGCTAAGAATGGGTGGGACGATGTCTGTTTCAGCGCGCCAGGATCGGGCTGTTGCGGATCGTCAGGGCTGCCACATCGTCGAACAGCGCCGGTGGGCGCGCATCGGGCGTCGCCGTCTCGGCCGTAAAGCGCTCGATCGTCAGCCGCTCGGCGTGGCGCGCCCATAGCGCCCAACTGGGCAGCACGCCGAACATGCTGGGTTCGGGATAGGCGTCGGCCAGTTCGGCCGGTCTGCGCGTCGCATCCTGCGCGGTGCCGCCGCCCTGATAGGCCAGATGCACGTCGCGCAGCGTCACGTCGCGCACCGGATGGCCCGGCAGGCCGGCAATGCTCGCAGCAAATCTGTGATCGATCCCGCGCGCATCCACCTCGCTGATCTCCACCCCGTTGATCGCGCCGATGCCGGTGCCGTCCGGTCCGCGCCGCCGGTCGCCGATGCGCAGGAAGATCGGCGCGGTCGTCACCTCGCGCATTGTCAGCCGCCGCGCGACGATATTCTCCATCACACCGCCGTCGACGGTTTCCAGCGCCAGCCCGCGGCAGCGGGTGAAGCGGCAATCCTCGATCCGGATATTGCGATATCCGCCATTGCTCTCGGTGCCGAGCTTGATCCGGCCGGTGACCCGGTCCTGATCGGGCGCGATCTGCTGCGTGGTGCGTTTCGTGCCGTCCAGCATCGATCCCATGTCATAGCCGGACACGTCGCAGTCGCGGATCAGGATATTCTCCGATGCGATCGCCCGGCCCAGCGCATAGCTGCTCTTGACGACGATGCCGTCGTCATTGGGCGAATTGACCCGGCAGCGTTCCACCACCACGTCGCGCACGCAGTCGAGGTCGATGCCGTCGCGCTCGGTATCGATCGCCAGATTGTCGATACGCAATTGCTGGGTGTCGGTCGCGATGATCGCGAAATGTCCGCCTTTCAGGATCGAAAAGCCGCTGAGGTGAATGTTGCGGCCGTTCTTCAGCGCGATCGCCTTGTTGCCAAGGCCGTTCATCCTGGCGGCATCGGGTTCCAGCTCGGCAATCTGCGCGTCGCTCATCCCGCGCATCGACAGCGGCCTTTCGCCCGCCTGCTTCTTCCAGCGCGCGCCCGGCCCGTCGCGGGTCAGGCCCAGGCCATGGATCATGCCGGGGCCAAGAATCGCGACCTCGACCAGATCCTCGCCCCAGATCAGGCTGTTGTGCCAATGGCTATGGCCGAAATCCTGGTAGAGCTGGTCGATGCCCGTCTCGGGCAAATCATAGCGCCCGGCATGGCGCGCCGGATCGGCCGCCTCGATCACCGCGCCTTCGCCGATGACCAGGGTGACATGGCTCTTCAACCGGATCGAAAAGCAGAGATAGTGGCCGCGCGGCAGCAGCACCGTGCCGCCACCCGCCCGCGACGCGGCCAGGATCGTGGCATTGATCGCATCGCTGTCGATCGCCATACCGTCGCCCCGTGCGCCATGATCGCGCACGTCGAAACGCCGCGCCGCATGACCGGCAAAGGGGAAGGCGGTGCCGGGCGCCAGCAGCGCGCCGGCGGCCAGGCCCAGGCTCATCTCGCGTCGGCTCATCGTCAGCATCGCTCAGTTACCCGCCGGACGCACATCGCTATGCGCGCGGCTCGGCACGATCGCCACCTGCGCCGCACTCGGCGGCTGGGCGGGTACGAAGGGCGCGGCGACGATATGGGGCGCCAGTTCGGGGATCTGCGTCCTGATCCGCTCGGCCACCGCGCTCGCCAGCAGCCAGGCGCCATAATTATTATGATGGGTCTTGTCCTTGCCGCCATCGTTGAAGGCGGTGGGCGCGACCTGAGGCCCCAGCGCTTCATAAATGGCGCGGCTGTCGGCATTGAGGTCGATCAGCGGCACCCGTTCCTCGGCCGCCAGCTTGCGCACCGCATCGGCATAGCTGCCTAGCGTATCCTTGATGTGGCCGCTTTCGTCGAAATTGCGCCGCTCGGGCGACGTCACCAGCGCCGCATGGGCACCGCGCCGCCGTGCCTCGGCAATATAGGCGCGCAGATAGGCGGGGTAGGTGGTGGCCGCATCGGCATAGGTTTGCGGCCATTCCTGCTTCTGGTCATTATGGCCAAACTGGATGAACAGCCAGTCGCCCGGCTTCACCGCCGACAGCAGCTTGTCGAAACGCAGGTCGGTGAGGAAGGATTTGAGCGTCGCGCCCGACTTGGCATGGTTGGCGACCGCAACCGTGCCGTCCAGCATCACGGGGAGCATCTGGCCCCAACTCGCCGCCGGCTCGGCCGCCTGGTCTGTCACGGTCGAATCGCCCGCCAGGAAGATGGTCGGCGCGCTCACCGGTTCGATCGTTACCGAAGCGACCTGCGGCTTGCCCAGAAATTCCAGCGTCAGCCGGTCGTCCCACGTATATTCGCGCGCATCGCCCGAAGTGATCCGCACCATTGTCCCGCCCGGCGCATTGGCGGGCGGCGGCGGCAGGGCAGGGCTGCGGACATTGACCAGAAATTGGCGCTGGATGAACTCCCCCTTTTTCGTGGCAACGTTGCGCAGCATCAGCCGCCGGGCTTCGGCCTTGACCGTGGTGTCGCCAGCCGCCTTGCGATCGCCCAGCTTCAGCGTCACCCGATAGGTGCCGTCGGGCACCGCCACCGAAAACAGGAAATCGCCGTCCGTGCTGCCCGGCTCCATGCCATGGCCGCCGGCCTGATAGGGCGTCTGCCGTGTGGCACTGCCCGACGACAGGTCGAAGGATTGCGGCGCGGCGATGGAGGATCCTGCCATCAGGATCAGGGCAAGGCTGGTGCTGAGCGGCATGACGCAAACATCCTGAGCGAGACAAATAGGGGAGCACGCCAAGACGCGCTCCCCCAAGAAAACCGCCCGTGCAGAGGCGGAAGCAGGAATCCGGTCGCGATCACGATGGGATCGGTCTCATAAATTGATAGTATGATCCATATATAGGGAAAAAATCCCGGTCAATCCCTCCCTGCATTCAATGCGATCAGCGTCAGGGCGATCCGCATAGTGGGACTTGCGGTCATATTATGATTTTTATGGAAATGTCGTGAAATATAATATAGTGTGACACGAAATTTCACATAGTGGGAATGCTGGCGAGGGCCGGCACATTGGGGAGGAAGTCATGATCGAGCATTACAGCCGTATTGCGTCCGCGCGCCGTTCGTCGGTGATCGCGTTGGCCGTCGCCATGATGGCGGGCGCGCCGGCCTTTGCGCAGGACCAGGCGCCGCAGGCACAGCCTGACCCGGAAAATGCCGACATCGTCGTCACCGGCTTCCGGGCCTCGCTCAACAGCGCGCTCAGCATGAAGCGGCGGGAAGCCGCCGCGATCGACTCGATCGTCGCCGAAGATATCGGCAAGTTCCCCGACTCCAACCTCGCCGAATCGATGCAGCGCGTGCCGGGCATCGCGCTCCAGCGCGGCGACGGCGGCGAAGGCCGCAACATCTCGGTCCGCGGCCTTGGCCCGGCCTTCACCCGCACCCGCATCAACGGCATGGAAGGCACGTCGCAGACCGGTTCGTCGGACATTTACGGGGCCGGCAACAATGGCCGCAGCTTCGACTTCAACGTCTTCCCGACCGAAATCTTCTCGGCCCTGTCGGTGCGCAAGACCCCCTCGGCCGATGTCGAGGAAGGCTCGCTCGGCGCGACGGTCGATCTGAGCGCGCCCAAGCCGATGGAGCAGAAGGAGGATTTCGTCCTCTCGATGACCGCGCGCGGCGTCTATAACGAACTGTCGAAGGAGGTTGACCCGCGTGCCTCGCTGCTGGTGTCGAAGAAGTTCGGCGACAGCGGCTTCGGCATCCTCGGTTCGATCGCCTATCAGAAGCGGCACATCCGCGAAGTCGGCTATTCGGCCGTGGACATCCTGTCGGCCAATACCAATGGCGGTTTCTGCTCGCCGGTCGGCTTCGCGCCGCAGAATCCGGCCGACAATGCGGCCAAGGGCGCCGATGCGCTCAATTGCTCGACCGGCAATCCGCGCACCAGCACCAGCGCCGCCTATCAGGCCATCTATGATCTGCGTCGCGACGACCTGCCCAACACGCCGGGCAGCGGCGCCTTCCTGCCGCGCATTCCGCGCTACCTCAATTCGGAACAGAATCAGGAACGGATCGGCGGGTCGCTGACCCTGCAATTCAATCCCGACGACGACACCGATATCTCGCTCGACATGCTCTATTCGCGGTTCGAGGTGACCCGGCGCGACAATTATATCGCCGCCATCTCCTTCGCCCGCTCGGCCGCCAATAACGGTCAGCCGATGACCTCCGTGCGCGATATCGCGTTCGACGAGAATGGCTCGCTGGTCCAGGGCGTGTTCGACGGCGTCGATGTCCGTTCCGAAGGGCTGGTCGACCATTTCGTCTCGACCTTCAAGCAGGCCAACCTCAACTTCCGCCGTCGCCTCAACGACAGCCTGGAACTGAGTGGCATCGTCGGCTTCAACCGCTCGATCTGGGACGGCAAGAAGCGTCTTCAGACCTTCATGGACGCCATCGATACCGACGGCTTCACGATCGACTATAGCAAGGGCGGCACCACGCCGACCCTGGGCTTCGGCATCGACGTCAATGATCCCGGCAGCTTCAACTATGCACCGGGCCGTTCCGACGGGACCGTGTTGGGCGGCTTCAGCTATCAGGGCAAGCCGTCGAAGAACACGACCGACAACATGACCGCCGACATCAACCTCAAATGGACGGTCAGCGACGCCTTCTCGATCAAGGGCGGTGCGCAATATCGGCGCAGCAATTTCCTCTCGACCTTCCTGCGACCCTATAATGCCGATACCGTAGTGCGGGCGCTGCCGGCCGGCACGACGCTGGCGGATATCACCACCACCATCAGCGGCGTCGACAAGCTGTGGGGCCATGGCGCGCCGTCCAGCTGGGCGGCGATCGATCCCGACAAATGGGCCGACACTTTCGGCTTCGACGATGTCCGCTATTGCGGCGTCGAATGTGGCGGCGGCCGCAGCCGCGTGCGCGAAGAAGTCATGAGCAGCTATCTCATGGCCAATTTCGACCTGCGCGATGCGATCGGCTTCGGCGTTCGCGGCGATGTAGGCGTCCGTTACGTCAAGACCGATATGCTGTCGTCGGGCTATGTCGCTGTGGCCCAGGCCAGCTCGCCGACGGGTCTGACCGGCCAGTTCGCGGCGGCGACCAACAGCTATGACGACTGGTTGCCCTCGGCCAACATCGTGGTCGAGCCGGTCGAAAATGTTCTGGTCCGCTTCTCCGGCGCGAAGGTCATGGCTCGCCCGGAACTCGGCCTGCTGACCCCTACCAGCGGCGTCAATCCGGTGACCCGCGTCGGCAACGTCAACAATCCGTTCCTTGACCCGATCCGGGCCAACACTTTCGACGTCGCCGTCGAATGGTATTTCCGCCCCGGTTCGCTGCTCTCGGCCGCCTTCTTCTACAAGGACATCAAGAGCTTCATCCAGAATGTGAACAGCCAGATTCCGTTCAACCAGCTCGGTCTGCCCAATGCGCTGCTGGAAAACAGCAATACCTCGCCGGATGAGCTGTTCACCGTGTCGCAGCCTTTCAACACACCGGGCGGCAAGCTCAAGGGTATCGAGCTGAACGCTCAGATTCCCTTCACCTTCCTCGACGGCTTCTTCAGCAATTTCGGCGTGCTGGCCAACTACACCCGTGTCACGTCGAAGATCGACTATATCCTCGCCAGCGTGAATGGCGTGCCGACCGTGACGACCACGGCGGATCTCGTCGGCCTGTCGCCCAACACCGCGTCGGGCACGCTCTATTATGAGGACGAAAAGTTCAGCATCCGCACCACCGGCAATTTCCGCGACAAGTTCATCCGCGGCATTCCCGCCTCGCCCGGCAGCGACCTTCAGGGCAATGCCAAGACCTTCTACATGGATGCGTCGGCCAGCTATAATGTCACCGATCGCCTGAAGATCATCGTCGAGGCGCAGAATCTGACCGACGAGCAGAACCGCCTCTATATCGACAGCCAGCGTCAGGACACGCTTTTCGAAACCCGCATCGGTCGCACCTTCACCTTCGGCGTGACCTACCGGATGTAATTTTCCAGTCCTCCCCAACCTTGGAGCCTGATCGTCTGAGGTGGCAGCGCTTCGCGCTTTCACCGAAGGCGTGAATCAGGCTCCATTTTTATCTGGCGGGCGCGGTTACCATTGGTAACCGCGCCTGTTTTCTGGTTTGGGACGAAAGGAAATTCAGCGCTGGCCGCTGAAGCCCACGGCGGCGCTGATCTGTTCGGCCGATTTCATCACCTGCTCGGCCAGCGCCGGGCGGACATCGTCGGTCAGATAATGGGCCGCGCTCGCGATCGAGATGGCGACGCAGATCTGCCCTTTGGCATCGCGCACCGGCACTGCGATCGACCGCACGCCATCGCCCAGTTCGCTGTCGTGCAGCACTTCGCCGCGCGCCTTGTGGACCCGCATCTCGGCAATATAGGCGTCGATCTGCTTGCGGCTCGGCTCGCCACCCTTGGCCTCGACATAGAGCCGTTCCCAGGTCGCTTCTTCCTCGTCCAACAGCAGCGCCTTGCCCAGGCCGGTCTCGGCCACCGGGCGGCGATCGCCGGGCGCGGTCGCGACGCGCAGCCGCTGGCTGCCGGTCACCCGGTCCAGATGGCGCGACCAGTCGCCCTCGCGCTTGCCGACGAAAACGCAGAAACCGGTCTTTTCCGACAGCAATTCCATGAACGGGCGGGCCACGCGGACATAGTCGATCTGCTCGGTGGCGAGCACGCCCAGCTGCAACAGCTTGGGGCCGAGCGCAAAGCCGTTGCGCGTCACGGCCAGATAGTCGCGCGATTTCAGCGCCTGCACCAGCCGGTGCGCGGTGGTCTTGCTCATGCCCAGCTTACGGGCCAGATCCGCAGCGCGGATCGGCCCGTCGATCACCTCATCCATGATGTCGAGCGCGCGCATCAGCGTCTGCGTGCCCTTTACGCCCTGTTCCTGCTTCTCTTCGCCAATTTGCATATATTTTTCGCTTCCTGTTTTCGTCCCATATATAGGGTCGTCCCACATATCGGAAACGAATTCCGCAACGCTCGAGCAATGATCGCGGCAGGCCTCAAAAAAGAGAAGGGCCCGCCGATCAAGATCGGCGAGCCCATAGCCGTCAGTGCGACCCGACGGGGATCAATATTGGACGGTAACCGTCACCGCGCGGCGGTTCTGCGCCCAGCTTGCCTCGTCCGATCCCAGCGCAGCCGGCCGTTCCTTGCCATAGCTCACGGTGTTGATCCGGGTCGGGGCGACGCCCAGCGAGGCGAGATAATTCTTGGCCGCATTGGCGCGACGGTCGCCCAGCGCGATATTGTAATCGCGAGTGCCGCGTTCGTCGGCATGGCCTTCGATGGTGATGCGGACATTGGGGTTCTGCTGCAGCCAGGCGGCCTGGCTCTGCAACGTCGCCTGATCCTCGGCATCGACATCATATTGGTCGAGGCCAAAGAAGATGCGGTCGGACGACACCGACGCGACGAAATCTTCCTGGCTACCCTTGACCGGGCCGGTCTGACCGGTGGAGCCGCCCGTCTGGGTCGTGTCGCTGCCACCCGGCGCCGGCGGCAGTTCGGCCGGCGGCTTCTTCGAACAGGCGGCGAGGGCCAGGACGGCGGTTGCGATGAGCAGGGGCCGGGTGATCTTCATCGGGGTCTCCTAGGGATATCGCCATGCTGTCACCCGGATGGGCAACAGCATGGTTGGTAAAAATCGTTACGCTGTCAAGACGATAGGGTTCCCTATCGCGTCGAAAAGCTGTGGAAAACTTATGGCAGCAACGGACCCCAGGCCGGGTCGGACCCGCTCAGGGGAGTCGGGATGCGCCGTTCGTTCACGCCGGTCAGATCGACCTGCCACACCTGGCTGCTGCCCTGGCGGCCGGGCGTGGTGCGGAAATATTGCAGCACGCGGCCATTGGGCGACCAGGTCGGCTGCTCGTCCTGCCAGCCATTGGTCAGGATGCGCTCATTGTCGCCGCTTGGCGTCATCACCGCGATCTTGAAATCGCCCGACAGCTTGGTGAAGGCGATCAGGTCGCCGCGCGGGCTCCATTCGGGCGTCGCATAGCGGCCGCCGCCATGGCTGATGCGGCGCTGGTTCGACCCGTCGGCATTCATCACATAGATTTGCTGTCCGCCCGACCGGTCGCTCTCGAACACGATCTGGCGGCCATCGGGCGAATAGGAACCACCGACATCGATGCCCGGCGAGTTGGTCAGCCGCACCGGCGCGCCGCCCTGCGCCGACACGCGATAAATGTCGGTATTGCCCGACACCGCCATCGAGAACAGGATGTTGCGGCCATCGGGCGACCAGCGCGGCGCGAAGGTCGTGTTGTTGCTCTCGGTCACCAGCCGCTGCTGCCCGGTGCCGATGTCATAGACATAGATGCGCACCCGGCTGCCCAGATAGCTCACATAGACGATCGACTTGTAGTCGGGCGAGAAGCGCGGAGTCAGGGCGATCGACTGGCCATTGGTGATGAAGCGGTGGTTGGCGCCATCGGAATCCATGATGGCCAGGCGCTTGACGCGGTTATCCTTCGGGCCGCTTTCGGCGATATAGGCGATGCGGCTGTCAAAGAAGGGGCTCTCGCCCGACAGGCGGGCATAGATGGCGTCGGCGCATTTATGCGCGGCGCGGCGCCAGTCGCGCGGCGCGACGACATAGCCCTGGCGCGTCAGCTCCTGCTTCAGCGCCACGTCATAGAGGTAGCAGCCCACGGTGATGTCGGCCTCGCCGCCGGTGGTGCGGACAAAACCCTGCACCAGCGCCTGATAGGCACCCCATTTGTCATAGACCGGATTGGTCACTTCCGGGAAAGCGAGCGCGGGCATGCCGCCCGGGCCGGACGGATCGAACAGGCCCGATCCCTTGAGATCGGTGGCAATCACTTCGGC
The DNA here is from genome assembly GCF_014197035.1 of Sphingobium scionense. GTDB lineage: Bacteria > Pseudomonadota > Alphaproteobacteria > Sphingomonadales > Sphingomonadaceae > Sphingobium > Sphingobium scionense. The sequence continues at coordinate 24,333 of NZ_JACIEU010000027.1, read as the reverse complement.
GATCTTGCGGCCCAGTTCATTGGCGGTGCCGGCCGGGGTTGCCACATCCTGCTGTGCCGGCAGGGCGGGCACCGCGATCTTGAGGTTGCTGTCGATATCGCCGGTCACGTCGACCGACAGCTGCGCCAGCGCGGGCATGGCGGTGAAGGCGAGCAGGGCGGCGGTCGCCGCGGCCAGGCGGCGGAGCAGGGTCGTCGTCATCGGTTCAGCCTCGCGTCAAAGCGGAGTGGCCGCAGCCATTTCCATTGTTCATAATATTCGGGCGGCAAATTGCGGAAGGGCGAAGCGAGCTTCACCGCCTGGATCGCGCGCTCGGCATGCAGCTTGGCCTGGGGCCGGTTGCTGGCGGTGACGCCCAGCTGGTCGATCACTTCGGGCGTGCCGATCACCGCGCCATTCTTGTCCAGCCGCACTTCCAGCAGAGTCACCAACTGATCGGCGTCGGCGCCGGAGGGCGGGCGCCAGTTAGGCTTCAATTGCCGACGGATCTCGGCGTCGAGCGCGGCCTTCTGCTGTGGCCCCATGGCGGCGGCCTGCGGCGCGGCCGCGGGCTTGCGCGGCGCATCGGCGCTGGTGTCGATGCCTTTCAGGAAATCATTGCCCAGCAGCGATCCCTTGGGCTTGGCCGCAGCCTTGCCCGATCCCGATGCGGCGGCCGGCTTGGCGGCCTTGGGCGCGGGCTTGGCGCTGGCCTTGGCCGGCGCGGCCGCCGCTGCCTTGGGCTTCTCCGGCGCCGGCTTCGCCCTGGGCTTTTCCGCCGGCTTTTCGGGCGCCGGCTTTGGCTTTGGCGCAGCCTGGGGCGTTTCCTTCTTCGGCGGCGTTGGCTTCGGCTTGGGCGGCGCGGGCTTCGCGACTTCCTTGGGCGGGACCGGCTTGGGTTTGGGCGGCGCCGGGGTCGGCTCGGGCACGGGGGCCGGCTCGGGCTGGGCGGCGGGCGCGGCATCCTCGGTCGGGCCTTTTTCAGGCGCGACGCTGGGCGGCGGCGGCTCGGTCGAGATGCGCGGCGCGGTCGATTGCAGCGCCACCTCGTCGACCAGGCTGACATCCATCGGCGGGCTGTTCAGCTTCAGCGGATTGGGCGTCGCCAGGAACCCGGCCGACAGCAGGCCGAACAGCAGGACATGGCCTGCCGTCGCAACGCCAAGGCCGATTTTTTCCGCGCGTTCCATCGGTTTGACCTATGGCCCCTATTCTGAACCTGCGCTGACATCGTCGGCGCCGTCCTGCCCGCCGGTGCTGACCAGCGCCACCTTGTTGAGGCCGGCCCGGTTGAGCTCGCCCATCACCCGCATCACCCGGCCATAATCCAGCGCCGTGTCCGCCCGCAGGAAAATCTGCGGCGCGTCAGGCTTGCCGGCATTGGCCGACACGATCTCGGCCAGCCGGTCGGGCAGGTCGGCGTCGCTGACCACATCCTCGTCGACATAGATGGCACCGTCGCGGTCGATCGACACCACCGTCGGCTTGGCATCCTGGTCCAGCCCCTTGGCGCGGGTTTCGGGCAGGTTGACCGGCACGCCGGTCACCAGCAGCGGCGCCGTCACCATGAAGATGATCAGCAGCACCAGCATGACGTCGACCAGCGGCGTCACGTTGATGTCCGCCATCGGTGCGCGATTGCGCCCGCGCCGACCGGACGGAGGACCGGACATCGCCATCAGCGTTGGGCCTCAAGTTCGCGGCTCAGCGTCGCGTAGAAACCGTCGGCAAAGCGGTTGAGGCGCGATTCCATCCGGTTGATGCCATGGCTGAACCGGTTGTAGGCGATCACCGCCGGGATGGCGGCGAACAGGCCGATCGCGGTCGCAAACAATGCCTCGGCAATGCCCGGCGCCACGACGGCGAGCGAGCTGTTCTGCGCGGCGGCGATCGAGGTGAAGGCGCGCATGATGCCCCAGACCGTGCCGAACAGGCCGACGAACGGCGCGACCGATCCGACCGTCGCCAGGATGTTCAGCCGGTCCGACAGGCGGTCAACCTCCGCCGCGATCGTGCTCGACATGCTGGTGGCTAGCCGGTCGCGTGTGCCGTCGCGGTCGATCACCTTCTGCGCGGTCGACCGGCGCCATTCGGTGACACCGGCGGCCATTACCTTGGCGGCCGGAAATTCGGCCTTGCCGCGCGCTTCATAGAAACGGTCGATATCGTCCGCCTTCCAGAAATCTTCCTCGAACGCGCGGCTCTGCTTGCTCGCCTTGCGCAGGGTGAAGCTGAACCCCAGGATGATCGCCCAGGTCCAGATGCTGGCCAGCAACAGGCCCAGCATCACCCCCTTCACGACGATGTCGGCCTGCAGGAACAGGGCGAGCGGCGAAATGGTGGCGGCGTCGGTCGCGGCGCCCACGGCGGCACCGACGTCAGGCATGGACAGGTTCATGGGTGGATGTCTTCCCCTCGCATCAAACGGCTGAAAATCTCGATCCAGGGGCGCGGCTGGCGCTGCGGTCGTCCCCGGGGTGTCAGATAGGCGACGGTGATGACGCCGTCGGTCAATATGTCCTCGCCGCGCATGACTCTTTGCTGAATGGCACAACTGGCCGCGCGCACCTCCATCACCTGGCTCACGACCATCAGGTCGTCGTCCAGCCGGGCGGGGCGGCGATAGGCCAGTTTCAGGTCGGTCACGGCATAGACGCCCTCGCCGCCTTCATGATTGGCGCGCTGGTCGATTCCGGCGACGCGCAGCATGTCGGACCGGGCGCGTTCCATATAACGCAGATAATTGGCGTGATAGACCAGCCCCGACAGGTCCGTATCCTCGAAATAGATGCGCAGCGGGAAATGATGCACGGCGGCGATGAACCGTCCGGACGCGGGCGCTGGCAAGGGATCGGCAAGGGGCATGGGCGGCTATTAAGCATGGCGTAGGCGTCACGCAAAGGCGGAAAATCGCGGCGGCGAACCATCCATCCTCTGCTCTGGCCTGTTTGCCGCCTGCGGAGGGGCTTGGCGTGTCACCCTACTTGCCGGTAGGGGTTACGCAAACGGCAACTGGTTAGGAGAATATGGCATGACCGACATAAAGACCGTGGGCGTGATCGGCGCCGGCCAGATGGGGGCGGGCATTGCCCAGGTCGCCGCCCAGGCCGGCTATGCCGTGATCCTGTCCGACATCGACCTGCCCCGCGCCGAAAAGGGCAAGGCCGGCATCGCCAAGCTATTGGCCCGCGCGGTCGAGAAGGAAAAGATCAGCCAGGCCGACGCCGACGCCGCGCTCGCCCGCATCGCCCCGGTAGGCGAGATCGCGCCGCTCGCTGGTGCTCAACTGGTGATCGAGGCGGCGACCGAGCGGGAAGAGGTGAAGCGCGCCATCTTCACCAACGTCGGCCAGATCCTGGCGCCCGGCGCCATCCTCGCTACCAACACCTCGTCTATCCCGATCACCCGCCTGGCCCAGGCCGCGCCCGATGCCGGTCGCTTCGTCGGCGTCCATTTCTTCAATCCGGTGCCCGTGATGGTGCTCGTCGAGGTCATTCGCGGTCTCGCCACGTCGCCCGAGACGGTCGCCGCGGTCGAGGGTTTTGCCGCGAAGATCGGCAAGACCACCGTCCATGCTTTCGATGCGCCCGGCTTCGTGGTGAACCGCATCCTGCTGCCGATGTTGAACGAGGCGGTGTTCGTGCTGGGTGAGGGTGTCGGCAGCGTCACCGACATCGATCAGGGCTGCAAGCTGGGCCTCAACCATCCGATGGGGCCGCTGACGCTGCTCGATTTCGTCGGCCTCGATACCGCGCTCGAAATCCTCAACGTCTTCCTTACCACCACCGGGGATCCCAAATATCGCCCGGCGCCGCTGCTGGTCAAATATGTCGAGGCCGGCTGGTATGGCCGCAAGACCGGCAGGGGCTTCTATGATTATTCGGGGCCGGAACCCGTCCCGACCCGCTGATCCGGTGTGATAGGGCGGCCGTGCGTCGCCCTATCCTGCGCTCAACCCATGTTTCTTCATGCAATGGCGCAACTGGTCATAGGTCAGGCCCAGCCCCTTGGCGGTCGCCCGCTGATTATAGCGGAACCGCTCCAGCGCCGCCCGCACGATCGCCGCCTCATGCGCGTCGACCGCCGATTTGAGATCGGTGACATCGCCATGGCCGTTCATCACCGATGCGGTCACAGGTGCCGGTGCCGCACTTTCTGCTGACGGTGCCGCAGTCCCCGGCATCAGCGGGCGCGGTTTCCAGGGCGAGGCGAAGGGGTCGAACACGATGGACGAGATCGGCCGCCCCGGCTCGGGCCAGCGATAGACCGCCCGTTCCACTACATTGCGCAGTTCGCGCACATTGCCCGGCCAGCCATAGCCTTCCAGTTCGGCCGCGCAGGCGGCGGAGAAGCCCGGCCATTGTGGCCAGTTCAGTTCCGCTGCCATACGTCGCCCGAAATGGTCGGCCAGCACGCTGATGTCGCCCTCCCGCGCGCGCAACGGCGGCAGGGTGATGACCTCGAAGCTCAGCCGGTCGAGCAGATCGGGGCGGAAGCGCCCGGCGTCCGCCGCAGCGGGCAGATCCTCGTTGGTCGCGGCCACGATGCGCACGTCCACCCTGACCGGTTTGGATGCGCCGATCCGCGTGACCTCGCCATATTCGACGACCCGCAACAGTCGCTCCTGCGCTGCCATCGACAATGTGCCCAGTTCGTCCAGGAACAAGGTGCCGCCATCGGCCTCCTCGAACCGGCCCGGCCGCGCCTTGGTCGCGCCGGTGAAGGCGCCCTGTTCATGGCCGAACAGTTCCGCCTCGATCAGCGTCTCGGGCAAGGCGGCGCAGTTCATCACGATCAGCGGCTCGCCCCAGCGCGGCGACAGATGATGCAGGCGCTCGGCGATCAGTTCCTTGCCGGTGCCGCGTTCGCCGATCACCAGGACCGGGCGATTGAGTTCGGCTGCCCGCCCGGCCAGTTCGACGGCGTCGAGAAAGGCCAGCGACTGGCCGACAAACTGGGTATTTTTCTCCATGCGCCAAAATATGGCGAAATTTCCCAACTGTCAGCAAGTGAAATCTTCGTGCAGTCGTGCCGGATCCTCAAAAAATGGCGGTTTTCCGTGCTTTTCAAAAATTGGCACGGCCTCTGCAATGTCGGGAATGAAGCCGCTGCACAGACAGGCGGCACTTTTAGAAGGCCAGGTTTAAGGAGTGTTGAAGATGGAAAAGAACAGCAACAGCGTTCGCGAAATCGGTCAACTGATGTCGGTCGCCATTGCCGCCGTCCTGTTCGGATCGACCATGATCCTTTCGGCGGTCGGCCCGGCCCGCGCCAGCGAAGCCCCGGTTCTCGCGACCCAGGATACCCCCGCGACCCTGCGCTATCTGGCGTAAGGCCGCACGACCCAGGCCGGGGCGGAAATGCCCCCTCTCGTCCGCCCCGGCCCCCTTGAATGAGAAGACCAGGAGCACCGTTAAAATGGGTATTTTCTCCCGCACCCGAGACATCATCGCCGCCAATGTCACCGACTTGCTCGACAAGGCCGAAGACCCGGCGAAGATGATCCGCATGATCATCCTCGAAATGGAGGAGACGCTGGTCGAGGTGCGCGCGTCCGCTGCCCGCACGATCGCCGACCAGAAGGAAATGCGTCGCCATATCGCCAAGCTGGGCGCGCTGCAGGACAGCTGGACCGAAAAGGCTCAGCTCGCCCTTAGCAAGGACCGCGAGGATCTGGCCAAGGCCGCTCTGGTCGAACGCCAGAAGGCGACCGACATGGCAGAGCATCTGTCCCACGAGATCGAGACCCTCGATGATGCGCTGAAGGCTGCCGAAGAGGATATCGCCAAGCTGCAGGCCAAGCTGCGCGAAGCGCGCGCTCGCCAGAACAGCTTGGTCACCCGGATGCAGAGCGCCGAGAACCGCCTGCGTGTCCGCGAAGCCTATGCCGGCGAGAAGGTCAATGAAGCCTTTGCCCGCTTCGACATGCTCGAACGCCGTGTCGACATGGCCGAAGGCCGCGCCGATGCCATGGGCCTGGGTCAGCAGCCCAAGACGCTGGAGGAAGAGATTGCGGAACTCAAGTCGGCCGACAAGGTCGATGCCGATCTCGCCGCGCTCAAGGCGTCGATGAACAAGGGAGCCTGATCCGATGGAAGACGTGTTTCTGCCCGTGGTCGTGTGCGGCATGCTGTTCATCGGCATGCCCTGGCTGATCTTCCACTATGTCACCAAGTGGAAGCAGGCCCCCAAGATCACGGACGAGGACGAGCGGCTGCTGGATGAACTCCACCTGCTCGCCCGCCGTCTGGAAGACAGGTTGCAGACGGTCGAACGGATCGTCGCTGCCGACAACCCGGATTTCCGCCCGCAACGCCCGGTACAGGGTGACGACGATTACAGCTTCGACCGGAGGAACTGACATGAGCGCCCGCCGCACCAAATTCTATCTCGATAAGCAGAATGGCAAGTGGATGGGCGTGTGCTCCGGCATCGCCGACTATACCGGGATCGACGTGGTCTGGGTTCGGGTCGGCGCGGTGCTGGTCACCCTGATGGGCGCCTTCCCCTGGACGCTGATCGCCTATGTCGCCGCCGCCTATTTCGCCGATGCCAAGCCCCAGGGCCTCTATTCGGATCGGGATGACGAGAAATTCTGGCAGGGTGTGCGCACCAACCCGGCGCGCTCCACCCGCGACGTCCGCTCCAAGTTCCGCGACATCGACCGTCGCCTCGCCGACATCGAGGTCTATTATACCAGCCGCAACACGCGCTTGGCCGACGAGATCGACAGCCTGCGCTAGGAAGCGGAAATCCGGGGGAAGAGAACATGGATCCGACACCATATTTCATCATGGGGGCATTGAGCGGGATCACCGCGACGCTCCTGATCCAGGCTTATGCCCGGCGCAAGGTCGCCAGGGCGACGGCCGAGTTGACGGCCAATGTCGTCGACCAGGACCAGCAGATCGTCACCCATGAACTGCGAGAACGGATCAAGGTGCTGGAACAGATCGTCACCGACCGCCCGGTCCGCCTCGCGGACCAGATCGAGCGGCTCCGCTGAACCCAGCCCGGCCAAAGGCAATAGGGAGTTCAAGGTCATGAATTTCGCAGGACCGACCTTCGTTCTGGCCATCATCGCCATGTCGACGCTGGGCTGGATGTTCACCACCTGGGTCCGTGCCCGGCACGGCTATCCGGTTGAAAATGAATGGACCGGCACCGTTCATCGAACAGATCCCGACGCCGGTCGAAAAATCGACCTTCTTTCAAGTGAAAACGAAAAGCTGACTGGCCGCATCAGCCGCCTCGAAGAACGCATCGCAGTCCTCGAACGGATCGCCACCGATCCCGCCGCCCGGACCGCGCGCGATATCGACGCGCTGCGCTGACGCTGACCAGGCAAGGGGAGTAAAGATCATGGTTCCAGTTGAAGTTCTTGCGCCTGCCGCGGTCATCGTCGGATCACTGGGTGTCGCGGGTTGGGTTTTTACCACCTGGCTCCGCATTCGGCACGGTTACCCGCTGGAAAATAGCTGGGGCAAGGCGGTCTATCCGCAGAAAAATGAGGAACTGGTCGAGCGCATCAAGCTGATCAGCCAGGAAAATGCCCAGCTGCGCGCCGAAATCGGCTCGATGAAGGACCGGCTCGCCGTGGTCGAGCGGATCGTCACCGATGAAAGCCATCAGCTCAATCGCGAAATCGAGCGACTGCGCGGCCCGGCGAACTGATCGCTCGCGCGCCCAAGGGAGGACAGATATGAACCCGTTCGAAATGGTCGTCGCCATCGTTGCGATCACCGCCATCGCCAGCGTCGTCCGCGCCAAATATGGCGTCGTGCGCCGCCACAAGGGTGAGGATTTCATCCAGCGCGGTCCCGATCCGGAGGCCGAACGCCTCCGCGCCGAAGTGAAGGCGCTCAAGGAACGGGTCGCCGTGCTGGAACGGCTCGCCACCGACAGTTCGACCGCGCTGGAGCGCGAATTCGAGAAGCTCAAGGACCGCGACTGATCGCGGTAAGGGAAACACAGGGAGGACATGATGCAGGATCCCCTCTTCTATCTGACCATGGCCACCGCCGGCCTCGCCGGTCTCACCATCGTCGCCTTCGCGTCGCTGCGCGGCTGGAATGGCTGGCTCGACCTCAAGCGTGCCGAACTGGGGCGCCGGGCCGAGGAAGCCGCACCGCCCTCGGCCGCCGCCCGGATCGAGGTTGCCGATCTCAAGGAACGCATCCGCAAGCTCGAAGCCATCGCCGCCGGCGTCGATCTCTGATCCGCTTTTCCCCGTTCGGGCTGAGCTTGTCGAAGCCCTCACTTTCTTGACCAGTAATGTAGTGTCATTTGAGTTTAGGGCGAACGGGGCTTTCGGACGGAGTAAATTCGCCTATATGGCGCGGATGGCAGACAAGCGTTCCCTCGATGACATCTATGATGAGTTTGAATTCCTCGATCGGGATGACCGACATATTCTAATCATAGATCTTGGTCGCAAGCTTGAAGCGATGCCTGCCGCCTTGAAAACGGATTCGACCTTGGTTCGAGGCTGTCAGTCCCAAGTTTGGACTTACCCAATCCGTAATTCAGATGGCTCTTTGCATTTTTTGGCCGATAGCACGTCTGCTATCACAAAAGGCATAATCGCGCTCGTTCTTGCGGCCGTGCAAGATGAGCAACCTGCGGATATTCTGTCGGTTGATATTGATGGTGCTTTGACGCGCTTTCATCTGGAAAATCATCTCACATCGAAGCGCACAGGAGGCATCCCCAACATGATCGCCCTGATCCGCGAGACCGCTGCTCGCTACGCCTGACGGAAACTCCCGCGCATCCCAGCGTTCTTGCCTGACAAGGAGAATGCGACAATGCGCCATATCATGCCCCTCGCCATCCTCGGCCTGCTGGCCGCCTGTTCGGGTGGGGACAAGAAGGAACCGACCCAGCGCGACCAGATCGGCCAGGTCTGGAAATATGAAACCGCCGGCGCCAGCCAGAAGGTCGCCTATATCGGCAGTGCCAACAGCGTGCAGACCATGACCGCCGCCGACACTTTCTCGGTGCTGATGGTCCAGCCCATGTCCAATGGCGAAAAGACCGTGACGGTGAAGCTGGTCGGCGCGCCCTTCCAGTGCGACCTGTCCGATTGCGCGGTCGATGCCACCACCGATGACGGTAAGGCCCATCGCTGGAAGGGGCGCATGACCGAAGCGAAGGACGGGATCGAGATCATGCCCTCGCAAAATGCCTATGAGGCGATCGCCAAGGCGAAGAGCGTGAAGGTAAACCTCGCCGTCGGCCCCAAGGATCAGCGCTTCCCGTTCGAATTCAACGTCGCCGGGCTCGACCTCAAAAAGGGCGCCTGACGCGCGACAGGCGCGCGCAGCGATGCGCGCGCCATGATCGCTTGGCTTATTCCTGTAGCGACACGCCGGGGCTGCGCGGGTCGGCCGCGCCGATCCAGTGGCCGTCGGCGGTGCGCTCGGCGGCATTGGCCTTGAGGCCCAGGCGCGAGATGGTGACGCGGTGGCCCAGCTTCTCCAGCGGCGCCTTCATCGCTTCCAGCGACGTCCCCTGTTCCAGCACCAGCCCGTCGCCATTGAAGAATTCCAGCCCCAGTGCGATCGAATCCTGCGCCGACAGGCCCCAGTCGAAATGGGCGATCAGCGCCTTGGCGACCTGCATGATGATGGTCTTGCCGCCGGCCGCGCCGACGGTGAAGATCGGCATGCCCTTTTCGTCATAGACGATCGTCGGCGACATGGAGGACAGCGGCCGCTTGCCCGGCTCCACCCGGTTGGCGACCGGCGCACCATCCTTCTCGGGCGTGAAGCTGAAATCGGTCAGCTCATTGTTCAGCACCACGCCATTGGCGACCAGCTGGCTACCGAAGAAACTTTCGATCGTCGATGTCCAGGCAGCGATGTCGCCATTGCGGTCCACCGCGACGAAATGGCTGGTGCCGCTTTCCGGCTGGGGCAGGGCGCTGGTGCGCGGCTGCGCCCCGGCGGGCAGGCCCGGCTTGTAGGCACCCAGCGCTTTGTTCAGCCGGATCTCGCCCGACCGCTGCCTGAGGTAAGCGGGGTCGATCAGTCCGGCGATCGGCACATGGACGAATTCGGGGTCGCCCAGCCAGGTGTCGCGATCGGCATAGGCCAACTGCATCGCTTCGCCGATGACGTGCCAGGAGCGCGGATCATCCTTGCCCCACTGCGCCAGCGGGAAGCGTTCGACCATGCCTAATATCTGCAGCACCGTGACGCCGCCGGCCGATGCCGGTCCCATGCCGCACACGGTATAGACGCGATAATGGCCGCATACCGGCTTGCGGTCCTTGACCTGGTAATTGGCCAGGTCGTTCGTCGTCATCGGCACCGGGTTCCGCGGCGCGGTGGTGACGGCCTTGGCGATCGCCTGCGCATTCTCGCCCAGATAGAAGGCGTCCGGCCCTTCTGCCGCGATCCGCTTGAACAGGGCAGCGAGCGGCGGGTTCTTCAGCGTCGCGCCGACCGCCGGCAATTGCCCGTCGATCCAGTAATAGCTGCGGATTTCCGGGAAATCGGCCCAGATATTTTGGAGCGCCTTCAGCGCCGTGGCGGTGCGCTCGCCCAGCTGGAAGCCGTCGCCCGCCAGCCGGATCGCCGGCTGGAACAGGTCGGCCCAGGGCAGCTTGCCCCATTTCTTGTGGGCTTCCCACGCCATGCGCAGATTGCCCGGCACGCCGACCGAATAACCGCCCGGCCAGGCCTGAACGAAGGGCAGGGGCTTGCCGTCGGCGCCCATGAAGCGGTCAGGCCGGGCAGCGGCCGGCGCGGTCTCGCGCCCGTCGATCGATTCCAACACACCGCTGGCGCCGTCATGATGCATCAGGAAGCCGCCGCCGCCGATGCCGCTATTATGCGGTTCGACCACGTTCAGCGCCAGCATCATCGCGATCGCCGCATCGGTGGCGCTGCCGCCCTTGCGCAATATTTCCTGCCCCGCCGCCGCCGCACGCGGATCGGCGGCGGACACGGTGGCATTCAAGGCCACCGGATCGCGCGCCAGCGCGGTCGCGGGCACCAGGGCAATGGGAGCGATCAGGGCGAAGGGGGCCAGCAGGCCGGTCAGGCGGGACGTCATGGCCGGCACCCTAAAGCTCGCATTTCGTTTCGCAACCCGTCTTGTCTCGATCATGCCCGGGAAGGACGGATCAGGCGTCGATTCCCACCACTTCGCCAATATGCCGCACGCCGTCGCGCGCCATCAGTGCCTTAAGCCCCGCATTGATTCGTTTGGCGAGATAGGGTCCTTCATAGACCAGCGCGCTGTAGACCTGCACCAGTGATGCACCGGCGCGAATGCGAGCATAGGCCTGATCCGCATTGGCGATGCCGCCCACGCCGATCAGCGGCAACCGGTCGCCCAGCAACCGGCGGAAGTCGCGCAGTTTGCCCAGCGACAGGTCGGTCAGCGGCACGCCCGACAGGCCGCCGGTCTCGCCTGCATGGGGCGATTGCAGCGTCGGGCGGGTGATGGTGGTGTTGGACACGATCAATGCGTCGATCCGATGGTCGATGCAGGCGGCAGCAATATCCTCGATATCGGCCGGTTCCAGGTCGGGTGCCACCTTCAAGAAGATCGGCGGGCCGCCTTCGGGCCGCGCCGCCATCACCGCGCCGAGCAGATCGTCCAGCGCCGCCCGGCCCTGCAGTGCGCGCAGCCCCGGCGTGTTGGGGGAGGAGATATTGACCGTCAGATAATCGGCCAGCGGTGCCATGCAGGTGACGCCGGTGGCATAATCGGCATTGGCGCGGCCGGCTGCCGTCGCCTCCTTGTTGGCGCCGATATTGATGCCGATCACCGGTCCATCACCCACCGGCCGGCGATAGCGGGCGATGCGGTCGGCGGCGGCGCCCTGGCCACCATTGTTGAAGCCGAAGCGGTTGATCACCGCCCTGTCCTCGACCAGCCGAAACAGGCGCGGCTGGGGATTGCCCGGCTGCGCCAGCGGGGTCAGGGTGCCCAGTTCGGCAAAGCCGAAGCCCAGGCCGTGCATCTTGTGCGCGACCCGGCCGTCCTTGTCATAGCCGGCCGCGAGGCCCACCGGGTTGGGGAAGGTGATGCCTGCCACCGTCTGCATCAACATCGGGTCGGCCTTCAGCGGCGCGGGGGTCGGCATCGTCCGCAGCAGCGCGATCGACAAATTATGGGCGCGCTCGGCATCGAGCGCGAAAAAGAGCGGGCGGATCAGGCGATAGGACATGGCCGCGCTATGCCAGCGCGTCGGTTGTGCGTCGAGTCACTGTTGCGTGGCGGCCACATTCGTTGCTGAACGTCATTTCATGACATAATTCGTCATGAATCGGTTCGATTTGATCAATCCGATGTCCGATCTGTCCAATAATCTTCCACCGATTCGGGCTTAAAGCCGTGTTGCGACCCGAAGGCTCTAGGCCATTTTGGCTGATGAGACCTTTTCCTGACCCGGCAGTGAAAGCTGCCGGGTCATTTTTTTGCCTCAACGCTGTGGCGAAAAATACGTACCCTGGCGTCATGGCTCTTGCACGGTTGCAACCCGCGCTCATAATGGCGTCACTGGGGTGTACATATGGGGCCGCAATATTGGGATCTGCCGCTAAGTGCGGCGCGGGGGGTGGTGCCGGATAATCGCGGGCCATTGTCCTATTCGGTCGATGCCGAACAAGGGCCGGTCCGGCTGCGCTATTTCACCCCACCGGAAAAAATCCGGCCCTATTTCGGCTCGCTTTACATATTTTCTGTAGCTGCGGACCATTATGCCGACGTCACCCGTGCCGATGTCGCGCAATTGCGGCTGATGCTGAAGGGCGAGGGGCGTTATCATTTCCAGGACGGGTCGGTGCAGCAACCGCCCGCTGTCGGCCTGATCGGTCCCACTCTGGGGGCGACCCGTTTCGAACTGGATGCGCCGACCCGGCTGGTGGGTGTGTCGCTGCTGCCGGCTGGCTGGCGCTGCATGGCGGCGATGCCGACACGCTGGCGGACGGGCTGTGCGATCTGGCGGCGGAACGGGACGACAGCTTTCTCGACCTGCTCGCCCAGTTGCAGCGCATGGACGATGGCGACGCCATGGCCGCGCTCACCTGGTCCTTCCTCGCCGAACGCATCAAGCCGCTTCCCGAAGCGACCTGGGCGATCCTGCGGGCGATCGACAGCTGGCTGATCGGCGAGGGATCGCCCCGGATCGACGTGCTGAGCGAGATGACCGAACTGTCCCCGCGCCAGCTCGCCCGCATCACCAACAAGCTCTATGGCGCCCCGCCCAAGCTGCTCGCCCGCAAATATCGCGCCCTGCGCTGCAGCGCGCGGATCGCGCTCGATCATGAAAGCTGGCAGGCGCTGTGCGACGATGGCAGTTTCTACGACCAGTCGCATTTCATCCGCGAGATCAAGCATTTCATCGGCATGACCCCGCACCAGCTCCAGACCGAGCCGACCGCCGTGGTCCAGCTCACCCTGCTCCGCCGCACGCTGGGCGGCGATGTCGCGGTGCTCAACCGGCTGAGCTGATCGCTATTTGGAATGCGCCTTTGGCGCATCCGCACCAGCCTTCAAACGAGGCCCGTGACTCGTTTGAACCCCACCCGGCCGCCCATCAGGATACCATGTCTGGGTGGCCGGGTGGGGGTGTGGGCCGGTGCGGCTCTGAAAATGCGCTCTTTCGCGCATTTTCCAAACAGACCCTCAAGGTAGGAAAAATGCCTTGATTCCGGGGCCGAGTGGGACCACATGCCCAATCGGATTGATTCGATCCGATTTGAGAATGGTTCGCAACACGCATGAAATTATCGAGCTTTGCCGATTATGCCGTCGTGCTGATGTCTGCTGCCGCCCGTCACTGCGGTGCGGCTAAGATGAACGCGACCACGCTCAGCGCCGAAACCGGCATCCCCCTGCCCACCGCGCAGAAGCTGGTGAGCCGGCTGTCGGCGGCGGGTCTGCTCGAATCGAGCCGGGGCACCGGTGGCGGCGTGCGCCTGTCGCGCCCGCCCGCGACGATCACCCTGGCGGACGTGGTGGAGGCGGTCGAAGGCCCCATCGCCATGACCGCATGCAGCGAACAGGGGGCGCATGACTGCAATCTGGAACAGGATTGCCGCATCCGTCCGCACATGAATCTGGCGAACAACGCGATCCGCGAAGCGCTCGCGAACGTGACCATCGCCAGCCTGACACGAGAAATGGCATGACCGAAGAAGTGAGCACCGTCCGTAATCAGGAAGCGCTCGAGGCCGCCGAGCGTGCCTCCACCTATGAACATGGCTGGTCGTCGGCCATCGAGCAGGATTTCGCGCCCAAGGGCCTGAACGAGGATACGGTCCGCTTCATCTCGGCCAAGAAGAACGAGCCGCAATGGCTGCTCGACTGGCGCCTGAAGGCCTTCGCCATGTGGCAGAAGATGGAAGCGCCGGACTGGGCCAAGCTCAACGTCCCGCCGATCGATTACCAGGACGCCTATTATTACGCCGAGCCCAAGAAGAAGGTGGAGCTGGATTCGCTGGATCAGGTCGATCCCGAAATTCTCGCCACCTATCAGAAGCTGGGCATTCCCATCGCCGAGCAGGAAATGCTCGCCGGCGTGAAGGGCAGCCGCAAGATCGCGGTCGATGCCGTGTTCGACAGCGTTTCGGTCGCCACCACCTTCCGCAAGGAGTTGGAGGAAGCGGGCGTCATCTTCCGCTCGATCAGCGAAGCGGTGCGCGAATTTCCCGATCTGGTGAAGAAGTGGCTGGGCAAGGTCGTGCCGATGCACGACAATTATTTCGCCACGCTCAACTGCGCGGTCTTTTCCGACGGCACCTTCGTCTACATTCCCAAGGGCGTGCGCTGCCCGATGGAATTGAGCACCTATTTCCGCATCAATGCGGAAAATACCGGGCAGTTCGAGCGGACTTTGATCGTCGCGGACGAGGGCAGCTATGTCTCCTATCTCGAAGGCTGCACCGCGCCGATGCGCGATGAAAATCAGCTCCACGCCGCCGTGGTGGAACTGGTCGCGCTCGACGATGCGGAGATCAAGTATAGCACCGTCCAGAACTGGTATCCCGGTGACGAGAATGGCAAGGGCGGCATCTACAATTTCGTGACCAAGCGCGCGCTGTGTCAGGGCCGCAACAGCAAGGTGTCGTGGACCCAGGTCGAAACCGGCAGCGCCATCACCTGGAAATATCCGTCCTGCGTGCTGAATGGCGAAAATAGCGTCGGCGAATTCTACTCCGTCGCACTCACCAACAATCTGCAACAGGCCGATACCGGCACCAAGATGATCCACAATGGGAAGGGCAGCCGCTCGACTATCGTGTCGAAGGGGATCAGCGCCGGGCGTTCGAACAACACCTATCGCGGGCTTGTGCGCGTCGCGCCGGGCGCGGAGGGCGTGCGCAACTTCACCCAGTGCGACAGCCTGCTGCTGGGCGACCAGTGTGGCGCCCATACCGTGCCCTATATCGAAGTGCGCAATCCCAGCGCCCAGATCGAGCATGAGGCGACGACGAGCAAGATCAGCGACGACCAGCTTTTCTACGCGATGCAGCGCGGCCTGGACCAGGAAAGCGCGGTCAGCCTGATCGTCAACGGCTTCGCCAAGGAAGTGCTGCAGCAACTGCCGATGGAATTCGCGGTGGAAGCGCAGAAGCTGCTCGGCATCAGCCTGGAAGGCAGCGTGGGGTGACAAGGGCATCGGATGCAGTGGCTGCCCGGCTTTCTGAACTGAAGCGACAGGGCGGTGCCGAGGTGGAGGCGCATATACATTGCGCTAATCATCGGCAGGAAATGGAAGCCAGCAATATCGCTAGCTGCTTCTACTGCTGCACGAGTTTCCCTGCTGCCCGGATAGACGATTGGGTGGACGATGGCGGAACAGCCATGTGTCCGGAATGCGGTATCGATTCTGTGATCGGCGATGCCTCCGGTTTCCCCGTTTCGGATGAAGCATTTCTCAGGCGGATGCATAGCATCTGGTTTTGACGATCGATGAATTTGAGATTTTGAAGGACGGAAAATTGAGCGACGAAGACGATATCCAGGATGCCCTCGCCGATTTCGCGGAGGATGTGAGCAATGGCCAGGCATGGACCGCCGCGATCCGCATCCTGACCGAGGATTATGAGCTGGAAGAGGGCGAGCTTCAGACGCGCGCCGCAAAGGATTTCGGCGACCTCGACGCCTATCAGGCCGAATGCCGCGATGCGCTGGAAAAGGGCGATGTCGCCATGACCGAGAAGCTGCGGAGCGACAAGGCCTTCCACAAGGCCAAGGCGCCCAACCTCGCCCGCATGGGACCGGTCAGCGAATTCGTCGTCGCGCTGCTGGAAAAGGGTGCGCCCGAGCCGGACGCCGACTGGTGGCCCTATATGCCGATCAAGCGCCATATCGATACGCTTTTCCCCGCGCCGGGCGACGTGCGCGACATGGCCTTCTGGACCGCGCGGACGCTCCAGCGCGCGCACAAGGACTAAAGACACATGCTGACGATCGATAACCTCACCAACGAAATCGACGGCAAGGCGATCCTCAAGGGCCTGTCGCTCCAGATCAACGCGGGCGAAATCCATGCGATCATGGGTCCGAACGGCGCCGGCAAGTCGACGCTCGCCTACACGCTGGGCGGCCGCCCCAATTATGATGTGACCGGCGGCACCGCGACCTTCGAGGGCGCCGACCTGTTCGGGATGGACCCGCATGAGCGCGCCGCAGCCGGGCTGTTCCTGGGCTTCCAATATCCGGTCGAGATCCCCGGCGTCTCCAACCTGCAATTCCTGCGCGAAAGCCTCAATTCGCAGCGCCGCGCGCGCGGTGAGAAGGAACTGAACGGCGGTGAGTTCATCAAGCTGGCCAAGGAAAAGGCCGGCCTGCTCGGCCTCGACATGGAGATGCTCAAGCGTCCGGTGAATGTCGGCTTTTCCGGCGGCGAAAAGAAGCGCGCCGAAATGGTTCAGATGGGCATCCTCGATCCCAAGCTGGCGATCCTCGACGAGACCGACTCCGGCCTCGACATCGACGCGCTCAAGACCGTCGGCGCGGGCATCAACGCGATCATGCGCAAGCCTGACAAGGCGGTGCTGCTGATCACCCATTATCAGCGCCTGCTCGACTATGTGAAGCCGGACTTCGTCCACGTCCTGGCCGCCGGCCGGATCGTCAAGTCGGGCGGCCCCGAACTGGCGCTGCAACTGGAAAGCGAAGGCTATTCAGAGGTAATCGCGGCGTGACCCTCCTCGCTCTCCCCACGCGCAAGGATGAAGCCTGGCGTTACAGCGATCTTGACGCACTTGCCGCTGCCTGGCCGGTGCCGGCCGCGACCCGGATCACGGTGGCAGAGGGCGAAAGCGCGCATGACCATCTGCTGCAGGACGCGGCCGATGGCACGACCGCGGTGTATGACTATGTCATTGATATCGCTGATAATGCCCGGTTCGATTTCCATCTGCTCAACATGGGCGGCAAGCTTGGACGTGTCACCTTCGCTGTCACGCTGGGCAAGGGCAGCCATTTTGAACTGAACGGCGCGATCATCGGCGGTGGCGAGCAGACGCTGGAGATCATCACCAGCGTCACCCATGCCCAGCCCGACGCGACCAGCGGCCAGACCGTCCGCTCGATTCTGGGCAGCCATGCCACCGGCAATTACCTCGGCAGCATCAATGTCGCCCGCGATGCCCAGCGCACCGACGCTTTCCAGTCGATCAAGGCGATGCTGCTCGATCGCACCGCTACGGCCAATGCCAAGCCGGAACTGGAAATCTATGCCGACGACGTGAAATGCGCCCATGGCGCGACCGTCGGCGAACTGGACAAGCAGGCGCTCTTCTACATGGCGTCGCGCGGCATGGACCCGGCGACCGCCAAGACGCTGCTGCTGAAAGCCTTCGTCGCCGGCGTGTTCGACGATGTCGCGCAGGACGATCTGCGCGAACGGTTCGAGGCGGCGGCGCTGGCCAAGCTGGGGACGCTGGTATGACCGATCTCGCCCAAGGCCTGCGCCTGCGGGACGATTTCCCCGGCCTTTTAGATGGGAAGGGGGGCGACTGGCATTATCTCGACAGCGCCGCCACCGCGCAGAAGCCGACCGCCGTGATCGACGCGATCGCCCGCGCCTATGGCCCCGACTATGCCACCGTGCATCGCGGCGTCTATGAACGCTCGGCCAATATGACGCTCGCCTATGAGGCCGCCCGGCGCAAGGTCGCCGGCTTCATCGGCGCTGCGTCGGACAGCGAGATCGTCTATGTCCGCGGCGCGACCGAGGGCATCAATCTGGTCGCGCAGTGCTGGGCCGGCACGCAACTCAAGGCGGGCGACCGCATCCTGCTGTCGACCCTCGAACATCACAGCAATATCGTCCCCTGGCAGATCGTCGCCGAAAAGGTCGGCGCCCAGATCGACGTCGTGCCGCTGACGCAGGATGGCCGGATCGATCTCGACGCGATGCGCGCGATGATCACGCCGCAGCACCGCATGGTCGCGCTCGCCCATGTGTCGAACGTGCTCGGCAGCGTGCTCGATTGCCGCCGTGCCGCCGACATCGCCCATATGGTCGGTGCCAAGATCCTGATCGACGGTTGCCAGGCGGTCCCCCGCCTCGCCGTCGATGTGCAGGCGCTCGATTGCGACTTCTACGTCTTCTCCGCGCACAAGCTTTACGGCCCGACCGGCATCGGCGTGCTGTGGGGGCGCAAGGAATTGCTCGACGCCATGCCCCCCTATCAGGGTGGCGGGTCGATGATCGACAAGGTGACGTTCGAAAAGACGACCTATGCCCCCGCGCCGACCCGGTTCGAGGCAGGCACGCCGCATATCGTCGGCGTCGTCGGCCTGTCGGCCGCGATCGACTATGTCCAGGGCATCGGCCTCGACGCCATCCACGCCCATGAATGTGCCATGGTGGCCAAGGCCCGCAGCGCGATCAGCCAGATCAACAGCGTGCGCGTCTTTGGTCCGGAAGATTCGGCCGGAATCCTCTCTTTCGAGGTGGAGGGGGTGCATCCGCACGATGTCGGCACCATATTGGACGAAACGGGTGTCGCGATCCGCGCCGGCCATCATTGCGCCCAGCCGCTGATGCGGCATCTGGGCGTCGAGGCGACCGCACGGGCCAGTTTCGGCATCTATAGCGACGACAGCGACGTGGATGCGCTGGTCAAGGGCATTGAACGGGTAAGGAAGATCTTCGGATGACCGAGGAACGCAAGATCATGGTGGAAGAAGTGGACGCGGTGGAAACCCCGCCCAAGGCGCGCGTGGAAGAGGCGGAGGCCGCTCCGCGCCAGCGCGACTATCTCGACGGTTTCCTGGCGCAGAAGCCCAGCGAAGTCGCGGCCGGTGAGCCGGGCGGCGATCTCTATGACGGCATCATCGATGCGCTGAAGGAAATCTTCGACCCCGAAATCCCGGTCAACATCTATGATCTCGGCCTCATTTACGGCGTCGACGTCACCAGCGACGGCCATGCCGTCGTCACCATGACGCTGACCACGCCGCATTGCCCGGTCGCCGAATCCATGCCCGGCGAAGTCGAACTGCGCGTCGGCGCGGTGCCCGGCGTCGGCGATGTCGAAGTGAACCTGGTCTGGGATCCGCCATGGGATCCGGGCAAGATGTCGGACGAAGCCAAGCTCGAATTGGGAATGCTCTGATGACCGAGACGACCACCAAGACTCGCGCCCGTCCCGCCGCCGTCATGCTGACGCCCAGCGCGCAAGGCCGCATCGCCGAACTGATGGCACAGGCACCCGATGGCGCGATCGGAGTCAAGCTCTCGACCCCCAAGCGCGGCTGCTCGGGCCTTGCCTATTCGGTCGACTATGTGACCGAAGAAGCCAAGTTCGACGAGAAGATCGAGACCCCCGGCGGCGTCCTCTATATCGACGGTGCCTCGGTCCTCTATCTCATCGGCTCGACCATGAACTGGGTCGAGGATGATTTCACCGCCGGCTTCGTCTTCGCCAATCCCAATGCCAAGGGCAGCTGCGGCTGCGGCGAGAGCTTCACGGTCTGATGCCGGTTTAGGGGAGGGGCTCGATGCTGCACATGCTGATCCTCGGCATGGGCTATAGCGCCTTCCGCCTCGCTGCCCGGCTGCGGGCTGAGGGCTGGCAGGTCACCGGCGTCCGCCGCAGCGCCGACGCGAACCATATCGCCTTCGGCGATGAACCAGCCGTCCGCGCTGCCATCGCCGGCGCCACCCATATCCTCTCCTCCGTCCCGCCCGAAGGCGAGGACGACCCCGTCCTCACCCGCTATGGTGCCGCGATCGCCGTCGCGCCGGCGCTCTGGCTCGGCTATCTCTCCTCGACCGGCGTCTATGGCGATGCTGCCGGTGCCTGGGTCGATGAGGCCAGCCCCGTCGGGCAGGGGCGCCGCACCGCCCGCGCCCGCGCCGATCTCGGCTGGGGCGCCTTGCGGCCCGATGTCCGCCGCTTCCGCCTGCCCGGCATCTATGGACCCGGCCGCTCCGCGCTCGATCGTGTCAGGGCTGGCAAGGCGCACCGCATCGCCCTGCCCGGACAGGTGTTCAGCCGCGTCCATGTCGACGATATCGTCGGCGGCATCATCGCCGCCTTTGACGGCCCGCCCGGCGCCTATAATCTTGCCGACGACTATCCCTGCGCCCAGAATGATGTGATTGCCACCGCCTGCGAGCTGCTGGGCCGGCCGCTGCCGCCGCTGCTGTCGCTGGAGCAGGCGGACCTCTCGCCCCAGGCGCTGGCCTTCTATGCCGAAAATCGCCGCGTCGCCAATGGCCGGGCGCGTCGGCTGCTCGGCTGGAAACCTCTTTACCCAACCCATATCGAAGGTCTAAGGGCCTGTCTTGTGGAAGAAAATCAGCCTTGCTGATCGGTTCGTCGCATGGTTTACGCCCCGTTAACCAGCGTGCGCCGAAAGCGGGATTACCGCATCAACAAGGGCGTGTCATGACCAGCATCGACAAGACTGTTTCCTCGCTCGGTGACCGCATCAACGCCATGTCCGTGCCCGATCGCGCGGCCCCCGCACCGGAATCGCTCAGCAGCCTGATCGCCCGCCTCAACATGGCCAAGCTGCGCTACCAGCCCGGCGGCGTCAGGCTCTAAACCGCGTTCAGCTCCTGGTCTTGGCCCGCAGCGCGATCACCATCCCGGCGATCGCCAGCAGCGCGCCCGGCACCGCCAGCCCGCTCCAGCGATAGCCCTCGGCCAGTGTCGAGATCAGCATCGCGATCACCGGGATCAGCACGCTGGTATAGGCGGCCCGGCCCGCGCCCATGCGCTGGATCAGCCCGAAATAGAGCGGGAAGGTGACGACCGATCCCGCCAGCGCCAGCCAGCCTATGCCCAGCAGATAGCCGATCCGCGGCTCAATCACCGGCGGCCCGGTGGTGATCCAGGCAAAGGCGGCGTCGATCCCGGCGCCGATCAGCATCGCCCAGGCCAGCACCGCGATCATCGGCAGCCGCCGGGCGATCTCCATGCCCTGCATCACATTGGCGGTCGATGCGCTCATCAGCCCGGCACAGGCAAAGGCCGCGCCCAGCACCACCTTGTCCGGGTCGATCCCGGCAAAGCGATATTCATGCACCAGCATCATGGCGATGCCGGCGGTCGCGATCACCGACCCGCCGATGAAGGCGCGGCTGACCGGCTGGCGATGGAAGATCCAGGCGAGGATGCTGTTGGGGATCAGCAGCATCGCATAGACCACCGCCACCACGCCCGACGTCAGATAGACTTCGGCGCGATAGACGAAGTTGAAATTGAGCACGAACTGCGCCGTGCCCAGCAGCGTGGCGAAGACCAGACCGTCCCGCCCGATATTGAGCGATACGCCACGCATTCGCGCGAACGCAGCCATCGCTATCCCCGCCAGCAGGAAGCGATAGCAGACCGACCAGCTTGCGGGCACGCTGCCCAGCTGGTCGCGGATGACGATCCAGGTCGAACTCCAGATCAGCGTGACGAGGATGAAGGGCAGGGCGATGCCGCCCCGCTCCATCCCGCCCTGCGCCCTGTCGTCAGGCGTCATGATGCCCCAATGCCCGGATCGCGGCGGCCAGCGGCGCAACGCTCTGCGCATCCTGCGACCAGTTGGTCACCAGCCGCGCCGCGCCCTCGCCCCAGTCATAGAAATCGAAGCCCTGCGCGCGCAGCGTCGCCGCTTCCGCCGGGGTCAGCCAGACGAACAGCTCATTGGCCTCCACCGGATGCATCAGCCGTCCGGCGGCCGCATCGGCCAGCGCCTGCGCCGCGCCATTGGCGGCGCGGGCATTGTCCAGCCACAGTCCGTCCTCGACCATCGCCAATATCTGCGCAGCAAGGTAGCGGCCCTTGGAAAACAGATGCCCCGCCCGCTTGCGCCAGCGCGCCGCTTCCGCCGCCCGCGCCTCGCGTTCGGGACCGAAGAACAAAAGCGCCTCGCCCACCATGCCGCCATTCTTGACGCAGCCAAAGGAGAGGATGTTGATCCCCGCGCGCCAGGTGACGTCGGCCGGCGCACAGCCCAGATGCGCCACCGCATTGGCAAAACGCGCGCCGTCCATGTGGAAGCCCAGCCCATGGACCTTGGCGATCTCGCCCAGCGCCGCCACCTCGTCCGGCGTATAGACCATGCCATATTCGGTCGCATTGGTGATGCTGATCGCCCGTGCCGGCACCTGATGCACGTCGGGGCGGATGGCCTTGAGCCTTGCCTTAACGATATCGGGCAACAGCTTGGCGCCGACGCCGGGCAGCGCCATCAGGCTGGCGCCATGGGTGTAGAAGCCCGGCGCGCCGCATTCGTCGACAACGATATGCGCTTCCTCATGGCAGATCACCCCGCCATAGGGCGGGCACAGACAGGCGAGCGCGATGCTGTTCGCCGCCGTGCCGGTGGCGATCCATTGCGCCTTCACCGGCGTTTCGAACAGGTCGGAAAAGGCGCCGTCCAGCCGCGCGCTCCACGCGTCGCCGTCATAGCCATGGTCGGCATGGTCCGCGCCGGCGATGGCGGCCATCACCTGGGGGCAGATCGGGGTGGCATTGTCCGAAAAGAAGTGCATGGCGCATGCGATACAGGGCGCGCGCTGGGACGGGAAGAGGCCAGCGAGTGCGCCTTGGCTCTTTATTCCAAAATTGGACAGTATATATGACCAATTGTTTCGCGGGGCCGGATGTGACATAGGCGCCCCCGTCCAACGCATAAGGAGACTCACCATGGACGTCGAACAGAAGTCGCGCTTTACCGTTACCCCCAGCAGCAAGGCTGTGGCGGCGGACGCGCGCGCGGTACTTCTGGAGGATCCGGGCTTCGGCCGGCTCTTCACCGACCATATGGTCACCATCCGCTATAGCGAGGGGCAGGGCTGGCACAGCCACGCCGTCGGCCCGCGCGAGCCGTTCCAGCTCGATCCCGCCTGCGCCGTGCTCCATTATGCCCAGGAAATCTTCGAAGGGATGAAGGCCTATCGCCTGGCCGACGGCAGCGTCGCCATGTTCCGGCCGGAGGAAAATGCCCGCCGCTTCGCCGAATCCGCCGAACGCATGGCGATGCCGGCGATCCCGGAAGATTTGTTCCTCGAAGCGGTCGAGCAGCTGGTGAAGATCGACGCGGACTGGATTCCTTCGGGCGAGGGCAGCCTCTATCTGCGCCCCTTCCTGTTCGCCAGCGAAGCCTTCCTGGGTGTGCGCCCGTCGAACGAATATATTTTCTGCGTCATCGCCTCGCCCGCCGGCGCCTATTTCAAGGGCGGCAAGAAGGCCGTGACCCTGTGGGTGTCGGAACATTATACCCGCGCCGCGCGCGGCGGCACCGGTGCGGCCAAGTGCGGTGGCAATTATGCCGCGTCGCTGGTCGCGCAGAAGGAAGCGATCACGCATGGCTGTGACCAGGTCGTCTTCCTCGACGCTGCCGAGAATAAGTGGGTCGAGGAACTGGGCGGCATGAACGTCTTCTTCGTGATGGATGACGGCGCGATCGTCACCCCGCCGCTGACCGGCACCATCCTGCCCGGCATCACCCGCAACTCGATCATCAGCCTTGCCCGCGCCAAGGGGCATGAGGTGCGCGAGGAGCCCTACAGCTTCGCCCAGTGGCGCGCCGACGCCGCCAGCGGCAAGCTGCGCGAGGCGTTCGCCTGCGGCACCGCGGCCGTTGTCACGGCGATCGGGACGGTCAAGAGCACCGACGGCGATTTCACCGTCGGCAATGGCGATGGGGGACTGGTCACGGAAAGCCTGCGCGCCGAACTGACCGGCATCCAGCGCGGCAGCGTGGCCGATCCGGCCGGCTGGGTCCGCACGCTCTGATCTAGACCGGTGCCGATGCGCCGTGGGCGCAAAAAGACTCTGAGAGGCTGTGTCAGAACGCTGACGTAACGGTGGACGGCCGAGTTTCGATATGATTCCGAGGGGTTGCGACACCAACTTTGGAAACCATCAT
>NZ_JACIEU010000026.1 GCF_014197035.1 Sphingobium scionense | reverse complement strand
GCGCAATTTGCCGTGATCTTCGGCGAACGTTTCATCAGAGCCATGGCGGCCTGATGATCAACCGCCCGGCCGCACACGGAAATCCTGACAGTCCCCTGCTGGATCGCCGAATTACGCGTGCGCTCCATGGTCCGGCAGAGCGGAAGCATGCCGGCATGTCGGTCTATCCAGGCGAGATCTTCGCCATCGGCAATGATCAGCAGGTCGTCCGGTTCGATCCCGGCAAACAAGGCCCGTAACTGATCTGCTGGATTCCCGGTCTGGGCGGGCTCCGCACTGCGCCACGCACGAAAGCCCCGACCGACGTCGGCTATGATGATATGCGCCATTTCATGCCCGGGCTGTGTCTGGAGCATGGTCATCAAGCCTGCTGCGGCATTCGATGCAGTGGCAGCACCGATGATCACGGTGCGTTTCGACCATAATGCGGGACGCGGGGCGTCTGTCGGAGACGGCCAACTGCTCGGAGCCGGCCGTGAAACCAAAGCCTTTCCGGGAGCCGGGAATCGGTCCTCCTGTCGCATGGCAGCCGCGTAGGAACGCCTGGCAACGTCGAACAGATCTTCGAAACAACCACCGCCATCGCGGAACCCCTGGGCGTAAGCGGGCGAGGTTTCACCCGGTGGCGCCGAGAAATCGCGAGGTCCCCAGCCAGCCTCCGCCGCGTATCGACCCTGAGCATAGAGGACTGCAGCGTCCCAGTTATAGCCATGCTCGGCGCGTGCCTGGAGGATGGCCTGATCGAAGGGCCTGATCTGGCCGCTTGCTACGCGCTTCTCGATGCAGGCGAAGTTCGTGCGCTGTCTTTCGCGTTCGGCTTCCTCGCGGATGGCATCATTGAAGGGGCGGAGCGCGGCGACGCGCGCGCGGCTGCGCGCCATGCATTCATGCAGCGGTGCATCGGAAGGAAGGTCCGGATAGTCCTTCCATACCGATGCCAGTACCTCGGCATGCTCGGGACGGCGGCCATGGGCGATCCAGCACTGCCGGTCGGCGGGATCGAAGGTGGCAGGATCGGTCGTCACGCCGCAAGACCCGGCATCGATGAGGTGGCGAATGCTTCAGCCGCGCGCCAGGAATGGCAGGGCTGCCGACACTGACAGTACGAGGTGAGCATGGGGCGATCTCCCTGGGACCACCCTTCTGCCCTCCCCCTTCCCTTCTTCATGCTCGCTAACCACGAGAACCAGACCGGGAACGCCGTGCGAACCGGGCGTCAGGTGGTTCGGAGCCAGTTCACCAGTTGCAAGCCATCGACCCGCTCGAATTCGCGGATGTTGTCGGTAACGAGGGTCGCGCCGATTGCGAGCGCATGGGCGGCGATCAGCATGTCGTTAGCGCCAATCGGCGTGCCACGGCGCTCGAGGTCGGCACGCAGACGCCCATAGCAGGCGTCGGCATCGTCCTTGAGCGGCAGCACTGCAATGAGAGACAGCAAATCCTCGATCTTGCTTTTCAGGCGCGGCGATCCGCGCTTTTCTGCGCCATAGCGCAGTTCGCCGGCAACGATGATGCTGGTCGCAACCGCGTCCTCGCCGACGTCGGCGATAGCGTGGGCGACCATGCCATCGGGCTGTCGGATCAGGTCCGACAGGATATTCGTATCGAGCAGGAACATGGATCAGATGTCGACCGGTTCTGCTGGCAGGTCCTCGATCGGGCCGATCTCTTCATCGAGCGGTTCCCATGTCTTGAGAACGGCAAGCAGGGAGCGCGGCCGGGCGGGTTCGATGATCAGGCGCGAGCCTTCCTTGCGGATAATGGCGTCCTCGCCCGGAAGCTCGAACTCACGGGGAATGCGGACCGCCTGGCTGCGGCCGTTCTTGAACAGTTTGACGTGACGCTCGAGGTTCATGGCGACTCCTTAGCATATGACATAGCCTATACAGGCTACAAGTGCGAGATGT
Organism: Sphingobium scionense; assembly: GCF_014197035.1. Taxonomy (GTDB): domain Bacteria; phylum Pseudomonadota; class Alphaproteobacteria; order Sphingomonadales; family Sphingomonadaceae; genus Sphingobium; species Sphingobium scionense. Next base: position 61,623 of record NZ_JACIEU010000026.1, on the reverse strand, counting down.
TTGCGTGTCCGGCCGCCGCAAGTGACGTGCCATTCGCGAAAGGAAGCGGGATCGGAACGGTCTGACCGCCGGCAAGATTGATGAATGCCCCGGCATGCCCGATCGAACCGCGCCCGAGAAGATCGAAAAGCAGCGCGAGCGCATGGCTTGCGACGACGCGGTTGACGAACAGTGACTGACGCTCGAGCGCCTCTGCGACCGAACAGGATGGCGCATCGTCTTCAGCCACGCTTTCGTCGGCGAGTTCCGGAAAGACTTCGAGCACGGTGGGAAGACGTGGGCGATCGCTGTGACTGGTGCGGCGCGGGCAGCCGATCAGGTACTGGCCGTCGCCGGCGCGGTTACCGAGGTCCATCCAGTAGAGGGGCGGATTTCTGCCGGTCTGCAGAGCCGCCCCCAGCGCCCGGCGGGCCGCAGCGGTATCGACGCAGCTGATGAGCATGTCGAAGCCGTCGATCCCGATCGCTTCAGGAGCGCGTCCGTGAACCGCTTCCCAGGCCAGGCCATGCGCGAGATTGATGCGCTCGGTCAGCGTACGCGCCTTGGAATGGCCGATATCGCAGCGGTAGAATGGCTGACGGCCAAGGTTCGCCTCGGTGACGATATCGTCGTCGACCACGGTGACGTCGAGCGAGCGCGAGGAGATCGCGCGCAGTGCGGTGTCGAGCGCGGCGAGACCCATCAACATCTGCGCCCCGTTCCCGCCACAGCCGACCAGCAGGATCGTGATCGCACGATCGTCAAAGACAGCAGGAAGATAGTGACGCCGGGCCTGATCAGTCTGCATCGGGAGCTCCTGCAAAGGGACAGCGCGGCAAGGGCAGGAACATGCCGCCCGCACAGAGCCGTGCCGCCATGGTGGGACCATCGGGATGGTCGAGACGTCCGAAGACGATCGCTATCTTGGTGGCATGGGCATCATCGGTATCATCGGTGGCGCTGAAGAATGCGCGGCCGCGCGCATGGCTGTGGATGTCACAGACCATGTGCCAGTCAGGCGGCAGCCTGGGCATGCGATAGACCAGTCGCGTCGGCGTCGCTTCATCGATAGCGGGGAACTCCACGGCAAATTCACGGGTCGCCTCGTTCCACAGGATGAATGCGGCGGCCTCGTCAGGAATCTTGCTACGCAGATGCCCCAGTACCTCGTCGTAAAAGGCGCGCGGAACGAGGCCGCAGCGTAGATCGGCCCGCGGTGCCCCGATGCTGCCATAAGGAACATAGGCGGCGATGGACGCCGCAACCGGCACGTCCAGCGCCAGCCACGGGCGACGCAGGATCAGCTTCACACCGTCATGGCCGATGGCGAGACCATGGCCGACGCGAGAAGCGCGCAGCGCCTCGATGGCGGGCGACCTTCCGAATGGCGGCACCGGATAGCAGGGCATGGCGTCAAGCACCGCCGCTGCCGTCGCATCATCGGCGAGCATCGTCATACACGGCCCCGCGCGATGAGCCGGCCTACCGTCACCGCGCAGGCGGCGGTCCTTCGCGGGCCTATCCCCTGCCCGGCCGCGCCGGCGCCGAAAGGCTTGAGACGGCTCACCGGAAACCGGCGCGCGCCGCGCGCCGCCAGATCGTCCCAGAGCCGCACCAGCCCGCCCTTCCCGCGTATCGTCCGATCCTGCCCGATATTGGGATGTGTCGACCAGGAGTCGAACAGCGCGCTTTCATAGGCGGGAATGGAGGCGATGCTGAGCGCCCTGGGTTTCGGGATGTTGCCCCAGCAGAGACGTCCGTCGACGAAGACGTTGAGGATCGGCGAGTGCAGAACCGGGGTCTCGGCGCCAGGGCGTTCATTTACCGGGAGGGCATAGACGCCAAGCCCATGGCGTGTGGCGATCAGGAGATGGGGTGGATAGGGAACCGGCAGCGTCGTTCGCGCAGCAAGCGCATGGAGATCGGCAGGAGGATCCGACAGCGCGAAATAGGCCGGGCGCACCTCAGCCGGCACCCACCAGGCCAGCATGTCGGGATGAGCGACCAGCACATGTTCGGGGAGAAGCTCGGGCTGGGCGGTACGGCCAAGCGCCTGTGACCACTGCCGCAGATGCGCGCGCGTCAGCGGGCTGCCGACCGCGATCGTCGGCCGGCCATCGCCATCGTGTTCCACGGCATGGATGCTGGCGAAGGCGGTGGTATCGCCCTGCGCGGTGCCATAGGGTTTGAGATACCGAGGCGCCTGGTTCGTATAGAGCAGGATGGCGTTCGTCAGGACGAGACCGCCACCGCTGGCTTCGAAGTGGGTGCTATGGTCGGACATGGGTGGCTCCTGGGCTTGGGGGGATCGAAGCGGATGAGGTTCTGGACCGCGAGCAGGAACTGTGCGCCGAGCCGCAGTGAGGCGAACCAGTCGTCGATGCAGGCCACATCCGGCAGCGGGCAGATACCGGCGATATCCGTGAACCCCATTTCCATGCCGCTGCGCATGACATCGTCGAGTTCGCGCGCAAACGGCACGAAGGGAACCAGCGTCAGCGGCGGCAACGAGGCGCATTCCTCGATACCGGGAAGATATGCGCTCGCGACCTCGAAATCGAAGTGCCAGGCGCCGGCTTCGGGCAAGAGTGTGCCAAGCACCTCCCGCGCAGTACGCATATCCGCCAGCTTGCGACGCAGGGCAGCGGGAAGCCGGCTCGGCGGCGCCGCGTTCGCTGCGATCATCCAGCCCGGGCGGCGCTCGTCGAGCTGCGAAGGGAGCATGTGGCCGTCGAGATCCTCGGCGTCCGCGCCGTGACATTCGATCAGGCTGCGGCGGGCCGCTTCGTCATCGATTTCCCCCTCCCAGTAGTACATGGACATCTCGTCGAAGAGATCCTGGTAGCTGAAGACCGGCAGTACGCGCCCCAGCGTCTGCTCGAGCGCCCGGTAGGCGGCGGCGCGCCAGGCGGTGGGCGCATCGCCGGTTTCGATCCATCCGAGATCAAGCTGTCCCATGCTGTCGCAGATGATGGCGATCGCGGGCGGCCCATCCGCCTCGCTGCCCAGGACGGCGATGCGCAGATCGACGATATCGATCGGGTTCAGGATTTCGCGCACGGCGGCATCGAACACCGCCTCGATGCGGCGGCGGGCTTCGAGCCGCGTACAGGCTCTCGCATCCTGTGCCTGGGACGCGGCCCAGCGCCCGATCACCCGGTGATGGGGGGCGAGCGGCGCGTCGAAGATCGCCGGGACATCGGGCGATAGCGCGACGGCCCTGCCCGCAAGATCATCCCCAGGATCACTGGCAAGATCAGCCAAGCGGCGGGAGGCGAAGTCCGGCCGGCGGCTGCAGCGGTTCGCGGGACTCGCCCGCCCCGCCCTGCGGGTCGACGACGATCCGTGCATGGAGGGCTCGGGCCCGGGGGCTGCAGGCGGGCGGGGTGAAGCCGGCAGTGTCGCCATCGTCCGTCTCGATCCAGTCCAGGAGGGTTTTGCGCAGCACCGGCGGGATGGTCGCGCCGCGGCGACGCGGCGCCATCGGCACCGGGATCAGCCCTTGGTGCCGACGGCGCGGCGATATTCGGTGACATGCGCGCCGCCCATGACCCCGGCATCGACCGTCTCGGCGTTGAGGATCGCCGGGTAGAGCGTCGCATGATAGGCGCGCAGCGCGGCCGGATCCTGCGCGAGATGCGGCGGCACCGGCAGGTCGATGCCGTCATAGCGAAAGGTTCGGGTGAGATGATCGATCTGCATGACTGTCTCCTGGGAGTGATCGGGAGCGATGGGGCGAGTTTTTCCTGCCGTGCGTCACCAGAGGCTGGCGGGCTCTTCGGGCTTGGCGCCGGTAGGCAGACTGCCGGCCGCCTGCGCTTTCGCGCCGGCGGTCGCCGGTTTCGGTGTCGGTGTCGGTGTCGCCGGCTTGGCCTTCGCGGCCGCGGCAGCGCGGGCGGCTTGCGTCGCCTGGCGCTGCTCTTCCAGCTGATCGGCGAGCGCCTTGCGACCCGCGATGAGCTGGCCGAGCGCGCCGTCCTCGCCCCGCGCAAGTTCGGCATCGATCTCGGCGGCGCTCGCGGTGAGCGCGATCGGCCGGAGTTCACCGGCTTCGGGCTTGTGGCCGCCGCCTTCGATCATGCGCGGGATGATGGTGAGCGTGACCATGCCCTCGGGGCCGGCGACAAGATCGCAGCCGAGCGAATAGCGGGCGAGCAGCGGGAGCAGGCTGGTTATCAGCATAGGGAGACATCCTTCTGGAAGAGCGTGGGTTCGTTCAGGCGGCGAGGTGCGTGATCGGAACCTCGCTCGTGGGTGCGACCGGGCGCGCAGGCGGCGACCCATATGCACCGTCGAGGGTCATGGCGCTCGGCAGACGGCCTGCCCACTCGAAGCCGAGCACATGGAGCATGCCGGTGATGAGATCGGTCTTCTTCTGGCCGAGCAGTTTTGCGAACGCCTTCTCGCCGATGTGCGTGATCAGCCCGCATTCGCGGGCGATGAACCTGAGTTCCTCCTTCGAGTAGCGTGCGAGGAAGGTCTTATCGACCTGCCAGGCGTCGCGCAGGTCGACGGCGAAAGCCCGCGCCAGGTCGGCGACATGATTGAAACTGGTGACATCCTTCGCATAGGCCGCGCCGATGGCGGACAGCACTGTCGCGGCCTGCGCTTGCGGCAGTGCTTGGATCTCCGCGATCTTCTCGCTGAAATCGAGATCGGGGAAGGACGCGCCGACCAGCAGCCCGGCACGCCCGCGCAATGTCTCCGCCTTGATCTGTGGGAGCGTGCCGGACATCGCGGCGACCAGGATCGTGGTCTGGGCATGGGCCGGATTAGCGGCGAGCGCGCGGGCGAGCGCGGTGCGCCAGGTCGCCTCGCGCAGTTCCCTGGTCCGGGTCGCGATCGACCGGGCGGTGACGGGGGACTTCGGCGTGTCCGGCTTCCTGGCGCCAGTATCGATCGGCGCTGTCGGTTTTCGGGCATCATTCGCAGAAGATGCGGCCTGTTCATCCCGGAGATGAAGGAAGGGCGCGCCGCTGTCCCCGGTGTCGTCATCCACGACACCGTCTTCGTCACCATCGGCAGCGATATCCGGATCGTCGATAGCGTCGATCTCGTCCTCGGCCTGCTTAGCGCCGGTATCGTCACCAGTGGTTTTCGCAGCCCGCGCAGCCTTTTCTGCGCATTCCTCCTGTTCGAAGCGGATCATTTCGGCGGCCTGGGTCTTGAGTTCGAAACACCCGGCATTGGTGCAATGCCCGTCCTCGATATGCGTCTCGAACAGCGCACGCTGCGCTGCGGAGTTGAACGGGCAGGCAAGGCACTCGCTCTTATCGAAGCAGGCATGGGCGAGATCCTGGGTGACCCGCATCAGCAGGTCGCGCGTCTTCCCGACGTCGAGACCGGAGGCAAGGATCGTCTCCAGCGCCTTCTCCTGCTTGTCGGCGGGAACGGCGGCGAGCAGTTCGGCATGTCCCAGCTTGATCCGGCGCTCGTCGAGCGCGTGCTTGACCGGCTCGCAGAGGCCCGCGAGCGCGAGGCGGCGATCGAGCTTGGTTTTGGACCACCCGAGCCGGCGAGCGGCTTCACCGCGATCGTCCTGGCAGGCGGCAAGAACGCGGACCGCCGCATCGGCCTGCTCGGTTTCCGAAGCATCGTCGCGCACGTCGTTCTCGTCGATCGCCGCCTCGAGGGCCTCCTGGTCGGTCATCTCGCGGATGATGACGGGGACTTCGCCCTCGGGCCCGAAGGCCTCGAGCGCCGCGCGGTAGCGGCGCCCCCCGGCGACGATGAGATAGCCATCGCCCGTCTCCCTGGCGGGACGAACCAGTATCGGCTGGAGCATTCCGCGCAGGCGCAGCGATGCCACGAGCTCTTCATGCTTTCGGCTGTCGAAATAGCGGCGCGGATTATATCCGGCGCTGATGCTGGCGAGCGGCAGCGTGGTGGCGGGCGGGGGCGATGCGGCGATCAGCGCGGAGATCCCCGTGCCGAGGCGGCGGGTACGAGCGCGGGTCATGAGCCGGGCCGCAGGGTGGCGGTGCGGCTGAGACCGGGAATGCGCGGGTCGTCATAGACGCTGTTCACCGACATCTGCAGCGCCTGCTGGCGGGCGCTGAACCAGGTCGAGGCGGTGACTGTGTAGCTCTGGGTGGCATAGTGCTCGCCGTCGCTGAAGAAGGCGACGTCCACGGTGAAATCGGAAAGGGGAACATCGGACTGGGCACGCATGGCCTTATCCTTTCATGAGCATAGCCGCCCCGGTCGAAGACCGGAGCGGGCGATGGCGGGGAAATTCGGATCGGGAAGTGCGCCTCAGAGCGCCTGTTCGAGCAGCTTTCGGGCCTTGCCTTCGAGTTCGAGGCGGCTGTCCTGATGCGGCCTCGTGCGGGCCAGCGCGGTGATGCCCTGCACGAAATCATAGACGCTCGTGGGCGGATGCCCTTCCTCGGCGAGGACCGTCTGGATGATCTTCGTCGTCTCGGTTTTCGAGAAGCCGCGCCGCCGCAGGAAGGCGTCGCGGTCCTCGTCCTTGCGCGCGACGATACGTTCGTGCGCGGCGTTGATGCCGGTGATGAAACGCTGCGGGGAGGAGTTCGCGAAGTGCTCGAGCGCCGGGGCGGCCTGGTGCGCGAAGCGGGCGCCGGCGAACTTCGAGTGGCGGATGTTCACTTCCTCGAAATTCTCCACGCCCCATAGGCACCGGTTCGCGCATACGCCCCGTAGATAGAATGTCGCGATGCCAAGGGTCTTGGAGCCGACCTCGGAATTCCAGGCATAGAACCCGCGAAAATAGAGGTCGGGATCACCATTCGGCAGTTTACCGGCCTCGATCGGATGCGTGTCGTCGACAAGGAATACGAAGACATCCCTGTCCGATGCGTAGAGTGTGGTTGTGTCTTTAGTAATATCGACATAGGGGTTATAGCGCATGCTTCCCCAATCGATATTTCCAGGGACTTTCCACCGTGTATCGCCGACGCCGTCCCCGGCGAATGCCATGATGGCCTGTATCAGTTCCCAGTCGTACACCCTGCCATACTGACTTCCGGTCGCAGCCCGCAGTTCTGTTCGGCCATCGTCGGTCTGCAATATTTTGACCTGTTCGCCTCTGTGGGTAAACAGTCCGTGCTGGAGATTGATACCGGCGAGCGCCGCGGGCAGCTGGCGCAGATAGGAGGCCGGGGCGCCGACGAGGCTCGCGACCTGGCCGAAGGACCAGTTGGTGGGTGTGAGTGGACGCTCGTCGCCAGGGGCGATCAGCGTGAGCCGTTCGGGAGCATCGCTTCTCGCCTCGACGCGGATCGCGCGGCTTTCGACAGTCCGGGTGGTCGAGCGATCGGCGCGGGCTCGCACGCTGTCGTAGAGGCTGGAGAGCGAGAGGAATTTCTCGTCGTCGGGCCTGGAGAACCATTCCGAGGACACGCGGCCACTGCGGCCGCCGCGCGAGACGTCGATGCGATAGGGAGCGGACGCGGGGGGCGTGTCGGTCATGCGGGCTATGCTCGCCATGGAAACCATCTCCTTGAGCTTGAGGGTAACGGGACGATCCACGTCTCCCGTCACCTTCCCGCACCCCCTTCCCCCCCCTTTCCGGGTCATGGGATCGCGCATTCCAAAGCGGCTGATTTGGCGCTAGGATAGCGGCCGCGTTCCAAATCCTCCTTCTGGCTCAACGATCGCCAGGAGGTCTGTGCAGTGACGACATTTGGTATATTGGCGCGGCTGACGCAGCTGATGCTGTCGGCGCGGCTGGGTGCAAGGCGAAGCCTGTTCGAGGCCTTCACCCTCGAAGCCCTCGTGATCGCGATGGGCGTTGCCGGACCCTACGCCCTCAAACTCCTGATCGACATGCTGGCAGCTTCCTCGGAATCGCGCCTGTATCTGTTCGTCACCGTGATGCTGTTCGTGGGATGCTGGGCAGGCGCATCGATCCTCGAAACCGCGAGGCTGTCGTGCACCGCGAAAATGGTCGATGCGCTGGCGCGGCATTACACCATCCGCGCGCTCGCCGCGGCCCTGCCCGAGATCACCGCGGCGCGCGACAGCCGCAGCGGCCGCGTTCCCGGCATGCTGGAGCGCCTGCCCTATAGCCTGACGCTGGTCGTCGAGGGTCTGATCTGGCGGCTCGGGCCGGTGATCCTCCAGGCTCTGGCCAGTCTCGTGGTGATCGCAGGCCTGATCCGGCCGCGTTATGTCCTGATCCTGGCGCTGACGCTGGTGGGTTTCCTCGCCGCGACCTGGCTCGGCGCCAGGCGTCACCGCGTTCATGCCGAGGCGACGAATACGGCGGCATCGCATGTCTCGCGCACCATCGGCGATATCCTGCGCAACGCCCGCCGCGTGGTGCTGAACGGCGCGCTCGACCGCGAGCTGCGGCATACCGGCGCTGCCCTCGGTTCGAAACGGTACGAGGCGGCCGGCATGTACCGTTCGCTCACGCTCATGGCCGCGCTGCAATTCTGCGTGGTCGGGCTCGGTCTCGTGGCGCTGCTGCTGCTTGCCGCTCTCGATGTCGGCCAGGGGCGCATGAGTGCGGGCGATTTCGTCCTGCTCCAGACATACGCCTTCCGGCTGACCGTGCCGCTCAGTTCGCTCGGGTATATCCTCGCGCAGGCTGGAGTGGCGATCGCCAATATTCGCGACGTCCTGAACTTTGCGACCATCGATACAGATAACAGCGCCCTGTCCCCTGGTCTTACAGCGTCGTCAGATCTTGTCGCCGAGAATGTAAGCTTCCGCTATGGCGAGGGCATGCCCGGCGTGGCCGGGATATCTGTGCATGTTCCGGCTGGTTCTTTCGTCGCGATCGTCGGTCCCAACGGTTCGGGCAAGTCCACGCTCGCCCAGCTTCTCGCAGGCGTGCTTACCCCCTCTTCCGGCAGGATCGCGGTGGGCGGGACAGATATCGCGACGATCCCCTGGGCGGATCGGCATCGCCATATCCTCTATGCGCCGCAGTTCATCGGCCTGTTCAACCGGTCGCTGCGCGAGAACATCCTCTATCCCCCGGCGAACCAGGCGATCGGCGATGTCGAGGAATTGCTGCACCTTTGGAGGTTTCACGAGCCCGGCAGGTCGATCGACTTCGAGATGGAACTCGGGGAACAGGGCGAGCGTCTTTCGGGAGGCCAGGTCCAGAAGCTGGAGCTCGCACGGCTGGCAGGCGTGGACGTGCCGGTGCTGATCCTCGATGAAAGCACCTCCGCGCTCGATCCGCGCAGCGAGGCGAACGCGATCGCGAAATTGCGGGGCAGAGCCGGCGGGGACACCACGCTCATCATGATCACCCATCGGCTGGCAACGGCGCAGGACGCGGACCAGATCCTGTTCATGGAGGGCGGACGATTGGTAGGCTTGGGGAAACATCGGGAGCTTATGGATCTTCACCGGTCATATCGGCAATTGTGGTTGGAGGAACGCTCGGCGAAGTTGCCTGATGGTCAATGGCCGGATCAGAAGAGGCTGAGTTGACGTGGTAGCGGCGCTGGTTTGTTGCAGTCGGGCGCAGGTTCGGTCTCACCGATTGAGTAGGCCGTTTTCGCAGCCAAAACAGGCGGAATCATTTCGTTGGGGGTCTTGTCCTGGGGCGCTGACGCGAGCCGGGCCGTCCAACCGCCAAGGATGTGGGCCGGTGTGAGCCACTGTTCGCGGAACTCACCGGAAAGGGTATTGCCGACGATCAGGCGCGCGGGAACGTGCAGCAGCGACAATTGCGCATAGGCCATGTGGACTGCGCGGGGATCGATATCGATCGCGGTCACATGGAGGTGGCGCTGGTAATTGATACCTTGCGATCGCAGGACGTCGGTAAGCGCGATGACCATGCTACCGGACCCGCATGCCGGCTCCATGGCGGTAAGATGTCCGCGAGTTTCTATGCTTTCCCGAAGGGTGGCGGGATTGCCGATCAGCATGGCCGCCATCGCTCTGCTGAGCGAATAGGGCGTGAAGAACTGGCCCTTCGCCTTGTTGTGCAATTCGAGATCATGGAACAGCGCGCCGAGCACATCGCCCATCCCCGCTTCCAGCGCGAGGGCGAGTTCGGCCATGACCCGTGGGAAACTTTCGACGACGTCGGCGCCGTAGCGCCCGATAATGTCGAGGTAACGGGCTTCGCGCCGCGCACGCTCGCGCAGATCGACGCTGTTGGCGATCGCGATCGCCATCGCCTCCGTGCAGTGCCCGAACACCGTGTAGATATCGTGGCGCGGCTGGCAGCGCTCGAGGAGCTTCCGCATGGCCTTGAGATGCGGGGCATGGGCTGCGGACCCATCCAGAGCAAACAATGAGGCGGCCATCGCTCAGGCCGCTGCTCGCCACTCGTACAGCAGATGGGCATCCGGGTCGTGATCCGAACCGATGGAAATGCGCACCAGCTTGCCGTCGCAGGCGAAGGCAGCGGCGCGTGGGAAATCGAGATGGCTCCTGCCTTCGAGGATCAGGTCGCCCGATCGTACCTTGGTGATCGTGCGGGTGGTTCCCAGCGATCGATGGCCCGCCGGCGCATCGATGAGTTTCAGGGTATCGCCCGGCTTCACCCGCTTCTTGAACGCGGCGAGCGACACCAGCGCTTCGACCGGATTTCTGGGACCGCGCCTCTTCGCGAGCGCCGCCCAATAGGCCCGCCCGATCCACGCTTCGCAGAAGAAAGAGCAACTGTGAAATCCCTGCAGCGCATTGGCGCACGTGAAACCGAACCGCTCCATCTGGTCGCGCACATCGACGATGAACGCGTTCTGCCTATCGCGGTCGGTAAGGTCGGCAGGCGTATCTAGGATTTCTGCGGTGACCTTCCGGCCGCCCGCAAATTTACTCGTGCTGATCGCGAAGCGCGTGAGGATGAACTGATCAGCGAGATGCCGTCCCATCCGTGACGCAAGGGAAGGCAGATCCTCCCCCGAGCGGTACAGATCGCCCTGGTACTGGAAATTGCCGCGTTCGTCGTAATCGGTCTGGCTATACAGGCGCGCGGGCGCACCCGGCGCGGTGACGTCGGTCATGGGTCTATCCTTGTTTTGCGGAAGAAGGTCGCGACGGGACGCGGCGGCGTCTCGCCGACCGCCGTTTCACGGCATGTAGATGCCGAAGGGATTAGGTTTAAGGTGCCGCACCGGCCGAGCTTTGCCGTACGGCGATCCAGTCGAGATAGCCGAGACGGGTCGCGTCATTGGCGACTTCGGTTCTCCAGTCGGACACGGGATGGAACGGGTGATCGCTCCAGGGATCGGCAGCGGGCTGCAGCGCTTTCGAAAGTCCCTCGGCAGTCTCGCTGAATTCGATCCGATCGGCAAAGATGGCGCACCATCCACCGCCCGTATCCTCGGGCCGGGGACGCGAAGACCCATAGCTCCACGTAAAGCCGATCGGCGCTTCGCCCAGCGTCTGCCGGCAGCAGCGCTGGATCAACGCGGCTATGGCGTCGGGTTTAAAATCGCTGTCACCATAGATCGACACCCTGCACGGATCGGCTCCGGTGACCCGGAGCTCGGCGCTGAACTGGGGAAACCGCGGATCGTCGAAGATCGCGAGCAGGCCATTGAAAGGGTTGCCCAGTTCGACCGGCGGGAAAGCCGCGAGGAATTCTGCGCTCGGGTTGCCTGGTGCCAGCTCGTCGTCGAGGTCAGCGGCATGCTGCCATGCCTCTTCGATCAGCGCGGCTTCCTTCGCCGTGCAAATGAATGCGACCGAGCCCTGAACATGGTGATCAGCCATGGGGGATCTCCGAGATGACGACATCGGTGGGCTCGTCGTCCACGATCAGCAGGGCAGGCGGATTCCTGCGCGCACGCTGGTAGTCCGCTTCGATTGTTTCGATGCTTCCCAGTTCCCGGATGCGTTCGATGGAGAAGACCTGCTCGTCTTCCTCGGTCGTCAGAAATTGCTGTGGTTCGCCGTTACCCGTGTAAACGATGCGAACCGACGGGAAGCTTCCAGGAGAAGCGCCAGACCAGCGAATATAGTGGAGACCGTGCCGGCGACAAATTTCCTCGATCTCTTCGAAACAGCCGTTGGCGACATCATGATCCATGAGCGCGAGTGGCTTGCCGACCGGGATATCGTCGGGATCGAACGGCGTGCCGTCCCAATCGACCGCCGGATTATCGGCTCTGATCGCGTTGATCAGTTCGGGGTAGCAGGACCGGGCTAGTCTGCCGCCGATCAGGATGTGCGCGGATACGCAGTTCGCCATGTTGCACCTCATGGAATAGCGAGACCTCGAACTGGTCTTCTGCTCTACTCCTCCCCCTCCCCTTTCCGCGGACTGACGGGCTTGTTTCACTGACGACTTGCATGAGGCGTGGGAACAGGCTTAGCTTTCCGGCAATTCTTTTTCGGCAAGAGCCAACTTCCCTATTGCCTTGCCTTAGCCTGGAGTTTTTGCGTGGCCGATACCGAGCAGCCCGATCTCACTGCAATGACCGTGCAGTTACTGAGCGCCTATTTCTCGAACAACCAGGTGCCGGCCGGCGACATCGCCGGGATCATCGAAGCGACACGCGGCGCCCTCGAAGGAAAGGCCGAAGCCGAAGCGCCCGCGCCGGTGGAGCATGTTCCTGCCGTATCGGTGCGCAAGAGCCTGGCCTCGCGCGAGCACATCATCAGCATGATCGACGGCAAGCCATACAAGACGCTGAAACGGCATCTGGCGACCAACGGGCTGACCCCGGCCGAGTATCGCGAGCGCTACAAGCTCCCGCGGGACTATCCGATGGTGGCTCCCGCCTATTCCGAGCACCGCCGTGCTGTCGCTGCTAAGCTGGGCCTGGGAAGAAAGGCTGGCGAAACGGCACAGAAGGAAGCGTCCGTCACCGAACAGGCCGTACAGGAGGCAGCGCCGACGCCGGCCCCGGTGAAGGAACAGAAGCCGAAACGCGCGCCCGGCAAGGCCAGCGCGGTAAAGCAGGGTGACGAGGCCCTTGGTGTTACATCCGGGCAAACGCCGGAATCAGCGCCTGCATCGGCGCCGGAAAAGCCCAAGCGCTCGCGCGCGAAAGGGGCTAACGCCAAGCCGACCATCGAGGCTCCCGTGATCGCCGTCGAGACGCCGGAAGCCGCACCCATGGCATCGGTCACACCGGCTGTCTCGGCTGCGGCCGCACCTGCGCCTGTGCCTGTGCCTGTGCCAGCACCCGCGCCCAGAAAGGCGAAGGGTGCAGCCACAAAGTCTGTCGCAAAGAAACCGGCGGCGAAGAAGGCATCCCCGAAAGCATCCAGCGGTGCGAAGAAGCCCGCCGCTGCCAAGGAAGCTGCCGCCCCGTCGACCACTCCGGAAACCCAGACTCCTGAAGCTGCGAAAATGGAATCGTCCACGCCTGCCCCCAAGAAGAAGAAGCTCGGGATCGTCACTGACGCTAAGTCCACCACATCGCCGAAAGCCAAGACTTCCAGCAAGCGTACGAATGCCGCCAAGAAAGATGCGGCCAAGGTTGATACACCGGCATCCGCAGAATGATTGGAGAGGGTGAAGTGCGATGCTGCCGCGCTTCACCCTTTCCTTCTGCAATATAGTGGGATCTGGAGCGGCATAGCTTCGCGCGGCAGCGGTGGATCAACTCCGATCCTCAATGATCCTCGTCAATATGTCGCACGCGCAATCGGGTGGCAGGAACAATCTGGTCCTGAAACTCAAGACCTCCGAGAATGCCCCACAGGACTTGAGCCAGGTGCGATCCTCCGGCCGGTAATCGCGGATTTCGAGGCGGGGACTATCGTTGACCTGGACCCGAACCAGCCTGGCTGGGCCCAGGCCCGGAATCGCTACGCCGCCGGCCATGCGCGCGCCGGCAATGATCTCGTCAGGCCCTAGAATCACGCCACCGGCAAGCCCGAATGCCTGTTCGAGCCGCTCGAGGGCGCCGGGATGGATGATACGCCCGAGAATGGACATGCCGGTGCCGTCGTCGATCCGCCATACGCGCACGTCATCGGCGGGTAGCCTCTTCCACACGGGCAGGAGCAGGCCCGTCGCCAGCGTGATCGTTTCGACCACAAGCCTTTCCCCAGCATCGCGGGCTTCCGCGTCCCAGAGCGCCTGGAAGCTATCACGCTCGATCTCCTCCCAGTGGCTGCCGGCAAGTGCCGCGACGTCCATTCGCGCCCGGCCACCAGGGCGTATGAGATAACAGCGTTCGATCCATTGGCCCTCGTCGTCCTGCCCCGGCCATGTCGGCACATAGAGCGCCACCCGACCCGAGCGCGTGTTGTGCAGCCACCGCACGTCGTCCGAACCGCGCAACTCGTACTGCAACGCGGCCCAACTGGTGACCGGCGGTCTTCGATGAAGTTCGAGCCGTAACAGCCTCGTTTCCGCGCCGGTCACCGGGTCGGCGCGCAGGAGCTGGTCGGACAGAACATGCACACGTTCGGCGCGGATCGTCTCGATCCCCAGATCAAGCGTCCCGGCGGCCCGCGCCGCCTCGACGCGATCCTCGACCAGTCCCAGGAATTCTTCGAAGATGCGGTTCTGCGTGGCGATGCGCAAGGCCAGGATGCGATTGAGCCAGCGGTGGATCGGCGGCAGGCGCTCCTTCAGTTCCCCGCCCTCGTCGCACAGTTCCAATCCGGTGATCTCCTGGAAATCGGCGAGCGTCACACTGCGCAGCTTGCCCTCATAAAGAAGATGGAACCACTGGACGAGCGCATCGCGCGCGAACTCGGATTCCAGACTGTCGGATGGATCGAAAAGATTCTGCGATCCGGCCTGACGCTGGCCCCGGGTCAGCGCGCCGAGCGCTTCGAGGCCCCGGATAATCGTGCTGAGGAACCGGCGCTCGCCGCGGCAATCGGTCGTGAGCGGGCGATAGACCGGCGGCGTCACCTGATTGGTGCGGTGGCTGCGACCGAAGCCCTGTACTGCCGAAAGGATGCGAAATCCCAGTTCGAGGAGAAAATGGGTCCGGCGACAATGCGCGGTCGGGCAGTTCCGATCCGAATGCATGGACCGGCCGGTGCTGCCCGCGAGAGAGAAGGCGGCGATCGATTTATTGCCGTTCTGAAAGGCCTGGACCTCGAGGACATTGGCGCGGGCGCCGCGCCTCTCGATCTTCTGCCGGCCCGTACTGTCGGTGACGATGCGCCGGGAACGGCCCGTGATCTCGGCGACCCGCTCCGTACCAAAATGTGCGATCAGCGCGTCGAGCGCGGTCGGAATGGCAGGCAGAGCGCACAGGTCCTCGATCAGTTCGTCGCGAGAAGCAATTGCCTGCCTGCAGAGCACGGGATTGCCTTGGGCGTCACTCATCGGTTCCGAGCGAACCGTGCCGTCATCGGCGCGAAAGACCCGCATCTGGCGCACCGGGAAGGCATTTTTCAGATAATCGACGAGGGTCTCCTTGGGAGAGACCTGGACATCCATCATCGCCCGTTCCTCCGGCGAGAGTTCGGACAGTCGCCGGTCCATGATGGCTTCGCCCGTGCTCGCCAGCTGCACCAGCACGGCATTACCCGCCGCCAGTTCCTGCTCGATGGCCGCGATGAGCGTCGGAATCTTCAGGCTCACGAGCAGGCTGGAGAAAAACCGCAACTTCGCCCCCTCGAAGGAGCTGAGCGCTGACCCGCGCGCCTGGCCGTTCTGGGTCTTGCCGGAAATCCTATCGACCACGCCGATCTCGGCGAGAACTTCTCGGAGGCCTCGATGGATGATCCCCCAACTGTCCGCGTAGGCATCGTATACCGAGATCTGGTCCGGCGTGAGCGCATGCTCCAGCGGTTCATACTCGACGCCGGCGAAGCTCAAGGCGCGCGCGGTGTAGAGACCCATCGCCTTGAGATCGCGGCAAACGACTTCGAGCGCGGCGATGCCGCCCTCTGCCATGGCCTTCATGAACATGTCGCGTGTGGCGAAGGCCGTACCGGCTCCCCATAGCCCGAGACGAACGGCATAGGCGAGGTTTTCCGGCCGCGCCGCGCCGGTCGCCGACATGTAGAGGATGCGGGCGCGTGGGAGCGCATTTTGCAGGCGGACGCCGGCGAGCCCCTGTTCCGAGCCGTGCGCCTTCCCGAAATCCGTCTCGGTCCCGGCTGCATGGGCCATGGCGTGGGATTCGTCGAAGACGATCACCCCGGAGAAATCCTTACCGGTCCAGTCCAGCAACTGCTGCAGGCGCGATGCCGTATCATGGCGGCTCGAGCGCAGCGCAGCGTAGGTCAGGAAGACGATGCCGCTTTCCATGGTGATCGGTGTGCCCAGCGCAAAGTTCGCGACCGGCTGGATATCGATGGCAAGGCCGCCAAGCGCTGTCCAGTCACGGCGCGCGTCCTCGATGAGATCGGCCAGCGAAATCCAGATCGCGCGGCGATTGCCGCGGTTCCATTGATCGAGAATGATGCCTGCTGCCTCGCGCCCTTTCCCGACGCCGGTCCCATCGGCAACGAAGAAGCCGGTCCGGTAGGCGCTGCCCTCCTCGTCCTCGAGCAGGCGATCACCGGCCAGATTGGCCGAGAAGCGCCCGGGAAGATCGCGTTCGTGCGCTTCGCCTGCATGGATGATGGTCTCAAGCTGCGCGTCGGAGAGCGCCTTGAAGGCACGCTTCTGGAGACGGGGGTGGTAGCGAGGGGCCGGAAGCGAGACGGATGCCATCGCGATGGATTCGACGAGTTCGTCCGGATGCGCGCAGGCGTCGTCGATCACAAGCCGAGCGGGTTGCCACAGGGAATAGATGCCGATCGCCTGTCCCGGTGCGAGCGGCGTCTCCCGTACGCTGTAAGATACCGGTTCGGGCGGTTCGCTCGCGGGAATGCGGACTGGCGGCGCTATTTTCCGTGAAGGCCGCGTTATCAGGGGAGCAGTCAGCGGTGGCTTGGGTTCGGGCGCGGGACAGGGCTTGGCCACCGGTGCGGGCGCCGGGGGTGGATCGAAAGGATCAAGCCGGGAGGGAAGAGCCAGCACGATATCGAGAGCAGCCTCGATCGTGTCCGCGACATGACGCTGGGCTTCTCCTGTCCATCCCTTGTCGTAAACGAAGAGACGGACATCGATACTGGTCCCATGCTTGGCATAGGGGTTACCGCGGATGGTGATCTCGGCGCGCGGCGGCGCCATCTCGGCAACGGCAGTGTAGCCGAGCGAGGCGGTGCCATCCGCCGCGAAGTTCGGCGGCATGATCGCCACGCAGCGGCCGCCGGGGGCGAGGCGGCCCAGCGCGGCGCGCGGATGGCGGGCGCCGGCGTGGCGATCGACACCGCGCCCGGCACTGCGGCTGAAGGGTGGGTTGATCAGCACCAGCGTCGGCCTCGGAGCGCTCGCGAGCAGATCGCCGATATGTTCGCCGTCATGGCGAGTAACGGTTCGATCGAAGATCCGGCCGAGCAGGT
This sequence comes from Sphingobium scionense, assembly GCF_014197035.1. Classification (GTDB taxonomy): domain Bacteria; phylum Pseudomonadota; class Alphaproteobacteria; order Sphingomonadales; family Sphingomonadaceae; genus Sphingobium; species Sphingobium scionense. The sequence continues at coordinate 44,388 of NZ_JACIEU010000026.1, read as the reverse complement.
CGGCCCGTTTCGGATCTAATTCATTGAGTTGCAGGCACGCACCCGCTCGCCATGCATGGACCGCGAGCATCCCCGTGCCCGCCGACGGCTCGAGCACGAGGTCATCCTGCCGGATCTGCCCGGCAAGGCCTGCGAGCCAGGCGAGGCTCAGCGGCGTGCTGAACTGCTGAAATTCAATTTGTCGCTCGGAACGATAGGTCTGGGTCGGGAGCGCATGTTCGAATCCCCGCAGTGCCGTGAATATCTGCCGTGGCTCTCCCTGAAGAAGCGGGCAATCGGCGTCCTGGAGCAGCATCACCTGCGCGGCTTCGAGTGCATCGTAGGCATCGCGCATGGTCCAGGCGCCATCGGCGTCGTCGGCCCCGAATGCCTCCAGCATGAAGCGCTTGAGAGCCTGTCGTGTAATCTGCGCGCCGCGGCGCATGTGCTGGGCGAGCGATATGGCGACGCAATGCAAGGATGCTGGTGCATCCATGGTGGCGAAGGCGAGTTGGGACATATGCTTGGACACCTCGGCAGACAACGGGATCATTCATCGCTCCCTTCCCCCCCTCCGCTCCTTGCGCGCTGGTCCCGGTGCGGATGCCAAGAATTGGAGATGTCCCGAACGATGACGAGCGGGCGAAGGCGGGCTAGAAAGGGAAATGGCTTTCTCGTTCGACTATCTCGATGAACTCGATCAGCTGCTGCTCGCGCAGGGCGACGACTGCATGCTGCTCACCCAGCTCGACGGCTTCCTCACCGGCGTCATCGTCAGCCCGGACCTGATCGTGCCCAGCCAATGGCTTAAGACGGTCTGGGCGGGAGACGACGGCGAGGGCATTCCCACTTTCGTCGATGCCGGCGGCATGCAGCATTTCATCGATCTGGTGATGCATCGCTACCATGAGATCCTCGCATCGCTGGCACAGCCCGGCACGTTCGAGCCGGTGCTGGAAATCGACACCCGGACCGACGAGACGCTGTGGGAGATGTGGATCGAGGGGTTCGGGCAGGCGATGGACATCTCGCCGGCCGGATGGCTACGGGTTCTGGCCGACGATGACGCCGGATGCCGGGCGGCGATCGAGGGCATCCGGACATTGCGCGCCTTTGCCGACGGGACGCGGAAGCTCACGCGCGCCGAGGAGGATCGCTGGGATACCGAGGCGCCCGACCTGATCCCGATCTGGGTGGAGATGCTGCATCAGTGGCGGCTGGAGAATGATCCACACCGGCCTTCCAGCATCAAACGCCAGAAGATTGGCCGAAACGACCCCTGCCCCTGTGGATCGGGGCGCAAATACAAGAAGTGCTGTGGCCTGAACTGAGGGGACGAGGCGGGACCGGGACAGGCCCGGTCCCCACGATCTTCACGCAGCGTGCGGCAGAGTTTCGTCGGTTGCATTATCGGATGCGTCGACCGACCGGACGGGCATGTCCGCATCGGCATTCGCCGCTTTAGCATCGGCATCGGCTTCCCCTTCGGAAGGGCCAAATCGCATCTGCTCGGGCAGCCAGGCGAGTGCCCGTTCCTGGATCTCGGGCTCGATGACCACGTCTCCGCCAAAGAGCCGCTCGGCCGATGCGGCAAGGTCGTGCTTCTTCGAACCCGAATAGCGCACGCGCAATTCCTCGCCGCCGATCCCCTCGAAGAGAGCGAGGATGCCGGGCCTGGTCAGCTTGTCGAAGAAGGTCAGTGCGGTGGGGCGCCACCAGGCGGCGACGTCGATGCCGAGCTTGCGACCGAGATGGTTGAGGAAGTCGGTGCCCTCGCGCCCATCGGGAACGGCATGGAGCGTGCGCGCGATCGCCCAGCCCAGCCAGGCCGCCCGCGCTTCATCGCCAAGCGCGCAGAAGGCATCGTAACGCTCCTCAAGCCCCGAGTAGCCGGTCCAGCTGCGATCGAGCGCCTCTTCGAACCTGCGCCATTCTGCCGCAGCCGGGGTCTCGGGCTTGAAATCGGCAAGCAACGGTTGGGGCGCCGTGGCATATAGATCGCACGGCACGATGCAGGGCATATGCCGGCATTCCCGCTCGACCATGAGGAAGGTACCGAGATCGAGCGCGAATGCCGGGTCGCTGGCGACATGGACGGCGAGGAGCTCGGTCTTCATCATCGCCAGCATCTCCCGCAGGCGCTGGCTCATGGCGGGCGCGGTATCGATCGCCGCACCGGAGCCGCTGAGCCCGTCGGCAGGTTCGGCGTCTTCGTCATCGCTCTCGTCGGCACCCGTGTCGGCAGTGGGTGCGAGGTAGAGCTGATGATGGATCTGCGGGGTTCCATCGGGTTTCAACACGACATAGCCGAGCGCGGAGGCTTTCTGCTCGGCGTCGAGCACGGGTTCACGTTCGGTGATCGCACCCAGTTCAGCCTGGAGGTCGGCATAGCGCTGCGCCTCATCGCCTTCGGGCTCACAGGTTTCATCTCCCGCGCGAAGGTCGATCCCGGCGATTTCCGCTTCGATCTCCTGTTTACGTGCTTCCTGGTCTTCGGTGAGGGGCTCGATGCTTCCGCTCAGCGGTTGCAGCGCGAAGGTCGCCATATAGGGAACGTGCTCGGCGGCAACCACCCGCACCTCGCCCAGCCCTTCACGCTGACGGATCACCTCAGCCTGCGCGGCGAGCTTTTCTGCGGCGAGGTCATCGAGAATATGGGTATCGATCCAGCGCTCATCGGTAGCGGTCGAAAACAGATCCTGGTCTTCGACCCGCCCACCGGCGGCGATATAGGCGTCGCGTCCGACCAGCAGCGCCCTGGGATCATCGGCGCGGTAGCTGTAGGTCTTGAGCGCGCGCCGGATCTCGTTGACGTTATCGCGCGAATAGCCGGTCCGCAGCGATTCCCACACCGCCATCTGCCGGCCCGTATCTGCGGTCGTGGCATAGGCCTTGGCAACGTCGAGCGTGATCTCGTCGCCCTCGAGCGCGGCGAAGATCGGATCGGCGAGATTAGCCAGGCGCAGGCGGCCGAGCACGAAGCGTTCCTCGATGCCGAAGCGCCGGGCGATGTCCGCGGGGTTCAGCTTTTCGACCTCGATAAGGTCGCGGAAAGCGAGGCAATCTTCGGCGGGAGAAAGCGGCGCCCGTTCAAAATTCTCGACGAGGCTGACCTCGCGACCGTCCTTCGTATTGGAAAGGACCAGGACAGGCACTTCATGATCGGGCCGCAGTCGGCCCTTCTCGATCAGGCGGTGGATCGCGTCGAGGCGCCGGCCACCGGCGGTGATGCGGTAATGCCCCTTCTTTCGGGACACCGGCACGCCGACGAGGTTCTGAAGGAGGCCGTGCGCGGCGATGCTGGCTTCGAGCTCGGCATCGGCGCGCGGATCGGTCCGCTTGCGCACGTTGATGGGCGACTTGGCGAGATGGCTCGCGGGGATGAGAAGGGCTGGTTTGATCATAGGATAACTCCTGGAGCAGAGACGGCCCGCACAATCAGGCCGCGCGCGCTGCCCCCTTCCCCCTCTCCTTTCCGGTCGCGCCTTTTTGGGTCGTGACCATGGGCTACTGCGCGACTAAGGAAACGAGCTTCGCCATTTTCCAGGAGACTCTTCATGAACAATTCCGAACTCGCAGAAGCGCTGGCGGCGGCGCTCGGCCTCACGAAAGCCGATGCACGCCAGGCCGTCGACAGCATCTTCGATCTGATCACCGATGCCGCCGCGAAGGGCGAGGAGATTTCGCTGAACGGCTTCGGCAAGTTCAAGGTCAAGGATTCCCCGGCGCGCGAGGGCCGCAATCCGGCGACCGGCGAGACCATCGCGATCAAGGCCTCGAAGAAGCTGAGCTTCGCCCCGGCCAAGGCGGTGAAGGATCGCCTCAACGGCTGATGGGTTCGCTGCCCCGCGTCTCGTGACGCGGGGCAGCCTCCTCTCGTTGGCATCCCCTCAGGCCGCGCGCAGCCGGGCGGCGAGCACATCGGCCCAGTCGTTATACCCTGCAGGCGGCCAGGCGCTGCGAATCTCCAGGTCAGGCCGGGCATAGGCTTCCAAAGCGCGCTGGTGCGCGGACCACCCGGGCCCATCCCTGTCGAACAGGAGTACGAGTCGTTCGAGACTGTCGGGCAGGAGAATATGCCCGGCGCGCTCGGCGCCGAGCGTGGCCCAGACCGGAAGCCGGTGCAGCCGCATGGCAGCAAGCGCGGTCTCGATCCCTTCGGCGAGACCCAGAATGTCGTTTGCGGGGGCCAGCTGGACCGCGCCGCGACCGGGTCGTCCCAGCATCATGCGAGCATCGGTCAGGTCGTTCGCGAGAGTGAATGACACCGGATCGAGGAAGGACCGATGGACAGCGACGATCCGGTGCCTCTCGCGCACCGCGGCGATGAGCGCCGGGCGGAATACCACGTCGCGACCGCGTCCGAGCGGTGTGCGCGCGTTAAAGCGCAGGTCATGCCACGGCGGCTGGAGCAGGCGCCCGGACAGATAGGTGTCGGCGGGCGTCCCGATGAGTGGAGCAGATGCATCCCAGAGGCGCAAGGCTGGCCCCGGTCGCGGTGCGGTCTGGTTCGAGCGCGATAATGGAACATCGGGAGCCGGGCGGGGAAGAGGCAGATGCAGCCGTCGGATCGCATGGAGGACGGCGATCGTGTCACAGCCCGCAAAGCATTTGAACAGCAGGGCGCGGCGGCCGACGCGGATGGACAGGCTCGGATCGTGATCGTTATGGGCAGGACACAGGCAGAGCCCCTGCCCATTCGTCCATCTGCCGCTAAGCCGTCGGCACAACCGTTCACCCTCGATCTCGAGGTCAGGTGCTGGGGCCATGGTGCTCGCTCCCTACATGGGCGGGGGATATGCGGATGTCGGCAACGGGCGATATCCAGTGGGAGCTTCGCACGACGATACCTCGTTTCGTTCGCCATTCGCCCTCCCCCTCCCTTTCGCCGCATCCCGCTCGCGCCCGACTCGGATTGGCGTCGGGGTGAAAAAGCGAGTCGTCGCCGGTACGAACCGGGTTAATAGATTTTAACCGTCTACCGTTGCCTTAAGGCTACATATCGTTGATTCCCTTGACCAATCGCCTGTTTGACCTGTCACCAGGCGGATCGGAGAGGTATAGTCTGAAGCGGCATGTGATCGAATTCGACACCGTTACCGGCAGGCATAGCCGGAAGATCGGATACGACGCGCAGCAGGAAAGGTGCGACTTCATATTGCCCGAGGAGGGCGACGGGAAATGCCCTTGGTTACAGACCATTCGGACAAGATGAAGCTTCTCAGCCGGCGGCATGGCGACTGTCTGCGCGAGGCGGCAAAGAGCTATTCCGCCAAGGAAATCGGCCTGATTTTGGGTCTGTCGCCCAGCACCGTGAACAATCTCATATTCGAGGCGCGCCAGATATTGGGCGGGGTTTCCCGCAGGGTCGCAGCCCAGATGTTCGTGGCCTGGGAGGCACAAAATGCCCCATCAGAATTCCAACATTTTTTGCCCCCTCATTTATTGCCCCTAGGCGAGAACCGCGATTCCTGCCCTGATGTGGGTGTTGACGAACCTACGGACACACAGACGCAAGTAGCACAGGCAGTCGACAGCTTCGCGGAGGAACAACGGCCTTTGGCCAATGGAAACCGCGCTCGCTCGTTACGCGCCCTGCGTGATCTGGCTCCCGTCCGTACAGCAGGGAGGCAAGACAATGACCTGACCGGATCTTATACGCTGATCATCTTTGTGTTCCTGATGGCGGCGTTGCTCGTCATCATAGGTTCCGCAGTGTCGCTGCTCTCGGCGCTCAACACTCTCGTGAGCCAGTACGGCAGCATCTATCCCAAAAACCATATTCTTGAACCTGTCCGTGAGGATGGGAAGGAGCAACCATGCGCGCTCAACGCCAGACCATCGCCCGAAACGTCGCTGAACGTCTCTTCGCCGCTGAAGCGGCCCTCGATATCGCTGCCGCCCGGATTGCCGAACTGAATGCGGCCCTCCCCCTGGCTCGCCTGGATGCCCGTCTATCGGCGGCCATCGGCCAGGACGCCTTTGCCAGTTCCGCCTCAGCCATGGTGCTTATGGCCGAAACGCGCGAAAGGATCGTCGCGACCCACGCCAATCTCAAACGGGCCAGCGACGACATGGGCCTGACCGAGGTGAGCTATGGCGACCTGCTCAAGGTCAGGGGCGCTATCTCGGAGCCCGCCAGCCAGCACCTGCGGGCGGTATGATCGCCCGCGTCGTGTTTGACGAGCTTTCACAAATCATGTTGCCATGGGTCATGACGAGACAAATCCTGTTCTCCGCTCTACTGGTCGTCAGCAGCGGCTATGCATTCGTGAAAGGGGGCCGTCCCGAGCAGATCGGGGCGGCAACCCTCCTTGGAGGCGCGGGTCTCAGCGTTCTGGCTGCATCGCCCGCCATTCACCGCTTTGAGCACGTCGAGACAGGTATTCTTCTGACCGACCTGGCTATCCTGGGAATATTCCTATGGCTATCCCTTCGGAGCAATCGCTTCTGGCCGATGTGGGTCGCAGCCATGTTGGCGGACGAGGTCATCGTCCATGTCATGCTGCAGACTGTGCCGAATGTCGTGCCGCGCGCTTACATGCATGCGATAGCGGTATGGAGCTGGCTGGCGCAGATCGTCCTGATCGCCGCGACATGGCGTCATCAGGACCGGCTGAAGCGCCGGGGTGCCGACGCGCCCTGGAAGAGCTGATCGGGCTCACCCGGCCCGACCGGGCCCGCGAACTGGCCGATCGTCTCTTCACCCGGTTCGGGTCACTGGGTGGTGCGCTGGCGGCCTGTCCGGCTGAGCGGATCGAGCTGCTCGACCACGCCATGGATGTCGAGCGAACATTCCGCTGCTTCCAGCGCGTCGTGGAGCAGGTGCTGCGGGCACCTTTGGCCGAGCGACCGATATTGTCGAGTGATCGGACCGTCCACGCCTATCTGCGCGGCAAAATAGCCTATGAGCGGGCGGAGCATTTTTGCGTGCTGTTCCTCAACGCGAACAACGAACTGATCGCCGACGAGATCATGGGCGTCGGGTCGGTTTCCGGTGTCCAGGTCTGGCCACGTGAGATACTCAAGCGGTGCCTTGAACTGGATGCCACGGCTATCCTGCTCGCACATAATCATCCCTCAGGGTCGCCCGTACCGTCGCGAGCCGATCGGGATGTTACGGAGAAGATCGCGGACGCGGCCCGGTGCTTCGGTATCGTCGTGCACGATCATCTCGTTGTCGCGCGCCGGGGGATCGTGAGCTTTCGCAAGGCGGGGTGGCTGAAATGATGCTCATCTCTCCAATCCACTGCGCGCTCTACGGGCCGGGGGCTGGACAATCCACAATCACGGGCTTCGTTGCGCGATACGCTGGTCCGGCGGATTGGCTGAGCCTTGCTCCAGAACCCGGAAAGCAGATGGACATATCAATGCACATCCGCTTCGAAGTGTTCGACAATACGAAGAAGCGCGTCCCGGACCTCTTCGGCGTCGATGCCGAGTGTCTCGGCAATGACCGGGACAGGCTGTTTCTGGCGGAAAAACAGGTCGACGGCCTCGGCGACATAGGGCGGCTCTTCGCGCAGTATCGCTTCAAGCTTGCGGGTATGGCGCACAAGCTGCCGCTTGCGTTGCCAACGGGCATGCGCACCACGCGCACGACGAAGAAGTTCGCGAAACGCGGTCAGGATTTTTTGTGTGGGCATGGCGGGCTCCACGCTGAGAATGAGGAAAACTACAGATCATCTGTCTTCCTCCTCCCGCTCCACTTCGCGAGACGCCGAAAATATTACGTTCGCCCTCAAACATAACGCCGAACATGGCGCGACCAATGGATGCCTGAAAGGAAATTTCCGAACATGAATTAAGGAGGCATACGATGTTCGACAGGGACGACTACAAGCAGATAGTCAGTATTCTGGGGGAGACGTCAGACGATAACCGGGTCTATGAAGCCCTTGAACGCCTGACATTCGTTTTGGGATTCGACCGATTCGCGATCAGCCATCATGTCGATCTGCTGCACCCGCCGGTCGGCGCTTATGGCCTCACCAATTACGACAGCGACTGGCTGAATGAGATCATCACCGGGCAATATTTCCTCGACGACCCGGTCCAGATCTCGTGCGACGGGCGAAACACCGGCTTCCTCTGGCCCAACCCCCGGATGCTGGAAACGCTCACGCCGCGTCAGCGCTACATCTTCGAACAGGGTGCGAAGCGGAACCTGCGCGGCGGTTATACGGTACCGATGCACCTCCCGGGCGAATATGCCGGAAGCTGCACGTTCGCCACGTCCCGGCTCGACACAGTGCCATCCGAGGCGATGCCTGCCGCCTTCTTCGCGGTGTCCTTTGCCTTTGAAGCGATGCGGCGCGTCGTAAGGCTCCGGGCAGGTCTTGAACTCCCCGCGCCGCCCAAGCTCAAACCCCGAGAGCGGGAAGTGTTGATCCTGCTCGGGCGCGGCAAGACCTATGGCGAGATCGCCGACATCCTGCATCTCTCGGAACATACGACGCATGAATATGCCAAGCGGATCATGCGGGCCTATGGGAATATCCAGCGCAACAACCTCATCGCCCGCGCCCTGTTCGACGGCATCGTCACGTACCCCGAGTTGTTGTCGATGCACTGATCAAGTCCCAGTTCCGGGTACAGACTCGCGGTGTCCCTCACACCGATGATGCTCTCTGCCGATTCCGGCCAGACAGGGAGCATCACCATGATCCGGATTTTCGAAGGACACGAACCACCGGGCGCCAACCCGGTTCTCGACGCCATGCATCATGCGCGCAAGCGGGTGTTCGTGGACCTGCTAGGCTGGGACGTCCCGGTGGTCGCCGAAGCGTTCGAAATCGACCAGTTCGATGATGACCACGCGATCTACATCGTCGCCAGCGACGACGGCGGCGCCCATCAGGGATCCATCCGCTTGTTGCACACCAACCGTCCGCATGTGCTGGGGACGATCTTTCCTTCGCTATGCGACGCAAGCGTGCCCGTTGGCCCGCAAATCTTCGAACTGAGCCGGCTATGCCTTTCGCGCGGCCTGCGGGCCGCCAGGAGGCTGGAAGTCCGCAACGCGCTCGCGACAGCCGTGGTTCAGTTCGCCCTCCAGCGCGGCATTGCAGGGTATAGCTGCGTTGCCGATTCCAGCTGGCTCAGCCAGATCCTCTCGCTGGGCTGGACGGTTCGGCCACTGGGTATACCGCAGATGATCTCGGGTCTGCCGACCGGCGCCCTCCTCATCGAAATCGATGCCGACACGCCTGACAAGCTGCGGGCGGCCGGAACCCACGTTCCGATGCGCATCCTTCCCACCGCCGCGATCGATCGCGAAGCCGCCTGAAGGGAGATAGTCATGACCCTCATTGCTATCGACAGCCTGCAGCAGGACATCGCGCACTATGGCGATCAGCTCGACCGGGACGGCTACTGCATCGTCCGCGGTGCCGCGCCGCGGCTTCTGGTCGAAAAGCTGGGCGATGATCTGCGGGCCGGTTTCGAAACCACACCGCTCTCGCAGGGGCCCTTCTACGGCGAGACGACGCGGCGATTTCATGGGCTTCTGCACCGTTCGCCGCGCACTGCCGGTTTCGTTCTCGATCCCCTGATCCATGGCGTTGCCGAGCGAATTCTCCGGCCCTGGTGCGATACGATCCAGCTCAACCTCACCCAGGCGATCGAGATCGAACCGGGCGGTCTCGCCCAGCCGCCACACCGGGACCAGGACATGTGGCCCATCCATGCGCCCGGCGTCGAATATCTTCTCAACGTCATGTGGCCGTTTTCCGCTTACACGGCCGAGAATGGCGCAACGCTGGTATGGCCTGGCAGTCACCGGCGCCAGGACGAAATATTCATCGGCATGGAGGAGGCGGTTCCTGCAGAAATGGAGCCGGGTGATGCCCTGCTGTTCCTCGGATCCACCCTACATGCAGGCGGGGCCAACGTGACTGCGATGCCGCGGCGTGGGATGATCATCAGTTACAGCCTCGGATGGCTCAAGCCTTATGAGTTGCCGTGGCTTGCCTATCCGCCACATGTCGCCCGGACACTGCCGCGCGATGTGATGGGCCTTGCGGGCTACCGCGCCCATCGGCCCAACCTCGGCACTTACGAGGGCCGCTGCCCCTCGCTACTGCTGGATGAAGCGGAGAACGGCCCAGTCGGCGCAATCGACATGCTACGCCCGGATCAGGAGGCGCTGATCGCCAATTATCGGTCGGGGCTCATGCCGGTCGACGATCCGCTCCGGGCCAGGGCTGGGTAAGCGCCATGGATCAGCGACAGCGCATCTGCGAAGCGCTCAAGCAGCAGCACCGCCTGGCTGAGCTCAAGCTCGGGCTCGAAAGGCGGCAATGGCCCGAATGGCTCATGGTGATCGATCTCTATCGCGCGAGGGAGCAGGGAATGAGGGAGGGGTTCAAGGCACTCGCCGCGACATCCGGGCTTTCAACCGCGACGGCCTTCCGCCGCACGGTGGAGATGATCGATGCGGGCATGTTGGACCGTAAGGCCGATCCAGACGACCGGAGGCGAAGCCTTGTTTCGCTATCGGACAGGACCCGGTGCCGGATGGATCACATTATGGATGAGCTGGGAGATATTTTGAAAAACTGACGAGCTTCCCGACACCGCATTCACGGCAGGATCAGTGAGAGCTCCACTGATTATCGTGTGTTCTCCTGGCATTCATTCCCACCGTTCTGCACTGCCGTATACCGACGCACATCGCTTGCTGAGGTCCGCTGCGCATGAACGTGCGAACGTGTGATCCTCGTTCACGGATAGATCGCCAACTGCCAGCCGGACGGGCGTTCGATCCCTGCGCAGGGCGTTGTTGATTGCACCTGGTGTCAATTCCCTCTTGCCACTCAACGGCTTCCATGTGCAAATGGCCTCGCTTCCGTGAAATCCGGAAGTGGGGCGTGGAAACCTCTTTATCTCGCAGACTCGGTCGATTTTTGGGCCGGGTGGCATGCGCGTATGTCCAGCCGGTTACGGTAAAGGCGCATGCGCCTGCCGCGAGACAGGTTTCCAACATCCGGCTTCGGCCGTCGCCCCGAGTGGACATAGGTGCGACGCATGGAGCCAAGACGACAGACGGGAAAACACAGCGGCGCGAGCGCCGCGCTGGCGACGTGCCCTTATTCGACCGGGAATCCGCGCGGCCTCTCGAACCGAAATGTCCGTCATGCCCGGTGAAGGCCACGCCGCTACCGATGCGGGTCAGGAATTCGAAGATCGCGGCGATGATGTGATCGTCCGGCTGTACCGCGAGGAGACCCGGTGGCTGGTCCGCTATTTCCACCGCAACTCGGTACCCCATGCAGAAGCGGACGAGCTCGCTCAGGAAACCTTCTTCCGTTTCCTCCGGAGCGGCACCGCAAAAATGCTTACGACACCGCAGGCCTACCTACGCCGGATCGCCACGAACTTGCTGCGCGACCGGGCCGATCTGTCGTCAACGCGCGTCGATAATCTGAAAAGCCCCTTGTCCGATGCTGAAGATCTCCCGACCCCGTTCGACCCGCTCCGCATCCTCACAGCGCGTGACGACATCGCCTTTTGCGAGCAATTGCTGGAAGCACTGGACCCCTTCGACTGCGAACTATTTCTGCTAAACCGTGTGGAAGGATATAGCTTTCGCGAAATCGGTCGGCTTAAGGGACTGAATGAGTGGGCGGTGAAGAGGAAGATATTCAAGGTGCTGGACCATCTGCTGGACAGGATGGAAAGCCGATGACCGACGAAGAGCCGGGCTCGCTCACTGTCAAGCAACAGGCACGGCGCTGGGCGATGGAGGTTCACACGGATCCCGCGCTGCGCTCTGCCGCAATGCATTGGTGCGCTCAGTCGCCCGAACACAAGGCGGAATTCGACATTGCCTATGCCGCGATCTCGGACGTCGTTGATCCCGCATCCGTGAATGTTCACGAGCGCCACGACAGAAGTCCACAAGAGAACCGCCCACGCGTGCCCTGGGCAAAGTTGGCGATCGCAGCTTCGCTGGCCGCCATCCTGCTGTTGGGAGCGCATTTCGTGCCGGGCCAGAATGTGCGTTCGCCCTCCACTCTGCCCCCAATTGCATCGTCAGGCGCGAAAACCGATGATGCGCCACAGATCTTTACCACCCGGAAAGGCGAGGTGAGAACGATCACGCTTGCCGATGGGTCGGTCGTAACGCTCGATACCGATAGCCGCTTGCTTGTCTGGTTGCATGAAGAGCGCCGGGACGTCACGCTCGATCACGGCCGCGCCATCTTCGCCGTTGCTCATGACGCTTCGCGCCCTTTCACCGTCACCGCTGATGGCGGCACCACCACAGCGCTCGGCACGCGGTTCGGTGTAGAACGGCGTGCACATTGCCAGATGAATGTGGTGTTGTACGAAGGACGGGTCGCAGTCACTCCACCGTGCGAGACACGCAAGCCATCGGCACCGGCAGCGAAGAGCTACCTTCAACCAGGCGAACGGATACGCTACTCTGGCACACCCACGGTATCCGGCAATGCTGTCACCGAACCGGCGCCGGCCAACGACGAGCAATGGACAACCGGCGTGAAGAGCTACGACGATGAGGCCGTTAGTGTGATCCTCGCTGAGGTGAACCTCTATTCCGACGTCAAGTTGGAGGCAGCTTCTCCAGAAATTGCCGCAATGCGGGTAAGTGCAGAACTGCATATCCGCAATCCCGAAAGTGTGGCGAAGCATCTTGCCCGCGCGCTCGGCCTTACCGTTGAAAACCAGGCCTCGAACAGGCTCGTACTGACAAAATAATCGGCGGAATGCTCGCCGCTGAATTTCTCCCGTCAAGCTTTGTATGCGCGTCACGCAACGCGCCATCCAGGCAATGGGGGATGAAATGCGAGTGGTTCGTAACGGCTTTTTCGTCGGTGTTTGCGCTTGCGCGTTAATCGGCGCCACACCTGCACTAGCGCAAGCCGACAAGGTATTGAATTTCAACTTACCGGCTCAGTCCCTTACGGACGCGTTACGAGCAATCGCACGGCAAAGCGGCCTAGAGTTCTCAGCTCCAGCTGATCCCCTGCGCGGTAAAACTTCAAAACCCCTCAAGGGTCACTTCTTACCCGCGGAAGCTGCCAAGCGATTGCTGAAAGGCACCGGTCTGATTGCCGAAGTTGTTGAAGGCGCATTGATCGTGAGGGCTGTCGAAGCGTCAGCCAGCGCGAGAACTGCGGGAAACGGTGACGACATCATTGTCACAGGATCACGCATCCAATCTGGGGAAACATCTTCCTCAACAATCAGGCTTAGCGCGGATTCCATTCAATTGGCTGGCCAAGCGGATCTTGGAGAGGCGCTGCGCGCCCTTCCTCAAAATTTTGGCAGCGGACAGAACCCGGGTGTATTAAGAGGGGTCACGAGCCGAGGCGGGATCAACGCCACCTCGGGCTCGTCGCCGAATCTCCGAGGTCTTGGCGGGGATGCGACACTCACACTGCTTAACGGCCATCGTCTTTCCTATGGGTCTACTGTGCAAGCGGTAGATATAGATGCTATCCCGCTGGCTGCCATAAACCGAATTGACGTTGTTCCCGATGGAGCCTCAGCAATTTACGGGTCCGATGCTGTCGGCGGCGTCATTAATGTAATCCTCAAGCGTGATTATGATGGCGCTTCATTGTCGGCGCGATTAGGCAGCGCAACTTCGGGTGGCGATTTTCAGCAACAGTACAGCCTGGTTGCGGGAAAAAAGTGGCAACGCGGCGGCATTTTGGCAGCGGTCAGTCACGATTACAATTCCGCAATTTATAGCGATCAGCGCGCCTATACCAAATACATGCCAGTCAACAACACGTTATATCCGAAGATAATTCAGACGAATGCAGTGCTTTCAGGCCAGCAATCTATCTCGGATTCCGCAGAGTTCGTAATCGACGCTACCTATAGCCATAGGAAATCTTTCCAGACAATGGGCCTCGTCTCCGGCTATGTCTACGAAAATCGCCCGAGAACGACGTCATACTCGATTTCCCCGTCTGTCAATATCGCGATAGCGCCTGAGTGGCGCTTTAATCTCATGGGGACATACGGACAGAGCGACACCAAGTTTGACCAGATTGGACTTTATAATAGCACCCAGACCAGCCACATCAGAGGATGCTATTGCAATAAACTGGCCAATGTAGAGACGTTTACCTCCGGAAAAATATTTGGACTACTGTCAAACCCCGTCGACCTCGTGTTCGGGGCCGGATATCGATATAATCATCTTACGTCGGTTCGGTATTCAGCCACAAGAGCCGACTCCCGGGGATCAGCCGAGAGTTACTACGGATTTTCCGAACTTTCATTGCCTTTTGTTGAACCTGGTCAAGGGAGCAACCTTATCTACCGCCTGTCGGCGAACGCTGCCGTGAGATACGAACGCTATCCAGGAATTGGTGCAGTTGCCGTGCCAAAATTTGGCTTCTTGTACGGAATTTCGCCATCTATCGACGTGAAAGGGACTTGGGGGAAATCTTTCAAGGTTCCCTCGCTCAACGAGTTGCGCTCGGCTACCTACGCTCAATTGTATCCGGCAGCGACTTTCGGGGGACAGCGCTTCCCGACCGGCTCGACCTTGCTCATCGCCTCTGGAGGTAATCCGGACCTCAAACCTGAGAAGGCAACTTCGTGGTCTGCCTCGCTGGTGTTCCATCCTGAGTTTATCAGCAACCTGGATATCCATGCGACGTATTTCAACGTCAAATATAAGGATCGAGTCGTCCAACCTCTAGCTGGAACGGCGGTTTATCAGGCACTATCGAATGCCGCGTACGCCCAATACGTCACGTACAGCCCCAGCGAGGAGCTTATCAATCAAACGGTGTCGGATGCCGACTTATACTATAATTATGCGAGCGCAGACGGACTTAATAACGTCATCGCCATTCTAAATAACAGTTACATGAATGCTGCCAGACAGAAAATTGACGGCATAGATCTCACGGTCGATTACAAAATCTCGACCGGTGATGCCTCTTCTCTCCTACTTAACGCCAATGGCGCCTGGTTGTGGTCAAAGCAAAAGTTGTCATCAACCAGCGCATATGTCGACATGGCTGGTATCATCTTCAATCCGCCGCGCTTCAAAGCACGCGCAAGCATCGGCTGGACGGATGGAAGCCTCACCTCGATGTTCTATGTCAATCACGTCAGCAGGCTGGAAGATACCCGTTCGACCACCATAGCGAAGGTCGCGTCGCAGACGACGTTCGACACCTCTATCCGATACAGATTTCCGGAACAGTCCGGCGTCCTCACCCAGGCAAGTCTGCTGTTCAATATCCAAAACCTACTCAATCGACGTCCACCTTATGCCGCACCGACGAGCAATAGCCTCGACTATGTGAGTTACGATTCGACCAATTTCTCGCCGATCGGACGCTTCATTAGCCTGACGGTTTCCAAAGATTGGTGAAAATAGGGCGGCATCGAACCGCCCCTCTTTGCGAGTTTCTCGACATGAAGCTTTTCCGTCTGGCGGGCTATGTTGGCTGCGCGCTGCTGGTGCTCCCGTTTCCTGTTAGTGCCAAATCACAAGATACTGCCTGTCAATTACCACGCACCGCCGTTGAACCTGCGGCAAGAAAGCAGTCAGTTACACCGGATGACCTTCTGCGCCTCAGGGATTTTGGGGGGTTTGGTGTTGCCATCGCCTCTCAGCCTTTCAAGCTTGCGCCAGATGGCAAACTACTGGCACTTCAAATTCGTCAGGCCGATCCTGTTGCCAACAGCTATTGCACGGCGGTCGTTCTCGTTCCCACGGATGCACGCCGAAAACCGTTCGTAATCGATTCCGGTGGCGAGATCGTTGCCACCTATAGCACGGCTTATGGAGCGGCGGAGGTCCCCCAGGGCCTGCCGAAAAGCCCCCTATTCCGATGGTCGCCCGATGGGCAATCGCTGGCCTATACCAAGTCGTTCCCCGATCATTCGGAACTATGGCGGTTCGACCTGCAGGACCGTTCCATCAGGCGGCTCATGACAACCCCGGTCGATATTGAGGCTCTTGCCTGGTCATCTGATGGTTCGGCACTTCTTTATTCCAGTCGCCCCGGACGGATCGAAGCCTTGGAGAAGATCAAGAACGAGGGGCGGACCGGGTATCTGTACGACGAGCGATTTCGCCCCTTATACAGCGACCGTCCACTTATTGCCGCAGACGTTCCGCTCGTGGAGCGCGCCATAGATTCAGCGCATGGCAAAGCGATTCCATTTCCGTCCGATGAAGGACAGCGGCTTGCTTCGACGACAGAATGGCCCGAAAAGGCTGTTGCCTACGCATCTTACCACGACAAAGTTGCGTGGTCGGCACCGTTGGTGAATGCCCATGGTAGTAAACCGACACTGAATGTTCGCATGAATGGACGGGTGATCGGCTGCGACAATGCTGTATGCACGAATGTCCATGGCGTTTGGTGGTCGGGCAACGGTCGGACATTGGTTTTCGAGCGCCGCGCGGGCGTGGCCGATAGTCGTACCGAATTTTATACGTGGAAACCCGGCGAAACATCTCCGCGCGCATTGCTCAGTACGGCCGATGCGATTTTCGGCTGCGAACTGACTGGCAACAATCTGTTCTGCGCGGAAGAGACGGCCACCAAACCTCGGTCCGTCATCGCAATCTCAATTGGCGATGGGACGCGCCACCGAATATTCGATCCCAATCCGGAATTCTCTAGACGCCTTTTAGGAATTATTCAGCGTCTGGAATGGTCGAACGCCTTTGGGATCAGCACCTTCGGAGATCTCGTACTGCCGCCGGGTTATCGACATGATCACCGGCTTCCGCTTGTAATCGTGCAATATGAATCTAGGGGCTTCCTGCGCGGAGGAACCGGGGACGAATATCCTATTCAAGCACTTGCTGCACGCGGTTTCGCCGTATTGAGCTTCAATCGGCCCCCGTGGTTCGCGCTGAGCGGCGCACCGCGTACCGGGACGGAGTTTGACCAGTATAACAACAAGGGGTTCGCCGATCGCAGGAGTAACCTTTCTTCCATCGAAACAATCATCCACAGGCTGGTTGATGCCGGCATAGTTGATCCCGAACGCGTCGCGATCACGGGATTGAGCGACGGCGCGGTTACCGCCACGTTCGCGCTGGCAAATTCTCCGCTGTTTTCCGCAGCCATTCTAAGCACATGTTGCGAAGGGCCATTCGGATTTGAAATCGCAGGCGTGGCTCTCGATGATCACTACATCAAGGGCGGCTATCCCTCCACTCGGCGCGGAGATCGGGAATTCTGGGAACTCGATTCGTTGTCTGATGCGCCTCGTGCGAAAGCGGTCCCCCTCCTCATTCAAGCGTCATCTGCGGAGTACAGGATGGCCTTAGGTACATATCGCGAATTGCGTCACCAGGGTTGGCCAATCGAGATGTACGTTTATCCTGACGAAGGGCACATCAAGATATGGCCCGCGCATCGATTGACCATTTATCAAAGGAATATAGAATGGCTCACTCGGAAAATTGGCCTTCCAGAATGGTGAGCGATCTGCAATCAGTGCCAGTTTCGGCACCACATTTCGGTTTCGTGGATATACAGAACAGTGAATATCCTACTTGAATCGGCGCTTTGTGCCCCAACCTCGCCGACTGCGGCAATGTCGAGTAAGCCATGCTGCGCTAGAAGCCCTTCTTTAAGGTCGTCGTAAATCCGGTCCCAATTGTTGTGCAGAATCTCAGCCAATAGCCCAGTGAATGCACCTTTTCCTCTTCGGTCAAGGATCGACGCCGGAAGATATGCGCGCAAAGCGGCCCGTGCGAGTGCCCTGTCTCTTCCCCCTGACAACCAATACCAGGTAGGAAACGACAAGCATTGTTCGACTATCGGCTGAGATAGAAGCGGACAGATTGTCGGCAAGTCGCCTTCAATGTTGAGATGGTCGGTCAAGGCCGTGGCACGAGCAATATTCCGGACAAGTTGCCACTCGCCAGGCATGACATTTCGACAGCGAACTAGCCAAGGATGCGGTTCCTGGCTGATAGTCGCCTTGACTTTCGGGGTCAGCAAATCGGTCCGCACACTCCACGCTTCGGGAATTGAAGTAGGTTTCAGTCCACGTAGCGCCTGGCCCAATACTGCTGGCATTGAGGCTCCAGTGGTGTGACAAACATCAAGGGCGGTCGAAATCAGGTCTCTTCCAAATCCGTTCCTTCGATATCGATCCGCCAACGGATAGGCAGAGTGCAATTTTCCAAAGACATTGTCTCCACCGCCTCCGCTGAAATGAGCGCTGGCTCCGACCCTGGTCGCATAGCCGGCGGAGATCTCATCAAAGACCTGTGTGAATGCCCGTGCAGATGGCCGCGGGCGCCCGGAAGACAGATTCTTTTGGACCGTGACAGCGTCTGACTGGCATAAAGAGATACTCATCTCGCAGCCCAGATGCTCAGCAAGCATCGCGGCATACCGCCTTTCATCGCCCAGAGGTGATCTCGTGTAAAGGTGCAGGAGTTCCGTCGATCCGAATTTGTTTGCGAGGACAGCTACGGCCGAAGAGTCGAAACCGCCTGATACGGACACCAGCGGGTGGGCGTATCGATCGCACCACGTCTTCAGTGTTTGGATCATGGTGGCTTCGAGCAGTTCGGCGGCCTCCTCGAAAGTACATAGTCGGTTTCGCCCAATAAAATTGCCCGGATTCCATATCTGGTCACGGCAAGAGCGGTCACCATCTATGACGACCATCTCACCGGGAGCAACCTCGAAGATGCCTTTCAGGCATGTTTGATGGCGTCTCAAATTTGGCATTATGAGCGAATTTGCGATCTCGTCCCAATCAATGCGGTGCTGTCTGAGCCCGATGGCATCAAGTGAGCGAACATCGGTGCCGATGGCCACGGTTTCGCTGTTGAAGCTATAATAACAGGGGACCATGCCGGACGGATCACGATAGATGGTAACTGCACCTGTCAAATGGTTCCACGCTATAAAAATGAAGCGACCCCAATATGTTTCCGCCATTGAGCGTACAGTCTGGATCGGATCTTCACTAACGTCACCTCGCTCGCTTAGTGACGGGAAGCAGTCGCCTATCACCAGACATTGATCTTGGCGAAGCCATTGAACAGATAGATCTTCGCTCGCGGAAATCTCCCAAGTGTCAACTACTTGCTCATTTTTCGAGTTCGGATGCTCGCAGGCGCCTCTACGCAGAGCGACTGAAAACGCCGTGTTCATGCGACAGCCAATATTGGGCAGAAAGCCTGCACATTTTCAATGTCTTGCCCAAGGACGACGTCGTCCTGTTGTACCCAGCAGTGTGCTTGAAATGGAAGGCGGCGAACGCCAAAGGTGATCTGGACGGGATAGCCGCTCGCCGCAAGCAGGCTAAACAAAGCCAGCGCGTCCGGCAAGCAGCGATCTTTCCTTCGAAACAGAAGTGTCGCGAAGCCAAATGCTGTAAGAAGAGCTTCTTTATTACCATTTTTTATGCGCAATAGGGGATGGTTGGACAGAGATCGTGCCAAGTCGATCGAGTTCTTGAGCGATTTCCTCCTGGCGAAGCCATGGAACACGGCGAGCAATGATATCGCACGGGCCCAATGGACTATGAATTTAGAGGTCGCGCCCTTGGAGACGTCTGGCACCGTGATCGCCCGTGAAGGAGTGATCAGCTTCCTCGATGGCTGTGCGGCAAAGTTTTTTGGAATGGCCTCGAACAGGCCCGTTTGTAGCAGTAACAAAGCGAGATGTGGCTCGACACCCTCGCCTGAAGCGCAAATGCGCCGAAACGCCGCCTCCAAGTCGGGCGTGATCGAGACATAGCGATCGCGCATCACATCAAGAAAGATGAAGCTTCTGTTGAGCTCGCAATAGCCGACATCAGCCTTGAGGCGAACGATGGTCATCCTCGCACCTAACGAGAATGTCTGTCCCGGTGCAGCAGACCGGGACAGACAGTTGATTTCAGCCCTCAAGGATTCCCGGATTGGGCTGCTGGTCGGGATTGTCGGCACCCGAGCCGCCGAAGCCGTTCGTCACCTCGCTGGCGACACCCAGTTCGACCACACGGTCATCGGTGGTTTCATATTCGCGTTCCATATTTGCCTCCTTCTATTCGCCACACTGTTCGTGGCGACAGAAAGGCTATGCCGGAACCCTAATATATTCAGCCACTTTTGCTTTCATGGTGAAACTAATAAATGAACTATATTATGAAATAATCTTTCGCACGCATTGGCCGTCATTTAATGTAGTGATTTCAGCTTTATAACCGCGATTTTAGCGATTCAGAAAGCATATTCGCAGCCCGAATTCGGCGACGGTGGTAGTTCCAGATAGCCTCCAGTAGCCTGCTTCCGGGCTCAAATCTTGCCAATACATTGGCAGAGACAAGCTCGTCCGCGCAGTCCGACCAGCGCTCTGTTTCGACGAGTCGGATAGTGCGCAGACGCTCACCCGCGTTGGCGACAGCAGCCACGAGCTCATTGGAAGAGGACCTGTTCGCCAGCGTGAGAAACATACGCTCGGCGGTCGCGACGATGCGATCGGGATTACTGTAATCGGTCAGCCATCCCTCGGGCGCCACCGGTTCCCGAAGCGCCTTTGGTCCGATCGCCTTGATGGCCATGCGCATGAGATGACCGTGCCATGTGTAGCAGTCCCGCAGCGCGTCGGCATTCCAGCTGGGCACTCTAAATCCCCGATGCGGGCCCATCTGCAGGAGCCGCTCACCATAAAGACGATGCAAGCCGTCGCGGACCGGCGAGCCGCTGGTCCCGATATCGTCGGCGATAGCCGCAATCGACAGCTCCGTGTCGGACGCATAGCGCCCCGAGAGCACGGCTTCCTTAAGGTCCGCATAGACTTTCTCACCCTGGCGCGTTCCCGGCGACATCATCGTTCAGTCGTCGGGCGTTTGGTCGGCATCGCGTGCGAAGAGCTGGTGCGAGAGCGTGTCGAGGTTGTGCCGGGCAATGGCATCTATGCAGACGGTTTCGAGCTTTGAGAGGTCTCCTTCGAGTAGGCCGCGGGGAAAAACCCGCTGATGTTCCATGAACAGCAGCGGAATAACGAGATGCCCGGTGGAAAGCCCCAGGGCATGCGCGCAGCGGAAGTGATCGTCGAGCCGCGACTTTGGATTGCCGGCCTCGATCTCGCGCAGCCAGCGCGCGCCGATGCCGACGCGGGCCGCGAAGTCTTCCTGCGTAATCTTTTCGGTACGCCGTTGCATTTCTATCCGTCTCCCCGACATCAGCTTGATCGTCGCAAGCACCGAGGGATCGCGTGCAGTGGGTATCGCCTGAAGCGGCATGACAAGAACTCCCTGCCAATGGCTCAAAGCTCCCGTGCACAGCCCAGTTCGGGGAAAATGTTGTTCGTTACGCCAAACGTCAATCCAGTAACGCTTTCATGGTGAAAGCATTATTCAAATAAGCCCTACAGATAGTAGGGATCAGCGCGATCGCCGGACCGGAATGGTCTGGGCCGCTCTTCGGTAGGCGGCCTGTAGCTCCCCGTCCTCGGAACTCAGCAGCAGACTGAGCCCGGCATTATAAAGGCGCCATGTCGCTATGGATCGACCACAGTGGCCACTATCGGCAAGGCGCATGCCAACCTGTTCAACGAGATCGGCAAGGTGTGACGTCGTCCCCACGAAGCGGTTCGAGGAACCACCGAGCGCATTGCACATCGGGGATTCCAGTTCGGCGGCGATATCGGCCGGGTCGCTCGCTTCGAGTAGACTCATGGCGACATAGAGGGTCATGCCATAGGGGATGAATTCCTTCGCCAGGCGTGCAACCCGGCAATGGCAGGCGAGGAACTGGTCGATGCCCTGCCCTGAGAGCTGCAGCTTGTATGTTCTCGAAGTCCTCATGCCGAGGCTCCCTGGCTGATTCGCAATCGAAGCGAACCGTCGTGCGACAGCGCTCCCACAGACAAGACGGTAAAATCGACGTCGCAGGGCACGAAAAGCGGAACTGACGTGCCGATTCCGGCACTGTATTTCCGAACCGGCATCTCAGTACCCTGCCTATTGTGCGGGTTATTTCTTCGCTTCATCCTTCATCCATCCGATCACCACGGGGAAGGCGAGCGCAGCCCAAACCACGCTCCCAGCCAGAACCGCATGACGAAAGCCGGCGCGCGGAATCGCACGCGCCGGAAGAAGGAGGCGTGTGCCAATGTTCCACAATCCTCGTGAATTGGCGATGGCCGCCAGGTTAGCTCCTGTGCTCGAAACCGGGCACCCTACGGCGCAGCGGGAAGGCCTGCTCGCGAAATCAACATGGCCGAAGCGGCCGGGTTTATTTCCAAGCGTGGCTGGTGTCACAGCGCTGGCGCTCATGTCGGCTGCCCCCGCCCATGCCGGTGAGCCGGAGCATGTCGCGGCCCAGCCCCAAGACGCTGCGCGAGCGCAGGCTCACGGTGACCCGCTGGCCAACGCGCAGGCTGAAGCCGAGCAGCAGTTGCACCAGACCTTCACCAACCTGCGCTTCGAGGACTTTGGTCCCGCACCGGTCGAGGGACCGCTCTATCAGGCCACCGCAGGCGGCAAGATCATCTATTTCGCGCCGCAGACCGAGCATCTTCTGTTCGCCACGGTCTACGATCGTAATGGCGTGAACCTGACGGCGCTTGCCCAGGAACGGGGCGCAAGCCGGCGCCTGAAGGCGATCGATCCGGCCAAGGCCCTGGCGATCGGTCCGGTGGACGCGCCGACGGTGATCGAGTTCACCGATCCCGACTGCCCCTACTGCCAGGCGCTCGACCGCTACTGGAACGCCAAGGCAGCCGAAGGCAAGCCGGTCCGGCGGCTCATCTTCTTCGTGAGCGGCATCCACCCGACCGCAGCGGCCAAGGCAGAGCATATCCTGTGCTCGCCCAATCGCGAGGCTGCCTTCAAGGCCGCCTATTCGGGCCAAACCCCGCCGGTTCTGCGCCAATGCGCGGCCGGCCATGACAAGGTCGCCGCCGATGCCGAACTGGTCGCCAGGGTGGGTGTCTCGGGAACGCCGACCCTCATCGCGGACGGCAAGCTCATCTCGGGCTTCCAGCAGGCCGAACTCGAGGCGTTCCTCGACCGGCACGCGAAGCCCGCCCTGGCGAAGGCCGCAACCGATGCGCCGCGCTGAGTTCAGACGCACCGTCGCGCAAAGCGACGATCTCTTTCCGGAGGGCATCCAGCCTGCGCCGATCCCGGCGGGGCGGGTGAACCAGGATGCCGGCGGCGGCGGGCTCATGGAGCCGTCCACCGACGCCCCGGCCGACACCGATCCCAGTCGATGCCGGCAGGCGAATGTCCGGACGGCTCCTTCTTGGAGCAATGCCATGATGCGTACATTCGGTAACAAGGCTCTCGCGGCGGCGAATATCGGCCTCCCTTTGGGCGTGATGGCCCTGATCGCCGGCCCGGCCCATGCCTTCTCGGCGCCGGCCCAGGGCGATCTCGGCTACGACATCTACGATATCGTCGTGAACAAGGGCGTGAAGGGCCCGCTGGGCTTCGTAGGCGGCGTCGCCGCCTTCCTGTTCGGCGTCTCGCGCCTCTTCTCGAACATCATGATCGGCATCCCGACCATCGTCGCGGCCGTCTGCCTGATCAAGGCGGATTCCATCCTCCAGACTTTCGGGATGGTCGTCTGAGACGCCGGGCGCGGAGCGCACCTGGCTGATCCGCCAGGCCCGCCCCGCGCCGGCACCGTGCTGGGGGCCGATGGTCGGCCCCCGGAAACCGACACCTTCGCAAGGTGTCATGAAGCAGGAGGAGAAGGGCACATGGACGAGCGCCTTCCGCAATATCTGCATCGGCCGGTCCAGATCCTGTGGTTCGGATCAGACGAGTTCCTGCTCGCGACCTCGAGCGTGTTCGTGGCCGCGATCGTGGGCGGATTTGTCGGCTGGGCACTCATCGCCGCCCTTCTCCTTTTCATCCCGTGGAAGCGAAGCAAGCCCAGGGGCTACCTGTCCCACCTCGCCTGGCGCTGGGGCCTGGTTTCCTTCCCCCACTATCCGGGTCCGACCCAGACCCGTTTCTTCGAGTAGGCGCGATGGGTATCCTCTCACGCAAGCGGGCGGCCGAAGATCCGCTGCTGGGTAAACCGGCGAGCTTCGGCATCCATCGCTATCTGCAGGGTTCGGCCAACCTCTTCGAGGAGAACCGGCTGCTCAAGGTCGCGGTCGTCGGCATGTTTGGCGTCACGGTCGTGCTGGGAGCGGTCATCTACACGACCAACCAGAACGCGCGCACCGTGGTCGTTCCCTTTGGCGCGTCCGGTGACCTCTACGTCTCGGGCAGCAAACCGTCCGAAGCTTATCTCGTCGCGATGACGCGCAACATCGTCGCGCTATCGGGAACCTGGTCGGCCTATTCGGCCGACCGCCAGTTCCAGGAGCTTCTCGGGCTTGTCCATCCGTCCGCCTATGGCGCGATGCGCGACAGCCTGAACGGCGTGCTCGACGAACTGGCCGATAATCCGACCCTGTCGATCGCCACCTACATCCGGGGTGACCAGCCGGTGCGCTGGACGCCCCACGAGATCCTCGTGCCGGTGGAGAAAGTCCGCGTCATCGGCGGCGTGATCCGCAAATTCCGGGGCGTTCTGCGGATCGGCTACCGGATCGAGAACGGCCGCTTCTGGCTGACCCGTCTTTCCGAGGAGCAGTTCGATGCTGAAACACGCTGACCCCTGCGCGTCGCTGCGCCGCGCCCCGATGCTCTGCCTGCTGCTCCTGGCAGCGCCGGCATCGGCACAGGGTATCCAGGCTCTACCGGACCAGACCAGCCATATCCGCCTCTCCAACCGCGACATCAATCATGTCGTATGCGAGGGCGGCGAGATCGAGGACGTCAAGTTCTCGGCCGAGAAGGGTCTCGCCGTCGAGAAGGGCGGCGCGGACGCCTGGATAAAGTTCCTGACCCGCGAGGTCGACGACGCCGGCCAGGTCACGCGGACCTATGTGACCCAGCCTGCGGAATTCTTCGTCACCTGCAACGGCGCGACCTATCCGCTCTATGCCGAGCCCGCCGAGATCCCGGCGCAGACCGTGCTGCTTGTGCCGGGCGCCCGCCAGCGCGCGCAGGCGAACAGCGATCTGCTTGCCGCGCTCGCCGACGAGGACCGCGCGGTTTCGGTGACGATGGCGCTCCTCGACGATCATGTCCCGGCGACTTTCAGCGAGGTCGCGCCATCGGGCGTGGCGATACGGCTTGCGTCTCTGCCCGCCCTTTCGCTGACCGAGCAGCGCCGGATCGCCATCGAAGGCACCGGGCTCTCCGCCTCGGAATACCGGCTACAGGCCGCCGCGCCCATCGTTCTCGACGAGCGCCAGCTGGTCGATGCCGGTCTCGGCGAGCGTATCTTCGCGATCACCCTCGACCGGGTGCGCCTGGCGGCCGGAGAAACCGCCCGCCTCGTGGTCGTACGCCGGGGAGCGGTTCAATGAACGGGCCGGACGACAGGGCGGCGGGCGCGCCGGATCAGCACTCGGCCTACCAGGCGCACCTGGCCGAACAGGCCGCGCGCGAAGGCGAGGATGCGCTGGCTCGTGCCGGGATTGGCGCGGTCTTTGGTCTTCCTGACTGGAAAGCACAGTGGGACCGGCTGTCCGCGAAGCAGAAGCTGCGCGCGCGGCAGTTCGCGGTCGCCGCCGCCGTCGGTGCGCTCGGTTTCGCGCTCTACATGGCCTCGGGGCGTGAGGAAGAGGTGAAGAGCGCCGATCCCGCCGCTTCGCTTAACATGGGCGCGGGCCTACGCGGCGACAGCCTCGAGGTGAAGCTGCGCGGCGACCTCAAGAAAGTGCTCGACGGCCAGCAACTGCTCGGAGACCGCGTCAGCGCCATCGAGGAAGGCAAGGTGGTTCCCGGCAGCAAGGCGGCTGCGGGTAACCAGGGCAGCGATGGCGATCTGCCGCCTGCACTGCCGGATACCGTTCCGGCCCTGCCCTATCCTCCCGAGACGGGCGACATTTCCGCGGACGCCAACAGATTGCCCGCACCGCCGACGGCTCCCGTATCTGTAGCGCCGCCCGCACCGCCGGTCGAGAAGACGGTCGGCGCGATCGGCTCGGCCACGGGTGCGGTCATTCGCACGGGTGGGCCTCAGGGCACCGCCGATGCCTCGGCGTCGTCTAAAAAAAAGAATCGGACGATCTATTTACCGCCTGGTTTCATGAAGGCGCGGCTCCTGACCGGGATCGACGCGCTGGCGAGCCGGGACGCCACGAGCAATCCCGAGCCGATCATCGCGAGAGTCCAGGCGCCCGCAGTCCTGCCCAATGAGGTCAAGGCGAACCTTGCCGGCTGCTTCGTCATCGGCAACGCCACCGGCAGCCTCGCCAAGGAGCGGGTGGAAATCCAGCTCGTCTCGCTGTCCTGCGTCGATTTCGACGAGCATTCGGTGGTCGATCAGCCCGTCAAAGGCTTCTTCGTCGATACCGACGGCAAGAAGGGCCTGTCGGGCAAGGTGGTGACCCGCGCCGGTGCCACGCTCGCCCGCGCTTTCATCGCCGGCACCATCAGCGGCATTTCGCAATCGGTCGAAAGCACCTTCGGCAGCACGTCGACCTCGGCGCTGGGCTCGGTACGCACGCTCGATGCCGCGGACGCCGCCAAGACCGGCATCGCCGGGGGCCTTTCCAAGTCCTCGGACAAACTCACCGACTTCTACCTCGATCTCGCCCGGCAAGCGGGGCCCATCGTCGAAGTCGGCGCCGCCAAGGACGTTGTCGTGGTGATCCAGGAGGGCGTGACCCTCGAGATCAAGCCCGGCGCCGCCGCCAAATTCTGACACTCGCCAACCGGAGACAGGAACATGACCACGCTACGTCCCGCATTGCTGGCTCTCCCCCTCATCGGTCTGTCCCTGTCGAGCTGCGCTGCGGTCGGTTCGGTGATGTCGCCCTACAGCGAGAAGTTCTCCTGCAAGAACAGCGACCATGGCCAGTGCATCCATCCCGATCAGGCCTATGCCGACGCGCTGGCCGGACGATCTTCCAAGTCCGATCCGGCCGTTACCAACGACCGCAAGCTGCTCCAGACGGGAAAAGCGTCAGGGGCAGCAGAGCCCAAGCGCCGCGATGCAAAGACCCCTGCCCTTGCCGAACCCGCTGTCACCAACATCGGCGCAGTGGTCGAGAGCCCTTCCTCGCCGATGCTGCGGCCATCGCGAACGGTGCGCACGCTGATCCTTCCCTATGCGGACAAGCAGCGGCCGGGTCGCCTCTATATGCCGCGCTACATCTATTCGATCGTCGACAAGGCCATATGGGTCGTCGGCGACTATCTGGTCGAACCCGGCGGCCGGGTTCCCGCGCCGTCGGTGTTGCGCACCACGCGCGAGAGCGATCCTGCAGGAACCGCTGAGCTGGCCACCAGTGCACGCCGCGACGCCCTCGAACCGGAGAGCCGGCCATGAGCGCGCGAAATACACGGGGCGGCCTCAGCTACCAGCGCCTGCGCGCGACGGTGACGCGCGATGCCTATTCCGACTTCCTGCCGATGCTGGCCTGGGTCGAGGAGGAAGAGGCGTTCCTGTGCATCGACGATGGCTGGGGCCAGGCCTGGGAGCTCGTTCCCGCCGCCTACATGTTCGCCCATGTCCAGCAGGCGCTGCTCGGACTGCTCAACATCCATTTCCCCGAAGGGACGGTGCTGCAACTCATCACCTTCGCCGATCCGCTGATAGACCCCGCGCTCGACGCCTATCTCGACCTCAAGGTCCGGCCCGATCCGCTGGTGCAGGCCTCGGCGCGGCGGACCGCAGACTATCTGCGCGCCGGAACCCGCGGGCTCGCCTCCCTGCACGGTATCCCGGTGCGCGACTTTCGCCTGTTCCTCGCGGTGAAGACACGGGTGAAGCTGGGCGCCGACCTTCGTCGGCAGGTCGAGGAGCAACTGGCGAAGATGGGCATCCGCCGTCTGCCGCCATCGGAGCTTGTCAGCTTCTACCGGCGGATATTCAACGGCGTGTTCGCGTCTGCGCCCGGCGTTTTCCTACAGGATGGGGTCGGCGGCATGCCCGCACCCTCGGTGGCCCGCCAGATCATCGAGGCGGGGCCCGACCTCTTTTTCGAGGGGCCGGAAGTTTTCCTCGGCAACCAGGTCGCACGTTGCCTGACGCCCAAGGCGCCGGCGCGGCGCATCACCGCCGAGCGCGCCAACCGGCTGATGGGCGGCATGCGCGGGAGCGCCGAAGACAGCGACCAGATCGGCGGGCCATTCCTCTCCTGTCTCTCGGTGCTGTTCGACCATTCGCAGTTCGAGATTCACAAGCGCGCGCAGATCCTCTCCGCGCAGAAGGCAGCGGGCAGCTTCGCGGTCGAGGTCGGCAAGCAGATCGAGGAGATCGGCTGGATCCTCGACGAGGCCTCGAACAGCCGGTTCGTTGCGGTGATCCCGACGATGTGGGTGCTGGGCCGCGACAGTGCGCACGCGCGCGACATGGCCGCGCGCGCCAAGCGACTGTGGGAGTCCGAACCGCTACCCTTCATGGTCCAGGAGGAGAGCTATCTGCTGCCGGTGCTGCTCGCCGCCAGCCTGCCCTTCGGCCTCTATCCCGAAAAGCGCACGATGAAGCTGCTCGAGCGCGATTTCCGGATGCCGGTCAAGGCGGCGACGCTGATGGCGCCGGTGCAGACCGATTTTCGCGGGGGCGGGCGCCCGGCGCTGCTGTACGTGGGCCGCAAGGGTCAGCTTATCACCCTCGACCTCTTCGATCCCAGGATCAACAACTACAACTTCATCGTCTCGGCCGAGTCCGGCGCGGGCAAGAGCTTCCTGCTCAACAACTTGTGCCAGCAATATTACGCGCAAGGCGCGCTGATCCGGATCATCGATATCGGCGGCAGCTATCGCAAGCTCTGCACGCTGTGCTCGGGCCGCTACATCGACATCGGCGAGGAACGGCTCGTCCTCAACCCCTTCGACATGGGGCTCGCGCTCGACGGCGAGGACAAGCAGTCGGCGATCGCCATGGCGGTCGCGATCGTCGCGGAAATGGCCAACGCCGCCACCCGCAAGCCCGTTACCACCTCGCAGTGGAATCTCCTCAAGTCCGCTGTCCAGTGGACAGTCGATGGCGGGCGCGGCGAGGACGGCATCGATGCGGTGCGCGAGTGGCTCGGCCGCTATCCCGAGAACGCCGTCTCGGACCTCGACCGCGTCGAGCATCTCGTGCCCGTCGCGCGCGAGCTCGCCTTCAACCTGCGCGATTTCGGGTCCGGGGGCGCTTACGGCCATTTCTTCAACGGGCCTTCGACCTTCGATATCCGCAGCGACGAATTCGTCGTGCTCGAGCTCGAACGGCTCAAAGCGCTGCCGGACCTCTTCAATGTCATCGTCATGGTGGTGGTCAATGCCGTCACCCAGGAGCTCTATCTCTCCGACCGCGGCCGTCCCCGCTTCGTGCTGTGCGACGAGGCCGCCCAGTTCATGACGCGTAGCGACGGGCAGGATCTCTCGCGTCTCGCCGAAGCCTTCGGCCAGGGCTATCGCCGGGCGCGCAAATACCAGGGCAGCTTCGGGATCGTCCTTCAGAGCATGAACGATCTGACGCTCTTCGGCGGCACCGGCCAGGTGATCCTCGAGAATGCGGCGACGAAATTCCTGCTGCAGGGCTCGACTTACGACAAGGCAGTCGACAACAAGATCCTCGACTATTCGGGCTTCGTCCTCGACCTCCTCAAATCGGTGCGCAACGCCAAGCCGAACTATTCCGAAGTGTTCATAGATTCGCCGCTTGGCCTGGGGATCGCGCGGCTGGTCGTCGATCCCTTCAGCTACTGGATCAACACCTCGGCGCCAGGCGAGGTCGCCGCCTTCGAGGCTCTGCTGCGTGCCGGGCGCAGCCCGCTGGAAGCGGTGTGCGAACTGGCCGGCGTCGATCCTGTACAAATCCTGGGTGATGCCGGCGGCCGGGAGCGCTGTTGGGATGGCCAATCGGATGGGGCCTCGGCATGACACGCGCGCCCTCCCCGCATCCCGACCAGCTGCTGCTCGACTGGGAGCAGGACCCGGCCGTGCAGGCCGCCATCGAAGCGCGCGTGGCCCAGCGAGCAGAAGCAGCAGCTATCCGCTGGCGATTGCGGCTGGTCGCCATCGAAACCTTCATGATGGGCGCGCTGGTCACGATCGCCGGCCTCGCGCTTCACCAGCCGGTCCTGCCCGCGCTGCGCGCCGGGATCATCGTCGCGGCCGCCTGCTTTGCGAGCGGCATGCTGCTGATCGGTCTTTCCGGCGCCTGCGGCAAGCTGGTGTCGCACCTGCGGCCGTGGAGGGCACGATGAGCGCGAAGGGCGATCCGGCCCACGATCTTCGCGACCTTCTCGCCTGTGCGCGAAGCCTGGAGAACCAGGTGATCGGCATGGAAGCGGTGGCAAACGCTATCGTGACGGTGATCGCAGCGGAACGGCGCTATGCGCGGCTGAGCTACATCAATCTTCTGGGTGTTAGCATCGCGAACGCTTCGCTTCTGGCCTTTGCCCTCTCCGGAACCCTCGATGCTCCGTTCCAAAGCGCCGTCGCGATCGGCGTAACCGCCGGTCTTGGCGCAGCGAGTTCCGGTCTCACCCTCGTCCCCTGGCACGAGATAGGCGAGCGCCTCAAGGCGCAGGTGCGGCAGTGGAGGCAGCGGTGAACGGTATCTTCTCCTCGACACCGGCCCCGGGGCCTATCCGTCTGGTGCTCGGCAGCCAGGGCCTGCTGCTGGTGCAGTCCTGCATCGCTTGGCAGCTGCCCGCCGTGCCCGATCGGTTCCGCCTGCTCGTCGTCATTACCGCGATCATTGCGACTGCAGCGCTGATCAGCGCGGCGATCGGCGAGGATCGCGATGGCGGCCAGCCTGGATGGAGACGTCGTCATGGTCGCTAGGTCTACACATTGCCCCAACCAAGTCGTGTACGCGCTGGCGACGCTGACCCTTCCCTTCGCGACCTCGACAGCGGCCCTTGCGGAGACCAGCACCATCGGTCGGACCTGGCCGATCGCAGAACCCGACGCGCTGCGCGAGATCGAGGGCCAGGCGGCGCGCGTTCCCGAAATGACGAGGGCCTTCGGCCCGCGCGAGCGCTGGTCGGCGATGAAGGCGGCGTCGCTCGGAATTGCCCACGCGGATCGGACCCGCACGGTGGTCCCTTTCTATACGCTCGACCAGGATATCCGCCTGCCAGAGGGCAAGCTGCTCTATGCCAAGGGCTACAGCTTCAACCCGCTCGCCTACGTGTCGCTGCCCCAGCGGCTGATCGTCGTGCATCCGCGCGAGCTTGACTGGGCGCTACGCACCGCAAGACCGGCCGATTTCATCCTGCTTGCAGCAGGAGGCCCCGGTGATGCCGATGTGATCACCCTGGGCGAACGGCACGGCCGCGCGCTGTTCCTACTCGAAGAACGCGTCAAGGCGCGGCTCGGCCTGACCGTCGCGCCGGTGATCGTCGCGCAGGACGGCCAGAAGCTCGTGCTTACCGAAGTCGACAGGCGCAAAACCGACCGGAGCGCAGTGCGATGAAACTATTGTCGCTTCGCAGATTGCTCGCGCTGGGTTGCGGCTTTGCCGCACTGGCGGTCGCGGCTCCCGCCCATGCGTCCAAATGCGAAGCGGGCACGGCGTTCAACCCGATCACCAAGGTGCGCTGGAACTGCATCTTCCCGATCACCATCGGCGGCGTGAAGGTCGGCCCCAGTGAACCGCTCGGCAAGGCGCTCGACGCCCAGTCGGCCTCCAAGCCGCTCTGCGCCTGTCGCAAGGGCGTGACCTTCTGGTTCGGGGTGAAAGTCAGCTTCTGGTCGCCGAACAGGATGGTCGATGTGGTGACCGAACCGGGCTGCATGATGGCGCTCGGCGCGGACATCATGCCGACGGGCGGCAAGCTGCAGGGGAGCCAGAGCAGCCTCGCCGACGGCACCAACACGCGCAAGATGTTCGCGCAGATGCACTACTACATCTCGCCGGTCTGGAAGATGCTCGACATGTTCACCGACCTGCCGTGCATCGAGGACGACGGCTTCGACGTCGCCCTCATCACCGAAGTCCTGCCAACCTGGCAATCGGCAACGCTCGGCGCGATCATCCAGCCCGAGGCGATCCTGTTCGGCAATCCGGCCGCGGGACTTGCCTGCATGGCCGACAGCGCTGCGGCAGCCGCGGGCAAGGTCGTCGATCCGCTGTTCTGGTGCATGGGCTCGTGGGGCGCAACCTATCCGGTTGCGGGCGACATTCATTTCGGGGACAGCGTCGAGGCCTGGGCGGGACTTGCCGCGCGCGGCCTCTTCATGATGGGGAGGCTCGGCGCGCTCACAATCAGTTCGGCCGACGGCTGCTCCTTCATCCCCCAACCGGTGTGGACCAAGAGCCGCTACAAGTTCCAGTTGATGGAGCCGGTCAAGGGCGGCAGCTGCGTCAATGTCGGCCGGCCCGGTGCGCTCTGGACCAGCGCGAAGCACGCGCCAGGCAAGGACAACGCCCAGTTCATGCTCTTTGAAAAGACGATCTGCTGCGCGGGAGTATCGACGCCGTGAGCAGGTCGCCTTCCGACAACCGCGTGAAAACGCCCGGGATCAGCCGGTGGCCTGCCCGTCAGCCCCTCAGCCCGAGCGTTTCCATCGCGGTCAGACCGGCACCGTTTCCCCCCTGCGGTGTCGGTCGGACGGTCGGCGTGGCCTTCAACACAGACGATGGACAGGCGGTGCTCCCCTCCTCGCCGTCTGTCGTCGCGGCCACGCTGACCGTCTTCGAGGGGCAGGCCGTGTTCAGGGCCGAGAGGCCGGTCAGCGACGGCGGCGTCCTGCTGTTTCGTTTGCGTCGCGGCTCGCGCGGCGTGGTTCCAGGCGAGATCCAGCCATGAAGGCGCGCGCCCTGCTCCTTGTCACGGTACTCGGGCTTTGCGCGCCGCTGCACGCGCAGACGCCGGAGGACCGCGCCCGCGCCGCGGCCGCCGCCGCGCGCGCCAAAAGCGCTGAGAGCGATGCGCTGCTCGATAACTACGTGACGCCGGGGTTGGCGGGCCGGAGCATCACCACGGTGGACTCCTCCAAAGCGTTCACTCCCGATCTCGCCTGCCAGAAAACCGCGACTTATCTGGAACTGCTCGCGCAGCCGAATACCACCGGCGATATCGGGACGCTCAGCATTTCGCGGGACAGCGATCTCGACGGCAGCTTCGACGAGGCGCTGACGGTACCCGTCGTGACCTCGGGCATCTGCGCGAACGGGATCATCTCCTGCACCCCGGGGACGTGGGATGCCTGCCGGTTCTTCCGCTGGGATACCGCGACTTCGGGAGCGCTCAAGCTCAGCGAGGTCGATCTGACCGAGCTTGCCGGCTGTTACTGCGTCAACAACAGCTGCGGCAATAACCTGGTGTGGGGCAACATCGCCTCGGTGCTGAAGGACCTCGGCGGCGGCGTCGTCGGCGCGCTCACCACGTCGGACGCGCGCATCGCCGTTTCGCAAGCGTCGATCGAGGGGCCGGTCATCCGTTACACCGGCGCCCAGACGACCTCGTGCACAGCGCAGTCCGATGTCGGCGCCACCGCGTACAAGAGCAATCCGGGCGCCATCTCGAGCGACGCCTCCGCCGCCGCGCAGGCCAG
Source organism: Sphingobium scionense (assembly GCF_014197035.1). Taxonomy (GTDB): domain Bacteria; phylum Pseudomonadota; class Alphaproteobacteria; order Sphingomonadales; family Sphingomonadaceae; genus Sphingobium; species Sphingobium scionense. The sequence continues at coordinate 10,920 of NZ_JACIEU010000026.1, read as the reverse complement.
CAGCGTATTCCAGGCACTCGCCGCCTCCTCGACCGGCACCGGCACGTCCGAAGTCAGCCGTAGCTGCACCATCACCCGGCAGATCACCCAGGAAGAAATCACCATCGAGAAGATCATCGACCGGGTCGCGGGTGGCTATGCGACCTCTGTCACGGGCTCCCAGAACGTCACCTTCCTCATGGGCTCGCCGTCCGACAACAGCCTCTCGGGCGGATCCTGCTCGATCTTCGATTTCCACATGACACTGCGGGTCAAGGACAGCGACCGCCTGCGCCAGGTCCTCCTCACCCGCTTCGGCGCGGATGACTGGGCGCAGATCCGCATCGACGGCGAACTGCTGGGTTCCGGGCCGCAGAGCTGGACCGGGACCGGATTGCCGCCGGGCAAATGCGAGAAGAAGGGCGCTTTCTACCTGAACCCCGCGCTCGATCTGACCTCGCGGATGACACAAGGCGATCATGACATCTGGCTGCGCGTTGCGGTGGCCGAAGGCGGCGAAGCCTATGCCGCGATCGATGCCAGCGTCGATACCGGATGCAAGACGAGCGAGCAGCTCGTCGACACCTGTTCCGGCTATGGGGCAAACGATGCCTGCCGGCTGCAGGATGAAGTGGTCGACGGGGTTACGACGTTTCGCAGCGGCGTCAACACCGGCCTATCCCCGCTGCCGCAGACGCGGGTGTTCGGGACCGGCGCCTGCACCGCGCAGGTCGCTCGCGATTTCTTCCTGCGCGAGCGAACCTACCGGTGCACCGTCGATCTGGGAACATCGGCCGAGCCCGATCTCTCGCGCGGCGCCTATATCATCGACCACTCGACCGAGACCCTGCTAGCCGACCGGGTGGCGAATACCGACGGCAGCTACAGCCTCACCACCCGCAGTTTCTCCATGCCCGATCGCGGCAGCGTCAGCGCCTGCGAGCCGATCTGCAAGACCCGCAAGGCGGAAGGGAACACGGCAGTCGCCCCCGATGGCGTAACCGGATCGAAGCAGACCGATCCGACAGGTTGGGACTATTACTACCGCACCTGCCAGGACAGCAACGTTTGCCCGGCCGGGGACGGCGAGGAGCTCGTCGAGGGCTGCGGCTGTCTCGATGATTTTCCCGAGGCGGCGGTGATGATGCAGACGGTGCGCCTTGGCGGGGCGGACATGGTCTGCACGAGCAGCGTGCGATGAGTGCCGTGCGGTCCCACCTTGCAGCGGCCATGCTGCTTATGACCGGCGTGCTGGTGTTTCCCGCAGGCGCGGCCGCGCAGCAGCTTTGCGCCGTTGATCTCGACGGCAACGGCGATGCGGCCGACGAAGGCGAAACGGCCGCCTGCCATCTGACCGCTTCGGGTGGATGGATGTGCCCGATCGGCCAGACGACGTGCGAGGCGGACACGGCAGGCGCGCTCCACTGCCCGCTCGGCGATCAATACGCATGCGAGGTTCCCGCGAGCGGCGGCGCGGCCGCCTGCTCGGCCAACACCTGCATCGACACCAGCGCCAATCCTGTCGTCGAGGACGCGGCGCTCGACGATCCCGGGGTCGAGGCCGACGGCGGCGTCGATGCGGACGGCAATTGCCTGGGTACGATCGAGATCTTTTCGGGCCGCGCCGCGCGCTGTCGCCCCGCAGGTCTCAGCACCACGTTCCAGAACTGCTGCAAGGACAAGGGGAAGATCGTCAAGGACGGCATGGGCGGTTCGATCTCGTCGATCTCGACCAAGATCGCCGTCGCCAAGGGCGTCTTCACGGGGCTTAAAGCGGCTTACACCGCCTTCAAGGCGGGGGCGACCGCGAGCCAGGCGGCAAGCGCGGGCGCCAATGCGATCATCGTCGGCCTCGATCCCACCTCGATCGCGATCAGCCTTGCCGTCAATTTCATGATCGAGGTGCTGCTGCAGGGCTGCGACCAGGAGGACATGGAAGTAGGCATGCTGCGCGGCTCGGGAATGTGCCACGAGGTGGGCAGCTATTGCTCCTCGAAGATCCTCGGCATCTGCGTGCAGAAGGCGAAAGGCCACTGCTGCTTCAACACCAAGCTTGGCCGCATCATCCAGGAACAGGGACGGCCCCAGCTCAAGAGCTTCGCCGAGAAGGGCTGGGGCACGGCGAAGAAGCCTTACTGCCGCGGGTTCACCGCGGAAGAATTCCAGGCGCTCGATTTCAGCAGGATGGATCTCTCGGAATATTACGAGGAGATCGAAGCGCGCGCCCAGAGCGAAATCCAGATCGACATGAAGGACAAGATCGATGCCTATTTGCAGACGATCAGCAACTAGGCGCGCCCTCCTCGTGGCTTGCCCTGTCTACTTGGTCGGGTCCACCTGTTTGGCGACCGTCGCAGAGGCTAACGAGCCGCCGGTTGCGACTGAACAGGCACAGCACAAAAACGCCCGCACACGGATCGAGGACCATGGCGCGGACGCGATGGAGCGCGTAAAGCGCGCAGCCGGCAAGGCGAAGGACCGCACCATCCCCTCGCCCGTTCTGCCGACGAAGCCGGACACCGCCACGCAGCGGCGCGCTTTCGAAGGGCTTCGCCGCCGCAAGACGGATCCCGCCATGGTCAAACGCGCGGAAGGAGACGTCGCGGCCGCGCGCGAAGCGCTCGCCGCCGAGCGGGAAACGGCCGGTCGCCGGGTCGCGCAGGCGCTGGGACTCGAGCAGCCCGAAGCCGCGGCTCTGGCCGGCGTGGTCTCCGCTGGTGGTGAGACGCGCTGGGTGCCGGTGCTGTTCGTGTCGTCCACCATGCCGGTCGCGACGCTGCGGACTTATGCGGGCCAACTTGAGCGTGCCGGCGGCGTCATGGCGTTTCGGGGAATGCCAGGCGGGATGCGGAAGGTCGCGCCGATGGCGAAATTGTCGGCGGCGATCCTGCGCATCGATCCGGGCTGCGAAGGGCCCGGCTGCGCGATGCGTAACGTGCAGCTGATCGTCGATCCGCTGGTCTTCCGCCAGCATGGCGTCACCCGGGTGCCGGCACTGGCGATGGTCCCCGGCGATCCCACCCAGCCCTATTGCGAGCGCGACGAAGCGGCCCCGCGCGCGCCGCATCTCGTGTTCGGCGACGCGGCGCTTGACGGGCTGCTCGAGGAATATGGCCGCCTCGGCGGCGGAGAGGAGGTGCGGGATGCTCTCGCTCGCCTGGCGCGCCGGTAAGCGGCTCTGGCGCGAGGCCATGGATCTGCCGCTGCGCGCCGCCGTGGCGCTCGGCGCCAGTGGCCTTGGCCAGCCGGCGCGGCCCGAGCAGCTGTTCAAAGCCTACGGTATCGTCCTCCCGATCGGTCTCTTCGCCTGGTGGGCGATGCCGCACATGACGCTGGTGATGACCCCGTCGATCGATGCCTGGGTGGTGCATCGCGCGCCCGGCCCGATCGGGCGCGGCGATCTCGTATCGTTCATGTTGTCAGACCCGGTGGCGGGTCCCAGACCGGTAAATGTCACCAAATATGCGCTTTGCATGCCGGGCGAGCCGATCGTCATGATCGAGAAGACCGTTCGCCTGGGCCAGCCCGGCAATGGCTGGTACTATTGCCACGGTCGCCTGATGGGCGTCAGCAAGCCGGTCGGCCGCGGCGGCAAGGCGCTGACGCACTGGCGCCCGGGCGTCACGCACATTCCCGATGGCATGATCTTCGTCGGCTCGAAACATCCCGATGGATATGACAGCCGCTATTACGGGCCGGTCGCGATCGATCGTCTGACGCGGATGGAGAAGCTGCTGTGAGGCGGCGGCTTGCCCTCGCCGCGGCCCTTTTTCTGCCCACCCAGGCAGCGCTGGCGCAGGCGGCCGGGCGTACCGGCCCGCAAAGTGGCAGCCGCGGCTACTGGTGGTATCAGGCGCCGCCCAAGGTCGAGAAGGCCAAGGAGGAGAAGCCCGATCCGGACGCGCTGGTAAAACCGGTGATCCCGCCAATGGCGGAACTGGCGACCTGGACGCCGCCGAAGATCCGCACGCTGATAGAACAGCAGCGCGACTATGCCGCGACCGTGCTTACCGTCGAGGCCGTATCGGATTTCTGGCGGCTGCAGGATTTCGCACGGCGCAAGGCCCGCGCTTTCGCAGGGGTCACCCAGCTCGCCATGCTCACACATCCCGAGCTCAATGCGAGGGCGGCGAACCCGATGGTCGGCGAGGCGCGCGATGTGCTCGGCGCGCAGAAGGACCAACTGCGCCGGCAGTATCTGCGCGCCAAGGCGGGAGAATTCGCGCTCGTCATGTTCGCGCGCGCGTCCTGCGGCTACTGCCGCGTGCAGTGGCCGATCGTCCAGCGTTTCCAGGACGAGATGGGCTGGCAGGTCAGCCTCATGGATCTCGACCGCAAGCCTGAGCTCGGGCAGCGTTTCGGGGTGGAGGTGACACCGACGACCATGGTCATCCGCCGGAACAGCGCCCAGCGCATGGTCATCGCCGCCGGCGTCGAGACATACCCCAACATCGCGCAGATGGCCTACCAGGCGGTCCGGCTGCTCAGCGGCGATATCCGCCCCGAGCAGTGGCTGACCGCTGCGGGCGAGGAAGACGGCTTCTTCGATGCGCTCGCCAACGGTCCGGTCTCCTCGACCGATCCGCGCGTGATCGGCGGCGATCTCGTCGATGCACGGGAGCCGCGGCCATGAACTGCTTGGGGAGAGTTCGCCTCGGATACGCCCTGCTGATCACCGCAGGGCTTTGCGCGGCGAAGCCGGCTTCAGCGCAGCAGGCGGCGAACAGAGACATCGCCAGGCGGGCCGCCATTCACCCGGTATCGACGGCCGCCGACATGCGCCGGTGGCTATCGCGCGTGCCGGTGACGCGCGATTTTCCGCCCGACTTCGAGACCATGCTGCGTGGTCAGGCATCGCTCTATGTGATCGAGATGAGCACGGCGCCCGGATGCCTGCCCTGCGGCGATCTCTGGACGAAGCTTCTCGCATTCCGCGGCCGCTATGGCTGGCAGGTTCGTACCATCGGCGCCGAGGAGGCGATGCTGCGCTCGGGGCGCCTGGGGCTCCCCTGGGTCGGCAACCCGGTCGCGTGGGTTCGCGCGGCCACGGATTCGAACCGCATGGTCCCGATCGCGATCGGTACGGACCACGGACCCAACATCGCGCGCAATGCCTGGCTCGCGACCCGGATGCTGACCGGGGCGCGGACCACCGTCGGTGTGCGCGCCATGTCCAAATTCACCGGGATCGTCGGCGTGAGGGTGCCGGCCTCCTCCAACCCGAAGGGACGCTGATCATGGCGGGGCCGCGTCACCTTTCCACTTCACCGGGATGCCCGCCATGGAATGTAATCCACACCGTCTGAACCGTCGCGCTGCGGCCTTCCTGCTCTTCCTGGTGGTCGCATCGTGCGGCCACGCGGTTCCCGCCCATGCGCAGAGCTGGGCAGAAAGCTGGTTCGACAATGTCACCTACACCTCGCCGGGAAGCTTCGAGGACCAGACCCGCGGCTATGTGACCGCGGGCGGGATGTCGGGCCGGGTCGATGTCCATGACGACTATCTCATGAGCCTGACGCTCCCCAAGGTGAAGGCGGGCTGCGGCGGCATCGACATGTTCCTTGGCGGCATGTCGTTCCTCGATCCGGAATATCTCGTCGAAAAGCTGGAGACGATCCTCCAGGCGGCGCCGGCGGTCGCCTTCCAGTATCTCCTGGAAACCCTCGACGAGAAGATGGGGAATATCATCTCGAAGATGGAGGCAGCGACCAATTACCTGAACTCGATCCAGGTGAACGACTGCCGCCTCGCCAACCGCATGGTGCAGATCGCCAAGGGCGACGACAACATGTCGGGGATCCTCGAGGAGATGACCGGCTACAAGTCGATCCGCGAGGGCTATGCCAACAGCTGGCAGCAGAGCCGCGAGAAGCTCCAGGCGAACAAGGGCAATCCGACCGAAGACCTGAAGGACGCGCTCGAGAATTGCCCGGCGGAAGTGACCGAGATCTTCAAGACCGGCTCGCTCCTCGCGCATGCCGCCGCCCGGGTCGGCGCTTCGGACTGGGCGGGCGTCATGCGGGCCCGGGTCGGCGACGTCTACATGCGCTGGGATGCGAACGACAAGGCGCCGATCTTCTCGGCCATTCCCGCCTGCCCGCATCAGGACACCGAAAGCGCCGACGATTTCCTGACCGGGCGTGTACCGACCCGTGCGCTCAACGTTCCCGCCACCGCCGCGGATTGCTCGGTGAACGGCGCCGGTCGCGGCGCGCTGGTACTGGCGCGCGAGAAGATGGAATCGGTCGCCGCCAAGATCCGCACCCGCTCGGCGCTGACGAGCGAGGAGAAGCAGTTTGTCGCCAACGTGCGGACCCTGCCGGTCTATCGCCTGCTCGAATGGGGTGTTCGCCAGGGCCTTACCGACAGCGTCATCGCCGACACCGACGAACTGGTGGCGCTCACCCTCGCCTACCAGATGCTCAATGACCTGACCCGCTCGATCGACTTCGCCCTCCAGAACGCCGAGCGCGGCGTCACTACGGCGGGCGCGGCGGACTCGGCGAATACGAACGTGTGCCAGACGCGCATCCTCACCAAGGGCATCGAGCAGCTTCGCGAACTGCGTGACGAGGTGCTGCGCCAGCGCGCGCAGATGCGCCAGTCCTACATGGCCGCGATGAACCAGGCGAACCTCTCCGCCAGCTATGCCGGTGTCGTGCGCCAGCGTGACCGCGACGCCCGCGATGCCGCGGGCGCCAACGCCAATCGTAACCGGTGAGGCCCGCCATGCGCTCCTTTCTTCGCCTGCTGATCATCCTTGCCGGCTCGCTTGTCGCGACGCCCGCGCTGGCGATCGATTCCAGTTACTACACCTGGGACGGCTTTTCCGAGACGGTCGATGCCTTTCACCTGATCGCGATGATCTTCGGCGATCCGCGCTACGAGACGCTGGTGGTGATCATCGCGGTGACGGGCATCGCCTTCGGCGCGGTGATCGCCAGCATCCGGGGCTCGGGCATGGGGCTCGTCGCCTTCGGCTTCCAGATGCTGGTCGGCATCGGCCTGTTCGCCGGGATGATAGCCACGACCGGCACGGTCCATGTCTACGACCGGGTGCGCAACGCCTACCAGCCGGTCGGCGATGTCCCCAATCTCATCGTACTGGTCGCCGGCGTCACCAACCTGATGGAGCGGGCGCTTGCCGAGACGATCGACGACAACACCACCGATCCCAACGCCAAGCTCGAGTTCGGAGCGGGTGGTCACGCGTTCGACCTTTTCCTGAACGCGGTCTCTCCGCGAAGCCCGATGGTCGACACCTTCCTCGATGCGACGGTGAAGGACTATGTACGCCAGTGCTATCCGGTGGCGCGCGTCTCCCCGGCCTACGGCGTCGACGACGATCAGCTTTTCCGGACCTCCACCGATCTTCCCGCATCCTTCGCGGCAATGGCGGGCCCTGCGACCTTCTCGACGGTGTTCACGGCGAGCGACAAGGCGGGAACGACGGTGAGCTGCGAGGCGGCGTGGAGCCACATCTCCGAGCGCCTGTCGGATTCCACGCTGTTCGATGCCTACAGCGAACAGGTCTGCGCGCGCACCGGCTTCGATGTGACCCAGACGGCCCAGCGCGATCGCTGCCGCCAGCAGATCGACGGCCTGGGCGAGATGATGCTGGGCCAGTCGATGAGCCGGCAGAAGTTCCTCACCAACATCCTGCTCGGCCAGACCGTGGGCGACGTGCTGTTCGAGGATTCGCCAGCGGCCACCGCGCGGGTGATGGCCAACCGCGCGATCGAGTCCAACGGGCTTGCCACGCTCTCGACCGCCAACGAGTGGATGCCGACCATCCGCGCCTCGGTCTTCGCGATCATGCTGATGATGATGCCGATCGCGCTGCTGTTCATCCTGACGCCGATCAACCTCAGGGTCGCAAGCTTCGCGCTCGGCCTCTTCGTCTTCGTCGCGCTGTGGGGCGTGATCGATGCCGGCATCTACCAGCTCACCCTGGGACGGGCGATGGATGTTCTGGCCGAACTGCGCGCGACCAATGTCGCCGCCGACAGCTGGATTCTCGCGCCCTCGGCGGCGATGAAGGCGCTCGCCATCTTCGGCTCGTTCCGCACTGCTGCCGCTGGCCTGGCGGGCGCGTTCGTGTTCACGGTGTTCCGCTTCTCGGGCAACATGTTCACCGCCTTCACCTCAGGCATGCTCGGGGTTCAGGGCCAGGGCAGCATGGCAGCGGCGACGGTCGGGACCAGCGAGGGCTACGCCTCCGCACTTGAAGCGCAGGCGTCGGCGAGCGGGACGGCTGCACGGCGGTCGGCATCCTCCGGGTTCGGCGACTTCGGCGAGCGCAGCAGTTTCGGTCTCGACCGGGCATTCGCCTCCTCCGGCACCGTGCTCGGCGAACAGGGTGGCGGTGCAAGCGGGACAGCCGCGTTCGGGCTTGGCCGGACCGACGCCGCGCGCGAACTGGGTGGTCTCTCCCCTGCTCTCGCCGGGCGGGACCTCAGCGATCCGGCGACGGCCCGCGCCGTTCGCGCCAATGCCGCGACATCGGCCATCCATAACTTCGCCCAGGGCGATGCCTTGCGAAAGCTGGGCACGACGTATTTCGGGGAAGGCCAGTCGGGCGAACGGGCCTTTGCCGCCTTCGCGCAGAACATGGTGCAGTGGAAGGCGTTCGGCGACCAGCGCGCTTACGACATGATGCAGTCGGGCGCGCAGCGGCACTTTGAGCGCAGCGGCTATGACGCGAAGGACGCGGCGCTCAAGGCATCGACCGTGATCGCCCAGGCCGGGGCCGATCCGACCTTCGCCAAGCTGACCGCCAACGCCTTCGACCAGGAGCAGATGCTGCGCAACGACCTGACCGCGGCTGAGAAGCAGGTCGGCGCAATGGAGGGACGACGCGATTATGCGGGGAACCGGGTCGCCGCCATCGAGCGCGGCAATGTCGCGACCGAGCAGGCGCATCGCACCGGCGGCAACCAGGGCCAGCGCCAGGCAGCAGCCATGCTCGGGCTGTCCGTCACCGAGACCAGTCGGCGCATTGGCTTCATCAATGCCCTCTCGGGAGAAGCGCGTTCGACGGCGATCAGCCAGCTTTCCCGCGCGACCGGGCGGAGCGAAGCGCAGGTGCTGCGCGGACTGGAGAGCTACAATGCCGCCGTCCAGGTCGGGACCGCCGATGGTGCGAGCGCCGAGGCGGCGCGCGAGGGCACGAGTGTCTATGGGCGCACGCGCGAAGCCGCGGGCTACGACTTCGCCGAGCGATCGGGCAAGCTCGACGCCCAGCGCGAGATCGGGCCAGAGGGCGTGCGCGATAACGCGCAGATCGGCGAACAGCGGCGGCAGGCGGACAATGCGGGCTTTGCCGAAGGGGCGGCGGCGGCCGGTGTATCGGTGCGAGAAGCCGCGCGTCTCGATTCCTTCATCCGCGCGCTTGCCGGTACCGCCGGCAACCAGGTCGACATGGCCGAGGGCGGCGCGGAAGGCATCGCCGATCGCGCGCGCAACGAACGCCTGACCGGGATCGTCGAGCGGGAGCGTCTTACCCGCACCCAGGCGCTGCTGCGGGCGCATGGGGTCGAGATGTCGAAGCGCCAGATTGCCATGGACCAGAACGGGGATCTCAGCCTCAATCTGACGCCCGAACTCGCGGGGCAGATGTGGCGCGGTGGCCTTATCAACGAGAGCCAGCTTGGCGCCATCGCCGGCGGCGGGCATGCCAGGTTCAGCTTCGCGCACAACGACCTGCTCGTCTCCAGCAGCACCGGGTTCAGCCGGTCCGCGCGCAATGACACCAGCACCCGCTTCGAGGCCGGCAAACAGGCGGGCCCCGACACGATCGAGCATTTCCTCGGCAGTGGCCCGGAGGGTCAGGCTGCCATGGCCAACTGGCTGCGTGGCGGGTTCGAGATGGACCGGCGCGGCAACTGGCGGCTGAAGCCGCAGGTAGCCGATACGCTGGAACGCGACGTCACCGCGATCATCGCGCAGACGGGATGGCAACGGTCGTTGTCGCGGTCGGCTGAGCATTCCACAGCCGACAGCCAGAGTATCTCTGGCGATCTAACAGCTTCAACTTCGCGCGGAATTGGCTCGGGCAGCAAAGGCGGCGAGGAAAAAGGTGACGCCAAAGGTAGCGCTACAGGCTCGTTGACGGGCAAGTTGAGCGCCGACATTTCGGATCGAGGAATTGCGGCGGTCTCGGCCCGCTCTTCGATCGACATCGTGAACTATGATGTTCGGGAGGCAATCGCGTCCGCCGAGAAATCAGCCGCTCGCTCTAGTCGTCCAGAGGACGTTTTTACCCGTGAACTGGGCGAACGTGTGCTTGGCAATAACGGCCTGCGTAACCGGTATTTGAATCAGGCAGATGCTGGTCGCGGTACCGTCGATGTAACCGGTCCGATCACATCCATGGAGCAGTCGTCGATCCTCAGTTCGGGACGACTGATGTTCGATCGCGATAACGGGATGGCTGACGGGGATTCAAACTTCAAAGAGCGACGGGATCCATGATGTTAATCCTGGATCACTCCGATGTGTCGAAGATGAATTTCCCCCGATCGTGGATCGGACGGATCGGTGTAAGGGTCAAGGATCGGCCGTTGCGACGGCGGTCCCGGCGTAATCACCCATTCCCCGCACGCGACCTTGGCCTTCAGGAAGCCATATCCCAGGACCGCAACCACCGTGACCGGATTGAACACGAAGATCAGCAGGACCATCGTATTGGCCAAGGGAATGTTCCATTGGTCATACGGGAGGGTGATCATCAGTTCGAGGCCGATCCAGTAAAGCACAGCCAAGGCCAGATAGAGCTTGGCGTACCAAGGGCGCCAGAACCAGTCGGCGGCGCGCGGCGATGGTGGTGGTGCCTCTTCTGCCGGTTCTGTCCGCCGTCAGCACCAATGGCACAGATTTGAGGTTGTGATTTAAGGAGGATCTGGGCTTCGTCGTAGTGACGAAGGAACGAAGATGAAGCCC